>DATHPE010000046.1:0-16393 GCA_035484215.1 Solirubrobacteraceae bacterium | reverse complement strand
CGAGGACCGCGGCATCGAGGCCGACCCGAAGTCAGGCGCAATCCTGACGCTGATCGGACCTCCGGGAACCGGCAAGACCTCGATCGGCGAGTCGATCGCCCGCGCGACTGGACGCGAGTTCGTGCGCATGTCGCTCGGCGGCGTGCGCGACGAGGCCGAGATCCGTGGGCACCGACGCACCTACATCGGCGCACTGCCGGGCAGGCTCGTCAGGGCACTCAGGGACGCCGGCACGATGAACCCAGTGATCCTGCTCGACGAGGTCGACAAGGTTGGTGCCGACTGGCGCGGAGACCCCTCCGCGACGCTGCTCGAGGTCCTTGACCCCGCCCAGAACCACTCGTTCCGCGACCACTACCTCGACGTCGAGTTGGACCTCAGCCAGGTGATGTTCCTGGCTACGGCAAACGTCGCCGACACAATCCCCGGGCCGCTGCTCGACCGCATGGAGGTAATCAGCTTCGACGGCTACACCTCCGAGGAGAAGCTCGCCATCGCCAAGGGCTACCTGTGGCCGCGCCAGCGCGACCGCAACGGGCTGCGCGAGGACGAGGTGGAGATCTCCGACGAGGTGCTGCGCACGATCATCTCCGACTACACGCGCGAGGCCGGCGTACGCAGCCTCGAGCGCAACCTCGGGACGGTGCTGCGCAAGACAGCCACCCAGATCGCCTCCGGCAAGGCCGACGCACCCGTGAAGATCGACCTGGAGATCGTGCGCGACGCGCTCGGCCGCCAGAAGTTCTTCCAGGAGTCCGCCGCGCGGACGGCCACGCCCGGCGTGGCCACCGGCCTGGCGGTCACGGGCGCCGGCGGAGACGTGCTGTTCGTCGAGGCCACCGCCATGAAGGGCGGCAGCTCCGGCGCCAACAGCCTCGTGCTGACCGGCCAGCTGGGCGACGTCATGAAGGAGTCGGCGAGGATCGCGCTGTCATACGTGCGCGGACACGCCGAGGAGCTCGGCATCGACGAGCACGCGTTCGAGAACAGGGAGTTCCACGTGCACGTGCCCGCCGGCGCGATCCCCAAGGACGGGCCGAGCGCAGGTGTGACGATGGTCACAGCGCTCGCGTCGCTGCTGTCAGGACGCCCGGTCAAGCACACGGTGGGCATGACCGGCGAGGTCACGCTGCAGGGCCGCGTGCTGCCGATCGGCGGGCTCAAGCAGAAGGCGCTCGCCGCGCACGCAGCCGGGCTGACCGACGTGATCCTGCCCGAGCGCAACCGCGGCGACCTCGACGACATCCCCGAGGAGGTCCGTGAGCAGATGACCTTCCACCCGGTGATGACCGTCCAGGAGGTCCTCGACCGCGCACTGGAGCCAGCACGCGATGTCGCGCACGCGTAGATGTGAGCCGGTCCCCGTGGAGGTCCGCCAGACGGCGGACCTCCTCGAGCGGCGCTGGCAGCTGTCGATCATCTACGCCGCGCTCACCGGCGCGCTGCGCTTCAGCGAGTTCGCCGACGCCGTCGCCGGCATCTCCCCGCGGATGCTCTCGGAGCGCCTGCGCGACCTGGAGGGAGCCGGCCTTGTGCAGCGCACCGTCATCCCCTCCAGCCCGCCCACCGTCGAGTACCGGCTGACCGACAAGGGGCGCCGGCTCGGGCCGATCGTCGAGGCCATGCGCAACTACGCGCGCGAGCCCGCTTAGCTCAGACGGCGGCAGGCACGTCCACCCGCGGGTTGCGAATGCCGACCACGCCCGCCACGCCGCCGATTGCCACGAGCGCCGCGGCGATCGCCATGCCCAGATGGAAGCTGTGCAGCGATGCCTGCTCGGCCGCCGCTCGCAGCGCGTGGGCCTGCGCCGCCGGCAGGCCGCTCACGTCGGGACGGCCGAGAGGCAGCCGCTTGGCTGCGCGCACCGCCATGCGGGCTCCCGCGCCCAGCGCCGTGCCGACCAGTCGGCTGTCCAAGGCCCCGGCGAAAGCTGAGGAGATCACGGCGCCGACCGCCGCCGTACCGAGCAGGCCCGCGACGCGCGCGACGGCGTTGTTGACGCCGGAGGCGATCCCTGCCTCACGCTCTGAGCCGGCGAGCACGGCGGCGGTGAGCGGCGCGACGGTCATGGACAGGCCGAGCGCGAACACGATCACCGCGGGGAATACTTCAGAGAGGTAGTGGGCGTCGACGCCGGTGCGCTGGAACAGCAGCAGCCCAACCGCCGCGACGAGCGGCCCGGCGCCCATGAACAGGCGCGGCCCGAGGCGGTCGGCGAGCATGCCGAACCGGCGCGAGAACGCGAACATGACGAGCGTGACGGGCAGCGTGGCGAGTCCGCTCTGCAGCGGCGTGTAGCCGCCGATCTGCTGTAGGAACAGCACGAGGAAGAAGATCGTGATGGAGAGGCCCGCATACATGGAGAACGTCTCGACATTGCCGGCCGCGAAGTTGCGCCGGCGAAACAGGCCGAGCGGCAGCATCGGTTCACGCGTGCGCGACTCGAACGCCAGGAACGCCGCGAACAGCACGAGCCCAGCGAGCAATGGCGCCGTGACAGCGGGGCTCGACCAGCCCAGACGCGGCTGCTCGATGAGCGCGAACACGGGGCCGCCGAGGCCGAGCGTGCAGAGCACGGCGCCGGGTAGATCGACGCGTCTGGCGCCGGGCGCGCGCGGGGGTCGTCGCGGGATCACCGCGAGGATCAGCATCAGGCAGACGGCGACGAGCGGCAGGTTGATGAGGAAGATGACGCGCCAGGAGGTGAGCGCCAGCAACTCGCCGCCGGCGAGCGGGCCGAGCACGGTGGCGATCCCGCCCCACGCGGTCCAGCTTCCGATCGCCTGACCGCGCTCGTCGGCGGGGAAGGTGTTGACGATCACGGCGAGCGAGCTCGGCACGAGCAGCGCGCCGGCGACGCCCTGCACGGCGCGCGCGGCGACGAGTGCGAAGATCGACGGCGCGAGCGCGCACGCGAGCGAGGCGACGCCGAAGCCGGCGACGCCGATCGCGAAGACCTCGCGCTCGCCGAACAGGTCGCCGAGCGAGCCGCCGATGAGGATGAGCGAGCCAAGCGTGAGCAGGTAGCCGTTGACGACCCACTGCTGTGCGGCGAGCCCGCCGCCGAGCACGCGTTGGATGGTCGGCAGCGCGACATTGACGACGGACCCGTCGAGCAGCACGATCCCGCTGCCGAGGATGCACGCGACGAGCGTCAGGCGCTTGACCCGTGCGAGCTCGCCCGGGGAGACCGCCGGTCTCACCGGGCGCATGGGGGCGTTCCGCCTGGTCGTTCGCGTTCCGTCACTCCCCCCACGGCGGCCGTACAACTACCGCTATACGGCACTCGTCACGGGATTTCGCCACCGGCCGAGTCCGCCCGCCTGGTGCTCGTCGCGGGGATGCCGCCGCCGGCCGACTCCACGCGCGTGAGCGCCGAGCGATCCACCTGCGCGATCTCCGTGTAGCCGCTGAGCGCGAGCGTCAGGTCCAGCTCGGCCAGCAGGCAGCGCAGCACGTACTCCACGCCCGCTTGCCCGCCGAGCGCCAGACCCCACACGTACGGGCGCCCGAGGCACACCGCGTCGGCGCCCAGCGCGAGCGCCTTGAACACGTCCGCGCCCGTGCGGATGCCGCTGTCGAACAGCACCGGGAAGCGATCGCCCACGGCGTCGCGAACCCCGGGCAGGGCGTCGAGCGCGCCGATCGCGCCGTCGACCTGGCGCCCGCCGTGGTTGGAGACGATCACGCCGTCGACGCCCGCCGCAATGGCACGGCGCGCGTCGTCGGCGTGGAGAATCCCCTTGAGCACGATCGGCAGCGCTGTCTGCTCGCGCAGCCACGCGAGGTCCTCCCAGCTGACCGTGGGGTTGGAGAACTGGTAGACCCAGTGCCCGATCGCCGCCCCGGGGTCCTCCTCGGGCGTGCGCTCGAGCGCCGCGCGGAAGACGGGGTCGCTGAAGTAGTTGGCGACGCCCTCGCCTTTGAGGAACGGCAGGTAGGCATGCTGCAGATCGCGCGGGCGCCAGCCGAGCATCCAGGTGTCGAGCGTGAGCACGATCGCGGCGTACCCGGCGGCGCCGGCGCGGCTCACGAAGCTCGCCGCCAGCTCGTGGTCCTTTGGCCAGTACAGCTGGTACCAGCGGCTGGCCGGGTGGGTTGGCTCCATAGCGGCGGCCACCTCCTCGATCGCGTGCGAGGCGGCGGTGCTGAGGATGAACGGCAGGCCGTGCGCCGCCGCCGCGCGAGCGGCGGCGAGCTCCGCGTCAGGGTGGACGATGGACTGCACGCCGACCGGCGCGAGCAGCACCGGCGCGGGCATCGCGGTGCCGAGCAGCGACGTGCTGAGATCGCGCTCAGAGACGTCGCGCAGCATCCGCGGCACGATCTGCCAGCGCTCGAACGCCGCCAGGTTGGCGCGCATCGTCAGCTCCGAGCCGGCGCCACCGGCGACATAGCCGAACGCCTCCGCGCTCAGCCGCTGGCGCGCGGCCTCCTGCAGCTCCGCCGCCGCCAGCGCCAGCGGCGGCGTCTCACCGGAGAGCCCGCCGGCGTAGATCTCGTACTGGAAGTCCGCGAACGCCATTTCCTTGGGAATCCTTTCACTACGCGTGCTTTCGTGAGAGGTCCTGATGAAAACCGCCAACCGGACCATGACGCGCAGGCAGCTGCTGCGCTCCGCTGGCGTCGCAGCGACGGGGCTGACGCTCACGGGCGCCGTGGGTGAGCTCCTCGCCGGCGCCGTCACCTCCTCGCGGAGCGCCGCCGCGGCGGCGGCGGCCACGCCGCCCGCGCCGCCCGCGTGGCACACCCGTCCAGACCTGCGCATCCCCGTGCTGACGGTCACCCATCGTGAGCAGGGCGTCTCCACCGATCCGATCTTCATGGCGCCGTACAACTCCCCCACCGGCCAGGTGGGGGCGGTGATCGCCGATAACGACGGCGAGGCGGTCTGGGAGAACCCGGTGGCCGGCAAGGTGACGACCAACTTCCGCGTGCAGCGCTATCGCGGCAGCCCGGTGCTCACGTGGTGGGAGGGAAGCATCGAACTCGGCCACGGCGTCGGCGAATACGTGATCGCCGACGCCAGCTACCAGACGATTCGCCGTGTGCAGGCGGCGGGCGGCCTGCGTGGCGACCTGCACGAGTTCGTCATCACACCGCGCAACACGGCGCTGCTCACCAGCTACGTGGTCACGACGGCCGATCTGACGTCCGTCGGCGGCTCACGCGACGGCAGCATCCAGGACGCGATCTTCCAGGAGATCGACCTCGCCAGCGGCAGGCTGCTGCTCGAGTGGCACAGCCTCGAGCACGTCCCGCTGGAGGATTCCTACGCGGGCGTGACGGCGGACTGGGACTTCTTTCACATCAACTCCGTGGACGTCGACGGCGACGGCAACCTGATCGTCTCCTCGCGCAGCATGCACACCGTGTACAAGATCGACAAAGCGGGCACGATCCTGTGGCGCCTGGGCGGCAAGCACAGCGACTTCGACATGGGCGCGGGCGCCACGTTCGCGTGGCAGCACGACGCCCGCCGCCGGCCCGACGGGACGCTGACGGTGTTCGACAACGGCGCCACGCCGGCGGTCGAGCCGCTCTCGCGCGGGCTGATCCTCGACGTCGACGAGCGGGCGATGACGGCGACGCTGCTGCGCCAGTACACCCACCCGGGGATCCTGTCGGGCAGCCAGGGCAGTATGCAGGTGCTGCCCAACGGCAACGTGTTCGTGGGCTGGGGGGAAGTGCCGCGCGTGTCGGAGTTCCACCACTCCGGGCACATCGTCTTCGACGCGGTGCTGGGCGAGAAGTACGAGTCCTACAGGGCCTTCCGCCTGCCGTGGACGGGCCGGCCGGCGGACGCCCCCGCGATCGCCCTGACCGGCGCAGGGCGCAACACGACCGCCTACGCCAGCTGGAACGGCGCGACCGAGGTGCATGCATGGCAGCTGCTGGCGGGCGAGCAGAGCGGCGCCCTGAGCCCCGTCGCCAGCACACGCGCGCGCGGCTTCGAGAGCGCGCTGGGCGTGCCGGCGAGCGGCTCGCTGGTGGCCGTGCGCGCGCTCGACCGCGCGGGCGCGGTCCTGGGACAGTCGCGGACGCTCACGCGGGCGTAGCCGGCACGGCGCACACGCCGTTGCCGATCACAGCGGCCGGCGCCGCGCATACGCCGTTGCGCCCGCCGCGCTTGGCTTCGTAGAGGGCCGCGTCGGCCTGCGCGCACACGCTCTTGTAGTCGAACGCGCACGCGCGCTCGGACGCGCTCACGCCGAAGCTCATGGTCACGTGCAGGCCGCCGCCGACGGTGTCCGCCTCCACGCCGCGACGCAGCCGCTCGGCCATCGCGGCGGTCTGCTCGAGGTCGGCGCCGGGCAGCAGTGCGAGGAACTCCTCGCCGCCGATCCGGTAGGCGAGGTCGAACGCCCGCAGCTGCTTGCGCAGCAGGTACGCGACGTCCTGCAGCACGGCGTCGCCGGTCGCGTGCCCGTGCGTGTCGTTGACCTGCTTGAAGTGATCGAGGTCGCCAACGATCAGCCCCACGGGCTCGCCGGTGCGCTGCGACTGGTGCGCGAGCTCGACCGTGCGGTCGGCCAGCGAGTTGCGGTTGAGCATGCCCGTCAGCGGGTCGATGACGGCCTCGCTGCGGTGCTCGACGTCGGACTTCATCAGCGCGGTCGAGAAGCTCGCCACGGCGACCGTCAGCGCCAGCGGCATGATCAGCAGCGGCGGGTCCGCGATCACCGCGCCGGCGTTCACGCCGAACGCCACCGCGAGCATCATCGCGACCGTGACCGCCACGCCGGCGATCACGCCGCGCGTGGAGAAGCGGGTGCTGAGCGTGACGATCGGGATCGCCGCCCAGGCCATCGCCGGGGAGCGCGGGCCGCCGGTCAGCGCTACGCTCATCTCGATCATCAGCTGCGATCCGGTCCACGCGGCGAACAGCATGTACTCCGGGTTCCTGACGCGCTCGACCACCACTTCCGCGACCCGGAAGAACACGCCCGCGACGGCCAGCGGGATGATCGTCCACCACCCCAGCCACGGCCCGCAGATCAGCAGCGCCGCGGCGATGACCGCGAACGAGCGCCTGCGCACGGGCCCGATGTGGCGGTCCATGTCGAGCATCCGCTCGCGGTCCATGCCGTCGCCGATCAGCCATGAGGACGGAGCGCTGTCCGCGCTGGCGAGCGCCGGCCCGAAGCCAGGGCGCTCCCTCGCCTTCGGGCGTGTGCGCGCGCCCGGCATGCGGCCGGCGTGTCGGGCAAGGGTCGGAGCGGCTGCGTCTGCCATGTGACGGCCTATCGGCGCGCCCGTGGACAGCCAGAAACACTCGTCGAAGATATCGACAGATTGTCAGTCGAGCACGAGCTCGGCGGCGGCGCGCAGCGTGGCGGCGTCGCCGGTGACGAGCAGCGTGGTGACGACCGATTCGCGCCACTTGTGGAGATCGTCGCGGATCTTCTCGCGCGGCCCGATCAGCGAGAGCTCTTCGATCAGCTTCGTCGGGATCTTGGCCCCCGCCTCGTCCTTCTTGCCGCTCAGGTACAGCTCCTGTATCTCCTGCACCTCGCGCTCGTAGCCCATGCGGATGGGGACGTTGGCGTGGAAGTTGGCGCCCTTGGCGCCCATGCCGCCGAAGTACAGCGCGTAGAACGGTCGCAGCGCATCCGCAGTGCCCTCGACGTCGTCGGTGACGATCAGCGGCACGGTGGCGCACACCTCGAAGTCGGCGGCGCTGCGTCGGGATCGACCCCCACCCTCCCCCCGCCGCGCGAAGCCCTCCTCCAAGGACGGCCGGTAGAGCTCGTCGTAGACGGCCGGGGAGAACAGCATCGCCAGCCAGCCGTCGCACAGCTCGGCGCACAGAGCGATGTTCTTGGGGCCCTCAGCGCCGAGGTAGATGGGGATGTCCTCGCGCAGCGGGTGGATGGACGCCTTCAGCGACTTCGCCAGCCCGGTGCCGTCGGGCAGCGGCAGCGGGTAGTGCGGGCCGGGCGCCGTGAGCGGCCCCTTGCGCGCCCAGATGTCGCGCAGGATCGCGATGTACTCACGCGTGCGCGCGAGCGGTTTGGCGAACGGCATCCCGTACCAGCCCTCGACGACCTGCGGCCCGGACACGCCGAGGCCGAGGATGAAGCGCCCGTTGGACAAGTGGTCCATCGTCATGGCGGCCATCGCGGTGGCTGCCGGCTGGCGCGCTGACATCTGCACGATCGCCGTCCCCAGCTTGATGCGCTCGGTCGAGGCGCCCCACCACGCCAACGGCGTCAGGCAGTCCGAGCCGTACGCCTCGGCGGTCCAGATCGAGTCGAACCCCAGCCGCTCGGCCTCCGCGACCGCCTCGAGCGCGCCTGGTGGCGGCCCGCCGGCCCAGTAGCCCGTGTTCAACCCCAGCTTCAGCTCCCCAGCCATGCCCGCGAGCCTACCGCTTGTGCTTCGCCGGCGCGTGGTGTCTCACCATGGCTATACACCACACACGAGACAACTGCGAAACTCGCTCTGCCGCTCTGTAGAGCCAAGTTTTGAGCGTTGCGTTGGGACGATCCCTCAAGATCGAGAGTCGTTTACCCCAGAGGGCTGCTTTACGGCGAAACGAACTGCGAAAGTCGCTAGGTCTGGCCTTCGAAGACAGCTTGCAGCCCTTCAAGCTGTTTCTTTGTGCCTGTAGCAACGAAGTCCTGGAACTCGCAGAACAGGAAGCTGCACTCGACAAAACTGGTGGTGTCCGGAGGCAGTTCGGCTACGTCCGGTATCTCGACAAATGAGCGCTCGAACATCCCGAGCCATCTCGATCCATCGACTTTGCAGCCCGCCAGGAGGGCAGGCGAAGGTCCGACCATTTCGCATCGCTCGAAGGTCCGTCGGTAGACCATGGGCGGCAGGTCCATCAAACACACCCTTTGTCCGACGAACCGATCTGGAAGGGGGCGTCCGACCTCCATCGAGGGCGTCTTGCGTACGACATGCCACGGGAACCGCGACCACTCGTTGAGCCATAGCAAGACTCCCGAGATGATGAAGAGCGCTCCAAGCGGCCAAAACGCGAGCAGCAGGCCGATGCCAACGACGACCAGCGCGGGCGGACCACCATTTGCCTTTAGCCATTCGCGCACGACGTGAGTCTAATCCGCTGTGCTGACGAAGTGCCATACCAGGCCCTTCAAGACTGTCCTCGGCGGACAGTCATAAGTAGAAGCCCCGGCTGGGTGGTAGCCCGAGCCGGGGCAGACGTGCTGATGGCGAAATTGGCAGACGCACCGGGCTTTCACCCCGGCGGTGCTTAGCACCATGCAGGTCCGAACCCTGCTCAGCACATCATGTTTGTCGCAGGTTATCCAACAGATCGAGGAGGAATCACAGCCTCCGCGTCGAACAACGCAGCAAATCTAAAAAGCGGTCCCCGCGCAGTTGTAGCTGCCGGGGACCAGGATCACGGAGGTACAAGCTCCATGACCGCTGCAAGTGTAGCGCTCCGCTGTGCGGAGACAATCTCAGTCATTCTCGACTCTGTTGAGATCACCGATCTCATAGAGCAAATAGAGTTTCTTCGCTGGACCGGAAGGCCCGGCTACTCAACGAGAACTCTGATGGGAGTCGTTCTCACGAAGTCTCTCTACGCGATTCCGACATGGACTCGCACGTTGGCGCTCGTGAAGGATCATGTTGGCCTGCGTGCCGCCATCGGATGTGAGAAAGACCAAGATGTACCCAGCATCGACGCCGTATACAGATTCACCAAGAAGTTGTGCTTGTACGAGGGCCAGCGTCAGGAGTGCATCGACTCGGTGTTGCAAGAACTGAACAGGAAGAGCCCTGACCTCGGAAAGAACATCGCAATCGACGCTTCGGATATCCCAGCCTACGCCAAAGATGGATCTGATCCTGACGCAAGTTGGGGGCACCGATCGGCGGTTTCTAATCGCCCTAGCGGAACGTTCCTCGGCTACAAGCTGCATATGGCCGTGGATACCGCAACGGAGTTGCCTCTGGCCTGGAAGATCGAGACTGCTCGCACGCATGAATCTAAGCTTGTTGCGTCTCTGCTGGACGAACTCCACGAGCGCGGGATCAACCCCAGAACATGCGCCATGGACCGTGGCTACGATAGCGCTGGGGTGCATTTCGACTGCGTGATGCGAGGGATCGATCCTGTGATCCCGCTGCGACGGACGCCTGATGTCAAGCGCGGAGAGGATGGACCGCCTGACTGCGAGCACGGCGTATGGAGGTTCGCTGGAGCAGATCGCAAGCGACGCGCTGCCAAGTGGCGCTGCCCGACCGGCGAGTGCGAGCCCACGAGCATCTGGCTCAAGGCGAACCGACTGAAACCTCTCATCCCCCGAGACACGGAGCGCTGGAAGAAGCTTTACTGCAAAAGGGGTGCCGTGGAGCGTGAGTTCGGACGACTCAAGAACGAATGGGGACTCACTCCACTGCGCGTCAGGAGCATCGAGCGAGTAAGGCTCCACGCCGACCTGACGATCCTTACGAAGCTCGCGTACGAGTTGGTGAAGGCTCGTCAATCACAGGAATCGAAAAGGTGCCTTGATATCATGCCCATCAGCGGAGAGGTCGGATTTGGCTGACCCTCCACTGATGGGCTCAACGTAGGCGTGATGCTGGCTGTGAGAAGTTGGCGTTGGCGGTGCAATTCTCGCCTGAGTCCATTAGAAGTGGTTATTCTACGACAGTCGGTTTGCCGGTTTCTTCTTCCTGGCCCTGTTGCTGCCGGGCTTTATTTTCAGCTTCGGAGCGTTCTTCTTCGGGCGTCTCTTTGAGAGGGCCTTTGCATTCTTCGGAGGTCTTACCCGATTCGTAGCAGACCTTTTCCTCGACCCGGCGAATCGAATGTTCCCCGCCCTCGTTTTCGGCTTCATTCACCTTTTGCTGGGCATCCGCTTCTTGTTCTTTGTTGCGCCGTTCGAGTTCCAAGCTCTTGTTGTGAGCGGTTTCTTCTTCTGGCGTATGTTCACGTTCGCCTGATCTGGTTTCCCCAAAGTTGGGATCGCCTGCCCGCACACATTGATGGGACAGGCTGGAGCGAACGTCGCCCGCTCCGCAAGGAGCCCCAGTCCCATCCTTGCTACTACTCCCGCAACCGGCCACGCCCCCGATCAGGGCAAGCACCAGCGCAAACGTTGTTAGCCGCCTCATGGGCCGGTCTATCGGCTCGGTTAGAAAGGACCTTGCTTATGGCTAATCAGCCATAGACGTATGGCCGATTGGCCTCAAGGCTCCAAGCATGGAGCCTTTGGAAGTCTTCGCCGCCAACGTTCGCCGCCTGCGCAAAGAGCGCGGCCTGACTCAGGAGCGCCTTGCGGAGCTATCGAACCTGCATATGACGGACATCGCGAGGATCGAGACTCAAGGCCGTGATCCTGGCGTCAAGGTCATCGTGAAGATCGCCTGCGGGCTTGGCTGTCCGGCCAGCGAGCTATTCGAGGGCGTTGAGCATCGCCCTACCGACTGAGCCGCACCGCCAAGCTAGAATGCTGCTTGCACGGATAGCTCAGTGGTAGAGCGGGGGTCCTGACAAGCCTCGCGTCGCCGGTTCAACTCCGGCTCCGTCTTCAGAAGGCCCCCGGCTGCTCAATAGCGCCGGGGTCTTCTCATTTCAGGGGTTTCGCAGTTCCTTTCGCCGAACCCTCACACAACAGCAGCCGCAGACTCACCAAATCACACCCCCGTGTGTTCGAGTGTCCAGCCATGGCTATACACCATCCGCAGAAGCACTCCCACACCCCAGAGGCGCTACCTACCGCTCGACGAGCGCGAGTGTGAAGCCGTCGTAGCCCTTGGCGCCGACCGTCTGGATCGTGGTGGCGGTGAATCGATGCCCATCCACCCCGGCGGCGAGCAGCTCGTGGAAGCGGCGCATGCCGAGGGCTCGTGGATCCTGCGTGGCGGGGTCGGCGATCGCGCCGTCACGCACGACGTTGTCGGTGACGATCACACCGCCGGGACGCACGAGTTCGAGCGCCAGCTGGAAGTACTCGGGCGTGCTCTCCTTGTCGGCGTCGATGAACACCAGGTCGAAGGGACCGGCGCCGGCGGCGAGGAGCGCACGCAGGCTGTCGAGCGCGGGCCCGACCTGTATTTTTATGAGGCCGGCGAGGCCGGCCCGCTCGACGTTGGCGGCTGCGACCTCGGCGTAGCGAGGATTCAGCTCGAGCGTGATCAGGCGGCCGTCGTCGGGGAGCGCGCGGGCGAGCCAGATCGTGCTGTAGCCGCCGAGCGTGCCCAGCTCGAGGATGCTGCGCGCGCCGTGGATGCGCGCGAGCAGGTGCAGCAGCTTGCCCTGGGCGGGCGTGAGCGCGATCTGCGGCAGGCCGGCGGCGGCGCTCGCGTGCAGCGCGGCATCGAGCGCGGGGTCCTCGCCGATGAGCTTCTCGTCTATGTAGCCGTCGACGGCGCTCCACAGCTCTTGGCTCATCGACCTACCCTACCTGCTGCTCTGCGCTCATCAGCGCGAGCGGCACGGCCAGGCCGGCGGAGCGGCGCACGGTGGCGATTCGCCGGCCGGCCTGCACGGCGGCTCTGGCGGGGCTGACGTGGCCGGCGAGCCGCTCGACGGTGCTGTCGAGGTCGGCGACGACGAGCGCGATGCCCCAGAAGCGAGCCGGGTGATCGCGCCCGCCGGCGCGCTGTCCCTCCGGGGACGATGCGACCATCGGCTCGGGCTCCTGGATCAGCTCGAGGATCTCGCGGCCGAGCCGGAAGAAGGCCTGGCGCGGCGCGCCCGCGGGGGTCGGCTCCTCGCGCACCCGGCGCAGGTCGAGCCCGGCGGCCTGCAGCGAGGCGACGCTGCGGTCGAGGTCGGGCGAGGCGGCGACGAGGTGGTCGATCGAGACCACGCCGTTGGGATGGACCGTTGCGGGCGGGGAGATGGGCGCGTACGAGAGCGTCGTGGGCAGGCCGTCGAGCTCCCCCTCCGGGGACAATGCGCCGCTGGCGAGGTCGCGCAGCGACCAGCCGACGATGCCGGGCTGGCCGGGGTCGGCCGGAGGCTCGCTGAAGCGCAGTCGCACGGTGCCGATCTGGCAGCTGTCCTCGGCGACGTCGAAGCCCAGCGCCTCCCAGCGGGCGGGCTCGTCGGCGAGCGTGAGCTGATCGATGGTGGGTGCGGGCATGGCTTGCGTCTCGGGCGCCCGCCGCGCGCCGCTCCGGCCGCGTTTTCCGGGAGAGCGGGCGCGAGGGCGCTAAAACGATCGAGGTGAACGGTACACCCCAACTGAGCGACCGCCGGCGGCTGACGATCCTGGCGATCTGCTGCATGAGCCTGCTGATCGTGGCGATGGACAACACGATCGTGAACGTGGCGCTGCCGTCGATACGCCGCGACCTGCACGCGTCTCTGTCGGGGCTGCAGTGGACGATCGACGCGTACGTGATCGTGCTGGCGAGCCTGCTGCTGCTGTCCGGCTCGACGGCCGACCGCCTGGGGCGGCGGCGCACGTTCCAGGCGGGCCTGCTGCTGTTCGTCACCGGCTCGCTGCTGTGCAGCCTCGCCCCCACGCTCGGCTGGCTGATCGCGGCGCGCGCGCTGCAGGGCATCGGCGGCTCGATGCTCAACCCGGTGGCGATGTCGATCATCACGAACGTGTTCACCGACCCGCGCGAGCGCGCCCGTGCGATCGGCGCGTGGGGCGCGGTGGTGGGCATCAGCCTCGCGCTCGGCCCGATCGTGGGCGGCGCGCTGACGCAGACGGTGGGCTGGCGCGCGATCTTCTGGATCAACGTGCCGATCGGCCTGGCGGCGGTGGTGCTGACGGCGCTGTTCGTGCCGGAGTCGCGCGCGCCGCGCGCGCGTCGCGTCGACCCGGTCGGCCAGGTGCTGGTGATCGTGGCGCTGGCGTCGCTGAGCTACGCGATCATCGAGGCGCCGAGCGCCGGCTGGTCCTCGGCGCAGACGATCGCCACGTTCGCGCTGACGGCGCTGGCGCTGGCGGGGCTGGTGGTGTACGAGCCACGCCGGCGTGACCCGCTGATCGAGCTGCGCTTCTTCCGCAGCGCGCCGTTCTCCGGGGCGACGTTGATCGCGATCAGCGCGTTCGCGGCGTTCAGCGGGTTCCTGTTCCTGAACACCCTGTACCTGCAGGACGTGCGCGGCTACTCGGCGCTGCAGGCGGGACTGTGCACGCTGCCGATGGCGGCGGCGGCGCTCGCGTGCAGCCCGCTGTCGGCGCGCGTGCTCGGCAGCCGCGGGCCGCGCCTGCCGCTGTTCGCGGCCGGGGGCTGCATGCTGGTGAGCGCGCTGGTGCTGACGACGCTGACGCCGTCGACGCCGCTGGCGCTGCTGCTGGGCGTGTACGCGGTCTTCGGTATCGGCTTCGGCAGCGTCAACCCGCCGATCACCTACACGGCCGTGTCCGGCATGCCCAACAACCAGGCGGGCGTGGCGGCGGCGGTGGCCTCGACCAGCCGCCAGATCGGGCAGGCGCTGGGCGTCGCGGTGACGGGCTCGATCCTTGGCTCGGCGGCGGCGAGCGACATCAGGACGCATCTCACCCCGGCGAGCCATCCGGCGTGGTGGCTGATCGCCGGCTGCGCCGCGCTGGTGCTGGCGCTGGGCGCCGCCTCGACCGGGCGCTGGGCGCAGCGCACGGCGCACCGCTGCGCTGAGACCTTGACGGAGGAGAGCGCGTCGGAGCCGCTGATCGCGGCGTGAGGCGATTGCCATACGCTGTGTATGAGATGCCCGGCACCGGCCCACCGCGACTGACCCGCCGCGACCGCGACAACCCGCCGCGGCTTTCGGGCCAACACCACGGAGAGCCCCCGCGCGAGCCCGAGGCGAGTCTGTCGGCTCCGTCGCAGCCCCCCGAGAAGGCGCCCGGCGAGCCGGACTCGCGCAGGCGCGGGTGGGTGCTGTTCGGCGTGCGCTACGTGCTGCCGGTGGTGGTGACGATCGGCGGGCTGGTGATCATGGCGATGGGCAGTGAAAACGATCTGGAGGGTGGCGCGAGCATCGTCAGCGCGGGGCTGGCGATCTACTTCGTCAACTGGCTGTTTCGCATCGGAGCGGCCGGCGATCGCGAGCGCGACACCGAGCACGACGCGCGCGAGTACTTCACCCGCCACGGGCGCTGGCCCAGCTGAGCGGGCCGCCGTGCGGCCCTGTTTCGGGGTCGCGAGGGTCGTTGCGCCGGCGCGGGCGCCTGTGACAGTTGAGCACCGAAGCGGCCGCTAGTTTCTCCATCCGTCGAAGGCGATCGCGTGGCGACGGCGGGAGAATCCCGTGGTGAGCTCCGGGGTGCAGACACCGCCGATCGGCGAGTACCGCCCGCAGGCGCCGTTCTTGGACGAGCTGTTCGAGCCCGACGGCACACCGCGCGGGACGGCGCGCGCCTTGGTGGAGGAGCTCACCCGGCTCGGGCCGGAGGGGCTGATCGAAGCGGGTCGGCGGCGCGACGCGATATTCATGCAGCAGGGGATCACGTTCGAGACCAGCGGCGGCGGCGGGCCGACGCACGAACGGCCGTTTCCGCTGGACCTCGTTCCACGCGTGCTCAGCGGGGAGGAATGGCGCGAGATCAAGCGCGGCCTCGCGCAGCGCATCCGCGCGCTGAACCACTTCGTGGACGACGTCTACCACGCGCGCGAGATCGTGCGCGAGGGCCTGGTGCCGTGGCGCCTGGTGGCCTCGTGCCCGCACTTCGCGCGCGCGGTGCACGGCATCCGCCCGCCGGGCGGCGTGTATACGCACGTGGCCGGATGCGACCTGGTGCGCCACAGCGACGGCACGTGGAAGGTGATCGAGGACAACGTGCGCATCCCCTCGGGCATCTCCTACGTGCTCGAGAACCGCGCGGCGATGGCGCGCCTGGTCCCCGAGCTGTTCGCCTCCTACCGCGTGCGCCCGGTCGACCACTATCCGCAGCTGCTGCTCGGCGCGCTGCGCGCGGTGGCCCCCTCGGCCGAGAGCGAGGCGACGGTCGTGGTGTGGACGCCCGGCCCCGCCAACCCGGCGTACTTCGAGCACGCCTTCCTCGCGCGGCAGATGGGCGTCGAGCTGGTCGAGGCCTCCGACCTGGTGGTGCGCGACGACGTCCTGTACATGCGCACCACGCGCGGGCTGGAGCGCGTGCACGCGGTGTACCGGCGCCTGGACGACGACTTCGTCGATCCGCTGGAGTTCCGGCCCGACTCGCTGCTCGGCGTCCCCGGCCTGGTGCGCGCCTACCGGGCGGGCAGCGTGGCGATCGCCAACGCGTTCGGCACCGGGGTCGCCGACGACAAGGCGATCTACCGCTTCGTCCCGGAGATGATCCGCTTCTACCTGGGCGAGGAGCCGATCCTCGAAAACGTGCCGACGTACCTCCTCAGCGACCAGCGGATCCGCGCCGAAGCCTTGAAACGGCTCGACGAACTGGTCGTCAAGCCGACCGCCGAGTCGGGCGGCAAGGGCGTGTTCATCGGTCCGCAGTCGACAGCCGCGGAGCGCGA
>DATHPE010000045.1:0-5807 GCA_035484215.1 Solirubrobacteraceae bacterium | reverse complement strand
CTTCGACGTCGCGCCTGACGCGCAGCCGACGATCGGCGACGTGCTCGGCGGGCGCGCCGGCGCGGCGGAGGCGATCCACGACGACGTGATCCCCGCGAACCTCAGCCTCGCCGAGGCCGAGCTCGCGCTGGGGGGCAAAATGGGCCGCGAGCTGACGCTGCGCCGCGCGCTGGCGAAGCTGCCGGCGGACGCCTACGAGCTGATCCTCGTCGACTGCCCGCCGTCGCTGGGGCTGCTCACGGTCAACGCGCTGGTGGCCGCCGATCACGCGTTGATCACCGCCGAGGCGCAGTATTTCGCGCTGCAGGGGGTCGAGCAGGCGATGGAGGTGGTGGAGCTCGCGCGCGACAGCCTCAATCCGCGGCTGTCGCTGCTCGGCGTGGTGCTCAACCTCGCGGACATGCGCACCGTGCACTCGCGCGAGGCGCTCGCGTCGCTGAAGGAGCGCTTCGGCGGGCAGGTGTTCGACTCGGTCATCCGCACGTCGATCGCCTACGCCGAATCGGCCGAGCGCGCGCGCTCGATCCTCGACCACCGCCCCGACCTCGGCGTCGACTACCTGGCGCTCGCGGCGGAGGTGCTCGAGCGCCTGCAGGGCCTCGACAGCGCCAGCGAGCGCCTGGCGCAGCTCACACGCACGTAGACCTACGCCCACGTGAGCGCTCACAGCGCCTGCACGTAGGCTCCCTGCTGCTCGAACGGCACACGCAACAGCGCCGCCCAGCCGTCGACCTCCGCGGCCAGGGCCTCGGCGACGGCGCCGGTCTGCTCGTAGAAGCACCACACCAGCACCGTCGGGCCCGCCCCGGAGATCGTGGCGCCGAGCGCTCCGAGCTCGCGCGCGCGGCAGGCGAGCTCGAACGAGCGCGGGAACAGGCTCGCGCGCTGGTGTTGGTGCAGCCGATCGTGCAGGCCGCGTGCGAGCAGGTCCCAGTCTCCGCTGAGGAGCCCGAGCGTCAGCAGCGCCGCGTGCGCGACGTTGAACACCGCATCCTGCATGGGAACCTGCTCCGCCAGCACCGCGCGCGCCGAGCGCGTGTTGACCGGCTGCGCGGGCACCACCACCAGCGCCTCCAGCCCGGTCGGCGGCTCGAACCTCGTGGCCTGGCCGTCGGCGCACACGACGAAGCCGCCGTACAGCGCGGCGGCGACGTTGTCGGGATGGCCCTCCAGCTCGCTTGCGTGGGCCAGCAGGTCGACGTCCAGCTCGAACATGTGGTCGGCGGCCATCAGCCCGGCGACGATCGCCGCCGCGCTCGACCCCAGGCCCCCCGACATGGGGATCTGCGAGCCGATGCGGAAGGTGAGGCCGTCGGCGGGGTGCAGCCGCTCGAACGCGCGCACGCACAGGTTCTCGCGCCCCTTGGACACCGCAAGCTCCGTCTGCACCGCGAACTCGCCGGTCTCCTCCACCTCGACCTCGAGCGCCAGCGACAGCGCCGCGGCCATGCAGTCGAACCCGGGGCCCAGGTTGGCGGAGGACGCGGGCACGCGCACCAGGCGCCTACGTATCACCCAATACCGCTTCCTCGATCGCCGCCGTCTCGGCGGCGCAGGTGATCACCCTGCCGTCGTTGTTGGCGATCGCCGTCTCGGGGTCCTTCAGGCCGCGGCCGGTGAGCACGCACACGATCTGCTCGGCGCCGTCGGCGCCGTACTTGAGCAGTCCCGCGACCGACGCCGCGGACGCGGGCTCGCAGAACATGCCTTCTTTGGAGGCCAGCAGCCGGTAGGCGCGCAGGATCTCCTTGTCGCTGACCACCCGGATCGCGCCGCGCGAGTCGGTGGCGGCCGCCATGGCGTCCTCCCAGCGCACGGGGTTACCGATGCGGATCGCGCTGGCGACGGTTTCGGGGTGCTCGACCGGGTGGCCCAGCACCAGCGGGGCGGCGCCCTCCGCCTGAAAGCCGAACAGCTTCGGCGCGGCGCCCATCTGCTGGAAGCCGCGCCAGTAGGAGGTGATGTTGCCGGCGTTGCCGACGGGGATGCACAGCGCTTCCAGGCCGCCTTCGAGCCCCTCGTGGATCTCGAACGCGGCGGTCTTCTGTCCTTCGATGCGGTAGTTGTTGACGGAGTTGACGAGCACGATCGGATGCGAATCGGTGAGCTCGCGCACGAGCGTGAGCGCCTGGTCGAAGTTGCCCTTCAGCGAGATCACGCGGGCGCCGTGGACGAGCGTCTGCGCCATCTTGCCCTGCGCGATCTTGCCCTCGGGCACGATCACCGCGCAGGTGATGCCCGCGCGCGCCGCGTACGCCGCGGCGCTGGCGGCGGTGTTGCCGGTGGACGCGCAGATCACCGCCTTGGCGCCGTCGCGCACGGCCGCCGACACCGCGCACGTCATCCCGCGGTCCTTGAACGAGCCGGTGGGATTGGCTCCCTCGAGCTTCAGGCGCACGGTCGCGCCGACCATCTCCGAGAGCAGCGGCGCGCGCAGCAGCGGCGTGGAGCCCTCCTGCAGGCTGACCAGGGGGTCGCCGAGCTCGAACGGCAGACGCTCGCGGTAGCGCTCGATCAGCGGCACGTGCGCGCCTGTCGGGGGAATGCCCTCGACGGTCGGGACCTTGATGCTCGCGTTGCTCATACGAACTCCTCTTCGATGACCCGGATGGTGCGCGGGGTGGAGCGCATGAAATCGAACTCGCTGCCCAGTCGCTCGATCGCCTCGCGCAGCCCCGACTCGAGCACCGGATGAGTGATCATCACCAGGCGCGCGCGCTCGCCCATGCCGCGCTGCACCACCGACTTGATCGACACACCGTGCTCGCCCAGCACCTTAGTGACCGACGCGAGCACGCCTGGACGATCGGCCACGTCCAGATGCACGTAGAAGGCGCTCTCGACGTCCTCGATCAGCGGCAGCGCCAACGGCGGCGCAGGCGGCCGCGCACCGCCGGTCATCACGCTGACGACGTCGCCCAGCACCGCGCTGGCGGTCTGCCTGCCGCCCGCGCCGGGCCCCGACAGCGTGATCTCGGTGATCGCCTCGGATTCGATCGTGACCGCGTTGAACGGCCCCGAGACGCCCGCCAGCGGATGCCCGGCATACAGGAAGGCCGGGTGTACGCGCACCGAGACCCCGCCGTGGCGGCGCTCGGCGGTGCCGATCAGCTTCAGCCCCAGGCCGAGCTCGCGCGCGAACTCGAGGTCGTCGCCGTGCAGATGCTCGATGCCCTCGTAGCGCACGTCGTTGAGGTGCACCGGCGACCCGTACGCCAGCCGCGCGAGGATCGCCATCTTGGCGGCGGCGTCGCGGCCTGAGACGTCGTCGCTGGGGTCGGCCTCGGCGTAGCCGACGCGCTGGGCCTCGGCGAGCGCGTCGGCGTAGCTCGAGCCGGCGGTCATCTCCGTGAGGATGAAGTTGGTGGTGCCGTTGACGATCCCGTGGATGCGCTCGATCGGCGTCGCCGACAGCGACTCCTCGAGCACGCGCACGACCGGCACCACGCCGGCGACGGCCGCCTCGAAGCGCAGCCTCACGCCCTTCTCGCGGGCGGTCTCGAACAGCTCCTCGCCGTGCTGGGAGAGCAGCTGCTTGTTGGCGGTGACGACGTCCTTGCCGGCGCGCATCGCCGCCAGCAGGTACTCGCGCGCTGGCTCGATCCCGCCCATCACCTCGACCAGCAGATCGGAGCCGTCGAGGATCTGCTGGAAGTCGCCGCGGCTGCGCGTGAGCACCCCGCCGATCACCGGCCTGCGCCCGTTGAAGCGCTCGATCTCGCCCGCGCGTTCCTCGAGCAGCACGGCGAACGCCGCGCCGACGGTGCCGTGGCCGAGCAGGCCGACGGTGAACGTGGGCGATTCAGCGGCCATCGCACGCCGTCGCTTCGCTACGGTACATCGCGCGCTGTCAGATCCTCGTAGCTCTCGCGCCTGACGACCACGCGCGCGTCACCGTCACGGCAGAACAGCACCGGCGACCGCGGCACGCCGTTGTAGTTGTTGGCCATCGCGTAACCGTAGGCGCCGGTCGCGGGGGTCACGATCACATCTCCTGGCCGCGGGTCATCGAGCAGCGCCTCGCGCACGATCACGTCGCCGGACTCGCAGTGCTTGCCGGCAAGCACGCAGGCCGTCGAGCCGCCGAAGCGATTGGCCACGTGGGCTTCATAGGAGGCTCCGTAGAGCATCGGGCGCAGGTTGTCGGACATGCCGCCGTCGACGGCGACCCAGCGCGAGACATTCTGCTTGACGCTCTCCACCGTGTAGAGCGTCACGCACGCGTTCGCGCACAGCGCCCTGCCGGGCTCGATCATGAGGCGTGTGTCAGGGCCCATGCCGTGGGCGTGCGCGGCGGCGACGATCGTGCCGACGTACTCCTCGATCGAAGGCGGCGCCTGCTGATCGTCGGTGTAGCGCACGCCCAGCCCGCCGCCGAGATCCCACACGGGAAAAGCTCCCAGCGTCGAGAGCTCGCGCGCCTCGCGGCGGAAGGGCTCCAGACCGAGCAGCTGTGAGCCGATGTGCGCGTGCAGCCCGTGCAGCGACAGCCCGTCGACGGCTTGCAGGCGCGCGATCGCCTCGCGGGCGTGCGCCATGGCGAAGCCGAACTTCGAGTCGGCCTGGCCGGTGGAGATCTTCTCGTGTGTCTCTCCCCTGACGTCGGGCGTCACCCGCACGAGCACCGGCTGGCCGCCGCTGCGATCGCCGAGCGCACCCTCGGCCACGAGCCGCTGCAGGCGGTCGATCTCGTCGAAGTTGTCGAGCACCATCAACCCGATGCGGTGGCGCAGGGCCATGCGCAGCTCCGCCTCTGACTTGGCGTTGCCGTGCAGCACGATCCGCTCCGGTGCGAACCCGGCCTCGAGCGCCAGGTACAGCTCGCCTCCGGAGGCGACGTCGCACCACAGCCCCTCGCGCGCGAACAGCGCGAGCACGGCGGAGCAGGGAAACGCCTTGGAGGCGAACACCACGTGGAAATCGCTGTGGCCGGCGTCGCGGCCGGCCTGCAGAAAGGCGCGCGCGCGTGCGCCGAGATCGTCCTCGGCGACCACGAAGGCGGGGGTGCCGAACTCCCTCGCAAGCTCGATGGTGTCGCAGCCGCCGACCTCCAGGCGGCCGCGCTCGTTCAGACGGCTGCCCAGTGGGAAGACGGGAGATAGGCTCGTCTCGGTGGCCATGGCCGCTGATTATCGCTTGCGCCGGCTTTAACGGGCGTGCATGTCCTTCTGCGACAATCTGGTACATGGCAAAGTCGCGATCGAACTTCGGCAAGGACACCGGGCTGCAGGCGCGGATGGTGATGACGCTGTTCCTGCTGGGACTGGTGTACGTGGTGTTCGTCGGCGTGCTGTTCGCGGCCGGCGCCGCCGCGGGCCTGATCGTGGTGGTGGCGGTGGTGCTGCTGCTGGTGCAGCTGTTCGGCTCGGACAAGATCGCGCTCGCGTCGATGGGGGTCAAAGAGGTCACCCCCGCGCAGGAGCCCGAGCTGCACGGGATCATCGAACGGCTGTGCGTGCAGGCCGACCTTCCCAAGCCGCGCGTGTGCGTGATGGAGACCTCGATGCCCAACGCGTTCGCGATGGGACGCTCGAAGAAATCGACGACCGTATGCGCGACGCGAGGCATCATCCAGCTGCTCTCACCGGCTGAGCTGGAAGGCGTGATGGCACACGAGCTCACACACGTGATCAACCGCGACGTGATGGTGATGACGCTCGCCAGCTTCTTCGCCACGCTCGCCTCGATGATCATCCAGTTCTCGTTCTTCTTCGGTGGCGGTTTCGGCGGCGGCTACGGCCGTGACCGCGAAGAGGAGGAGGCGATATTGGTGATCATGCTCGTGTCGGCGATCGTGTACGCGATCT
>DATHPE010000044.1:0-16256 GCA_035484215.1 Solirubrobacteraceae bacterium | reverse complement strand
ACGATCTACCAGCCACCCGCCAGCGCAACCCTCAACGCGCCCAGCAACCCCACCCCACCACCACCACCACCCGCCACCAAACCCAAGCCCAAGCCGAAACCCAAAGCCTGCACGAAGAGACACGCCAAACACAAGAAACCCGGCTGCAAAACCAAAACCGCCACACACAAACACCGACATGCAAAGTCATAGACGCCCGTTGACCGGCCCTTGGGCTAGATTGGATAATCTCGGTATGTTCAGTAGAAGTGCATTGAGGGGCAGGTTGATCATTGTGGCGCTGGGTGTTCTGTGCGGCACCGTCTTTGGTGTGCCGTCAGCCTTGGCGCAGTCCCCTTGGTGGCACATCCGCACTGAACCGGAGCCGACGTACCTTCACGGCGGCCTAGCGCAGAACGAGGTTGAGGAATTCAAGGTGAGCGCGAGCGGCGGCGAAGTACTGTGGCTCAAAGAATTGAACTCATTTTCCCCACCTTTCTCCGCCGCGGTGTTTCCATACAACGCGACGCACGAAGAAGTCCAGACTGCGCTGGAAGGGCTCTACGGTGAACACGGTGTCGAAGTCACCGGCGGTCCCCTCGTCGCTGGCACGGGCGATCTCAGCGCCGCGACGGGGATGGGCGAATTCAGCGAAAAATCGACGGAAATCACGGTGCTTGAAACCAGTGCCGGCGCTTTCGCTGTCGGTCAGGAAATCTTGGGCGCCGGCATACCTGAAAAGACGACGATCACGCAAATCGTCGGGAGCACTCTCACGCTGTCGGCGGAAACGACAGAAGCCGAGATCGTCGTCGAACTCCACGCGGGCTCAAGGGAAGTCACCGCCGTCACGGGCGCGTTTGCCGTCGGTCAGGAAATCTACGGACCAGGCCTTCCCCTCGGCGCGACGATCGAAGCGGTCGGCGCCGGCACGCTCACGCTCTCCAGGCTCGCCACCGAAGCCGGGACCGGCGTACCTCTCGCCGGCCGTGTTCCCTACCGGATCACGTTCAAGGGGCGAGAGATCGCACCACCGCCCAGCTACTTCGAAGACGGCGGGTTTGGCGGCGTGTTTCCGGGTACTCCTTTGCAGGCCCCCCCGGGCGAATCGCCCAGTGCCACGCTCACCGAACTAGCCAAAGGCCGGCCCGACGGTGAAATCCTCATCAGTGCGAGCAACCTCGGTGATGTGGCCGCGACCGGCTGTACGAAGGTTGCTGCGGGCACGGGTAAGTACACGGGCTCCGGATGCACCGAAGCCGAACTCGGCACGGGCGAATACGAAGCTACTCCGATCACGGTCTCCGACGTGCTGCCCCCCGGCTTGGAAGCCGTCGGTGTCCATGGGGAAGCGGCCGAAGGCGAATTCATTGAAGCGAAGTTGCAGGAATGCTCGCTGGAAGGGGAGAACGGGGTCGCGGCGCCCGCGTGCGCGTTCAAGGGCGTTGTCCCTCCGTACACCGCGCTCACACTGCACGTGGAAGTCGACGACACCGGCGCGAGCGGGCAGGTCTCACAGCAGGCGAGCGTCTCCGGCGGCGGCGCGCGGCCGCTGTCGGTCTCGCGCCCGGTCCCGCTGGGCGGATCGACCCCGTTTGGGATCGCCGACTACGAACTCGTCAACGAAGATGAAGGCGGCGGCGTCGACACCCAGGCGGGCTCGCATCCCTTCCAGCAGACGACCACGATCGTCCTGAACCAGTCGGCTGACGCCGCGAACCCTGATTTCAAGTATCCGAACGGCGTGATCGAGCCGGCGGCGATCCCCAAGGACGTCAACCCTCTCTGGCCGGCGGGGTTGGTTGGCAACCCGGCGTCGCTGCCGCAGTGCCCGCTCAGCAAGTTCCTCAGCTCCATCGGCTGTCCGCCCGACACGATGGTCGGTGTCGCGAGGCCGCTGTACTCGCTGAACCAGGGCGTGGGGCCGGCGCCGCAGGTCTTTCGTGGCGGACTGTGGAACCTCGTGCCCTCGCCGGGCGAGCCCGCACGCCTCGGGTTCCTGACGGTCAACGGTCCCGTGTACATCGACCCGTCGGTGCGCTCGGGTCGCGACTACGGGATCACGGTCAACTCGAACAACATCACCCAGCTCATCGGTTTCCGCAGCATCGAAGTGACCGTATGGGGGACGCCGGGCGCCACGGCGTTCAACCAGTTCCGCGGCACCGCCTGCCTCGTCGCGAGCGTGGAAAGCAGGGAGTGCGAACCGGCGGTGAACGAAGACCCGACCGCGTTCCTGTCGCTGCCGACCTCCTGCCCGGTCAACACCGCCACCGGCTCCCCGGAAGCGCTCGTGAGCACGGTGACGGGCGACTCGTGGCTTGAACCGAAGTCCACCGCCGAACAGCCGCAGCTCGCTGAATTCAAGATGCCGGCGATGGACGGCTGCAACGCGCTGCCGTTCAAGCCGAGCATCGCGGTCAAACCCGACGTCGAAAGCGCGAGCACCCCGAGCGGGCTCGAAGTCGACGTCCACGTCCCGCAGGAAGAGGCGCTGCACCCCGAAGGGCTCGCCGAGGCCGAGCCCAGGAACATCACGGTCGCGCTGCCCCCGGGCGTGGCGGTCAACCCCTCCAGTGCTGACGGGCTGCAGGCCTGCACCGCCAACACCGGCGAGCTGGCGATCGGCCAACTCGGCAGCCCGGGCGATCAGATCGGCTTCCAGGGCCTCGGCGAACTGCGCGGCGAGCCGGGCGTGAACGCCGCCCTGTTCACCGGCGAGCTGCCGGAAAGCATCGCCGCTAAGGTCGCGGTCGAAGACCACGAAACGGTCGAAGGGCACAGAGTCCCCGAAAGCGAAGCGACGCTCTCGCCAGGCACGAACTTCTGCCCGAATGCATCGAAGATCGGCACCGCGACGGTCAAAACGCCGCTCCTTCCAGCCAATCAGCCGCTGACGGGCTCGGTCTATCTCGCTGCGCAGGAATCGAACCCATTCGGGAGCCTGCTCGCGATGTACATGGTCGTCGAAGACCACGTGTCGGGGACGCTCGTCAAGCTCGCTGGCGAAGTCTCGCTGTGCAAGAGCCCCAGCGAATGGCTCCCCGCAAGGCCAGGGAGCACCAAACTGCCCTGCCAGGCCGCCGGGCAGATCATCACGACTTTCGAAAACAGCCCGCAGGCGCCGTTCGAAGACGCCGAAATCCATTTCTTCGGCGGCGAACGCGCCCCACTGTCGACCCCGGCGCAATGCGGGACGTACACGACGACCGCGGCCTTCACGCCCTGGTCCGCCGCGCCGGGCGAACCCGCGGTGATCGTGACCAACGAAGACTTCAAGGTCAAGACGGGCCCGAACGGCGGCCCCTGCCCGGGCGCGCAGTTGCCGTTCAAACCCACGCTGACGGGCGGCGCGACGAACGTCATCGCCGGCGCGTTCTCGCCGTTCACGGCGACGATGAGCCGTCTGAGCGGCGAACAGAACCTGCAGTCCCTCGAAGTGAAGCTCCCCCCGGGCCTGTCCGGGATCCTCTCGAACGTCGAACTGTGCCCCGAACCGCAGGCCGACCTCGGCGAGTGCGGCCCCAACAGCCTGATCGGCGAAACCACGGTGTCGGTCGGCGTCGGCGGCGACCCGTACACGGTCAGCGGCGGGAAGTTCTACCTCACCGGCCCCTACAACGGCACCGGCGCCTGCAGGGTCGGCGAAGCGAACTGCGCGCCGTTCGGCATCACCTTCGAGGTTCCCGCCAAGGCAGGCCCGTTCGACCTCGCGAACACGAAGGACAACCACCCGCCGTGCGACTGCGTGCTCGTGCGCGGCAAGATCGAAATCAACCCGATCACCGCCGCGATCACGATCACCTCGAACCCCCCTGGTACAACGGACTCGATCCCCACTAGCATCGAAGGGATCCCGCTGGAAATCCAGCACGTCAACGCGATCACGACCCGCAACGACTTCCAGTTCAACCCGACGAGCTGTAACAAGATGGAATTCACCGGCGCGATCCACTCCAGCGAAGACGCGACGGATGCGCTCGGCGTGCCGTTCCAGGTCACGGACTGCGAAGCGCTGAAGTTCACCCCGAAATTCGCGGTCTCGACGTCCGGGAAGACGAGCAAAGCGGATGGCGCGAGCCTGACCGCGACCGTCACCGAGCCGCCGGGCTCGTTGGGCACGCAGGCCAATTTGACGAAGGTCAAAGTCGAACTGCCGTTGCAGCTGCCGTCGCGGTTGAAACCAACGCTGCAGAACGCCTGTTTGGCGAAGGTCTTCGAAGCGAACCCCGCGGCCTGCCCGGTTGACTCCGTCGTAGGGCACGCGGTGGTGCACACTCAGATCCTGCCCGTGCCGCTGGAAGGTCCAGCGTACTTCGTCAGCCATGGCGGCGAAGCGTTCCCGTCGCTGACGATGGTCCTGCAGGGCTACGGCGTCACGATCGAGCTCGTCGGCACGACGCTCATCAGCAAGGGGATCACCTCGACGACGTTCAAGACGGTCCCAGACCAGCCGTTCTCGAGCTTCCAGCTGACGTTGCCCGAGGGTCCGCACTCAGCGCTCGCGACGAACCTCCCCCACGAATCCCGTGACCTGTGTGGCCAGAAACTCACGATGCCTACCGAATTCATCGCCCAGAACGGCAAGGCGATCTACGAGACCACCCCGATATCGGTCACGGGCTGCAAGTCCCCCACCCGCGCGCAGAAGCTCAAGGCGGCGCTGGCGACCTGCCACAAGAAGCACGACAAGCACAAGCGCGCAGCTTGCGAACGCGCCGCCCGCAAGAAATACGGACCGCTGAAGAAGGTGAAGAAGAAGGGCAAGTCCTGAGAGGTGGAAGCGGCGCTGGTCAATGCGCCGCTTGCCCCTGGGTCGGAGACGTTTTTGCCCGCCGCCACGCGCGCTGAGGCCGCGGAAAAGCGCACATTGAAGCGCTGATTGGATCCAATCACGAGGCGGAGTAGTCTCCTCGACGCTGGGAATCGCACTCACGTCGAGGAGGCTGGCAAGGGATGAATAAGACGGATGCTCGGTTCACGCCGATCTGGCGCCGAGCGGCGGTGATCGGCTCGCTGCTGCTCGTGGCGGCGGCGATCGCAGGATGCGGCGCCACCGCGTCGGCGGATGTCAAGGACTGTCTCGCCAGCTCGCCTGTGTCATTCGAACAGACGCAGGGCCAGCCGCGCACGTACAAGGACCTCGAACTGACGGTGTCGTGCAGCCCGGGACACTCGTTCGAACTCACCGAACTCAAGGAGGGCGAGGACTACCCGGTGTTGGCCGTGCAACACGGCGGCAAGGACACCTGCCTGCACCGGCGGTTCAAGGCCAAGGGCGAACGGTGCGTGCTCGAGCTGGCATTCGAACCGAGCAACAAACCCGGTGCGTACTCCACCTACTTCTACTTCCAGTACGCTGGAGAGGATGAAACGTTCATAGCAACGGCCACTGGCACCATCGCGCCAGCATGAAACCACACGGACGGACCGGCCGCTGTCGGCCTCCAAGGGGCCGCTGGGATGGTCTACGATCACCGAGATGTCCGTTCCACAGCAGCCACAGGCGGCGGCCGATGACAGTGCGCTGGAGCTAGAGGCCCCGGCGTTGAACGGCGCGGCCGCAACGTCACCGGCATCATCCCCGGAGGGGGAGGGGGGCATCGACGAGCGCCGCGCGAAGATGGAGCGGCTGCGCGCGGAAGGGATCGACCCCTACCCTCCCGTCACCCTGTGGGACACGCGCGAGCGGATCGCCGACGTGCTCGCGGCCCACGACCCCTCCACGCTGGAGCACGGCGAGCACCCCGAGCTCGGCCACCAGATCGCCGGCCGCGTCATCTCCCGCCGCGGCCACGGCAAGACGGCGTTCCTGGACATCCGCGACCTGTCAGGCACGATCCAGGCGGTCGTGCGCGTGGACGCGCTCGGGCAGGAGACCTACGACCGCATCCTCGCCCTCGACATCGGCGACATCGTCGCGATCGACGGCTGCGTGTACGTGACCCAGCGCGGCCAGCTCGCGCTAGCCGTCAAGGAGTGCACACTGCTGACGAAGACGCTGCGCCCGCCGCCGGACCGCCACCACGGCCTCGGCGACACCGGCACGCGCTACCGCTACCGCGAGCTGGACCTGCTCGCCAACGAGGACACGCGCGACCTCTTCGTCAAACGCCACAGGATCGTGTTCGCGATCCGCGAGTGGCTGAACGAGCGCAACTTCATCGAGGTGGAAACTCCCGCCCTGCAGTCGCTGGCGGGCGGCGCGGGCTCGCGCCCGTTCACCACCCACCACAACGCGCTCGACCGCGACCTGTACCTGCGCATCTCGGTGGAGCTGTTCCTCAACCGCTGCATCGTGGGCGGCATGGAGAACGTGTACGACATGGGCAAGGTGTTCCGCAACGAGGGCATCTCCCCGAAGCACTCGCCGGAGTTCACGATCATCGAGTTCATGTGCGCGTACTCCGACTACAACGACGTGGCGAGCGTCACCGAAGAACTGTTCCGCGACGTCGCCCAGCGCGCGCTCGGGCGCACGACGATCAAACGGAACGGCGAGGACATCGACCTGGCCAAGCCGTGGCGGCGGGTGACGATGCGCGAGCTGATCCTCGAGCGCTTCGGCCTGGACTTCATGGAGTCCACGCGCGAGCAACTGGCGGAGGTGCTGGACGAGCCGATGGATCCGAACGCGACGTGGGCCGAGGTGGTGGCGGACATCTACTCCGAGAAGATCGAGTCGACGATCAACCAGCCGACCCACGTGTTCGACTTCCCCCTGGAGCCGTTCCCGATCACCAAGCGCCACGCGGTGCACCCGGAGCTGGGCGAGCATTTCGACGCGGTCATCGGCGGCATCGAGCTCGTCAGCGGCGACACGGAGCTCAACGACCCGGTCGACCAGTGGCAGCGCTTCGTCGACCAGCGCAAGCGGCGCATGATCGACGACGCCGACGTGCCGCACCCCAACGACGAGGAGTACGCGCGCGCGATCGAGTACGGCTACTCCCCCACGGCCGGCGGCGGCATGGGGGTGGACCGCCTGGTGATGATCCTCACCGAACGAGACACCCTGCGCGAGGTGATCCCCTTCCCCATAGTGAAGGACATCAGGTGAGCCCTACCCACGGGGCACCCAGCAAGCTCGACCTCGACCCGGGCGTCGTGGCGGCCTGCCGCGAGGCGGCGAGGCAGATCGCGGCGCAGGTCGGCGAGCAGATCGCCGGGCGCACGACGATGTCGGTCGAGCGCAGCGTAACGAGGCTGCTGGGCATCGACGGCGCGGACGGCCTCGACGCGCCGCTGCCGAACGTGATCGTCGAGCACGTGCAGGACTGCGGCGGCCTCGGCCGCGGCGTGGCCTACTGGCTCGGCAACGCGATGCTCCAGACGGGACAGTCGCCCCAGCAGATCGCCGACGCGTTCAGCGAAGGCGACCTCGACCTGTTCGAGCTGGAGCTGGCCGAGGACGGCGCGATCCGCGAGCGCGCCACGGAGGAGTGCGCCGCGCGCCTGCGCGAGATCCGAGGCCGCTTCGACGAGCGCCGCGCGCTGCGCGAGCGCCTAGGCGACGCGCCAACGCCGCTGCGCTACGTGCTGACGGCGACGGGCGACGTGTACGAGGACGTGGTGCACGCGAAGGCGGTGGCGGAGGCGGGCGGCGACATCGTGGCGGTCATCCGCTCGACCGCGCAGAGCCTGCTCGACTACGTCCCCTACGGACCGACGACCGAGGGCTATGGCGGCACGTTCGCGACGCAGGCGAACTTCCGCATCATGCGCGAGGCGATGGACGAGTGGTCGGAGTCCCACGGCCGTTACATCCGCCTGTCGAGCTTCTGCTCGGGCCTGTGCATGTCGGAGATCGCGGCGATGGGCGCGTGGGAGGGCTTCGACAACATGGTCAACGACGCCCTCTACGGGATCCTGTACCGCGACATCAACATCGTGCGCGGCCTGATCGACCAGCGCGTCTCGCGCATGATCAACGGCTACTTCGGCGTGGTCATCAACACGGGCGAGGACAACTACCTGCGCACGGCGGACGCGGTGCAGGCGGCCCCGTCGGTGACGGCGTCGCAGTTCATCAACCACCAGCTGGCGCGAGCCTCAGGCGTGCCGGACGCGCAGATCGCGCTGGGCGACGCGTTCGAGATCGACGTGCCGGTGAAGAACGGCCTGCTGTACGAGTGGGCGCAGGCGCAGCTGACGCGCGAGCTGTTCCCCGACTGCCCCGTCAAGTACATGCCGCCGACGAGGCACATGGACGGCAACCTGTTCCGCACGCACTCCGCGGACACGCTGTTCAACCTCGTCACGATCGCGACGGGCCAGGGCGTCCAGACGATCGGCGTGCCGACGGAGGGGATCTTCACGCCGCACATCCACGACCGCGTGCTGGGCCTGCAGAACGTCGACTACGTGTTCAACGCGGCGCACGACCTGGGCGAGGAGATCGAGTTCAAGCGCGGCGGCATCATCCAGACGCGCGCGCAGGATGTCCTCTCGCAGGCGCGCGTGCTGCTCGAGCGGATCGCGCAGATCGGCCTGTTCCAGGCGATCGAGGACGCGACGTTCGGCGACGTCAGCCGCAAGCTCGACGAGGGCCGCGGCATCGAGGGCATCGTCGAGACCGACGCCGACTACTTCAACCCGGTCGTCGAGCTCATGCGCGAGCCGACTTATGCATGATCGTGCCCGGCCTGAGGTGACACATGCGTGACGCCATCGACATGACGGCCGTGAAGCCATACGCCGATCACCTTGGTGACGGCCTCGTGCAGATGAGCTTCACCCTTCCCGTGCCGTACTCGCTCGCGGCCCGCAGAGCCGCCCTGGAGCTGGCGGGCAAGATGGGCTTCGCCGAGCCGGAGGTCGTTCACTACGAGCAGCTGACGGAGGGCTACACGTACTTCGTGATGTACGGGCGGTGCACGCAGACGGTCGACTTCTCGGCCCTTCAGGGCGAGGGCTTCGACATCGAGTACCTGACCGAGGACGAGATCGAGCACTTCGCGCAGACTCACGTCGGCCGGCCGATCGTCGTCGTCGGCGCGAGCACCGGCTCGGACACGCACAGCGTGGGGATCGACGCGATGCTCAACCTGAAGGGCTACCACGGCCACCATGGCCTGGAGGGCTACCGCTGCTTCGAGACGCACAACCTCGGCAGCCAAGTCCCCAACGGCGCGCTCCTCTCGAAGGCGATCGAGGTCGAAGCCGACGCGATCCTCGTCTCCCAGACGGTCACCCAGCAGAACCTGCACGTTCACAACCTCACAGAGCTCGTGGAGATGGTCGAGGCGGAGGGAATGCGCGGCCAGATGATCCTCGCGTGCGGCGGCCCACGCGTGTCGAACGAGCTGGCCAAGGAGCTCGGCTACGACGCGGGCTTCTCCAAAGGCACCGAACCGCAGCACCTGGCGACGTTCATCGTGCGCGAGCTCGCCGACCGCGTCGCGCGGGTGTCGGCGCCAGGCTGATCCCGCGATGCTCCGCGATCTGACTTCGTCCGCGCGACGCTTGGCGCTCGTGGGGCTGGCCAAGAACACGGGCAAGACGGTCGCGCTGACCGCGCTGCTGCGCGAGCTTGAGGGCGACGGTGGGCGCACGGGCGTGACGTCCGTCGGCCGCGACGGCGAGGGGCGCGACGTGATCGACTCGCGCATCGAGAAGCCGCGTATAGGCCTGTCGGTGGGGAGCCTCGTCGCCACCACCGACACACTGCTGCGCGCGAGCGCGATCCCTCACGAGTTGCTGGAGGACCCGGGGATGCGCACGCCGCTGGGAAGGGTGCTGATTGCGAGGCTGCAGGGCGCCGGGGAGATCGAGATCGCGGGGCCGAGCGCCGCGCAGGACGTGCGCGCAGTCAGCGACGCGATGCTCGCGCACGGCGCCGAGCAGGTGCTGATCGACGGCGCGGTCGACCGGCGCGCGGCCTCCGCGCCCGACGTAGCCGACGGACTGGTCATGTCCACCGGCGCGGTGCTCGACCGCGACATCGACGAAGTGGTGTTGAAGACCAGGGATGCCGTCGACCTCGTGCGCCTGCCGCTGCTCGAGGACTCCTCCGACGCCGGCCGGCGGCTGCGCGAGCTGGCCGCGGCGTGCGCCGGCGGGGCCGCCGGCGTTGGCCGCGCGAGCGTGCTCGTGGGCGAGGATTTAGAGCCAGTCGTACTGCCGCCGCGCTTCGTCCTCACCGCCGAGGCCGAGCAGGTCGCGCAGCTGCTCGACGAGAACCCTGGCGCGCGCTGGCTGCTCGTCGCGGGGGCGCTCGCGGACAGGTTCCTACGCAGCCTCCTGCACCCGCTGCACCACCGCGGCCGCGAGCTGTTTGTGGTGGTCGCGGACCCGACGAAGGCGTTCCTATGGAAACGTGGTCCTGAGTGGTATCGCCTGCAGGGCGTTCTCCTGCAGACGCTCGCGCACATCGAGCTGCGGGCGATCACGGTCAACCCCGTCGCGCCGCAGTCGCACCGCTTCGACTCGGCGCAGCTGTGCGCGCTCCTGCGCGAGGCGATCCCCGACGTGCCGATCTTCGACGTATTGGACGCCGAGCACGCGGGTCCGCGCAAAGTCGGAGACGTGGCGATCGGCTCCGCGTAGCGCTCTGCGGGCGACGCGCGGGCACGTTTGATCGCCCTGCCGAAGTCCTCTAGCACTCACCTTCGTGAAGCGGGTGAGGATCACGCTGGCTCTGGCGTTGGCGATCGGGCTCGCCGTCGTCGTCGTCGCGGTGCTCTCGGAGTCCCCGCTCACGGTCATCGCCAAGAACGACGCCGCTGGGATGGAAACGAGCCTGGGCTGGACGAAGATCACGGACACGCGCATCTGCCAAGAAGACGAGACCGTCCCCGGAGGGACGATTGCCATCAGGTTCTCGCTCTACGCGCTCACTGGCCCTCCGGTTGAGGCGAGTGTGCTCTACGGCGATCGCACGGTGGCCCTCGGTGAACGAGGCTCCGGGTGGACCGGCGCGAGCGTCACCGTCCCAATCCGAGAAGTCGCACGTTCGATCTCGCCGGTGACGCTCTGCCTGGCGGCTACCACGACTGCAGAACCGATGCAGGTGCTCGGTACCTACACCGGGCGCCAGACGGCCGCCTACGAAGGACCCGGTGAAGCGCTCGGCGGGCGCATGAAGATCGTCTACCTCGGACGCGGCCACGATTCGTGGCTGTCGCTCACGCCGTATGTCGCCAGGCACATGGGGCTCGGTCGTGCGTGGAGCGGAACCTGGGTCGCCGTGCTCGTGCTGGCGTTGATGCTCGCCGGCCTTGGTCTCATCTCAGCGCTCGTGCTACGCGAGTTCGATGTATAGACGCAAGCGCACGACGGTGGCGAGGAGCCGGGCGGCCACGCCGTGGCGAGTGATACGGCGCGTGCCCGCCGCTGCCTGGGTGTGCACGCTCGTGGCGGTCCTCAACGCGGCCAGCTGGTCGTTTATCGTCCCGCCGTTCCAGGTCACGGATGAGCCCGATCACTTCGCGTATGTCAAGCAGCTCGCCGAAACTGGGAACGGACCGCAACTGAGTGCGCCGAACACCTACGGTCCTGAAGAGTTCTACGCACTAAAAGCCCTGCGCTACACCAGCATTCGCCTGCGGGCGGGCGCGGCAGCGATCTTCTCGGAGGCCGAACAACACGATCTCGAAGTGGGACTGCAGACGCACCGCTCTCCAGCGAGTACTACGGGCAACGCGGGAACAGCGACCGACGAGCCGCCGCTGTACTACGCCCTGGAGTCGATTCCCTACACGCTGGACCTGAGCGGGAATCTTCTCGAACGCCTGCAGCTGATGAGACTCCTCTCTGCTCTACTGGGGGGCCTCACCGCTCTGTTTACGTTCCTGTTCCTGCGCGAAGCGCTGCCGGGGGTGCGCTGGGCATGGACGGTCGGCACGCTGGGAGTCGCGCTGTCGCCGATGTTCGCGATGATGTCCGGTGCGGTGAACCCGGACGCGATGCTGTTCGCGGTTTCCGCGGCGATTTTCTACTGTCTCTCGCGCGCCTTCCGCTGCGGCCTGACCAAAGGCTCGGCGATTGCGACCGGCGCGAGCATCGCCATCGGCTTCGCGACCAAGCTCAGCTTTCTCGGGCTCGCGCCGGGCGCATTCCTGGCGCTCGCGATTCTCGCCACCCGCGGGTGGCGGACAGCGGGCCGGCAGGGTCTGCGAGCTCCGGCGATCGCTGCACTGATCGCCGCGTCGCCGGCCGTGGCGTATGTCGCCGCCAAGGTTCTCACCTCTCGCCATCCTTTCGCGCTCGCGACTAGCGCGATCCACGATCTGCACGGATCGCTTCTGAACCGTGCCAACTACATCTGGCAGCTCTATCTCCCCCGGCTGCCGGGTACCAGGAACGACTTCCCGGGCCTGTCCAGCACACGCCAGATCTGGTTCGATGGCTATGTCGGGAAGTTCGGCTGGCTCGACACCGCCTTCCCGGGCTGGGTCTACACGACGGCGCTGGTGGTCGCCGTCGCGATCGCTGGGCTGCTCCTACACGAGCTCGTCGCCAGTCGCGCGAGCCTGCGAGCCCGTGCGGGCGAGCTCGCCGCCTACGCTGCCATCTCGCTCGGAATGATGGCACTGATCGGGCTGTCCTCGTATCTCGTCTACCCGCAGAAATTCGCCGAATACGGACAGGTCAGATACCTGCTGCCGCTGCTGCCACTGCTCGCCGTGATCTTCGCGCTGGCCGCGCGTGGAGCCGGCCGGCGCTGGGGTCCCACCGCCGCGACGCTGATCGTGATCTTGTTCTTCGCCCACGACCTCTTCGGCCAACTGCAGACGATCGCGCGCTTCTACGGGTAGGCGCTCCCGTGCCTATGCCCGCGTGTAAGGCACGGCCATGTGTCCGCTCACCGGCGCCGAGCGCCGACGAGCTGGCGCTTGAGCAGGAGCTGGAAACGCACGGCGAAGAATCTCGCTGACGCCCGCTGAGGCGACCGCCCCTCCGTTGACCGTCGCCCGCCCGCGGGTTTTGATGGCTGGATGCGCGACGTGAAGATCGCCTTGGTCCTCGCGCTCGCTCTCGTGGCGATCGCCCTCGCCATCGTGCTGTCGGGCTCCCCGCCCGCGGTCACGAGGGCGAAGGCGCCGATCGCCGACGCGCAGAGGCTTGGTGCGCTCGCAAGCGGTGGCGAGGTCTGTCAGGGCGGCGAAGTCGTGCCTCGCGGCACGACGGCGATGCGCGTGTGGCTGGAAGCGGTGATCGGCCCTCCGTTGACCCTCACGGCGCGGTCGGGCTCGCGTGTGCTCACGAGCGGCCGGCGCGGCGCCGGGTGGAGCACGGCCTCGGTCACGATCCCGGTGCGCCCGGTCTCGCGCACGAGCTCGGACGTGACCGTCTGCGTGCGCGTCGGGCAGACACGCGAACCGGTGCATCTGGCCGGCGTCGAGACTCCGGCGCGCTCGGCGTCCTACAATGCGAGCCACGAACCGCGGGCGGGGCGGGTGATGGTCGAATACCTGCGACCCGGTCGCTCCTCATGGTGGTCGCTCGCGCGGTCGGTCAGCCGGCGCATGGGTCTCGGCCATGCCCTCAGCGGTATATGGGTCGCGCTGCTGGCGCTGAGCATGGTGGTCGCGATGGCGACGGCGATGGGGCGGCTGATGCTCAGAGAGATGCGATGAGACTGCCGAGGGCGGCGTGGGTGTGCGCCGCCGTGGCGCTGCTGAACGCTGCATGCTGGTCGCTCGTCACGCCCCCGCTGCAGGGGATCGACGAACCGGACCACGTCGCGTACGTCCAGGAGTTGGCTGAGACCGGTCACCGGCCGGTGGTGGGCGCGGCCAATGAGCTCTCCGAAGAAGAGCTCATCGTGTATGAAGACCTCCACGGCGCTCTGATCAGGTTCAGACCGCAGTCTCCCGCGATTTCCTCAGATGCCGAACAGCAGCAGCTCGAGCGCGATCTCGCCTCGCGTTTCCCGCCGGTGGGCCCGGTGAACGCGGGGACAGCGGCCACCGAGCCACCGCTGTACTACGCGCTGGAGACGATCCCCTACACGCTCGGCTCGTGGGGCGATCTGCTCGACCGCCTGCAGCTCATGCGGCTGTTCTCGGGGCTGATCGCCGCGGTGGCGGTGCTGATGAGCTTCCTGTTCGTCCGTGAGACCCTGCCGAGCGCGCCGTGGGCGTGGACGGTGGGGGGGCTGGCGGTGGCGGTGATGCCGCTGCTCGGCTTCGTCTCGGGCGCCGTCAATCCCGAAGTGCTGCTCGTGGCGGTCTCGGCGGCGCTGTTCTACCTGCTCGCGCGAGCGTTCCGACTAGGCCTCACTCGGCGTTTGGGGCTCGCCATCGGCGCTGTCAGCGCCGCCGGGTTCCTCGCAAAGCTCAACTTCATCGGCCTCGCCCCCGGCGTGCTGGTCGGTCTGTCGCTTCTGGTGCTCCGAGCCCCGCGCGCGTCGCGGAGAGCGGCGCTGCGCTCCGCCGCGGCGGCTGTGCTGATCGCGTTTACGCCGGTGGCGCTCTACGTCTTGATTGACGCGCTGGCGGTCAAGCCCCTGCTAGGCGCCGCGGCTCCTGTCTTGCAGCTGGTGCAGGGATCGATTACGCGCGAGATCAACTACGTCTGGCAGTTCTATCTGCCCAAGCTGCCGGGGACGGAAGGCTATTTCCCGGGGATCGACACGGCGCGGGGCCTGTGGTTCGACGGCGTGATCGGACGCTTCGGCTGGGACGACGTGTTCTTCCCTGGGTGGGTGTATGACCTGGCGCTGGTGCCCGCCGCGGCGCTCGCGGCCTTGGGCTTTCGGGCGCTGGTGCTGGGGCGCGGGGCTCTTGCTCGCCACATACCGGCGACGCTGACGTATTCGGTCATGGCTGTCGGTCTGTTGGTGCTGGTGGGTGCTGACTCTTACATTAGTGAGCACTCGGGCGCCGGAGGGCCGTATTGGCAGCCGCGTTACTTGTTGCCGCTCATTCCGCTGCTGGCTGTCGGGCTCGCGCTCGCGGCTCAGGGCGCGGGCGCGCGGTGGGGGCGGGTAGCTGGGGTGTGGATCGTCGTCCTGTTCTTCGCGAATGATCTGTTTGGCCAGTTGCAGACGGTGGCCCGCTACTACGGGTGATCAGTGTTCTAGCTGCTTGACTGGTGTGGGTCTAGCGTTCCATGGTGCTGCGGCGGGTTGGTTGCTTACGCCCTGATGCGCCGGTACGGTTGGAGACATTGATTCAGATTACTTGACTTCGTGGGCTAGGCAGAGGACGATGGGTGCTGGCTGCTGGTCGTCAGTCGTTTGGATCGGCATGGTGGCTGGTAGCCTGGTTGGGTGGCCTGTCTTGTTGCTTGTGTGTTGGTTTTGCGGGTGGCTTGGTGGGTTGCTTTGTGTTGTGATTGAAAGGATGTGTTTGTATGAGACGGTTTAGGCCGTTGGTTTTGGTGTTGTTTGCTGTGTTCGCGTTGGGTGCGGTTGTGGCCGCGAGCGCGTTTGCGGCGAGGGGCGAAAAGACGCCTGAAATCAGACCGATCGGATTATTCACGGACAACTCGGCGCCAGGTACAGAACCTGCGCTCATAGGCAAAGGCATATTCAAATCGACTTCCGAAGTGATATGCAAAGACGCGCCTTCGACGGGTGGGTTCCAGACGTCGTTATTAGGCACGTTCAAAGTGTTATTCTTAGGGTGCTTAGTAAGCGAAGTTCTGTTACTCTTATGTACAGGGTTAAGCGCCACGCAGACGAGCGCTATCGAAACGGTGGGTACGTTCCATCTGCGCTATCTCAACTCGGAAAAGAAAGTTGCGGTTATAGCGTACTTAATCCAACCGGTTCACTTCACATGCGTGAACGGCTCAACCAAAATATTAATCGAAGTGCGTGGTTGCGCTGCGGGCCCAGTAGGCCCGATAAATACTGTGGTCAGATTACCTAACTTCCTGCAGAACACACTCAAAAAAGTGACAGGGACGCAGAGGAACGAAGTCACTAGGATCGAGAACGAGGCGGGCAACAATGAAGAAACGTGTGAGCTTGAATCACACGAAGGCACCGGCTCGTACGCAGTGTCTGCTGAGACAATCACTGATAATATCTACCCATTATCGGAAGAAGCGGAAATCATAACGTAGGTAGATTAGTAGTGTTGTGAGTTGTTGTGGTGCGCGGGGCTGGTGTTTGTGCTGGCCCCGCGTGCCGTGACTGTTGGGTGTTGGGGGTCGTGGTCGTGGTCGTGGTCGTGGTCGTGGTCGTGTTGTTGTGTTGTTGGCGTTGGTTTGGAGGTGTGATGGTTGGTCGTGGGTTGGTTGGTCGTGTTGGTGTGGTGTGTGTGTTGTGTGTTGTGTGTGTGGTGGTGGCTGGTTGTGGTGGGTCTGGTAGGTCTGGTGGGTTG
>DATHPE010000043.1:0-17657 GCA_035484215.1 Solirubrobacteraceae bacterium | reverse complement strand
AGCAGCGCGATGTAGACCCCCGAGACGGCGTTGCTCGGCACCGTCCACTGCGCCGAGACCCCCCAGTTGCCGCAGTCGATCAACCCTGTCGACGGTTCATGCAGGCATTCCGGCTGGATCTGCGGCAACTGCGCCGTCGGCCGAACGTCGGCGTCGACCACGCGTGCACCGTCGCCTCCGTAGTAGCCCAGCCGCAGGATTTCGATGTGATATGAGCTGGCTTCGGTCTTGATCTTGAAGGACTCGGTCTGGCCGACGTTCACGCTCATCGACGTCGCGAACCCCTGGATCGTCGGATCGCCGACCCCCTGCACCTCCCAGTTGGCTGGCGGATCGCCCGGCAGCGCGTTCTCGCACACGATCGGGTTCGGAGCCGACCCGCAGCTGTCTTCCCCTTCCGCCGCCGACGTCGTCGCCGTCAACGCCAACACGACCGGCACGGCCAGCAAAGTCAGCACGCACCTCGTCGCGCTGCGACGTGCTCCTGTGAGGCGTGACGGGACCGCGGACGCGCGCAGGTGCCTCGCTATCCAGGCGAGCGCTCGCCCCATTGTGCCCCCCTTGATTTCAGCGCCCCGCTTTCGGGCGAGATACTGAAATCAATTATGCGGAACTGCACACCCGAGCCAACGCGCCCACGGGGCGAGAACTTGCGTGCGTCCAAAAAGATTTATGCAGCGCGCGATAGGACGCTCGCCGCCAGCCGCTCGATGATGTAGTCCTGCTGCTCCTCGGAGAGGTCGGGGAACAGCGGCAGCATCAGCGTCGCGCGCGTCGCCGCCTCCGTGTGCCCCAAATCGGGGCGTGGTCCGAGCGTCGCCGGCTCTGTGTAGGAGGCCTCTTCGTGGATCGCCATCACACCGCGTCGCGTGGCGATGCCGTCCTGCAGCAGGCTCCGCATCAGCTCTGTGCGCCCGATCGGAGCGCCGGGGGCGATGCGCACGCAGTAGGACTGCCAGGTGCGCTGTGCATAGGGCGGGTCATACGGCGCTTCGATGTACGGGATCCCCGCCAGCGCCTGGGTGTAGCGCCGCGCAAGCTCTCGCCGGCGCTCGAGGATCCAGTCGAGCTCGTGCAGCTGGCATAGCCCGAGCGCACCCTGCATGTCGGTCATGCGGAAGTTGAAGCCGCGTTCGGGATAGGTCTCGATCACCACGTCGGTGGCGTTGTGGCGGGCCAGATCGGACATGTCCATGCCATGCGCGCGCAGCCTGCGCAGCCGGTCTGCCACCGCCGGATCCTGGACCGTGATCATGCCGCCCTCGCCGGTGGTGATGACCTTGCGCGGGTGTAGCGAGAAGCAGGCAAGCGTTTCCAGCGAGCCGATCGGGCGCCCCTTGTACGTGGCCCCGATCGCGCAGGCGGCGTCCTCGACGATCGCGATGCCATGGCGCGCGCCGAGCTCTGAGAACGCGTCCATGTCGGCGGGCAGGCCGATCTGGTGGACGGGCATGATCGCCTTCGTGCGGGATGTGATCGCGCGCTCGGCAGCAGTCGCGTCGAGGTTGTAGGTGCGCGGGTCGATATCCGCGAACACCGGCTGGGCGCCGCAGTTCCAGACGGCGTTGGCGGTCGCGATGAACGACAGCGACGGGACGATCACCTCGTCGCCGGGCCCCACGCCCGAGACGTGCAGAGCGAGCGCCAGGGCTGTGGTGCAGCTCGTCGTCGCCACCGCCGCCGCGGCGCCCACGCGCGCCGCGAACGCCTCCTCGAACTCCTTCACGCGCGGGCCCTGGGAGACCCAGCCCGAGGCGATCGCCGCGGCGACGGCCGCGCCCTCCGCGCCGGTGAGGTGCGGGCGCGTGATCGGGATCTCCGTCATGACGCGGCGGCGAGCGCCGCCGGCGCGGTGCCGTTGGCGCGTTCGACGCGCCACCAGTCGACGAGGCGTCGCAGGCCCTGCTCGAGGTCGATCTCGGCGTCGAAGCCCAGGAGCGCGTGCGCGCGCGTCGTGTCGGCGAGCCGACGCGGGACCTTGTTGACCGACCGCTCGGGCCCGTATTCGATGGCGACGTCCGCGCCCATCACCTCGATCAGCAGGTTGGCGAGTTCCAGCAGGCTCGTCTCGGTGCCGCTGGCGACGTTGAAGACCACGTCGGTCGCGTCGATCGTCGCGGCGTGCAGGTTCGAGCGCGCGACGTCATCGATGTAGACGAAGTCCATCGTCTGTGAGCCGTCGCCGAGGATCAGCGGCGAGCCGCCGTCTTCGATCCGCTCCATCCAGCGCACGAGCACCTCCGTGTATACGCCGTGGATGTCCATCCGCGGGCCGTACACGTTGAAGTAGCGAAGCGCGACGTAGTCGAGGTCCTGCATCGCGTGGAAGCTGCGAAGCAGGCCCTCGTTGAACGTCTTGGCGGCGCCGTAGAGGGTGTCGTTGGCGTAGGGGTGATGGGACTCGTCGGTGGGGAACTCCTCGGCGAGCCCGTACACCGACGCCGAGGACGCGGCCACGATCCGGCGCACGCCCTCGCGCAGAGCCGACTCGATCACGTTGTAGGTCCCGTCGACCATCACCTCGAGGCCCAGGCGCGGTTCGGCCGCGCACTGCGTGATCCGCAGCGCCGCCTGGTGGAAGACGACGTCGATGCCGCGCGTCAGCTCGGCGACGAGCTCACGGTCGCGGATGTCGCCCTCGACGAGCCTGACCGGACCGTTGGCGAGCGCCCACGCGAGGTTCTCGCGCCTGCCGCGCACGAAGTTGTCGAGCACGACGATCTCCCTCGCCCCCGCCCGCACGAGCTGGTCGGCGATGTTCGAGCCGACCGCGCCCGCGCCACCGGTGATGAGCGCGCGCTCACCGCGCATCGTCAGGGCAGCCATGCAAGTACAACGATCCTCGGCGGCCCGATTTTCCGTGGCGGGCGCCAATTGTCGGGTATGTCGCCTACGATCTCGGTGTTGACCGACGGGGAGAACCACCGGCCCGAGGGGACTCGTAAGCCCGGTATCACGCGGCGAGGGGTGCTGTCCGGCGCGGCGCTGCTCGGCATCGGCGCGGGTCTGGACCACGTCCTCGACAAAGGCTCCGGCGCGTCGACCGTGCGCCCGACGCGGGCGAGGACGGACTCGACCCCGGTTGCGCCGGCGGAGCAGCTCACGCCGTTCTACGGCCCCCATCAGGGTGGGATCACGACCACCGCCCAGGACTACCTGAGCTTTGCGGCTTTCGACCTCACCAGCGATGCGGTCGAAGACCTGCGCGCGGTCCTCGAACAGTGGACCGCAGCCGCGGCATCGCTGACGGTGGGCAGGCCCTACGAACCAGAGCCTCAGATATCGAGCAAGCCGCCTCTGGACCCGGGCGAGGCGACCGACCTATCTCCCGCCCAGCTCACGATCACAGTCGGCTTCGGCCCGAGCCTGTTCGAAGGGCGCGGGCTGCGGGGGCGCCGGCCGGCGGTGCTGAGCCCGCTTCCGTCATTCACGGGTGAGAGGCTCGATCCGGCCAGCTCCGGCGGAGACCTGTGTGTCCAGGCCTGCGCCAACGATCCCCAGGTCGCCTTCCACGCGGTGCATCTGCTCGCGAAACTCGCCGGTGGCGCGGCCACGCTGCGCTGGTCGCAGATCGGCTTCGCCCGCACCGCGAGCACGACGCGCGTGCAGGTGACGACGAGGAACCTCATGGGGTTCAAAGACGGCACCGACAACATCCGCGCCGAGGAAGCCGCCGCGGTGGAGCGCTTCGTATGGGTGCAGCCAGGCGAGGGCCCCGCGTGGATGGTCGGCGGCTCCTATCTCGTCGCTCGGCGTATCAAGATCCTCCTCGACGGCTGGGACGCGATCAGTCTCGACGAGCAGCAGCGAACGATCGGCCGTGACAAGCTCACCGGTGCCCCGCTGGGCCTCGCGCGCGAGTACGACCGCGTAGATCTCCAGGCCACCAACCCCAACGGCGAACTGGCGATTCCCCTGAACGCTCACATCCGCCTTGCAAACCCGCAGAACAACGCGGGGCAGCGCATCCTCAGGCGGGGCTACTCATATGCCGAAGCGGCCGAGCCGGGCAGTGACGAGCTCGACGCCGGCCTCTTCTTCATCTCCTTCCAACGCGACCCGCAAGCGCAGTTCGTCCCTCTCCAAGCGCGCCTTGCCGCCTCGGACGCGCTCAACCGCCACACGCTGGTGACGTCGAGCTCGATCTTCGCCTGCCCGCCCGGACCGCGGGAAGGCGGCTTCATCGGCGACGCGCTGCTTGCCTGACGGCAGCCGCATCTCGCCGCCGCGGGACTACTGCTCGTCGCTGACGATCTCCACGGCCGCCATGTTCCACTCATCGCTCGTCGGCGCCGGGTCGTTCATCGTCACGAGGCTTCCCGTCGGGCCGGTGACGGCGCTCGTGAACTGCGACCAGAAGGTCTTGCCCGCTGTCGTGTTGAGATCCTGGCGCATGAGCGTCTGATTGGGACCGAGCGTGCGCGCGGTCGCGCTGTCCCAGTCGCTGCCGACGGCATACACGAGCGACCCGGGCTCGGTGGTGGTGAGCGAGATGCTCGGTTCCCCGCCGGCGGCGCCGCCCGCGACCGAGGCGCCGGCGCCGTTGGAGCCCTGCATCGAGATCACGGTGAGCTGCTGTTCGTAGCCTTTCACCTTCAGGACCGATTTGACCGTCTTGTTCTTGAGCTGTTTCGTCGCTTCCGCGGTCCAGATCTCGGCGTCGCCCGACTGCGAGTTGGCGCGCTGGAGGAGCCTCCATTTGAGCCCGGCTCCGGAGACTTTCGCCGACTGCTTTTCAGCGCCCGCCGGGCCGTCGGCGCCGACGAACGCAAACAGCTGCTCGCCGGCTTCGGCGGTGGTGAAGGTCTGCGTCGTCACCGTCTTGCCGCCTTCGGCCGATGTCGTGACGTCCATCACGAAGCACGCTTCTTCTTCGGCCGGGTTCTGCACCGTCACGCTCACCGGGGCGGAATAGCCAACCATGCTGGAGGTGTTGGTAGCAGTGGCCGTGAGCGTGTGGTCCCCCGAGCTCGCCGCGGTCGTGTCCCAGCTGATCGCGTACGGCGGTTTGGTCACCGGCGCGCCCAGCGCCTGTCCGTCCAGGGAGAACTGCACCGAGCCGATCGCTACGTTGTCGCTCACGTTGGCCGTGACCTGGGTCGTGCCCGAGACGATCTCTGCGGCGGTCGGGTTGACGATCGACACCGTCGGCGCTTCGCCACCGGACTGTTCCGATGGGGCCGGCAGCACCTCGACGGCGGCCATGTCCCAATGGTCTTTGGTGGGGGCGGTGTCGTTCAGCGTCATCGTCTGGCCGGCCGTCGAGCTCGGCGTCGTCGCGTACTGCGACCAGAACGTGTCCCCTTGACCGGTCTCCAGGGTCTGCGCCAGCAGTTCCTGGCCCGAGCCGAGCGTGCGGACTTTCGCTTTGCTCCAGTCTGTGCCCGTCGCGAAGGCCGCCGATCCGGCCTGCGTCGCGGCAAGGCTGACGGTGGGCGCGCCTTTGCTGGCGCCGGCGCTGGCGGAGGCGCCCACGCCGGCGGCCCCGGAGAGCGCGACGACCGTCAACGACTGGTCGAATCCGCCGTTTGACGCGGTTGCTGTGACGGTCGCGTCCAGCAGCGAGCCTACGGTCGTCGCCGTCCATATCTCCGCGTCGCCCGGCTCGGCGTTCGAGCGCTTGACGAGCGACCAGGTGAGCCCAGCGCCTGAGACGCTGAGCGTCTGCGCGCCTTTGGCCGGGCCGTCGGAGTTGACGAACGCGAGCAGAACCTCGCCCGGTTCGGACGTGGAGAAGGACGGTGTGGTCGTCGTCGTGTTGCCCTTTTCGCTGACCACGGTGTCAACCGACACCGAACCGACTTTCGCGCTGACCGATACCGGGATGTCCGCAGCGGTGCCGACCAGTCCGTTGCTGTCCGTCGCCTGAGCGGTGAGGTAGTGCTTGCCCGGTGAAGTGCTGCCGACCACCCAGTTGATCGAGTAGGGCGGCGTGGTGACCGGCGCGCCGATGGGCTCGCCGTCGAGCAGGAACTGCACCGAGGATATGGATGCCGAGCCGCTCGCGGTGGCGCTCGCCGTGAGCGTTGCGCCCCCGGAGATAGTGGAGCTCGCCGCCGGGCTCGTGAGCGTGACCGCCGGCGGCGTCGATTCGGGGTGTGTCTGTTCGAGCACTTTGACGGTGTCGCCTTCGATCTGCAGCTTGGTGTCGGTGGCGTTGTTGGAGTCGTCGGACTCCTCGAAGTAGTGGTAGGGATCGACTTCACCGCGCAGCCAGTAGGTCCCGTTCGGAAGGCTCGTGATGGGGATGCCCTCGCCGCCATCGGTCGCTTCGTACTGGTCGCCCCATCCGACGCTCAGTCCGAGCTTGCCTTCCGGCTGCAGGCACGCACCACTCGGGTATTCGTTGTTGGTGGGCGTGTTGGGCACCCCGCCGACGCGGGTGTCGGAGGTCATGCAGTAGAGGACCTTTGGGCTCGTCGCGACAAGGCTGCCAACGCCGCCGTCGGGGGCGACGTCGTAGAGCGCGAACCTGTCCAGCGGGAAGTTGTAGTCGCTCGGTGGCGTCCAGATCATCGGCCCGGCGATCGGGACGGTGTACGCGAACTTCCACACCCCCGGGCTGGGCATCGTGTAAAGCGCCTGATAACCCTGTGAGATGCCCGTCGCCGGGTTGTAGCTCGGGCGGATCTCAAGCGGGCCAGCTCCGGCGTCCCAGCTGACGTGCGTGAACTCGAAGGTGCGCGTGCTGTCTTTGTGCACGATCGTCATGTCTGCTGTGGGCATCAGCAGTTGCAGATCGGGGTAGGCGATCGGTTCGGCGCTCGCCGAGGAGGCGCAGACCGCGAGCAGGACCAGCACGATCAACCCCGCCAGAGCGCAGGGCCGTATGCCTCTGATGGCGCTGAGCGCGAACCTCTCCATGCCTGATCTCATCCTGTCCTCAGCTGTTGGGTTGAATCACCGCTTGAGCCCCCGGCCGGGCGAGCGACCGCCCCGACGATTCCTCACCGCATCAGTCTGTTAACGCTCGCGATCGATCGTTGCTTGCACATCGCCATCCGGGATCGCTCCGATCACCCGCGCCGGGGAGCCGGCCGCGATCACGCCGTCGGGAATCGAGCTGCTCACCACGCTCCCGGCGCCGATGACTGAGTGGGCGCCGATCCGCACACCCTTCAGGATCAGGACACGGTCGCCGACGAACACGTCCTCGGCGAGCTCCACGGCGCCCATCCGCGGCTGCCCGCCGCGCCTGCGCTCGGCGCGCAGGTCGTGGAAGTCGCTGTCGTAGATCGTCACTTCCGAGCCGAGCAGCGCGCGGGCGCCGATCCGGATCCCCGGACCCTCGCTCTTGATGAAGGCGTTGTTGTTGATCTCCGCCCCGTCGCCGATCTCGATCGCCGCCTCGGGTGTCGAGGCCTCGACGTGGCAGTAGCCGGTGTAGAACGCGTTGGACGTCGGCCACCCGAACTGGACGTTCTCGCCCAGGACGATCGCGCCGGGCCCGAGGAACCTCACCGGCTGCAGGACGATCGGCGAGCCGCCCGCCGTGTGAGCGCTCGACAGCGCTCGGTACTTCAGGATCCGCGGGCGCTGGGCGAGCGCTCCCAGCCACGGCCTCGTGTTCAGCACGGCACTCTCAGCACAGCGCCACCTCGTCGCCGTCGCCGACCTGCAGGCGCAGCGCGCGCGGCATCGAGAAGTCGCGGAAGACGCGCGCGTGGCGGCCGACGACGCTCGCCACCAGGCGCCCGCCCACGTGCAGCACGCTCGCGTCGGCGAGCACGATCGAGCGCTCCAGCTCGGCTCCTTCGATGCGCACACGCTCGCCGATCGAGGTATGGGGGCCGATGTAGGAGTCGGCGATCAGCGCGTCGGCGCCGATCATCACCGGCCCGATGATGACGCTCGAAGTCACACACGCCGTCGGGTGAATGGCGATGGGTCCCTCGAAGCGATTACCGTCATACGCGCTCGCGGTCATCTCCGAGGAGAGGCCGTTGAGCATCGTGCGGTTCATGTCGAGCAGGTCCAGCGCGTCGCCGGCGAACTGCTGCCAGCCGCGCGCGACTCGCACCTGCGTGCGCCCGCCTTCGCGCGAGAGCTGCTCGGCCAGGGCCGCGAAGTCGTGCAGCTGTGCGGAACGCTCAGGGTTCGGCAGGCGCGCCAGCAGGCCGGCGCCGAGCACGCAGATGCCCGCGAAGCCAACTGTCGTGGACGCTGGGTCGGGCTCGCGGTCTCCCCGTGCGGGTTGCGAGACGAGCCTGAGCCGCTTGACGTCGCGACCGCCATCCTCGACGAGCAGCAGGACGTCCACGGCCTCTGTCTCCAGCGTCTCGACGTATGGCAGCAGCGGCGCGCCGAGCAGGCCGTTGGCGCGATGCAGGATGCACGGAGCGTCGCCGACGAACTCCGCGGCGGCGAGCAGCGCATCGTCGTTGCCAGCCAGTGAGTCGTTGACTATGTGGCGAACGGCGACCCCGTCGGGCCCCTCGCTCGAGACGCACGTGGATATCTCCTCCGTGGCCTCCGGCGGCGCCACCACCGCGACCTCGACCACGCCGGCCTCGAGCAGCGCGTCGAGCACATGGCAGATGATCGGCCGATTGGCGATCCGCTGCAACGACGGCCGGCGCGTGGCGCCGAGCCACGGTCCCGTCCAGCGGGCCGTGTTGGGAACTACGACTACCCCCTTACCGAGCACGCTCACCAAACGGATGGTATGTACGCGTACTCGCGCGCGAAATGTTTCTGGCGCTGAAAAGTGCCTATGCGGCAGCCGGCTCGACGGCCGCAGCAAACCCGCGTGGTATGCCATTGTCAAGTATCGAGGCCTGTGCCATCTCCACGGCGGCGACGATGTCCAGGCCCAGAGCCACGTTGGAGCGGGGCTCCTCGCCGGTGTGAATCGCGCGTGCGAAGTCCTGCAGCTCCAGGCGCAGAGGCTCCTGGGGATCGACCCGCGGGATCACGACGTCGCCGGTGCGGTAGATGAGCTGGTGCTCGCCGAAGTTCGACGGCGGGCCAACGTCCATGCCGCGGTCGTACACGCGGACGGGCTCGTCGGCGGCGGTGTCGTCGTACTGCACCATGCGCTTGCTGCCGACGACGATCATCTGGCGCACCTTGCGCGGCGCCAGCCATGACAGCTGCACGTTGGCGGTGGTGCCGCCGGCGAACGTCAGAGTCAGGAACGCGGTCTCCGGCACTCCCTCGCGATACACGCAGCTTCCCGAGGCCGCGATCTCGACGACCGGCTGGTCGAGCCAGTAGCGCAGGATCGAGATGTCGTGCGGCGCCAGATCGCAGACTACGCCGTCGCGCTGGTACTTGCCGAGGTTCATGCGCGAGGAGGTGATGAAGTGGATGTCGCCGACCACTTCGGTCTGGATCAGGTCGCGCACGACGTTCACCGCCGGGCTGTAGATGAATGTGTGTCCCGGCATCAGCACGAGATCTGAGGCCTTCGCAAGATCGGCGATCTCGCGACCGTCCACCAGCCGGGTCGCGAGCGGCTTCTCCACGAGCACGTGCTTGCCGGCCTGCAGCGCCCGCTTGGCGAGCGGGAAGTGTGTCTGCGGGGGCGTCGCGATGACGACGGCCTGCACCGCGTCGTCGCAGAGCAGCGCGTCGAAGTCGCGCACGGCGCGCACGTCCGGGTGTGAGCGTCCGAGCGCGCGCAGCTGGCCGGCGTCCTGATCGCACAGCCCGTGCAGCCTGAAATCGGGGGCCTCGGCGAGGTTGCGCGCGAGGTTCGGGCCCCAGTAGCCGCAGCCGACGACCGCCGCGCCGATCGCCTCCGGTCGGGCTCCGATCCGTTTCGATTGCAGCGCCTCGGTGTCTGTTGTGCTCCAGCCGTTCAACATGTGTCAGACCCCCCCCGGGGTGCGCCGAGGCATCGTGCCCCGCGGTTGCTCAGGCGCGAACAAACGGCGTGGACGCCGGTCGACGCGCGGTTGGATGTCGGGTCCGCCTGCTGGTCCGTCCGGTTGCGCGGGCGTCCAGTCATATGCCCGATCAACGCGCCTGCGTCACTCGGTCTTGCGCGAAATCCAAGACTGCCTCCGAAACCTGCTCCAGCTCGACGTCGGTCATGCCGGGGAACAGCGGCAGCGAGCACATCCGCTGCGCCAGGCGCTCGCTCACGGGCAGGCTTCCGGGCGCATGGCCGAGCTCGGCGTAGGCTTCGGTGAGGTGGATCGGCGTCGGGTAGTGGACCGCCGAGCCGACTCCGCGCGCGGACAGGTGCTCGCGCAGCTCGTCGCGGCGGTCGCTGCGCACGACGAACAGGTGGTAGACGTGGTCGGCCTCCGGGAACGGTGCGCTGGTCAGCTCGATCGACTGGATGGGCTCTCCATCTCCGCCAAGCCCGTCGAGCAGACGCTCGCGCAACGCCGCGCCGAGCCGGCGGCGCTCGTCGTTCCAGGCGTCCAGGCGGATGAGCTTGCGGCGCAGCACGGCCGCCTGGAGCGCGTCCAGCCGCGCCGTCGTTCCCACCATGCGGTGCTGGTAGCGCGGCTTCTCGCCATGCGCGCGCAGCAGGCGCACGCGCTCGGCGAGCTCGGGGACGGCGGTGACGACCGCGCCGCCGTCGCCCCATGCGCCCAGGTTCTTGGTGGGGTAGAAGCTGAAGCAGCCAAACACGCCGAGCGTGCCCACGCGCCGCCCGCGATAGCGCGCGCCATGGGCCTGGCAGGCATCCTCGATCAGGTGCACGCCCGCCTCGTGGGTCAACGCCAGGATCGGGTCCAGCTCGACGGTCGCGCCGAACAGGTGCACGGGAATCACACAGCGCACCTGTGGCGTGAGGCTGCGCTCGACGATCTCCGCGGTGATCAGATGGGACTCGGGATCGACGTCGACCAGGCGCGGTGTTGCGCCGACGGCGCTGACGGCCTCCGCGGTCGCGATGAAGGAGTTACTCGGGACGATCACCTCATCGCCGGGACCGATCTCCAGGGCGCGCAGCGCGAGCGCGAGCGCCTCCGTGCCCGAGGAGACGCCGACGGCGAAGTCGCTCTCGCAGTAGGCGGCGAACTCGCGCTCGAACGCCTCGACGGGCTCGCCGAGCGTGAACGCACCGCGCGCGGCGACCTCGCGCACAGCGCCCATCAGCTCCTCGAGCAGCTCGGCGTCGGCGAAATCCAGCCGCGTCAGCGGTACCGAGATCGTGCCCCCTGGAGCGCTCGCGGGACGGGCGCTCAGCATGCCACGCCCAGAGGCCGACTCGAGTTCGTCGACGGCGCCGAGCCGAGCCGTGTGAGCTCCTGCTTGAGCGCTCGCCGTCCGCGATGGTGCAGGCCGTGGATGGAGCTCTCCGAGCGTCCCATCTGCGCCGCGATCTCCGGCGGTGTGAGCCCGATGACATGGCGCATGATCATCACGCTGCGCTGCTCCTCGGGCAGCGTCGCCAGCGCCGCATGGAGGTCCCGTGCGCGCTCGCGCGAGCCCTCGTCCGCGTGGCTGTCGGCGCCGAGGACGTCTTCGGTCGGCGTCGGACGGTGCCTGCGCAGATGATCCAGCGCGACGTTGCGCGCCAGACGCAACAGCCAACCCGAGAACGGCACACCCTGATCCTGGTACTTGACGATCACGGTGATCAGCTTCATGAAGACCTGCTGCGTGAGGTCCTCGGCCTCCTTGTCGTCTCTGACTATGCTGCGCAGGTAGCCGTAGACGTTGTCCGAGTAGCGCATGTACAGCAGGCGCAACGCGTCGCGGTCGCCCTCCTTGGCGCGCGCGATCGCGAAGCGCACTTCGCGCACCGCCTCCGGTGAGTCATCCAACGTCCTGCGCGGACGAAAGCCTGCCTGTCCATCCTTGACATCAGGGCTGCCGAGCACCCCGTCCCCCTATTGGTTGAGTGCAGTGGAAGCGGAATCATGGGTAGACGTTGCCGTTTTGGCAATGGCCCGATGTTCGTGACATACGTTCAGGTGGTGAACGCCCGGTCGGCCAGGCTTCCAGTCGCTCACGCCTGGGAGCGCACAGCTCAGCGCTGCAGGCCGAACGCACGCTCGGCCTCGTCCGCCACATGACGGGCGATCGCCAGCGAGGAGGTGGCGGCCGGTGAGGGCGCGTTGCGCACATGCAGGGCGCGCTCGGTGCGAGAGAAGACGAAGTCGTCGACGAGCCGTCCGTCGCGGGCGAGCGCCTGCGCGCGAACGCCGGCGAACGCCGGCTGCACGTCGCCCACCTGCAGCTCGGGCACGTAGCGCGCGGCCGCGCGCACGAACGCCGAGCGCAGCGCCGCGTGGCGAAGCTCGGTGACGCCCGTCCTCCACCAGCGCGCGAGCATCCGCCAGGTGCCCGGCCAGGCGAGTGTCTCGAGCAGATCCCGGCGGCGCACGCTCGCCAGGCGGTAGCCGTCACGGGAGCCGGCCAGCAGCGCGGTCGGTCCGATCAGGACCTCGCCGTCGATGTGCCTGGTCAGGTGCACGCCGAGGAACGGCAGCGACGGGTCGGGCACGGGATAGATCAGCGAGCGCACCAGGTGGCGGCGCTCACAGGTGAGGCGCAGGTAGGCGCCGCGGAAGGGCACGATCCGCGGGTCCGGATCGGCGCCGGCGGCCAGCGCCAGGCGATCGGCCCACGCGCCTGCGCAGAAGATCGTGTGGCCGGCTTCGGTGGCGCCGTGCGAGTGGATCAGCCGCAGCGAGCGCCCGCTCGCTTGGACGCCCTGCACCTCGCAGCCGGTGGCGACGGTGGCGCCCGCGTCGAGGATGTCCCGCGCGAAGGCGCGCGCCACGCCGGGGAAGTCGGCGATGCCCGTGTGCGGTGAGTGCAGGCCGGCGATGCCGCGCGCGTGCGGCTCGAGCTCGCGGATGCCGGTGGCGTCGATCCGGCGCAGGCCGGGCACGCCGTTGGCCTGACCGCGGCGTTCGAGCTCCTCCAGGCGCGCCAGCTCGGACGGGTCGGTCGCGACGATCACCTTCCCGCAGCGCTCGCTGGCGATCCCCCGCTCGGCGCAGTACTCGTACAGCTCGCGCGCGCCCTCCACGCACAGCCGCGCCTTGAGCGAGCCGGGCTGGTAGTAGACGCCCGCGTGGATCACACCCGAGTTGTGAGAGCTCTGGTGGGCGGCGATGTCGGCCTCGCGCTCGAGCACGCACACCGACGCGCGCGGGTTGCGGTCGATCAGCTCGCGCGCGACCGCCAGTCCGACGATCCCGCCCCCGACGACCGCGACGTCACAGCTCTCGGGCGCCTGCGCGCTGTACGGGGCGGTGCCGGGCACGATCGAGCGAGGTTATCCCGCCGGCGCGCCGGGGCCGCCGGGCGCGGTAGCCGCCGCCGCATCCACGAGCCCGGCGCCGTAGTCGCCTTCGTCGCCGTCGCCTCCGAGCTTGCGTGCGGTGGCTATCAGGCGCGCGGTGATCTGCCCTGGCGTGGGATGGCGGCCGAGCACGCCGCTGGCGATGATCAGCGCGGCGGTCGCAGCCACGTGCGGGGTGGCCATCGACGTGCCTTCATAGCCGTCGGGCATGCCGAAGCTGGCGTAGGAGCTGCCGGTGAACGTGACCTGGAAGATATCGCGGCCGGGCGTAGCTTCCGGGAGGCAGCTGGGATCGCCTGGGAGGACCGCGTCGGCGCCACCCCCGGGCGCCACCAGCGTGAGCTCGGGGCCGTAGTTGGAGTAGCTGGCCAGGCAGCCGTGTTCGGTGGTGGCGCCGACCGCGACCACGTCGGGCGCGCGCGCTGGGTAGTCGACGGCGTCCTCGCCCTCGTTGCCGGCGGCCGCGACCACGAGCACGTCATGGCGGTGGGCGTAGCGGAGAGCTTCCATCAGCTCGGGGATGTCCGCCGCGCCCACGCCGGGTGAGAACTCGAGGCTGAGGTTGATCACCTGGGCGTGGTGCCTGACCGCGAACATCACGCCTTCGGCGATGGTCGACGCTTCGCCTTCGCCCGCCCCGTCGAGCACGCGCACGGGCATGATGTGGGCGGCGAACGCCAGCCCGGTGAGGCCGTAGTGGTTGTCGGTGGCCTCGGCGATGGTCCCCGCCACGAACGTCCCATGGCCGTTGCGGTCGTTGGCGTAGGGGTCTTTGGCGACGAAGTCATAGCCTTTGACGAACGTGTACGGGCTGAAGTCGGGCGAGCGGCGGAAGGGGCCGCGGTTGGCGTAGGCGACGCCTGTGTCGAGCACCGCGACCGTCACGCCCTCGCCGCCGGGGGCGCCCGCGGCGGCGGCGTTCGCCCACGCTTCTGGTGCGTTGACGCCGAACTGGCCGGCGAAGTTCCACTGCACTTCCTCCCAGTCTCCAGGCGCGTGTCCGGCGCCTTCGTCGTTGGGGATCCACCCGCCGGCGATGTGGGCGATGTAGTCGGGCACGGCCCACGCGACGCCATGTCGTGCGCGCATGCGGCGCAGCGCGCCGGCGACGCTCTCGCCGCGCGCCAGGCGCACAAGCCGGGTGCCGGCGATTTGCGATGGCCTACCGGCGGCGTCGGCGGCGCGCGCATCCACGCCGTACACCGGCCGTGGCGTGGGCGCGTAGCCGACTACGATCTCATCGGAGGCGTAGGGAGGGGGGGATGCGGTGGCGACGGCCGCCGCAGTGGACACGTCGAGCAGGGCGCAGACGGCGCACAGCGCCAGCGCCGCCGAGATCCGGCGCGCTGGAAGGCGGAGGGTTGGGCGGCCGGTGCGGGCGGGCATTGGAGTTTGGGTAATGATGGTGTCCCCGGATGGATGCGGGGCAGGGCACTGTCGCAGACTCCCCGGGCGAGATCGATGAGCGGACGCTTCTTTCCACGCGATGACCACTTCATGCGCCTGGCCGTGCGCGAAGCCGAGCGTGCGTTGGAACACGACGACGTGCCGATTGGCGCGGTGCTCGTGCGCGACGGCGAGGTGGTGGCGGCGGCGCACAACGAGCGCGAGCTGCGCCAGGACCCCACGGCCCACGCGGAGATCATCGCCCTGCGCGACGCCGCCCGCGCGCTCGGCAGCTGGCGCGTGCTCGACACGGTCGTGTACGTCACGCTCGAGCCGTGCGCCATGTGCGCGGGGGCGATCGTGCTCGCGCGCGTGCCGCGCGTGGTGTTCGGCGCGAGCGACCCCAAGGCGGGGGCGTGCGGGAGCGTGCTGGACGTGCTCGGCGAGCCGCGGCTGAACCACCGCCCCGACGTCGCCGGTGGCCTGCTCGCGCAGGAGTGCGGCGAGCTGCTCAGCGAGTTCTTCGCGTCGCGGCGGTAGGCGGGCCCGAGCCGTCCACTCGTCGAACGGCCCCATCCGCACGGCCAGCGGCAGGCCGCAACGGACGAGCAGCCCGAAGCCGGCGCTCGCCCGCCGTGAGAACCCGCCGGTCCGGCGCGCCCACGCCAGACCGCCCAGGCGCTCGGGGTCGGGGGCGCTCAAAACCGCGCATATGCGGACACGCGGTGTCGGCGATCCGTCGATCACAGGGTGCCCCTGACGCGGCGCTGCTGATCGATACCCTTGGGGGCGGTCGCCCTGGAGGGGTGGCAGAGCGGTTGAATGCGGCGGTCTCGAAAACCGTTGTGCGCCTGATTGGTGTACCGAGAGTTCGAATCTCTCCCCCTCCGTTTTTGGCTAGGACGCGGTGGTTGTTCGAAAGCCCGCACGTGAGACCGAGCCGGCTTGTTATACTCGTCAGGTATGACTGGTCGGATCGGCGCTAAGGGGCAGGTAGTGATTCCGAAGGCATTGCGGGATCGCGCTCGCTTGCATCCGGGCGATGAGGTCGACTTCGAGTTGCGCGACGAGGAGATCGTGCTCGTCGCGCGGCGATCCCCTCTGCAACTAGGCGGCCGGTTCGCGAAGACGGGGATGGCGGCTCGTCTGCTCGAGGATCGAGCGCGCGAGCCTAGGTGAGCGTCTGTCTGGATTCCTGGGCAATCCTTGCCTGGCTGGATGGCGAGGAGCCTGCGCTCTCCAGGGTTGAGCACTCGCTTGCGGCTCGCCCGGTGGTGAGCTGGGTCAACCTCGTGGAGGTCTATTACCGAGTAGCGCGTGACCAGAGCCAGGGGGCCGCTGACGAGACGTTGGGAGATCTTCGTGCCGCGCTGGCACCGGACCTTCCGGGGACGGCCCGGATGATCGAGGTGGCGCGTCTGAAGGCGCGAGCACCGATCGCGCTTGGGGACTGCTTCGCGGTTGCGACTGCCGCGGCGCACGATCTCCCGCTCCTCACCGGAGATCCGGAGATCATCGATCTCGCGGACCGCCCTTGTAAGGTCGAGGATCTCCGGCCTCTCTAGTCGAGCCTTGCGGGCCGGTTTCCGGGTGGGCTCAGGTATTGTTCAGGGTGCCTCATCCATTAGCTGAGACATGAGTGCGCCATGCCTGCAATGTGGAACGGACAGCGTCGCCACCTGTATGGTCTGTGGATCTCGCGTCTGCAACCGTCACATGGTGCTGGCGGTCAACGATCTAACTCGGTGGTCAACGACCGCCGCCCACCGTCTGAGCCTGACTCACCCGGTCGGTGCTTCTGAGGTTTTTCTCCGGGGTGACTTCGCCGGGGCGTTTGTAGCCGGCCCCGCTCGTTGTCTGCAGTGCCGCATGCGCACTGGACAGGAGGCTGCTAATGCCGCCGCCAAATGCGACGATGAAGCGACAGTTCGTCTGCCGCAAGCCGAACTCCTGCTCAGCGAGGCTACTCAGCCAGAGGAGATCACTCGTTCGATCGTGGCCGGGGATGTGCGCATACCTGTCACGACCTATCAACGTGCCTGGAGCAAGCTCGTTGCGGCTGGGGTACTGCCGCCGACTCATGAGCTCGTTGTAGTCGAACAGGTCAAGCGGGCCTTCACCCGCGTTGCTCATGTTGAATCCGGACGCGATCCGGCATGGAAGGTGCCTGATGACTGGTGCTGGATCGATATGAATGGTGTCTGCTGGCCCCGCAGCACCGCCTCTACCAACGTCTTCGCGGTAGCGCTTGGCGTCATGCCCACCTTTCGCGGAAGCCAACTTCTGCCCGATCCCCGCGTCGAGGGCGTACGTAAGATCTACGATAGAGACTTGGTCCAGCTCAAAACCGTCGATGCGATCAAGCGGATTGTTGCGAGCCCTTGACGAGGACATGGTGGTCAGATCGCTGATCCGAGCAGCTTCCGCCGGAGATGCCTGACTGCCCTTGGCGGTAGCGGACGGCTCAGCAGCCGCCTAGCTGCTCGTCGGACCAAATCGCTCCTCATGTAGCCGTCGGATCAGGGGCCACGGAGATTTCGAGGACTTTCCCGCCATCCCCGTTTTTGGCCCGTATGAGATCGTGGCTCGAACTTTGGTCCGCTGGAATGTCCCAAGCGTCGATCATGCTTAGCGGGTGCCAGACGCCGTCAACCAGTTGCTCGCTACGCAGGCTCGTGATCGGCCGGAGCGATGCCAATCGAGTCCTGACGCTCGTGATCGAGGAGACGGTCGAGCCGACTACGTGGCTCCTCATTACGGGGTGGGATTCCACGCCTGCCGAGCGTAAGATGTTGGGCAGATCATGATGCCGTCCCGCCTGGATCCATTGCCTGGCGATTTCGATGAGGAGCTCGGCGACCTGGACCTGCTGACGTGCAGGTGGTCCAGCCGTCTCGTCAGCGCCACCTAAGCTGGGCAGCCTCCGAGATGTGCCGACAGGTGCGGCTCATCTTGCCTCCATCTTTTGGGCCCGGTAGACGATGTCTGCGGGGATGCGTCCTTGTGTGAGTCTGCCGTGGTGTGCGCGGTCGGTGTTGTAGAAGCGCAGGTA
>DATHPE010000042.1:0-4139 GCA_035484215.1 Solirubrobacteraceae bacterium | reverse complement strand
GATCCCCCACGTTCCTGCTCTCGACGGCGCCGCGCCTCAGTTCTTGCTTGGGCCCTCAGGTTTGTGCTGCTTGGGTGGTTTAGGGTGTGGGGCATCATGGGTGCCGGTCATCTCGGCGGGCCTGGGTCGGCGAGCCTGCGCGGGCGTCGAAGCGAGTGCGCTGCATGTGACGCTCTGGTCGCTGCCGTGCGCCGGGGTGAGAGCCGGGTGCTGGTGGTTCGCGGTGAGGCCGGCATCGGGAAGTCAGCGCTGCTGGCGTATCTGGTCGGGGCGGCGTCGGACCTGACCATAGTCCGGGCGATCGGCGTCGAGTCCGAGATGGAGTTGGCGTTCGCAAGTCTTCATCAGTTCTGCGCGCCGATGCTCGATCGCCTAGAGCGACTTCCGGCTCCGCAGCGCGAGGCCCTTGAGATCGTGTTCGGGCTCACTCAGGGTTCCGCGCCTGATCGATTCCTGGTCGGGTTGGCGGTATTGAGCCTGCTCTCGGAGACCGCGGGAGAACGCCCCCTTTTGTGTGTCGTGGATGACGCGCAGTGGCTGGATCGGGCGTCGGCGCTGACGCTCGCGTTTGCGGCGCGGCGGTTGCTTGCTGAACGTGTCGGGCTCGTGTTCGGCGCGCGCGTGGTAGGTGAGGCGCTGCGGGGGCTTCCGGAGTTGGAGATGTGCGGGTTGGGTGTCGAAGACGCCCGTGCTCTGCTGAAATCGGCGGTTCGTTTTCCGCTCGGCGAGCAGGTCCGAGATCGGATCGTGGCCGAGACGGGAGGGAATCCGCTGGCCTTGCTGGAGCTGCCGCGGGGGTTGACGGCAGCGCAATTGGCGAGCGGTTTCGGGTTGCTGGGCGCTCAGGCCCTGTCGGGGCGGATCGAGGAGAGCTTCGCCCGGCGGCTCGAGGCCCTGCCCGAAGAGACGCAGCGATTGTTGTTGCTCGCGGCCGCCGAGCCGGTGGGCGATCCGCTGCTGGTGTGGCGCGCGGCCGAGCGGCTCGGGATCTCCGCCGCGGCGACGATCGACACCGAGACGGACGGACTGCTGACCCTCGGAGAGCAGGTCACGTTCCGCCATCCGCTGGTTCGCTCGGCGGTGTACCGGTCGGCGGCAGCGGAGGAACGCCGGGCGGTGCATTTGGCGCTCGCGGATGTGACCGATCGCCAGATCGATCCGGACCGCCGCGCCTGGCACCTTGCCGCGGCGGCGACTGGACCCGATGAGGAGATCGCGTCGGAGCTCGAGCACTCCGCAGGCCGGGCGCAGGCGCGCGGTGGGCTGGAGTTGGCGGCGGCATTTCTGCAAAGGTCTGTCGCCTTGACGGGTGATCCTGCGCGCAGGGTGGACCGCGCGCTCGCCGCCGCCCGCGCGAATCTCTATGCCGGCACGTTCGACACCGCGCTGAGGATGCTGTTGATCGCGGAGGCGGGATCGCCGGATGAGTTCCAGCGTGCCCGGACGGAGCTGCTGCGTGCGCAGATCGCGTTCTCCTCGAATATCGGAAGCGACGCGCCGCCACTACTGGTGAGCGCCGCCAGGCGGCTGGAGAGGCTCGATCCGGAGCTGGCACGAGAGACCTACCTGGATGCTTGGGGAGCGGCGATGTTCGCCGGACGTCTGGCTGCGGCGGGCGGTCTGCTCGAGGTCTCCCGTGCCGCCAGAGCGGCTCCTGCGTCGGCGGATATTCCTCATCCGTCGGATCTGCTCCTGGACGCGCTCGCGCTGCTGATCACCGAAGGACGCACCGCAGCGGCGTCAGCACTGAGACGCGCCTCGGAGGCCTTCGCCGCGGCAGACGATCCGGCCGAGAACCGCTTTCGCTGGACCTGGTTGCCGCCTGTTCCGTCCTACGTGTTGTGGGATGACGAGGGCTGGTACGCGATCAACGCCCGTCAGCTGCAGCTCGCCCGCGACGCGGGAGCGCTGGCCCGAGTGCCGATGGGGCTGATCACACAGGCCGTAATCGACGTGTGGTCGGGCGAGTTCACAGGCGCTGCGGCAGCAACTGCGGAGGCTGAAGCGATCACCGAGGCGACCGGGATCCGTATCGCGCCCTACGGAGCGATGCTGCTTGCCGCTCTCCGGGGTCGGGAGGCTGACGGCTCGGAGCTGCTCGAGTCCGCGATCAACGACGCCGCTGCGGTGGGGCAAGGGTTCGGCGTGCAATGGGGGGAGTTCGTAAAGGCGATCCTGTTCAACGGACTTGGACGTTACGAGCAGGCGCTGGCCGCCGCCCAGCGGGCGAGCGACGACACACCTCAGCTGTTCATCTCCAGCTGGGCGCTGGGCGAGCTGATCGAGGCGGCCAGCCGGAGCGGTGAACCCGAACTCGGCGCCAGTGCCCTGGAGCGCCTCACGGAGGACACGAGCGCAGCCGGCACCGATTGGGGCTCAGGCGTCGCGGCCCGGTCGCGGGCCCTGCTATGCGAGGGCGCGGAGGCCGAGCGCCTCTACCGCGAGGCGATCGAGCGGCTAGGACGCACGCGGTTGCGTCCGGAGCTCGCCCGTGCACACCTGCTGTACGGCGAATGGCTGCGTCGCGAGGGCCGACGCCTAGACGCCCGCGCGCAGCTTCGCACTGCCCACGAGATGTTCGGTGCGATAGGCATGGAGGCATTTGAAGAGCGTGCCCGCCGCGAGCTGGTGGCAACGGGCGAAACGGTCCGCAAGCGGACAGTCGAGACGTCCAGCGATCTAACCCCCCAGGAGACGCAGATCGCGCGGCTCGCCTGTGAGGGGCTGTCGAACCCAGAGATCGGAGCGCGACTGTTCATCAGTCCACGCACAGTCGAATGGCACCTGCACAAGGTGTTCGAAAAGCTCGGCATCAACTCCCGCAGAGAGCTTGAGAGGGTGCTCCCGCCTGTCTGAGTTCGCGCCGGTCCGGTGCATACCGGGGGCAAGCGCGAAGAGCATCGCACAAGTCCACCTTGGGTGTTCCTGACTCGAAAAGGATCGCCAGGAAGAACAAGAAGACGTTCAGTACGTCAAGGAAGATCGATCCTGTTAGGAAGGGCGCGGAGCTGATGGCCAGCGGAGTGCTTGCGGATCATCATGCTGCTCGCCGCCACTGTGGCGAGCGCGGCGATCACGCCCAGATACACAAGGGCGGTGTGGTGCAGGCCGTAGCGTGTGACGGCTACTCCGGCGATCAGTGCGGGGATGCCGAACGCAAGGTAGTTGACGGTGAAGATCCCGGCGATGAGGGCAGCGCGCTCACCGGGATCGGCTAGCGCGCTGAGCGTACGGAAGGCGCCGAGGAATGCCACCCCGAAGCCGGCGCCCGCCACGGCGGTGCCGGCCAGGAAGGCGGCAGCCGACATCGCGGCGATGGCGGCGAAGGTCACCGCGACGCCGGTGAGCAGGACCAGGCATCCGGCCAGCATCGCCGTGGGCGGGGCGAGGCGGCGGAACATAACAGTGGCCGCCGCCCCGATCCCGGTAAGCAGGAAGACCACCAGGCCGCCCCACAGCCGGTTCGGCGAGGCAAGCACCTGCGCGGCCAGCGACGGCCCTAGCGACAGGTACAGGCCGGCCAGGGCCCACGCCGCCTGCAGGCACGGCACGGCAACCGCGAAGGTCCCGCGTGCCCGGGGCGGCACGTTCACCCGCGGCCGTAGCGAGGCCAGCACCCCGGGACGCCGTGCCGCGGGCTCGGGCATCGCGAGTATCCCGACGATGGCCACGAAGAAGGCGCCGAGCAGCAGCCACCACACCAGATGAGTCGGCGCCGGCCCGTACTGGACCAGCGCGCTGGCGCCGAGCGCGCCTGCGGCTAGGCCGAAGATGGTAGCTGCGGTGTTGACGACAGGCGCGAGCCCGCTGCCGCCGGGTTGCAGGTCGATCAGCGCCGCGCCGAGCGCCCCGGTCGCTGCGCCGACGGCGATGCCTTGCAGCACGCGGGCGGCGAACAGCAGGCCGACGCCCTGAGCCGTCAGGAACAGCGCGCACGCGCCGATGTTGACAGCCAGGGTCGCTATGATCACGGGCCGGCGACCCAGGTAGTCCGACAATGACCCGAACACCAGCAACGTGATGAGAACGACAAGGGCATAGACGGCGAAGACCGCGGTCAGCGTAGCCGCCGAGAACCGGAACTGAGCCTGGTAGACACCATATAGCGGCGCCGGAGCGCTGGCCGCGACCAAAGACAG
>DATHPE010000041.1:0-56876 GCA_035484215.1 Solirubrobacteraceae bacterium | reverse complement strand
ACCAGCGTTCGCGCGCTACCTCTACCCCCGCTACACCGGGCTGAAAAGAGAGCTCGATACCTACCTGCGCTTCTACAACACCGACCGCGCACACCACGGCAGACTCACACAAGGACGCATCCCCGCAGACATCGTCTACCGGGCCCAAAAGATGGAGGCAAGATGAGCCGCACCTGTCGGCACATCTCGGAGGCTGCCCACCTTAGGCCTTGCCAGCATCCAACCAGCCTTCAATCCGGGGCACCAGGAGCACCGGGCTGATGAGGAAGTCTGCGGTCCTCTCGATTCGTCGCTGCGGTCCCTTCGCGGCCCCGCGTGCCGGGAACAACCGGGAACAGCCGACCCAGAATCCCAGCGTTCCCGCGACTTTCGCCGGCATCCGCGGCGAGGTGCAAGGTTCTGAAACCTGCGACTTTTCATCGGGGAGTAAGGGTCGGCTTGGCTTTCCTAGGCCATTTACGCGGCATCTGCGGTCTCTTTGCGGTCTCAATTCCGCCCGTATGCCATCCAGACGGCCGTATGGGACTTCGACGGGTAGACCGAGTCCCCGTATGGGACTTCGACGGGTAGACCGAGTCCCCGTCGAATCCAGCCCGGCTCACACCGAGCAGGCACGACATCGGATAGCCGCCCTGGTCGACTCGGCCCTGTTCTGAAAGGCTCGGCCTGGGCCGAGGGGCAGGCCCCCCGGCGCCCGTCGGCAGTCATGGACAGGCTCCCGGCGTGGCGCTGAGCGCTGAACCGGAAGCCCGTCGCGGCGCTTTGTTGCGCCGCCCCTGCGCGAGGACTGGATGGGCTTCTAACCGCAATCTCCGCAAAGAAATCGCTGACTGAAGCCGGTGTCATCCATGACGCGCAGAAGTTGATTAGTCACCGTTCTGGTCGAAAAGGTGAATGTACACTCGACTACACAGAAGCCAACCTAGCCACGGCCCCTAAACACGCGACTAAGGCCGGCTGATGTGTAGAAGTTGTGAACGCCACGGCGTGCTGCCGGCCCCTATCTATCGACTTTTCCCAGTCGGGACTTGAAAGCCGGAGCGAGACGCTGACCATCCGGCCAGCCGCGGGCTAGACTTACGTTCATCTTCGCAAAGAAGTTTCGCTGGAAGCGTGTGTGTCAACCCTCAGGACGAAAGGGCCATCGCTTGCGCCCGTCGAGTAACGCGTAACGGGTAGGGGAACGGCGTGCCGCAGGCGGGGCGACCGGGACGGTCGCTCGCTTCGCCCGTCGCCCCTACCCGAACAGCGCGCTCGCAGCCACGCACGCGACAAAAAGCCATGCCTCCCGGTGGCGAACGGGCACCGACGATCTCCTGGAAGCGGCTCGGCAAGGCGCTCTCGACTGCCGGCGTCGTACTCGCGGCGATCACGGGGGTCGCCTCCACCGCACTGAAGGTCGCGGGCGTCCACAACCTCCCGCAGTACCTGGCGCTCGGCGTCCTGTTTTCGTCGCCCCTGTACCTCGGGCGACTCGTCGTGGAGGGGTTCGCGGGCTACCTCAAACTGCGCAGCCAGGACGAGCACGAGCGTCGCCTTACTCGTCTGTATCTGGCGAGCATCGTTCTACTCGGGCTCTGGGTAGCGGTGGGGCTCGTCTTCTGGCGCTGGCACTCGGCCTTCTGGGAGATCGTGGCGATCGCCGTGCTACTTGGCCTGGCCACCTGGAACGCGTGCCGTATCGTCGACGTGCTCCCCGAAACGAACTGCGAACGCGGCACCGAATGGCTGCGCGAACAGGACTGGTTCATCGAGTTCCGCGACACCATCACCAAAGCCGGGCTGCTGCGCAAAGTCGAGAAATCGCTCGACAACATTAGCGACCCGCACGAGACGAGCTCGTTCTTCGACCGGCTCTCACTCGTCCTCGTGATCATCTTCATCGCGCTCGTTCCCTCGGCCGGCGCAGAAGTGGTCCACGAATTCAAACCACCCGAAACCACAGGATCGACGAAGACGGCCACCACCGCCACGACCACGACGAGCGCCACATCGACCAGCACCACGCCAACAATCACTACGCCGACCACCACCACGACAACACCCAGGAAGACCACACCGACGACCACGTCCCCTCCTCGATCGGAACCGTCCTACGCCGAACAGTGCCCGAACAGCCTGAGCCACCTGACCAGTGGCTCGGACCGCGACGAGACGATCGCCGTCGCCGAAAGCCTGCTGGCGCTCTGGGAGATGGAAGGCGCGACGGAAGCGGGGTGCCCCGGCCGCGCGCGCCAGGTCCGCGGTCACCCAAGGATCTGGTACGCAGCCGGCAGTTGCGGCACAACGCCACGAAGCCTCGGCGTGTACGTCCCCGGCCAGGGCTCGACAATGCAGTACCAGCAGGGCGCGGCCTTCGGCCTGAAGCTCGCGGAAGGCGGACGCCTCCTGAACGCCTCAAGCCGAGGCGAATTCGACGGCGGCGACGCCTACGTCTTCGAAACGCCCCAGGGCACCTACAGCCTCTCCCGCCCACAGGCGGCCACTGGCGAAACCACCGAAAAACCCACGAACCTCTGGTGCGAACGCTTCAAGAGCAACAACACCCCCTACGTCCGCACCGATCCGAACGCGACCCGCGCGTGGCGCGAGGTCGACCAGAAGGGCCGCTTCACCTGGCCAGTGCTGCGCTCGAACGAGAAAGGCGACGCCCTCTACGACTTCATGAGCGCCGAGGAACCCTCGGTCCGCGTCGCCCGCGCGGTCTGCATTCAGGAACAGCCCTGCACGACCTGGCTGGGAGAAGAACCGCTGTCCGCCGCGATGACCGCACCGGTCACAATCGGAGAACTACGCGACCTCGCAAACGGCGCAGACGAAGGCTAGCCAGCACCGCGTTGTGCACTCGCGGCCGGCCGCGCCTCGCCGTCCGCGGACGATGGCATCCCCTCAGGTCTACCTGAGGCAGCACTCGATAGCCACAACGACAGCAGCGCCATCGGCACAGCAAAGGACCTCATCGAGTCGGCCCGCGGGATCACGCGCGAGCGGGCTGGGCCGGAGCGTGTCGGCAAGGACGACCACACCATCGCTGTTCAAACTCCCGGCCGAAACCGCGGGGCCAGCCGACAGGCCGTCCGCAAGCGACCTCGGCCGTGGACTTGCGGCAACCGTCGAAAGAATTGCCAGCTGCAGCAAGGCTCCTTGTCGACCAGCGGCCGTTGGCCCACGTCGGCGACTGCGACGGAGGGAACCACGCTGAACGTCCAGCGTAAATGCCGCGGCTCCTCGCTTGCGGTCCTTCTCCCGGTCGCTGCGGTCCTTCTGCGGTCCCGCGTGCCGAGAACAGCCGGGAACAGACGCGAATAGGCTTCCGCGATCCCCAGTGTTTTCGGGGCTTTCGCTCCCCTCCGTGGGATCCGTGAAAGGTTCTGATCCTGCGACTTTTCATCGGGGAGACAGGATTTGAACCTGCGACCGCCCGGCCCCCAGCCGGGTGCGCTACCAGACTGCGCCACTCCCCGTGGCATTCAAGCGGGCGACGGGAATCGAACCCGCTCTAAAAGCTTGGAAGGCTTTTGTGCAACCAGAACACTTCGCCCGCAAGGCCCGCCTGCATCCTACCGCCGCTCCTCGCTCGGCACCTCGCCCGTCTCATCCGCCAGCCCCGCCGGCGGCCACGGGCCGCACCAGTTGTCGCGCGCGCCGTCCAGCGTGATGGTCGAGCCGCTGAACGCGCGGCCGACGGGCGAGGCCAGCAACGCCACCAGCCACGCGTGCTCGGCGACGGTGCCCAGGCGCTGCAGCGGCACCGTGCGCGACGCGCCCGCGCGCACGCTCGCCGGGTACTTATCCAGCGCCTCCGTGTCGAAGTGCCCGGCGGCCACCGCCGTGACCGCAACGCTCGCCTGCTCCCAGCGCCGCGCGAGCTCTCGCGTGAGCGCCTCCACCGTCGCCCGCGCCGCGCCCGAGTGCGCCATCCCCGGCATCCCGTGGTGGGGGGACAGCGTCACGTTAACGACCGCTCCCCCGCCCGCCGGCTCCAGCGCCAGCTCGAACGCCGCCTCGCTCATGTTCAGCATGCCTTCCACGTTCAGCCGCCACACCGCCCGCCAGCCCTTCGCCGCGATCAGCTCCGCCGGGCTGAAGAACTGGCCGCCCGCGTTGTTCACCAGCACGTCCAGACGGCCGCTGCGCTCGAGCACCGTTTCCACCAGCCGCCGCGCGTGCTCGCGTTCACGCACGTCGCCCACCACCCAGTCCGCCTGCCCGGAGTCCGCCCGGCCCCCACCGGCCTGCGCCGCGGCCGCGGCCGCCAGCGCGCCGATCTCCGCCGCCGCCTGCTCCAGCACCTCGCCGCGGCGTCCGGCGATCGTCACGCTCGCGCCGCAGCGCGCCAGCTCCAGCGCCGTCGCCTTCCCCAAGCCCGTGCCGCCCCCCGTCACCAGCGCCACGCGGCCGCTCAGCAGCCCCGGCGCGAACACCTCGGATAGCCCCGTCGCGCCGCTCACCGCCCGCGATCATAGGCGCCCTCGCGCCATCCGTCTCCGCGCACCTCTAGGGTTAGTGTGTGTCGCATAGGCCGCTGGTCCTCGTATCCGCGCTCGCCGTCGGCGACTATCTGCTGTGGAACTGGTCGCTCAACAGCAACCACGACGTGCTCGCGCTCGTCTCCGGGCTGACCCTGCCCCCGCTGGCCGTCGCCTGCCTGTGGCTGCTCGCGCTCAGCGTCGTCCGCGTGATCGCCCGTTCCACGCGGCGTCCCGCCGGGCGGGCGGGACGCGCAGCTCGACGCGTAGCGCACGGCCAACGAGGCGCGCTGCGCAGGCGCCAGCACCGTCGCGCGCCCGTCCCAGCCGGCCTGCTCGACGAGCCTCCCGGCTCGGGCAAACCAGCTGGCACGTCATCGCGCAAGCTCGCAGCTTGAGCGGACCCCCGGCGCGCCGGTGAGCGAGCACCGCAGGCGCCCGCTTCCCCGCTCCAAGCGCCTGATCACGATCATCGCCGCGCTCGTCGTCCTGCTCGCCGCCGTCGCGCTCGGCGGCTACATATACCAGCGCGACCGCACCGGCAGCATCTACCACCCGCACGCGCGCTTCATGCCCCAGCCCACACCCACGCTGCCCGCACGCGGTCCCGCTCGCTTCGCCTGGCCGCTGTTCGGCTACACCAAGGACCACACGCGCTTCTTCCCCGCCCCCGCCAGCGTGCACCCTCCGTTCAAGCGCCTGTGGGTGCACAGCGGCAGCGCGCTGCTCGAGTTCCCGCCGGTGATCTACGGCGAAGACCTCTACCAGCTCGCCGACAGCGCCGTGCTCAACGCCATCGACAAGCGCACCGGGCGCATCGTCTGGTCGCGGCGCCTCGGCCGGCTCTCCGCGTCCTCCCCCGCCGTCACCGCCAACACCGTCTACGTCACCATCCTCTCCAGCGGGCACCAGCGCGACCCCGGGCGCATCATCGCTCTCAACAGCGCCAACGGCGCCGTCCGCTGGTGGCGCGCCCTGCCCAGCCCCAGTGAGTCCTCGCCGCTGATCGACCACGGGCGCGTGTTCTTCGGCTCCCAGGACGGCACCGTCTACGCGCTCAACGACGCCAACGGAAGAGTCGTCTGGACCTACCACGCGCACGGCTCCGTCAAGGCCAGCCCCACGCTGTCCGACGGCGTCCTGTACTTCGGCGACTACTCCGGGCGTCTTCAGGCCGTCTCCGAGCGGACCGGACGGCGCCTGTGGATCAGCAGCTCCGAAGGCGCCCTGCTCGGCAGCGGCACCTTCTACTCCACCGCCGCCGCCGTCTACGGGCGCGTCTTCCTCGGCAACACCGACGGGCGCATCTACGCCTACGACGCCGCCACCGGCAAGCTCGACTGGGCGGTTCAGACCGGCGCCTACGTCTACGCCTCGCCCGCCGTCACCAACGCGCCCGGCCTCGGGCCGACCATCTTCATCGGCTCCTACAGCGGCGTCTTCTACGCGCTCAACGCGCGCTCGGGCCACGTCAGCTGGCAGTTCAACGCCCACGGGCGCATCTCCGGGTCGGCCACCATCGTCGGGCGCATCGTCTACTTCGCCGACCTCGGCCATCACCGCACCTACGGGCTCGGCATCTCCACCGGCCGCGTGATCTTCGAAGACGACACCGGCGCGTTCGACCCCGTCATCAGCGACGGCGCCGACATCTACCTCACCGGTTACAGCAGCCTGTTCGGGCTCGCGCCCTCCCAGCCGCCCGCGCACCCGCCAGCGCTCAAGACGACGCGCCCGCGCCACAAGAGCTCGCCGAGCCGAACGCCCGCGCGAGCGAAAAGCGCGCAGCGATGACCACCGTGCCCGGCGCGCGCGCGCTCACCGCCGTCCACCCCCCCGGCGCGCGCGCCACACAGCCCGATCCCGTCGTGACGGTCCAGTAGCGGGTGAAGCGCACGCGCACCACGAACCTGCCCGGCGCGCGCGCTCGCAGCGTGAACGAATCCTCGCCCAAGGACGTCAGCCGCCCGGGGCCGGAGGCCAGCGGCGTCGCCGACAGCACCCGGAAGATGCGCCAGTGGGCGCTCGCGAACACCTCGCGCAGATACGGAAGGCCCGCGCTGATCAGGCGCCCCTCCGCCGCGCTCGACGGGTCCAGCGGCACGTCCGGCAACGCCACATACGCCACTGCCTGTTCGTGCAGCCAGCGCTCGTAGCTCGCCGCCGTCAGCCCCCCTGAGAGCAGTACGCCCTCGTAGCGGGTTTCCAGCTGCTTCTCCCAGCCACGCGCCAGCGAAACCGTCGGCGCCAGCAGCGCCGCCTCCCAGTGCGAGCGCGTCAGCGGCACCTCCACGCGCACCGGGCCATCCGCGTGCTGCGCCAGGAAGCGCTTCAGCGGCGCGTAGTACGCCGCGCTCGTCGCTTCGCCGCCAGCCACCGCCAGCGTCTCACGCACCGGCCCCCACACAACCCACACCGCGATACCACACAGCGCCAGCGCCGCCAACGGCGTAACGCCCACCGCTCGCCCGCCGCCGCCCCAGCGCCGGCCGCCCGGCCCCCGCCTGCCGCCCGACAGCCGCTCCTCGCCCCCGCCGGGCGTCGCAAGCCGCGCGCACAGCAGCAGCGGCCCCGCCAGCAGCACCCCGTAGCGCTCCACGTTGCTGCCCATCGGCGAGCGCACCGCCAGGCACGCCACGCACGCCAGCAGGTACACGCACCCTCCGATCCGCAGCGTGCGCGCGTCGCGCGGCAGCGCCAGCAGGAACGCCGCCACCACCACCATCGTCGCCACGAACGACAGGAACGGGTACGGCTCGTAGCCGCCTTCCGGGAACAGCGCCGCCAGCGGCCCGATCACCACCGCCACCCCCGCCAGCGGCGCCAGCAGCATCCACGGCGAGCGCCGCGCCAGCGCCAGCGACAGGCCCGCCAGCGCCAGCAGCACACCCGCCACCGGGCTCGCGGCCGCGCACAGCGCCGCCAGCATGCCCGCCCACAGCCAGCGCTCGCGCGCCAGCGCCAGCCCCGCCGCCAGCGCCAGCGACACCCCCAGCGCGAACGTCAGGCGCCCGATCCACACGTCGCCCAGCGCCGCCAGCGCGAACACCGCCGCGCCCCAGCGCGCCGTCTCGCCGTACAGCGAGCGCACCAGACGCTCGAACAGCACGCTCGACGCCATCACGCACAGCGCCGCCAGCACGCGCATGCCCAGCAACCCCGCCAGCGGCGGATACAGCAGGCTGTAGCCCGGCAGGTAGTGGCCCGCGTACCAGCGATCGTCCCACACCGCGAAACCCACCTGGCGGAACACGCCCACGCGATACACCTGCGCCGCCAGGTCCGGCGTGCGCGGGTCGACCGCAAGCCACACCGCGATCAGCGCCGCCGTCAGCGCCACCTGGCCGAGCGGCACACGCGCCATCTGCGCCCTCCGCGCGGCTCCGGTGGGAAGATCCACCGGGGTCCGGTGTGCTACCCCACCGGACCCCGGCCCATCCGCCGCGACCGCGGCGGACACGCACGGTTTTGAACAGTCCAGCGGCCCGGAAGTAGCTGTGCCTCTTCGCCGCACGCCAAGATAATGACGCCCATGACAGCTGCCAACGCCAACCACACGCCCCCGCGCACGATCGCGCCGCGCCGCGCGAGCGAGCCGCGCCGCATACGCGAGCGCCGCCGGGCGTGGGCGCCGCGCCGCGCGCGGGCGGCGCTGGCCGTCGCCGCCATCGGCCTCGCCGTCGCGCTCGCCGGCTGCGGCACCGGCCAGCCACAGCCGATCGCCGCCGGCGAGCTCGCCGAAGCGCAGACGTTCCCCTACTACCGCATCTACTGGGTCGGCCCCAGCTTCGACGGGCAGGCGCTGGCCGCCGCGGACGGCCTCAAGGGGTACATCAACACTGTCGGCGACAGCGTCTACTACGGCGACTGCGTTCAGAGCAACGGCATCTTCGGCGGCGGCAGCTGCCGGCTGCCGCTGCAGGTCACCACCGTCGTCTACGCGCTGCACTCCAACGCCCCGCTTGGGGCGCAGAGCAACATGCTCGTGCGCGGCGTTCCCGCCACCGTCTACGACGAAGGCCGCGCCATCGAGATCTACACCGGCAGGCTCGCCATCGACATCTTCTCCGACACCTTCGCGCACGCGTTGCAGGCCAGCGACGAGCTGCGCCCGCTGAACGCCCCCGGCCCCTCCTCCGGCGACCTGCCCGCCCCCGTCTTCTGCCCGGGCCTGTCCGGCGCCGTCAGCAGCGCCATCGCGCGCGTGATGGCAGCTCTGCCCCACGAAGTGTGCCAGCGGACCGACGCCCAGCAGGCCTACATCAAGCAGATCAACGCCGGATAGCCCGTCGCTCGCGCCAGCCGTCGGCCGCGGCGGCGGACGCGAGCGCGCGGAGGAGCGCCGCTACCCCGGAGCCAGCGGCGCCGCCGGCCTGCCGATCTCGTGGCGCAGGCTGAGGAACGCCACAGAGCCGATCAGCGCCGGCACCCACAGCGAGATCGCCCGGTACACGATCACCGCCGCGATCACCATCGACGCCGGGCGCACGTCGAACAGCAGCAGCATGCCCACCAGCCCGCCTTCCACCGCCACGAAGCCGCCCGGCACGGGGATCGAGTTCGCGAGCATCCCCACCAGATAGGCCATCGCCACCACCCAGAACGAAGGCGCGTGTCCGAACGCCGCCAGGCACGCCCACAGCACCAGGTTGTCGAACAGCCAGTAGCCGACCGCGCCCAGCAGCCTCCAGTCGTGCTCGCGGATCATCCCCAACGCGTCCTGCACGCCGCCGCTCACCGCCACCAGCGCCACCGCCACGCGACCGTGCTCCAGCAGCCGGCGCGCGGCCGCCCGCCGCGCCCACGACGCCGCCGCCAGCGTTCCCACGATCGCCGCCAGCGCGGCGGCCGCCGGCAGCAGCGTCAGCAGCGCATCGCGCGAGCCGGGGATTGCGCCCAGCCACATCGGAACCCCGATCACGATCACCGCTGCCACGTTCACCGCGCTCGTCAGCACGAACACCAGCACCGAGCGCTTGGCGATGCGATCGACCGGGAAGCCCTTGCTGCGCAGCACCCACGCCCCCAGCGCGATGCCCGCCACGCCGCTCACCGACACCACCGAGTTGACCGCCAGCTCCGCCAGCGACAGGCGCGAGCTCAGGCTGCGGCCGAGCCTGCCGAAGACCAGCGAGAACAGCACCACGTAGCCAAGGCACGACAGCAGCTCCAGCGCGATCGCCGCGAGCACCCACGGCACGTCCGCTCTCGTGATCCTGTCCGCCGCCGCGTCCAGGCCGGGGACGCTCACCAGCAGCGCCACCACCAGCGCGAAGAAGATCGCCAGGCTGATCAGGCTGTTGCGCAGCGTGCGCGACTGCGCCGCCATCGCATCAGCGCCCTCCTCGGGAGCGCCCCGCGGCTCAGCGATGGTCGCCTCCCTGGCAGTTCTTAGCATTCTCTTCGCCTTTCCTTAGGCGCATGGCCACTCCGTCCATCACGCTAGCCTCATAACTGCGCCTTCCCGCCGCCCTCGCGTCGACGACGTAAGGAGCATGCGGGAGACCTACGATCATGGCTGAGCAAGCACGCATACTGGTCGTCGACGACGAGCCCGCCGTGCAGAGCGCGCTGTTCCGGGCCCTGACGCTCGAACACTATGACGTAGCCAAGGCCAACGACGGGGTCGACGCGCTCGAGCAGCTCGGCGTGGCGTCCTACGAGGCCATCATCCTTGACATCGCCATGCCGCGCATGGACGGCCTGGAGGTGTGCAGGCGCCTTCGCGAAGGCGGCGACAGCACGCCCGTGCTGATGCTCACCGCCCGCGGCGAGGTCGACGACCGCGTCGCCGGTCTCGACGCCGGCGCCGACGACTACCTCGTCAAGCCGTTCGCGCTGCGCGAGCTGCTCGCGCGCGTGCGCGCGCTGCTGCGCCGCGCGGGCGACGAGAACGGCAAGGAGGAGACGCTCACGTTCGCCGACCTGCGGCTCGATCTACGCGCCCACGAGGCATGGCGCGGCGAGCGCATGCTGTCGCTCACGCGCACCGAGTTCCTGCTGCTCGAGCTGTTCATGCGCCACCCTCGCCAGGTGCTCACGCGCTCGACCATCTTCGAGAGCGTGTGGGGCTATGACTTCGGCTCCAGCTCCAACTCGCTCGGCGTGTACATGGGCTACCTGCGGCGCAAGACCGAGGACGGCGAGGAGCCGCGCCTGCTGCACACCGTGCGCGGCGTCGGATACGTGCTGCGAACACCGCCATGAGCTTCCGCCGGCGCATCACCCTCGTCTCGGCCGCCGCGGTGGCGATCGCGGTGGTGCTCGCGTCGATCCTCACCTACGTGCTCACCGCCCACCAGCTGCACAGCCAGGTCGACACGCAGCTGCGCGAGCGTGGCGTGGAGGCGATCGCCCACGTGCGCGCGCTCGACGCCAAAGGCCTTGGAGGGCGCGCCGCCAGTCGCCGCGCGCAGCGGCTCGCCGCCGAACGGGCGGCGTACCGATCGTCCCTCGGCGCCACCGGCGCGCACGGCCGCAGCACAAGCACCACCGGCAGCTCTCGCGACGGCAACATCTTCGGCACGCCCGGCCCCGATCAGGTGCGCGGCTACCAGCAGATCGTCAACGCCAAGGGCGACATCGTCGAACTCTCGCCCGGAGGCGTGTCGCTTCCCGTCAACGCCCAGACGCGAGCGCTCGCCGCGCATGGCGGCAAGCCGTTCTTCCGCGACGCCTACGTCGACGGCACCAACCTGCGCGTGCTCGCCGAGTCGCTCGACAACGGGCGCGCCGTGCAGTTCGCGCAACCGCTCACCGAAGTCGACAGCCTGCTCAGCCGCCTGCGCCTGATCCTCGCGCTGCTCGTCATCGGCGGCGTCGCGCTCGCCGCCGTGCTCGGGCGACTCGTCGCCGGCGCCGCCGTGCAGCCGCTCAAGCGGCTCACCCAGGCCAGCGAGCACATCGCGCTCACGCAGGACCTCAGCGGCCGCATCCAGCCCTCCGGCGAAGACGAGCTCGGGCGACTCGCCAGCAGCTTCAACGCCATGCTCGATGCGCTCGAGCGCTCGATGAGCGCGCTCGACGCCTCCGTCGACGCCCAGCGCCAGCTCGTCGCCGACGCCTCGCACGAGCTGCGCACCCCCGTCACCAGCCTGCGCACGAACATCGAGATCCTGCAACAGCAGGGCCAGGACATGAACCCCGAGGACAGCCGGCGGCTGCTCGCCGACGTCGTCGAGCAGACCGAGGAACTGACGCTGCTGATGAACGACCTCATAGACCTCGCCCGCGGCGAGGAGCCGCGCGCCGACGCCGAGGAGCTGCGCCTGGACATGCTCGTCAGCGAGGTCGTCGAGCGCGCGCGCAGGCGCGTGCCCGCAACCGCGCTGCAGGAGCAGCTCGACCCGACGATCGTCACCGGCGTGCCCGCGCGCCTGGAGCGAGCCGTCAGCAACCTGATCGACAACGCCGTCAAGTACAGCCCGCCCGACCAGCCCGTCGAGGTCACGCTCCGCGCCGGAGAGCTGACCGTGCGCGACCACGGGCCGGGGATCTCCGCCGAGGACCTGCCGCATGTCTTCGACCGCTTCTATCGCGGCGCCGAGGCCCGCGGCCGGCCAGGGTCGGGACTGGGCCTCGCGATCGTGCGCCAGGTCGCAAGCCAGCAGCGCGGCAGCGTCACCGCCGAAGCCGCCCCGGGAGGCGGAACGCTCATGCGCCTGCGCCTGCCCGGCGCCGAGGCGCTCGCACCGTTCCCGGCATCGTCCCCCGGAGGAGAGGGGGAGCCGGCATCCTCACCGGACGGGGACGCGCTCTACGAGCGCTCCTCCGCCTGAACAGCCGCCTCGCGAAAGCGCGCCGGCGAGAGTCCGTAGCGACGGCGAAACGCGCGCGCGAAATGAGGCCCCTGGCTGTAGCCCACCAGACGCGCCACGTCGTTCACCGGGATCGAGCGCTGCTCCACCAGCAGCTGTGCGCCCACGGCCATCCGTCGCGCGAGCAGGTCCTCGCTGAACGTGCTCTCGCCGAACTGCGCGTACGCGCGCTGCAGCTGGCGCGGCGAGCTCGCCAGCGCCGCCGCCACCATCGCCAGCGTCAGCTCGCGGCGGTAGTGGCGCGCGATCACCACCCGCGCGAGCAGGTACAGCCGCTGGCGGGCGGACACCGTCTCGGGGCGCATATCCTTCTCTCCGACCCCGCCGAGCGGGTGTGACACCTCAGCGCGCGTAGCGCAGCGCCGCGCGCTCGGCGCTCGCGCCGTAGGAGCCGCCGAACAGCGCCGCGTGCACCAGCAGTGGCAGCAGCTGGTACAGCTCCACCCGCTCACGCCAGCCATCCGCCAGCGGCGCCAGCTCCTCGTACGCCGCGAACACGCGCTGCGACGGCGCGCCGAACAGCCGCAGCAGCGCCAGATCGACCTCGCGGTGCCCGCCGTACGCCGACGGGTCGACCAGCCACGGGCGGCCTTGCGCGTCGGCCATCACGTTGCCCGTCCACAGATCCCCGTGCAGCCGCGCCGGCGGCTCCGCCGGGCCGCACAGCTCGCCCAGCCGCTCGCACACACGCTCCACCGCCTGCGCCCCCGTGCGCGACAGCGCGCCGCGCTCGCGCGCCAGCGCCGCCAGCGGCCCCAGCCTGCGCTCCGCGTAGAACGTCGGCCAGTCCTCCGCCGGCTCGTTCGACAGGGCCAGCCAGCCGAAGCGCGCGAGGCTGACGCGCGGACCTGATCCCCTCGCCTCCGGATCGCCGAAGCACGGCGCGCCCGCCGCGTGGGTCACAGCCAGGCCGCGTCCCAGCTCCTCCGCGCCAGCCTCGTCCAAGCTCCCAGACGGGGCCCGCGCGATCCACTCCAGCGCGAGGTAGCGCTCGTCCAGCTCCAGCACGCGCGGCGTGCGCAGCGCGCCCGGCTGAGCCAACCACTCCAGACCAGCCGCCTCCGCCGCGTACTCGCCCGGCGCCGCGTCATCGCGGGTCTTCACGAACGCCTCGCGACCGTCCGCCAGCACCACGCGGAACGCTTCGTTGATGTCGCCGCCGCCTACGCGCCTTACATCTCCGGCGCCCGCCGGCAGCGTCACAGCGCCCGGGGGACGGGAGGCAACGCTGCCCCACGCACACCGCCGGAGCCGTCGCGCAGCTGCTCCAGCAGACCCTCGCACGCCGCCTGGACCAGCTCGAACACCTCCTCGAATCCGCCCGCCGCGCCGTAGTACGGGTCGGGCATGTCCACGTCCTCCGCGCCCGCGCTCGCCGGGTCGAACTCGCGCAGCAGCCTCACCTTCGCGCGCTCCTGCTCACCCGGCGCCAGTCGCCGGAGCTCGCGCAGGTTCTCGCCGTCCATCGCTAGCAGAACGTCGAAGTCATCGAAGTCCTCCAGCCTCACCTGGCGCGCGCGCCCGTCCAGAACCACGCCGCGGGCTCGCGCCGCCGCGCTCGCGCGGCCGTCGGGAGGGCTGCCAACGTGCCACGCGCCCGTGCCCGCCGAATCCAGCTCGACGGCGTCCGCCAGGCCCTCGCGCTCGACCAGCGAGCGCATCACGCCCTCCGCCGTCGGCGAGCGGCAGATGTTGCCCAGGCACACGAACAGCAGCCGCACCGTGGGCTCTGGCGCGTCCGGCACGCGTCTACTCCTCGCCCAGCTCCAGCACCGCCAGGAACGCCTCCTGGGGAACCTCCACGCGACCCACCTGCTTCATCCGTTTCTTGCCCTCGCGCTGTTTCTCCAGCAGCTTTTTCTTGCGCGTGATGTCGCCGCCGTAGCAGCCCGCGATCACGTCCTTGCGGAACGCCTTCACCGTCTCGCGCGCGATCACGTGCGCGCCGATCGCCGCCTGGATCGGCACGTCGTACTGCTGGCGCGGGATGCGCTTGCGCAGCTTCTCCGTCAGCGTGCGCCCCATCTCGTACGCCTTCTCGCGGTGCACCACCATCGACAGCGCGTCCACCGTGTCGCCCGCCAGCAGCACGTCCAGCTTCACCAGGTCCGAGGGCTTCATGCCGCTGATCTCGTAGTCCAGCGACGCGTAGCCTTTCGTGCGCGACTTCAACTGGTCGAAGAAGTCCAGCACGATTTCCGCCAGCGGCAGCTCGTAGGTCATCTGCACGCGCTCAGGCGAGAGGTAGTGCATCCCCGTGTGCTCGCCGCGTCGCTCCTGGCACAGTCCCATCACCGCGCCCACGAACTCTTTCGGCGCGATCACCGACGCCGTGATGAACGGCTCGCGGATCTCCTCGATCGTGCCCGGGTCCGGCATGTCCGAGGGGTTGTGCACCTCCAGCTCCTCGCCGTTCGTCAGCGTCACGTCGAACTCCACCGACGGCATCGTCGCCAGCAGCTCGAGGTCGTACTCGCGTTCCAGGCGCTCTTTGACGATGTCCATGTGCAGCAGCCCCAGGAAGCCGCAGCGGAAGCCGAAGCCCAGCGCGTCCGAGGTCTCCGGCTCCCACGACAGCGCCGCGTCGTTCAGCACCAGCTTCTCCAGCGCGTCGCGCAGGTCCGGGTAGGCGTCCGAGTCGATCGGGAACAGGCCGCAGAACACCATCGGCTTGACCTCGCGGTAGCCAGGCAGTGCTTCCGTCGCTTCCCCCGGGTGCCCGTTGCGGTGGGCGCCGCCGCCCGCCTTCACCCGCGTCGTCAGCGTGTCGCCCACGCGCAGCAGCGTCACGTCCTTCAGACCGGTGATCAGGTAGCCCACCTCGCCCGCCGCCAGCTGGTCGGTCGGCATCATCTGCGGGCTGAAGAAGCCGATGTCGTCGATGTCCGCCTCTGTGCCCGTCGCCATCGCGCGGATCGGCTCGCCCTTGCGGAACACCCCGTCCACCACCCGGATGTATGCGATCACGCCGCGGTACTGATCGAACTCGGAGTCGAAGATCAGCGCCCGCGGCGGGCCGTCGGGGTCGCCCGCCGGCGGCGGCACGCGCGCGATCAGCTCCTCCAGCACCTCCCCCACGCCCTCGCCCGTCTTGCCGCTGATCCGCAGGATCCCCTCCGCCGGCTCGCCGATCAGCTCGCTCACTTCGCCCGCCACGCGCTCCGGCTCCGCGCCCGGAAGGTCGATCTTGTTCAGGCACGGGATCAGCTCCAGGCCCGACTCCACCGCCAGGTACGTGTTCGCCACCGTCTGCGCCTCGACCCCCTGCGCCGCGTCCACGACTAGGAGCGCGCCCTCGCACGCCGCCAGCGAGCGCGAGACCTCATACGTGAAGTCCACGTGCCCGGGCGTGTCGATCAGGTGCAGCTGGTAGGTCTCGCCGTCGCGCGCCGTGAAGAACACGCGCACCGCCTGCGCCTTGATCGTGATCCCCCGCTCGCGCTCCAGGTCCATCGAGTCCAAGAGCTGCGCGCGCATCTCGCGCGCTTCCACCGTGTGCGTCAGCTCCAGGATGCGATCGGCCAGCGTCGACTTGCCGTGGTCGATGTGGGCGATGATCGAGAAGTTGCGGATGTGCGATTGGTCCATGGCTCCGCTCTACAGCCTAGATGGCACGCGCCGCGGCACGGGGATTGCGCCAGACGCGCTAGCGTTCATGCTCCGGCGGATCGCCAACCCGACAAGGATTCATTCAGCCGCGGCTACGCACCGATCTTCGGACCGGTGGCCTGTCCAGGTGTCGGGAGTGTCACGCCGCCCAGGCAAGACACAAAGTCCTGGGACGTAAGTAGTAAGCGGCGATCTATGTTCGGGCGCAAGCCGGGTGGGCTTCGGCTCACCCGGCCTCTGCTCGGCTTTCGGGGCCGCCGGGTTGAAACACCCTTGCGACATAGTGTGTTGCTATGGCTATACACTTGCCTACGGGAGTTGAACACCCCCACGACGTGGTGTATCGCTATGGCTATACACGTGCCTACGGAAGTTGAACACCCCCACGACCTGGTGTATCGCTATGGCTATACACTTGAGTGCGCGGGTTGAACATTCTCATGCGCGCCCGAGCCGCGTTCGGATCATGGTGCTGACCTGGTGAGCCTCGGGGATGCGCATGATCAGCACGGCCCGCACGTACACGAACAGGCCGACGGCGGCCGCGCCTCCGACGCTGACGATCTGCGCGGGCAGCGATGCGCCCAGAAGGTCGTCGAGCAGCCTCCACACGATCCATGAGACGCCTGCGAGCACGGCGGAGGCGATGAGGATCCGCACGGTGATCATCGTCGTCTGAGCGCCTTCCAGGCGGCCGTTGAGACCGGTGCGCAGGCGGTGGAACTGCAGCGCGGTCATGATGATGTTGGCGACGAGGGTGCCGATGATCAGGCCGGCGATGCCGAGCGGCTTGTACAGGGCGATGCTGACGATGATGTCCACGACGATGTTCATCGCCGCGAGGCTCGTGGGTATCCAGGGGCGCTGGACGGCGAAGAAGCTCCTCGTGAGCAGCAGGTTCAGGCCGCCGAACGGCAGGCTGAACGCGAACCAGAACAGCGCGATCGCGACAAGATGCGTGGACTCGCTGTTGAATTGGCCACGCTGGAACAGCAGTCGCACGATCGGCGCCGGCAGCACGAGCATGAACGCCGCGGCTGGGATCAGCAGCAGGTTGATCTGGCGCATGCCGCTGCCCACCGCGCGCCGCATGGCGGCTGGTTCACGACGTGAGGCCATGCGACTGAGCGTCGGGAACAGGACTGTGGCCACCGCCACGCTGAAGACGCCCTGAGGGAGCATGTACACGCGAAACGCGTTGTTGATGGCGCTTGGAGCCTGTTCGGATACGAGGCTGCCGAAGGCGGAGTTGATCAGCTGATCGAGGTTGACGATTCCAAGCCCGATCGTCACGGGGAGCATGAGCACGAACACCTGACGGACGCGCGGATCGTGCCAGTCGATGTTTATGCGCAGGCGGAAGTCGATGCGCCCGAGCGCACCGAACGCCATGAGCAGCTGCACGACGGTGGCCACGAGGACGCCGACGGCGAACGCGTAGATCTCATGGCTGCCGTGGAAATGGGGCGCGAGGACCACGAGCAGCACGATGATCACGACGTTCCACACCGCGGGCGAGAGGGCGGGAATGGTGAAGTGGTCGTAGGACTGCAGGATGCCGACGAGCAGGCCATTCAGGCCGAGCAGCAACACAACGGGGAACATCACCTGCGCGAGACCGGTCGTCAACCCGGTCTGCCGCACGAGTTCGGGGCCGATGAACAGCGGCATGATCAGCCCGGCGGCGAGGATGAACACGGCTGTGATCGCGCCGAGGCCGATCAGCATGATCCAGAACAGCGTGGAGGCGAGACGTATCGCGTCCTTGCGATGCCCTTTCTGGAGGAGATCCGTGAACACCGGCACGAATGCCGCCGACAGCGCGGACTGGGCGAACAGGTTTGCCACGAAGTTCGGCACCTGGGAAGCGATGGCGTAAGCGGAAGCAGGACCTGTGGTGCCGAAGTAGCTCGCGAAGACGATTTCGCGCAGCAGCCCGACGATCCGCGAGAAGCCGGTGAGGAACGAGAAGATCGCGGTGTTTCGGGCGATCCCGCCGCCTCCGCCACCCTCCCCCGGCAGTCCGGGAACGACCGGCTCCTCGCCGAAGGGTTCTGCGCTGGCGGACAAGGCCGCTATAGTACGGCGCTCTGCGGCGCGCCCGGGCCGATCATCGTGGCGCTTTGCAGCATCCACCATGGCCAACATCCACTCCCAGAAGAAGCGGATCCTGCGCTCCGAGCGCGAGCGTTTGGAGAACCGCCGCTACACGTCGACGATCAAGACGTACTTCCGCTCTCTGGAGTCGCTGGTCGAGGGCGGCGACTCCGCTGCCGTCGAGACCACACATCGCGAGCTGGTGAGCACGATCGACAAGGCCGTCAAGCGCGGCGCGATGCACAAGAACACGGGCGCACGCAAGAAGTCCCGCGCCGCCCGCACGCTCGCCGCCGGCACGGCCGGTGCAGCGCCCTCTAGCGAGTAACGACCTCGATCGTATGTAGGGCGAGGGTGTCCTCGTCGAGGCCGGCGAGCGCCGTTCGGCTGCTCGCCAGCGGAGCGCCTCCGCGCGAGTCGAGCTCGAGGTCGGCGAGCGCAGCCAGCGCACCACGCAGCCGATCGGCGTCCGTGCGGGCGACGTCGGCGACGAAGCGCTCGGCCGCACGCGCGGGCATGCGCAGCCCGCGCTTGATCTCGGCGACCGACTCGCCGGCCTGCAGGCGCAGGGCGATGGCGAGCGCGTCGCGCAGCCGCTGCGCCATCAGGTACGTCAGCCCCGACAGGCGCTCGCCCTGCTGGCGCAGGCGCAGATATGAGAGCGTGGCCTCGCGGCCGTCGGCGCCGACGAGCGCGTCGGCGAGCCCGTACGCGCGCCACTCGGTCGAGTGCGCGGCGCGGCGCTCGATGTCCTGCACGGTGACGGCCTGCGTCGAGGCGGCTTCCCCCTCCGGCGAGTCGGCTTCCAGTGCGAGCTTCTCGAGCTCGCGCAGCAGCCGCTGCTGGCGCTCGCCCACCTGCGCGACGAGCGCCTTCGCGGCGGCGCTGTCGAGCTCCACGCCGAGACGGGCGGCCTGCTCGCGCGCCCACTTGGCGAGCTCCCACGGCTTGACGGTCATCTGCGCGACGATCTGGCCGCGCGCGCGCTTGACGGCGTCGTGCAGCGCGGCGGGAGCCTTCGCGCGCGCCTCCTCGCGCGCGAACATCGCGAGCGTGGTGTCGGGCGGCATCTGCGCCATCGCGTCCAGCAGATGCTTCTCGACGTCCGCCTGGCGCCAGCGCTCGACCCCTTCGACCATGATCACGCGCCTACCGATCGCGAGCGTCATCGACGCGAGCGCGGCCGCCACGCCTTCCGGCGTCGCGGCCTCGCCCTCGAGCAGCTCCACGCTCGACCCGCCCCCCTCCCGGCCTTCGCTGAGCGCGCGCAGCCCGGCGCGGCGCTCGGCGACCGCGCCATGATCGTCGCCGTGGATGAGGTACGCGGGCTTGAGCTCTGCCATCAGCGCACGACGAGGTTCACGAGCTTGCCGGGCACAACGATCTCCTTGACGATCTCCTTGCCGTCGACGTGCGCGCGGACGTTGGGCGCGGCCCTGCACAGGTCCTTCAGCGTCTCCGGGCCGGCGTCGGCGCTCACCTGCACGCGGTCGCGCACCTTGCCGTTGACCTGGCAAACCAGCTCGTACACCTCGCTCTCCAGCAGCGCCTCCTCCGCCTGCGGCCACGGCTGCTCCCACACGCGCTCGCCCCTCAGCAGCTCGTAGATGTCCGAGCACACGTGCGGAGCGAACGGGAACAGCAGCGACGCGGCGCTGGTGAGCGCGAAGCGCAGCGTCTCCAGCTGCGCCGAGTCGCGCAGCCGCGAGCATTCGTTCAGCAGCTCCATCACGGCGGCGATCGCCGTGTTGAACGCGAAGCGGCGCAGGTCGCCGCTGACCTTGTCGATCGCCCAGTGCGTCTTGCGCAGCAGCGCCAGGTCATCGCCCTCGGCCGCGTCCGCCACGGCCAGCGCCCCCTCCGCCTCACCTTCCGGGGACGCTGCGGCGCGCGGCGACCCCGCGCGCTCGGCGGTCTCCGCGGCCAGCCGCCACAGCCTTCCGAGGAAGCGGTGCACGCCGTCGACGCCGTCGTCTGACCAGTCGGCGTCCTGGTCGGGCGGGCCGACGAACAGGATGTAGCAGCGCGCGGTGTCCGCGCCGACGCGTTCGACGATCGACGCGGGCGAGACGACGTTGCCCTTGGACTTGCTCATCTTGGCGCCGTCCTTGGTGACCATGCCCTGCGTGAACAGCGCCTGGAATGGCTCCTGGAAGTCGACGTGCCCGAGGTCGGCGAGCGCCTTGGTGAAGAAGCGCGCGTACATCAGGTGCAGGATCGCGTGCTCGACGCCGCCGATGTACTGGTCGACGGGCATCCATTCGCGCAGCGCCGCCGGATCCCAAGCGGCGCGGTCGTTGCGCGCGTCGCAGTAGCGCAGGAAGTACCACGAGGAGTCCACGAACGTGTCCATCGTGTCGGTCTCGCGCCGGGCGCTGCCGCCGCACTCGGGGCACTTGGTGTTGACCCAGTCCTCGGCGGCGGCCAGCGGCGAGCGGCCCTTGGGCGTGTAGTCCTCGATGTCCGGCAGCTCCACCGGCAGCTGGTCGTCGGGCACCGGCACCATCCCGCAGCGCTCGCAGTAGAGGATGGGGATGGGCGCGCCCCAGTAGCGCTGCCTGGAGACCAGCCAGTCGCGCAGGCGGTAGTTGACCGACGCGTGGCCCTTGCCCTCGCGGTCGAGCCAGGCGACGATCGCGCTCAACGCCTGGCGGTTGTTCATGCCGTCGAAGTCCGGGTTGGAGCTCACGAGCACACCGTCCCCCGTGTAGGGCAGCTCACCGGCCACGCCCGCCGCCGCAGGCGGCTCATCAAGATCGTCGTTCTCGGCCGGGGCTTCGATCACGCGCCTGATCGGCAGCCCGAACGCCCGTGCGAACGCGTGGTCGCGCTCGTCGTGTGCGGGCACGGCCATGATCGCGCCGGTGCCGTACTCCATCAGCACGTAGTCGGCGACGTACATCGGGATCTGCTCGCCGTTGACGGGGTTGGTGACGGTGCGCCCGAGCGGCACGCCGGTCTTCGGCCGCTCGGCGTTGCCGCGCTCCTCGTTGGTCTCGTTGAGCGCGTGGTTGACGTAGTCGTGCACCGCCTGCTCGTGCTCGGTCCCCCCCGCCAGGCGCATGACGTCGGGGTGCTCGGGCGCCATCACGAAGAAGGTGGCGCCGAACAGCGTGTCCGGGCGGGTGGTGAACACGGGGTAGTCGACGCCTAGCTCCTCACAGCGGAACGTCACCTCGGCGCCCTCGCTGCGCCCGATCCAGTTGCGCTGCATGGTCTTGACGTTCTCCGGCCACTCGATCCCGTCGAGGTCGCCCAGCAGCCGCTCGGCGTAGTCGGTGATGCGCAGGAACCACTGCTCGAGCTGCTTGACTTCGACGAGCGCGCCGCAGCGCTCGCAATGGCCCTCCGCGTCCACCTGCTCGTTGGCGAGCACCGTCTGATCTTTCGGGCACCACTTGACGGCGGCCTCCTTGCGGTAGGCCAGCCCGGCGCGGAACAGCTCCAGGAAGATCCACTGCGTCCAGCGGTAGTAGGAGGGTTCGCACGTGGCGAGCTCGCGCGACCAGTCGATGGAGATCCCCCACGAGCGGAACTGGCGCTGGAAGGACGCGATCGACGCCTGGGTGGAGTCGCGCGGGTGCACACCGGTCTTGATCGCGTGGTTCTCGGCGGGCAGCCCGAACGCGTCGTAGCCCATCGGGTGCAGCACGCGCGCGCCGAGGCGCCGGTGGAAGTGGGCGATGGCGTCGCCCACGGAGTAGCACTTCAGGTGACCGATGTGGGGCTCGCCGCTGGGGTAGGGAAGCATCTCCAGGACGTATGAGTTGAACGCCCGCCCACCGGGCTGCGCGCCGGCGCCGCCAGGCGCCGACCGGCCCTCGCCGCGCTCCTGCGCGCCGGCCTCGTTGGACACCTCCCAGGTGTGCTCGCGCGCCCACAGCGCCTGCCAGCGCGGCTCGATCTCCTGGGGGTCGTATCGGTACTCTGGCATCGGCCATCGCAGGTTAGCGGGCGGCCTGGGACGGAACGCTTCGGCCGCCCGCCCGCGCGATCACCGAGGCGTCGCGAGCACCTCCTGCGCCTGCTCGTCCTCCTGTTCCTGGAAGCGGCTGCGCTGGCGTAGCAGCGCGACGATGTCGGCGGGCGCCTTCGCCGGCGAGCCTGCGTCGAACGGCGGCTGCGGGTCGTACTCGATGCCCAGCTGGATCGCCTGCGCGACGGCGTCGCCGGCCACCTTCGCGGCGAGCGTGAGGGCCATGTCGATGCCGGCGGAGACGCCGGCGGCGGTGACGAGCTTGCCGTCGAAGACGACGCGCTCCTCGACTGGCGAAGCGCCCAGCCGGCGCAGCTCGTCCATGGCCAGCCAGTGGGTGGTCGCGCGCCTGCCGTCGAGCAGCCCGGCGGCGGCGAGGATCAGCGAGCCGGTGCACACGGACGTGGTCCACGTACTCGTGCGGTCGGCCTCCGTGAGCCAGTCGAGCACGGCGCCGCCGGCGCGCGCGGCGACCTCGCCGGGTCCGCCGGGGACGAGCACGATGTCGGGCTGGGGCGCGTGCTCGAGCGAGCACTCGGCGAGGACGGTGAGCATGCCGTTGTCGGTGCTGACGGGCCCGGGCTCCCCGTCCGGGGACGACGCGGCGGCGACGAACGTCACGCGTGCGCCGGGCAGCCGGCTGAGCACCTCGTAGGGCCCGATGGCGTCGAGCGCGGTGAAGCGGTCATACAGGACGATGGCGATGTTCATGTGACTGTCTCCTTTACGGTGGGCATGCGCTTGCGGGGCTGCGTCTGTCCTGCGGTGGGGGCGCGGAAGCGGCGGCGGTACTCGGCGGGACCGACGTCGAGCGCGCGCAGGAACACGCGGCGCATCGTCTCGGCGGTGCCGAAGCCGCAGGCGGCGGCGATCGCGGCGACGGGTTCGGCCGTGTCCTCCAGGCGCCGGCGCGCGGCCTCCAGGCGCACGCGCTCGACGTGGCGGGCGGGCGTGACGCCGGTCTCGGCGCGAAAGGCGCGGGCGAAGTGGCGCGGGCTCATGTGAGCGCGGGCGGCCATGGCGTCGACGGAGTGATCGCCGGCGACGTCCTCGAGCAGCGCCCGCTGGATCTCGCGCAGCGGCTGGCGCTCGGCGCGCTGTCCGGCGAGCGTGGCGCTGAACTGGGACTGGTTGCCGGGGCGGCGCAGGAACAGCACGAGGTGGCGGGCGATGGTGAGGGCGGCGTGGCGGTCGAGGTCCTCCTCGACGAGCGCGAGCGCGAGGTCCATGCCGGCGGTGACGCCGGCGGAGGTCCAGATGGGGCCGTCGCGCACGAAGATCGGCTCGGGGTCGACGAGCACCTGGGGATGCAGGCGCGCCAGCTCGTCAGCGAACGCCCAGTGGGTGCTCGCGCGACGGCCGTCGAGCAGGCGCGCGGCGGCGAGCACGAAGGCGCCGGTGCACACGGAGGCGGTACGTCTTGATTTTGATGATGTGCCGGCTATCCAGTCGAGGACCCGCGGGTCGCCCGCGGCGTCGGCGTGTCCCGGCCCACCGGCGACGATCAGCGTGTCGATCGGCTCGCGCACCGCGCCGAGAGCGCAGTCGGGGGTTATGCGCAGGCCGCTGGACGTGCGCAGCGGCTGGCCGTCGCGGCTGAGCACGCGCACCTGGTAGCCACGCTCGTGACGACCGGTCTCCTCGATCAGACGCTGAGCACCGGCGAACACCTCGAGCGGGCCGGTGACGTCGAGGCTCTGCACGCGGGGATAGACGACGATCGCGATCAGGCGGGGCTTGCGAGCGGCTGTCATGCCCCGATCATCCCCCAGGCCAGGTCTGTCCGCAAGGACACATTTCCCACGATTCCTGCCAACGCCGAGGTTCGGCGCAGACGCCGGCGCCGGTGGTTGGGCGAAGCGGCAGCGCAGGTCCGGACGCGAGCTGCCGCAGCGCTTTACGATGGCCGCGTGGAGGAGCGGCAATTCCAGGAACCTCATTACGAGGAGCACGACGCCGACCCCGACGCCCTCAGCGCGGCGCCCGGCCGGGTGGCGAGCATCGTCGGCGCAGCCGAACGCGCGGCGGCGGAGCTGCGCGAGCAGGCTGAGGCACGCGCGCGCGAGCGCATCGCGGAGGCCGATCGCGCGGCGGAGAACCGTGTGCTGGCGGCAGAGGAGGAGGCGGAGGAGCTGCTCGCGACGGCGCGCTCGCAGGCCGACAGCGTCACCACGGAGGCGGCGTCCGCGGCGAGCACGCTGCACGAGGAGGCCGACCGCGCGCGCGAGGAGGCGACGAGCCTGCTGGAGCAGGCGCGCGAGGAGGCGGCGCGGACGCTAGAGCAGACGCACGAGCAGGTGGAGCGGCTGCTCGCCGACGCGCACAGGGAGTCCGAGCAGGCGTGGGCGACCGCGCACCAGGAGTCAGAGCAGCTGCGCGCGTCCGCCAACCAGGAGTCAGAACAGCTGCGCGCGACCACCGAACGGGAGTCCGAGCGGATTCTGGAGAGCTCGCGCAAGGAGGCCGAGCGGCTGACGCAGCAGACGCGCGAGCAGGCCGACAAGCTGTTGGAGTCCGGCCGCGAGGAGCTCGCGCGCCTGCACTCGGAGGCCGGAGACCAGGCGAAGGAGATCAAGGCGAAGGCGCGCGACGAAGCCCGCGAGATCACCAGCGAGGCGCACATCGTCGCGCGCGACATCCTTGGCGAGGGGACGGAGGTCTCCCGCAACCTGCGCGAGCTGTCGGTGTCGCTGCGCAACAACGCCGAGCGCCTGCTGCGCGACGTGCGCCTGACCCACGGCGGCATGACCGCGCGACTCGACCAGGTCACCACCGGCCCCGAGCGGGAGCCCGACGAGGACCCGCAGGCGCGCGGACGGCGCAGGCAGGCCGCGGCGGCGCGACCCAACGACGACCTGGACGTGCCGGAGTTCATCCCGCGGGGGTGAGGCGTGGGGGGCCGTCACGGGCCCGGGAGCGGTGAGACGGACGCTCGGCCCGGCGATAGACCCTACCGAACCCGGACAGCTACACTTCCTGCGTTGATCCTGGGGCTATAGCTCAGCTGGGAGAGCGTCTGGCTGGCAGCCAGAAGGTCGTCGGTTCGAGCCCGACTAGCTCCATCAGACTGTTGTCTGTGCAGGGGTCCGCATCGCTTGGCATCCTCGGTGGGTGGACGAATCTAGGTATCCGCGTTATCAGGACAAGGAGGGCTCGCGCTTTTACAGGGCGGGCCGTCTGTCGCGGTATGCGCCAGATCGAGGGAAGCTCGCCCGACGCTCTGCGCCGTGATCTCGCGAAGGTCTGCGTCTCATTCGACGGCGGCCTTGAGCGACTCGCGAAGCGAAGTGCCAGCGTTCTGGAGCAGACCCGTGTGGCAGGTGCTCTGTATGCGGGCATCCTGCGCGTGCATCCCTTTGCTGACGGGAACCACCGCGCTGGCTTCGTCGCGCTCTCGGCCGCACTGTGGTCGTTGGGACTACCCGCCGTCGAATTCGCTCAGGATGCGGACATGACCGACCACGACGATGCTGTAGCACCGGCGCTCTTCTCGCCCGACGGGGACATTGAGCCGTGCTATTCCAACGGCGACCGAAGCGCGCTCCTCCTGAGCGCAAGCAAGCGCCGCTTCAATCAATCCCGACCGCTGGCGCTCAGCGACTCTTCTCCGCGAGTCGGGTTGGCGGTTGCGCGATCTACTTCGGTGTGTAGACGAGGACGATCACGCCGCTGAGGAATTGGGTGACATTCACGAGGGCGAGATGGGGTGCTGTGTCGATGTGCGCAAAGAGGTGCTTGCCCTTGCCCACGGCGACGGGCGTGAGGAACAGATGGAACTCATCGATAAGGCCGTGCTCCATCAGCGTGGCGTCAAGCGGACCGTTTCCGTACTTCAACAGGTTCTGCCCGGACTTCCGCTTGAGGTCGTCGACGAACGTGGCGACATTGTCGTCAATCACGGTCGCGTTCCAAGTCGTCTCATGCAGCGTCCTCGATGCTACGAACTTGGGGATTCGGTTCATCCGGTCGATGAACGCGATCGGCGCCCCGGGAGAGGCTTCCTTCGCCATCCCGGTGTAGGCGACGGACAGGCCCTCGTACGTGAGCCGGCCCAACAGGAGAGCGTCCGCGGCAGTCAGGAGCTTGTTTGCGTAGCGCGCGTGCTCGTCGTCGAGGTACGGCCGCGTCCACGCGTCGGGCGAGCCGATCTCACCGCCGAGCGTCACGTGGGTTGCCTCCACCAGCTTGCTCATCTACCTCTCCGATCGATTCGTTCTGTACTGCCTCAGAGCCATTCGCCGAGACGCTGATGAGTCTCACGCGTTCCGAAGCAGGCGCTCGAGCTTGTCGAGCTGACTGCTCCAGCCGGCCTGGGCCATGGGTATGAGCTGCTCGGCGCAGATCATGCGGGATGTGATCACGAGCTTCGTGCGGTCCTGGCCGATGTGGATGAACTCGACCGTCGTCTCGCCCGACTCGATCATCGGGTTGTCGGTGGTCTCCTGGGCGAACGACAGCCTCGCGGGCGGCTCGACGATCCCGAAGTGACCGTCGTTTGCATACTCGACTCCGTCGGGCCCGACCATCGTCATCCGACAGACCCCGCCTGGGCGCAGGTCGAGCTCGATTTTCTCGCGGGGCGTCGTGAAGTGCTCCGGTCCCCACCACTTCGTCACCTCGTCCGGATCGGTCCACACCCGCCACACCAGCTCCCGCGGCGCGTCGAGCTCGCGCTCGATGACGATCGTGCGCTCGGCCATCTCAAACTGCTCACTCATCGCTGTCAGCCTTTCGTTGTATGTCTTGGAGACGATGTGCAATGCGATCCAGACGTCCCTCCCAGATATCGCGGTACTGCTCGAGCCAGTCCGCCGCGTCGCGCAGGGGGGCACCCTCCAGCCGGGATGGACGAAGCTGGGCCGTGCGCCCACGGGTGATCAATCCGGCCCGCTCGAGCACCTTCAAGTGCTTGGAGATCGCCTGCACGCTGACGGGGAACGGATCGGCGAGCTCGTTCACCGTGACCTCGCCGTCACGTGCGAGCCGCGCCAGGATTGCGCGACGAGTGGGGTCGGCGAGGGCCGCGAACGTGGTGTCGAGCTGGTCGGTGGTCAACGTGTATTCATCATGACGGTTGATAAACCTATCAATTGAATAGTAGACCAACGGACGAAATCGGTCAAGGGCGGGCGCAAAGACCGCCGCGCTGGCGATCGCTCCGCGCGGTACTGCGGTACCGAGGCCCCCGGCCGTCGGCTACTTTCAAAGCGCGGTCAATACCTCAACGTCATTTCCGTCGCCCATGGCGAGGATGCTCGAGTCGAACGTGACCAGGCGCACCCCGCGGCGACGGGCGAGTGTCAGCAGGTGCGCGTCGGTCACCTGCCGATAGCCAGCGATCGACGGCACGTCACTGTCGCTCACTGAGACGTCATCGGTGAGGAAACGATGGTCGGGGTGTGCGCGCAATGTTGAAAGCACCCCTCGTGCCGCATCGACGCCGATCGCGCTCGGCAGCACGATCGGGTTGGCCGACACCCGCACGAAGCCGCTCTCTGTGATCGGACACGTCGCCCATCCCGCGGAGCCGTTCGCCGTGAACCATGCGCGCATCGCCGCATGCTGCACGTGCGAGTCCCAAGCCAGCGCGACAAGCGCGTTGACGTCCAGCAACCCCACCGGGAAGCTCAACCCTCGTCGAGTGCTCGCCGCACCATCTCTGGCGTGATCGGCGGCGTACCTGCCGGCACACGGATAACCGGCAGTCCGTCGTCAGCCTCAACCCGAGCGGGGGTCAGCCCTCGACGGGCAAGCTCGGAGATGACGGAGCCGAGCGAGCGATGCTCCCCGACGGCGAGCTGCCGCGCGACCGCGACGACATCCTCGTCGATGTTCAAGGTTGTCCGCACAAGATGATGCTAGTGCATCATCGCATCAGATCCGCCGGGCTGTGCCAATCCCTCAAGTGGTGTTTACTACGTACATGGGGATGCGTATGGGGGATGTGCGGGATGGCGGAGTGCCGCTGGCTTCGCTGCGGCGTCGCGTGCGGATCGGCGCCGGCGCGACGCTTGCGGCAGCCGCCGTCTGTCTCGCGGCCGCCGCGACCGCGTCGGCGTTCAGCGCGCACGGGAGCGTGGAACAGGTGTACGTCACCGGCATGGCCCCGGGCGCACAGATGTCGTTGCTGCGGGCGAGGGGCGAAACGGTCTCCACGCAGACCGCGGACTCGCTCGGGGGGTTGCTGTTCCGGAACGTCGCGCCCGGAAAACGCTACAGGGTCCGGCTGAGCGCAACAGGCGAAGAATCGGGGCCGATTCGCGTCCACACGCAAGCCTCGGCGCCCTGGGATCGCAGCATCTACAAGCAGTCGATCCCGGACAGCGGGTACACGTACCTGACGACGCGCGACGGTACCCAGCTGGCGATCGACGTCCACCTGCCCGGCATTCCAGGCCTGACCGGCGCACGCTCGGACTTTCAGTTCCCGGCCTCCCGGGCGGCGAGCGGCACAGCGCGGTATCCAACCTTGATCGAATACTCGGGATACGGCTACGCGAACCCCGCGGGTCCCGAAAGCGGCATCGCCACGCTGGCCAACCTGATGGGCTTCGCTGTGGTCGACGTGAACATGCGCGGTACCGGCTGCTCGGGCGGCGCCTTCGATTATTTCGAACCGCTGGAGAATCTCGATGCGTATGACGTGATTGAAACCATCGCCAGACAGCCGTGGGTGCTCCACCACAAAGTGGGCATGCTCGGCATCTCCTACGGCGGGATCAGCCAGCTCTTCGCGGCTCAACTTCGACCGCACGACCTCGAGGCGATCGCGCCCCTTTCGGTGCTCGACGCGACAGCGACGACGCTCTATCCGGGTGGCATCCTCAACACCGGTTTCGCGGTGCCCTGGGCCGAAGAACGGCAGCACGACGCCGAACCGGCCGGCCCAGACAGCGGCGAGCACTGGGCGTACGAACAGATACAGAACGGCGATCAGACCTGCGCGGAAAACCAGGACCTGCACGGAGAGGCGACGAACCTGCTGTCAGAAATCAAGGAAAACGCGACCTACAACCCGTCTGTGGCCGACCCGCTGGACCCGGTGACGTTCGTGCACAACATCGACGTTCCGACGTTCATGGCATGCCAGTGGGAGGACGAGCAGACCGGCGGGCACTGCGCCGATCTGGCGGAGCACTTCACCGGCACCGAACACAAGTGGTTCACGTTCAGCAACGGCGCCCATATCGACTCGCTCGATCCGTACACCTTCAACCGGCTCTACGACTTCTTGGAGCTGTACGTCGCGCACCAGGCGCCGATCGACAACCGGGCGATCATGGATGCCGCGGCGCCGACCATCTATCAGGAGGCGTTGGGACTCCCCAAAGGAGACGAGGTCACGCTACCGCCGGACCCGATCCAGGAACAGCCGACATACGCGGCGGCGCTGTCGGCCTTCACGGCGCTCCCGGAGGTTCGGGTGCTGTTCGACAACGGCGCAGGAGCCTCTCCGACCGGCAGCACGACGCCCGGCAACCCCTATCCCGCGTTCGAACAGTCGTTCTCGGCGTTCCCGATACCCGGCACGACGGCCGACTCGTGGTATCTCGGGCCGGAAGGCACGCTCAATGAACAGCCGGCAACGGCCCAGGGGGTCGACTCCTACACCTCGAACGCGAACGCGACACCGCTGACGGATTACTCGGGCGCCACCGGGTCGGGCGGGCTGTGGGGCGACGCGTCCGAGTGGGAATGGAACTGGGCCCAGCCCACGGCGGGCTCCGCCGCGTCCTACGTTTCGGCGCCACTCACGACCAACGCCACCGCCATCGGTGGGGGCGCCGTCAACCTCTGGGTGGAGTCATCCACGCCGGACGTCGATCTCCAGGCGACGGTCAGCGAGGTGCGCCCCGACGGCAACGAGACCTTCGTCCAGAACGGCTGGATCCGCGCCAGCGAGCGCAAGCTCGCCACCACCTCGGAAAACATGTTCGACCAGACCCCGACGCCGGCCCAGCCGATCCCGACCTTCCGTGCGTCCGATGAGCAGCCGATGCCGGCTGACGAATTCGTACCGGTCACGATCCCGCTGTACTTCGAGGGGCACGTCTACCGCGCAGGCTCGCGCATCAGGGTCACGATCTCCGCGCCGAACGGCACACAGCCCGTGTGGTCGTTCGGTCAGACGCAGCCGGAAGGCGCCACCGCCAACGTGTCGATCGCGTTCGGGCCCGGGATGCCCGCCAGCCTCACCCTCCCGATCGTGCCCGGCGTCAACGTGCCCACCGGACTGCCGCCATGCCCGAGCCTGCGCAACGAGCCCTGCCGGCCCTACCAGGCCTTCGTGAACAACGGCTCCTGATGGCAACACGCGCGGCGTGCTCGTACAGGGCGCCCCACAGCGACTCCAGCGCATCGTCCCTGAAGCGACTCAATGCGAGCCGCGGGTGCGCAGGACCGAGCGGATAGCCGGGCGCGCTCGAGGGCACCGTGATCGCACTCGCCGGACACGCGCCTGACGACGAGCTCCTGGCCGCGTGCGCCGTCGCGGGCGTGCTGGGGATCGACGGCCAGCCAGCGAAGCAGACGCCATAGCCACCGACGGCCGCTGGCAGCCGTCAGGAATGCACGATCAGCACAGCGGACTCCGTGTGCGCGGTCACGGCGGCGGTGACGCTGCCGAGCAGATGTCCGGCGAGCCCGCGACGGCGATGGGGACCGAGCACGATGAGGCTCGCTTTTCGCTCGTTGGCGACGTCGACGATGCCCTTCCAGGTCGGCGCGGCGTGGATCGCGATGCTGTGCGCTCGGAACCCCGCCTTCTCCGCCAGCGACGCTCCGTGCGCGGCGGTCTCCTCCGCGGCTTTCTTCACCTCGGTGGCCTCGGCGGCGTTGAAGTGCTCATCGCCGACGGGCAGAAACCCGACGTCACCCGGCTGCCAAACGCAGACGACCAGCGCGTCGCGTCCGGGCGCCAGCTGGCGGCCGGCCTCTTCGATCGCGAGCTTCGCCAGCTCGCAGCCGTCGTAGGCGAAGAGGATCGGGCCGGTGGGTGTGGCGGGCGCTGCGGCGCTCGTGTCGGTCGATGCCATGTCAGTTGGCGCTCCCTGTCGCGGGCTGTGCCGCCGTCAAGCCCGGGCGAACTCTCGCCAGCAGCGGCGGCGAGTTCCAGGCGGGGCACTCGCCCGCCACGAAGCGCTCGATGTCGGGGGTCTGCGGGCGCGCGCCGCCGAGCGCGTAGATGGCGACGCCGATCACGGCGCCGCCGAGAGCGAGCCCCAGGCCGATCCACAGCGCGGTGCCGGTGCCGGCGTCGACGCTGCCGCCGACGGTCGCGGCGAAGTGGGCGAAGATGGGCGCGATCATGAACGCCGCCACCGCGCGCATGAGCTCGACGATCGCGAACACGCGCTGGAGGCTGGCCGAGGGCAGCGAGAAGCCGGCCACGAACAGCGCCGGCGCGACCGTCGCGCCGAGACCGATGCCGGTCAGCCCCGAGCCGATGAGCGTGGCCGCCTGGCTCGACGGCACGTCGATGCGGAAGACCGCGATCCCGGCCGCGAGGAACACCATTCCGGCCAACGGGAGATAGTGGATCGCACGTTTGGTGATGAGCACGCCGAGCAGCACCGCGGTGATCACCGCGCCGGCGACCTCCGGCAGGTAGAGCAGACCTATGTGAAGCGGCCCGTAGCGCCCGGCCAGCGCACCCGCGGTCAGCGCGGTCGCCGACACCGACGCCGCCGCCGCGAACAGCGCCACCACGATGCCCGCGACCGGCATCGTGCTGGTCAGCATCGTGCGGATCGTCAGGAGTGGCTGCTTCGCTCGGAACTGGTAGGTGATCAGGACGATGATCGTCGCCAGGCCGCCAAGCAGCGGCACGATGGTCTCGCCGGCGAGGAAGGGGTGGGTCAGCAGCTCTGAGGCGCCGAAGAACGCGGCCGTGCAACCGACGACCGCCAGCGCGATCGCCAGTGGATCGCGCGGCGAGTCGGGATTGGCGGGCGGCGCGTCGTCGAACGTCAGCACGGCCAGAACCAGCGCGCTGGCCGCTATCGCGGCGATGATCCAGAACAGCGGCCGCCAGGCGTCCGACTGCGCCTGCAGCCCGCCGATGGCCGGGCCGAGCGCGACCGCCCCGAAGATGCACAGGTTCATGATCATCGCCGTGGTGTGCAGCTTGCTCGCCGGGTAGCCGATCGCCAGCGGCGGCACGGCGGAGATGAGCAGCAGGCTCGTGCAGAGGCCCTGGAGCACGTGGCCGACGATGTACATCTCCGGGTCCTGCGCCGCCGCCGCCAGCACCGACCCGATCACGAGCACGGTCGCGTAGACGATCAGCATCCTCCGCTGCGGCAGGTGCTGGGCAAGCTGCACCGCCAGCACCGTGCCGGCCGCGTAGGCGGCGTTGGCGAGGCCGGAGCTGAGGCTCATCGTCTGCAGGCTCGTGTGCAGCTGTTTGGCGATGATCGGCGTCAGCGGCTGAAGCGCCGCGGACATCGCCAGGTAGGGGATCAGCGCGAACATCACCATGGTCGCGACCGCGGGATAGCGGCCGGCGAGCGGGCCCTGGCGCATCAGCGATCACCTCCCAGCGAGGCGAGACAGGTCATCATCGGCGTTTTAGCAGGCGACGCCCTCTCGCAAGGGCGCACTTGTCAAGCCGGCCTCTCGCCCTCCACCCGCACGGCCGCGCCCAGGTCGACGTGCACCTCCGGTCGCCCCCACGATCGCGCGGCGAGCCGCCCAAGCGGTCGCGGGGCCCACCAGTTGGCGCGCCCCAGCAGGCCCATCAGCGCGGGGACGAGCAGCGCGCGCACGATCGTCGCGTCGATGATCACCGCCAGCGCCGCGCCCACGCCGAACTCTTTCAGCGACGCGACGCTGGAGACGGCGAGCGAGCCGACGGCCGCGCAGAACAGCAGCGCCGCGGCGCTGACCACGCGGCCGCTGCGCTCCAGGCCGGTCGCCACCGCCACCTCGTCGCTGGCGCCGAGGTCGTGCGCCTCCTTGATGCGCGCCAGCAGGAACACGCCGTAGTCGGTCGACAGGCCGAAGCCGATGATGAACAGGATGATCATGTTCGTCTGCTCGAGCGAGCTGGTGGCGGTGTAGCCGAGCAGGCCCTGCAGATGGCCGTCCTGGAAGATCAGCACCAGCAGGCCGAACGCGCCGCTGAGCGTCAGCAGGTTCATGATCAGCGACTTGATCGCCAGCGCCACCGAGCCGGTCATCGCGAACAGCACGATCAGCGTCGTCACCGCCAGCACCGCGATCGCCAGCACGATGTGCGAGCGCAGGCTCGAGTGCTCGTCGTACTGGCCCGCCGCCACGCCCGACACAGCGACCTTGTAGGGCGCGGGCAGCGCGTAGATGTCGCCGATCAGGCGCTGCGACGCTTCGCTGAGCGGCGGATGCGCGGCGAGCAGCGACACGGTCCACAGCCCGGCGGCGATGCGCGCCGGGGGCTCCGCGAGCGCGACGCCGGGCAGGCGCGCGAGCTGCGCGCGATAGCGTTCCAGCGCGGGCCCCGCCCGGCCGCCCGCGTGCACCAGCGCCACCACCGGATCAGACGGGTCGGCGGCGAACCGCGCGGCCACCGCCGCTTCCACCGTGCGCGCGCTCGATCCGGACGGCAGAACGCGCGCGTCGGTCCCGCCCAGGCGCAGGTTCAGAGCGGGCAGCCCCACGAGCGCCAGGCACACCGCGCACGCAGCCGCCACCCAACCGGGCCGGCGCATCACGCGCGCGGCCAGCCGGTACCAGCGCCCGTCCCCCGCCGGCCCCTCTGCGTGCCCGCGCGCGCGCCGCAGCCACGCGGGCGACAGCGCGTTCACGCGCGGGCCGAGCAGCGCCAGCATCGCCGCCAGCGGGACCAGCGCGGCGCTCGCCGCGAACACCGTCACAACGGCCGCCGCGATCCCCATCGACGAGAGCATCGGCTGCGGGAACACCAGCAGCGACAGCAGCGCCACCGACACCGTCACCGATGAGAACGCGACAGTGCGGCCGGCCGTCGCGAGCGTGCGCTCGAGCGCCAGCGAGCAGTGCCCGCAGCGCGCCAGCTCCTCCCGGTAGCGGTACACCACGAACAGCGAGTAGTCGATTGCCAGGCCCAGCCCCAGGCCGGTGACGAGGTTGAGCGAGTACACCGACAGCGACGTCACGTGCGCGAGCGCGCGCAGGATCGTCAGGCTGCCCGCCACCGCCACCGCCCCCACCATCAGCGGCAGCGCGGCCGCGACCAGGCCGCGGAAGGCGATCAGCGACAGCGCCAGCAGGATCGAGAAGGCGATCAGCTCGACCTTCGGCAGCTGCGAGGAGATCGTGTCTTCGAGCTGGCTGAACGTCAGCTGGTCGCCGCCCACGCTCACACCGGGCACGTCGCGCAGGGCCCGCGCGATTCGCTGCGCCGCCGTCGTCGCCGCGTGTTCGGAGGTGCGCGCGCCGAAGTAGCCCAGCACGAGCGTCGCGCGGCCGTCGCGCGAGACCAGCGCGCCCGGCTGACGGGCGTCCAGCACGCTCACCACGCGAGCGATCGCCCCCTGCGAGGCCAGCTCCGCCGCCACCCGCGCCACCACGCCGCGCCCGCGCGCGGACAGCACCGGACCGGGCGTGCGCACGAGCGCCACCAGCCCCGGCTGCGCCGGCACGCCGGTGGCGGCCGCGATCTGGCCCCCGGAGACCTCGCTGGGAGCGTTCGGGTCGGAGCTGCCGCCGTTGCTGAGCGAGCCGACCACGCCCGCGCCGAACACACCCGCGGCCACCGTCAGGACAGCCGTCACCGCGAGCACGAGGCGGGCACGTCGGTGTATCAGTTCTGCGATTGTGCGCAAGGTCAAGGTCACGCCCGACCGGTCGCCGCGAGGTCACATCGACCTTGCGGGCGCAATCGGACAAGCACGCCCATGACCCCCGACGTGGACGCGTCCGCAACCCACGGTACAGAGCCGCGCGGCTCGCCACGCCGGTTGCTGTGCGCAATGATCCCTGGGTGATGCTGCTCGCCGTCAAGCTGCTGCTGGCGCCCGCGTTCGTGGTGTGCGCGTCGCTGGTCGCCCGCCGCTTCGGGCCGAAGGTCGGCGGGCTGGTCGCGGGGCTGCCGGTGGTCGCCGGTCCGATCCTGCTCGCGTACACGCTCGAGCATGGGCGGGTGTTCGCCGCGGACGCGGCCGCGGGCACGCTGCTGGGGCTGGTGTCGCTGATCGCGTTCGTGGTCGTCTACAGCCGGCTCGCGGGGCGCCTGCCGTGGGCGGCGAGCATGCTCGCCGGCTGGCTGGCGTTCGCGATCGGCACGGCCGTGCTCAGCGTGCTCTCGCCGCCGCTCGGCGCGGCGCTCGGCCTGGCCGCGTTGGCGCTGCTGGTCGGCCTGGCGTCGCTGCCGCGCCCGCTGCTGGGGCGGAGCGCGCACGGCGCTCCGCCCGCGTGGGACCTGCCGCTGCGGGCGGCGTGCGCGCTGGCGCTGGTGCTCACCCTGACCGCGGTCGCCGGCTGGCTGGGCCCGCAGCTCAGCGGGCTGCTGGCGCCGTTTCCGATCATCGCGACGGTGCTCGCGACGTTCACCCACGCCCAGCGCGGAACTGACGAGCTGCTGCGCCTGCTGCGCGGGCTCGTCAGCGGCTTCGGCGCGTTCGCGCTTTTCTGCTTCACGCTGGCGCTGTCGCTGCGCCACCTCGACACGGCGGCCGCGTTCGCGCTCGCCACCACGCTGGCGCTGCTCGCCCAGGCGGTGGCGCTGACGCTGGTGCGCGGCGAGCCGATCGGCGTGGACCCATCGGCTCGCCCCGCTGTTCAGGCGATCAGTGCAGCGACATGTTCGGCTCGCCCGCCGAGTTGAGGCCAGTGGCGGAGATGGTGCACGTGCCGCCCTTGGGCGTGCCCGCGTTGTAGGCCTGGGTCAGGCAGTTGCGCAGCCCGAGCTGCGCCCAGTAGTTGGGGTGGATGTCTTCCTGCAGTTCGTAGGGCCCGGTCAGCGTTTCGATCGTGCGGATCTGGTTGAACCACTCGCTCTTGTTGACCGCTTCGGCGGCTTTCCAGTTGGCGAGGCCCTCTTCCTCGAGCATCCCCACGCCTTTGTCGCACAGCCGGTGGCTGTTGAACGCTGAGGACAGTTCCATCGTCTTCACGTTCGACAGACCGACGCCGGCTGCCGCACCCAGCACGGTGTTGTCGATCGTGGGCAGCATCGTGGCGTTGGCGTAGTTGGCGTCCGTGTTCCAGAAGCCGCAGCCGCCGGTGAACTGCCTGCTGTAGCCGCTCTGGGTGTAGCGGAATTCCGACCCGTTGGGGATCGGTGAGGGGTAGTTCTGCACGAGGATCGTGTACTGGGAGCTCGTGTAGCCCGCGTTGGTCATGGCCGTGGCCACGTTCTTGATCGCGGTTTCGATTTCGCCCTTGACTTTGCTGACGTTGCTGGAGGTGAAGTTGTTGGTGACCGAGCTTTCTTTGCTGCAGTAGAAGTCGTCGAAGATCGTCGACTCGAGGAAGTCCTCGACGCACGTCGTGACGATGCTGGCGAAGTTGAAGTTGTTGCCGCCGATCGACAGCGCGACGAGCTTGACGTTGTGGCTGGCGGCGAAGTGCTGGAGCATCAGCGCCTGGCCTTCGTTTCCACCGGAGCTGTAGAAGTCGATGCCGGGCTTGAACAGGCCTTCGGTCGTGAAGCTGGTGGTCTTGGCGCCGGAGCAGGCGAGGTTCTCGCCGTTGACGCCGCCGCCGATGTAGACCTCGGCCGACTTCGAGCGATGGCAGCCCTTGATCAGTTCGGCTGTGTCGGTGGAGTTGTCGTAGTAGGCGGTCGACCCGAGCGCGTCGGTCTTGGACGAGCTTTCGTCGGTGTTGCCGGCCCAGCGTCCTGCCTCGCCGGAGATGAACGAGTCACCGAGACTGACCACTGTCGGCGTGCCCGACCCGGGGCCTTCGGCGCGGGCGGTGGCGACGAGGGCTGTGAGGCCGTACGTCAATGACGCTGCGACGAGCGCGGCGCAGATGAGCGCGAGACGATACCTCCCGCGATCAACGATCGAGTAGTGCATGGTTCCCCTCTCTAGGTGTGCGTGCGCGCCGCTCCCTCGGCGGCGCTGTCGAGCCGACCCTAACCGCTGCGGCTACGAACAGTCAACCGGATTCGGACAATGTCTCTCAACCGTCGGCGCCGGCGGCGTGTGCGGGCCGCTCCTCGGCGACGCGCGCGCTCCCCTCTGCGACCCGCGCGGGCGCCTCGCCCCACAGCTGCTCCAGGCGGTAGAACTCGCGCGTCTCGGGCGTGAAGATGTGCGCGACGACGTCGAGGTAGTCCATCAGGATCCAGCCGGCGGCGGCGGAGCCCTCGACCCTGCGCGGCAGCGTGTCGTGCTCGCGCTTGAGCCCCTCGAGGATGCCGTCGTGGATGGCCTTCGCCTGGCGGCCGGTGTTGCCGGAGCAGACGAGGAAGTAGTCGGTGTAGCCGAGCACCCCGCGCAGGTCGAGCTCGACGACGTCGATCGCCTTCTTGTCGGCTGCCAGGCGCGCGATCTCGCCGACGAGCCGCTCGCCCTGCAGCGGCCCGGAGCCCTGCGGAGCGCCCTCCCTGGAGCTCATCGCAGCACCGCCTCGGCGCCGGCGCGATACAGGCGGTGCTCGGCGATGTACGCGGCGACGGCCGGCCCGACGAGCTCGTCGATCGACTCGCCGTCGGCGGCGCGGCGGCGCACGAGCGAGGAGGAGACGTCGATGGCGGGCATCGCCAGGAAGCTGACGTCGGCGGCGGCGACGCCGAGGCCGGACAGCGCGGCGAGCACCCGCCTGCGCTCGGCGCCGGCGCGCGCGGCCACCGCCAGGCGCGCGAGCTCGAGCACCCGCGCGGGCTCGCGCCAGGTGGGCAGCGTCTGGGCCGTGTCGGCTCCGACGATGAACGTCAGCTCGGCGTCGGCGTGGCTGGCATGTATGGACGTCAAGGTATCCACGGTATAGGACAGCCCGCCGCGCTCCACCTCCACGGCGGACACCGACAGCCCGGCGACGCCGTCGACCGCCAGCCGGCACATGCGCAGGCGGTGCTGTGGGCCGGGATCGCGCCCGTCCCACACACCATCCTCGCCGGCCTTGTATGGGGCGGTGTGCGCGGGCACGAGCAGCACGCGATCGAGCGCGAGCTCCAGCAGCGCGTGACGCGCGACCGCGAGGTGCCCGAGGTGCGGCGGGTTGAACGTGCCGCCGAGGATGCCGAGCGACCTAATCGCGGACGTGTCCGTCGCCTTCGATGAGGTACTTGAACGTGCACAGCTCGCGCAGCCCGATCGGCCCGCGCGCGTGCAGCTTCTGCGTGGAGTTGCCGATCTCCGCGCCCATCCCGAACTCGCCCCCGTCGGTGAAGCGCGTGGACGCGTTGACGTACACGCACGCGGCGTCCACGCCGAGCTGGAACGCGCGCGCGGCGGCGGTGTCGCGCGTGACGATCGCCTCCGAGTGCCCGCTGCCGTAGCGGCCGATGTGCTCTATCGCCTGCTCCACGCCGTCGACGATCCCGACCGCGAGCACCGGCGCGAGGTACTCAGTCGCCCAGTCCTCCTCGCTGGCGTCCTCGATGATCAGATCTGGGATGGCGCCGTGGCCGGCCAGCGCGTGGTGGGCGCGTACGTCGGCGCGGATGCTGACACCGGCGCCGGCGAGCGCGCTGAGCGCCGGCGGCAGGAACTCCCCGGCGATGCGCTCGTGTACGAGCAGCGTCTCGGCGGCGTTGCACACGCCCGGGCGCTGGGTCTTGGCGTTGAGCACGATCGCGAGCGCCTGCTCGATGTCGGCGCAGGAGTCGACGTACACGTGGCAGTTGCCCGACGCGGCGTAGATGACGGGCACGGTGGCGACCGCTTGCAGCGCGTCCTTCAGGCCCTCGCCGCCGCGCGGGATGATCAGGTCGACGCTGTCCCTCTGGGTGGCGAGCTCGGCGAGCTCCTCGCGTCCCCCGCCGGCGACGAGGCTGACGCAGCCGTCGGGCAGCCCCGCGGCGACGGCCGCCTCGCCGGCGATCCGCGCGAGCACGGCGTTGGACTGCGCGGCCGAGGAGGAGCCGCGCAGGACGATCGCGTTGCCCGACTTCAGGCACAGCGCGGCGGCATCGATGGTGACGTTGGGGCGCGCCTCGTAGACGACGGCGACGACGCCCAGCGGCACGCGCACCTTGCGCACGTCCAGGCCGTTGGGCAGGCGATGCCCGTCGATCACCTCGCCGACGGGGTCGGGGAGCTGGGCGATCTGGCGCGCCGCGGCGGCGATCGCGTGCACGCGGCCGCGGTCGAGGCGCAGCCGGTCCAGCAGCGCCGCGCCGATCTCGGCGTCGCGTCCCGCCTCCATGTCGCGCTCGTTCGCCGCGAGGATCTCCTCGACACGCAGCTCGAGCGCCGCCGCGATCGCCTCCAGCGCGGCGTCCTTGACGGCGGTGTCCGTCCGCGCGAGCACGCGCGCGGCGCGCTTGGCCGCGCGACAGGTGTCAGCGACCGACGAGACGGCGATTGCCATGCCCTACAGGGTACGACAGGGCCGAAGGCGGCGGACTCGTCCAACGGGCGATGAGACCGGCCACCGGGGCCGAGCTGCGGGGCGAGCGCCGGATTGTCTCCCGAAAAAATGCTGTAGAGCCATCGTTATACACCGCGCGCAAGAGCACACACCACCCCCGTCCGTCACACATCGGCTACCGCGGTGACACGCGGCGGGCACATTTGCGAGCGCCGGGCGCAGCCGGGGTCAGTCGAGCACCAGGTAGTCGCGGTGCACGGCCTCGTCGGTGGCGCGCGGCAGGATCTTGCGCACGTCGTCGGACTTCAACCCGACCACGCGCCGAAGCTCGGCGGCGGAGTAGCTGCAGATGCCCTTGGCCAAGATGCGGCCGTGCTCGACGCCATCGTCGGGCTGCTCGGCGATGTCCACCGCGTCGCCCGCGTCGAACTCGCCGACGACATCCACGATCCCCACCGGCAGCAGGCTGGCGCTGCCCTCGCGCACGGCGCGGACCGCCCCGCCGTCGATCACGAGCGTGCCGCGCGAGGGCTTGGCGTACTTCAGCCACAGCTTGAAGCTCGAGTAGCGCGCCTCGCGCGCGGCGAAGCGCGTGCCCTCGCGCTCGCCCGCCAGCACAGCCGCGAGCGCGTGCGCGCGCACACCGTTGCAGATCACCGTGGGGATCCCCGCGGCGGTGGCCATCTCCGCGGCGACCACCTTCGAGCGCATCCCGCCCGAGCCCAGCGGCGAGGTCGTGTGCCCGATCTCCAGCTCCTCCAGCGCGGCGAAGTCGCTCACCTCCGGCACGATCCGCGCGTCGGGGTACAGCCGCGGGTCGGCGGTGAACAGCCCGTCGATGTCCGTCAGCAGGATCAGCTCGTCGGCGGCGATCAGCACCGCCACCTGCGCCGCCAGGAAGTCGTTGTCGCCGAAGGAGATCTCGTCGGTGGCGGTCGTGTCGTTCTCGTTGATCACCGGCAGCACCCGCCACTCCAGCAGCGTGCTCAGCGTCTGGCGCGCGTTCAGGTAGTGCGTGCGCGCGCTCATGTCGAAGAACGTCAGCAGCACCTGCGCGCTCGTCACGCCGCGCTCGCGCAGCAGCTCGTCGTAGATCCTGTACAGCTTGCCCTGGCCCACCGCGCTCGCCGCCTGCAGCGCGCCGATCGTCGTCGGGCGCTGCGGCAGCTCCATCACGCGCATCCCGCGCGCGATCGCGCCGCTCGTCACGACGATCACCTCGCCGCCCTCGCCGTGCACAGCCACCAGCTGGTCGCACACCGCCGCGAGCACGTCCATGCGCGGCGTGCCCTCGTCGTCCGCGACCACGCTCGAGCCCAGCTTGATGACCACGCGTCTCATGGCGTGAAGGAGCGTAGACGGTCAGTGCACCGCCGGAGCGGCGACGACGACCCTCAGCTAGACCTGCCCCCGCCCACCCGCAGGAGCTCTCGCGCAACTTCGAGGGATTCGATGTCGACGAGGTCCTGCGGACGTCCGGCAGCACGCTTCATCGCGAGCATGTCCTCGATCGAGGCGATCCGCACACTCCGACCGCTCAACTCCATCACGCTCGCCCGCTCGCGCAAGGCTACGACGACGCGCCCGGGTCCAGCTCGAACGTCACGCCCGCGATCTCGATCTCATCGCCCGGCTGAAAGCCCTTGGCGTCGAGCGCGCCGAGCACGCCGATCCTGCGCAGCCTGCCCTCGAGATAGGCCATCGCGTCCTCGTTGTCGACGTCGAATCGCTCGAGCAGGCGCTCGATGCCCCTGCCCCTGACGGCGAACGCGCCCTCTCGCAGCCGCTCGACTTGAAAGCCCGCGCCGCCCGTCGGGCGAAACACCATGTGCTCGGCCAGCTCCTGCTCGCCCGCGCGCGGGCTGCCGTCCCCCAGGCCGTCGGGCACGGCGAGGTCGGGCACGAGCCGCAGCAGCAGCTCACCCAGCTCGCGCACGCCCGCGCCGGTCGCGCTCGAGGTGGCGAGCACGGGCACGTCCTCCCCCAGCCGGCGCCGCCAGTCCTCGACGGCTGCCTGCACCCGCTCCTCGGGCACGAGATCGCCCTTCGACAGCGCCAGCACGCGCGGCAGCCGCGCCAGGCGCTCGTCGTGCGCCTCCAGCTCGCGCTCGATCGTCGCGTGGTTGACCGCCGCGTCCGCGTGCTCGTCCATCGTCAGCTCCGGCGCGATGTCCAGCACGTGCACCAGCAGGCGCGTGCGCTCGACGTGCGCGAGGAACTCGTGCCCAAGGCCAGCGCCCTCGCTCGCGCCTTCGATCAGGCCGGGGATGTCCGCCACGATCAGCTGGCGATCCTCACCTTCGAGCACGCCCAGCACCGGCGAGAGCGTCGTGAACGGATAGCTTGCGATCTTCGGAGCGGCACGCGTGAGGCGCGCCAGCAGCGATGACTTGCCGGCGTTCGGCAGCCCCACCAGGCCCACGTCCGCGAGCAGTCGCAGCCGCAGCTCCAGCCAGCCCTCCTCCCCCACGAGGCCGCGCTCGGCGAAGCGCGGAGCCTGGCGCGTGGGCGTGGCGAAGCGCTTGTTGCCCTTGCCGCCGCCGCCGCCGCGCGCGATCGTCGCCGTCTGCCCATCCGCCAGCAGCTCCCAGCGTCGCCCCAGCAGATCTCCCCCATCGTCCTGCTCAGAGCCGGAGCCGGCGCCGGCGCCGTTCGCCTCGCCAGCGTCCGCATCCGCGTCACCACCGTGGCCGGCGCCAGGCACGCCCGCGATCTGCGTGCCCGGCGGCACCCGGATCGTGAGCGTCTCCCCGTCGGCGCCGTGGCGCTGCGAGCCCGAGCCATGCCCGCCGCGCCCGGCGGGGTAGTGGCTGCGGCGCTTGAAGCTCTGCAGATCGCGCAGCGAGTCGTCGCACACGACAACCACGTCCCCCCCGCGCCCGCCGTCGCCGCCGTCGGGCCCGCCGCGCGGCACGTGCGCTTCGCGACGAAAGCTCATGGAGCCGTCACCGCCGGCCCCGGCCTGGACGTAGATCCTCGCGCGATCGTGAAGCATGGGGACCATCGTGACAGCAGCGACGAGGGAGCTCGGCTCCAGCGCCCCGCTGTACCGCTATGTGGCGCCGCCCGCTCTCAGCCCTGGTCAGGGCCCGGCAGCACGTTGACCACGCGCCCGCGGCGCCCGGCCGTGAACTGCACGGTTCCCGCGGCGCGCGCGTACAGCGTGTCGTCCTTGCCGATGCCCACGCCGGCGCCGGGCTTGAAGCGGGTGCCGCGCTGGCGCACGATGATCTCGCCGCCGGTTACAGCCTCGCCCGCGAAGGTCTTGACGCCCAGACGCTGGGCGTTTGAGTCGCGACCGTTGCGACTGGATCCGAGCCCCTTCTTATGAGCCATCTGCAGCCTTCTCCTTGCTCGCCGTGGGCGCCTCGCTGGGAGCGTCCGCGTGTTTGGCTTTGCTCGCTTTGGCCGCCGCTTTGGCGCCCGCCGCCGTGATCTCCGTAACCTCGATCTTGGTGAGCTCCTGACGGTGGCCGGTGCGCCGTTTGTAGCCGCGCTTGGGCTTGAACTTGAACACGCGCAGCTTCTCGCCGCGAACGTGCTCCACGACCTTGGCGGTCACGCGCACGTCCTTCAGGCCGGCCTTGTCGAACACCGCCTCCTCGGAGCGGTACATCAGCGGCTCGAGCTGCACGTCCGCGCCCTCGGCCGCTGGCAGGCGCTCGACGAGCAGCGTCTGGCCGCGCTCGACGCGGTACTGCTTGCCGCCGGTCTTCACGATCGCGTACATGTCTGTGTGGGTCTCGATTCTTGGTCTTGTGGGGGCGCCGTCGGTGGCCTGCGCCTGACGGGCTGCCGGTTACTCGCCGGTGGCCTTGGCCTTGGCAGCCGAACGGCGCCGTCCGCCCCTGCGGCCACGACGCCGAGGCTTGGATTGTAGGCCATCCTCGCCGGGGTCGTCCTGGGGCGCGTCGACGTCGCCGTCGGGGGCGCCTGCGTCGGCGAGCAGCTCGACCGCCACATCCTCCTCGGGCTCGGAGTCGATCGCGGTCGGCGAGTCGCTCAGGCCGGCTTCGCGTCGCGCCTCCGCGTCCTCGCTTTCGACGGGCGCTCGGCGCCTGCGCCCGCGCGGCTCGGCCTGCGTGGCCTCGCCTCGCCCGCCGCCCGCCGCGGCCGGGGAGCGGCGCCTGCCGCGCCCGCCCGCGGTGCGCGTGTCCAGCACGCGCACCGGCGCGGTGATCACCTCGCCGGACTCGTCCAGCAGCAGCGCGCTGGCGGCCGTGCGCCCGACCTGGTCGATGCGCACCATGCGCTTCTCGCCCACGTACGGCGAGGCGCCGGCGATCGAGATGATGTAGCCGTCGATTTTCGCGACGGCGTCATCGACGTCGTACATGTGCGGCTCGACGATCTCCACCAGCACCTCATCGCCCTGGCGGAACGGCAGCGCTCGCTCCTCGACCTCCGCGCGCGTGCCCATGAAGGTGATCGCGAAGTGATCCAGCGTGAGTCCTTCGGAGCCCTCGAACAGGAACGACTTGCCCGTCTGCGCCTCCAGCGCGTGCAGCACGCGCGAGTTGTGGCCGGTGAACTGCGTGCTCACACGCGGGTTGATCTGGACCAGGAACGCCTCGGCGTCGGGGTGTTCGGCGGCGACGTCGCGCAGCTTGCGCTCGAACTCGATCGCGATCGTTTCCTCCGAGCGGATCACGCCCTCGCCCTCGCACGTGGGGCACGGGCGGCTCATGATCTCGCGCACCCCCTCGGTTACGTTCTGGCGGGTCATCTCCACCAGCCCGAGCTTGGAGATCTCGGCGGTGAACGTCTTCGTGCGGTCCTCGTCGAGCGTCTTGCGCAGCGTCTTCATGACCGCGTCGCGGTTGCGCGCGCGCGCCATGTCGATGAAGTCGATCACGATGATGCCGCCGATGTCGCGCAGGCGCAGCTGGTTGACGACCTCCTCCGCGGCCTCCAGGTTGGTCCTGGTGATCGTGTCCTCCAGCCCCGCGCCCTTGCCGCGCCCGATGAAGCTGCCGGAGTTGACGTCGATCACCGTCAGCGCCTCGGCGTAGTCGACGATCAGGTAGCCGCCGCTGGGCAGATCGACGCGCCGTGAGAGCACGCCTTCGATCGCCTTGTCCACGCGGTAGGCCTCGAACAGGGGCTCCGGCTCCTGCCACAGCTCGACGCGCTCGACCAGCTCGGGGGCTGTGCGCGTGAAGAACGACACCAGGCGGTGGTACTGCTGCTCGTCGTCGACGATCGCGCGCTCGAAGTGCGCGGAGAAGATGTCGCGCACGACGCGCACAGAGAGATCAGCCTCTTGGAAGACGAGATCCGGCGCGGCCGTGTCCTGCACGCGTTTGACGAGCACCTCGTGGAGCTTGTGCAGGTACTTGAGCTCACGCTCGAAGTCCTCGCGCTTGGCGCCGTGCGCGGCCGTGCGGATGATCACCCCACCGCCGTCGGTCTGCAGGTTGGCGGTCTGACGGCGCAGGCGTTCGCGCTCCTTGTCCTCCAGGCGCCGGGAGACGCCCACGCCCTCGCCGGTGGGCGCGTACACCATGTAGCGCCCGGCGATCGTCAGCTCCATCGACAGGCGCGCGCCCTTCGTCTTCAGCGGGTCCTTGACGACCTGCACGACGATCTCCTGGCCCGGTTTGAGCAGGTCGGCGATCTTGCGGGCGCCCCCGCCGCCGCCGCGCCCGCGCCTGGGGGTCTCGACGCCGGGCAGCACGATCTCGTCTACGTGCAGGAAACCGTTCTTCTCGAGGCCGATGTCGACGAACGCGGCCTCCAGCCCGGGCAGGACGTTGTCGACCTTGCCCTTGTAGATGTTGCCGACGATCGAACGTCCGCCGCGACGCTCTATGTAGAGCTCAGCGACGCGATAGCCGGCCTCCGGGCCGCCGCCGCGCTTGCGGCTGCTGGCCGCTTTGCGAGCGGCAGAGGACGAACGCGAGGCGGCGGGCGTTCCGCTCGCCTCCAAAAGCGCCACGCGCGTCTCCGCGCGGTCGACGCTGACAAGCACTTGCTTTTTCAATTTGATCCAGTCTTTCGGTATGGAAATGGGCCGAGCATCGGGCGGACGGGCGCCGGGTCGGCGAGCTTGCGCGCACCCGGAGCACTCGATGGGAAGCCCCCCGCGCGAGGTGGCGCTGAGAGTCTGGTGAGGGATGCTCGGCGAACATTCAGGTCTAGTGACGCAGTACGCGGCCCTTCAATGCTGCTGAGGCGCGCGCCTGGACGTAGATCGATTGGAGCAGGCCTACACCTAGCAGGGTGGCTATCACCGACGAGCCGCCGTAGCTCATGAGCGGAAGCGTGACGCCGGTGATGGGCATGATCCCAATTGTCATCCCTACGTTGACGAAGACCTGAAACATGAGCATAGCTGCTACGCCGGCCGCGATCAGCGAGCCGAACAGGTCCTTGGCCATCACCAGCACGCGCAGCGTGCGCGAGATCAGCAGCGCGTACAGCAGCAGCACGATGCCGGCGCCGAGGAACCCGTACTTTTCTCCGACCGCCGCGAACACGAAGTCGGTGTCGCTCTCGGGCACGAAGCCGTAGCGCACCTGGCTGGCGTGGGGTCCGCGGCCGGTCTTGCCGCCGGCGCCGATCGCGATCTTCGACTGTTCCTGCTGGTAGGTGGGGTCGTTTTCGACTTCCTTGCCTTCGCGCGCGCGGGCTTCAGCTTCCTTCTGCGTGCTGGCGGGGTGGATGAAGGCGGTCAGCCGTTCGACCTGGTAGGGCTTGAGCACCTGGACGCCGATCGCAGGCGCGGCGACGAGCACGAACACGACGGACACGCACACGAGCGCCGCGAGCGCCGCCAGCTGCCGCCACGACGTGCCCGCGACGAACAGCATCATGCAGGCGATCGTCATGTACACCAGGCCCGAGCCGAGGTCCGGCTGGGCGATCACGAAGATCGTCGGCACGAGCGCGACGATCAGCACGCGCACGGTTGTGTCGCGCTCGCGCAGCCGCCGCGAGCGGTCGACGACGAACGCCGCCAGCGCGAGGATCAGCAGCACCTTGCCGAGCTCGGAGGCCTGGAAGGAGAACAGCGGGAAGTTGATCGCGCGCTGCGAGCCGTTGGCCGAGTGCCCCAGGCCGAGCACCGCGAGGATGCTGACGATCAGCGCCGCGTAGATCGCGTTCCTGTAACGGCGCAGGTGCGAGTAGTCCAGGCGCGAGAGCGCGAGCATCAACACGAAGCCGATCCCCAGGTAGATCGCCTGGCGCTCGACGTAGTAGTGCGGGTCGCCGGGCACGAGTTCGCTCGTGGCTGCCTTCAGCGTGACGATCGAGCACACGCCGAGCCCGATCACCGCAAGCGCGAGCAGCGGGTCGAACGGCAGGCGCAGCGTGCGCGTCGGCGACGCCGGCGCCTCGTCGGTGGGCTGGATCGGGCTGAGCGGGCTCAAAACGTCTTCGAGCTCCCGGCGATGAACTTCTTCGGCTTTCCGTACCACTGCGAGGCGATCAGGCGCGCGATCGGCGCGGCCGTTTCCGCGCCGAAGCCGCCTTCCTCGACGGTCACCGCGATCACGATCGGGCGCTGCGCGTTGCCGATGTAGGCCATGTACCAGGACTGTTCTACGTGCCCCAGGCGTTCGGCGGTGCCGGTCTTGCCGTAAACAGGGTCTTCTTCCTGATCCCAGCCGGCCCACACTTCCGCGGACGTGCCGCCCTCTGCGCTCGCGGCCTCGTGAATGCCTTCCATCACCAGGCCGAGGTCCGCGTCGTTGAGGTGGACATGGCGGCTGCGGAACTTCAGCGTCTGCACGAGGCTGCCGTCGGCTTCGTCGATCTGTTTGCCCAGGTGCGGCGTCACGACCGTGCCTTCGCCGCCGTTGCGGTAGGCGTTGGCGAGCGTCGAGTAGGCGACGGCCATCTGCAGCGGGTCGGTCAGCAGCTCACCCTGCCCGACCGCCAGATCCATGTTGTAGCCGACCGTCCACGGCTCCCCCGGTTCGGCCACGATGTAGCACGGATGGCCGTGGTGTTCGTGCTGGCACCCGGCTTCCAGCTTGTTCTGTTCCACCAGCCACTTCGGGCCCGGCACCACGCCGGGGAACTCGCTCGGCAGGTCGATGCCGGTGGGCTCGCCCACCCCCAGCTCGTGGGCCTTCTTCTGGATGATTTCCCCGCCGTGTTCGTTCGCGAGCTTGCCGACCGTGAAGAAGTAGGTGTCCGAGGAGACCTTCAACGCGTCCACGAGATCGGCCGCGCCGTATTCGTCTTCGCCGGCGTTGCAGAAGCGCTCGGTCGAGACGTAGATGCACCTGCCCGCGCCAAGCCCCTCTTCGGGGTTGATCACGCCGGCTTCCAGCGCGGCCATCGCGGTGATCGGCTTGAACGTCGAGCCCGTCGGATATTCGCCTTCGTCGGCCAGGTTGGTCAGCCGGCCGGGTTCGTCGCCGTGGCGTCCCGTCAAGCCTTCCCATTCGGCTTCGGTCAGCGGTTTGGCGAACCTGTTCGGGTCGAAGCTCGGGGTGGAGCCCATCGCGAGCACTTCGCCGTTGAGCGGGTCGAGCGCCACGAACGCTCCGGCGATCGCCGGTTTGCCGCCCGCGCGCGCGTGTTCCATGCCTTCCAGCAGCGCCTTTTCGCTGGCCCGCTGCAGCGGCAGGTCGAGCGTGGTCTGCAGCGTGTGTCCGGCGTGTGGCGGCGTCGGCGCCAGCTTGCCGGGAACGGGCTGACCCTGAGCGTTGACCGCGACGCGCTTCTCGCCGGGCTTGCCACGCAGGTATTCGTCGTAGTAGTACTCCAGGCCCGCCTGGCCGACGATCGTGCCCTGCTTGACGCCGCGGAACCCCCGCATCTTCTGCTCTGGTTCGCTGATCTGCCCGACGTAGCCGAGCACCTGTGCGGCCATCTCGCCGTAGGGGTATTCGCGGATCGAGACGGGTTCCTGCACGACCCCCGGGAATTCGCTGGCGCGCTCGCCGAGCACCGTCAGCACCCCGCGCCCGGCGTCCGTCTTGATGGTCACCGGAGCGTACGACGTCGCGGTGGTGCTCTCCACGACACGTTCGTCGATCGTGCGGGGGCTGACTTTGATCACGCGCCCGAGGCGGTCGAAGAGGTCCCTGAGCTGCACGTCGGAGCGCGGCAGCGCCGGCACCGGCACGTGCGGAGGCCCGGTCGCCGCGCGCAGGCGCTTGAGCTCGTGCCGTTGCGCGTGGCTGGGGTGGCGGACGCCGGCGAGCGCCGCCTGATAGCCCGACAGGCGCGCCACCGCTTCACGACGCGCGGCTTCCGCCGCGTCGAGGCTGGTCTGGTATTCGGCCACCTGTGAGGAGATGCCTGCCGGCAGTTCCGCGGGCGTGATCTGCACCGCGTTGGTCACCGTGCTGCCGACGAGCGGCTGGCCCTCGCGGTCAAGGATCGCCCCACGCGGCGCGGCGATCGGGATTTCGCGCGCCTGGTTGGCGTTCGCCTGCGCGACGTACTGTTCGCTGGAGAGCACCTGCAGGAACCACAGGCGGAAGAAGATCACCCCGAACATCACCATCGCCACCCCGCTGACGATCGCCACGCGCAGGGCCAGCTGTGGCGAGACCGGGACGCGCGGGTCCCGCGGGCGCACGGGCTCGATCGAGCTCACGGTTTGCTGAGCGGGCTCAGGCCGCCGGTCGTGTACGCGCGCCGGCTGCGGCGGCGGCGGGGATCGTCGGGCAGGGCGCTCTCCAGCGTGCGGCGCGTCAGCGCCCACATCGGCAGCGCGACGATCGTGTCGACGAGCACGCCCAGGACGATCAGCCGCAAAAGCTCGAAGCTGACGGGCGCTTCGACGCCGAGCATGAACTCCATCAGCGAGTAGCCCACCAGCGAGACCGTCGCCGCGACGGCGCCGACCACCAGCGGCGTGAGTGCCGCCTGTGGATCGCGTAGCTCGCGCAGGCGCCCGCACCAGTAGCCGATCAGCGTGAAGATCAGCGAGGTCAAGCCGAGCGTCTGCACCAGCGCCAGGTCGACGAGCAGCCCCACAGCGAAGCCGATGGCGGCGCCGACGGTCGAGCCGCAGAGCAGGCCGACGAACGCCACCAGCAGCGGCGTCAGATCCGCGTTGACGCCGAACACGGGGACCTCGGAGACGACGCCGATCTGGAAGAACACGACGACGAGCGCCAGCCCGCCCAGGCGCAGCGCCAGCGAGCCCGAGACAGGTCCGCTCATCCACCCACCTGCGTGGAGGCGAGCTGTTCGCCGGTCGTCGTGGCGCTCGTCTGCCCCGCCGGCAGGCTGGCCGCCAGGCGGCTGAGGTTCGCCGGCTGCGACCCCGCCGCCGAGGTCAGCACCTGGACGATGTCGAGGTCGTGCAGGTTGGCGATCGGGCGCACGTTGACGGACTCGTAGCCGTTTTCTTCGCTGCCGGAGATGACCTGCCCGATCATCAGCCCCGGCGGGTACAGCGATTCGTAGGGCGGCGGCGCGACGGTGCCCGAGGTGACGACGTATTCGCCGCTGACCTCCGGGGAGCCCGCGGGCAGGTATTCGATCACCAGGTCGTTCGGTTCGCCGACCTTCGGCCGCAGCAGGCCGGTCGCGCTGCTCGAGCCGATCCGCGCCATGACCCCCATCGAGCTGTCGGTGATGAGGTCGACCACCGCGCCGTCGGAGGCCGCCTCCGCGACCTTGCCGATCAACCCTTCGCCGTTGATCACCGGGTCGTTGACCCGGACGCCCGAGGATTCGCCCTTGTCGATCGTGACCGTCGAGTACCAGATGTTGGGCGTTTTGCTGAACACTTCGGCGGTCACCGGGTGGTAGTCGTTGACGCCCAGCTGGTCCAGGTGGAAGAGCGCCAGCAACTGGCCGTTGGTGCGCTTTTCAGCCTGCTGGGCGACCAGCTGGGCGCGCAGTTTGTCGACCTGCTTGAGCAGTTCGTTGCGCTGGCTTTTCGCGTGCAATGTCGCGCCGAACCAGCCGAACAGGTCGCGCACCGGCTTCAGCGCCTTGTTGGCGCCGTCCTGCAGCGGCGAGACGACCGTCAGGAAGTCGCGCTGCACGGCGTGCAGGCGACCGTTCGGAGACTCGCCGAAATACGCGGTCAGGAGCAGTAGGGAGAGCACGACCAGCAGCGCAAGCACTGCTCGTCGACGCCGTACCGTCTTGTCGTACACCGATGACTACCTTCCGAAGCGTTCAGGGACAGACTACCCACGCGCCAGGCGGGCCGTCACACACGCCTAGCGGCGCCGGCGGTTGCGCTGGGTGCGGTTGGAACGGTGGATCGCCTCGAACTCCTCCAGCGAGCGGCCCGAGCCGACCGCCACGCACGTCAGCGGCGACTCGGCCAGATGCGCGGGCATCTGCGTCTCCTCGCGCAGCCGCGCGTCGAGGCCCTGCAGCAGCGATCCCCCTCCGGCGAGCATGATGCCGCGATCCATGATGTCCGAGGCCAGCTCCGGCGGTGTGCGATCTAGCGTCTCCTTGACGGCGTCGATGATCTGGTTGAGCGGTTCCGCCAGCGCGGTGCGGATCTCCTCGCTGGTCAGCACGACCGTCTTGGGCAGGCCGGCGACCATGTCGCGCCCGCGGATCTCGGCCTGCAGCTCCTCCTCCATCGGGCACGCCGAGCCGATCTCGAGCTTCAGCTCCTCCGCCGTCTGCTGGCCGATCAGCAGCTTGTACTCCTTCTTGGCGTAGTTGATGATCGCCTCGTCCATCTCGTCGCCGCCGACACGGATCGACTGCGAGACGACGATCCCGCCGAGCGAGATGACCGCCACCTCGGAGGTCCCGCCGCCGATGTCGACGACCATCGAGCCCGTCGGCTCGCCGACCGGCAGCCCCGCGCCGATCGCCGCCGCCATCGGCTCCTCGATCAGATAGGCCGTGCGCGCGCCCGCCGACAGGCACGCCTCCTCGACCGCGCGCTTCTCCACGCCGGTCACGCCCGAGGGCACGCACACGACCACGCGCGGGTGCGCCCAGCGGTTCTGGTGAACCTTCTGGATGAAGTGCCTGAGCATCTGCTCGGTCACGTCGAAGTCCGCGATCACGCCGTCCTTCAGCGGTCGGATCGCCTGGATCGTCCCGGGTGTGCGCCCGAGCATGCGCTTGGCCTCGATGCCGACCGCGTGCACTTCCCCCGTGCGCGAGTCGATCGCCACGACGCTCGGCTCCGACAGCACGATGCCGCGCCCGCGAACGTACACGAGCGTGTTGGCGGTCCCCAGGTCGACCGCCATGTCGCGGCCGCCGAAGCCTGTCAGATAGCTGAAGATGCCCATATACTAGAGAGAGAGGGCGCGCTTGAATCCAGTCCGGCGTCGCCGCTTCGCGGCACGTTCGGCGGCCGGGCTCATCGAGGGCGTACCCGCGGGGCCAGTCTAGCGGACTCCCCCGCGTGCCCTCAAATCCTGCGATTGGATTTGCAGATCGCTCGTGCAGGTGGCTGCCGCCGGCGTGACTCACACTCTCGCTCAGACTTCTGTATAGCGTGTGTATTTACTCGTTCTGTACTTGCTCCATCCATCTGGCAAGCGGCGTATATGCGTTGGCTATCGGCGAGTGGAAGTGGACTCACTCCCTGGCTCACTCCCCAGCTCGGGGTAGAGCGCCAGCAGCGGTGCCAGCGGCAGGCCGACGACGTTCTCCACTTCCCCGTCGAGCGCCAGCGACAGCGCCGTGCCCTCCCCCTGGATCGCGTAGCCGCCGGAGCGCCCACGCCACTCCTCTGTGGCCACGTACCAGTCGAGCAGCTCTCGATGCAGCGGCCGAAACGTCACCCGCGTGCGCGCGACGGCCGTTCGCTGCTCGGAAGGGAGCAGCAGCGCCAGCCCGCTGATCACCTCGTGCGTGCGCCCGCCGAGCGCGCTGAGCGTCGCGCGGGCGGCCGCGGCATCGGGCGGCTTGCCGTAGATCAGGCCGTCGAGTACCACGATCGTGTCGCAGCCGAGCACCGCCTCCGGCGTGCCCTCGCGGCGCACCGCGCGCGCCTTGCGCAGCGCGTTCTCGACGGCCACCAGCGCCGGGTCCTCGCCCTGCTCCAGCTCGCTCGCGCCGGAGACCCTGACCGTGAACGGCACGCCGAGGCGCGCGAGCAGGGCTCGCCGCTGCGGCGAGCCCGAGGCGAGCACGAGCGGGAGCGGAGCGCGGGCGGCTGCCACAGGTCTCGGAGCGTGCCCTACAGGTTCTCGAAGAACAGCGCCGCCTCGCGCGCGGCGGACTCAGGCGAGTCCGAGCCGTGGACCATGTTGGCGCCCATCTCGATCGCGAAGTCGCCGCGGATCGAGCCGGGGGCGGCCTCCAGCGGGTCGGTCGCGCCGATCAGCTGGCGCGCGGCCCTGACCGCGTCGGCCCCCTCGAGCACCATCGCCACGATCGGGCCCGAGGTGATGAAGTCGACGAGCTCGCCGAAGAACGGGCGCTCGGAGTGCTCGGCGTAGTGGCGTTCGGCCAGCTCGCGCGTGACGGTCATGTGCCGCAGGGCGAGGATGCGCAGGCCCTTACGCTCGAAGCGGGCGATGATCTCGCCGCTGAGCCCGCGGGCGAAGGCGTCGGGCTTTACGAGGATCAGAGTTCGGTCCATGGGTTCCTTTGGTCGGTCTGGAAGGGGCGTGCTGCTGGGGAGTGCGGACGGGTGCTCAGGAGCTCGGGCGCGTACGCCCGCCGGGGCGAGGGGCGCGCGAGGCGCCCCGGGGCCTTGCGGCCGGCTCCGCGTCCGGGGACGATGCAGCCGCGACCGCGGCCCGCGCCTGCTCCGCCTCGGCGTCCTCGCCGTCCACCTGCACGTCGATCTCGGTCACCTCGCTCTCCAGCGCGCCCGCGCTACGTCGGCGACGGGAGCGCGGCGCGGACAGGCCGGGCACGTCGGCCTCGCAGTAGGGGCAGATCGTCCACGCCTGGTCGAGCGGGCGCGAGCAGCTCACGCAGCGCTCCTTGAGCTTGCGCAGACAGCTGGGGCAGCGGATGAAGTCGCGCTCCACGCGGTAGTCGCAGTGAGGGCACAGCGCCTGGTCGAGCTGGCGCAGGCGGGCCTCGGCGGCCTGTGTCTCGAGCTCGCGCTCGCGCACGTCCTCGAGATACTCGGGCGGGCGCAGGATCGTGTAGATGATCGTGCCCACGAACGGGAACAGCGACGCCACCGTCGCGCAGCCGATCAGCATCGGATCGTGGATCCGCCGGCGCGCGTCGGCGTACGTCCAGTAGATCAGCGCGAAGTACAGGACGGCGACGAACAGGATCAAGAGGTCCACAGCCAGATTGAGGCCGCTGCTTTCGATTCCGAAATATGCGAGAGGTGGCATCGGCCGGCCGAGTTTAGAGAAACAGGCGTCCAAAGCCGTAGCCAGCGGCGAAGAACACGAGGATCACAAGCGCGACGATCAGCGCGACCGCGCCGATCATCGTGAGCACCGACGGGCCCTGGTCGTTCATCCCGCCGAGCTCCGCCGCGGCGCGCGCGCCGCCGGCAATCCGTCCGCGCCGCGCATGTGGCCGAGCAGGTCGCCGACGAGGTAGACCGATCCGGTGGCGAGCACCGCCGCCCCCCGCGCGCGCGCCCAGCTCTGCGCCTGCTCGAGCGCCAGCGAGGGCTTCGGCTCGCACGCGCTCGCGTCGAAGCCGAGCTGGCGCGCGAGCGACTGCAGCGCCGCCGGCGAGAGCGCGCGGCTGCTCGCGGGCGCGGTGAACCACGCGCGCTCGACCGCCGGCAGCAGCGTCGCGAGCATGCTGGCGGCGTCCTTGTCCTCGAGCACGCCCAAAACCAGCGCCAGCGGCGCGGGTGGGCGGGCATCCAATACGTCCGGCAGCGACTCGACCAGCGCCGTGATCGCGTCGGGGTTGTGCGCGCCGTCGAGCACCGTCGGCGGATCCTCGGCCACCAGCTGCAGGCGTCCGGGTACCGCGGTCAAGGCGGCGGCCTGCGCCACCGCCTGCTCGCTGACGGCGATGCCGCGCACCTGCAGGTAGGAGCTGGCGGCGGCTTGCGCGAGCGCGAAGTTGCGGCGTTGGAAGGCGCCGCGGGCGAGCAGCGGCGGCACTGTCTCGACGCCCTTGGGACGCACGATGCGCGCCTCGCGCTCACCCGCCACCCGCTCTGCCACCTCCAGCGCGGGGGCGGCCAGCTGATCCCCCAGCACGAGCGCCGTGCGCGGTCGCACGACCGCCAGCTTCTCCTCGGCGATGTCTCTGACGGTCGGCCCCAGCCAGCGGGTGTGCTCGAGCCCGACGTTCGTGAGGACGGTGACCTGCGGCTCGATCACGCTGGTCGCGTCGTAGCGCCCGCCGAGTCCGGCCTCGACGACCGCCACGTCGACCTGCTGGCGGGCCATCTCCCACAGCGCGGCGGCGCTCAGCAGTTCGAACTGGGTGACGTGATCGTCCTCGGCGAGCGTGCGGTTGACGCGCTCGGCCGCCCACGAAGCGCGCGCGATCGCCGCGGCGAAGTCCTCGCTGTCCAGCTCGCGCCCGTCGACGAGCACGCGCTCGCGATAGGAGACCAGGTGCGGCGAGAGGTAGGCGCCGGTGCGCAGTCCGTGTCGCTGCAGGATCGCCGCGGTCATCCGCGTGGTCGAGGACTTTCCGTTGGTGCCGAGCACGTGGATCGCGTCGAAGCGCTGCTCGGGCGAGCCCAGCACGGTCATCATCCGGCGCATCCTGTCCAGGCCGAAGCGCATCCCGAACAGCTCCAGCGAGCGCAGCTTGCGCTCGGCCTGCGCCTCCGTCCAGCTCACGGGCACGGGCGAGGGCCGCGCCCGGCGGCGGCTACGCCGACTCCTCGCGCAAGGAGGCGTCGTCCGCCTCTTCGGGAGCGGCTTCGGTGACGAGCGTCGGCGTGAGGCCCTTCTCGACGGTCTCCTTGGTTACGACGCACTTCTTGACGTCACGGCGCGAGGGCAGCTCGAACTGCACCTCCAGCAGGATTTCCTCGATGATCGAGCGCAGCCCGCGGGCGCCGGTTTCGCGCTCCAGGCCCTTCTCGGCGACGGCGACGAGCGAGTCCTCGGAGAACACCAGCTCGATCCCGTCGAAGGCGAAGAAGCGCTGGAACTGCTTGACCAGCGCGTTGCGCGGCTCGACGAGGATCGAGACGAGGTCCTCGCGCGTGAGCTGGTGCACTGCGGAGACGACGGGCAGGCGGCCGATGAACTCGGGGATCAGCCCGTACTCGATCAGATCCTCGGGCAGGCACTGCTCGAACACTTCGCCGGTGTCGCGCTCGGCCTTGGCCTCGATCGCGGAGGCGAAGCCGACGCCTTTGTGGCCGATGCGCCGCTCGATCACCTTGTCGAGGTTGGCGAACGCGCCGCCGCAGACGAACAGCACGTTGGTGGTGTCGATCGTCAGGAACTCCTGATGGGGATGCTTGCGCCCGCCCTGGGGCGGCACCGACGCCTGCGTGCCCTCGAGGATCTTCAGCAGCGCCTGCTGCACGCCCTCGCCGGAGACGTCGCGCGTGATCGACGGGTTGTCGGCCTTGCGCGCGATCTTGTCGACCTCGTCGATGTAGATGATCCCCGTTTCGGCCTTCTTGACGTCGTAGTCGGCGGCCTGGATCAGCTTCAGCAGGATGTTCTCGACGTCCTCGCCGACATAGCCGGCCTCGGTCAAGGCGGTCGCGTCGGCGATCGCGAACGGCACGTTGAGGATCCGCGCGAGCGTCTGCGCGAGCAGCGTCTTGCCGCAGCCGGTGGGGCCGAGCAGCAGGATGTTGGACTTCTGCAGCTCGATGTCCGAGTCGCCGGACATCATCATCTGCACGCGCTTGTAGTGGTTGTAGACGGCCACCGACAGCGTGCGCTTGGAGGGGTCCTGCCCGACCACGTACTCGTCGAGCACGTCGTAGATTTCCCGCGGCTTGGGCAGGTTCTCGATGTCGAACGCCGGCGGCGCCGAGAGCTCCTCGTCGATGATCTCGTTGCAGAGATCGATGCACTCGTCGCAGATGTACACGCCGGGGCCGGCGATCAGCTTCTTGACCTGCCGCTGCGACTTGCCGCAGAAGCTGCACAGCAGCTGCTCGTTTGAATCTGTGGGTCTGGCCATATCCCTTGCTCTCCCTGAGTCAAGCGCCGTTCCACGCGCTCTCGCAGCTAATGCTCCGAGATGACACGATCGATGATGCCATACTCCTTGGCCTCCTCCGAGCTCATGAAGTAGTCGCGCTCGGTGTCTTTACGGACCTGCTCGAGATCCTTGTGCGTGTGCTTGGCGATGATCTCGTCGAGCCGTTTGCGCACGTCGATGATCTCTTTCGCGTGGATCTCGATGTCCGTCGCCTGACCTTCGAAGCTCGAGGAGACCTGATGGATCAGGATCTTCGCGTTGGGCAACGCCATCCGCTTGCCCGCCGCGCCGCCCGCCAAGAGCAGCGCGCCCATCGACATCGCGATCCCCACGCAGATCGTCTGCACGTCGGGCTTGATGAACTGCATCGTGTCGTAGATCGCGAGGCCCGCGTAGACCGATCCACCCGGAGAGTTGATGTACAGCGAGACGTCCTTGTCGGGATCCTCCGACTCCAGGTGCAGCAGCTGGGCGACGATCAAGTTGGCGATCTGG
>DATHPE010000040.1:0-3465 GCA_035484215.1 Solirubrobacteraceae bacterium | reverse complement strand
GAGCAGAGCAACAAGCACCCGCTGAAGACGCGCGACGACCTGTCGATGGTCTACACCCCCGGCGTGGCCCGCGTCTGCCTGGCGATCGCCGACGACCCGGACAAGGCCTTCCAGTACACGATCAAGCGCAACACGGTCGCGGTCGTCTCCGACGGGACGGCGGTGCTCGGCCTCGGAGACATCGGACCGGCGGCTGCGATGCCGGTGATGGAGGGCAAGTGCTGCCTGTTCAAGGAGTTCGCCGGCGTGGACGCCTTCCCGATCTGCCTCGACACGACCGACGCCGAGGAGATCGTGCGGGCGGTCAAGCTGATCGCGCCCGGCTTCGGGGGCATCAACCTGGAGGACATCTCCGCGCCGCGCTGCTTCGAGATCGAGGAGCAGCTCAAGCAGCAGCTCGACATCCCCGTCTTCCACGACGACCAGCACGGCACCGCGGTGGTGGTGATGGCGGCGCTGCTGAACGCGGTCAAGCTGACCGGCCGGCGCCTGGAGGATCTGAACGTTCTGATCATCGGGCTGGGCGCCGCCGGGATCGCGGTCGCCAAGATCCTGCTCGCGGCCGGCGTTCGCCGGATCATCGGGGCCGATTCGCGCGGTGTCGTGCACGTCCAGCGCGAGGACTACCTTGACGGCTCGATCAACCCCGTCAAGCGCTGGTTCGCGCAGGTCACCAACCCCGACTGCCGCACGGGCGCGCCGGCGGACGTGATCGACGGCACGGACCTGCTGATCGGGGTCTCCGGCGCCCGCGCGCTCCCGGCTGACGCGCTCGCGCGGATGAACAGCGACGCGATGGTGTTCGCGATGGCCAACCCCAACCCCGAGGTCATCCCCGAGGAGGCCGCGCCGTACGTGCGGATCATGGCCACTGGGCGCTCTGACTACCCCAACCAGATCAACAACGTGCTGTGCTTCCCGGGCATCTTCCGCGGCGCGATGGACGTGCGCGCGCCGGCCATCACCGAGGAGATGAAGATGGCGGCGGCGCACGCGATCGCGGCGATCGTCGAGGAGAGCGAGCTGCGCGAGGACTACATCATCCCGTCGGTGTTCAACCGCGACGTCGCCCCGGCGGTCGCGGAGGCGGTCGCCGAGCAGGCCCGCGCCGCAGGCACCGCGCTGGCCGGGCAGGAGGTCGGCTTCGCGCAGGGCGACGCCCTCAGCACAGGCCCCGCCGGCGCCCAGGTGGTCGACGGACGCATGTGAGAGGCTGCGCGCATGTGCGCCATGCGCGTGACCGTCACCGGCGCGACCGGCCTGATCGGCCCGCAGCTCGTGGCGGAGCTGCGAGAGCGCGGGGCGCAGGTGACCGTGCTCACGCGCGATCCCGCCCGCGCACGCGCCGCGCTCGGCGAGGTGGAGGCCGTCGCCTGGGAGCTGCTGGGCGAGCCGGCGCCGGCGCGGGCGCTGGCGGGGCGCGACGCGGTGATCCACCTCGCGGGCGAGCCGGTGGCGCAGCGCTGGAGCGCGCGCGCCAAGCAGGCGATCCGCGACAGCCGCGTGATCGGGACCCGCAACCTCGTCGACGGCCTCACACGCGCGCACGAGGCGCAGGACGACCAGCCCCCGCGCACGCTGATCGGCTCCTCGGCGATCGGCTACTACGGAGCGCACGGCGAGGAGCCCTTGGACGAGGACGCCCCGCCCGGCGGCGACTTCCTGTCACGGGTGTGCGTCGAGTGGGAGGACGCGGCAGCGGCCGCGCGCGAGCTGGGCACACGCGTGGTGCACGTGCGCACGGGCGTGGTGCTCGACCGCGCCGGGGGAGCGCTCGCGAAGATGCTGCCCGCGTTTCGCCTCGGCGTGGGCGGCCCGGTGGCGGGCGGCGATCAGTACGTGTCCTGGATCCACGCGCAGGACGTCGTCGGGATGATGCTCGCGGCGCTCGAGGACGAGCGCTGGAGCGGGCCGGTCAACGCGACCGCGCCCGAGCCGGTGCGCAACCGCGACTTCTCGAGGGCCCTCGGCAGGGTGCTCGGGCGGCCCTCGCTGCTGCCCGTGCCGGGCTTCGCGCTGCACGCGCTGTACGGCGAGATGGCCGAGATCGTCACCACCGGCGCGCGCGTGCTTCCCGCCAAACCGCTGGTGCTCGGCTACCAGTTCGCGCACCCCCAGCTGGAGCAGGCGCTCAGGCGGGTGCTGGCACCCGCGCCCGCTGTTTCTCGGTCTCGATGATCACGCGGCAGGGTCGCTTGCTCAGCAGGTAGGCCGCAGTCGGCCCGATGCCCTGCTCGCCGGCGGGCGCGTGGATGGTCGACCAGTAGATGACGTCGGAGCCCACGCGTTCTGCTTCCTCGACCAAGGCCGCGCCGGGGTTGCGCGTGCGGATCAGGCCCGTGTGGATCTTGATGCCCGCGCGCCTGGCCTGGATGCGAGCGCTCTCCAGCACCGAGCGCCCGTGCGCCTCCTCCTCCTCCAGGCCCGCCTCCAGCGAGAGCTGGCTGGGGACGGGCAGCACGTAGATCGCGTACACGACTCCCTCAGCGCCGATCAGCTTGGCCGCGCTGCTGAGCGCCGAGGCGCTGACGTCGTCGCCGAAGATCGGCACGAGCGCCGTCTTGTACTCCAGCTCCTCGAAGTCAGCTGGGCGCTGGGGACGCTCGATGCGGTAGCCCTTGCGGGGGTTCAGTCCCTGGCGGTGACGGTAGTAGAAGTAGCCGGCCATACCGAGGACCATCCAGGGGATGCCGACGATCTTGGCCTCGGTGTGCAGGATGGTCACGGCCACCCATGCCGCGGCCGTGCCGATCCCGCCGATCACCGCGGTCATCGGTATCACCGCGCCTTTGATGCGCACGCCCCACGGGCTCTTGTAGGGGCGCTCGCGGTCGGGGTCGCTCACGCGCAGCTTCACGATCGACGCGTGCGCGGTCGTGAACGACAGCATCGCTCCGAACGAGTAGAGGTTGCCGAGCACCGACGTGTTGCCGTAGATGATCAGGGTGCTGGCGAGCATCGAGAAGAAGATCAATGTGAACCACGGCGTGCGGTACTTGGCGTGCAGCTGGGAGAACAGCTGCGGCAGCTGGCGGTGCTCGGAGAGCGACCAGGACAGGCGCGAGATCCCGATCATGCCGGCGTTCGTGGCGATGAACAGGATCGTCGCCGCGAGCAGCCCGACGTAGATCTCGGCGGCGTGTTGTAGCGCACCTAGGTGAAGCGCGCGTACGACGCCGAGCACCGGGTCGCCGGCGTATCCCCCGTGCTGGTCGTCGACCCCGAGCAGCGTCGTGCAGTGGGTCCCGACGCAGCGGACCGGCAGCGCCGACAGCGCGATCGCCGGCAGCAGCGCGTAGATCGCGAACACCGCGATCACAACGCGGTTGATCGCCTTGGGTACGGTCTTGCCCGGGTCCTTGGCCTCCTCGGACATGTTCGAGATCGTCTCGATCCCCGTGTAGGCGAGCATGCACAGCGGGATCGCGACGAAGAAGTTGGCCCATGTCGGCGCGGTGCCGAGAT
>DATHPE010000039.1:0-64001 GCA_035484215.1 Solirubrobacteraceae bacterium | reverse complement strand
ACCCTCGTGCCCAGGCTGAGCGCCCTGCGCACGCCCAGAGCGATCCTTTCCCCGCGCAGACCGCCGCTTGCCTGGCGGATCCGAGCTCGGCGGCAACGACGAGTTACGCGAGCTCCTCGCGAGCTCACGCTCCAGCTTTCCACCCGCGCTTCGAGCTGCTGAATACGACGATCCATCGCCAGCAGAACCCCGACTACAGCCTCACGCCCCGCGTCATAGACCGCCTCCGCCTCCGCGCGCTCCACACCCCAACATTCGCCGAAGCAGAGTTATATCCCCCTACCCACTGAACGCTTACTGACACTGGCTGTAGTCATCGGGGTATCAGCGCAGGATGACATCGGGTGTTGCGCGCCCCCGGAACTCAGTCAACGCTCATCATAGAACCACGCGTGTAAAGTCGTAGCTCATGGGCCAGCCGTATAGTGGGCCGGCATGCGATAGCGCTACTGGTCGTATGCATATTCATGACCGCTGCTGGGTGTGCAGGATCCGGTTCGCGTCAGCGCCTCTCAGGAACCCGCGTAATAGGAGCAGACGGTGCGACGACGCGTATCAAGACGCATCCGAGTAAGTACGCACCAAACGATCTACGGACTTTGGTGAGGGAACAAATGCGAGGAGGTTACTTCTCGATAGTCCTGTATGAGGATAATTACGAGGTCCAGCCTGGCTGGCAGCTAAGTGTCTGCGTCAGTTACCGCGTCGGCCGCACATCCATAACGTATTCAACGTCGGAATGGTGGTGTGAATCAGACGGAAAATGGCACAGGATGGGCGATCGTGGATTCTGGCATGACTACTAGTGAACGATGCGCCGCCGAGGACAGAAGCCTATGGTATGATGAGGCTGGGAAGCCAGCAGTGCGATGGCATGACTCAGACGCACGATGCTGGCCAATCAATGAGGTATGGTGAGGGACGTGAGTCAACACAAGAGAATCAGAGGTTGGGCACCTAGTGCGCTCGTGCTTATGGCCATCGCATGCGCCGGATGCTCCTCCGGGGCATCGCACGATTCAGGAACGCACACCGAGATAGCTGACAGCGTCGCCACGGGCGAATATCTTCAAGCGCGCCAAGCTCTTATACAGTCATCGATGGCTGACCTCCCTGCGGGGCGGCGCCCAATGGCTGCGTTTGTGGCGGACGTCGGCGCCGAATGCCCGGGCGCACTGCGTGGCACGCCTCTAGATGCGGTAGTGCCGCAGCTGAGGCATGCTTCCCGCGCGGAGGTACTGGCGGTCCTCCACAACGACAATGTGATGAGGAAGATCGACCAGCGCCTGGAAGCAGCTGATCAAATGCCGCAAGCAGCAGCGGTACAGCGGTTTGCCACAACCGTGGCATCGATTCGCTGGAGCAATCCGCGGGTCGCGTATCTCGTCAATACGTTTATCGAAGTAGAACTGCAACGTCGTCATATGCCGCAGCTTGATGTATGTCGCGCGATCAGGGAATGGGTGGCCAGCGGCTATCGGAAGGTCCCTTCGCCCGCATCAGGTGAACTGCGCGGAGCCATCGCACGTAGGTGGGAACGCGCTGTGGCTGCGCTGGGATGCGGAAAGTTCTCGCCGGCGACCCCGACGGTGGTGCTGAGAGCGCTGCAACCCTATCAGCAACCTGGGGCTCATCTCACAACACGGGATGTCGAAGTGATGGAAGTCCAGCTTTCGTTCGAAGAATCGGACGCAAGAGAGAGCGCCGCACGGTCGCTAACGCAAGTATTGGGCATATCATCCTCCGTGACCAAGCCGCGGCGGCGCAATCATCCCAGGCGCTCACCTCATGTCTTGGCCCTGCGCGCTCCCCCGGGACCGCCGCAAAGCTGTAGCGGAAAGCCAGACTACCTTTCCGAACCCACGACGGGTCCAGTCGGTGCTGTCGTGCCGTGACTTGCGCGGTCGCCGCCACGAGCGAGCCGGTGGCCATCGTGGCGGTCCGAGTGACACCGGGATCGGCGCGCTGGCGCGACGCCAGCGACCCGTGCACGACTCGCGCTCGATGTCGCACGGTGTTACATCCAGTCTGCCAAGGAGCAGCGAGGCGATATGCTGGGTGTCTCATATTGTGTGACTCCCGCGCGCATGAGGCGCGGGGCGGGTAGGGTTTGCGTGCGACGGCGGTGCCGTAGCGGATCTCCAGATACGACTTGCGCTATTTTGGGATGGTGAACAGATATCGGAAGCGGGTTACGCATCCAAGGGGGATACCGCGCTTGCAAAGCAGTCCGTGCAGGCAACGTGTATAGCTGGGTGGTATACAGCGCGGTACTCCGTGAGCGTCATCGGTCCGCCGGGATACGTCGGGGAGACAAGCAGCAAAGGTTGGTCGAAAGCCAGTCGCTACGTCACGTGTCCGGCATAATGAACGGAGGCGCTAACTCCGAAGCGAGCCGGACGCCGAGGCTGACTGCGCTGAGTAGTGACACGGTTAGCCGGTGCCGGTTGTGAGCAGGCTGGTTTCGGGACCATCGGACCGGGCGATGACGGCACTCGCGCGTCGCGTCGAGGCGCTCGACGCCGAGCCGAAATCGGCTTGGGGATGGCCGCGGGACGTTGGACACGTTGACGCAGGGAGCGTCTCACAGATCGCACACTTTGTGGCAGTAATGAGCAGATGGACCGATGCGGTCATGGAGGTTGAGGCTGGTCCTGGGGCAGCGGTAGAGCCTGCCGCTGCGGATATGCTGGCTCGCGGCAGCCGTCTGCTGGCGAATATCGAACGGAGCGAGCCGAGACTTGTAACAGGCCCGATGGACGTCACTATGCAGCAGTGGACACCAATTGGACGCTCGGCATACACGGGTGAGCCTCCAAGCGAGAGATCATTCGTTGCGCCGCACTCTGATCGACGGGCCGCGGTCAAGCCGAGCGACGAAGGTCTTTATACATCAACCGCGGTTGTTGGTGGGGTCTCGATGTGGAGAGCGTTTCTTGGGCCTGGTGGCTCAGCGGTCCGTCCGTTGCCGCGATATACATGGGACCTTACCGTCTCTCTGCCGGTCGTAGTCGCCGAGATCACGAGCGCCACTTGCTGGGCCGAGTTCGTATGCGCGCACCCGCGGCGTATAGGCGGCGTAATCTATCCGGACTGGTTCACCGTCTCCCAAAGGTTTGACGCGGTCCATATCACACTCCCAACTATTGTGGCGGCGCAGGGATTCGCGTTGGCAACGGCCTGCGGCACGACGATAGCGCCGGCGTTTTGGGATGTCGAGACGACCTTTTGGGTGAGATGGCGAATTTTAGCCGCACAACTATGCGAGGGGGCGCGTCTGTAAGATAGCTGGAGTGCTGGGCCTACCAGGTCCGAAGAGGATCTCGCGGCGGACAGGCGGCCACATTGTGGGATGAGGTTGTTCAACGGCGTCGCCACATCCACGGTGCATCGTCGGGGGCAATGTTCGCTAGGAGTTCGAACAGACGAAGGATGTCGGTGGCGATGTCGATCGCCCTCCGCTCGGGAAGGGCCGCGATGGCCGCGGCTATGGGTTCGTTCTCGTCGTCGGTTCCCGATTCGACGAGGCTGGACAGGATGCGGTGGTAAAGATTCCACTCCGCGTCGCTAGCCGGGAATCCATCCATCTGTTCGGGCAGGTGGTGCTCGGCTTCCTGAAGCCGCGTCTGAATCGGTTCAGGGCTGGTGCAGAGTATGTGTACGGCTTGGCGTAGATTATCGTACGCTGGGTGTGTAGGCTTCATTTACACGAATGGTGCCGAGCCTGTGCGCAACCAACGCGCTCCGAGGCGTCGTGTCGTCCGGGCCGTGCGATGCGCATCAAGCTGAAAATGCGTCAGGTCTCCGCAGCCGAACGACGAATGGCCGGCGCACATCCGGCTGAAGCGTGAGCTCCATCGTCCACGGATGTCATGTGTTAATCATAACGCAGGCGAGGCAGTCATGTTGGCCTGACTGGCCGGGCCCCGTTCATCGGTCCGCCTGCTGTGAGGGCTGGTGGTTGGTTGGTTCTTGCAGGGTAGGGCTGTCGCCAGTGTCGGACGGAGCCGGCGCGTAGCGGCGGCGGAGTTCGGCGCTGGCGGGCGTGGCCTCGTGGGTGGTCTCCCAGCCGGCCTTGAACGCTGCGGGGGTCATCATCGCGTGTGCTCGGTGCGGCCGGCAGCGGTTGTAGTCCTGGCGGAAGTCCTCGATCATCACCTTCGCCTCGGTAAGGCAGCTGAACACCTCGACGGAGAGCAGCTCGTCGCGGACGCGGCTGTTGAAGCTCTCGACGAACGGGTTCTCCCACGGGCTACCGGGCTCGATGGACGCGACGCCGGTCCGGGAGAACCTGCACCAGTCTCTGAGCGCGTTGGAGGTCATCTCCGGCCCGTTGTCGCAGCGAACGAGCTCCGGCCGGCGACCTTGCTCGGCGACGATCCCCTCGAGCACGTCGACCACGCGGTCCCCGTCGATCCGCCGCTCGGCCTCCATCGCCAAAGCCTCGCGGGTGAACTCGTCCACGACGTAGAGCAGCTTCACCGCGGCCGTCCTCGGTCACGTCGAACTGGAAATCAAACGCCCACACGTGATCGGGATGCTGCGCCCGCAAACGGTCCCCGGGCACGGTCGATTCGCCGCGCCGCTGACGCTTGCGGCGCTTCTTCGGCACCCGCAGGCCCTCCTCGCGCCACTGCCGCTGCACCCGCTTGCGATTGATGCTCCAGCCCTCCTCGAGCAGATGCTGATGCGCCTGGCGATACCCCCACCGCGGCCGCTTGCGGGAGAACGCACGCAGCTGCGCTCTGATCGCCGCGTCATCGACCGCGACGACCGGCTCGTGACGTTGGGTTCACCGGGAACCTCACCGAACAAAACGGTAGGAAATCAACAATGGTCCTGCGGGTCGTCATCGAAATTGATGGTGAGCGAGCCCAACTTCACAGCTACGAATCGCACGGCGAATACACACCGGACCACCAAGCCACGTATGATATACCGGAAAACGCTGTCCTCTACTTCTATCTTGATGTCTGGATGGCCGGGAAAAGGGACGAGCCAATCGGGCTAGCGTTCTGGGTCGTGCATGGGGAAATCGTATACTAAGGTGCACGCGCGAGGTCTCTATTACGCAGTGCTATGCTTTTCAGACGATGACTGTCGATGATCGGCGACAGGAGCGGCCTCTTCCGCGGTACGGACTCGCCGGTTCGTTCGCTGGCGAGCGGTGGATGGAGGACGAGACCTGGGACTTGTGTGAAATCGGTCATCGCCCGCTGGGCTCACAGGAGAAGCTGAGCGTAACCGTGATCCGACGTACTACTGCACGCGTCGCCCGAGACGCACCTCGGATCGCGATCTCTGCTGATCTGGCCCGAGAAAGTGTCACAAACGCGCTGGTGGTGCCTAGCTGGCGCGCTGGCGATGATGACATATTCAACGTCAGAAAACAGGTGGCGAATGACGAGCGCGCGTGGAGAACGCGAGAGATCGTGCTTGACGGGCAGGTGGTGAAGGCGTGCGAGCGGGAGTATAAGGGGAGATGGGTAGTTTACCATTTGACGCCTGCGTTGATCGTCCTGGTAGCGGCCCCAGTCGCGCTGCGCCCGAATTGCGTGGAGCTGAGAAGCCTTGGCACCGACGAAGTGATGCACGGAAATGACGACGATTGACCGTGGCCTCTCGTCCTCCAACCTCTCGTGCCGTCGGAGCCAGAACGAGGAACCGCGGGGACGGATCATGAAGTGCCGCTGTGCCGTCCTCGCCACGGCCGTAGTTGGAGGGCTAATCGTAGCCGGATGCGGCGGTGCCGATCCCCCACCGGGCGCAATTATCATGGCGGGTGGTGCGCCTTATGTTGCTGTCATAGGCCGCAGTGCACGGATGCTATGTGCGGCATTCACGACGGCAGTTGCAGACCGCTTGGCTCGTGACGTTTCGCGAAGCGATGACTGCATTCGCACGCTCGGCACCGTTTGAGCCGAGATCGCGACCCATTGCCCCCAACACGCTCAGGGTAACTGGAGTGATACGAGAGACCACATAACTGGAGCAGTACGACAGAGCGAGGCCGCCAGCGCGGCGGTAATGATGGACGTGGTTGTCAAGGGTGGGTTGGGTTTGGTACTCTAAACGACTTTGCTGGTGCGCTACTTGAGGCGGGCAGTGAAGGGGTGCCGGGCAGCAACGTCCGCATTCATGTATGGGGAACGCTTAGAGGAGCAATGTGGTGGGAAGTAGTATTTTGCGAGCAGGAGACGAATGAGGTAGCTCCTCGTGTTGCGGCGCCTAACCCATAAGCTGCTGCAGGTGAACGAGGCCGGTGGTGCCGCGGATATCTACGGCCAAGCGATGCGCGCGGCACGCTCCGGGAAGAGTGATGCCGACGCTCTGCCCGCTTTGGCAGCGAGTGTCGCCGCTGCCCAAGCTGGCGCGGAGCGGGCTCTGGCGATCCTGAGCGTCAGACGCAGCGACTATCTCTCGGAGCGTGCATTCCGCCTGCTGTCTGCGGCCATGGTTCCTGGTGCGACGGTCGTGCCAGAGGAAGAAACGAGCGACAGCCTACATCGGCAGGAAGAGCGTCTGGGACGACGGCCGCTGAAGCAGGCGTACGCTGAGCTCGTCGAGCGCGAGCCGCGGCTGGGGGAGGTCGACCCGGCCGCGCAGACCGATGAGGCCGTTGGTGCTCTCGGGGAGGCGGGCGTGGGGCCAGGGAGGCCCACGCCAGCTGTCGAGGCGCTTGTCGGGCCGCGCGCCGAGCATGCCGACCCACTCGTGCGGTCACGACTCGCGCTCGATGTCGCACGGTGTTACATCGAGTCTGCCAAGGAGCAGCGCGGTGACATGCTGGATATCTCATATTTCGCGAATCCCGCGCGTATGGTAACCCGTCGCCGGTAGTAGCCGTTGCAGGTGGATGTCATGCCGTCTTGTGCGACAATGAGAACGATGACGCGCGTGGCAGGTTTTAGCCGAGCGTGCGGTTGTGTCTAGCGCGCTGATGTTTGGAGTCGACGGGCGGCTTATGGAGGGTGATGTGGAGATCGCTCACGTAGGGGGAGCTGCGCCTCCCGCCTATGGCTGCGTGACTGCGGGGGTAACAAGGGGAGCGATTTACCGCGCCGGCCGGGCGGCATGGGGATTCCGGCTGGTCGGGGGCGACGAGCACCGGACGCTCGTGGACTTCAGGCCCTACCTGCCACGACGCGGGGGGCGCTTTGCGATGGACGCTGAAAGGGCGTCACTCTGTGCCCATCCGATTCGCCAAGGGCGCTGGAAGATTACCTGGTCTACGGGAGCGACGATCGTCGTGACACATCCGCACCGGAGACGGCCGGTGCCAGGCGGGCGGATCGTGCGAGTGATTCGACGTGTGGGATATAGCAAGCGACTTCACCGCGTCACGGAGGATCACGATCTCGTCAGCAGAGCACCCGAGGTAATCGCCTTCGCATGTTGGTTGATTCGTGAGTGGAGAGCCGTACCCATCACTGGGGGTTCATTTACCGGACCTGGCTACACAGGACTCTGAGTGGTGTCTCAACGTTCGGTGTTTCTTAGTGTGGGCGGAGTACGTCGGGCCCTGCTCGGCGCACGTGAAGTCATCAAGATCCAGATCAGCGTTCAGGTGACAGGCTGCTCGGGAAGCTCCGCACAGGCAGATGCGACAGTCTCACTGTAGTCGCCCGGCGTCTCATTCGAGCGCGGCATGGAGATCGCCAACGTCATCCACGCCTCCGGCCAGGCGATCGTCTGCAGGAGACCGCCGAGCACTACTGGGAGCAGTTGAAGGGGGCGGGGCTGACGATGGCGCCGCTTGAGCAGGGAAGAAGGTTTGGACGATTCGCTCGAGCGGGATTCCGAGTCTGTCAAGACTGGTGGTGGCCGGGGACTAGGAGCTGGTTCCCGGTGACAGCACGGGCAGGCCGGCTGCTGTCGCCCGCTCAGCAAGCTCCCCGTCGTAAGTGACGATCTCGTCGGCGCCGACCCTGAGCGCGACGGCGAGATGGATGGCGTCGTTGGATCGCAGCGGCGCGTGCGTGCCGGCCGCGAGCAGATCTCCGCGTGCGAGGTCGATCAGGCTCACGGAATCAAGCATGGTGCCCACCGCCTCGAGGTCGACGTCTTCGGGGTGGCGCCCGGCGGCACAGTGCATCTCGGTGTGCAGCAGCCAGGAGGAGACCAGCCGCCGATCGTCCTGTCCTGCCAGCTCCGCGGTCAGCGCCTCAGATTGCGGCTCGTCGAGGACGAGCTTCATTGCGGCTGAGGTATCCAGATAGCTGATCGTCACCAGTGGCCACGGACGTCGGCCACTATCGCCTGGCTATCGGCCGTGCCTTTGCGTCGGACGATCGACCGCAGGCTGGACGGAGGGGTTCGCGCCTCCCTCACCTGACCTCGGGAGACGAGGTCCGCGAGTGGATCGGCGCCTGGTGGCACGATCAACGCTGCGACCTGGCCGTTGTTGGTGACCTGGATGGTTTCCCCGTCGGCGACATGACGCAGGATGTCGCCGCTTTGATTGCGCATCTCACGGTGAGTAACGGTCCTCATGTCGCACAGCGTAGCACGCTCTTTGGGCGGCGCTTGAGTCTCGTTCTCAGACCCTGTGCACGCCGTGTCCGTTGCCCTCCATGAGCGCCTCGCCCGTGGTCACGCCATGCGCCGTGCGGTCCCACCAGCCGTAGAGCACGGGTATCTGGTACCAGCTGGAGTGGCTGGCGCGGAAGAAGGTCATCTCGTCTCCCTCCCAGTAGCGTTCCCAGTCGAGGTACTCCTCGAACTCGGCCAGCTGCTGGAAGCGGTATTTGTCATCGCGCCCGCGATAGACGGCGTATGAGCTGGCGCCGTAGCGCAGCGCCGCGGCCGCGACCTCGTTGAGCGCCTGCTCGAAGGCGTCGCCGCGGAAGCCCGTCGCGTACCAGGGGATGATCACCGTGCCGGCCATCACCGACCGACCTGAATTCGTTGCATCTGCGCGCTCCTGATGTTCGAGGGCCAAGCCAGACAAGGACGCACCGAGTGAAGTGTGCTCGGCACACGAACGAGGGAGGACGCCGCATGGCGCCGGCCGTCGAGCATCAGGCTCCGACCTCCGCGTGGATCGCGCCAGGACCGTCGGCGGTCTTGCCCTGGCCCTCGGCGTCGGCGCCGACGAGGATCGAGATCTTGCCCAGGTGCTTGTTTTCGAGCATCAGCTGGTGCGCTTCTGCGACGCCGTCGAAGCCGAGCGTGCGCCACAGCACGGGGCGGATCTGGCCCGACTCGATCAGCTCGTTGGCCTTCGTGCACTCGTACGCGTTGGCGAAGTGCGAGCCCACGATCTCCTTCTGCTTCATCCACAGGTAGCGCACGTCGAAGTCGAGGTTGTAGCCGGTGGTTCCGGCGCAGATGACGACCTTGCCGAACGGCTTGACGGTGAACACCGACGTCGGGAACGTCGCCTGGCCGACGTGCTCGAAGACGATGTCGGGCGCGTCGCCGAGGATCGCCTTGACGCGCTTTGAGAACTCGCGCGAGACGCCGAAGCGCGCCTTCTCCTCCTCCGGCGTCTCCTTGCCGGTGCGCATCATGCCCGCGAACTCGGCCCTGTCGATGTAGTCGACCGCTCCCAGGCGCTTGACCAGCTCGCCCTTCTCCGCCGAGGAGACGACGCCCACGCAGTGCGCTCCAGCGGCCGCGCACAGCTGCGTGGCGAACACGCCGAGGCCGCCGGCGGCGCCCCAGATGAGCACCTTCTGACCCGCCTGCAGCTTGCAGCGGGTGATCAACATGCGATACGCGGTGAAGTACACCAGGCCATAGGACGCCGCCTCCTCCCACGTCAGCGCCGCCGGCTTGGGCAGCAGCTGCTGCGCCTGCACCTTGCAGAACTGGGCGAACGAGCCCCACGTGGTCTCATAGCCCCAGATCTTCTGCGACGGCGCCGCCATCGGGTCCAGGCCGTGCACCTCCGGGTCCTCGTATGAGGCCTGGTTGCAGTGCGCCACGACCTCGTCGCCGGGCTTCCAGCGAGTGACGCCCGCGCCGACCTTCCACACGATCCCCGACGCGTCCGAGCCGCCGATGTGGTGGCCGAACTCGGGGTGGTCGCCGTAGCGCATGACCGACACCGGCTTGCCCAGCGCCGCCCACACGTTGTTGTAGTTCACGCCCGCGGACATCACGCGCACGATCACCTCGAACGCGCCCGGCTCGGGCACCTCGATCTCCTCGAGCTGGAAGGCGTCCTTCGGTTCGCCGAAGCGCTCCTCGCGGATGACCCACGCGGCCATCGTCGCGGGCAGCTCGCCGGGCTCGGCGTCTACGGCTGAGACTTGCTGAAGATCGATCGCCACGTGCTCTGGAACCTCGTCGGTCGGGGGCAGGGGGAAGCGAGCCCAATCCTACCTGGGGGAGTCACGCGGCGGTAGGACGCGACGCCTTGCGCATGCGCACCGTCGTCCCCGTCGAAGTCCGCTGGACATCCAGCGAGTCCATCAGCCGTCCCATGATCAGCAGGCCCAGCCCGTTTCGCGACGCGCGCGGGGCGCGCCAGCGGCCGCGGTCGGAGACGTGGATCACGACGACGCCCGACGAACGCTCCGCGCGCACGCGAAAGCCGCTCGCGCCCTCGGCGCAGTAGGCGTGCTCGGGGCTGTACGCGTGCTCGACCGCGTTGGCGCAGGCCTCGCTGACGGCCAGCTTGATCGCGAACTCGTCATCGTGCCCCGCGCCCGTCTCAGCCAGCCAAAGTTCGAGTCGATTCCTGGCGATCGACAACGAGCCCGGCACCGCCGGGAGATCGAGCTCGAGCGCCGCGGGGAGATCGACAGGAAGATCGAGCTGTCGCACTGCGCGCGAGCTACCCGCCCGCGCGGCGCTCCAAACCCTCACGGGCGCCGCCCATCGCGCTACGCTCGACGTGCGGTGCCCGATCAAGAGCCTCCCGACGACCCCGACCAGAGCCCCGCCGAGCAGGGCCCGAACATCATGATGCCGTCGGAGGAGTTCGCCGGCAAGTGGGCCAACGCGGCGGCGATCGCACGCACGCCGCACGAGTTCACGCTGGACTTCATGCGCATCGGGCCGCAGGGCCAGCAGGGGATGGTCGTCTCCAGGGTGTCGTTCTCGCCGCTGCTGGCAAGCCAGCTGCTGGACCTTCTCGGCGAACAGTGGCAGGCCTACACTGAGGAGTCGGGCATCCCGCCCGAGGATGAACGCGATGACTGAAGAGCAGCCGTACAGGGACGGGGACGAGATCGAGCCGACGAAGGTCCCGCTGAAAGGGCCCAACGTGATCAGCACGTTCGACACGCCGCCGCGTCCGGGCGCGATCAAGGCGCAGGACGCGGCGATCCGCAAGCACCTGCAGGATCGCAAGCCCAGGCAGGACCAGCCGGAGGATTAGCTTCGGCTGGCCGTCGCACGCTCAGCGCGCGGGGAACGGCAGCGCGAGCACCTTGGCGCTCGCGCCGTGCTCGCCATTCGCGGACGACGCGCCGACGCCCACGACGCTGCCCGGCTCGGCCTCCCGGCGTAGGAGCGCGAGCGCGATCGGGCCGAGCCTGGGGGAGAGGGCGACGCTGCCGAGGCGCCCGACGGAGCGCTCTCCGAGCATCAGCTCATCGCCCGGCGCCGCCGGCGCGGACAGGCGCAGGCCGCGCAGGTGGCGGTTGGGCCTGCCCTTGTAGTGCAGACGCGCGACCGTCTCCTGGCCGACGTAGCAGCCCTTGGTGAAGCTCACCGCGCGCTCGTTCAGCCCAGCCTCCTGGGGGATGACGGTGTCGTCGAGATCCATGCCGAAGCGCGGGCGGCCTCGTTCGATGCGCACGCACTCCGCTGCCTGCTCGGACACCTGTGTGGCGCCGCGCGCCAGCAGCGCCGCCGTCAGCTCGTCGGTGTCGGCGGCCGCGCACACCAGGTCGATGCCGACGTCCGTGCGCACGGCGAGCGCCGCCACGCCGTCGATCTGCACGCCGGCGTTCGCGTGCTCGGCGTCCGCCAGAGCCTCCGCGCCGGCGACGCCAGTCGCGTGCGGGCCGATCAGCGACAGCAGCCCGCGCTCGAGCGTGCGTTTGTGCAGCTCCACGTCGTATCCGACCTTGAAGCGGCGGATCATGTCGAACAGCGCCTGCAGCGCCACGCGCTCGGTGTCGAGCAGCAGCTCGGCGGGGCTCTCGGCGGGATCCGCGGTCGCGGGGGAGTTCCCGTCGGCGCCGACGCCGAGGATGCGCAGGTCGCCGAGCATCTTGCCCTTGTGCGTGAGGAACGCCGCGTAGCGGCCTTCGCCCGCGCGCAGCCCGCTCAGCTCGTTGGTGACCTGCCCGTTGAGGAACTCCAGCGCGCCGGCGCCGCTCAGCGCGAGCTTTCCGCGCTCGGAGCGATCGACCATGCCGCACCCCTCCACTAGCGCCCGGTGGTCGGCTTCGAGCGTGTCCGTGAGCGCGCTGACCATTGCTTCGAGAATAGCCGCGCTAGGCTTCCTCGCCGATGGCCTTCGCGGACACCTTCCAGCAGATCGTCGACTCGCTGCCCGACGACTGGACCGACCTCGAGCTCGACATGCGCATCGTCGACGAGTCGCGCTACATCGAGGCGGCCCTGTACCTGGCCACGTGCAACGCGCGTCCGTACTCCCACCACGACTGGCACTGGCGGCTGCTGGTGGCCCATCGCTTCGGGCACGCCGCCGCGGCGCCCACCGTTCACGGCGCGCTGGCGCTGCTCGACGACGCCGGCATCGAGGGCGAGCTGGTCGTGCGGGAGCTGCGCAGCGGACGCGTGGAGGTCACGCAGGGGTGGGGCCGCCCGGAGTCCGCGCGCGAGGAGTTTCGCCGCCTGCGGGCCCAGTAGCGATGGCGCGGGTGCTGGCGCTGACCCGCGACCTGTTGTTCGGCTCGCGCGTGCAGGGTGCGCTGACGCTGGCGGGCCACGACGTGGAGCTGATCGCCGATGAGCCGCGGCTGCGCGATCGCCTGGGCGGTTCCGGCGCGCCGGCCGCCGACGTGCTGGTGGTCGACCTGACCGACGGCGATCTCGACGCGGCGGCGATCGTCGCGTCCCTGTCTGATGGAGGCGAGCTGGGGCTGACGCGCACGCTGGGCTTCTACTCGCATGTCGACGCGCCCGCGCGCGAGCGCGCGCAGGCGGCCGGCGTCGAGCTGGTGGTGCCGCGCTCGCGCATGGCCCGCGAAGGCGCGGAGCTGGTGGCGAGCCTGCTGTGAACGGCGGGAGCGCGCTCTAGGCAGACGGCTGGCGCTCGGCCGCCCGCCGGTGCTCGCCACGCCGCAGCAGCGGGTGCTCGGGCCGCGCGCCCGGGCCGGGGAGGCCGCGCGCGTCGCGGGCGGACAGCTTCGCGCCGCAGCGCTCGCACACGCGGTGATCGTCGATCGCGCCACCGCAGCCGCGATGTTCGAGCAGCACCGCCGGCCCTCCAGGGGGGGCGGCGTAGCGGTCGCCCCACTTCATCAGCGCGACGATCGTCGGCCACAGGTCCAGGCCCTTGTCGGTGAGGCGGTACTCGTAGCGGGGCGGGCGCTCCTGGTACAGACGCCGCTCGAGCACGCCGTGGTCGAGCAGCCTCGTCAGGCGCGTGTGCAGCACGTTGCGTGCGATACCGAGGTCGTCCTGGATCTCGTCGAAGCGGCGCAGGCCGAGGAACACGTCGCGCACGATCAGCAGCGACCAACGCTCGCCGACCACCTCGAGCGCGCCGGCGATGCTGCACGCCTGGTTCTCGTAGTCGTTGCCGAGCATCTCAACACCTATTCTAGCCACCTGAGTTGCATGATGCAACCTTTATGATATGGTCCGTTTCATGATGCAACGGAAATGGCGCGTCTCCCTCATCGTATGTGTCGGGGTGTTCATGTCGAGCCTCGACCTGTTCATCGTCAACATCGCCTTCCCGGCGATCGGCAGGCACTTCGGCGGCGCCTCGCTCGGGTCGCTGTCGTGGATCCTCAGCGGCTACGCGATCGTGTTCGCGGCGCTGCTCGTCCCCGCCGGGCGCTGGGCGGACGCGTTCGGGCGCAAGCGCGCCTTCCTGCTCGGGCTGGGGACCTTCGTGGCGGCGAGCACCGCGTGCGCGCTGGCGCCGTCGGTTGGCTTCCTCGTCGCCGCGCGCGTCGTGCAGGCGGCGGGCGGCGCGCTGATGCTGCCCACGTCGCTTGGTCTGATGCTGCCGGAGTTCGGCCCCCACGAGCGCCACGTGGCGATCGGCGTGTGGGCGGCCACCGGCGGCATCGCCGCCGCAGCCGGCCCGCCGCTCGGCGGCCTGCTCGTGCAGGCCGACTGGCGCTGGGTGTTCCTGGTGAACGTGCCGATCGGGCTCGCCGGCCTCGGCTTCGGCCTGCGCACGCTGGCCGAGCGGCGCGAGACGGGCGCCGGGCGCCCGGACGTGCTCGGAGCGGGCGCGCTGGTCGTGGCGATAGGGTCGCTGGTGGTGGCGATCGTCAAGGGCCAGGAATGGGGTTGGAGCTCTCCGACGATCCTCGCGCTGCTGGCCGTCACCCTCATCGGTCTGCCGGCGATCTGGTGGCGCTCGGAGCGCCACGACTCGCCGATCGTGGAGCCTTCGATGCTGCGCGTACGCAGCTTCGGCCTGGCGGTGGGCGCGTCGGTGCTGTTCTTCGCGGGCTTCGGCGCGATGCTGCTCGCCGGCGTGCTGTTCCTGACGGGCGTGTGGCACGAGAACGTGCTGACGGCCGGCCTGATGCTGTTCCCGGGCCCGGCGATGGCGACCGCGTTCAGCGTCCCCTCCGCGCGCCTGGGTGCGCGCGTCGGCTATCGCATCCCGGGCGTCGTCGGCGCGCTGCTGTTCGTCGCGGGCCAGGTCTTCTACATCACCCAGACCGGAAACACGCCCGACTACCTGTCGGAGTACCTGCCGGGCATCATGATCAGCGGAGCCGGTGTGGGCCTGGTGATCCCGACGCTGACCGGCGCCGGCGCCTCCTCGCTCGCGCCCGAGCGCTTCGCCACCGGCGCGGCGGTGCTGACGATGGGCCGGCAGATCGGCGCCGCGCTCGGCGTGGCGGTGCTCGTCGCGGTGCTCGGGACGACGGCTGGAGCCGCGTCTGACTTCCACTCCGCGTGGCTGATCAGCGTCGCCGGCGGGCTCGCCACCGGGTTGGCGCTGGCCGCGCTCGGGCGGCCTGCGAAGTCCGGCTCCGCAAACGCCATCGCGGATCTGCCGCACGCGGAGGAGGCCTTGGCCGAGATGTCGCTCGCGGAGCCGCCGCTCGCGGATCCTTCGCTCGTCGCGGAGAGCGCGGCGTGAGCGCGGTCGACGAGCAGCTGCGCACGCGCAGCTTCAGCTGGGAGGATCCGGCCGCGACGGCCGCCGCCGGCCTGGAGCTGCCGGGCCTCGAGTGCATGCGCGCGATCATCGACGGGACGCTGGCGCCGCCTCCGATCGCACGGCTGCTGGACTTCACGATCGTGGAGGTCGACGAGGGCCGCGCGGTGTTCGCGATGGAACCGGCCGAGTGGATGTACAACCCGATCGGCTCGGTCCACGGCGGCGTCGCCGCGACGCTGCTGGATTCGTGCATGGGCTGCGCGGTGCACACGACCCTGCCGGCGGGCGTCGCGTACACGACCGCGGACCTGCAGGTTCGCTACATCCGCGCGATGGGAGGCGCGACCGGCCGCGTGCTCGCGGAGGGCCGTGTGGTGCACAGGGGCAGGCGCACGGCGACCGCCGAGGGGCGGCTGTTCGCGGAGTCCGACGAGACGCTCATCGCCCACGGCACGACTGGTTGCGTCATCCTGGGCTGAGCCGCGCTGGGCGGAGGCAATCTACTGCAGGAGGGGCGATGAAGCACTACACGGTTGCGGAGATGGACGTGACGGACCCGAGTTGGGTTCGGGACTATGTCGCCAGCGTCACCGGCATGGTCGAGCGCCGTGGCGGGCGCTATCTGTCTCGTACCACGCGGATCGAGAAAGTCGAGGGCGAGCGCACAGCGCCACAGGTGATCGTGCTGATCGAGTGGCCCTCCAAAGAGGTCGCTGACGAGTTCTACGACAGCGAGGAGTACAGGCATTTCCGCGAGGCCCGCGGGCGGGGTGCGCGCAACGAGTTCCTGCTCGTGGCCGGGGAGGACGTCAACGGTTTGGCGCGGATGGACGAGTAGGTCACGGCGTGCTGCTCCAACGCGCCGCGGCTGCTGGTGCGTGGGTGCTGGTGCATCTGAAGAGTGGTGATCCGGCATACCCTCGCATGGTTCTCGGGAAGTTCGGGCAGCACTCCGCCATCGGACAGACACCCGCAGAGCACGATCTCTTCCTGCAGGAGCTGTGGTCGGTGGACGATCTCGGCAATCCGATCGCGCGCGTAGATCCATCCCGCGGTATGTGGGTGGCAAAGGCCGAGATCGCCGAGATCTACTTCCTGGACGATGATGCCACTCGCGTCAGTGCTAGCCTCGGATGAGCAATGACTGGCGAACGTCGGATCAAGGAAGGTGCACTACAGGCGAAGCATGATCCGTCGCCAACGCCCCCAGGCGTACGCGGTGGGACGCCGACGAATCCGATGACGGGGCGTCCCATCGTCCAGCCCGGCGGTGCACCCCCGGCCGCGCCGCAGTCTTCTAACTGACCAGCTAGCCCCCCGGCGCCTCAGCGGGCCGCTGTCGCTTGCGGCCCTTCTGGTCGCCGCGGCCCGTGCCGATGCACGCGCGACAGACGATCCACCTGCCCTCCTCGCCGGGCGCTGCGGCCTCGGCGGCAAACCACGTCCAGCCCGAACCGGCGCAGGTCGCGCAGCGGTCCTTCTCGGCGATCTGCCTGTCGCTTTGAGTCATCGGTTGAGCCTACACAGCTTCCGCGCTCCTCGGTTGTCGACTTCGCATTTACGTCCGGTGTATAGCCATGGCTATACACCGCGATGTCAACGCAACATAGGCAGACGCCCGGCCGCCGGGCGACTCAGCTGGCGATGGTGGCCTCGCCGCCGCCGAGATCGGCGTGCTCAGCCTCGACTCGGTCCAGCGGCACGAGCGCGGCGTTGGGCACGCGCTTGAACGGCACGCTGCCGGACGGGGAGCGGCTGGCGAAGGCGGCGCGGATGACCATCCCGTGGCAGACGACCAGCGCGGGCAGCTCGCCGCGTTCGACATCGCGCAGCGCGGCGCTGACGCGCACCTCCTGCTGGGCGAAGGACTCGCCGCCGGGGAATGCGAAGCTCGGGTCGGCGGCGGCGAAGGCGTCGAACAGCTCGGGCGTGGCGCCTCGCACCTCGGCGAAGGTCAGGTTCGTCCAGTCGCCGGCGTCGGTCTCCATGAAGCGGGCGTCCTCTTTGGGCTCCAGCCCGATCCTCGCGGCGACGATGTCGGCGGTTTCGCGGGCGCGCAGCAGCGGGCTGCACCACAGCGCGCGGAAGTCATGGGCGGCGGCGCGCTCGGCGAGCTCGTGCGCCTGCTCGCGACCGGTGTCGTTGAGCGGCACCTGCTGCTGACCCTGGAAGCGGCCCTCGTGGTTGTAGGCGGTCTCGCCGTGGCGGGCGAGATAGACGCCGGTGGCAGAGCGCTCGGTCAGGATCGGTCGAAGCGGTCGAGGTTCATGACCTTGTCCCAGGCGGCGACGAAATCGCCCACGAACTTCGCCTCGGCGTCGTCGCAGGCGTGGACCTCCGCGAGCGCCCGCAGCTCGGAGTTCGAGCCGAAGACGAGGTCCACGGAGGTGGCGGTCCACCTGAGCTCGCCGGTCGCGCGATCGCGCCCCTCGTAGACGTTCTCGGCCGAGCCCGACGGCTTCCACTCGGTGCTCATGTCGAGCAGGCTCACGAAGAAGTCGTTGCTCAGCGTCTCCGGCCGGTTGGTGAAGACGCCATGCGGGGACTGCCCGTGGTTTGCGTTGAGGGCACGCATGCCGCCGACCAGCACCGTCATCTCCGGAGCGGTCAGCCGCAGCATGTAGGCCCGCTCCAGCAGCCCATGCTCGAGCGGCATCGGCTCTCCCGGGCGGAAGTAGTTGCGAAAGCCGTCGACGGTCGGCTCGAGCACGGCGAAGGACTCGACGTCGGTCTGCTCCTGGGAGGCGTCGGTGCGTCCCGGGGCGAAGGGGACCGAGACGTCGTGACCGGCGTTCTTGGCGGCCTGTTCGACGGCCGCGCATCCGCCGAGGACGATCAGATCGGCCATCGAGATCCGCTTGCCGTCGGACTGCGACGCGTTGAAGTCCTTCTGGATCTGCTCGAGCGTTCCGAGTGCGCCCGCGAGCTCAGCCGGTTCGCCCCACTCCCAGTCCTTCTGAGGCGCAAGGCGGACCCGCGCTCCGTTCGCGCCGCCGCGCTTGTCGGTGCCGCGGAACGATGCGGCCGACGTCCAGGCGGTGGCGATGAGCCGCCCGATCGACAGGCCCGAGGCGAGGATCTGCTCCTTCAGCGAGGCGATCTCGCCGGCGCCGACGAGCTCATGATCGACGGCGGGGACGGGGTCCTGCCACAGCTGCTCCGCCGCAACCCACGGGCCAAGGTAGCGCGCGATGGGGCCCATGTCGCGGTGCAGGAGCTTGTACCAGGCCTTCGCGAAGGCGTCGGCGAGCTGGTCGGGGTTCTCGTAGAAGCGCTTGCAGATCGGCCCGTAGATCGGGTCGACCTTCAGCGCCAGATCCGTCGTGAGCATCATCGGCGCGTGGCGCGTTGACGGATCGTGAGCGTCTGGGACGGCGCCTTGGGCCTCGGGATCCCTGGTGGTCCACTGCTTCGCGCCGGCTGGGCTCTCGGTCAGCTCCCACTCGTAGGCGAACAGGTTCTCGAGGAAGCCGTTGTCCCACTTCGTCGGCTCGTTGGTCCACGCACCCTCCGGGCCGCCGGTGAGCATGCGCACTCCGTCCCCGTTGCGGCTCAAGCTGCCCTTCCAGCCGAGCCCCTGCTCCTCCAGGGGCGCGCCCTCGGGCTCCGGGCCGACCGTGCTGGGATCGATGGCGCCGTGCGTCTTGCCGAACGTGTGGCCGCCGACGATCAGGGCGACCGTCTCCTCGTCGTTCATCGCCATGCGGGCGAAGGTCTCACGGATGTCCTCTGCCGCCGCCAGGGGGTCGGGGTTGCCGTTGGGGCCCTCGGGGTTCACGTAGATGAGGCCCATCTGCACGGCGCCGAGGGGCTTGGCGAGATCCCGCTCGCCGCTGTAGCGCTCGTCGCCCAGCCACGTGTCCTCGGGGCCCCAGAAGATCTCCTCGGCCTCCCAGATGTCCTCGCGGCCGAAGCCGAAGCCGAACGTCTGGAAGCCCATCGACTCCATCGCCACGTTGCCGGTGTAGACGAGCAGGTCGGCCCAGGAGATCTTGCGGCCGTACTTCCGCTTGATCGGCCACAGCAGCCGGCGCGCCTTGTCGAGGCTGGCGTTGTCGGGCCAGCTGTTGAGCGGGGCGAAGCGCTGCGCGCCCTGGCCGCCGCCGCCCCGGCCGTCGGCGATGCGGTAGGTGCCGGCGGCGTGCCAGCTCATGCGGATGAACAGCGGACCGTAGTGGCCGTAGTCCGACGGCCACCAATCCTGGGAGGTGCTCATGAGCGCGATCAGGTCGGCCTTCAGCGCGTCGAGGTCGAGGGTCCGGAACTCCGTGGCGTAGTCGAAGCCCTCGCCCATCGGGTCGGATAGGGGCGAGTGCCGGTGCAGCACGCTCAGGTCGAGCTGGTTGGGCCACCAGTCGTGGTTGGTCCTCGGACTTGGCACCTTGGGAGTCGGGCTCGGGATCGCCGGGTTCTCGCTCTCGCTGATGCTCTCAGTCATGTGTTGCTCCTGTCGCTTTCTGGTTGACGGCTGCTCGTCGAGGGACCGGCGCCCTCGGCGAGCACGAGGGTACTACGGCGGTGGCTGCAGTCGCGCACGCCGATGCGGTCGTGCAGGCGGCGCAGCGGCGCCGGCGCCCACCAGTTCCACCTGCCCATCAGCGCCATCAGCGACGGCACCAGCAGCGCCCTGATGATGCTCGCGTCGATCGCGACCGCGAGCGCGGCGCCGAGCCCCAGCTGCTTGGTGAAGAACAGGCTCGAGGTCGCGAGGGCGCCGATGGCGACGCAGAAGAGCAGGGCGGCGGCGGTGATGATCCGGCCGGTGCGCTCGATGCCGAGCGCGATCGCCTCGCGGGTCGGCAGTCCCTGGTCGTGTGCCTCCTTGATGCGCGCCAGCACGAACACCTCGTAGTCGGTCGCCAGCGCGAAGGTGACGACGAGCATCAGCACGAGGCTCGCCTCTTCGAGCCCGCCGATGGGTGTGAAGCCGAGCACGCCGGAGAGGTGGCCATCCTGGAATATGAACACGAGCAGCCCGGTGCCGACGCCAACGCTGAGCATGTTCATGACGAGCGCCTTGATCGGGATCGCCACCGAGCCCGTCATCGCGAACAGGAACAGCGCGGTCAACGGCAGCAGGATCAGCAGCGCGAGCGGGATGTGCGAAGCGATGGCGGACTTCTCATCGACGAAGAACGCCGTCGCGCCGCCGACGAGCGCACGGTAGGGGTGCGCCAGCGCGCGCAGCCTCGCGAGCAGTCGCTGCTGGGAGCTCGTGAACGCAGAGCCTCGGGGCATCAGCGCGACCTCCCACGTGCGCCGGTTGAGGGCGACGGGCGGCGCGACGCTCGCCAGGCGGCCCGCGGCGAGGGCCGACGCGGCCGCGAGGCGCTGTGCCGAGGAGCGTGCTCCGGTGAGCACGATTTCGGTTGCTTCGCCGGGGTTGGAGGGGAAGCTCTCGGCGAGCGCCGTTTCGACGACGCGGCTTTCCGCGCCGGCCGGCAGCAGGTTCGCCGCGGGCGAGGTGAACTCGAGGCCCGCCGCCGGTATCGCCACGGCAATGAGCATGATGGCGCTGATCAGCGCGACCCTGCCCGGGCGGCGAACGACTGCGTGCGCGAGCCTCCACCAGCCGCCGGTCCGCTCGGCGGCTGCCGCCGCACGCGCGGCTCGGCGTTGCAGCCATGCGGGCGCCAGTGAGTTGACGCGTGGCCCGAGCGCGATCAACAGCGCGGGCAGGACGAGCAGCGCGACGGCGCCGTCGCAAAGCGTGACGATCGCTCCGCCGATTCCCATCGAGTAGAGGAACCGCAGCGGGAAGACGAGCAGGCTGGTCATCGCGGCCGCGACCGTGAGGCAGCTGAAGATCACCGTGCGGCCCACCGTGTGCAGCGTGCGGTCGATCGCCGCGCGCGCGTCGGCGCCACCGGCGAGCTCCTCGCGGTAGCGGTACAGCACGAACAGGCTGTAGTCGATCCCGAGACCGAGGCCCATGCCGCTGACGAGGTTCAGCGCGAACACGGAGATCGGCGTGAACTGGTCGACGAGCCGCAGAGCCAGGAACGCGGCGACGATCGCGAAGCCGCCGACGAGCAGTGGCAGCAGCGCCGCGACGAGGCCTCTGAAGAACCAGAACGACAGCGCCAGCAGCAACGGGAAGGCGAGCAGCTCGGCGCGCGCGAGGTCGCTGGCCGTGCGTTCGTTGAGTTCCTGGTTGATCAGAGCGACCCCGCCGTAGCGCACCGCGATCCCGGCGAGCCGCGCGCTCGCCCGCGGCCCGGCGATGTCGGCGCGCACGCGCGAGACCGCGGTGGTCGCGTCGGCTTCGCTTGCGAACGCCGCCAGCACGACCGTTTCGTCCCCGTCACGCGAGAGCAGAGCCGGGGAGCGGGAATCGATTCCCGCCCCCCCATAGTCGAGCGCGCGCTGGAACCCATGCTGGGCCGCGAGCAGGCCGGCTACCGTCGCGGCCGCCCGCCAGGCTCCGGGGTCCGACTCGATGTCGCGAGGAGCTCGCAGCAGCACCGCGACGTTGTAGAAGGCGTTCTGGCCGGTCGCGGCCGTGATCGCGGCGCTCGCGCGTTCGAACTGCGAGGCGGGATCCTGGAAGTCCTTGGCGGTGCTGCCGAGCATCCCGGCGACCGGCAGCCCGAGCACGGCCGCGACCACGAACAGCGCGCCGGCGACCGTCAGCACGCGTCGCGGACGCTTCACAGCGAGGATCACGAGCCGGGCGATCACGTGACGGCCCATTCTCACCCTTCTCCGGATACCGGCATGGAGAGCTGATGTCATGCCCAGCGCGAAGCTCGCGAGGGGGACGCTCGTGCCTTGCGCCCGCGGACGGAGCCCGCCGTTCGCGCGTCCTAGACTCCCTCGCATGCGCCGTCGCGTCACCTTCTCGCGCAACCTGACGCTGTCGCTGTCGCGGACGTGCCGCTGCTACTGCAAGTACTGCTCGTTCGCCACGCACCAGGCGCACCTGTACGCGCCGCAGGAGGTTCTGGAGATCCTCGACGGCGCCGCGCGCAGGCAGGTCAAGGAGCTGCTGGTGCTGACGGGCGAGCGCCCGCAGGTCAACCCGGAGGTGGCGGCGCGCCTGCGCGAGTACGGCCACGAGGACTTCACCGCGTACGTCGTGTGGACGTGCGAGCGGGCGCTAGAGCGGGGCCTGTTGGCGCACACGAACCTCGGCGTGCTCTCGCGCGAGGACCTGGCGCGGCTGCGCGAGGTGACCGCGTCGCAGGGGCTGATGCTGGAGTCGATCTCCGAGCGGCTGATGGACACGGTGCACGCGGGCTCGCCGACCAAGCATCCGGCCCGGCGCCTGGAGACGATCCGTGCGGCGGGCGAGCTGCGGATCCCGTTCACGAGCGGCATCCTCGTGGGGATAGGGGAGAGCGAGCGGGAGCGGGTCGAATCGCTGGAGGCGATCGCGGCGCTGCACGCCGAGCACGGTCACATCCAGGAGGTGATCCTGCAGAACTTCGTGCCGCACCAGCGCTACTACGGCCAAGAGCCGGCGCAGATCGCCGACGCGGCCGCGCGCGAGTACTGGCGCACGGGCGTCGCCGACTCGCGCCCGGAGCTGGCGCTGCCGGAGTGGGCGTGCCCGGTGAACATCGAGGACATGAAGCGCCTGATCGCGGAGACCAGGAGGCTGATGCCCGACGTGGGCATCCAGATCCCGCCGAACCTGGCCGACTGGTGGGGCGAGCTGGTGGCCGCCGGCGCGACCGACCTGGGGGGCCTGAGCGCCAACGGCGATCACATCTCCCCCGAGCATCCGTTCCCGTCCCCGCACCAGGTGCGCAAGGAGCTGCAGAAGGACGGCGTGGCGCTGACCGAGCGGCTGTGCGTGTACCCGCGCTACATCGACCCCGAGTGGGTGGCGCAGGGCGTGATGGACACGATCAAGGTCAAGTACTGGAGCTTCATCCCGCGCCGCGGCTCCGGCCGCACCGACCCGGCCGCGAGCGGCGCCCCGCCGATCCGCCCGGACCTCGTCGCGGGCGCGATCGAGCGAGCGCGCGAGGGCGTTGCGCTGAGCGCGCAGGAGCTGACGGCGATGTTCGCGGAGACGCGCGCGGAGGCGATCGAGGACATGCGTGCGGCGGCGGACGAGCTGCGCGCGCAGCTGGCGGGCGAGCGGGTGACGTTCGTGGTCAACCGCAACATCAACATCTCCAACGTGTGCACCGTCGGCTGCGCGTTCTGCGGCTTCGGCCAGGGCAAGCGCTCGCCGGACGCGTACGAGCACGACGAGCGGGAGTTCGTCGTGCGTATCCACGACGCGCTGGAGTTCGGCGCCACCGAGCTGTGCATCCAGTCGGGCATCCATCCCGACTGGTCGCTGGAGGACTACCTGGGGTGGCTGCGGCTGGCGAAGGCTACGGCCGCGGACGCGGGCGCGGATCTGCACCTGCACGCGTACAGCCCGATGGAGATCGCGCACATGTGCGACATCTCCGCGCTGGCGCCGGCGGAGGTGTTCGCGCGCCTGCGCGACGCGGGCCTCGGCTCTACGCCGGGCACCGCCGCGGAGGTGCTGCACGACGGCGTGCGCGAACGCATCTCCCCGAACAAGCTGCCGGTGGCGCGCTGGGTGCAGATCATCGAGGCCTCGCACGCGGCCGGCCTGCGCTCGACCGCGACGGTCATGTTCGGCCACATCGAGGAGCCGTGGGAGCTGGCGGAGCACATGCGCGTGATCCGCGAGCTGCAGGAACGCACGGGCGGCATCACCGAGTTCGTGCCGCTGTCGTTCATCCCCTTCCAGACCCTGCTCGGACGGACTCATGGCGTGGAGGAGATCTCGCGCGAGGAGAACCTCAAGCACACCGCCGTGTTCCGCCTGGCGCTCGGCCGGACCGTGCCCAGCCTGCAGGCGAGCTGGGTGAAGATGGGCCTGGACGCGGCCACGGAGTCGCTGCGCTGGGGCGTCAACGACCTCGGCGGCACGCTGATGGAGGAGTCGATCAGCCGGCTGGCGGGCAGCTACCACGGTACGCGCCTGGAGCCCGAGCAGCTGATCGCCGCCGCGCACGAGGCCGGGCGCCCGGCCGCGGAGCGCACGACGCTGTACTCGATCAGGCGCGAGTTCCCGCTGGTGTCACCGCCCGCCCCGGGCGCGCTGCGGGTGGCGGTGTAGCCGGCGCGCGGACACCCGCCGGGGCGCGGTGCCGGCCGGCCTCAGCTGCCCGCGGGGCCGCCCGCGCGGAAGCTCTCGACCAGCTCCAGCAGCAGCCGGTGGTAGGCGGTGCCGAAGCGCACCGTCGCCTCGGCGCTCTGGCGCTGCTCGGCGGTCCAGTCGAGCTCGTGCGCGATTGAGCCCTCGGCGCCGCGCAGGCTCTCCAGCAGGCCTTCGAGCTCGGTCAGCTTGGCCTGGTGCCAGTCGCGCCTGTTGGTGAAGATCGTGTGCGGATCGGCGCCGGCGAAGATCTTCAGCATCCCCTCGTCGCGCAGCTCCGGCGGCTCGGACTCGGGTGCGTCCGCCCACGCGCGCAGCGCCTCGCGGCCGCTGTCGGTGAGCGCGTACAGCTTGCGCCGGCGCCCCCCCGACTCCTGCTGCTCGGACAGGAAGCCCCCCGCGGCGAGCCTCGTGGGCTCGGTGTAGATGGTCGTGTGCGGTACGTGCCAGAAGTTCTCGATCGACTGCTCGAGGGCGCGCTTGAGGTCATACGGAGTGGCCTCCCCAAGGAGCTCGAGCAGGCTCATCACCGCATAGGAGGTGCTCGTCAGGCGTATCTGCTTGCTTTTCATAGTTCCATGTGTATAGTTCGGCACGAACTATAGGAGGGCGGCGAGGCCGTCAGCCGATGGTGTATAGCCATAGTTATACACCATCCGAAAAAGAGACAATGACCCCCGCAGGAGGTGGCTGAGGTGGACGACCAGGAACACTCGCCAGAGATCTTGACTGATGGTGCGGACCATGGTCGCGACGGTCGCGACGGTCGCGACGACTTCGACGTGGCGATCGTGGGCGCGAGCCTTGCCGGCTGCACGAGCGCGATCCTGCTCGCCCGCGCCGGGGCGCGGGTGGCGCTGCTGGAGCAGCGCCCGGACGTGAGCGCGTTCAAGCGCATCTGCACGCACTACATCCAGTCCTCGGGCGTGGCGACGCTGGAACGGCTCGAGCTGCTGGAGCCGATGCTGGCGGCGGGCGCGCTGCGCTCGCGCCCACGCATCCACACGCGCTGGGGATGGATCGCGCCACCGGCCAAGAGCAGGGTTCCAAGTGGGGTCAACCTGCGCCGTGAGCGCCTGGACCCGATGATTCGCACGCTGGCGGGCGAGACCCCGGGGGTGGAGCTGATGCTGGGCACGACCGTGCGCGAGCTCGTGCGGGAGGACGGGACGGTGTGCGGCGTGCGGGCGCGCGACGGCCGCGGCGAGAAGCTGGAGTTGCGCGCGCGGCTGGTGGTAGGCGCCGACGGGCGCGACTCGCGCGTGGCGAAGCTGGGCGGCGTGCGCGCGAAAAGCGTGCGCCACGGGCGCTTCGCCTACGGCGGCTACTTCGAAGGGCCCGCGCCGGAGGGCGCGCCGGACGCGTCGCTGTGGCTGCTGGACCCGGACATGGCGGCGGCGTTCCCCACCGACAGCGACCTGACGTTCTACGCGGTGATGCCGACGATGGACCGCCTGCCGGCATTCCGCGCGGACCCGCTGAAGGCGCTGACGGAGCTGATCGCGGGGGTGCCGGACGCGCCGCCGATCCTCGCCTCGCGCCTGGTGGGGCAGGTGACGGGCAAGATCGACATGACGAACGTGATCCACACGCCGACGGCTCCCGGCCTGGCGCTCGTCGGAGACGCGGCGAGCGCGCTGGACCCGCTATGGGGAATCGGCTGCGGCTTCGCGCTGCAGACGGCGGAATGGCTCGCCGACAGCGTCGCCCCGGCGCTGGCCGAGCCGGCACGGACGGCGGGCGCGAAGCGAGCGGGCGCGGAGCGGCTGGAGCGGGGACTGACCCGCTACCGTCGCCGCCATGCCCGTAGGCTGCGCGGCCACACGACGATGATCCTCGACTATGCGAGCGGCCGCAAGCAGAACGCAGGCGAGCGGCTGATGTTCTCGGCTGCTACGCGCGACGAGCGCCTGGCGGCGACGTTCGAGGCGTTCGGGTCACGCAACATCGGGCCGGTGCGGATGTTCGCCTCGGGGATCCCGCGGGCGCTGCTGGTCAACACGCGCCACACGCTCGCCGGGCGTGGCGACGGGCACTCGCCGGCCGTGCAGACGGGGAGCGTGTGAGATGCCCAGAGCTTCGGAGATACGCGTGGCTGGCATCCGCTCGCCGGTGATCGAAGCGGGCCCCGAGGACGCGCGCGAGGCGGTGGTGTTCGTGCACGGCAACCCGGGCTCCTCGACGGACTGGACGGCGCTGGTGGACGCGACGGGAGAGCTGGGCCGCGCGGTGGCGTTCGACATGCCGGGCTTCGGCCGGGCGGACAAGCCGAGCTCGTTCGACTACCAGGTGTCGGCGTATGGCGAGTTCCTGCAGGGCGCGATCACGGAGCTGGGGATCGAGCGCGTGCACCTGGTGCTGCACGACTTCGGCGGCCCGTTCGGGATGTACTGGGGGCTTGGCCACGCGGATGCGTGGGCGAGCGTGGTGCTGATCAACATAGGCGTGATGCCGGGCTACCGCTGGCACACGATGGCCAGGCGCTGGCGCACGCCGGTGCTGGGCGAGCTGGTGCAGGCGTGGGTGCCGCGCGCGGGGTGGCGGCGGGTGATGCAGAAGTCCAGCCCCAGGGGGCTGCCGCCGGAGTTCGTGGACAAGATGTACGACGACTACGATCACGCGACCAGGCGCGCGGTGCTGAAGCTCTACCGCGCGACGCCCGATCCGGGTGCGATCGCGACGGAGATGGGGCCGCGGATGGCGGCACTGCACAAGCCGGCGCTGGTGGTGTGGGGGGCGAAGGACCCGTACATAGGCGTGGAGTACGCGGAGCGCCAGCGGGAGTTCTTCGACGTGCGAGACGTGGTGATCCTGCCCGACAGCGGGCACTGGCCGTTTCAGGACGATCCGCAGACGGTCGCGCGGGCGGTGCTGGCGTTCCTGCAGAGCCAGCTGGCTCCCGCGCACGCGTAAGCGTGGCTGTCGGTCGCGAGCCCGGGCGCGGCTCGCCGGCGCGGGCGGCGGCGGCACGACGGGCACGGGCGCGGCTCAGCGGAACAGGTCCTCCCGCAAGGGACGCAGCAGCGCGACGGCGCCGGGGCCGTCGTCGTGGGTGACGAACCGCTGCAGCCCGTCGACGATGACGACGGGCTCGCGCGAGTCCTTGGCGCGCGCGAGGTCGGCGGCGCCGGCGGCGGCGTCGGCGACGGCCAGCCAGGTGGCTTTGAGCATCAGGCCGTCGGCGTCGGTCCGCCCGCGCCAGTCATCCAGCGGCTGCATGCCGGCGAGGCCGATCGCGACGTCGACCTGCCCGTGGCGCCAGGCGCGCCCGAAGCTGTCGGTGACGAGCACGGCGGGCGCAGGCTCCGCGGTCGCGCCGGCGCGGAGCTCGCGCAGGCGCGCGCGGATGCGCCGGGCGGAGGCGTCGGGATCGCGCGGCAGCACGACGACGGTCTCGCCGGCGCTCTTCTCGGTCCCACCCGCCCCTGCGTTGGAGACGTCGACGCCGGCGTTGGCGCAGACGAAGCCGTGGTGGGTGCGGCTGATGAGCACGCCGCGCTCGGCGCGCAGCACCTCGGCGGACTGGTCGAGCACGACCTGCACGGCGCGCGGGTCCGTGTCCGCGTGCTCGCCCTGGCCGCGGGCGCGGGCGAGCTCGACCGCGCGGGCGCTGGGGGTCACGTCGGCGAGCGCGACGACGGCGCCCTCGGCCTTGGAGACGGCGGTGTGCGCGATCGCGACGACCTGGCCGGCGCGCAGCGGCTGGCCGCCGAGCGCCGCGAGTATCAGCGCGGCGAGGTCGTCGCCGGCGCGGATCTCGGGGATGCCGCTGAGCGACCGTGCGGACAGGCTCGCCACGAACGTAGGAGGGTCAGGCGGGCGTCGTCATGGGGATGATGCTCGGGCGTTCGGGCTGGCCGAGCACGGCGCGCGTGTTGCTGGCACGCGCGGGGCGCCCCGCGAGTCGCGTGCGCAGCGCGTCGAGGTCGGCGCCGGTGTCGATGTCCAGCAGCAGCGACGGAACGCGCTCGACGCGGGCGGCGACGCCGGCGGCGAGCGCGAGCGCGAGGTGGCGCTCGCAGCTGTCGGGCCCGAAGCTGGGGGGGATGGCGTCGGGCGGGCTCAGCAGCAGGCCGTTGGTGCCGCTGCCGTGGCGGTCGGGCACGACGACGACGCGGGCCTCCCGCCGCGCGCCCAGATCGCGGTCGGCACGCAGCAGCTCGTTCAGCTCCGCGGGGTCGAGCGTGGGGCAGTCGCCGGGGACGCACAGCACCCGCTCGATGCCTTCGGCGAGCGCACGCCGCACGCCCAGCGCCGCCGCCGCCGGCTGGCCGTGCTCATGGTCGTCGTCGATCACGATCGCGCCCTGCTGGCGCGCGGCCGCGGCGATCGAGCTCTCGGCGGTGACGACGAGCGTGCGCTCGATCGACTCGGTCTGCGCGAGCGCGAGCAGCACGTCGAGAACCATCGCGCGCGCGAGCTCCAGGCGCAGGGGGTCGGACACGCTCGCGCTGAGGCGCTGCTTGGCCCGCGTGAAGCGCTTGACGGGCAGGATCGCTGCGGTGCGCATCTGCACGCAGACGATAGTGGCGTGGGCGCCGCGGCTACCAGCTGAGCAGCATCAGTCCCAGCGTCACGCCGGGGCCGATCGTGACCATCAGCCCGCGCTCGCCCGGCTCGGGCTGGTGGCGCTCGATGGTCTCCTTGAGCACGTAGAGGATGGAGGGGGTGCCGATGTTGCCGTGCTCGGCGAGCGCGCTCCAGCTGGTGGCGAGGTCCTCTCGGGAGAGCGCGAGCGCGCTTTCCACGTTCTCGACGATGCGCCTGCCGCCGGGGTGGGCCATCCAGTGGTCGATGTCCGAGCGCTCGAGGTCGTTGCGGCGCAGGAATCCGGCGACGACGTCCGGCAGGCCGGCGCCGGCGAGGTCGGGCAGCTCGCGCGCGAGGTGCAGGTAGCTGTCCTCGGCGGTGAGGTCGAGGCGTACGGCGTCGAGCGTGCCGGCCAGCTGGTGGACCTGTGAGTCGAGGATGATCGGGCCGTCCGCGCTGGGGTCGTTGGAGAGCACCGCCGCGGCGCAGCCGTCGCCGAACAGCGCCGAGCCGATCGTCTTGGCCTTCGGGTCATCCGGCATGGCGCGCGTGAGGATGCCGCTCATGTTCTCTGCGGCGACGATCAGCGCGTGCTTGCCGGGGTGCTCGCCCATCGTCTGCGACGCGAGGCGGATGAGCGGCACGGCGCTCGCGCAGCCGACGCCGCTGATGTGGTACTTGTCGGTCGCGGGGTCCATCGCGTAGTGGTCGACGAGGCTGTGCGCGAGCGTGGGACAGCCGAGCGAGTAGAGGCTCGAGCTGACGACGGTGCCGAGGAGGAGCGGGTCGAGCTCGAGCGCGTCGACGGCGTGGATCGAGTGGCGCAGCAGGTCCTGCTCGATCTGCTTGGCGCGCCCCTGCAACGTTTTTCCCAGGAAGTCGTCGCTCAGGCTCAGGTGGCGGCGCTTGACGCCGCTGCGCGCGAAGATCCGCTCGGCGAACGCGTCGCCCTTCAGCCCGAGACGCTCGAGGACCTGCTCCTGCGAGAGGGTCTCCTGCGAGTCTGAGACGGCGATCGCAGCGATCCGCGTGCCCGCGCGTCGGGTGGGGCGGCGTGCGGCCGGCTGCGGATCGACGAGAACCGATCCTCCGTGGCCGCGATTCGAGCCGTTGTACACAGTCGAGACTCCTTGTCTGGCGGTGGACGCACCTGCTGGTTGAAAACCGACCAGTACGTCCTAGTTGTGGTTACGACGATATGCGCAAGAGTGGACGGTAGCGGGCGCCCAAGCACCCTTCTTATCGACTTCTTCGCGTGCCCGCAGCTCGATTTGCCTCAAACGACGGTCTCGGTGGCGCGATAACGGTAGGTTACAGGCATTACAGGCGTCTTGGGAGAGATCGTAGATGAGCGTTGAGTTGATAGGGGCGGGCCTGCCGCGCACGGGCACGCTGACGCAGAAGCTGGCGCTGGAGGAGCTCGGCCTGAGCCCCTGCTACCACTGGGTGAACGTGCTCGCGGACCTCGATCAGGTGGAGCTGTGGGATCGGGCGATGGACGGAGAGGTTCTGTGGGAGGAGATCCTCGACGGCTCGCGCTCGACGGCGGACTGGCCGGGGGGCTACTTCTACCGCGAGCTGATGGACTTCTACCCGCGGGCGAAGGTGCTGTTGAGCGTGCGCGACCCGGAGTCGTGGGAGCGCAGCTTCAGGGACACGATCTGGACGATGAGTCATGGGCAGACGGTGATGCCGCTGCTCTCGCGCGCCCGCGCGCAGATCGATCCGCGCTGGCAGCGCTACCTGGCGCTGGTGGACCGCATGTTCTGGGGCCCGCAGGGGACGTTCGCCGCCGGGCACGCCGAGCCGGCGCAGATGATCGAGCAGGCGATCGCGCACAACGAGCAGGTCAAGCGCGTGGTGCCCGCGGAGCGGCTGCTCGTGTGGGAGGTCACCGACGGCTGGGAGCCGCTGTGTGAGTTCCTCGAGGTCGACGTGCCCGACAGCCCGTTCCCGCACGCCAACGACCGCGACACGTTCCTGGAACGGGTCGTCGACGGAGCCCTTGGCGCGCTCTCGTCGTGGCGCGAGAGCGGCGTTCCGGTGCCGAGCTGAGGCGCAGGCCGCCGCTGGGCTGAGACCGCAGGAGTGCCCGCGCGGCGGGCGTGGGGCGTTGGGCTAACCGGCGAGCGCCTGCGCGAAGGACAGCGTCTGCTCGGCCAGGCGGACGCGGCCGTCGGCGTCGTCCATGCGCGTGTCGGTCTGCAGCGTGATCAGGCGCCCGACGTCTTCGTCGGCGACGATCCCGTCGAGCAGCTCGCCGTAGAAGTCGGCCACGCCGTCGGCGCTGCAGTCGAGCGCGGCGAACGCCATGAACGACGCGGTGGGGCCCTTGAGCACCTCGCCGGCGACGATCGGGCTGACGGCGACGACAGGCGCGGGGGAGGCGAGGATCGCGTCGTGGATCCCGGGCACGGCGAGGATCGGCGCGATCGAGGCGAGCGGGTTGGACGGCCCGATGACGATCGCGCCGGCGCCGGCGATGGCCGCGAGCGCGTCGGGGCTCGGCCGCGCCTGCTCGGCGCCGCGATACTCCAGCCCCTCGATCATCCCGGCGGCGCGCTCGCGGATCATGAACTCCTGGAACGCGCACCAGCCGGCGGAGCCGGTGCGGACCCACGTGCGCACGGGGTCGTCGGTCATCGGCAGCACACGCGCGCGCACGCCGATCGCGTCGTTCAGACGCGCTAACGCCGCCGTGGGCGTGAGGCCCTCGGCGAGCATGCGCGCGCGCTCCACGCACCACGCGAGGTCGCGGTCGCCGAGGTTGAACCACACGTCCACGCCGAGCTCGCGCAGGGCGTCCATCACGGCGAAGCTGTCGCCGCGCAGGCCCCAGCCGCGCTCGTCGATCGCGCCGGCCAGCCAGAAGGACACGAGGTCGGGGTCGGGCGAGACGTAGGAGCCGTAGATCTCGATGTCGTCGCCGGTGTTGACGATCGCCGCCACGCGCTCGGCGCCGGCCACGTCGGCGAGCCCCCGCGCGAGCTTGGCGCCGCCGGTGCCGCCGGTGAGGATGACGATGTCCGCCGCGCCCGTGCTCACCGCTGGCTCGCCATCCGCCATCGCCGCGCTACTGCCACAGCTCGTCGGGCAGGCTCGTCAGGCGGATGCCCGCGTGCGCCTTGTAGCGGGCGTTGACGGCGATCAGGAGCGCTGTCAGCGCCTCGGTGGTGCGCGCCATCTCCAGGCGCCCGCAATCCACGCAGCGCAGCCCGTCGATGCGCTCGATCAGCGCCGCGGCCTCACGCTTGTCCGCGCGCGAGTCGCCGCACACGAGCACGTCCTGCTCCAAGGGGTGGCGCAGGTCACTCAACGAGGCGGCGCTGACGGTGTGCAGCGCGGAGACCACACGCACGCCGTCGGGGGCCATCTCGGCCGCCTGCTGGGCGGCGGAGCCCTGCCACACGCCGAGCATGCGCGTGGCCCTGCCGCCGACGGCGGCGGCCAGCGGCACGGTCGCGTCGATCAGCAGCTGCCCCGGGGCGAGCGCGTCCCTGAGGTTGGCGAGCGTCTCGGACTGGTTGCGGAAGGGCACGCTGAGGATGACGACGCCGGCGCCCGCGGCGCGCACGGCGTCGGCGTTCTCGTAGCCGGCGAAGGAGCCGTCGGGGACGATCGCGAGCGCGCGCTCGGCGGTCTCGACGGCGCGCGCGGCCTCGCGCGAGCCGATCGCGATCGGCACGCCCGTGCGCGCGAGCCGCAGCGCGAGCCCGAAGCCGAGGGCGCCGGAGGCGCCGATGACCGCGACCGGGTCGGGGCTTGACGGTGAGGCCACGGCGGCGAGTATAGGCTTCCGAGGATGACGCTCGAGCGAGGCACGGCGCCGTGGGCGAGCTGCCGCAGGCGGTGAGCATCAGGGAGGTCGGCCCGCGCGACGGCTTCCAGAACGAGCCGGAGGTGATCCCGACCGAGCGCAAGATCGAGCTGATCGACGCGCTCGCGCGCACCGGCGTGCGGCGGCTGGAGGCGACGAGCTTCGTGCGTGCGGACGTGATCCCGCAACTGGCCGACGCGGCGGAGGTGCTGGCGGGAATCGACGTGCCGGCGGACGTGAGCGTGTCGGTGCTGATTCCCAACGAGCGCGGTCTGGACGCGGCGCTGGAGCTGCGCGAGCGCCTCGCACGGGAGCGCGGCGGGCGCCCTGCGTTCGACGAGGTCAACGTGTTCATGTCCGCGTCGGAGACCCACAACCGCAAGAACGTCAACCGCTCGATCGCCGAGTCGCTGGCCGGCCTGGAGGTCGTCCTGGGACGGGCGCGCGCGGCGGGCCTGCGCTGCGAGGGCGTGATCTCGACGTCGTTCGGCTGCCCGTACGAGGGCCACGTGCCGGTCGAGCGGGTGCTTGGCATCGCCGCGAGCCTGCGCGACGCGGGCGCCCAGGAGATCGGCTTCGGCGACACCACCGGCATGGCCAACCCGCGCCATGTGCGCGAGTTCTTCACCGCGGCGCGCGAGCAGCTGGGGGAGGGGGGTCTTCAACTGACGGCGCACTTCCACAACACGCGCGGGCAGGGCCTTGCGAACGCGTTGGCGGCGCTGGAGGCCGGCGTTGAGAGCTTCGAGTCGAGCTTCGGCGAGCTCGGCGGCTGCCCGGTGCCGGCGGGCGCGACCGGCAACATCGCCAGCGAGGACCTCGTGTCGATGCTCCACGAGATGGGCATCGACACGGGCATCGACCTCGACGCGCTGCTCGCGTGCGCGCGGCGCGTGCAGGAGATCCTTGGGCGCCCGCTTGGCAGCCACACGCTGGTGGCCGGGCCGGTCGACTGGCGGGGGTGAGCCCCCGGAGCGTTCAGGGGCTCCGGGCTCACCAGCAATCGCAGGTGAGCGCCTCCGGCGTTTGCGCGGTCCACTCCTGCTTGGCCGACGCCTGTTCGAAGCTGACGCGCAGCGGGCCTTCGCTTCGCCCCCAGCGGGGACAGTTGAGCACCAGGGGATGCGGCGCATTGGCGAACGTGACCCGGAGGTCGATGTCGGGGTGCGCCGCGATGTCGCTCATCCAGTCGGTGAAGCACGGGCGAGGGTGATGCTCGGCGTGCGCGCGGTTGGTGGCGAACACGTGTGTCGAGCTCGCTGTGATCGAAGCCGCTGCGTCGATCATCAGCTTGGGGAACTCTCCCGAGAGCCCGCCGTGGTGCGCCCACTTGATCAGCGAGCACGACTCAAGCACGCGGTCGGCCCTGTCGGGCATGGGCGCGAACGGAGCGTCGGCGCTCGCCAGGATCCCCGAGGACCAGCTGGGGTCGGTGCGGAGCGCGAACACGGAGCTGAGCTGGTTGGACGCGCTCAGCCGGTTGGGGTCGTAGAGCGAGGACAGGTTCTCGGTGGCGAGCATGCGCATGACCGCCACCGGCAGGCGGTCTGCGAGCTCCTCGATTCGAGCGGGCAGCGGCGCGAGCTGGCATATCTGACATCTGCTCCCGAACCACGTGGCGGTATCCATCGCCAGTGGCGTCGTGAAGGGGACCTCGTGCTTGCGCAGCGTCTTGATCAGCTCGTTGAGGCCGGTGGCGTTGATCGCCTGCTTGCCGACGGCCGCCTTCGCGCCGACGACCGTGTTGGCGCCGCCGAGCATCGCGGCCCACATGGTCTCGTGATCGACGCCCGCGTGCGTGCCGTGGCGCAACATCCTCAGCACCGCCGCGACGATCGCCGCGAGGTTGGGAAGGCCGGCGTGCTCGAGGTCGGAGAGCGCCGCCTGCGTCGCCTGCGGCGAGGGCGCCCCGGATCGGGCGGCGGCCTCGTCGAAGTCAACCTCGTCTCGGTCCAGCAGCTCGCGCAACTCGCCGACCAGCCTCATGGGGGCGACGTCGCTGTCCTCCGTGCGCGAGGCGAGGCTCCCGGCGAGCATCTCGAGCACGCGCAACTCCTCGCCGAGCGGATGCTCTCGCAGGCGCTCGGCGAGCAGGCGTGTCGTGACGTCCATCGCCTGGATCGGGTTGAGGAAGGGTGGAAGGAACGCGTGCCTGACACGACCTTCGAGGTGCTTCACGACATCGGCGGCCCCTTTTACGTGGTCCGCGTCGTAATGAGACACGCATAGGACGTCGAGCCACGGCTCGCGGTCGTCGGTGGCGGGGATGCGGCGCTCAAGCTCCTCCAGCACCTCCCGCGACGGACTGCGGCCGCCGTCGAAGAGGATCGACCACCGGCCGCCCGTCACCAGAAAGCAGTCTCCCTGCCCGACGTTGAAGAAGTCCGCACACAGCGTGTCGCCGGCGGCAGACAGAGTCCCGAGGCCGTCGCCCAGCGCCCGCGGCGCGCTCTTCAGAGCAGCGCGCCTGACCGCTGTGCGCTCGAGGGGCGCGCTGTTGGCAGTCACGCGCGGTCCGCGACGTCCTCCGAAGATCTCCTTGAATCCGTCTGTTGGAACCATCCTGACAGCACTTTCGGCGCCCCTGGCGGGCCGCTGAAGCTCTGCACGCGCGATCGCGCGGCGCCGTGTACGAGCCTCACACGGCGCTCTCGACGGGTGCCTCCGTGTCTGCGCTCGCGTGCTCGCGTGCCGCCGCCACGCAGTACTCCTGCACGGCGACCTCCATCTCCAGGCTCTGGGCGATCGTCGGTCGAGCAGAGGCGTCGATCACGCGCTTGGCGCGGCCGACGGCGACGTGCGAGTTGGCGAGCAGTTCGTCGACCAGATCCTGCGTGGCCCGCTCTAGCTCCTCCGGTGCGACCACGCGGTTGACCAGGCCGATGCGCTCCGCCTCGGCGGCGTCGATCGTGCGCGCGGTCATGATCAGCTCCTTGGCGCGGCCCAGCCCCACGACGGCGGGCAGGCGGGTGGAGCCGCCGACGTCGGGGATGATCCCGAACCTGACCTCCGGCAGCGCGAAGCTCGCGTCGCTGGAGGCGATGCGCAGGTCGCAGCCGAGCGCCACCTCCAGCGCGCCGCCGACGCACGTGCGATGGATCTGGCAGACGACCGGCTTGGCCATCTCTTCGCAGATGTTCGGGCAGTCGAGGAACACTTTGCGAAACGGGCGCAGCATGCCCGGGGTGCCGGCAGAGGACGCGAGCTCGACGAGGTCCACGCCGGCGGAGAAGACCTTGCCCTCGCCGCGCAGCACCACGCAGTGCACCGACGGCTCCGCGGCGGCCTCGCGCAAGGCCGCGCCGAGCCCGAGCAGCAGCTCCTGGCTCATCGCGTTGCGCTTCTCCGGGCGGTTCAGCACCACATGCCTGACCCGGCCGTGGTCCTCGGTGAAGACGATGCTCATGGCGCGATCCCTCCTGTGTGGGTGAAGTGTCCCGCATGCGCCTTCGCGTCGGATGAGAGTCATACAGGACGTCGTGCCCACCAGCGTACGGAAGATATGACTGTTAGCATGATTGCACCGATGATGCAGAGGTTCATGATCCAGGCCGAGCCGGATCTCATCGAGCGCGCGAAGCGTCGCGCGCGCGAGCGCGGTGTGTCTGTGGCCCAGGTCGTGCGCGAAGCGATGGAGCACGAGCTGGGAGTGGACGAGGAACCGTTGGCCCCGCCGCTCACGCTGATCGGCGCGTTCTCCTCCGAGCATGGCGATCTATCGCGTCGCGCCAGCGAAGACGAGTACGAGCCCGAGCCATTTCGCTAGTCGTCGATACCGGCCCGCTGCTGGCTGCCGTTGACACCAACGACGAGCAGCACGCCTCGTGCGCCGAGCTGCTGCGCTCGGTGAGGGGATCGAGAATCGTGCCCGCGCCGGTGCTCGCCGAGCTCGACTACATGGTCACCCGTGCGTTCGGCCCCGATGCGTTTCCCGCATTCGTCGATCAGATTCGCGATGGCGTGCTCGTCGTGGAGAGCCTCACCGATCGGGATTACGAGCGCACAGCCGAGCTGATGCGTACCTATGCCGATCTGCGCGTCGGCTTCGTCGACGCCGCCGTGCTCGCCGTCGTCGAGCGCCTGCGCGAGCCGAAGCTCGCCACGCTCGACCATCGCCACTTCGCCGTCATGCGGCCGCGGCACGTCGACGCGCTCGAACTGCTGCCCGCGTAGGTCCGTCAGCCCGCCGCACGAGCGGCGGAGCCGGCAGGCGGAGCCCCCTAAAAACTTCTCTCAGCTCAAGTCCAGCACCGTCGTCGGCGCTTCGATCTCTTCGTCGTGGCCCTCGCGCGGGACGATCGCCGTGCCCACCGCGAAGAACTCGATCGTGTGGCTGCCCCAGCCGTGGCTCTTCTCCTGCAGCTGCACGCCCACGATGCCCTCCGCTTTGATCTCCTGCGCCTCTGACTGCATCCGCTCCATCGCCAGCTCGCGCGCGTCGTACAGCGCCTGCGTGAAGTTCGCCAGCTCGACGTTGCGCCCCGTCTGCGCCATCGACTGGAACATGCCGCGGTGGGCCACGTGGTAGACGCAGCTGCCCATCACCAACCCCACCGGGCGGTGGCCCGTGCGCAACAGCGTCCAGAAGTCCTGACCCGACAGGTCGCTCGTGAACGGCCTGCCGTTCGGCGCGCGGTGCAGCACGCCGTCGCGGTGCTTCACCGCCGTGCCGATCGCGATGAACTCCGCCATGTCCTGGCCCCACTCGTAGCGCCCGATGTCCAGGCGCACGCCCACCACGCCGTCCGCGCCCAGCTGATCGGCCTCCTCCTCCATGCGTGTCATCGCCAGCTGGCGCGCGCTGTACATCGCCTCCGAGAGCACCGTCATCTCCTGGCTTTTCTTCCAGCCCGACATCTGGATGCCGATGTGGTAGATCGAGCTGCCCACCACAAGCCCCAGCGGCTCGAAGCCCGCCTGCTTGACCAGCAGGAACTCGTTCACAGACAAGTCTGAGGTGAACAGGCCCTGGCGGTTCTGCTGCAGGCGGGCGCGACCCGCCTCCGGTACGCCCTCCAGCGAGGATGGGTCGTATGCGGTCTCGCGCTCGTTCATGTGTCGCTCCTTCTCAGGTGAACAGGTCGACTACTGGTCTGGGGGGCTGCACGGTCGCGTCATCGCGCTGATGGATCGCCGTGCCGATCACGTTGAACGTCACCATCAACCCTCGCATCTCGCGCATGCCCACGCCGCCGCCGAGCGTCCGCGGCTGCACGCTGTGGCCGATCCTCACGCCGATCACCCCCGACGCGCCCAGCGCCGAGGCCTGGCCGTCGATGCGCTGCATCACCGCCTCGCGCGCCGTGTACACCGCCTGCGTGAACTCGCGCAGCTCGAAGTTCTGGGTGCCCATCGTCAGCGCGCCGCCGCCCAGCGCGCCGGCGCCGGCCATGCCGCCGAACACGTAGCTGGTGAAGAACACCGAGCTCCACGCCACGATCCCCAGCGGCTCGAAGCCGCCGCGCAGGAGCATCGCGTACTCCGCCACCGACAGCTCCGTCAGGATCGGGTGCTTCGCGCGCGCGCCCTCGCGGCGCACCGCCGTGCCCACCGCCACGTGCTCCAGCGCCAGCGTGCCCGTTTCCAGCTCGCTCTCGCCCGAGCGCGTCTGCACGCCCACCACCGCGTCCGCGCCGACGTGGCGCGCCTCCTCCGACAGACGCACCAGCGCCCTGCCGCGGACCTCGTTCAGCGCCTGCGACAAGGAGTCGAGCTCCATCAGCACCGCGCCGCCGTAGCCCATTCCGCCCCACGCGCCCTGGTAGCCCATCTGGTAGATCGAGCTGCCCATCACCTGCGACAACGGCTTCAGCCCCAGCTGGTGGCACAGCGCGAACCCGTTCACCGACAGGTCCGACGTGAACGACCCCGCCGTGCCGCTCTCGCCTGTGCCCTCCTGGGTGCGCAGCTCGCTCAGGCGCCGCTCCGCCGACAGCGGTATGCCGCCCGCTTCGACGCGCGCCAGCGACTGTTCCTGCTCCTGCTGCCACCGCTGCCCGCCGGGGTCGCTCATCTCAGCGCAGCAGCTCCTCCAGCGCCGCCCTCGCCTGCGCGCTGCGCTCGGCCTCCGCGCGCAGGTCCGCCGTCAGGGCGGCGATCCACGCGTCCGGGTCCAGCGGCTCGCGCTTGATCGCTATGCCCCCCGACTGGCGCTCGCGAAAGCCCTCCACGCGCGGGCCGTCGACCGTCAGCTGGTAGCAGCAAGAGCCGAGCTCCACCTGCACCCGGCGCACGCGCTTCTCGCCGCGGCCGAGCATGCCCGCGCCGCGGCGCTCCACGCGCGCCACCCCCGGCAGCGCCTGCTCGAGCTTCGCCGCCAGCACCTCCACCGACATCGCCAGATCGGAGCCGTCGACGCGCAGGCCCGCCGCCGCGAGGTCGAAGGTCTCCTCGTCGCTCATGCGTGGAGCGTACCTGGACGCGGTAGGCTCTCGCGCGACATGGCGCAGCGGATCGAGAAGGTGGGTGTGCTCGGGGCAGGGTTGATGGGTCACGGCATCGCCCAGGTGGCCGCGCAGGCGGGCTACCAGGTGGCGCTGCGGGAGGTCGACGACGCGACCCTGCACAAGGGGCTAGGCAAGATCGAGAAGCAGCTCGCCCGCGCGGTCGAGAAGGGCAAGTCCTCGCTCCAGGACGCCGACGCCGTGCGCGCGCGCATCGCCGGCACCGTCGACTACCGGGATCTCGCCGACTGCGACCTCGTCATCGAGGCCATCACCGAGAACCTCGCCGCGAAGCTCGAGATGTGGCGGGACGTGGACGAGATCGTCAAGCCGCAGGCCGTGTTCGCCACCAACACCTCCTCGCTCGCCGTCATCGACCAGGCGGCCGCCACCAGCCGCCCCGGCCAGTTCGTCGGCCTGCACTACTTCAACCCCGCGCAGGTGATGAAGCTCGTCGAGGTCGTGCGCTGCGTCACCACCACCGACGACGCGTTCGAGGTCGCGCTCGAGTTCGCGCGCTCGGAGGGCAAGCTCGCGATCCCCACCAAGGACAAGGCCGGCTTCATCGTCAACCGCCTGCTCGTCCCCTACATGCTCGACGCCATCCGCGCCTACGAAGAGGGCGTCGGCTCCGTCGGCGAGATCGATGACGCGATGAAGGCCGGCGCCGGGCACCCGATGGGGCCGCTCACGCTCGCCGACTTCGTCGGCCTCGACACGCTCGGCTCGATCTGCGACGTCCTCTTCGACGAGTTCCGCGAGCGCCGCTTCGCGCGCCCGCCGCTGCTGCGCAAGATCCTCAGCGCCGGTTGGCTCGGGCGCAAGTCGGGGGTCGGCTTCTACGACTACTCAGGCGAGGCGCCCGTCGAGAACCCGGGCATATAGGTCCGCCGGGTGTGGGTTCGCTCAGGCGAGGCGCCTGTCGAGAGCCCGGGCATAAAGGTCTGCCGGATGTGGGTTCGCTTTTTCGTCGTATGGTGTCTTACTATGGTATGAGCGAGTAGATACCATAGGAATACAGCACTCGTTTGAGTGAATACGCGACGGCTCCCACTCGGACGACCTGCGCCCGGGTGGACTACATTCAAGGGATGACCGAGCTGTCGAGCCTGCGTGTAGCCGACGCCGATCGCGAGCAGTTGATCGACGAGCTGCGCGAGCACGCCGTCGCCGGCAGGCTCACCTCGGATGAGCTGGAGGAGCGCATCGGCGGCGCGTACAGCGCCTCCACGCGCGCCGATCTCGACGCGTTGCGCAGGGATCTGCCGGTCAGCTCCACCTCCGTCAAGCTGGCGCTCGTCAAGCGCAAGGGACAGCTGCGCCGCCGGCTGCTGCAGGAGGCGGGCGGGGCGGTGGGCGTCTCGTTGCTCAGCGTCGGTGTGTGGTTCCTCAGCGGCGGGCATCATCACGGCGAGTTCTGGCCCGCCTGGGTGACCGGCATCACGATGCTGCCCGTCATCCGGGACTCGTGGCGCCTGTTCGGACCGGCGTCCGACCTCGACGTGGTCGAAGCGCGCCTGCAGTCGCGCCACGAACGCCATCTCGCTCGCGGCGGACGCGGCCGCCACCGGTATCGAGGGCTGCCACGGCCGTGAGCGCGCTGAGCGACGCCACCGAGCGCGCGCTCGGTGGCGGTCCCGAGCGCCACCGGGAGAAGGCACGCGAGCAGGACAAGCTGCCCGTGCGCGAGCGCGTCGCGCTGCTGCTCGACGACGGCTCGTTCGCCGAGGAGGCGCTGCTGGCCAACTGGCAGGAGGACGGCCTGGGCGCCGACGGCGTGGTCACGGGCGTGGGGGAGATCGACGGGCGCCCCGTGGCGCTGATGGCCAACGACCCGACGGTCAAGGCCGGCTCGTGGGGACCGAAGACGGTCGAGAAGATCCTGCGCATCCAGGAGCGCGCGCTCGCGCTGCGCATCCCGATGGTCTACCTCGTCGACTCCGCCGGCGCGCGCATCACCGAGCAGGTGCAGATGTTCCCGGGCCGCAGGGGCGCCGGCAGGATCTTCCACAACCAGGTCAAGCTGTCGGGCCTCGTGCCGCAGGTGTGCGTGCTGTTCGGCCCCAGCGCCGCCGGCGGCGCCTACATCCCCGCGTTCTGCGACATCGTGATCATGCGCGACGGCAACGCTTCGATGTACCTGGGCTCGCCGCGCATGGCGGAGATGGTGATCGGCGAGAAGGTCACCCTTGAGGAGATGGGGGGCGCGCGCATGCACACGGGCATCTCCGGGTGCGCCCACCAGCTCGTCAAGAGCGACGCCGAGGGAATCCACTTCGCACGCCGCTATCTCTCATATCTTCCGAGCAACTGGACGCAGGACCCGCCCGGGGCGGCGCCGGCGCGCCCGCGTGCACAGCCGGACGGACGGGGCATCGCGGAGCTGATCCCCGCCGACGAGAACAAGCCGTTCGACATCAGGGCGCTGATCGACGCGGTGATCGACGAGGGCTCGCTGCTGGAGATCCAGCCGCGCTGGGCGAAGGAGCTGCTCGTCGGCTACGCGCGCCTGGACGGCAGCGCGATCGGGATCGTCGCCAACCAGCCAAAGCACAAGGGGGGCGTGCTGTTCGGCGACTCCGCCGACAAGGCCGCGCGCTTCATCTGGACGTGCAACGCGTTCAACGTGCCGCTGCTGTTCCTCGCCGACGTCCCCGGCTTCATGATCGGCACGCAGGTCGAGCGCGACGGGATCATCCGCCACGGCGCGAAGATGATCAGCGCCGTCAGCGAGGCGACCGTCGCCAAGATCTCTGTGATCGTGCGCAAGGCATACGGCGCCGGCCTGTACGCGATGGCCGGCCCCGCGTTCGACCCCGACTGCTGCATCGCGCTGCCGAGCGCGTCGATCGCCGTGATGGGCCCGCAGGCGGCGATCAACGCCGTCTACTACAACCAGCTGCAGGCGATCGACGACGACGCCGAGCGCGCCGTCAGGACCGAGCAGCTGCGCGAGGAGTACGCGCGCGACATCGACATCATGCACCTCGCCTCCGAGCTGGTCATCGACGCGGTGATCGAGGCCGAGGACCTGCGCGCCGAGCTGATCCGCCGCTTCGCGCACGCCGCCACCAAGGCGCGCGACTGGCCGGCCAAGCGCAATGCGGTAACGCCTGTGTAGGGCTCGGCCCCGGGTATGGGCTGTGTTCGTCTTTGCAACTAGTGTATAACCATCGTGATACATAGATTGCGGGCCGACTTTCCAATACATTGCCCGCGATGGACGCGATCGAGCTCGCCTACGCAGGAATCGCCCGCCAGGCCGAGCTGATCGCCTCCGGGGAGATCTCCTCGCGCGAGCTCCTCGACGTGTACCTCGAGCGGATCGCGCGCCTGGACCCCCGCCTGAACGCGTTTCGCGTCGTGTTCGCCGAACGCGCTCGGCTGGAAGCCGACCAGGCGGACGCGCGCCGCGGCGCAGGCGGGGACGCCGCCAAGCGCCCGCTGCTGGGCGTGCCGATAGCGGTCAAGGACGACATCGACGTCGCCGGTGAGGTGACCACATACGGCACCAACGCGCAGGACACCCCGGCGGCGGCGGACGCGGAGGTGGTGCGGCGGCTGCGCGAGGCGGGCGCGGTGATCATCGGCAAGACGAACGTGCCCGAGCTGACGATGTGGCCGTTCACCGAGACCGCCACGTTCGGCGCCACGCGCAACCCGTGGGACGCGCAGCGCGCGCCCGGCGGCTCCAGCGGCGGCAGCGCGGCGGCGGTGGCCGCCGGCCTCGTGGGCGCGGCGCTCGGCTCCGACGGCGCCGGCTCGATTCGCATCCCCGCGGCGTGGTGCGGCCTGTTCGGGCTGAAGCCCCAGCGCGGGCGCGTGTCGATGGCGCCGCGTGCGCGCGGCTGGCACGGGCTGTCGGTGAAGGGCGTGCTCGCGCGCAACGTCGCCGACACCGCCCTGTTCCACGACGTCGCCTCCGGCGCGATCGACATCGACACCGACCGCGTGCCCGCGCCCGATGTCCCGTTCGCGACGGCCGCCGCCACGCCCCCCGGCGCCCTGCGCATCGCCTACTCGACGAGCATGCCGGTGGGCGTGATCGCAAAGCTCGACGGCGATGCCCGCAGGGCGTTCGACGAGACGGTCGAGCTGCTGCGCTCGCTCGGGCACCGGCTGAGCGAGCACGACCCCGACTACGGCGCCGGCGCGATACCGGCGGTCACCGTGCGCTACCTGCGCGGCATCCACGACGAGGCCGCCAAGCTGGCCCATCCGCGGCGTCTGGAACGCCGCACGCGCGCGATGGCGCGCATGGGCGGGCTGATCCCCGAGTCGCTGCTGCAGCGCGCGCTGGCGGGCGAGGCCGAGTTCACACGCAGGCTCAACCACGTGCTCGAGGACCACGACGTGCTGCTGACGCCGGCGACGGCCGCGCCACCGCCGCGCATCGGCCAGCTGCAGGGACGCGGCGCGCTGCTGACGCTCAACACGGTCGCCGGGTGGGTGCCCTACAACGGCGTCTGGAACGTGACCGGCCAGCCGGCAGCGTCGGTGCCCGCGGGATTCGGCTCCGACGGGCTGCCGCGCGCGGTCCAGCTCGTGGGGCGGCCGGCCGATGAGTCGACGCTGCTGTCGCTCGCCGCGCAGCTCGAGCGCGAGCGCCCGTGGGCGCAGCTGCGCCCGCCCGGTTTCTCGTGAGCGACGCGCACGCGCCAGGAGTCGACGCGCGCGAAGCGGACGCGCTGCTGGAGGTGGCGGTGGAGGCGGCCAGGACGGCGGGCGCGCTGCTGCTGGAGCGCGTGCGCCGCGGCGCCGAGCGTCACGTGAGCAGCAAGAGCACGCCCACCGATCTCGTCAGCGAGGCCGATCTCGCCGCCGAGCGCGCGATCCGCGAGCTGCTCGCCGCCCGGCGCCCGCACGACGGCTTCGTGGGCGAGGAGGGCGGCAGCGAGCAGGGCAGCAGCGGGCTCAGCTGGGTGGTGGATCCGCTCGACGGCACCGTCAACTTCCTGTTCGCGATACCGCAGTGGTGTGTCAGCGTGGCCGTGCGCGACGAGCGCGGGACGCTCGCGGGCGCGGTCTACGATCCCAACCGCGACGAGCTGTTCAGCGCCACCAGGGAGTCGCCCGCGACGCTCGCCGGTCCGCGTGCAGCGATCGAGCTGGGTGCGGGCGGATCGCCCGAGTCCGGCTCGCGCGGCGCCGATCTGGCGACGGCGATGCTCGCCACCGGGTTCGCGTACGACGCGGACGTGCGCGCCGCGCAGGCGCGCGTGCTCGAACGCGTGATCCCGCGCGTGCGCGACATCCGCCGCCTCGGCAGCGCGGCGTTGGATCTGGCGTGGACGGCGGCGGGGCGCTACGACGCGTACTTCGAGCGCACGGTCAAGCAGTGGGACATCGCCGCCGGCGCGCTGATCTGCGAACGGGCGGGACTGCGCGTGCTCGAGCTGCCCGTGCACGAGCAGCTGCCGTGGGGGATCCTGGTGGCGCGCCCGGCGCTCGCGGACGCGCTGCTGGAGCTCGTCGGGGGGCCGTAGGGGCGCTCGATGCGGCGGGTGGGAGTCGAACCCACACGCCCTTTCGGACAGGGCCTTTTGAGGGCCCCGCGTCTACCGTTCCGCCACCGCCGCAGTGTGGTCGCCGACAGCGAGGATACCCGGGCCGCTCAAGCGGGGTGCGCCGGCGCGGCGCGATGCACGTCCGCGCCGCCCGCCGGGTCGCGGCGTTCGAGCTCCACGTTCCATCCCTGTGAGAAGCCGCGCATGGCGAACGTGATCAGCAGGATCTGCACGGGCACGATCAGCAGCGTCAGCAGTCCCAGCAGATCGGCGTTGAGCGCCGAGTGGGCGAAGCCGAATTTGTCGCGGTCGAACCAGCCCGGCCCGGCGACCGCGGCGAAGATCGCCAGCAGCACCGCCAGCGCGGCGGATACCGGCAGCACGCCCCGGTTCCAGCGGATGGCGTAGAAGGCGAACGTCAGATACACCGCGATGTATCCGATCTGGATCGGCACCGCCCCCTCCAGCTCGCTCCAGCCGCCGATCGTCACGATCGTCACGAGCGCGGCGCTGACAAGCAGCAGCACCACGACGGTCGCGCGCGTCGCCTGCACGACCGGCTTGTCGCGGTTGGGGTGGGTGACGATCACGCCCTGCTCCCGCTTGGCCTGAACCGAGGACATCTCGTGTATGACGATACAAGCTCGCACGGCTGGCGTGTCAGGAGCCCGGCCGGTCGAGGTACGCTCTCTCGCAAGCCGCGCGGGCGTGGTGGAATTGGTAGACACGCCGGCCTTAGGAGCCGGTGGCCTCACGGCCCTGGAGGTTCGAGTCCTCTCGCCCGCATCGAAAAAGGACCTACAAATCAGCTGTATCGGTCCTGGCGGCCATGGAAAACGCGGGACATGTACCCTGCGACTTGCCCGGGTGTGCCGTGAGCGCGTATCGGTCGTTGTCGTTGGCCCGCTGCCTCTCCACGAGTTCTGAGCCGGGTGGTGTCTAGGTTGTCCAACGGGTTGACTTGGTCCGGCTAATCGGCTAGAACGGGATGGCCTCGTCAGGGGCCCTCGGGGGCGAGATCGCACTCTGGGAACGCACGCCACGAATCAAGGGGGGAAACCGTGGTCGGTTCACGCAGAGCGTCGCTGCTGCTTGGCAGGCGTCGTTCGACATGGCTGTCCGTCGCGACGGCGCTATGTCTGGCCGCGTCAGCGGGGGTAACCAACGAGGCATCTGCTGCGGCTCCAGCGCCGCCGTTCACACAGTGCCCCGCGATCGGCGAGGACACCGGATGTGGTCTGCTGATCTACGCGACGCCCTCCGGACAGGAGGGTGTCGCGGGTGATCCCACCCAGGGCCCGTACGACGGCTCTGACGACACGCTCATCGGAGTTCAAAACGAATCCTCCGCGCCGATCTCGTCTATCCCAATTGTCTCGCCGACCGGCGAGCCGGTCTTCGGCTTCGACGGCGACGGGATCTGCTCAGGCGACTATGGTGCCTGGACTGGCTCGAGCGGTTGCCCATATGGTTCCACTGGATACGAGGGCCCGGGCGTTTCGTTCACGAGCATCAGTCCCGACCAGTCGGCCGGGACAGTGGTTATCACCCCGGCGATCCCGCCAGGCGGACACGCGTATTTCAGCCTCGAGGAGGCGCTTCCGACGGTGCCGCCGTACGGCATTGAGCCAGGATCGACCTATGACGCTCTCGGCGACTCGTTCTCGGCAGGCGAGGGCGACCAACCTTACTTCCCCAACACAGACTCTGCGACCAACAAATGCCACCGCTCTGACGACGCGTACAGCCAGCTCGTTGACGGGCTCGCCGGCCTTGGGCCTGTGACGTTCGTCGCGTGCAGTGGTGCTATCACCGACGACCTGTTCCACGAGAACAACGAGCACAACCTGCAGCCGGACGGTGCTCCGGAACCCGCGCAGATGTGCGGAGCCGCGGCGGCCGAACCCTGTCCCAGCGGCGTGACTCCCTGGCTGGATTCCTCGACCCAAAACGTCACGTTGACGATCGGCGGCAACGACGCGGGCTTTGTGGAAGTACTAGAACACTGCGTGAAAGTCGCCTATGGACCCTTCTCGCAAGGGAGCGGGAATTGCCTCACCGACATACAGCTCAACAACAAGGTCCTCGCGAGGATCGACGCCCTTGCCGGCGGCGGCCTTGGGTTTCCTGTGCCGAGCCACACGACCACGCCGGAGGGTCACCCGATTCACACGATCAGCAGTGTGCTTGCCGCGATCCACCAGGCGGCACCGAACGCACACGTCTACCTCGCCGGCTATCCCACCTTGTTCCCGGCAAACCCGAAATTCGGCAACTGTAAGGTCGGTACGCTCCGCATCTACGATCCGCCTGCCTTCCCGCCCTTCGCAGGCGGAAACAAAGATGCGATCATCAGCTATCCAGACCAGCGGGAGCTCAATCTCACGACTTACATCCTCGACCGTGTTCTACACAACGCGACGAAGGCCGCAGGGTCCTGGGCAACCTACGTGGACCCCGAACCAGAGTTCACAGGACACCATTTCTGCGACTCCGACGAACTCTGGTTCAACGAACTCTACGCAGAAGTGGACGGCAAGACGCATGCGACGCGTAATGAGTTCCTCGGTAGCTTCCACCCCACCTACGGTGGCCAGGTCGGCTACGCCGACGCATTCCTCGCAGCAGGAATATAGCCGGCACCGTCCCGGGTACGCCGCGGACGCTAGCCTTCGCTCGTCGCGGTCTCGCGGATGATCGTCCAGCCGGCCTTCAGCGGCGCGAGGAAGTAGGGGGGCTCGTCGGTAGCGAGGCGCTCGTCGTAGTTGTAGTCCTTGAGGTAGCCGTGCGAGCCGGGCTGCCCGACGATCCCGCGGAACTTCTGGGCGATCGCTCCGTAGATGTTCAGGTCCTTGAGCGTTTCGCCGCACGCGTAGTTGTCGACCAGGAAGGAGTGGTCGGTGGAGAGGATCGCCGCGTAGACGTAGGGGTTGGACAGGTCGCCGCTTTTCGCGTTGGGGGCGTCGCAGTTGGCTTCGCCGTTGTTCTTGTTTTCGTTGGTGTATTCGCATTCGCCGCCGACTTCCGGGTCACCGCTTTTGCACGGCTTTTTGTACTTTTCTTCTACGGGGTGGTAGATCCGCACGAAGTCGGACGCGATCAGGCCGAGCGTGGCGGTGCCGGTAGGTGCTGTCATGGGCGTCGTTTCGGCGATGCCCGAGGGCATGATGCTGCCGTTGATGATCAGTTCCCGTTCGGCTGCGATCGTCAGCGATTTGCTGTACGTGCCATGGACGTAGACCGTTCCGCAGCCGGCTTCCTTGCCCGGCTCCGCGGCGGTATCGGAGCCCATTTGTTCGAATTCAAAGCTGCACGCCCCGCTTCCTTTGCGCACGAAGATGAGTCCATTCGATGGCCAGGGGATCGTTTTTTTCAATCCCTGGTTTTCCACCGTGATTTCGCCCGCGGGCTGGTTCAGGATCAGGTGCGTTTCCCCCGCGAAGATGTTCTTGGATTCAGCGTAAAGTTCCAGGCTGCGGTCGCTTTCCGGCGCTTCGATGATTTCGCCCTTTTCCACTTTGCCGGTCACGTCGTAGAAGGTCGCGTTGTTGCTCCCGCAGGTCGTGTATGTGCCGCCGTACATCTGGACGGTGTCGGGCGGTTCCTCGCCTTTGCGGCCGAATTCGACGCTGCCGCAGATGTCGGCGGCATCGTCGGTGTGTACCGGCCCTTTGACGCTGTCTTCGGGCGCGAACTCGATAGTCACGCAGTTGCTGCCCCGCGGATAGTATTTTTCGCATTCAGTCTGGTGCGCGCCTGCGTCGTAGAGGCTGGGATCGGCGTCCTCGTACTGCGTGAAGTACGCGAAGTCGAGGAAGCCCGTCACCTGGAACGTCGCGACGATCGAGCTCTTGCGCAGCTTCGCCGACGGCGTTCCCGTGCAGCTCGTGAGAGCGGTCGTCCCCGAGCACGCGGTCGATTCGATGCGGAACGTGTTCGCGAGAGAGCCCTTGGACTGGATCGCGCTGGCGAAGGGGTTGGCCGGGTTGCAGGCGGATTCCGTGGAGGTCGAAGCCGGGAGCACCTTCACTTCGTAGTGCACCCCTTCCTGTTCTCCCGAGGGGGCTTCGCAGGACTCCCAGTAGTCCGGGTTGGCCTCGAGCTGGTAGTCGTACTCCTGCACCCCCGCCAGCGCGCCGTAGTAGGCGCGCGTGTGGGCGGTGCTGGTCTGTGTCAGCCCGACCTGGGCGTTGACCGCGCTGAAACCCGCCGCCAGCAACAGCCCGCAGGCGAGCATCACGCTCAGGACGAGAATGATCGAGAAGCCGTCTCGGGCTCGCGCGCGCGCCAGCATCCGTTCGATCGCGGCTATTCGCATGGTCCGTTCACGATCTTGGTTTCAGCGATCGGCGCGCCGAACGCGAACGTCACCTGACTCTCCAGTTCCACGCTGCGACCGGGCGCTTTGCTGCCGTCGCTCGGGAGTTGGCGGAAGCTGATGACGACCGACGCCACGGTTGGGGCTTCGGTTTTGCTGGGCGCAGCCGCCAGCGCCGTGAAGGACCCGACGTTGGATTCCGAGGACTCCTGCGCTTCGGTGCTGTACTTATAGTATTTGAAGAAGGTGGTGCTTTTTTCAACATGCGTCGCAAGCGTCGTTTTCTTGGTCGATGTTTTGGCGAACGCAAACGTCGGGTAAGTGCCTTCAGCGGCGTACTCGGTGTCGACGAGCTTCCCTCCTGCTTCTTCCCACTTTATTTCGTGCTTCTGTACCTGGGCTGCGGTCGGTTCGGCGCTTGTGCTGTACGCCGTCGCGAAGATCAGATCCGTCCCGCTGCTTTCGTAGAAGACCGGGCTGATGCCGGTGGCGTAGCACGCGGAGTGGAGCTCATCGACGATGTGCGACATCGCCTGGTTACCCAGCTGGGTGGCCTGGAGATAGTCGGTCGCGCGCGAGGACTGTTCGCTGACGAGCTGTAGCAGGCCGAAGGCGGCGAACGTGATCAGCAGCGCGGTCGCCATCGAGACGAGCATTTCGATCAGCGTGAAACCGGCCTCGCCGCTGGAGCTCGAGGGTATGTCGAGTCTGACTAGCATGGTTTGCCCGAGCTGACCGTTTCGACCGTGAACTGCCGTTCGCTGATTTCTTTTTCTTCTTCAGTGATGCGCGTGCCCTTGAGGGTTTCTTCTTCTTTGACCTTGGTTGCGCGGGTGGCTTCCTGCGTTTCACGGGTTTTGGCGGTCGCGGTTTCTTCTTTACTGCGTTTTTCGGCGGCCGTGGCTTCGGCTTTTTCGTCTTCCTTGCGCGTCGTTTCCTGGCTTTTTTCGTGGGATTCACGTGTGGCTTTGCTGATTTTGCCTTGCGATTCTTCCGTTTTCCATTTCGTGCGTTCAGATTTTTCGGTCGCTTCGCGCGTGGTCTTGGCGGACGCTTCTGCTTCTTTGGCCGATTTCTGCGCGGCTTCTTCTTTTTCGCGCGCTTCGCGCGCGGGCGCTTCTTCTTTTTCGCGTTTTGCCCTGGTCGCCGCTTCTTGTTCTTCTCGGAGCTTGGTTTTTTCCGCGGCCGAGAGTTCTTCGGTGTACAGGGTCGTGAGCGCGCCTGAGAGGCTCGTGGCTTTGTAGGTCACGAGGTCGTGGCGTGTGGCGGCGGCTTTGACGCAGATTTCGAGCGTCCCGAATGGCTGGAACGGCGCTTCGAGTTCGCCGGCGAGGCTGGTCGCCTGCGTGTGCGTGTAGCTGACGCTCGCGGCGTGGTTCGGTGTGGCCGGCGGCGTTTTGCTGCAGGACACGTTGGTTATCTTGACTTCGAATTTCTGCGTAGGCGTTTTGGGCGCTTTCTTGGTGCCTTCATACACTTTGAGGTTGACGTAGCTCTCGGGCACCGTGACTTCGGTGCGCCCGCCCGGGGATACGAGCGCGGAGCCGGGCGGTATCGTTTCTGTGGTGACGACGAGCGCGGGATTGTTTTCCGCGCAGTCGCCCGCGTACACTGACCAGTGCGACGGGAACGGGAAGAGGTCGCCGTAGGGATATTTCGCGGCGGTGGCGCTCAGGGCGGTCTGCGCGTAGACGTTGTTGGTCGTGGCGTTGTAGCGTTCTTCGCCACCCGATTCCGCTGCCGCGAACAGCGTGCTGCCCAGCTCCAGCTTGGGATTGAGGTTCATTTCTTCGTTCGCCGCCACGAACGTGTTCCCCGTCACCTTTTTGCCCGAGTATTCGGTGGCGCCGTTGTAAGTGTACGTCGCCGCGATCTGGCCGCCCTCGTTGTATGTGAATTCGTGGTAGGTGATGATGTTCGGCGCGATCGACACCGTCGCCGGTGTCGGCTTGAGCGCACCGGGAGGTGTGACGTAGCCGGTCTTTTCGCGGAGTTCGGCGGTTGCGCTCGTGGCGCGGATGCCCGTGAAGAGGACGCATCCCGCTGGTCCGGTGGTGCCTTCGAGCGTGATCAGCCCGCCGGTTTCGGGGGAGGTGTAGCTGACAGCCGCGGTCACGCCGCCGACGCCGGCGGTCACGGGTTCGGCGTTGTCGACGTTGATCTGCAGCGAGGAGCCGGTCGGTGGCGTGACGATGCTCGACTCGGTGACCGGATGGCCGCCAAGGAGGGCGTTCGAGGTGACGGCGGAGGTTATGCGGAAGTTGGGGGAGCCGGTGCTCGAGTGTTCGATCGCCGTGCAGGCGGTGGTTTTGGCCGATCCGTTGAGCTCGGAGACTTCCTGCGTGACTTTGTAGGTGACGCCGCTGGCTTTGGTGCTGTAGGTGTTCGACTGGCGCACGAGCTTTTCCAGGAGCGTGATCGGGTCGCTTCGCAGCTGCTCCTGGGACTGCGCGGCAAGCAGCGCGGCCTGGTTGTGCAGGCGCTGGTTGGCGTCGTTGACGTTGATCGCCGTCACGCCCGTGATCGTCGCCGCGGCCACGAGCCCGAGGACCAGCGCGCTGATCATCACTTCGATCAGCAGGAACCCGTCCTGGGCCACCCCCGGCTTGTGAAAGAAAGTGCGCATTGTTACAAGAAGACGCAAAGCTACGTTCCTGTCGGCATGTGCCTTTCGGTGCTTTAGTGCTCCCCCGACTCGTAGGCATGGATGCGACCGCAGCGGGTCGCCCCGCCGTTCGCGGCCGGGGGAGACGGGCGGGGCGGCGTCGAAGACGTAGAATCGGTCTCCCCGGGGGACTGGTGTATCGGTAACACGGTGGTCTCCAAAACCGCAACGCGAGGTTCGACTCCTCGGTCCCCCGCTTTGTCCAGGCCCCGGATTTCCGGGGTTTTTGGCTTTGTGGAGCCGATCGCGGCGTCGTGTGCGTGACGGCGGCGTTCCGCGTTGAGCTGCCGCGTCAGCTTGCGGTGGCCGAGATGTCTGCTAATCTCCACAAACCGGATCGGAAATCTGATGAAGATCGATGTACACCAGCACATATGGACGGAGCCGCTCGTGCAGGCGCTTGCGGCGCGCAGCGAGCTGCCGTTCGTCCGCCGCGAGAACGGGCTGACGGTGCTGTACCTGGCGGGCGAGCGGCCGTACGTGATCGATCTGGCGAGCGAGTCCGCCGCCCATCGCGCGGGGCTGGTGGAGGTCGACGGGCTCGACCGGGCGCTCGTGTGCCTGTCCAGCCCGCTCGGGATCGAGTGGCTTGCGCGCACGCAGGCGCTCGCGCTCATCGATGCCTACCACGAGGGCGCGCTCGCGCTCGAGGAGCCCTTCGGCGCGTGGGGGGCCGTCGCGCTCGACCGGGTGGACCCCGACGACGTCGATCACGCGCTCGCGCGTGGCTGCGTCGGCATCTCGCTTCCCGCCGACGCGCTCGCCAGCGTCGAGGCCATCGCCAGCCTGCGCTCGCTGCTCGCACGCGTCGAGTCACACGACGTGCCGCTGCTAGTGCATCCCGGCTCGCGATCGGGCGTCGGCGCGCCCCGGGTCGGGCTGCAGACGTCGCTCGGCGATCCACTGTGGTGGCCGGCGCTGACCGGCTACGTCGCCGGCATGCAGGCGGCGTGGCTCGCGTTCCTCGCGGCCGGACGCTCGCGCCACCCGCGTCTGCGGGTCGTCTTCTCGATGCTCGCCGGGCTGGCGCCGCTGCAGTCCGATCGCCTGTCCTCCCGCGGCGGCCCGTGCCCGTCGCTGCCCGACCCGCTGGTCTTCTACGACACCTCCTCCTACGGGCCCGCCACCGTGCGCGTGCTCGAGCAGGTCGTCGGCCCCCAGCAGCTGCTGTACGGGTCCGACCGACCGGTCGTCGAGCCGGGCGAGCTGGGCATGCCCGAGGGGCTGGACTGGGAGCCGATCGTCGAGTGCACCCGTCGCGCGTTCGGCGCCGCGCACATGGCGGTGGCCAGATGAGCGGCTCCCCGTCGCTGCGCTCCGTCGACAGCGCGCCGCGCGCCGCCTCCACGGCGAGCGACGTCAGTGAGTTCGCCCGCGTCCCGCGCCCGCGCGGGCGCGATCTCTCCGGCCGCGAGCTGGAGGCGTTCGTGCGCGAGCTCGCCGACCGGCCGGAGCTGTGGATCCAGCTGGTCAAGCACGACAGCACCCAGCGTCTCTACGAGGAGCTGCTCAGCGACGATCACCTGACGGCCTGGCTGATCTGCTGGATGGACGAGCACGACACCGGCTTCCACGACCACGACATCTCCGCCGGCGCGGTGGCGGTCGTCAGCGGAGCCGTGCGCGAGGAGCGCCTGGCGATCGACGGGCCCACGCGCAACGGCGTCTTCCGCGCCGGCGGCAGCTTCCACTTCTCCGCCTCCGACATCCACCGCGTCAGCCACGCAGGCTCGGACCCCGCCGTCACCCTGCACGTCTACTCGCCGCCGCTGCTGCGCATGGGCTCATACGCGATCGGCGAGGACGGCGTGCTCGTGCGCCACCCGATGTCCTACCAGGAGGAGCTGCGCCCGCTCAGCGGGCAGGACTAGAAGCGGTGGAGCTGTGCAGCCGGCGCATGCGCCGGCTGGGGGGCCGCACATGTGCGGCCCCCGACCAGGCCGCATGCGGCCTGGTCATGATCGATTCAGCCTCCGGGCTTGCCGCCCGCGCGGCGCTCGACCTCCAAGCCGTCGCCCGCGATCAGGATCAGGCTGACCAGCTCCGGCGCGAACAGGCCGTGCTCGACCACGCCGGGGGTCGCGCTCAGCCTCTCCGCCAGCTCGCCGGGATCGCCCACCGCGCCCATGTAGTCGGCGATCACGCCGCCGTCGGGGCTGCGCTCGACGTCGCGCGGGCGCGCGGGATCCAAGCGCGAGAGCGTGTCGTGCACGCCGAACTCCACCAGCTCCAGCGGCACCGGCGGCCTCAGCTCCGACACCGCCTTGTTCGCCGACGCGATCACCACGAAGCGTCGCGCCGACACCGCCACGATCTTCTCGCGCGTGTGCGCTCCGCCGCCGCCCTTGATCAGCCATCCGCTCGCGTCGATCTGGTCGGCGCCGTCGATCGCCACGTCCAGCTCGCCGACCTCGTCGAGCGTCTCCAGCTTCAGGCCCAGCGCGCGCGCCGCGCGCTCGGTCGCCGGCGAGGTCGCCACGCAGCGCAGCCCCTTCAACGCGCGCTCGGCGATCGCCGGCAGCAGGTGCGCGACCGTCGAGCCGGTGCCCAGGCCCACGCGCATGCCGTCCTCGATCAGCTCCGCCGCCGCCCTCGCCGCCGCGCGCTTCTGCGCCGCGATCGTCGCGTCGTCGCTCAGTGGCGATTGCCGCTGCCGCGCAGTCGCACGAGAGGACGCCATGGCGCGGACGTTACCGTCCCTGGGCCCCCTCTGAGACGCACGCGCTCGGGCGAGGCCGGTCCGTGCAGCAGGAACCCCTGCCCGACCGAGCAGTCCAGCTCACGCGCCAGCGCCAGCTGGCGGTTGGTCTCGATCCCCACCGCCACCGCCGTCAGGCCCGCCTCCTTGGCCAGCGCGATCGTCGCCGCGAACATCGCGCGGCGGTCCTTGTCCTCGTGGAAGCTCCCCGTCAGCGCGCGGTCGAGCTTGACCACGTCCAGCGGCAGGTTGCTGGGCAGGCCCAGCGACAGCTGGCCGAAGCCGAATTTGTCGAGCGCGATCAGCACGCCCAGGCGCTTGAGGTCCTTCAGCGCCGAGCGCGCCCGGTCGGGATCGCGCAGCACCGCCTCCTCGCTGATCTCCACGCACAGCGCGCGGCCGGGAAGACGGCAGTACGCGAGCTCCTCGCGCACGCGCTCGGCGAGATCCAGCTCCGTCAGCTCGCGCGCGGACACGTTCACCGACAGCGGGATCGTGATGCCGTTGCGCCGCCATATCTCCGCCTGCTTGCACGCCTCGTGCAGCACCCAGTTGCCGATCTGCACGATCAGCTCGCTGTCCTCCGCCGGTGGCAGGAACGTCGACGGCAGCACCATCGCGCTGGTCGAGCGCCCGGCGCCGGTGGGACGCCAGCGCACCAGCGCCTCCACCCCAAGCGCCTGGCCGCCCGCGAGCCGTAGGATCGGCTGGTAGGCCAGCAGCAGCTCGTGCTGGGGCAGCGCGTTGCGCAGGCGGCCCTCGAGCGCCAGGTGCGCGTCCAGCTCGCGGCGCAGGCGCTCGTCGAACAGCTCCAGGCGGCGGCCCTCCGTGCCCTTCGCCCGGTACATCGCCACGTCGGCCTCGCGCAGCATCGTCTCCGGGTTGGCGTCGGCGCGATGGGAGACGGCGATGCCGACGCTCGCCATGATCGCCACTTCCGCGGAGCCCAGCGGGAAGGGGTGCTCGAGCGCGTCCAGCACCCTCTCGGCGAGCGCCAGCGCCTCGCCGTCGCCGTCGATGTCCTCCGCCAGGATCACGAACTCGTCGCCGCCGAGGCGCGCCACCGTGTCGCTGTCGCGCATCAGCTCGGCCAGGCGCTCGGACACGGACAGCAGCAGGCGATCGCCGACGTCATGGCCAAGGTTGTCGTTGACCGCCTTGAACTTGTCCAGGTCGATGAACAGCATCGCCACCACGCCGCGGCTGCGGTGCAGGCGCGCGAGCGCCTGGCGCGCGCGGTCCATCAGCAGCAGCCGGTTCGGCAGGCTCGTCAACGGGTCGTGCAGCGCCTGGCGCTCCAGCCACACGCGGTCGGTCACGTCCTTGCCCGCCGCATACCAGCTGTCTCCGTCGCGGCGGGCGCTCCACATCAGCCATCGCCAGGAGCCGTCGCGGTGCCGATAGCGCGTGGTGATGTGCTCGAGCTCGGTCGTCTGGCCGTCGCGGTCGAGCATCGGCGCCAGCGTCTGCTCGGCGTCCTCCGGGTGGATGAAGTCGCGCACCGGACGCTCGCACAGCTCCTCGCGCGTCCAGCCGAGCAGCTGCTCCCACGCGGGGTTCAACAGCGTGAAGCGGCCGTCGAGCGAGATCGTCGCCAGCAGATCGCTGGTCATCTCGAAAAGGCGCGCGATGCGCGCCTTGCCGTCGAGCACCGAGTCGATGCTCTCGGGGACCTGTGTGCTCGTCTCCTGGGAACCCATCTCTACCCCTCACGTCGGCTCTCGACGCCCGCTTGCTCGGGCCGGCCTGACAACAGTGGACAGATGGACCAGGTTCTCAGATGACGGTGCCGACCGCCGACGCCGGGTCGTCCTGCGCGCCCGTGGCCGGCGCGACGCGCGGGCCCGCGCCCAGATCGCCGCGCAGGAACCTCCAGACCGACAGGCACATCAGGATCGTCATGATCACGGCGCTCGCCACGCAGTCCTCGCAGATTTTGTGCAGCGTGAAGACCTCGCGGTAGGTCAGGTACACGCTGAAGCCGAAGCCGCCCAAGGTCAGCGCGGCCGTCGCGAACCGCGCGCGCTCGCCGTCAGACGCAAGCAGCATGCCAAGGATGAACAGGTACCCGATCGCGCCGATCAATGCCACCGGGACGCCCGCGAGCTCGGAGTAGGCCGATTTCTGCACCTGCGCGCACGGGTTGCCCTTGATCGAGCAGACCGGCGCTTCGCCCGAGTAATGCACGTACGTCAGGTACGTGGCCCAGCCCAGTCCGATCGTCGCGAGCACGATCAGCGTGATCCTGAGCGTCCGCGGGCTCATCGCGATCCTACGTCTTCAGGAGCTTTTCGACGGCTTCGTTGACGAAGCCGGGGTTGCCCGGCGAGGTGTATTCGAGCTTGCTCATCGCGCCGCCGGTCTTGCCGATCAGGAAGGACGGCGTGCCTGTGAAGCCGTTGTTGTTGGCCGCCTGTTCGTCGCTTGCCACCTCGCTCGCCAGCGCCGGATCATTGCGGTCGCTGGTCCACTGAGTCAGGTTCAGCCCCGGGACCTGGCCGGCGATTTCCTGGATGTAGTTTTCGGTCACGTAGCCCGAGTCCTCTTCTCCCTGCTCGTGGTAGAAGGTCTCGATGAAGTTCCACGCCTTGTTCTGCTTGCCCGCCGCGTAGGCCGCGGCCTGCTGGGTCTTGAAGATTCCCGAAGGCTCCGCGCCCTCCCTTTCCGCGTTGCCGGTGGCTGTCGACATCGAGCGGTATTCGATCTTGAGCTTGCCTGTACGCACCCACGTCGGGATGATCGTGGGCAGCGCTTCGACCGTGAAGTCCCTGCAGATCGGGCACTCCAGGTCGCCGAAGTACTCGAGTGTCACCGGCGCCGTCGGTGAGCCGAGCACGTTCGCGCTCTGGGGGATCCCGGCGATCAGTTTGGAGACCGCAGCGACCGTCGAGCTCTGTTCGCGTTTCGTTTTGGGGATGCCCGATTTGGAGCCGCCGCTGGTGGCGATGAGGACGACCACGATCGCGACCACCACAACCGACACCACGATTCCCAGCTGCGTAAGCCGCTTTCGCCGGACCGCGCCCGCTGCCTCGGCCTCCTCCAATGCCTTGCGCTGGGAGCGCGCCTGCTCGCGGCGCTGCTTGCGGGTGAGATCCTCTTCGTCGCTCTCCACGGGTGTCATGGGAGGAACTTTTACAGATTTCTGTTCAAGCGTGCCTAAGTAGGGCACCATGTTGCAGATCCAGCCCGCCCCCGTAGCTCAGCTGGATAGAGCATCGGACTTCTAATCCGAGGGTCGCTGGTTCGAATCCAGCCGGGGGCATCTCAACTGGCGGGCGCCGGCGACGGGTCCTGAGCCGCCCCCCCGCAGCGCCGACGCGTCCACGCATAACTCCCGCGCGAGGACCGAGATCAGGCGGACGAGGCCCGGGTGCTCATCCGGGCTCCGGCCCCGCGGCGGAGCAGCGTGTCTCTGGCCTCGCGCGGCGCCTATAGCATTGCGCGGCCCGCCCCCAACGGTGCCCGCCGACGGACGGCGGCTGGTTCGAGCCCAGCCGGGGCGCTGATGTTCATCGCCACCGCGCTGCTCTACCCGTGCGTGCTCGCGGCGTTGTGCGCTGGCGCCGGGCTTGCGGTGGATCGCTGCAGCGGCGGCGTGCTGCCGGGGGCGCTGCTGTTGACCGTCGGCGCCGCCGCGCTGATCGCCCTCTCGCAGCTCAGTACCTACGCCTACCCACTCGCGCCCGCCACGCCGTATCTGATGGCCGCGCTCGCCCTCGCTGGATTCGTCGTCGGGTGGGGGAGGGCACGCAGCCTCGCCTCGCGCCTGCGCGCACGCCCGTGGCCGGCGGCCGTGTCGGTGCTCGCCTACGCGCTCGCGCTCGCCCCTGTGCTGCTCGCCGGGCGCGCGAGCTTCTCCTCCTACATGGCGCTCGCCGACTCCGCCGTGCACCTGATCGGCGCCGACTTCCTCATCCGTCACGGCCAGCACTACACGCACCTGGACCTGCGCAACTCCTACGGCCAGTTCATCGACGACTACTACAACACCAGCTACCCCTCCGGCGCGGACACGCTGTTCGGCGGCAGCGCCCTCCTGCTGGGCCTGCCGCTGATCTGGGCGTTCCAGCCGTTCAACGCGTTCACGCTCGCCACCGGCGCAGGGCCCGCGTGGCTGCTCGCACGGAGGATGCGCCTGACGGGCGGGTGGGCCGCGCTGGCCGCCCTCACCACCATCCTGCCGGCGCTCGTGTACGCGTACGCGCTGCTGGGGTCGGTGAAGGAAATCACCGCGCTGCCGATGATGCTCACGCTCGGCGCGCTCGTCGTCGCGCACCGCCGCTGGCTCGGCGGCCCCGCCGTCCGCGCGATCCCCCTCGCGCTCGTGCTCGCCGCCGGCGTCTCCGCGCTCGGAGTCGCGTTCGGCGCGTGGGCGCTCGCCGCCGTCGCGGCGCTCGCGCTCGTGCTCGCGGGCGACGTGCGCGCTCGTCGCGGCGACGCACGGCGCTCGCTCGCGCTCGTCGCGATCGCCGCGCTCACGCTGCTGATCGCCGCCTGGCCGACCTGGGCCGACCTGTCCGGCGCCCTGCACGTCGCCCAGGCGATCGCCTCCACCGGCAACCCCGGCAACCTGCACGCGCCGCTGCGCGCCGTCCAGGTGCTCGGCGTGTGGCTGAACGGCAGCTACAAGCTCGCTCCCGCCGGCGCGCGGCTGGCCGCCACGCACGTGCTGATCGCGCTCGCGCTCGCCGCCGCGCTGATCGGCGCGGTGTACCTGCTGCGCGTGCGCGCATACGCGCTCGCCTGCTGGCTCGCGCTGATGCTGGCCGCGTCGTTCGCCGTCGGCGAGTCGGTGACCACGTGGGGCGACGCCAAGGCGCTCGTGCTCGCCTCGCCCGCGGCCGTGCTGCTGGCGTGGGCAGGGGTCGCGGCGCTGCTGACGCCCGCGCCGCGCTGGCGAGCGGCAGCGCGCGCGCTGGGCGCGCTGCTCGCGCTTGCGCTCGCCGGCGGCGTGCTCGCCTCCGACGCGCTGCAGTACCACAGCTCCGACCTCGCGCCCACCGCGCGCTACCAAGAGCTCGCCTCGCTGAGCTCGCGCTTCGCCGGAAGGGGGCCGACGCTGTTCACCGACTTCGACGAATACTCCATGTACGAGCTGCGCGACCTCGACGTCGGCGGTCCCGACTTCGTCTACCCGCCGCCCGCCGTAGCCGCCGCCGCCGGTGGCTACGGAGACCCCGTCGACCTCGATCGCGTGAGCCCCAGCGCGCTGCTCGCCTACCCGCTGATCGTCACCCGCCGCGATCCCGCCGCCAGCCGTCCGCCGTCCGCCTACGCGCTCGTGTGGCAGGGCGCCTACTACCAGGTGTGGAAACGGCGTCCCGGGGCGCCCGCCGCGCTCGAGCACGAGGCGCTCAGCGGCGGCGCCGCCGCGCAGTGCCGGCATATCGGCGCGCTTGCCGCGCTTGCCGCCGGCAACGCGCGTGCCGGCTCGCCCGGCGGCGAAGCGCGGTTGGTCGCCGCCGTGAAGCCCACCATCGTCAGCATCCCGCTCGCGCGCTCCTCACACCCCGCCCGCTGGGGCCACGAGCGCAAGGGCCTCGTCATGGGCACGCCCGGGCGGCTGTCCGCCGGCTTTCACATACCCGCCGCCGGGCTGTGGGACGTGTGGGTGCAGGGGCAGCTGATGCCGACCGTCCGGCTAGCTGTCGACGGGCGCTCGCTCGCCTCCATCGCCGGACAGCTCAGTGGCAACTCGCTCGTCCCCAACACCGTCCCGCCGATTCCCGTGCGCCTCTTCGGCGGAACACATCGCCTCACGTTCACGCGCGGCGGCGTCACGCTCGCGCCCGGCGACGGCGGCTCCGCGGTGCTCGACGCGATCTTCCTCACACCCGCCGCCGACGCGACCGCGGGGCAGCCGGCGCTGGTGAGCATGCCGGCGGCGCGCTGGCGGGCGCTGTGCGGTCGGCGCTACCAGTGGGTCGAAGCCCTGGCGGGGTAGATCTCCATCGGGGGGCGAACGTAGTCTCTGTCGAGTGTGCCGCGCGAACGCATCCACGGGGATCGACCAGATCCTGCTCGGCGAGAACATGCAGCTGCTGCCCGCGTTCGCCGACGAGTCCTTCCAGCTCGTGTACATCGATCCGCCGTTCAACACCGGCAAGGTGCAGACGCGAAGGACGCTGCAGGCGGTCCGCGACGACGGCGGCCAGCGCACCGGCTTCCAGGGCCGGCGCTACACCACGCGGCTGCTCGCCGAGTCCAGCTACCGCGACAGCTTCGACGACTACCTCGCGTTCCTCGCGCCGCGGCTGGAACAGGCGCACAGGCTGCTCGCGCGCGACGGCACGCTGTACTTCCACATCGACTACCGCGAGGCCCACCACTGCAGGCTGCTGCTCGACGAGATCTTCGGGCGCGCGTGCTTCCTCAACGAGATCATCTGGGCGTACGACTACGGCGCGCGCACAACCCGCCGCTGGCCCGCCAAGCACGACACCATCCTCGTCTACGTCAAGGACCCCGCCGCCTACCACTTCGACTCCCGCGAGGTCGACCGCGAGCCGTACATGGCGCCAGGTCTCGTCACCCCCGAGAAGGCCGCCCGCGGCAAGCTGCCCACCGACGTGTGGTGGCACACCATCGTGCCCACCAGCGGGCGTGAGAAGACCGGCTACCCCACACAGAAGCCCGAGGGGATCGTGCGCCGCATGGTCAGCGCATCCACGCGCCCCGGCGACCGCTGCCTGGACTTCTTCGCCGGCAGCGGCACGCTCGGCGCCGTCGCCGCGCAGCTCGGGCGCCGCTACGTGCTCATCGACTCCAACCCCGACGCCGTGCGCATCATGCACGCACGACTGGGCAGGGTCGGCGACGACCTGCAAGCCTCCTGTTGATGTACCACTTGGAGCTGCGCCAGTTCCCGCACAACGCCTGGCGCTTCAACCTCAGCGATCAGGAGCTGCAAGCCATCGTCGAGCCGTGGGCGCGCGAGCAGGTCGTCGAGGTCGGAGAACGCAAGTGGAGCCCGCACACCGCCACGATCACCATCCTGCAGGGGCCCCGGCTGGACATCGCGCAGCTCAGCATGGGGCGGGGGTGGCGGGCGGCGCAGCGGCAGAGCGAGGATGTGACCGAGCGGGTGTTGGGGGCTGCGCGGGAGGCTGGCGCGGCGGCTCAGGCCGCGGAGCAGGAGTCTTTGCGGGGCGCCGGGCAAGGGGGGGCGGGCCAGGCCGCTGCGGCCGGTCGGGGGCCGTTGACCGATCCGTTGGCGCTCGGCGTTCAGATCGCCGCGCTGCTCGGGGCTGAGCCCATGGCGCTGCTCGACGCGTGGCGGGCCGCCGCCGCCAGGTCTCCCGGGCTTGCTCCCAGCGAGAGCCTCGCGCTGGCCGAACACGCGCTGCGCTCGCCCGGTGGTGACCAGGGCTGACTCGACGCTAGACTTCCTTGTCGCATCTCTTGGTGGGCGTAGCTCAGTTGGTAGAGCTCCTGGTTGTGGTCCAGGCGGTCGTGGGTTCGAGCCCCATCGCTCACCCCTTACGAAGTGGCTGGAGATCCCGTTCGCGACCCATATCGCGGATCTTCGCGAACAGCACCGTCGGCGCCCGACGCTCATCGCGATGCTCGACAAGGCCGGCCTCGGCTAACTCGCCAACCGAAGTGCTCACGCGCTCGGCTGCATGAGCGAGTCGCGTGGCAACTGGCCGGAACAGGTTCGTCACGCGTGGGATGTATCGCCGTTCGCGGTCGAGCTCTCGGCGCTGTCGGAGAGGGAGCTTGACGGGCTTCCCGCGCCTTTTCGCCGCCCGCAAGCTAACGTCGGCCAAGCTCGCCGAGCACGGGCTGCTTGCGATGCCCTCCGAAACCGACTCGCTGCCCAAGCTCGTGCGCGCGTTCGGGATCTTCTGACAGCGAGATCCTCACGCGTGATCTGGGGTCTAATCTGGGGTCCAATCCGAGCCACGACAAGACGCCGAGCGTAGAGCACCGCGCGCATGGTGCCCCATCTATGACTATTTTCGAGATGTGCGCAATATTCGGAACAGTGGCCATGGTGCATACCTGTCAGGTGACGACCAGCAGTCAACCCAGGTAACGCGGTCGTTCCAGCCGGCGGAACGCGCCGACGAGACCGTTATCGAATTGTAATCGTCGCAAATTGCGGTCCTTTTTTGAGGCCGCCATCTTGAACAGTCGTGAGGAATGGGCTTAGGCTGCTCGGCGAGCGTGTCGCACGTGACCGGCGGCGGCGGATGCGGACGGCGCGGAAACTGGACAGAGAAAGCGGGGGCGCGTGACTGGGGGCGGAGCATGGCTCGGTATGCGCCGGATGCGCGTTGGCTCGTGGCGGTCCGGGAGACTCATGGGGTTGGCGTTTCTCGTCGCGCTCGTCTTGGCGGGTGTGGTGCCCGCAGCCGCATCGGAATCCTCGGGGGCTGTGGCGTGGGGCAAGAACAACGACGGCCAGCTGGGCAACGGCTCCACCACGAGCGCCAAAGAAGCGGTGGCGGTCAAAGTGCTGACCGAAGCCACGGCGGTCGCGGCGGGCGAACTGCACAGTCTCGCGCTCCTGAAAACCGGCAAGGTCATGGCGTGGGGCTACAACGCCGATGGGCAGCTCGGTAACGGCACCACGACCACCGAGAAAGAACCCGTCGAAGTCAAAGGGATCACCGAAGCGGTGTCGATCGCAGCAGGGGCGGACCACAGTCTCGCGCTCCTGAAAACCGGCAAGGTCATGGCGTGGGGCTACAACGCTGACGGGCAGCTCGGCAACGGCACCACGACCACCGAGAAAGAACCCGTCGAAGTCAAAGGACTCACCGAAGTCGTCGCGATCGCCGCCGGTGCCGACTACAGCCTCGCCGTCCTGAAAAGCGGCAAAGTCAAGGCGTGGGGCTACAACGTCGACGGGCAGCTCGGGAACGGCACGACGACCACCGAGAAAGAACCGGTCGAAGTCAAAGGCTTGAGCGAAGCCGTCGCCGTTGCGGGCGGTGAATTCCACAGCCTCGCGCTGCTCCAGAGCGGCAAGGTCATGGCATGGGGCTACAACGTCGACGGGCAGCTCGGTAACGGCACCACCACGACCGAGAAAGAACCCGTGGAAGTCAAAGGACTCACCGAAGTCGCGGGAATCGCAGCCGGACACGACCACAGCCTCGCCGTCCTGAAAAGCGGCAAAGTCAAGGCGTGGGGCTACAACGTCGACGGGCAGCTCGGTAACGGCACCACCACGACCGAGAAAGAACCGGTCGAAGTCAAAGGCTTGAGCGAAGCCGTCGCCGTTGCGGGCGGTGAATTCCACAGCCTCGCGCTGCTCAAGAGCGGCAAGGTCAAGGCCTGGGGCTACAACAGCGAAGGGCAGCTCGGCAACGGCACGACCACCACCGAGAAAGAACCCGTGGAAGTAACCGGCGTCAGTCATATGAGCAGCATCGCGGCCGGAGCCGACTTCAGCCTGTCCTCCTACGCAACCGCGCCCGTGAACACGGTGCTGCCGGCGGTCTCGGGTGAAGCGAAGGACGAAAGGACGCTGACGGCCTCTTCTGGGACGTGGACGGGGACGCCGACGATCGAATACTCCTACCAGTGGGAGAGCTGCAACACGGCGGGTGAATCGTGCGCGAGCATCTCGGGTGCGACGAGTTCGAGTTATGTGGTGGCGCATGAACTGGTGGGGCATACGATTCGTGTGAAGGTGACCGCTAAAAATGCTGCTGGT
>DATHPE010000038.1:0-397508 GCA_035484215.1 Solirubrobacteraceae bacterium | reverse complement strand
TCCGCCGAAGCCGCCGAAGCCGCCGAAGCCGCCGAAGCCGCCGAAGCCGCCGAAGCCGCCGAAGCCGCCGAAGCCGCCGAAGCCGCCGCGGGCACGCCGGCCGCGGGCGGCTCAGCAGCCGTTCTCGCCCACGGCACCGCCTCCAGCGCCGCTTCCGAAGGCGCGGCCGCGGGCTCTCAGGGACAGAGCGCGGGCGCGTCGTCTTCGCCGGCGGGTCTCCCGGCCACCGCCGCCAGCCCGCAGGCGCCAGCAGCGCCCGCGCCAACACCGGCCCAGGCGAGCGCGAGCGGCACGGCTAGGGCTCAGGGTGGAGCGAGCGCCCACGGCGCGGCCCCCGCGAGCGCCGCCACCTCCGGCGCGGAAGCCTCTCCAGAAGCCTCCAATCAGGCCGCGGCGACACAGGGATCGTCGACGCAGGCCCCGGCCGCGAGCGGCGCCACGGTTGGCGGATCGGCGCCCGGCGTCGCCACCGCTCAGCCCACCACCGCGCGAGCTCAGTACGGCCCCGCGTCACGCGGCTCGGGCGCCGCCGTGGAAGCTGCCGCCTCACGGGTTGCCGGCGGCCCCCAGGCGGGAGGGCAGGATGGAACCGGAACCGGAACAGGCGCCGGCGCTGGCGGGAACGGCTCGGGCGGCTCGAACACCGCCGGGTCCGGCTCATCCGGGTACCGCGCACCCGCCGGTTCCCCCACGCAGCCGTCCGCGACGCAGGCGAGCATCGAAGCCGACACTCCGGCACAGGCGGGTTTCGCCGCCGAAGCGCTCGAAGCCATCCAGCTGCCCGGCTCGCCGGCCGCCGCCCAGGCCGCCGCCTCCGCGGGCGCGGCGGGGACGGGCGCGCCCGCGGGGCCCGTCGCTGGCGTGGGCATGCAGGACATGATCGACTCCATCCGCGCGACCATCCAGATCGCCGCGCGGCAGGGGAGCACGCAGGCGCGGATCGCGCTGCAGCCGGAAGAGCTGGGCGAGATCCGCATCCACCTCAGTCAGACGACCGACGGCCTGCTCGCGCGCGTGACCGCCGACACACCCGCCGCCGCGCAGGTGCTGGCGGGAGGGCGCGCCGAGCTGCACCAGTCGCTGAGCTCGCTCGGCGTGTCGCTGCTGCGCCTGGACATCGGCTCCTCCGGCCAGCCCCAGACGGGCGATCGCGAGGGTCGCTTCGCCGGCGGCGAAGGAGCGGGGGCGTCCACCAGATCGTCGGCCGAGGAAGAAGCAGAAGCCCAGCGGGCGCTCGTCGAGCCGGTCGGCGCGAGCCCGGCGGGTCTCGCTGACGGACTGGAAACGGGCGGGCTCGTGGACGTTCTCGCCTGAACCGAGCACGAAAGGGATCAACTGCCATGACCACACCAGCAATCACCGCACACGCCGCCGCGGCCACGCAGGGCGCGACGACGCCGTCGGCGACGCCCGCGTCGTCAAACCCCACCGCGATGCTCGGCCAGAACGAATTCCTGAAACTGATGATCGCGCAGCTGCAGGCGCAGAACCCGCTGGAACCGGGCAACAGCAACGAATTCGTCAACGAGCTCGCGCAGCTGACGCAGACCGAGCAGACGACCAACCTCGCCAACGCCGCCGAGCTCTCCAGCGCGGTCGGGCTGATCGGCCGCAGCGTGACCTACGACAACGCCTCCGGCGCCGCCGCGAGCGGGACCGTCGAAAGCGTCCAGTCGAACGCCTCCGGCACGACGGTGACGATAGAAGGCGTCGCCGGCGTGACCCTGTCGAGCATCACGGAAATCGAGTGAGCACCATCTCCAACCCCGCGCTCGGGCCCCTTGTGGGCCCGCCCGGCGGCCTCGCCGGGCCCGTCGCCCCGACCACCGGGGCGGACGGCGCGCGCAATGCGCCCGTGGCGGGCACGCCTGCCGCCGGCCCGTCGTTCGCCGACGCGCTCTCCCAGGCCGACCAGTCCCAGCAGCTGCAGTTCTCCAAGCACGCGCTCGCGCGCGTCGAACGCCGCGGGATCGCGCTCGACCCGAGCACGCTGGGAAGGCTTTCGCAGGGAGTGCAGCGCGCCGCCAGCAAGGGCTCGCGCGACTCCCTAGTACTTGTCGACGGCACCGCGTTCGTGGTGTCCGTCAGCAACCGCACCGTCATAACGGCGGTCGGATCCGAGCACATGAAGGACAACGTGTTCACGAACATCGACAGTGCCGTGATCGCATGAGAGAAGCGGCAACACACAACCCCGGCTGGACCTCTTCGAGGAGGCCGCGAAAGGAAGGGCAGTCACGATGATGGCTGGAATGTATGCCGCAATCAGCGGCCTCGATGCCAACCAGGCGATGCTCAACGAGACGGCGAACGACCTGGCGAACGTAAACACCGTGGGCTACAAGGCCGCGAGCATCACGTTCGCGGACTCGCTCACGCAGGTGATGCACGGCGCCTCCGGCCCGACGACCACCAACGGCGGCTCCAACCCCGAGCAGATCGGGCTCGGCGTGCAGGTGTCGGCGACCGTCAACGAAATGACCGAGGGCTCCTTCCAGTCGACCAACAACCCGCTCGACATCGCGATCGAGGGCCCGGGCTTCCTGCGCGTGGGGCCCGGCGATCCAGTGGCCGAAGAACCGACCAAGAACCTGCCCGCGAACGTCGACTACACGCGCGCCGGCGACCTCACCACCGACGCCGCCGGCTACCTCACGACCCAGTCCGGCGAATACGTGATCGGCGTCAACGCCGAAGTCATCACCGAAGCCGAAACGGGCGACACGTACGCGCCGGGCAAGGAACCGAGCTACATCCGCATCCCGCCCGGCTCCAGCAACGTCACCATCGGCCAAGACGGCGCCGTCAGCTACACCGACGAGAACAAAGAAGACACGAAAACGTACCTCACGCGCGTGACCGCCGGCTACATCTCGCTGGCCACGTTCGCCAACGAATCCGGGCTCGAACGGCTGGGCGGCTCGCTGTGGGCGCAGACCGCCAACTCGGGCACGCCGATAGTGGGCACGCCCGACAGCCCCGGCTTCGGCTCGACCATCGGCGGCGAGCTGGAGATGTCCAACGTCGACCTCGCCACCGAGATGACCAACATGATCACCGCCGAGCGCGGCTATCAGGCCAACTCGCGCGTGATCTCCACCGCCGACGAAATGCTCGGCACGCTGGTGACGATGCAGTAGCGACGCGGTAGCGCCGGGGCTTGCACGAGCTTGCATGAGCTTGCCGGCCGGCTCATGAGCCTTGCTGAGGCATGTCTTGCCGGTCGGCGCATGCGCCGACCGGTCGGCGGGCGCATGCGCCCGCCGCGGAGCCGCACATGTGCGGCTCCGAGCAGGACCGCATGCGGTCCTGTCACCCAACCACGATCGCCGGAAAGGACGGCAGCAGGGACACTCCGAGGAGCCCGGGGTGGGGCGGCGCAGGAAGGCCGTCCCACCCCGCGGCTAACATCGACCGAGAGGGGGGATATCGATGATCACGCTCAACCGGCTTGGCCACAGCGACGAACCGTTTCAGCTGAACACGGACATGATCGTGACGGTCGAGTCGACGCCCGACACCGTCATCACGCTCGCGACCGGCGCGAAGGTCGTCGTCGCGGAGACGCCCGAGGAGGTTGCCGCCGCCGTGCACGCCTACCGCGCGACGGTGCTCGGCGACGCGCTCAGGCGCCGCGGCAGGGCGGGCGTCGCCGGGCTGCAGGTCCCGCTCACGCCGCCGCAGGGCCCGCTCACGCCACTGCATCGAGAGCCGCCGCGGCTGTCGGCGGTGGAGGATGAGCCCGAGCCGGTGTAGGGCCAAACGGGCAGCTGGAGTCGTACCAACTGGCCGTATGTGCAGGCGCGCCCGGCAAAACTGAAGGATTTTTTCCGGCGGCCGATGTAGGGAAGCAATGAAGGCTTCAACGGCCATCGGAATCGGGGTGGCCTTCGGCTCCCTTTTGCTGAGCTCGATGATGAACGGGACCAGTCCCGCCTCGTTCATCGACATCCCCGCGCTCATGATCATCCTCGGTGGAACCGGGGGTGTGACGCTTGCCAGCGTCGGCATGACCTCCATGAAGCGCGTGCCCAGCCTGTACAAGCTCGTGTTCTCCGCCGAACCGCCCGACATGCGCGGCCAACTCGACCAGCTGGTGTCTCTCGCCGACAAGGCCCGGCGCGAGGGGTTGCTGGCGCTCGACGCGATGCTGTCGGAGATCGAGGACCCGTTCACCCGCAGCGCCCTGCAGCTGGTCGTCGACGGCACCGACCCGGAGATGGTGCACGCGATCCTCGAGGCGGAGGTCGACGGCATGGCCGCGCGCCACGAGGCGTCCGCCGCGCCGTTCGAGAAGGCCGGCGGCTTCGCGCCCACCATGGGCATCATCGGCACCGTCCTCGGCCTCGTGCACGTGCTGCAGAACCTCGCCGCGCCCGCCGCGCTCGGGCCCTCCATCTCCGCCGCGTTCATCGCCACGCTCATGGGCGTCGGCTCCGCCAACGTCATCTTCCTGCCGATCGCCAACCGCCTGAAAGCGATCTCCGCCGAAGAGATGGAGCTGCGCATGATGACGCTCGAGGGGATCCTCTCGATCCAGGCCGGCGACAACCCGCGGCTGGTCTCCGAAAAGCTGATGTCCTACCTGCCGCCAGCCGAGCGCAGCTCCGGCGAGGAAGACAACGTCGCGCGGCTCGACGTCGAGGCCAAGGCCGCCTGAGATGCCCCGCGGACACGGCCGCCGCCGCCGCGCCCACGCCGAGGAGGGCAGCAACGAGCGTTGGCTGCTCACCTACGCCGACATGATCACGCTGCTGATGGCGCTGTTCATGGTGCTGTTCTCGATCTCCTCCGTCAACATCTCCAAGTACCAGACGCTGCAGAAGTCGCTCAAGGCCGCCTTCTCCGGCAACATCCTGCCCGGCGGCAAGGCCATCGCCCAGCAGGGCGCCACCGACAACGCCGCCCAGACCCCCTCCAGCGTCGAACTGCAGGCGATCGAGCCCGTCGCCACCGAAGGCGCCGCCAGCCTGCAGAACTCCAGCGCGCGCGGCTCCGCCACCGCCACCGCGCCCGGGCAGACCAGCGCCGCCGCCGCCGCCGCAAAAGCGGCCGCCGCGCAGCGGGAGGCATCCGAGTTCGCGCACATCAAGGCCGAGCTCGACGCCTACGCCGCCGCCCACGGCTTCGCCAAGAGCGTCACCACGTCGATCGAAGCACGCGGCCTCGTCATCAAGGTCCTCACCGACGACCTCCTGTTCGCCTCCGGCCAGGCGAGCATCGAAGCTCGCGCCGACGGGCTGCTCGGCGAGATCGCCCAGCTGCTGAACGTCGACGAGACCCACCCCATCTCCGTCGAAGGCAACACCGACAACGTGCCCATCCACTCCGGCCAGTTCCCCAGCAACTGGCAGCTGTCGACCGCGCGCGCGAGCACCGTCGTGCAGTTCCTGATCGAACACGCGGTCAGCCCCTCAAGGCTCACCGCATCCGGCAACGCCGAACAGCGGCCCGTCGACAGCAACGCCACCGCCGCCGGTCGCGCGCGCAACCGGCGCGTGGAGATCGTCATGCGCAGGATCTACGGGCCCGAAGGCGAAGGCGAAAGCACACCATAGTCAAGGACGACCATCACCATGCTCAAGAACAAAAAGCTCATGCTCGCAGTCGCCCTGCCGATTCTCCTACTGGGAGTGGGCTACAAGATGACCAGGCCCGTCCCCGTCAACAAGGACAAGATCAAGGGGACCATCTACGTGCTGCCCGCGCCGTTCCTGCTCAACCTCCAAGACGGCCGCTACGCCAAGCTCACCGCCGCGCTCCAGCTCGCTCCCGGGCAGAGCGACGGCGCCTCCGCCACCGCCACCGCCGCCAGCGGCGAAAACGCCGCCGGCACCTTGCCCGAGGAACCGATCGTGCGCGAAATCATCACCGACGCCATCACCAACCAGAACGGCGAAACGCTCGTCACCGAACAGGGACGGCACGCCATCAAGCATCAGATCCTCCAGGCGATAACCAAGGAGACGGATGTCAAAGTCGAAGCGGTGCTGATCCCCGACCTGACCGTGCAATAGGAGCCACGTGACCGAGACGATCGAGTACGAGCAGTTCGATCACGCCGCCGACGGCGCCACAGCCACCGCCGACCGCGCGTCGGAGGTGGACCTCAGCCGCGTCAGCGACATCCCAATGGAGCTCAGCGTCGAGATCGGGCGCACGCACATGACCGTCGGCGAGACGCTCGACCTGCGCGTCGGATCGGTCGTCGCGCTCGAGCGCATCGCCGGCGACGCCGCCGACCTGCTCGTCAACGGCAGCGCCATCGCCCGCGGTGAGGTCGTCGTCATCGAGGAGCAGTACGGTCTGCGCATCACCGAGATCCTCGACGGCCACCCGGATTCCGCATCGTCGCCCGAAGGGCAGCTCGCGCAGCCCGCCGTCGCCGCGGGTACCGGCGCGGCCGGCGACGCCAACGGCGCCGGAGTTGACGCAGCGGGAGAGGCCGCCGACGTCGCGCCCGCCGCCGAGGCCTGAGCCGGACATGGCCGTCAGCCAGGAGGAGACGCACAGCGACGCATCCGAGCGCATACGCACGCTCGACTTCTCCCAGCCGACCAAGTTCACCACCGAGCTCAGGCGCCGCATCATCCGCGCGCTCGATCTCTTCTGCGAGTCGCTCGGCGGTTGGATGGCCGGCGAGCTGAAAGCCGAGATCGAGCTCGTCGTCACCGACATCAGCCAGCACACGTGGGCCGCCGCCAAGGCGCAGCTCCCCGCCGACTCCATCGCCGTCGCCGTCGAGGCCGAAGCCATCGAGCGGCACATGCTCATGAGCGTCGAGCTGCCGCTCGTGCTGCAGGCGCTCGAATGCCTGCTCGGGGGCGACGCCTCGCAGGCTCCCACCGAGCGCCATCTCACGGAGATCGACTGGGTGCTCACCAGAGGCGTGCTCGACGCCATCGTCCACCAGCTGTCCATCGCCTGGGACGAGCTCGGCGGCCCCGAGCTCGTGCGCGGCGAGGTCGACATGGAGGGAGACGCCGGCGTGCTCACGCCCATCGGCGAACCCACCCTGTCGGTCACGCTCGAGCTCAAGATCGACGGCCTCGCCTCGACCATGGCGCTGCTGATCCCGTGGGCCGCCATCGAGCCCATCACCGAGCGCATCCGCGACCGCGCCGGTCAGCCGAGCCCCGCCGACGCGCGCGGCGCCGGCGCCCTGCGCCGCGGCCTCGCCGGAGCGCACGTGCTGTTGCGCGCCGAGGTCGGCTCGCTGCAGATGCCCATCGAGCGCATGCTCGAGCTCACCCCCGGCGCGCTGCTCGCGCTCGAAGACAGCGCTGAGGACGGCGTGCTGCTGTTCGCCGAGGCCATCTCCCTCGGCCGCGGGCGCCCCGGGCGCAGCGGCGCCAGACGCGCCGTCAAGCTCACCTCCACCGGCGAGCCCCCCGTCGAGGCCGAACCGTACGCCAAGCTAGGACGCGCCGAGCTCGAACGCGCGCGCGCGCACCTCGAGCAGACGCGCGAGAGCGCCGAGGGGCGCGAGATCCTGCGCAGCATCTTCGTACGCGTTTGGGCCGAGCTCGGCAGAACGCACCTGCCGCTCGGGCGCGCGCTCGAGCTCGCGCAGGGAGCCGTCGTCGAACTCGACCAGCGAGCCGACGCCCCCGTAGAGCTGTTCGCCAACGGCCTGTGCTTCGCCAACGGCAGCCTCGTCGTCACCGGCGAAGGCGCCTGGGGCGTGCAGCTCGCCGAGCTGCTGCAGTAGCGCCCCGCGGCCGCCGCGCCGCCCCGTGCTCCCCGCGCCGTGCCCCGCCGCGCCGCGCCCGTTCTCCTCAAGACCTTCAGCGCAGAGCCGATAACTCGGGCGACTCTTCCTCGGAGTCGTTCCCTCGATGAGCAAGTCCATACTGCTTTCCCGTGCGGTCGCACCGGCGATCGCGGTGCTCGGCGCCTGCCTGCTCGCGTTCGCGTGCCCAGCGTCGGCGTTCACGCCGACGTCGAAGGCCGGCGGTGAAAGCACCCCGCTCGACCTCACCACCTCAACCGGCTCGTCGCATTCGAGCGCCGCCTCCAGCAGCGGCGGCGCCAGCATCGTGCGCACCATCGTCGGCCTCGCGATCGTCATCGCCGTCATCTGGGGGCTCGCCTGGATCCTGCGCCAGGTCAAGAGCGGGCGCGATCCGAACGTCTCCAGCGCGGGCCTCGCGAGCGTGTCCGCGCTCACGCTCGGCTCCGGGCGTTCCGTGCACCTCGTGCGCGCCGGCAACGACTACGTCCTGCTCGGCAGCACCGAGCACGGCGTCGCGCCCATACATCGCTACACCGAGGAAGAGGCACGCGAAGCCGGCCTGCTGCTGGCCGATCCGCCGCCAGAACGCTCGCGACTGATCGCCGCCGCCAGCCAGATCGTCACCGGCACCGGGCGCGTGATCGGCCAGGGCAGCGCCTACGGCCCGCGCGATAGCGATATGTACGCTCAGGACGAGACGCCCGGCGCGAGTCCCGTCAGGGGGCCGCGTCAGGACCCCATGCGCATGCCCTCGCCGTCCTCAGGGCTGGTCGAGCGCATGCGCGAATGGACGGTGCGGCGGTGAGCGTCGCACGGCTGAGCCTCGGCGCGGGGCTGCACATCGGCGCCGCGCTGCCCGCCGTCAACTCCAGCAACGCCGTGCAGATCCTGCTGCTCGTCGGCGGCCTCACGCTCGTGCCCGCGATCCTCTTCACCGTCACCGGCTTCAGCCGCATCCTGATCGTGCTCGGCTTCATCCGCACCGCCGTCGGCACCACCACCGCGCCCCCCAACCAGGTGCTCGTCGGCATCGCGCTGTTCCTCACGATCTTCGTCATGGCGCCGACCGTCGGCGCGATCAAGAACGACGCCGTCGAACCGCTCGAGGCGCACCGCATCAGCACCACCACCGCGCTCGTGCGCGCCGAGCAGCCGCTGCGCGAATTCATGTTTCGTCAGACGCGCGTCCAGGATATCGAGCTGTTCGTCAACCTCTCGCACGCCAAGCAGCCGCACACGCGCGGCGAAGTGCCCACCGAGGTGCTCATCCCCGCGTTCATCGTCTCCGAGCTCAAGACCGCCTTCCAGATCGGCTTCCTCATCTTCCTGCCGTTCCTGATCATCGACCTCATCGTCTCCTCCGTGCTGATGAGCATGGGCATGATCATGCTCCCGCCCACTTTCATCTCGCTGCCTTTCAAGATCCTGCTGTTCGTATTGGTCGACGGCTGGGAACTGGTCATCAAAGCGCTCGTGCAGAGCTTCCATTAGCTAGGAGCAGCCTCATGGTCAACAGAAGCAGTCACAGGAGCGGCCGTTCCGTGAAACAAAAATACGAGTGGTGTATAGCCATGGCGATACAGGTGACGCAACAGTGAATCAGGACACGGTCGTCAACCTCGCCGCGCAGGCCATGAGCCTTGCGCTGAAGATCGCCGGTCCGCTGCTGCTCGTCGCGCTCGTCATCGGCCTGCTCGTCAGCATCTTCCAGGCCGTCACGCAGATCCAGGAGCAGAGCCTGTCGCTGATCCCCAAGATCGCCGGCGTCGCCGTCGTCATCGTCGTGCTCGGGCCGTGGATGCTCGGCCAGCTGGTCGCGTACACCACCGCCCTGTACACGTCCATCCCCACCATGGTCGGCTCGTGATCGCGTCGCCTCACAAGCGGGCCTGTCGGTTCGTGATCGCCTCGCTCACCAGCGCGCGGGTCCGCTCGTGATCGAGTTGCTCACCAAGCTCGAGGGCAACGAGCTCGTCGGCTTCATCCTCGTGCTCGCGCGCGTGACGCCGCTGTTCTTCATCGCGCCACTGTTCTCCTCGCAGATCATCCCGCCGCACGTGCGCGGGCTGATCGCGGTCGGGATCTCGATCGGCCTCACGCCGATCGCGCTGCATGGCCAGCACATTTCCACCGACCCGCTGTCGATGGGCGGTCTCGTGGTGGAGGGCATGCTGGTCGGGTTCGCGTTCGCGTTCACGCTGAGCGTGCTGATGGCGGCCGTCGAATCCGCGGGTGGGCTGATCGACGTGCTCTCGGGCTTCTCCTACGGCAACTTGATCAACCCCATGGACGGCCAGGAAGCCGCCGTCATGACCCGCTTCTACTCGCTCGTGGGCACGCTCATCTTCCTGATCATCGGCGGCGACGCGTGGACGCTGCGCGGCCTGGACCGCACCTTCGCGCTCGTGCCGCTGACCAGCGGCCCGCGGCTGTCCTCGCTCGTGGGCGGCGCCGAGCAGGTCTTCGGCACGGTGTTCGCGGGCGCGCTGGAGGTCGCCGCGCCGGTGGTCGTCGCGCTGCTGATCACCGACGTCGCCTTCGGGGTCGTCTCGCGCGTGGTGCCGCAGCTGAACGTGTTCGCCGTCGGCTTCCCCACGAAGGTCGCCGTCGCGATGCTCGTGGTCGGCGCCTCGCTGCCGTTCACAGCCAACTGGATCTCCAACCAGCTCTCGGTGAGCGTCGGCGACGCGCTCGGCGCGCTGCACGTGGCGTGAGACATGGCCCGCGAGGAGCGCACAGAGAAGGCCACGCCCAAGCACCGCAAACGCGCGCGCGAGAAGGGGCAGGTGGCGCGCAGCAGCGACCTCGGCGGCGCCGTCGTGGTCACCACCGGCCTGCTCGCGATCGCGCTGCTGGGCCCGCAGATCGTCAACGCCGGGGCCGCCAGCTTTCGCGAGATGCTCGGCGAGATTCCGCAATCCAGCCGCGCCACCAGCGGCGCCGGGCTGGATCAGCTGATGCACTCGATGCTCTCCACGATGGAGCTCGCCGTCGTGCCCATCGCCGGCGCATGCCTTGCCGCGGGCGTGATTGCTGGTGTCGCGCAGGTCGGCTTCAGGCCCACGGCGCACGCGCTCAAACCAGACTTCCGCCGCATCAACCCCGCGTCCGGCCTGAAGAACCTGCTGGGCCCGAACGCGGTGTTCGAAGCGCTCAAGACCATCCTCAAGGTCGCCGTCGTCGGCGCCGTCGCCGCGCTGGCGCTGCTGCCAGGGCTGACCGGCCTGGCCTCCGTCGTCGGCATCTCCGCGCTGGGGCTCGGCGCGCTGTCCGGGAGCAAAGCGCTCGAAGTCGCCGAGCACGCGGCCTTCGCGTACATCCTCATCGGCATCCTCGACTACGCCTGGAAGCGCCGCCGCCACGAGCAGCAGCTGAAGATGACCAAGCAGCAGGTCAAAGACGAGACCCGCCAGTACGGCGTCTCCACCGAGGTCAAGGCCGCGCAGCGCCGCCGCCAGATGCAGGCGGCGCGCGCACGCATGATGGCCGCCGTCCCCGACGCCGACGTCGTCATCACCAACCCCACCCACTTCGCGGTCGCGCTCGTGTATGACGGCACGCGCACCGCGCCCGAGGTGGTCGCCAAGGGCCAGGACCTGATCGCCGCGCAGATCAAGCGCGTGGCCGAAGAGAGCGACGTGCCCGTGATCAGCGACCCGCCGCTGGCGCGCGCGCTGCACGCATCCGTCGAGATCGGCCAGATCATCCCGCAGGAGCTCTACGCCGCGGTCGCGCGGGTGCTCGCCTTCGTCTACCGGCTCGCCGGTCGCAAGCGCATGGCCGGCGGCGGCGCCGGCGCCGCGCAAGCGCCGCGCGGGAGGCTCGCATCGTGAACGGCGCCGGCCTGCGCAGGCTCCTGCGCCACACCGACCTGCTGGCGGCCGTCTCCGTCGTGCTCGTCGTGACGATGCTCGTCGTACCGCTGCCGTCGGAGCTGCTCAGCCTGCTGATCACGCTCAACATCGCCGGCGCGCTGACGATCGTGTGCGCCACCATGTACCTCGGCAAGGCGCTCGACTTCGCCGCGTTCCCCAGCCTGCTGCTGCTGACCACCATGTTCCGCCTGGCGATCAACGTGTCGGTCACGCGCCTGATCCTCACCACCGGCGACGCCGGCAGCGTCGTCAAGTCGTTCGGCGAATTCGTCGTCGGCGGCAACGTCGTCGTCGGGCTCGTCATCTTCCTGATCCTCGTCGTCATCCAGTTCGTCGTCGTCACCAACGGCGCCGGGCGCGTGGCAGAGGTCGGCGCGCGCTTCACGCTCGACGCCATGCCCGGCAAGCAGATGGCGATCGACGCCGACCTCAACGCCGGCCTCATCACCGACGACCAGGCGCGCGCGCGCCGCGGCGAGATCGCCCAGGAGGCCGACTTCTACGGCGCCATGGACGGCGCCTCCAAGTTCGTCAAAGGCGACGCCATGGCCGCGCTGATCATCACCGCCATCAACCTCGTCGGCGGCATCATCGTCGGCATGCTCCAGCGTGGCCTCGGCTTCACCGAAGCCACGCACCAGTACTCGCTGCTGACCGTCGGCGACGGCCTTGCCGCACAGATCCCCGCGCTGCTGATCTCCGTCGCCACCGGCATCATCGTCACCCGCGCCGCCTCCGACAAGGACCTCGGCTCGGACATCGCCAACCAGATCCTCGGCCAGCGCAAGGCGCCGCTCGTAGCGGCCGCCGCCATCGGCCTGTTCGCGCTGATCCCCGGCCTGCCGAAGCTGCCGTTCCTGCTGATCGCCGCGATCTTCGGCGCGATCGCGTGGGCCGTGCGCAACGGCATGCCCGACGCCAAGGACGCCGACGCCGCCGCCCGCGACGCCGCCGCCAAGGCGGCCCTGCCGAAAGCGGGCGACGAGCCGATGTCCGAGGTCGGCGTCGACGCGCTCGAGCTCGCCATCGGCTTCGGCCTGGTGCCGCTCGTCGACGCCGGCTCCAGCGGCGGGAGCAGCTCGCTCCTTCGCCGCGTGAGCATGATCCGCCGCCAGATCGCCTCCGACCTCGGCATCGTCATCCCACCCGTGCGCATCCACGACGAGCTGGGCATGGAATCGCACGAGTACGTGCTCAAGGTGCGCGGCTCGGAGGTCACGCGCGGGCGGATCATGCCCGGGCACCTGCTGGCGATGGATCCCGGCGACGCCACCGGCAAGCTGCAGGGGATCCCCACCCGCGAGCCCGCCTTCGGGCTGGAGGCGGTATGGGTGCACGAGTCTCAGCGCGCGGAGGCCGAGGCGCTCGGCTACACAGTCGTCGACGCCGAGTCGGTGATCGTCACCCACCTCACCGAGATGATCCGCTCCCACGCCGCCGAGCTGCTCACGCGCCAGGACGTCCGCGCGCTGCTGGACATGCTCAAGGAGACCAACGCGGCGGTCGTCGAAGAGGTGGTGCCCGACGCGCTGTCCGTAGGCGAGATCCAACGCGTGCTGCAGTCGCTGCTCGCCGAGGGCGTGCCGATCCGCGATCTCGGCGCGATCGTGGAGGCAATCGGCGACAAGGCGCGAACAACACGTGACACAAGCCTCCTATCGGAGTACGCTCGCCAGGCACTGGGCCGGGCGATCACGGCTCCCCACCTGGACGAGCAGTTGCGACTGCAAGCGATAACCCTGGATCCCGCGATCGAGCAGGAGGTCTCCACCTCGATCACACAGACCACCGACGGGGAGTACCTCGCCATGGACCCGCCGCGCGCGCAGGCGATCGTCACCGCCCTGCGCGCCCAGGTCGAGCACGCCACCGCCCGCGGCTCCCGGCCGGTGCTGCTGTGCTCCGCGCGCATCCGCCGCCACCTGCGCCGCCTGATCGCCCAGGCCCAGCCGCACCTCGCAGTGTGCTCCTACAACGAGATCGCACCCGGCATCGACGTAGAAACCATCGGAGTGATCCACGCGTGAGTACGCCCGGTGAGATGCTCGAGGCGCTCGGGCGCGAGGCCCGTGCCCGCTTTGGCAACGGTCGTGACGCGACCACGCGCGTCTACCGCGGACGCTCCGTCGACGAGCTCGTCCCGCAGATCCAGCGCGATCTCGGCGCCGACGCGATCATCGTGCGCCGGCGCGAGGGTCTGACGGGCGGCGTGCTCGGGTTCTTCCAGCGCGCGTTCGTGGAGATCGAGGCGATGCCCGGAGGCCCCGGCGTCGACCTGTACGACGAACCCGCCAGCCCTCCGCCGCCCGCGCCCGCGCCGCAGGCCGTCCCGATGCCTCCTCAGGCCGCCCCCGCGGGCGAGAGCGCGCCCACGCTGGAAGGTCGCCCTGCGGTGGGATATCCGCCCGCGGCGTCACAGTCGCCCGGAGTGTCGCCGCAGCAGGCCGGCGCACCCTCGCAGTTCGCCTCCGCGCCACCTCCTCCCCGGCGCCCGTCCTACGCGCCGCCCGCGCCAGCCGCAGGACAGCCCCCGTCGCCGCAGTACCAGCCATACGAGCTGCCACGCCCTGCGCCACAGCGGCCGCCGTTCGCGCCTTCCGCGCCCGCGGCACATGCGCCGCCGTCCGCGCCGCCGCTCTCCTCCGTCCCAGCGCCCTCATCCGCGCCACCGCTGTCATCCGCGCCTCTGGTCTCGCCCACGCCACCCGTGTCCGCGCCGCCGCCCACGCCCTTCTACACGCGCGAGCCCTCCGCGCCTCCCGCGGGCGCCGGCAGCGCGTACGTCACCGCGCATCTGGCCGCGCTGGCGCGCGCCGACCGCTCGAAGGTCCCGCCGCGCGCGTCGATCCCCGTGCCCCGCGAGGAGCCGCCCGCGTGGGGCGCCGACTTCCAGGAGCTGATCCCCAGCGAGGCGCCGCAGGCGTTCGCGCCCGAGCCTGCACCCCCGCGCGCGCGCCCGGCCGCGCCGCGGCGCGCTGACAGCGAGCGCCGCATGGTCGCCCCGGGCTCCCACGCGCGCGCCGGCGCCGGTGTGGCCAGGAGCCTGCGGCGCTGCGGGATCGGCGAGGAGCTCGCCCGCGAGCTGATCGACGGCGCCGGTGCCCACGCGCTCGCGCTCGCGCCGCGCGCCGGCCTCGCCCAGGCGGTGCGCGCGACGCTCGCCCAGCGGATACCGGTCGCGCCGCCGCTGCCCACCAAGGGCGCCGCGATCGTCATCGTCGGCGCCGGCGGCGCCGGCAAGACGACCTGCTGCGCGGCGCTGCTGGGCGCCTACCGCAAGAGCAGCTCGCTGCCCGCGAGCTTCGCGACGATCACGAGCGACCCCACATCGTCCGGAACGGGGAAGGGGGAGCGGGACGAGCTGCGCATGATCCTCAGCCCTTACGTCATGAAGCCCACGCCCGCGCGCGCCCCGCGCGCGCTGCGGGCGGTGCGCAGGGCCCGTGGCGACGGCATGGCGGTGATCGACACGCCCAGCCTGTCTCCGTCCGATCGCGCGGGCATCCGCGAGCTCGCCGCCCTGCTCGCGGAGCTCGAGCCCGAGCGCGTCGTCGTCGCCCTCCCCGCCACGCTTGGCGCCACCGCCGCCGCGCAGCTGCTGCAGGCGCTGAAGCCGCTTGGCGCCAACGCGCTGGCGGTCACCCACGCCGACGAGACCGACCAGATCGGAGTGGCCGTGGAAGCCGCCTGCAGGTTCGGCCTGGCCCCCGAGTACATGCTCGAACGCGCCCGCGCCGGCGGCTGGCGGGTCAGGCAGATCGGTCCGACCGCTCTCGCCGAGAGGCTGCTGCCATGAAATTCGGTCGCGGGGGAGCCCCGCAGTCCAAGCCAGTCGCGCTGCCAGAGCGCTCGGCCACCGTCACGCTCGCCCTCGCCAGCGGCGAGAAGATCTCCGCACGCGTGCTCGAGTCCGCGCCCGACGCGCTGCTGGTGGCGATCATGGTGCCGATCGCGCCGCTCAGCGCGAGCCAGCTCGAGCGCATGGTGCTCGAGTTCGTCGGCCCGAACGGGCGCGTGCGCCTCAGCGGGGAGTCGGTCGTGGTGGACCCCTCCGATCCCGACGTCGTGCGCATCGACACCCCGCGCTCGATCGAGGTCCTGCAGGAGCGCGAGTACGTGCGCATCCAAGCCGCCCGCCCCGTGCTCGTATACGGCGGGCCCGACAAGATCCCCATCCAGAGCTACACCGTCGACGTCAGCGGCGGCGGGTTCCTGCTCGCCGGCCCCGACTCGCTGAAGATCGGCGACGAGCTCCAGTTCCAGCTCACGCTCACTCCCGGCGTGCTCGTGATCGGCGGCACCGGCAGGATCGTGCGCATCGACAACCGCGGTCGCCGCGCCGTCGCCTTCGACTCCATCAGCGACCTCGACCGCCGCCGGCTGATCCGCTTCATCTTCGAGTGTCAGCGCGAGGAACGCCACCGCGGCCTGGAAACGGACGGGCGCTATGGCAGCTGACACTGGGGTCGCACCCGCGGTCGCCGCCGCTCCCGAGGCGTCCGCCGCCCACGTGGCCGCGCCCGCGCCCAAGGCGCCCGACAAGAAGGCCGCGAAGGCCAAGGATCCGAAGAAGGACGCCAAGGGCTCGAAGAAGGACAAGGGCGAGAAGGGCGCCGGCGTCGACGCCGACGGTCCCAACATCGCCGCTCACCCGCGCGCCGCGCGCGGGGTCGCGCGCGCCAAGGGCTGGGGCGGGCTGATCGGCTTCGTGCTCGGCGGCTACCTGTCGCTGCCGACCAACACGCTCGCCACCGCCGGCCTGCGCGCCCTCATCGCCGGCGTCGTCTGCTACGTCGCGGCGTGGGCGGGCGCCGTGTTCGTATGGCGCCGGCTGGTGATCCTCGAGCTCAAGGGCCGCGAACAGCAGGTGCTCGCGCCCGCCCAGCCAGGCGGCGGGCGGCGCGAGCTGCCCCCCGCGCGTCCCGAGCGCCCAAGCGCGAGGTCGGCCTCGTAGGGCCGGGGGGCGTCCGTGGACCCGATCCATCCGATCGCGCCCGGTCCACCGGCGATCTCGCCCGCGACGCGGCTGCCCGTGGCTCCGCTCGAGCGGATCACGCGCGAGCGCGATCGCCCGTCCCGGGACGGGCGCCAGCGCCGGCGCCCGCAGCCGCCGCCGCAGCCAGAGCGTGGCGGGGAGGACGACGGGCGCCCGCACATCGACGTGCGCGTGTGAGCGCCGGTCCGCGGCGAGCATGCAGGAAAGCCTGCGCCCACGCCGAATCCCGCCCGCAAGAGCGAAATTCCCTCAAGTTTCCCGTAGCGCTGACGATAATCGGCGTGGGTCGACACGGAGTCGGCTCGGGACCTACCAAACAAACGTCATCAAGGAGATGAACGCATGGGCCTCACGATCAACAACAACCTGGAGGCGATGAACGCCAGCAGGAACCTGAACACCACCGAGAACATGCTGTCGACGTCGATGCAGCGACTGTCCTCGGGCCTCAAGATCAACTCGGCCGCCGACGACGTCGCCGGCTACGCGATCAGCGAAAGCCTCCAGAGCCAGGTCAACGGGCTCAACCAGGCCTCAGAAAACATCCAGGACGCGGTCGCCCTCGCACAGACCGCCCAGGGCGCGCTCAACGACGTCAACCAGATGCTCCAGCGCATCCGCGAGCTCGCCGTGCAGTACTCCAACGGCACGACCTCCGAAGAAGACCAGAAAGCGATCATCTCCGAGGTCACGCAGCTCGCCGACGAGATCAAGCGCGTCGGTGAAACCACACAGTTCAACGGCAAGAACCTGCTCAACGCGGCCGAAGAAATCCGCTTCCAGGTCGGCGCTAACGACAACGAAGGCATCGGCGTCACGACGATCGAACTGTACAAGTCGATCTCCGCGCAGATCAACACGACGACCCTCGGTGAAAGGCTCGCCCCGAAGCTGACGGAAGCCGAAGCCACCGAAGTGAAAACCAAAGACGGAGAAGTAAAAGCAATTCGCACAGAACAGGCCGGCTTCGAAAAAACCGTCAAGACGCTCAAAACGGAAATCGGCAAAAAGACCGAAGTCCTGACTGAACTCGAAGAAGCGATCACCAAAGGGACCGGGCCCTACCCGGGGGGCAAAACAAAGGCCGAAGCCGAAGCCGAAGTCACGGCGATAACGGCCGAAGTCACCACAAAAACCACCACGCTCGGCACCGAAGAAGGCGAAGTGGCGGCGAAGGAAGCCCTGGCAGTCCCGCTCGAAGTCGAAGTCAAGGCGAAATACGAAGCCGCTGCTGAAAAAACCACTGGGCTCAAAGAAATCAGCGAAGCCATCGCCAAGGTGTCTGGCCTCGCCGGCGAATTCGGTGCCGTCCAGGACCGCATTCAGTACACCCAGTCGAACCTGGAAGTCTACAGCCAGAACCTCACCTCAGCGGTGAGCGCGCTGGTCGACGTGAACATGGCCACCGAAATGACCAACTTCACGAAGGACCAAGTTCTCCAGCAGGCCGGCGTGGCGATTCTCTCGCAGGCCAACCAGCTGCCTGACGCGACGCTCAAGCTTCTGGAATAGGCCAGGGGTAGTCCACAACTTCCTCAGCGGTGGCGCCTAGAGGACGCCACCGCTGCAGTGAAGCCCATCTGACCGTTGACCGATGTTTTGCGTCGGCCGCTCGCGGGCAGAAGGGTCATAACGCTTCGGCGGTCAGGGAAAGGGCCGGCGCAAGCCATATACCGCCGCTTCATCGAGGGAACGGTGGTTGGACGGGCGGCGACGGCCGCCCGTCCTCCTTTTAACCGCCCGCCCCGCGGGCGTCGCCGTCATGGGTCGCCACAGCGACCGTCTCGCGCGCGGTCGGCCGTCTCAATCGCCGCGCGTCGCTGCCGATTACCCGAGCGATGACCATCGAAGCCACGCTGGAGCGCGTCTCCGCGATCAGGCAGGCGCTCGCGGATCCCGCCGCCCTGGTCGGCTCCAGCGGCGTGACGGGCGGCACCGAAGCCCCGTCGGCGACCGGCTCCGCCGCCAGCGGCGAATCGTCATTCGCCAGTGTGCTCCAACAGGCGCGCGCTCCCTATGAAAGCCCCACCGCGGGGTCATTCGCGGCCGCGACGCTCGACCGTTCAGGCGCGTCCACCGCCACCGCGCTCGACTCCGCCTACGCACCGCAGAGCCTCGACGGCGTCGTCGGGTCCTCGGCGCTCGCCCCCACCGCGGCCGGCGATCAGGGGTCGCTCGGCAGCCGCATCGTCGCGATCGCCGAAAGCCAGATCGGACAGACCGAGCAGCCGCCCGGATCCAACGAATCGCCGGCCATCGCGCAGTACCGCGGCGCCACCGCCGGCGCGATTCCCGGGGCGCCGTGGTGCGCGTACTTCGCCTCGTGGGTCTCGCGCGAAGCGGGCGAGCCGATCGGAGAAGGCGGCCAGGGAGCGGGCGCCGTATCGGAGGTGTGGTCGTGGGCTCAGAGCACCGGGCGCGCGATCGCCAACGGGCCCGGCGTCGTACCCAAGCCCGGCGATCTGATCGTCTTCGGCGACGAACACGTCGGGATCGTCAGGGACGTGCTGCCCAACGGGCAGATACAGACGATCGAGGGCAACTACGAGAACAAGGTCGCCGCCAACGTACGCAGCCCCACCGAAGCCACCGGCTACGTCGAAATGAGCTGAGCGCCGGATAGGATCAACGGCTTGACGCCGTCACAGATATCCGAGCCACGCGTCCCCGAGCGCCCCACGCTCGAGGGCCTGGAGGCGAAGTGGAGCGCCGTGTGGGAGCGCGACGGCGTCTACCGCTTCGACCGCTCCGCGCCGCGCGAGCGCGTGTTCTCCATCGACACGCCGCCGCCCACCGTCAGCGGCTCGCTGCACGTCGGCCACGTGTTCTCCTACACGCACACCGACACCGTCGCGCGCTACCAGCGCATGCGCGGCAAGGAGGTCTTCTACCCGATGGGCTGGGACGACAACGGCCTGCCCACCGAGCGGCGCGTGCAGAACCACTTCGGCGTGCGCTGCGACCCGTCCGTCGCCTACGACCCCCACTTCCATGTCCGCAGTGTCGGCGAGCAGGGATCGGACTCCAACGAGCCCGTGTCGGTGTCGCGCCCCAACTTCGTCGAGCTGTGCCTCCAGCTGACAGAGAGCGACGAGCAGGCGTTCGAGGCGCTGTGGCGCACGCTCGGGCTGTCCGTCGACTGGTCGATGACATACACCACCATCGGCCGCCTCGCCCAATGCATCTCCCAACGCTCGTTCCTGGGGTTGCTCGAGCGCGGCGCCGCCTACCAGCTGGAGGCGCCCACGCTGTGGGACGTCGACTTCCAGACCGCCGTCGCGCAGGCCGAGCTCGAGGACCGCGAGCGCCCGGGAGCCATGCACCGCGTCCGCTTTCACCACCCACGCGACGCAGCCGCCCCGTCCCGGACGGACGGTCATCAGAACGTTGACGCGCTGATCGAGACCACCCGCCCGGAGCTGATCCCCGCGTGCGTCGCGCTGCTCGCCCACCCCGACGACCCGCGCCACGCCGGGCTCGTCGGCAGCGACGTGCTCACGCCCCTGTTCGGCACGCGCGTGCCCGTCCTCACCCACCCGCAGGTCGAGCGCGACAAGGGCACCGGCCTGGTCATGGTCTGCACGTTCGGCGACCTCACCGACGTCATGTGGTGGCGCGAGCTCGGGCTCGGGGTGCGCTCCGTGCTCGGCCCCGACGGGCGGCTGCTCGAGGTGCCGTGGGGGACGCCCGGCTGGGAGTCCGAGGACGCCGACCGCGCGCGCGCCAGTTACGGCGAGCTGCAGGGCCGCTTCATCAACCAGGCGCGCAAGCGCGTCGTCGAGCTGCTCCAGCAGTCCGGCGACCTCGTCGGCGAGCCCCAGCAGGTGACGCGCGCCGTCAAGTTCTTCGAGAAGGGCGAGCGTCCGATCGAGATCGTCACCAGCCGCCAGTGGTTCATCCGCACCATCCAGCATCGCCCTGAGCTGATCGAGCGCGGGCGCCAGCTCAAGTGGCATCCGCCGTACATGCGCGCGCGCTTCGAGGACTGGGTCAACGGCCTCAACGGCGACTGGTGCATCAGCCGCCAGCGCTTCTTCGGCGTGCCGTTCCCCGTCTGGTACCCGCTCGACGAGCATGGCGCCGTCCTGTACGACCAGCCGATCACCGCCAGCGAGCAGCAGCTGCCCGTCGACCCCTCCACCGACGTGCCCGACGGCTACAACGCCGCCCAGCGCGGGCAGCCCGGCGGCTTCGCCGGCGACCCCGACGTCATGGACACCTGGGCCACCTCCTCGCTCACGCCGCAGATCGCCGGGCATGCCGGCGAGGACCGGGAGCCTGGCGGCGCCGGCGAGGATGCTTTGGGGGGCGCGCCCGGGGGGCTGTTCGCCAAGGTCTTCCCCATGGACCTGCGCCCGCAGGCGCACGACATCATCAGGACCTGGCTGTTCACCACCGTCCTGCGCTCGCACCTCGACCAGAACGCGCTGCCCTGGGCCAACGCCGCCATCTCCGGCTGGGTGCTCGACCCCGACCGCAAGAAGATGTCCAAGTCCAAGGGCAACGTCGTCACGCCCATGCACCTGCTCGACCAGCACGGCGCCGACGCCGCGCGCTACTGGGCCGCCAGCGGCCGGCCCGGCACCGACACCGCCTTCGACCCCCAGCAGATGAAGGTCGGCCGGCGCCTCGCCGTCAAGCTGCTCAACGCCTCCAAGTTCGCGCTCGCCGACCTGCCGCCGGAGGGCGAGGAATCGGAGATCGGCCAGCTGACGCACCCGCTCGACCGCGCGCTGATCATGCGGCTGGCCGCCGTCGTGCAGGACGCCACCGACAGCTTCGACGAGTACGACTACGCGCGTGCGCTCGAGCGCGCCGAGAGCTTCTTCTGGTGGTACTGCGACTTCTACCTCGAGCTCGTCAAGGGCCGGCGCTACGACCCCGACCTGCTCGTCAGCGCCTCGGTCAGCCTCGCGCTGCGCGCCTCGCTGTCCGTCTTCCAGCGGCTGTTCGCGCCATTTTTGCCGTTCGTCTGCGAGGAGGTGTGGTCGTGGTGGCAGGACGGCTCCGTGCACCGCGCCGCCTGGCCAGACGCCCGCGAGCTGCGCGCGCTCGCCGGCGAGGCCGGCGGCGCCGCCGCGGAGGACGTCGCCCTGGAGGTCACCGCCGACGTGCTGCGCGAGGTGCGCAAGGCCAAGTCCCAGGCGCGCCGGCCGATGCGCGCGCCCGTCAGCCGCGTCGTCGTACGCGACAGCGCCGAGCGGCTGGCCGCGTTGCGGCTGGGAGAGGGCGACCTGCTGGCGGCCGGCGCCGTCGAGCTGCTGGAGGCGATCGTCGACGGCGAGTTCACCGTCGACGTGCAACTCGCCGAGGAGCCCTCGCACTGAGGGCGTGCCGGTGAGCGGGGCCGTGCCGGTGAGCGAGGGCGCGAACGCGGGCGAGGAGTCGGTGCTGGTCCTCGGCGAATCCGGCGGGCTCGGCGAGGCGCTCGCGCGCAGGCTCGAGCAGGGGGGCACGCGCGTCGAGCGGGCCATGTCGCTCAGCGACAGTCAGGTGTCCGCGTTCCTCAGCGAGCAGCGCTGGTCGGCCGCCGCCATCGTCACCCGCGACGATGTCCTCGCCCTGCGCCTCACGCTGCTGATCGCCCACCTGCGACCGGACCTGCCGCTGTGGGTGACCATGTTCGACAGGACCATCGCCCGCGAGCTGCACCACGTCGTCCCCGAGGTGCAGGTCGTCTCGCCCTCCGAACTCGTCGCCGCCGACCTCGCTGAGCAGCTCGTCGCCGTCGAGGACGTCGCCGCGCACCGGCGCACCGGCGTCACCCTCGTCGACGATGCCCTGCGGCTGCTCGTGCGCGCCGGCATCGGCATCCTCGCCACCCTGCTCGTCGAGGGCATCATCGGCACCATCGCGCTGCACGAGAGCCTCGTCAACGCGCTCTACTACAGCACGCGCTCCGTCGCCACCGTCGCCGGCACTCCGGGCGCCGCCGGCGCCGCCGCCTGGTACAAGGTCGTCTCCGTCCTCGACACCCTCGCCGCGCTCGCGCTCGTCGCCGTCTTCACCGCCGCGCTCGTGCGCCGCGTCAGCCGCCCGCGCCTGACCACGCTGCTCGGCGCCCGTGCCGCGCCCGCGCGCAACCACGTGCTGCTCGTCGGCTTCGGCCAGGTCGGCTTCCGCCTGGCCCAGGAGCTGCACCGGCGTGGCATCGCCGTCCTCGGCATCGAGCGCGACCCCGACGCCCCCTGCGTGCGCCTCGCCCGCGCCGCCGGCATCCCCGTCGCGATCGGCCGCGGTGATGACCGCGAGACGCTCGAGCGCGTCGGCATCCGCCGCTGCGCCGCCATCGCCGCCGTCACCTCCGACGATCTCGTCAACGTCGCCGTCGGGCTCGCCGCCAGCGATCTCGCGCCCGGCGTACCGCTCGTGCTGCGCCTCGGCGACGGCGAGGTCGCCGCCGAGACCGACTCCCTGCTGCACCTCGGCCGCATCTGCGATGCGCACAAGATCGCCGCCGACACGCTCGTGCGGGGGCTCAGACGCCAGGGGAGTACTCCTCACGAGAGTGGTGTATAGCCATAGCTATACGGCAGGCCCTGCCGGCGTGTGGGGTGTGTTCCCTTTGGAGTGGTGTATAGCGATGGCTATACACCAGACGGAATAGAGAGTTCGGATAGGGTCCAGGCCTGTGACAAGGACGCTCATAGGCGAGTTGCCCGAGAAGATCGGGCAGCGCGCGACGATCCGCGGCTGGGTGCAGGCGATCCGCGACCAGAAGAGCATCCAGTTCGTGATCGTGCGCGACGAAACGGGCCTCGCGCAGGTTGTGCTCCCCAAGCAGGAGCCGCCGAGCGAGCTCAACGACGCGATCTCCGCGCTGACTGTCGAGTCGGCGGTCACCATCAGCGGGACGGTGGCGGCGGATGAGCGCGTCAAACTGGGTGGCCTGGAGCTGAAGCTCGAAGAGCTGGCGGTGGACTCGCTGGCGGAGCCGGAGGTGCCGATCGCGCCCGACTCCGCGCTGGACAAGCGCATCGACTGGCGCTACCTGGACCTGCGCCGCCCTGACAGGCGGTTGATCTTCGAGGTGCAGACGACCGCGGAGCACGCGATGCGCGACTACTGGCGCAAAGAGGGCTTCATCGAGCTGCACACGCCGAAGTTCATGGGCTCTGCGAGCGAGTCGGGGGCCGAGCTGTTCAAGGTCGAGTACTTCGAGGGCGTCGCCTACCTGGCGCAGTCGCCGCAGTTCTACAAGCAGATGGCGATGGCCGCGGGCTTCGGCAAGGTGTTCGAGGTCGGCCCCGTGTTCCGCGCGAACCCTTCGTTCACCTCACGCCACGACACCGAGTTCACGAGCGTGGACGTGGAGATCTCGTGGATCGACTCGCACGAGGACGTGATGGCCTTCGAGGAGCGCTGGCTGGCGCACGTGCTCGCGGCGGTCAAGCAGACGCACGGCGAGCAGATCGAAGCTACGTTCGACACCGAGCTGGTCGTGCCGACGGTGCCGTTCCCGAAAGTGACGCTCGAGCACGCCAAGGACCTGCTGCGCGAGGCCGGCCACGACGTGCCTGGCGTGGGCCACGACCTGGACCCGCCGAGCGAGCGCGCGCTGTCGGCCTTGATCAAGGAGCGCCACGGCCACGAGTTCGCGTTCGTCACCGACTACCCGACGACCGTGCGGCCCTTCTACCACATGCGCCACGCCGCCGATCCGACGCTCACCAAGAGCTTTGACCTGCTGTGGCGCGGCATCGAGCTGACAACCGGCGCCCAGCGTGAGCACCGCCACGAGCAGCTGCTCGCGCAGGCCGAGGACAAGGGTGTGGACGTCGGCCCGATCGAGTATTACCTGAACTTCTTCCGCTTCGGCGCGCCGCCGCACGGCGGCTTCGGGTTCGGGCTCACGCGGCTGCTGATGCAGATGCTCGGGCAGGAGAACGTGCGCGAGGTCACGTTCCTGTACCGCGGGCCGCACCGGCTGGAGCCGTAGTCGCCTACTCCTCTCCTCGCGCGTGCTCGAGGAAGTGCTTGCTGAGCATGGTCAACTGCCCCTGGTAGTTCGAGCCGATGTCCGCGCCGTAGAGCACGTCCGGCTCCTCGGCCATGCGCTCGAACGCGAGCTTGCACACGGGCTGGCGGTGCTCGACCATGAACGACACGTCCCGCGCCCGCACCTCGAGCGCCGCACGGCTGCCGCGCGCGGCCGGGTCGCTGGCGTAGCCGAAGCCCGGGTCGAAGAAGCCGGCGTAGTGGGTGCGCAGCTCGCCGGCGGTGGGGTCGTACGCGAGCATCTCGGCGGCGTAGGAGGGCGGGATGCTGACGCCCTCGGCCGACAGCAGCAGGTAGAACACCTCTGGCTCGAGCACTATGCGCCCGCCGCGCTCGGGGTGCACGGGCTCCCAGTAGTCGCGCCAGCGCAGCGCGCCCACCTTCGTGAGGTCGATCGGCAGGCTGTTCTTCTTGGCGCGATAGCCGACGATCGCCTCGGCGGGGCCGGACACGTCGAGGCTGAGGAACAGGCCGTCGGCCAGCGACAGCTCGGACTCGCGAACAGGATTTGAGTCCAGGTACAGGAGCGGGGTCTCCCGGTGCAGCGCGAACAGCTCCTCGTCACTGAGACGCGCGTCGGCGGACATCAGCCGCACCTGGTTGAGCGCCAGCCCGGTCTTGACGCGGATCGCGAACGTGCGCGGGACGACCTCCAGGTACAGCTGCCCGTGGTAGCCCGCGGCGATCTCGTCGAAACGGTGGTTGCGATCGGTCAGTACCCGCGTGAACACGTCCAGGCGCCCGGTCGAGCTCTTGGGGTTGGCCTTCGCTCGTATCTCCTCAGGCAAGCACAGCTCCTCGATCAGCGGCACCAGATATGGGCGGTCGCGCTCGAGCGTCGCGCCGTCGCGCAGGTCGACCCTTTCGAACGCCAGGTCCTCGATCTTCTGCTCGACCGTCGAGTCGCTGTCGGGCAGGAAGCTGCAGCGCAGCGCCCACGCATGCTCGCCCAGGCGCAGATCGACGCTCGCCGGCTGTATCGACTCACCCGGGATTCGCCAGGGGCCGGCGACCATCCACTCGCGCACGATCGCCTCGCGCAGCTGCTGCGCCGGCAGCACCCCCTCGCGCAAGGCGCCTATCGCGCCTTCGATCTCGGGGCTCGAAACGGGCGTAGTGGTCACAGCCAGGCTCGCTTGCCCATGGACTTCAAGTGTATGCGCAAGGCGCTCCCATGGGCCCGCGGCGGGTCTCGCGCGAAGCGGACGCGAATCCTTGCGGGACGCGCGAAGTAGAAAACAGGGCTAGCGAATATCGCATATGCGGAACTACAGTTGGCCCTGAAACGATCGAGATCTTTCCCGCGGCCGGGGCCGAAAGGTCCAGCAGGCGGCACGAGCTTGGGCATCGTCCCACCTCTCCGACGGTGCTCGGGGAGAGATCCCGGCGTCCCCCGGCGTCAGATCTCCGCGGGCGTCGCGGCCCTCCGGCCGCGACGCCTGTGAAGGTCTGACCGGTCACCGTGGCGTCCCGTCCGCGCGCCCGTCTACCTTCACGGCATGCTCCTGAACGAGCTGAGCGACGGCACCGAGATCGATCAGGTCCTGCTGGTGCGCGAGGCCGAGCGCCGCCAGCGGCGTGACGGCGGCGACTACCTGCGCCTGCAGCTGGGCGACCGCACCGGCGCGGTTGCGTGCATGGTCTGGGAGGAGCTCGGCGAGGTCGAGGAGCTGGCGCGCGCGGGCTCGTCGGTGCGGGTCCGCGGACGCTACACCGTGCATCCGCGCTTCGGTCCGCAGATCAACCTGCGCGGGCTCGAGGCGCCCGCGCCGGGCAGCTTCGATCCCAGGGATCTGCTCGACGGTCCCACACGCGGGGTCGAGCAGATGGAAGGCGAGATCCGCCAGCTGCTGGACACGATCCAGGAGCCGCACCTGCTGGCGCTGCTGGAGCGCGTGTTCGGCGAGGACTCCGAGCTGTGGGCGGGTTATCGCCTGGCGCCAGCGGCAAAGCACTACCACCAGGCCTACCCTCACGGGCTGCTCGAGCACTGCCTCGGAGTCGCGCAGGCGGTCAGCGCGATCAGCGCCACGTTCGGGGGCGTCGACCGCGACGTGGCGGTCACCGGCGCGCTGCTGCATGACATCGGCAAGCTCGAGGCGTACACCGACGATTCTCAGAACATCGAGCTCACCGACGCCGGCAAGCTGCACGGAGAGATCGCCCTCGGCTACTACCGCATCCGCCGCATCATCGAGGACATCGAGGGCTTCCCCGCCGAGCTGGCGCAGGCGGTGGGGCACATCATCCTCTCCCACCACGGCGCGCTCGAGCACGGCAGCCCGGTGGTGCCGTGCACGCGCGAGGCGACGCTGGTGCACATGATCGACAACCTCGGCGGGCGCCTGGGCAGCTTCGACCGGCTCGAGAAGGGGCTCGCCCCGGGGGCGCGCTGGTCGCGGTTCGACCGCGCGATCGACGGCAGCGCGTACTTCGCCGAGCCCAGCTCGATCGCCTCCGCTGGCCGGCCGGCGGAGGCCGGCGGGCCGCTGCCCGCGCGCGAAGCGGCCTGAAACACCGCAAATAGCGGGGCGCCGACTCGGCCGTCCAGTATTCGTCTCGCCGCCGGCTTCTATCTTTGGAGTCCGATGGCAAAGGACACCGAGAAGCTGATCCGCCAGCTGTCGCTGATCTCCTACCTGATGGCCGAGCGTCGGCCGGTCACGGCGCTGGAGATCCGGCGCGACGTGGAGGGCTACAGCGGCATGAACGAGGACGCGTTCGCGCGGCGCTTCTACGCCGACCGCTCGGAGCTGGAATCGCTGCGCATCCAGCTGACCGTCGACCGCCCGGCGGACGGCGCGGCCGAGCAGGAGAACTACTCGCTGCGCCCAGAGAACTTCCACCTGCCCGCGATCGAGTTCACCGACAAGGAGCTGGCCGCACTGCAGACGGCGCTCAGCCTGCTCGACGGCGAATTCGCGTACGCCGAGCCGCTGCGCCTGGCGCTGCAGCAGATCACCTGGGGGCGGCCCAGCCCGTTGCGCGCCCCCGAGCAGAGCTCCGTGGCGCTCGGGATTACCGCCTCCGCGGGCGGCCACGAGCTGTCCGCCCGCCTGGCCAAGGTCGAGACGGCGATCTTCCGCAACAAGACGATCGTGTTCGAGTACTACACGATGGAGCGCGACGAGCTGAGCACGCGCCGCGTGGACCCCTACCACCTGCTGTTCCAGGGCGGCCAGTTCTACCTGCTCGGCTACGCGCACGAGCGCAAGGCCATCCGCGTGTTCCGCCTGTCGCGCATCCGCGGCAAGGTCTCCTACGCGACCAAGGCCGAGCACGACTTCCATCGGCCCGCCGACTTCGACCCACGCGCGTACGCCAATCGCGCCGACTGGCAGCTCGGCGATGAGCGCGCCGTCGCCAGGGTACTCATCTCCGAGCGCATCGCGTGGCAGATCGAACGCCACTTCGGCCGCTACGGCGAGATCGTCGCATCCTCCCAGGAGGAGGAGGACGGCGCGTCCCCGGCATCGTCCCCGGAAGGGGACGGGGAGACGGTCTTCCTCACCGGCTACTCCAGCCCGCGCAGCGTGATCTCATGGGTGCTGGGGCTGGGCGCGAACGCGCGGCTGCTCGGCCCCGACGAGCTGGTCGACGAGTTCCAGCGGCGCCTGGAGCTGCTGGAGGAGCACCACGGCGATGCGCCGCCGTCGGCGCCCAGCGGACGCGGCGGAGCCACGCGGGCCCGCGAGGGCGCCGCGGCTGGCGCGCGGATCACGGCACCGTCGCGCTCGCGCTCGGCGCGCAGGGGAGGCCCCGACAGCCCCGAGGACGAGGGCGCAGCCGGGCGCCCGGAGGCGGCCATCCGCCCCGAGCGCTTCGCGCGCCTGGTCACGCTCGCGAGCATCCTCATCAAGGCCGGGCGCGAAGGCGCGCGCGTGGTGATCGGTGAGGTGTGCGAGCGCCTGCAGATCAGCGAGGAGGAGCTGCGCGAGGACGTCAACGTTCTCAACGTCGTCAACTTCGGCGGCGGCTCCTACGTGCTGTACGCGGAGTTCAAGGAGGAGGAGGGCGAGATCGAGGTCGACCCGGAGCCCTACAGCGACAACTTCGACCGCCCCGCGCGGCTGCTGCCGGTAGAGGCCAAGGCGCTGATCGCGGCGATCGACCTGATCGGCGAGCACATCCCCGAGGGCTCGCTCACCTCCGCGCGCGAGAAGATCGTCGCCGCGCTCGGCGAGGACCCGATGGAGCAGGGCCTGCAGGTCGCGCCAACCGCCGGCGATGACTCGGACGTCGCGCGCCTGGTCTCCAAGGCGATCGTCGCGCACAAGATGATCGAGCTGGAGTACTACAAGGAGAACGAGGACGAGCTCTCGCCACGGCGGGTCGAGCCATACGCGCTGACCAACGGCCGCGAGGGCTGGTACGTGGCGTCGTATGACCCCGAGCGCGGCGGCGTGCGCCACTTCCGGCTGGACCGCATCAAGCGGGTGACGGTCACGAGCGAGAGGTTCGAGCCGCGCCCGGAGGTCGACCCCGCGGCGGAGGTCGACGGCTGGCTGCGCACCGGCGAGGTGCCAGCATCGGCGACCGCGCGCGTGTGGGTCTCGCCCGAGCGCGCGCGCTGGGCGCGCGAGGCGCGGCGGGTCGTCGAGGAGTGGAGCGACGGCGCGGTGATCGTCGAGCTGAGCTTCGCCGGCGTCGACTGGCTGGTGCGCGAGATCCTCAAGGAAGCCGGCGACGCCGCCGTGCTCGAGCCCGAGGACGCGCGTGAGGCGGTACGCGCGGCGGTGGCGCGGCTGCGCGAGGCGGGCGTGGCGCCCGCAGCCGCCTGAGAGCACCGTACCCAGGCTATCCAGACACGCTGTAGCCTCGACGTCCGTGAGCCGCCGCGAGCAGATCAGGATGAGCGAGGCCGAGGCCGCGGCGTTCCTCGCCGAGGAGCGCACCGTGACGTGCGCGACGAGCGGTCCGCGCGGCTGGCCGCACCTGATGCCGCTGTGGTACGTGCTGCGGGAGTCGCCCGCCGATGAGTCCGGACCGCGGCTATGGGCGTGGACGTACGCGGTCTCGCAGAAGGTGCGCAACATTGAGCGCGAGCCGAAAGCCACGCTGCAGGTCGAGGCGGGGGAGGAATACCAGCTGCTTCGCGGCGTGATGCTCGAGTGCGACGTCGTCGTCCACCGCGAGCTCGAGACCGTCAAAGCCCTTGGTCACGAGATCTTCGCCCGTTACGCCTCCCCGCGCGGGCAGCCGCCTATGGAACTGCCCGCCGAGGTGGGTCTGATGGTCGACAAGCAGGCGGCCAAGCGCGTGGCGCTCGAGTTCGTCGAGCTGCGACGGGCCAGCTGGGACCACCGCAAGCTCGGCGCGGTCTACTGACGGTGGGCGCCAAGCGCCGCTCGGGCTAGCTCTCGGAGTCTTCTTCGCGAAGTTTGTCAGCGCGGTCGAACAGGTCGTCGACGGAGAGATCCAGGGCGTGGCACAGCCGTTTCAGGTTGCGGTAGCTCGGGCTGTGCTGGCCTCGCACGTAGTCGCCGACGCGCCTTATGTCGATGCCCGACGCGCTCGCGACCGAAGTCTGACTCATTCCGGTCTGTTCAGCGATCCGATCCCCGATCGCCTTGCCGAGTGCGGCCAGCTCCGGGTTGCGTGGCTGGGATTTCCTCTCGGGTGGCATGCCGGGAGCCTTGCGCATCCAATCGAGGAGGAGTTAGGACAGCAACGTCGTAATCGATCCTCGGACAGTTGTCTACAGCGCAATTTGCGAGAGGTTTCTTTGCCCAAGCGCACGCAGAAACCCGATGATCTGGCTCTCCTCGGCAAGGCGATCCGCCAGCTGCGTGACGAGCGTCGCCTGAGCCAAGGTGAGCTCGCGGTCGCGACCGGAGTCGGCGAGCGGCGCATCCAAGCCCTCGAGGCCGGGCGGCTGGATCCCGACTACATGCTGCTGCTCGCGCTCGCCAAAGCGCTCGGCGTGCGAGCCGGTGCGCTGGTGATCCGAGCCGAGGAGCTGGCGAGGCAGGACGTGGAGTCTGAGGACGCGGTTGAAGACGAACCCGGCTGAGGTTGTGGCGGTGGTCTCCTCTGCGCGGAGTGGTGTAGCGCTATAGCTATACACCATGGCGTGTAGCTCTTTCTCTCGACCGGGCTAGTGTATAGCTATAGCTATACACTAGCCCGGTATGTGGGTAGTTACTCGTCCGCCCTCGCGAGGACCACGTGGGGGCGCGCCCGTGGAGTCTCCCGGCCTCGCCGTATAGGCTCATCGCGCGATGGAGCCGCTCAAGGGACTGATCCTCTCCGGAGGCAAGGGCACGCGTCTGCGCCCGATCACGCACACCAGCGCCAAGCAGCTCGTGCCGGTGGCCAACAAGCCGGTGCTGTTCTACGGCATCGAGGCGATGGCCGACGCGGGGATCGAGGAGGTCGGGATCATCATCGCGCCCGAGACCGGCCCGGAGATCGAAGCTGCCGCCGGCGACGGTTCGCACTTCGGCCTGCGCATCACCTACATCCTGCAGGACGAGCCGCTCGGCCTCGCGCACGCGGTCCTCACCGCCGAGCTGTTCCTGGGGGCCAGCCCGTTCGTGATGTACCTCGGAGACAACCTGCTCCAGGGCGGCATCTCCGGGCTCGTAGCGTCATTTCGCGAGCACGCGCCCGACGCGCTGATCCTGCTCACGCCGGTCCCCGACCCGGAGAACTACGGCGTGGCGGAGCTCGCACCAACGCCGCCCGATGTCACCTCGGGGTCCGACGACCTCGACGGGGACGCACAGCCCGCGCCGCTGGGCCGCGTAGTGCGCCTGGTCGAGAAGCCCACCGAGCCGGCCACTGACCTTGCGCTCGTGGGCGTCTACATGTTCACGGCGGCCGTCCACGACGCGGCCCGCGCGATCGAGCCGTCGCCGCGCGGCGAGCTGGAGATCACCGACGCGATCCAATACCTGGTGGATTCGGGGCTGCGCGTGGAGCCGCATGTGGTGCGCGGCTGGTGGAAGGACACCGGGCGCCTTGAGGACATGCTCGAGGCCAACCGCCTGATCCTCGACAACCTGCACGAGCGCGTGGAGGGCGAGCTGATCGACTCGCAGGTGGACGGGCGCGTGGTGATCGAGCCCGGAGCCCGGCTCGAGCGCACGCGTGTGCGCGGGCCGGCGATCATCGGCGCCGACGCGCGGCTGAGCGACTGCTACATCGGGCCGTACACCGCCATCGGCGAGCGCTGCACGATCTCCGGCTCGGAGGTCGAGCACTCGATCCTGCTGGCCGGCTGCACGGTGTGCGACCTGGATGGGCGCATGGAGTCCTCGCTGCTCGGGCGCAACGTCACGATCCGTCGCGGCGATAGTCAACCGCGCGCCTATCGCTTCATGGTCGGAGACAACTCCGACGTCTCGATCCTGTGAGGCTGCTCGTCACAGGTGCCGCGGGGATGCTCGGTCTGGACGTGCTGCGCGCGGGCGAGCGCGCCGGCCACGAGCTCGTGGGGCTCACGCGCGCCGAGCTCGACGTCACCGACACGGCCGCCGCGCGGGAGGTCTTCCTACGCGTCCAGCCGGACGCGGCGCTCAACTGCGCTGCATGGACCGACGTCGACGGCGCCGAGACCCACCGCGAGCAGGCGCACGCCGTCAACGCCGACGGCGCCGGCAACCTCGCTCGCGCCGCCGCCGACGCCCGCGTGCCACTCGTGCACGTGTCCTCCGACTATGTCTTCGATGGGGAGGCATGCGTGGATGCGTCAGGCGCGCCGCGCCCGTACGTGGAGTCCGACCAGACAGGGCCCCACTCGGTCTACGGCATGAGCAAGCTCGGCGGCGAGCGCCAGGTGCTCGCCGCATCGCCGCGCCACACGGTCGTGCGCAGCTCGTGGCTGTTTGGGATCGGCGGCGCCAACTTCGCCGAGACGATGCTCAGGCTGGCGGGCGAGCGCGAGGCGGTGCAGGTGGTCACCGACCAGGTCGGCTGTCCGACGTGGACCGGCCACCTTGCCCCGGCGCTGCTCGGGCTGCTCGAGCGACAGGTCTCGGGGCTCGTGCACCTGGCCGGCGCCGGCCACGTCTCCTGGAACGGCTTCGCCGCGGAGATCTTCCGCCAGGCTGAGCTGCCTTGCCGGGTGGAGCCCGCCACCACGGCGCAGATGGCCCGTCCCGCGCCCCGTCCCGCGTGGTCCGCGCTGGAGTCGGAGCGCGATGACGGTCTTCCACTCCCGCCCTGGCAGGACGGCCTCGCCGGATACCTCGCGGCCCGGGCTGGGATGATGCGCGCATGAGACTGCTCGTCTGCGGCGGCGCCGGCTTCATCGGCTCGACATTCGCGCGCCAGCGCCTGCGCGAGCACGGAGACGATGTGACGGTCTTCGACAAGCTCACGTACGCTGGCCGCGAGGAGAACCTGAAGGACCTCCTCGGCGACCCCCGCTTCCGCTTCATCCGCGGCGCGATCGAGGACCGCGAGGCGGTCGCGGCGGCGATCGACGCGGGAGCGCCCGACGCGATCGTCAACTTCGCCGCGGAGACGCACGTCGACCGCTCGATCGCCGAGCCCGACGCGTTCGTCTCCACGCACGCGCTTGGCACCTACGTGCTGCTCGAGGCCGCGCGCGCGCGCGGCCTGCGCTACGTGCAGGTCTCCACCGACGAGGTGTACGGCTCGATCGAGCGGGGCACGTTCACCGAGCACAGCCCGCTGGCGCCGTCCTCGCCGTACTCGGCTACGAAGGTCGGCGCCGACCTGCTCGTGCAGAGCTACTTCCACACCTACGGCCTGCCCGCGCTGATCTGCCGCGGCTCGAACAACTACGGCCCCTATCAGTACCCCGAGAAGCTGATCCCGCTGATGATCCTCAACGCGCTCCACGGAGACTCGCTGCCGGTGTACGGGGACGGCATGCAGGTGCGCAACTGGATCCACTCCACCGACTTCGCCGCCGCCATCGGCCACGTGCTCGAGCACGGACGTGAGGGCGAGGTCTACAACGCCGGCGGCCCCGACGAGCAGGACAACATGACGGTCGTGCGGCGCATCGTCGAGCTGACGGGCGCGCTGGAGTCCCAGATCGAGCACGTCAGCGACCGCCCCGGGCACGACCGGCGCTACTCGCTGTCCTCTGAGAAGGTGCGCGCGCTTGGCTGGTCGCCGCGCGTGCGCTTCGGCGAGGGCCTGGAGCAGACGGTCGTCTGGTATCGCGACAACGCGTGGTGGTGGGAGCCGATCCGCTCGGGCGAGTACCGCGCCTACTACGAGCGCCAGTACGGTCGTTCGCTGAGCTGACCGCTCGCCCCCGCGGAGGGGCGCCGAGAGGTGTCAACAGTCCCTGCAGACAATTGTCCGTAGACAAGAGTCTGCTTATGCATCAAGGTGCGTGCGATGGACCCTGTACGCGCGCAGCTCGCTCACAACCTTCGCAGCCGCCGCGAGGAGGCTGGGCTATCCCAGGAACGTCTCGCGGATCTGTGCGGCCTGGACCGCACGGAGATCAGCCTGCTGGAGCGCGGCGAGCGCTCACCGCGCGTGGACACGCTCGTGCAGCTTGCCCGCGGGCTGCAGCTCAAGCCGGGCCAGCTGCTCGACGGCGTCGAGTAGATCAGCCGATCAGCCGGCGCTCGTACCGGCGCCCGAGATCTTCCACTTCCCGCCTTCCTTGACCAAGGGCAGCGTGCTGAGGGCCTTCTTGCCTTCGTGGACGCTCTTGACGCGAGCGCTCGCGCTCTTGGCGCCGGCCGCAACCGTCACCGATTCGACCGTGACTTCAAGGCTGTCGACCTCCGTCAGCTGACTTTTGATCGCCGTTTCGCAGCGTTTCGTGCCGCCCAGGCGGCTCACCACGTCGGCCGCGAGGTATTCAGCGCAGATCTTCTTCTGTTCCGCCGCCGTCGCCGCCGCCTGGAAGTTCGAGATCGTCTGCGCGACCGCGTGGCGTTCGCCCGTGAAGCCCGCCGTCGAAACGGTCGCGCCGCACGCGGCAAGCGCGACCGCGCACAGCGGCAGGCAGAGCAGGGCGGGAAGACAGCGCATGACCGCCCAGGTTATTGGCTAGTTCTTCTCGTCGTCGCGTCGGTAGCCGAGGCGGGCGGAGATGCGGTCGGCGGTGGACACCAGGTGCGGGCCGAGCGCGTCCACCAGCTCCTCCAGGGAGATCATCGAGCTGTGCGCCGCCAGGTTCACCGCAGCGACCACATCACGCGCCTCGTTGCGCACCGGCGCCGCGATCGCATACAGCTCCGCCGCGAGCTCCTGGTCGTTGACCGCGAACCCCGCGGCCTGGATCTCGTCGAGCTCCTCGCGCAGCACCCGCTTGCTCGTGATCGTGTTCGGGCCGTGCTTGGCCAGCTTCATCTGCGCCATCAGCTCGCGCTGCTCGCCCTCCGGCAGGTTCGCCAACAGCAGCTTGCCCATCGCCGTGCAGTACGCCGGCAGCCGCGAGCCCGTGTGCAGGTCCAGGTCGATCTTGCTCTGGCCACGACGGAAGCTGCGCACGCGATCGACATACAGCACCTCCGTGCCATCCAAGACGCCGAGGCTCGCGGTGTAGGAGGTGCGCTGGCGCAGCTCCTCCAGGTATGGGTGCGCGTGCTCGCGCAGCCCCGTCGAGTTCAACGCCGACATCCCCAGGTCCGTCACACGCAGTCCAAGGCGGTACTTGCGCGAGGCGCCCTGCTCCAGGTACCCCAGCGCCACGAGCGTGATCACGTAGCGGTGCGTCGTCGAGCGGCTCATCCCCAGGTCATCAGCGATGTCGGCGATCCCCAGCACCGGCCGCTTGGGCGTGAAACAGCCAAGGATCGCGAGACCGCGCTCCAGCGACTGCGAGTAGCGCGGCTCACGCAGACTGGGAATCGACCACGCGGGCTCCTGCCCGTCGCCGACGGCTTTGGACGTTGCTGAACTCGTTCTGGGCATTGGCATCTGGTCCTGTCTTGTCGGGAGTAGACTCCCTCAGACGGGGAGTTCCAAGTCTTGTAGATGGATCATAGTTCGATATATCGGTCGAGACAATCATAAACACTAGAGTTTCAAGCGTGCCACCAATCGACCCTGCCCGTAACCTACCCGCGTAGGCGGGCACAGCGGTCAGAAACGGTCGCGCACAAACGGACGCGCGTCCTTATAGGGCGGCGGGCGCCGTCATAAGGCTCGACGGCGGGTTGGGCCCGGCCTCGCGGCGAGCGTCAGCGAGTAGAAAACGCCGCTGGACACGCGCGGGTCACGTGCGTACTCTTACATACTATTCGTACCTATCTTCGAATCATCAGAATAAGTGTGCTCAGCGGGGTGGCGGTCCTCTTGGCATCGGTGGGCGCGTCGCTCGGAGTGGGGGCGGCGCTCGAGGTTGGAGTCGCTCGCGCCGGGGAGCCGACCGCGCACGTGTCGAGGACGATCTCCCTCAGCGAGACAGCGCACCTGCACCGCACCAGCGGTCGCGGCATCACGATCGACCAGCCTCTCAACGAGATGGGCTCTGCGTCAGGGACGATCCGCGGCGCGATCTACATCCACCTGAAGCTGCCCGCGGTGAACCGCGTGACTGCGGAAGTGAACATCTATCCGAGCGGCGGCTCGATCACGGGCTACGCCACGGCCCGCTACAGCGTCGATGGCGGCACAGCGAGCTTCTCCGGCACGATGTCGATCGCTCGCGGGACCGGCAGCTATGACCATGCCTCCGGATCGGGGCTGAGCTTCTCGGGAACGATCCAGCGCTCCAACGATGCCGTCTCCGTGCATCTGAGCGGCCGGCTGTCGGTTTGAGCGGCCGGTCGAGCTGGGCCGGTAAGGGAGCTGGGTTGAGGACTCACGCGCGAACGAGCCTAGCCGTCACGGTGGCGCTGGCGCTGACCGCCTGCGCGTGCCTTCCCGCGAGCGCCTCGGCGGTATCCGAGCAGGCCACGCTGCACGCCTCCTTCTCGCCCGACCGGCTCGGCGCGAGCACGACGATCTCCTTCGGCTTTCAGATCGCGACCACCGAAGGGCTCGCGCCGCCGCCGCTGACGAGCCTCGATCTGCGCATGCCTGCGGGCATCAACTTCACGACGACGACGCTCGGGCTGGCGATCTGCCAGCCCGCGGCGCTGCTCGCGAAGGGGTTGGCCGGCTGCTCGCCCAACTCGCGCCTGGGCTTCGGCAGCGCGTACGTAGAAGTCCCGTTCGGCACCGGCTCGGGAGATGAGATCCCCGAAATCCAGGCTCTGATGGGGCCCCCGCACGACGGCAACATGGTCGTGCTGTTCTACGCCAACGGCAAGACGCCCGTCTACGCGCAGCTGGTCTTCAGCGGCGAAGTGCTGCCCGCCTATGGGGCCTTTGGCTCGCAACTCGCCACCGCAGTGCCGCTGATCGCGAGCGTCCCGGGTGGCCCCGACGTCTCGATCCTCAGCGTGCAGAGCACGATCGGCCCCAGCCGGCTGACCTACTACCGCCACAGCCACGGCCGGCTCGTCCCATTTCACCCCGTGGGCGTCAGCGTCCCCGCACGCTGCCCCCGCGGCGGCTTCCCGTTCTCGGCGCAATTCGTCTTCCAAGATGGGAGTAGCACGAGCGCGTCGTCCACCGTGCCCTGCCCGCCGCGCCGGCGACGCGGATAGCCGCGTGGAGAGGCTGGCGTGGGGACGCTGAGCGTGGAGCGGGCGTTTGGGTCCTCGGCTGTGAGCTACGGCACGAGCGTGTTCCCGTCCGCGACGCGTGAGCTCGCGCGCTGGCGAGCGCGCGCCGAGGCGATCCCGGACGCCTCGCTGCGTGGGCTTGCGCGTGACGCCCTCGTCAAGCGGGGGAACATGCAGGGCGCGGCGCTGTTCGCGGTGCTCGCCCCGCGCGGCGCCCGCGCGCGGGTCGCACGCGCGCTTGTCGCCTTCCAGGCGGCTTACAACTACCTGGACACGCTCGCCGAGCAGCGCAGCGATGACCCCGTGGGCAACGGCCGCCAGCTGCACCTCGCGCTGCTCGATGCGCTCGATCCCCGCGCCGCGCGCGGCGACTACTACGCGCTTCATCCCCAGCGCGAGGACGGCGGGTACCTGCTCGACATGCTCGACACCGCGCGCGCCTGCCTGAGCGCCCTGCCCTCCTACGCGCTCGTCGCGCCCTCGGCGCGGGTGGCGGCCGGGCGGATCGTCGACTTCCAGAGCCTCAACCACGGCGAGCGCCGGGGCAGCCACGAGGGCCTCGAGCTGTGGGCCCGCGCACACACGCCCGCCGACAGCGACCTGCGCTGGTGGGAGACGGCCGCCGCCGCCGGCTCCTCGCTCGGCGTGCACGTGCTGATCGGCCTCGCTGCCCAGCCCGAGCTGGATTCGAGGCGGCTACGCGCGATCGATCGCGCGTACTTCCCGTCGATCGGCGCGCTGCACTCGCTGCTCGACAGTCTCGTCGACGTCGCCGAGGACGAGCGCGATGGCCAGCGCAACCTTCTGAGCTACTACGCCTCGCCGGAGCAGGCCGCGGCACGCATGGGCTCGATCGCCGAGCGTGCGAGAGCCGAGGCGCGGGCCCTGGGAGGAGGGCATCGCCACGAGATGATCCTGACGGCGATGGCCGCTCACTATCTGTCGACGCCCGAGGCCTCGGCGCCGGGGGTGAGCGCGATAACGGCGCGCGTCATCGACGCCGCCGGGCCGCTGGCGAGGCCCGCTCAGTCGCTTCTCGGCGCCGCTCGCCTGGCCGCTCGCCACGTTCCCGCGCGCATCGCACGCGCAAACGACCTTCCCGCGCGCATCGCGCGCGCGAAGGGATAGGGCAGCCGGTGCTGGAGCTGCGCGAGCTGGTCAAGCACTACCCCGCCGTCGGCGGCGAGTCCGTGCGCGCGGTCGACGGCGTCTCCCTGAAGGTGGCGGCCGGTGAGATGGTCGCGCTGTACGGGCCAAGCGGGTCGGGCAAGACGACGCTGCTGCTGATGATCGCCACGCTGCTGGCGCCGACAGCCGGAGCGGTGCTGATCGGCGGGCGCGACATCGCCTCGCTGTCCGAGCGCGAGGCCTCGAGCTTCCGGCTGTCCGAGCTGGGCTTCATCCGCCAGAGCTTCGACCTGCTGCCGGGGGTGACGGCGATCGACAACGCGGTGCTGAAGCTGCTCAAGAGCATGCGTTGGCGCGACGCCCATCGCGAGATCGCGCCGCTGCTCGAGCGCCTGGGGCTCGGCCCGCGTCTGACTCACCGCGCGGAGACGCTGTCGATGGGAGAGCGCCAGCGCGTGATGATCGCGCGGGCGCTGTCGACCGGGCCGCGGCTGCTGCTCGCGGACGAGCCGACCGGGAGCCTTGACACGCAGCGCGGTCGCGAAGTGCTCGAGCTGCTGCGCGGGCTGTGTCGCGAGCGGGGTGTTGCGATCGTGCTCGTCAGCCACGACCCGATGGCGGCGCAGTACGCCGACCGCGTGTATGCGCTGCGCGACGGCAGGCTCTGCGACTACGAGCCCGCGTGAAGCCCTCGAACATCTGGCATCTCTACCGCGTGCGGCTGCGCGCGCGGCTGTTGCAGGAGTGCTTCGCGGTCGTCGGGATCGCGGCGGGGGTCGCGCTGCTGTTCTCCTCGCAGGTCGCGAGCTCAAGCCTGCTGAGCTCGGTCGCGCAGCTCTCGCGCGGGATTGTCGGCAACGCGACGCTGCAACTGCTCGCGCGCGATGCGCAGGGCTTTCCCGAAGGCATGCTCGCGCGCGTGCGCCAGATTCCGGGGGTGGCCGTGGCGGCGCCGCTGCTGGAAGTGAGCGCGAACGCGCGCGGCCCGAAGGGCAGCGAGTCGGTCGAGCTCGTCGGCGTCGACTCGAGCCTCACGCAACTCGACGGTGCGCTCGTGCGTCACGCCGCGCTGGAACCGTTCGGGGGCATCGGCGCGGTCGTGCTCCCGGCGCCGCTGGCGAGGAGCATCGGCGTGACCGCGTACGGTCGCGAGGTGACGTTCCAGATCGCCGGGCGCACCGCGCTGGCGCCGCTGTACGAGCAGCTCGACCAGAAGCAGATCGGGCCGTTGATCGCCAGCCCGATCGCGGTCGCACCCCTGTCCTACGCCCAGGAAATGGCGGGCTTGCAGGGGCGTCTCAGCCGCGTTCTCGTGCAGCCCGCGCGCGGCCGCGAAGCGGCGGTGCGCGCGGCGCTGACGCGCCTGGCGGCCGGGCGCCTGAACGTCGAGTCCACGCGCTACGACGAAGCGCTGTTCGCGAAGGCCGCGGCCGCGAGCAACCAGTCGACCGACCTGTTCGCGGTGATCAGCGCGCTCGTGGGATTCCTGTTCGCGTTCAACGCGATGCTGCTGAGCGCTCCGCAGCGCCGGCGCCTGATCGCTGATCTGCGCCGCGACGGGTATTCCCCCAGAGCTGTGATCGCGGTGCTGCTCGTCGACGCGCTCGTGCTCGGGGCGGTCGCCTGCCTGCTCGGGCTGGCGCTGGGCGATCAGCTCTCGATCCACCTGTTCCATGCGGCGCCCGGGTACCTGTCCTCGGCGTTCGCGGTCGGCTCGCAGCGGGTCGTCAGCTGGGAGGGTGTGGCGATCGCGGCCGGCGGGGGGATGCTCGCCTCGATCGTGGCGGTGCTGAGCCCCTTGCGCGACATCCTCTCACGCGACCCGCTTGCGGCGATCGCGCCGCGGGAAACCACCGACTCCGCACGTCGGGCTGTGTGGCCGGCGCTCGCGGGGCTGGTGTGCCTGGCGGCGGCGAGCGCGATCCTGCTCGCCGCTCCGCAGGCGGCGATCGTCGGCATGGTGGCGCTCGTCGGCGCGCTGCTGCTGGAGCTTCCGCTCATGCTCGGCGTCGCGCTCGCACTCGTCGAGCGGCTGGCGCGGGCCCGGACGGGTGCGACCGCGCATGTGGCCGTGATGGAGTTGAGCGCCGCGCGGTCGCGTGCGGTGGCGATCGCCGCGACAGGCGCGGTGGCGGTGTTCGGGAGCGTCGCGATCCAGGGCGCGCACGGCGATCTGCTGACGGGTCTCGAAGACGCCGCGCACGACATGAATGCGTTCACCGATGTGTGGGTCGCGCCGGCGGGCTCGTACAACCTGCTGCAGACCACGCCGTTCGCGCCCTCCCAGCAGGCGGCGCTCTCACGTCTTCCGGGCGTGCGCGCCGTGCAGATCTACCGTGGCGGGCTGCTGGACGTCGGCGAGCGTCGCGTGTGGGTGATCGCCCCGCCGTCCCCGGCAGCCCCGCTGCTCCCGGCGTCGCAGATCGTGGAGGGCGATCTCCGGGCCGCGACGGCGCGGGTGCGCGCCGGCGGCTGGATGGTGCTCTCGCGGGCGCTGGCCGAAGAACTGCGCCTGCGTGTCGGCGAGGCGTTCACGCTGCCCTCGCCCGTCCCCACTAGCCTGCGTGTGGCGGCGCTCTCGACGAACATAGGCTGGGCGCCCGGCGCGATCGTCATGAACGCCTCCGACTACGCGCGCGCGTGGGGGAGCATCGACGCGAGCGCCTACGACGTTCTGCTGGCTTCCGGCGTCTCGCCCCGGGCGGGGGTGCGAGAGGTGCGGCGCGCGCTGGGCGCCGGCTCGGGCCTCGCGGTGCAGAGCGCCGCTCAGCACGCGAACCGGCAGCGCACGCTCAGTCGGGAAGGTCTCGCGCGTCTGCTCCAGATAGCGACGCTGATCATGGTCGGTGCGGTGCTCGCGATGGCGGCGGCGATGGGGACGATGCTGTGGCAGCGCCGCCCACGACTCGCCAAGCTCAAGCTGGAGGGCTTCTCGCGGGGCGAGCTGTGGCGCATGGTGCTGCTCGAGAGCATCCTGCTGCTGGGTGTCGGCTGTCTCACCGGCGCCGTGCTCGGCCTCTACGGTCAGCAGCTGCTGGATCGGGCGCTCGCGAACGTGATCAACTTCCCCGTCGTGCATTCGGTCGCGGCCGTCGCCGCGAGCGAGAGCCTCGCGCTCGTGCTTGGCGCCGCCGCCGCCGTCCTCGCGGCGCCCGGCTGGCTCGCGGTGCGCGTGCCAGCGGCGCTCGCGCTTCAGGACTGAGTCGGTGCTGAGCAGCGTCTGGCTCGCGCTTCAGGACTGAATCGGCGCCAAGCAGTGTCTGTCCGTCACGCCGATCAGGCGGTGGCGCGTGTCGCATCGTCACCTTCGAACAGACCAGGCGCACGCTGGCCGATGACCGCCCCGCGGAAGCGCTTGTGCCGTCCGTACACCACCCACGTCGTGTCAACCGCGCCGTAGTACTCCTCGAGCCGAAGCACGTCTGGGTGTTCCTCCGCGTGATGGACGTGGGTCAGCCCCGCGTCGTAGCGGCCGGCGAGGAGGTTGGCGGCGACCACCGGCTTGGATGGCTCGTCGATGACCGTCTCCCACGGCGCGAGGTCGAGGTAGCCGCGGGTCGCCGACACGATGCCCAGGCTCTTGGGCTCACGGACGTCGGTGCGCACGAGCAGGCCCAGCTCCTTCGTCGGGTAGATGAACGTGTCGATCACGAACACCTCCTCGTGGTAGCGCTCGGTGACGAGATGAACCTGCACGTGCGCGCTGCATTGCACCAGGAACGTGTTCGGCCGCTCACGGACCTCGCCGATGGCCTCCAGCAGATCCGGCACAAGCGCGATCTCGAAGGATGTCAGCCCCTGGAACTCCAGGTAGTGACGCAGCGCGTTCTCGTGGCACGTGCCGGACGGTCCCAGCGTGACGAACGTCGGGAGCGTCATCGACCGGCGCGTGACTCGGGTGTGGCGGACGTGGCCATCAGCTCGTCCTCCATCCTGCACGTGGCGGCGATCAGCAGCTCGAACAGATCGACGGTGAAGTCAGGCGGTAGCTCAACCTCGTTGCCGCGAGCGACGTAGCGTTCGCGAACCTCCGCCACGCGGCCGGGTTGCATCATCGGGACGCCGTGCTCGCGCTTGTAGCGTGCGATCTCTCGGCAGACGCTGAACCGCTCGCCCAACAACCGTGCGATCTGGTCGTCGAGCTCGTCCAGACGGCGGCGGAAGTCATCCAGGCCGCTCATGCAAGCAGCCGCCTCATGCGCGGGCCAAGCGGTGCGAAGCCGTTGCCGCGGTAGAACGCCTGCGTCGCCTCCAGCGCGGCAAAGCCCTCCTGGGGCAGCCCCACCTCGACACGCATGATCTGCCGGCCAGCTGCGATGTCCAGCAACGCCGCGATCAGATCCGCGCCGATCGCCCTGCCGCGCCACGCGGGGTGTACCCACAGGTCCTGGATCAGCGCATAGCGGCCTGGTACGTGGATCGCCGTCTGCCAGCTTGCGCCAAGCACCCCCACCAGCGTGTCTCCCGCCTCGGCGACCAGCAGCACGCCGGCGTCGCCGTCGGCCAGCAGCGTGCGCGTCGTGGCGTACATCGCCTCTTTGGCCGGCGGCGTGCCGCCGATCTCCAGTAGCAGCGCGTTGACCGCCGCCACCACCGCCGGGACGTCCTCGTCGCCGGCCGCGCGCACGTACCAGCACACCGCGCCCGGCTCGGCGCTGGGCGTCGTGTGCGACTCGATCGGCGCGATCTCGCTCATCGCACACCAGACGCCATCGGCTCAGGCTCGAACTCGACCGTCCAGGCGTCGGCCCCGTCGCTGCCCGTGACCGCCCGCGCGATCGCGGACATCGGCGCGCGCGCCTTCAGCAGGATCTCATCGAACTCCTCCTCGGGGTCGGACTGCATCACGATCGCTCCGCCCGCGCCGACCGTCGTCTCCCCCGCGCGCATCACGATCGTGCGAATCACGATGCTCAGATCGACGCCGCCGTCCAGCCCGAAGTAGCCGATCGCCCCCGAGTACACGCCCCGCGCCTCTCGCTCGATGTCGTCGATGATGCTCATCGTGCGCAGCTTCGGCGCTCCCGTCATCGAGCCGCCCGGGAAGCACGCCCGCACGCACTCCACCGGTGTGCGCTCGCGCTCGAGCACGCCGGTGATCGTCGAGATCAGCTGGTGCACCGTCGTATAAGGCTCTACCACCATGAACTGCGGCACGCGCACCGTGTCTATCTCGCACACGCGGCCGAGATCGTTGCGCAGCAGATCCACGATCATCAGATGCTCGGCGAACGTCTTCTCGTCGTGCAGCAGCCACAGGCGCAGCGCCTCGTCGCGCTGTCTGTCCGTCGAGCGCGCCGCCGTGCCCTTGATCGGCCGCGCCTGCACGTTGCGGTCACGGTCGATCGCGATGAAGCGCTCCGGCGAGGAGCTGATCACGGCCATCTCGCCGAGCTTCAGGTAGGCCGCGAACGGCGCCGGGTTGCGCCGGCGCAGCAGGCGATAGAGCGCAAAAGGCTCTGGGCTCGCATCGGTGTGGATCTGGTCGGTCAGGCACACCTCGTAGGACTCCCCTGCCGCCAGCGCCACCTGGCAGCGGGCGATGTCGGCCAGGTACTGCTCGCGCCCACGTCCGCAGCGAAACGTCACAGAGTCCTCCGCCGCGTGTCCCTCGCCGGGGCTCTGCGACCGCCATTGCGGGCCCTCCCCCTGGTGCGCGAGGGTGTCGCGCACCACAGCCTCGGCGTCGGCGAGCCAGCGCTCGGCGTCGGACTCGTCCCCGTCCTTCTCGCACAGCGCCGTCAGGTGCGTGCGGTGGGCCACGTGGTCGATCGCCACCACGCGGTTGGCGAACATCAGCACCGCGTCCGGGACGTCCGAGCGATGGACGTTGGGTGAGCCGCAGTCAGCCTTGCACTCATAGCCGAGGTATCCGACGAAGCCACCGAGCAGCCCGCGTGGCAGCCCCGCGCCGGAGTCGATCGTGTGCCTCGCCAGTTCCCGGTCCAGGACGTCGAAGATGCTGCCCAGCTCTTGCGTCGTGCCCCCGGCGCGGTGTGCGGTCACGGCTTTCCTGTGCACGTCGTATTCGATCACGCAGCGATCGGCGCCCATCGTCGTGCCGAGGAACGAGCACTGCGCCAGCGGCGTCGGCGCGTCGGCGCTGTCCAGCCAGAAGGCGTGCTCGGCGGAGCCGAACAGTCGCTCGAACAGCCGCTCGCCCGACGGCTCGCCCTCGAGCGAGCGCACGAGCAAGCGTCGAGGGGCGCCGTCCGCATGACGCTCCGGTCTGCGCGGACGTTGGGGCGGCATGCGGGGCGTTCGCACCCGCCGCCCGCGAGCGGAGCGGTGGCGGCGGGCGAGAGCGTAGAAGTTCTCGAACAGCTTGCGGCCGTGCTCGGTTGCGATCGACTCCGGGTGGAACTGCACGCCCCACATCGGGCGGCCGCGGTGTTCGATTCCCATCACCACACCCTCGTCGGTCCACGCGGTCACACGTCCTTGTGGGCCGAGCTCGCCGACGACCGCCAGCGAGTGGTAGCGCACGACCTTGAAGTCCTGGGGGATGCCCGCGAACAGGCCGCCGCCGTCGTGTTTTACCCCGCTCAGACGGCCGTGCATGACGATCGGCGCGCCTCTGACCTCGCCATCGAGCAGTTGACCCAGACCCTGGTGGCCAAGGCACACGCCGAGCACGGGGATCTCGCTTAAGCGCAGGATGTCCGCGCACACGCCGAAGTCGTGCCAGCGCTCCGGACGCCCGGGACCCGGCGAGAGCACGATCGCGTCGAAGTCCCAGCGCGAGAGCGCCCTCCAGGAGACGACGTCGTTGCGGACCACGATCGGCTCTTCGCCGGACACGGCCGCGAGCAGGTGAAACACGTTGTAGGTGTAGGAGTCGTAGTTGTCGACCAGCAGCGTGCTCATAGCGCCGCTTCCAGGCCGAGCCCACGGGCGCTGCGGTCGAGCAGCGTGTGCACGACTCGCTCGACCGGCTCGCTGCGCTCCGCCTCCAGGTACCACGCGGCCAGATGCTTGAGGTAGTGCGCCAGCGGCCTGACGTCCAGTCGCTCGACCGCGAGTCGCAGATAGCGGCGGTAGAGCTCCGACTGGATCACCGCAAAGCGGTAGTCGGGGTCCTCCGTCGGGCGCCCGCCGCCCGCGGAGTCTTGACTGCGGCGCGCCCGCGCTCGCACGAGATCCCAACCCAGGCTCTCCTGCTCCCACAGCAGCCTCGTGGGGTCGAAGTCGATGTCCGGTGTCGCCGGACGGGGCAGGAAGTACCCAAGCGCGATGTGCGCCGCCACCCGTTCGGGGTTGGGATGGGCGCGACGCACCTCGCGCCGCTCACGGTCGCCGTCGATCTGCGCGTCGATCCAGTCGGTGAGCTCGTCGATCAGCTGCGCGCCCGCGCTGGAGGTCACCGCCCGCCGCTGCGTCGAGACCATGCCGTGGAAGATGCTGCGGCTGGGATGGAAGCCTCCGTTCAGCTCCGGTCTCAGCTCGGCAGCCAGCTTGCGGATGCTCGTCACATGCGACACCCACTCAGAGCCCGTGACCTGCAGTGAGCTCATGTCCTCTAGTTCCGGCGCAGTGAGAGCATAGGTCAGCGAGCGCATGTGCTGCGTGGACAGGCCGTCTGCACGCACCAGCGGCAGCTCCTCGAGCTCCTCCAGGCCCGTCGCGTACACGATCACGCCGTCCTCGCGTCGTTTCAGGCTGCCGTTGCGCAGACCCGTCTCGGTCAGCTCCGCCGTCTCCGCGAGGAAGTCGGACTCGAAGAACACCCGGTCGAAGGCGACTCCCAGTCGCGCGAGTGTCTTGCGCTGCCCCGCGATCACCCACGCGCGCGTCTTGTACCAGAGCTCCAGCGCCTCGCGCTCGCCGCAGAGCACGCGCTTGAGCAGATCGTCGGCGGCGTCGTTCTGCACATGGACCTCGCGCGAGAGAGAGTCCTCGGCACGCTCGTCATCGCCGGCCGCGAGCACGCCGCTCGCGCCCACGTAGTCGGCGTAGCACAGGCCGACGAAGTGGTCGCTCTTCTCGTCCGCGTCCGACCAGCCCACGGTGTGGCGACCGCTCTGCATCACGCCCGCCATGGCCTCGCCCATCGCGCGCCCCATGTCGGAGATCCGGCTGCGGCGCTCGACCTGTGCGCCGGCCTGTGCGAGCGCGGCCGCAAGCGCGTTGCCCAGCGCGAGGTTGCGCAGATGGCCCACATGCAGCGCCTTGGTCGCATTGGCGTCCCAGAACTGCACCGAGACGCGCCGTCCGTGCGCGAGGTCCGCGAGCGGGGCCTCGGCGCTGCCCCCCGCCTCGAGCGCCGCGCCCGTCAGCTCGATCCAGCTGTCGCTCAGACGCAGCCGGACTCCGCCGCGGCTGCGGATGACCGCCTGCACCCACGGTTCGCTCTCGATCCGCTCGAGCGCCTCGAGCGAGTCGCTGTCAATCTGCCATTCGGGCGTGCGCGGTGTGAGCTTGAGGTCGTAGTCACTCTGTGGGCGCCGCGGTGCGCGTGCGGCCCACGGCGAGGGCGCGCCATCGTGTCCCGAGACGTCCTCAAAGTAGTCGAAGAGCTTGATGGTCATTTGCACGCAACTTTTGTTTTTGACGTCATGCACCAGCCGGGGCTCGAACCCGGATCGCCGGTGTTTAAGACCGGTCCTTTTACCGATTAAGGTACTGGTGCCCCGTTTGCCGCAGCTTTTTCTACCTGCGCCGCGAAGCGCTTCTCGTACCGCAGGACTGTCTTGGACATCCTACTCTCCAGCATGTGTAATAGCAAGAAGGATTGGACGGACACGGAGTGTCAAAGCACGTCGCGATCCGCTTGAATAAAGGGCCAAGCGAGTGGAACAGTGAGAAGGAAACACGCGGAGGAACATGAGAAGAGATAAAAACATGAAGCGAAGTGGGGAATGGGAGACATGATCACCATTCTCAACGCCTCTGCAGGGGCTGGGCGTACGAATTTGCCTCCTGGGCCGCTCATGCCAAGCGCGCTGCAGGCGGTCGGCTGGGCGTTGCGGCCGCTCGCGTTCATGGATCGCTGCGGTGAGCGCTACGGCGAGATTTTCACACTACGGGTGCGACGCAGACGACCGTGGGTGTTTCTCACCAACCCAGAGCACGTCAAGCAGGTGTTCACCACCGAGCCGCAGCTGCTGCGGGCGGGGGCCGGCGAAGCCAACCCGCTGCTGGTGCCGTTGCTCGGATCGCGCTCGGTGATGCTGCAGGACGAGCCCACGCACATGACCGATCGCAAACGGATACTGCCTTCCTTCCACGGTCAGCGCATGCAGGAGTATGGCGAGATGATGGCCGACGTCGCGCGTCGCGAGATCGATCGCTGGCCGCAGGGAGAGCCGTTCGAGCTGTGGCCGCGCATGCAGGCGATCAGCCTCGAGGTGGTGATGCGCGCCGTGTTCGGCGACGTCAGCGGCGAGCGCCTCGAGCAGCTGCGCCAGCGGATGGTGGATCTCACGAATTGGGTCAACGGCCCGCGCCGTCTGGCGCTGCTGGCGGCCGTCGGCGAGCGCTCGCTGACCGCCAACCCCGGTTTCCGGGCCGTCATGCGCCCGGTGGAGGAGCTCGTGCTGGAGGAGGTGCGCCTGCGCCGCGCGGACGAGGATCGCGATCGCCACAACGACATCCTTGCGATGCTCGAGCGCACGGACGGCCACGACGGTGCGCCCATGGACGACGAGAAGCTGCGCGACGAACTCGTCACGTTCCTGTCGGATGGTCCCACCGCCACGTCCCTGGCGTGGGCGTTCGAGCGGCTGCTGCGCCACCCCGACAAGCTCGCGCGACTTCGCGCTGAGGTACACGCTGGCGAGAGCGAGGAGTACGTCGACGCCGTCGTCAAGGAGACGCTGAGACTGTGCCCGGCCGTGCCCGTCGTCATGCGCCGGCTGACCGAGCCTATGCGGCTCGGCGGCTACACGATCCCGACAGACACGATCGTCGCCCCCTGCGTCTATCTGATGCACCGCCGCGCGGACCTGTACCCCCAGCCCCGCGCCTTCCAGCCCGAGCGCTTCCTTGGAGACGCGGCCGGCACCTATACGTGGATTCCGTTCGGCGGGGGCGTGCGGCGCTGCGTGGCGGTCGTCTTCGCGCAGTTGGAGATGAAGCGCGTCATCCAGACGGTGCTCAGCGAGGTGGAGCTGCATCCGGCGGAGTCGCGCTCCGAGAGGGCCGCCAGAAGCTCTGTCTCCTTCGCGCCCGACGGAGGAGCGACCGTCCTCGCCACACGCCGCGGCACGACCGCCGTCGATCTACCGACCGCGGCGTAGCCGGAAGAACGCCCCTCGTCGAGCTCTTCGAGCGCGCGGTCGGTGGGTGTCCCGCAGGGCTCGCCCGGCCGTTCCCGGTCGCGCGCTAGCCTCACGCTGGTGTCCCTTGCCAGCTTCAGCCCGCGTGTGCGCGAGTGGTTCGAGCAGGCCTTCGCCGCACCCACGCCCGCCCAGGCGCAGGCGTGGCCCGCGATCGCCCGCGGAGAGCACGTGCTCGTCTCCGCGCCCACCGGCTCCGGCAAGACGCTCGCCGCGTTCCTGTGGGCGCTCGACCGGCTCAGCAGCGCATCGTCCCCGAAGGGGGATCGTTCCCGCCGCGGCGGCGTGCGCGTGGTGTACGTCAGCCCGCTCAAGGCGCTCGCCTACGACATCGAGCGCAACCTGCGCGCACCCTTGCGCGGCATCGGCGCCGCATCGTCGCCGGCAGGTGAGGGGGAACGGTCCCCGGACGGGGACGGGCGGGAGGAGGTTCGCGTCGGGATCCGCACAGGCGACACGCCCCAGCGCGAGCGTGCCGCCATGGTCCGCAATCCGCCCGACATCCTCGTCACCACGCCCGAGTCGCTCTACCTGATCCTCACCTCCAACGCACGCGAGATGCTCAACACGGTCGAGGCGGTCATCGTCGACGAGATCCACGCCGTCGCGCATTCCAAGCGCGGGTCGCACCTCGCGCTCACGCTCGAGCGCCTCCAGGCCCACGTGCGCTCGCACCGGCCCGCCGGGGGCGCCGGCGGACCGCCGGCCGACATCCAGCGCATCGGCCTCAGCGCCACCCAGAACCCGCTCGAGGAGATCGGGCGCTTCCTCGTCGGCCCGCACCGCCGGGTGAACATCGTCGACGCCGGCGTGCGCAAGCAACTCGACCTGCGCATCGAGGTGCCCGTCGAGTCCATGGCAGAGCCGGACCGCGCAAGCGGACCGTCGCCGGCGGTCGGCGCTGAGCCGGACCCGCTCGCATCGGGGCCGCCCCCCGCTGGCGAGTCCACGGGCGGATCGCCCCTCCCCGCATCGTCCCCGCAGGCGGAAAGGGGGATCTGGCCGGCCATCTACCCGGAGCTGCTCACGCTCGTGCGGGAGCACACCTCCACGATCATCTTCGTCAACAACCGCCGCTCCGCCGAGCGCGTCGCGCTGCGCCTCAACGAGCTCGCCGCCCAGGAACAGGAGAACGACGATGAGAAGGCCGCCTCCGGCGGCCGCGCGGAGTCGCGTGGTGGGGACACTCCGCCGGGCGAGGTCACGGGCGCCGTGGCCAGGGAGATCGCCAGGGCCCACCACGGCTCGCTCGCGCGCGAGGAGCGCACCAAGGTCGAGGAGCTGCTCAAGGCCGGCCAGCTCCCCTGCCTCGTCGCCACCAGCTCACTCGAGCTCGGCATCGACATGGGCGCCGTCGACCTCGTGCTGCAGATCGAGTCGCCCAAGTCAGTCGCCCGCGGGCTGCAGCGCATCGGGCGCGCCGGGCACGGCGTCGATCAGGTCAGCCGCGGGCGCATCTTCCCCAAGTTCAGGGGAGACCTGCTCGAGTGCGCCGTCGTCGCCAGGCGCATGCACGAAGGTCTCATCGAGCCCACCGTCGTGCCGCGCAACGCGCTCGACGTGCTCGCCCAGCAGATCGTCGCCATCGCCGCATCGTCCCCGGAGGGGGACACACGCGGTTCGCGGGATGCCCGTACGAGCGCCCGCCGCCGGGGCGCCGCCGCCGTGGACGAAGCGGCAGACGGCGCGCCTGGCGACAGCGGCATCTCTGTCGAGGACCTCTACGCGTTGGTCACCAGCACCCACTCCTACTCAACGCTCTCCCGCGCCCTCTTCGAGAACGTGCTCGACATGCTCGACGGGCGCTATCCCTCCAGGGAGTTCGGCGAGCTGCGCGCGCGCATCGTCTGGGACCGGCTCGCCGGCAGCATCCGCGCGCGCAAGGGCTCGCGCCAGCTCGCCATCGCCAACGCCGGCACCATCCCCGACCGCGGGCTCTACGCCGTCACGCTCCCCGACGGGCGGCGCGTGGGCGAGCTCGACGAGGAGATGGTCTACGAGGCGCGGCCCGGGCAGGCGTTCCTGCTCGGCGCCTCCACCTGGCGGATCGAGGAGATCGGGCGCGACCGCGTCATCGTCACCCCCGCGCCCGGCGCCCCCGGCGCCGTGCCCTTCTGGAAGGGCGACTCCGTCGGGCGCCCCGTCGAGCTCGGCCGCGCCATCGGCGCCTTCTCGCGCTGGGCCGTCGAGCAGGAGCCGCACACGCTGCAGCGCGACTACGACCTCGACGAGCGCGCCGCGCGCAACCTCATCGCCTACCTGCGCGAGCAGCAATCCGCTACGCGCGTGCTGCCCAGCGAGCGCACCATCGTGCTCGAGCGCTTTCGCGACGAGATCGGCGACTGGCGGCTGTGCCTGCTCTCCCCCTACGGCCGGCGCGTGCACGCCGCCTGGGGGCTCGCGCTGTCCGCGCGCATCCGCGAGCGCTTCGGCCTCGACGCCGACGTCATCTCCTCCGACGACGGCATCGTCATGCACCTGCCCGACCTCGACGCTGACGATGCGGACGCGTTGCCGTCCGCCGCCGAGCTCGTGCTGCTGGAGCCCGACGAGGTCGAGGACGCCGTCACCGCCGAGCTCGGCGGCTCCGCGCTGTTCGGCGCGCGCTTTCGCGAGAACGCCTCGCGCGCGCTGCTCATCCCCCGCGCCTACCCCGGGCGGCGCACGCCGCTGTGGCAGCAGCGCCTGAAGGCCCAGAACCTGCTCGAGGTCGCCCACCGCTACCAGGACTTCCCGATCGTGCTCGAGACCTACCGCGAGTGCCTCCAGGACGTGCTCGACCTGGGCGGGCTCGAAACGCTGCTGCGCGGCCTGCACACGCGCGAGATCTCGCTCGTCGAGGTCGAGACGCCCACCGCCTCCCCGTTCGCCTCTTCGCTGCTGTTCGACTACGTCGCCACCTACATGTACGAGGGCGACACGCCCAGCGCCGAGCGCCGCGCCGCCGCGCTCTCGCTCGACCGCGACCTGCTGCGCGAGCTGCTCGGCCAGGAGGAGCTGCGCGAGCTCATCGACCCCGGCGCGCTCGCACGTCTGGAGGACGACCTGCAGCACCGCTCCGACATGACCCGCGCCACGGGCCGCGACGGCCTGCACGACGTGTTGCGTGGGGTGGGCGACCTCAACGCCTTCGAGGTCGCCCAGCGCGTGTTCGCCGGCGTCGACGCCGACGGGCTTTTGACGGAGCTCGTGCGCGAACGGCGAGCCATCAGCGTGCGCCTGGGCGACGAGCAGCGCTGGATCGCCGCCGACGACGCTGCGCTCTACCGCGACGCGCTCGGCGCCATGCCGCCTGGCGGGCTGCCCGAGGCCTTCCTCGCGGACGTCCCCGACGCGCTGCGCGAGGTGGTGGCGAGATACGCGCGCACGCACGGGCCGTTCACTCTCGATGAGCTCACTGTGCGCTATCGTATTGACACGAGTTCGGTGTTGCGGGAGCTGGAGCGCGCTGGGGGGCTCGTCCGCGGCGAGCTCCGGCCGGGCGGCAGCGACAGGGAGTGGTGTGATGTCGAGGTCCTGCGGCGCCTGCGGCGCGCCTCGCTCGCCGCCCTGCGCAAGGAGATCGAGCCCGCCGATCAGAGGCGCCTCGCGGCCTTCCTGCCCTCCTGGCAGGGCGTCGACCGACATTCAGGCGCCGGCGCCGGCGTCGACCGTCTGCGCGAGGTTCTCGTCCCCCTGCAGGGGCTCGCGCTGCCCGTCGAGATCTGGGAGCACGACGTGCTGCCGCGGCGCACCGGCGCCTACTCGCAGTCGTGGTTGGACAGCCTCTGCGCCAGCGGCGAGGTCGTGTGGGTGGGAGCCGGCGCCAGCGGGCGTTCTGGACGCGTAGCGCTGTACTTCCGCGAGGACGCCCCCGCCATCGGCCCGCCGCCCGCCCCCAGCGCCGCGCGCGGCGGCGCCACGGCGCCGGACAGCACCGAGCATGGGCTCCTGCGCGCGCGCCTGGCGCAGGGCCCCTCTTTCTTCACCGACCTGCTCGAGCTCGACGCGCCCGCGGAGGCGCTGCGCGAGGCGCTGTGGGACCTCGTCTGGGCCGGCGAGGTCACCAACGACGCCTGGGCGCCGCTGCGCGCGCCGCGGCTGTCGCTCGCCCGCGGTGGGGGCTCCGACGGCCGCCACCGCGCGCCCGCCGGCCTCCACGCCGGGCAGGCCAGCGTCGGGCGCTCGGCCCGCTCGCGCTTCGCCGGGCGGCGGCGCAGCGGCTCGCAATCTCAGGTCCAGGGCCGCTGGTCGCTCACCGACGCCGTCTTCCGCGGCGGGCTCGAGGGGCCGGCCGGCGCCGTCGAGCGCCGGCGCGTGCTCGCGGAGCTGCTGCTCGAGCGCTACGGCATCGTCACGCGTGAGCAGGTGCTCGCCGAGGGCGTCAAAGGCGGCTTCGCGATGCTCTACGACACCTTCGCCAAGCTCGAGACGCTCGGCATCTGTCGCCGCGGCTACTTCATCGAGGGCATGGGCGGCGCCCAGTTCGCGCTCCCCGGCGCCGTCGAGCGGCTGCGCGCCGGTCCGTCCGCTGTCGCCGCCGGCGCTTCCCTGGGCGCCGGGGCTGGTGCTAGCGCAGGCGCGGTCGGGAAGGCGCGCACGCTCGTGCTCGCCGCCGCCGACCCCGCCCAGCCATATGGCGCCGCGCTGCCATGGCCCCATCGGCCCAAGCGCGACCGCCAGGACCGCCGTCCCCCGCGCGTGGCCGGCGCTTACGTGGTCCTCGTCGCCGACGAGCCCGTGCTGTACCTCGAGCGCGGCGGGCGCGGCCTGCTCACGCTCGCCTCATCGGCCCCGGAGGGGGACGCGACCGGCGCCGGCTCGGTCGCAGGGGGCGAGCCACATCCGACGCGCGCTGCGCTGGCCGCGCTCGCTCAGGCGGTCCGCTCGGGGCGGCTCGGCAAGCTCGCGCTCGAGCGCATCGACGGGCAGCCGGCGATCGCCTCGAGCCTCGCCGGAGCGCTCGTCGAGCTCGGATTCCACCCCGGCCCGCGGCGCCTGACGCTCACGGCCTGATCGCGCCCCCGGTCCAATGGGCCGAATTGGGGCGCTCCGCAGCAGCCGGCACGGCAGCCATCGACAGGGCGAATCCCCAATGTCCGAGCTATTTCGCGCGACTGGCCGAATCTATTTGTCTGTCGGACGTTTGAGCCTGTCGGAGACACGGGTGGCATGGCCTCGAAAGTCTTGTTATTAAAAGTCGAGGAAACTTGCACAGGGAGGCGTCTTGGTCTACCTTTCAGAACAGTGGGGATGAGTCGAACCGGGAGCCAAATCGCACCTCTGTACCGCAGACTGCCCCATGGGCCGAGCGGTATGGAGCGTGAGGACGTCGCCCGCAACCAGCGGGCGCGCCTCTACGGTGCGATGATCGAGTCCGTCTCCCAGCGGGGCTACCGCGCGACCACGGTCGCGCACGTGATCGGCCTGGCGGGGGTCTCCCGCAGGGCGTTCTACGAGCTGTTCTCCAACAAGGAACAGTGCTTCCTGACGACCTACGACATCGTCGTCGCGCGCTCGCGCAAACGCGCGCTCGACGCCTGGGGGCGAGAGCGGGGGTGGGCCAACCGTCTGCACGCGGGCTGCAAGGCGCTGCTCGACGACATCGCCGAGCAGCCCAAGGGCCCAAGGCTGGTGCTCGTGGACGCCCTCGGTGTCGGGCCGAAGTCCAGGGAGCGCATGCAGCTGGCCTCGTTCACGTTCGAGCGCCTCGTCGCCGGCGCGTTCGGGATGGCGCCCGACGGGGTCGGCTTCCCGCGGCTCATCTCCCGCGGGATCGTGGGAGGTGTCCGCCACGTCGTGTTCACGCGCATGCTCGAGCATCGCGAGCGCGAGGTGTACGCGTTGACCGACGAAGTGCTCGACTGGATCGAGTCCTACCGCACCCCCGCCGCCGCGCGGCTGGGCGTGCCCGCGCATGCCGCGCAACCACACCAGCCGCCGTCGCCCGCCGCCTTCCTCGCGCGCGACGACATGCGCGCGCGGGTGCTCGGCTCGGTCGTCCACCTGACCCTCGACGAAGGCTACTCGCGGCTGACCGACCCGCAGATCGCCCAATTCGCGGGCATGTCCACCGAGGCCTTCCACAAGCAGTTCGCCAACAAGGAGCAGGGCTTCCTCGCCGTGCTCGACGAGTTCGTGCGCGAAACGCTCGACTCCGTCAGGCCCAGCTTCGAGAGCGCCGACTCCTGGCCGGAAGGCGTCTATCGGGCGATGGTCGCGTTCACCGACTACCTCGTCGCCCACGAGGCGCTGCTGCGGATCGCCTTCATCGACATCTTCGAGGTCGGTCCCGGCATGATCGGGCGGCTGACGAGGTCGGTCGAGGGCTTCACCCAACTGCTGGCTGAGCACGGCCCCGCGCCTCGCCGTGGCCCGGACGTGGCCCTGGAGGCGGTCACCGGCGCGGTGTGGGCGATCGTCTCCGGCTACGTCGCCAACGGCCGCCTGTCGCGGCTTCCCTGCCTGGTCGACCACCTCACGTTCACGGTGCTCGCGCCCTACATCGGGCCGAAGGCCGCCATCGAGGCGATCCAGGCCGCACGCAAACCGCTGCGCTCCGTCTGAGGCCACTCTGCGATCGTGGGCGGCGATGATCGAGTCATCGCCGCATCGGGGCAAGCGCCCGCGCCGCGTGGGCCACAAGGGGGCCGCGCACATCGAGCCCGGCAACACGCTCGCGAGCTTCGACGCGGCGCTGCGCCACGGCGTCGACATGATCGAGCTCGACGTGCTCAGCGAGCACCCCGACGGCAGCGGGTGCCTGCTCGTCGCCCACGACCACGCGGACGCCCGCGAGGGTGCGCCACTCACGTTCGAGCAGGCGCTCGAGCACTTGGCAAGCTCGCGGTTCGACGGCCTGGAGCTCGACGTCGACGTCAAGCTCCCGGGCTACGAGTTGCGTGTGCTCGACGCCCTGCGCAAGTTCGAGCTGGTCGAGCGCACGCTCATCAGCGGCATGTTTCCGTCCGGCCTCGCGCGGATCCGCGCCGCCGAGCCCGCGCTGCGCCTGGGCTGGTCGGTGCCGCGCGTGCGTCGCGACTACACCACCGACATGCTCACCGCCATACCCGCCCTCGCGATGCTCACCGGATACCGCGCCACGCTCCCGCGTCGTGCCCGCACGGCCCTCGCCGAAGGCCGCTTCGACGCGATCATGGCACACTGGCGCGTGGTCACGCGGGCGCTCGTGCGCGCCGTCGCCGAAGGCGGTGGCGAGCTCTACGTGTGGACCGTCGACGACGCGCGCATGATCGAGCGCCTCAGCGCCATGGGCGTCGACGGCATCATCACCAACGACCCGCGGCTGTTCAGCCTATGACGCATGTCGCCGCGCTGTAGTCGGCCGGTTCCGCGCCCGCGAGGCTCCTGTGCCCGACTGTGGTCGGCTGGGCCGCCGACAGCAGCACCGTCTTGCCGCGGCGCCACTGGAAGTCGACGACCCCGCGCAGCGTGACCGCCGGCTTGCCCGCAACAGGCTTCAGTTCGAAGCTGCTGCCGCTCTGGCGCGGGGAGGCTCCGTCGCCCACCGCCACCCAGCCGGCGCTCGCGCCGCTCGGCAGGTCCACCCACTGCTCGCTCGCGTTCAGGTACTGCAGGCGGAAGCTCATGTACATCCTGTCGTGGGCATGGCCGTCGCCCGGCATCGAGCCGCGGACGCCGACCGTGTTCGGCTGCTTGGCGGGGCTGCACACGTCGATCGTCGCCCACAGTTCGTGCGAGTCCAGCAGCGCGCGTTCGCGCGCCGTCGGCTTGCCTGTGCCCGATCGGGCACTCGTCTGTGCCGACGCCGCGCCGGTCAGCGCGGTCGCCGCCAGGAGCGCCGCCGACGCCGCCACGCTCGCCAGGAGCGGCTTGTACGGAAGCATGCAAGTGAAGATAGCGCCGCCCGGGGGCCATCTGCGCCGGCGAGGTTCCGCCATCGCGGTTGTGGTATCCCGTGCGCGATGGGGGCGACGCGCTCAGCGGACGTGGTCGAGTTGCTCGGGCGCGTGCCGGCGTTTGCGACGCTCGAGCACAGCGACCTCGAGCAGATCGCGCAGATGGCCGTGCCCAGGCGCTTCGAGCCCGGTCAGGCGGTCTTCCGTGAGGGCGATCAGAGCGACACCTGCTACGTCGTGCGCGAAGGGCTCGCGCGGGCGACCCGCACCCACGGCGACGGGCGCACGATCACGCTCGCGACGTTCGGACCTGGAGACATCTTCGGCGAGCTGGCGATGTTCGAGGACGAGCGCCGTTCCGCCACCGTGGAGGCGATCGAGCCGACGAGCGTCGTCGGCGTGCTCGGCCCGGACATGCGCAGGCTGATGAGCGAGCACCCGCAGATCGCCGTGCGCCTCGTGATCGCCCTCGGCCGGCGCCTGCGCGAGATGAACGAGCGCCTCTCGCGCCAGTCCTTCCAGACCGTGCAGAGCCGCGTTGCCGTCGTGCTCGGCCAGCTCGTCCAGCAGGAGATCGCCGCCGGCCACCGCGCCTCGGATGTGCTCGTGACCGCCACACAGGCCGACCTCGCGCAGCTAGCCGGCTCCTCGCGCGAGTCCGCCAGCCGCTTCCTCGCCGTGCTCGAGCGCGCGGGCGTCATCACGCAGGGGCGCGGGCGGCTGACCGTCCACGACCCCAAGGCTCTCGAGCAGTACGTCTTCTGACATGTCCAGGTCCCCCAGATCCTCCCGGTCCTCCCGCTCGGCCAGGCGCGCGTCGAGGATGCCCCGGTCGCAGGGGCGTGAGTTCTCCGCCGGCGGCGTCGTCGTGCGCGACGGGCAGGTCGTCGTGATCGTGCCCACCCGTCGCGCCGCCGACGGCTCGCGCGTGCTCGCCTTGCCCAAGGGGCACGTCGATCCCGGGGAGACCGCCATCGAGGCGGCCGCGCGTGAGGTGCGCGAGGAGACGGGGGTCGTCGCCGAGCCCGTCCTCGAGCTGGGCGAGTCGCGCTACTGGTATCGCCGCGAAGGGCGCACGATCGGCAAGTCGGTCGCCTTCTTCCTGTTCGACTACGTCGAGGGCGACTTCGCCGACCACGACGACGAGGTCGAGGAGGTTCGCTGGATAGGGCTGGAGGAGGCCCGGACCGAGCTCAGCCACGCCGCCGAGCGCGAGATGGTGGGGCTGGCGCTGACCCATCTGCACAAAGACCGATAGCCTCCTGCCGTCATGCAGGTCCTCAACTTCTACTCCACGATCTTCGCCGACGAGCTCAAGCGCGGGCGCAAGACGGCCACGATCCGTCTCGGCGACAAGTCCGGCAAGTACCGCAAGAACCAGGCCGTGCTCGTCACCATCGGCTACCAGTACTCGCCGCGCGAACGGATCTTCGAAGCCGTCATCGACCAGGTCGAGGTGATGAAGCTCGCGGACCTGTCGCCGCGCGACATCAAGCACGACAACCCCGAGTTCCGCCGCCACGAGGAGCTGATCAAGTTCCTCGAACAGATCTACGGGCGCGCCGTTTCGACCGAGGACACGGTCACGGTCGTGCGTTTCTCGCAGATCCTCGAGAACCCTACGGGGATGACCGAGGCCATCAAGGGGTTCGGGGGAGCTCAGAACTGACGGCGGGGTCGTGACTGCCAAACGCCGCGGACTACGCGAGCGTCGTTTGGCAGTCACGACCCGCCTTTGCCGGTTTTTGCCCGATTGGGCTTGAACTTGGCGGGGTTTCCTCTATATTGACGGGGCGGTTGGCACTCTCCATGGGAGACTGCCAACGAAAGGGCGGCGCCCTCCAAGGGAGGCGTACGTCGCCCGTTGTGTTCTCTAGACGGAGGTTTTTCAACATGAAGCTCAAGCCCCTGGGCGATCGTCTGATCGTGCGGGCGATCGAGGAGGAGGAGACCACTGCCAGTGGGATCGTCCTGCCCGACACTGCCAAGGAGAAGCCGCAGAAGGGCAAGGTCCTCGCCGTCGGCGACGGCAAGCTCGATGACAACGGCAAGCGCATCCCGCTGGATGTCAAGGCGGACGACGAGGTCCTCTACAGCAAGTACGGCGGGACCGAGATAAAGGTCGACGGTGAGGATCTGCTCGTGTTGCGCGAGTCCGATGTCCTCGCCAAGGTCGCTTAAGGAGATTGATATGGCTCACAAGGAACTGAAGTACGGCTCTGAGGCGCGCAAGGCGCTGGAGCAGGGCGTCGACGCGGTCGCTGACGCGGTCAAGGTCACGCTCGGCCCCAAGGGCCGCTACGTAGTGCTCGACAAGAAGTTCGGCGCGCCAACCATCACAAACGACGGCGTGACGATCGCCAGGGAGATCGAGGTCGAGGACGTCTTCGAGAACCAAGGAGCTCAGCTGGTGCGCGAGGTGGCCACCGCCACCAACGACGTCGCCGGCGACGGCACCACCACGGCGACCGTGCTGGCCCAGGCGATCGTTCGCCAGGGGCTGAAGAACGTGGCGGCGGGCGCCAACCCGCTGGCGCTCAAGCGCGGCATCGAGAAGGCCGTCAACGAGGTCGTCAAGAACATCGCCTCGCAGTCCAAGGAGGTCTCCGGCAAGGACCAGATCGCCCGCGTGGCGACGATCTCCGCCGGCGACGAGGAGATCGGCGACGTGATCGCCGACGCGATCGACAAGGTCGGCAAGGACGGCGTCGTCAACGTCGAGGAGGGCCAGACGTTCGGCATGGACCTCGAATTCACCGAGGGCATGCAGTTCGACAAGGGCTACATCTCGCCGTACATGGTCACCGACCAGGACCGCATGGAGGCGACGCTGGAGGACCCGTACATCCTGATCGCCAACCAGAAGATCGGCTCGGTCAGGGACGTGCTGCCGGTGCTCGAGGCCGTGATCCAGTCGGGCAAGCCGATCCTGATCATCGCCGAGGACGTCGAGGGCGAGTCGCTGGCGACGCTGGTCGTCAACAAGCTGCGCGGGACGTTCACCGGCGTGGCCGTGAAGGCCCCCGGCTTCGGCGATCGGCGCAAGCGGATGCTCGAGGACATCGCGATCCTGACGGGCGCCGAGGTGATCACCGAGGAGCTGGGGCTGAAGCTGGAGAACACCCAGATTTCCCAGCTCGGACGCGCGCGTCGCGTGGTCGTGGCGAAGGACAACACCACGGTCGTCGACGGCGCGGGTGACGCGGAGGCGATCAAAGGCCGCATCAACCAGATCAAAGCCGAAATCGAGAACACCGACTCGGACTTCGACCGCGAGAAGCTGCAGGAGCGCCTGGCAAAGCTCTCCGGCGGCGTCGCCGTGGTGAAGGTCGGCGCGGCCACCGAGACGGAGATGAAGGAGAAGAAGCACCGCGTCGAGGACGCGCTGCAGGCAACCCGGGCGGCCCTCGAGGAGGGCATCGTTCCAGGTGGCGGCGTCGCGCTGCTGCAGGCCTCGGCGGCCGTCAGCATCAGCGACAACGGCGCGTCGGTCGACGGATCGGACGACGAGCGCACGGGTGCGCGGATCGTGCTGCGGGCGCTCGAGGAGCCGCTGCGTCAGCTCGCCGAGAACGCGGGCCTGGAGGGCTCGGTCGTGGTCAACGATGTGCGCAAGGCCAAGAAAGGCCACGGCCTGAACGCGTCGACGAACGAGATCGTCGATCTCGTTGCCGCCGGCGTGATCGACCCGGCGATGGTCACGCGCTCTGCGCTGCAGAACGCGGCGTCGATCGCCAAGAACATCCTCACCACCGAGGCGATCGTCGCCGAGGTTCCTGAGAAGGAAGGCGCCGGTGGCGGCGGAGGTATGCCGGACATGTCGGGGATGATGTAGCCAGCCGTTTCAGCGTGCCCGCCTGGGTCGGGCGGCGCATGGCAGCACCGATGAGATCAACGAGGGCCCGGCACGATGCCGGGCCCTCTGTCTGAGTCACGATCCCCCGGGATCGCGTGTCCGCCAGTCCCAGCAGCGCAGCTCGTGCGGCCGGCGCTCACCCGCGACGGCGCCTGCCGCGCTGGTTCCGAGCTCCAGTTGCGCGACCCACAGTCCGCGTCCCCGGACGGTCGCGTCCGCGCCGCCGATGCCCACGCCCAGGCACTTCAGCTGGGCCTCGTGGCGAACCCACGCGCGCAGAAACTCCCGTCGACGGACGGCCGGATCGAGATCTCCAAGGCGCTGCGCCTCGGCCGCGCCGAACATGCGTGTGGCGATCGCCACCTCGTCGATCGGCCTGCGCGCGACCTCCACGTCCACGCCGATGGCCGTCGCGTCGCCGAACGCGTACAAGGCGAGCTGTCCAGAGTGCGACATGTTGAAGCTCAGCCGCGGCTGGCGCGCGAGCGACGTTCGTCCCGCTGGGGGCGGTCCATCGGCGTCGTCCACGAGCTCCGGCTTGCCGTGCGCGCCGGCGGTGAAGCGCAGCGAGCGCGGATCCCGCCGCAGGTAGCGGCCGAGCAGCGCGCGCAGCAGCCCGCGCGAGCGCACCCACAGCACCCGATCGTGCTCGCTCAGCAGGCGCTCGGCCCGCCCGCGCTCCTCGCCGCTCAGCAGCCCGCCCAGATCCTCCGCCACGGCCGCGAGATCCGCGCGCCACACGTGAATCGCGCCCTCGGCGAGCAGCGGGCGAAGCGGACCGGGCGCCCAGGCGTCCATTGTGCTCACAGGCATCGGTCGCTCCATCTAAGCAACGCGCGGCGCGCATGTCGCCCTCCGCCGGCTACCCTCTTGCGCCTATGCGCGCGCTGACGGTGCACCTCCCCGGCCTGGTGGTCATCGAACCGACGGTGCGCGAGGACGAGCGGGGCTTCTTCTGCGAGACATACAGGAGCGAGTGGCACGCGCAGGTGGGGATGCCGGAGGACGAGGTGTTCGTGCAGGACAACCACTCGCGCTCGGCGCGCGGGGTGGTGCGTGGCATGCACTTCCAGGTGGGCGCGGGCGTGGCGAAGCTGGTGCGCTGCGCGCGCGGGCGTATCGTGGACGTGGCGGTGGACCTGCGCAGGGGCTCGCCGACATACGGGCGCTGGGAGGCGGTGGAGCTGGACGAGGAGAGCATGCGCGAGCTGTACGTGCCGGTGGGCTTCGCGCACGGCTTCTGCGTGATCAGCGACGTGGCGGACGTGCTGTACAAGCAGACGGCGTACTACGACGCGGCGATCGAACGGGGGATCGCGTGGGACGACCCGGACGTGGGCGTGGAATGGCCGCTGGCGCTGGACGAGCTGATCGTCTCCGAGCGCGACGCGGGGGCGCCGCGCCTGAGCGAGATCGCGGACGAGCTGCCGTTCGAGTGGCATCCTTAACGGCGATGCATGCCCGGCTAGAGCGCCTGCGCGCGCGCACGAACGGCTACACGGTGACGCCCGAGCAGTACGTGCGCTTCGCGTACGTGGCGCTGGGCGCGCTGACGCTGATCGTGCTGACGGGCGCGGCGGTGCGGCTGACGGGATCGGGCCTGGGCTGCCCGACGTGGCCGAAGTGCTACGGCAACATCTACCCGCCGCTGAAGACGCACGCGGTGATCGAGTTCTCCAACAGGGTGGTGACGGTGCCGGTGTGCCTGGCGGCCGGCCTGGCGTGGCTGGCGGCGGTCCGGCGCCGTCCCTACCGCCGCGACCTGGTGTGGCTGGGGGCGCTGCTGCCGCTGGGCGTGGTCGCGCAGGCGGTGCTCGGCGGCCTGACGGTGAAAGGCGAGCTCGACTACGGCTGGGTGATGGGCCACTTCGCGCTTTCGATGTTGATCATCGTCGCGGCCGTGGTGCTCGTTTGGCGAGCGTCAAGCGACCCGCGGGAGTCGGCGACCGATCCGGCGATCGTGCGTGGCCTGCGCTGGCTGGTGGCGCTGGGCGCGCTGACGATCTTCGCGGGGACGGCGGCGACGGCGGCGGGCCCGCACGCGGGTGGATCGCCGGGTCAGAAGATCAACCGGCTGAGCTTCGACGGGCGCGGCACGATGGACTTCGTGATCCACCGCCACGCGGAGATCGCGTTCGTGTTCAGCGTGGCGGCGGTGGCGTTGTGGTGGCTCGCGCGTCGCCGCGAGGTCGGCCAGGAGGTGCAGCGGCCGCTGACGGTGCTGTGCGTGCTGCTGGCGCTGCAGGGCGCGGTGGGCCTGGATCAGTACGAGACGCACCTGCCGACTGAGCTGGTGTGGGTGCATGTGGCGCTCGCGTGCGGTGCATGGGTTAGCCTGCTGTGGGCGGCGTGCGTGTCCGGCGCGCTGGCGCCGTTGCGGGCGAAGAGGACCGCCGGGCGGCCGCTGGAGGGGCAGTTGCGGGGGCCTGCGCCGGTTAAGCTCCCCGGAAATTAGGGCTTCTTCGCCGTGCGCGCGGGGTATTCGCGCGTGTGGCCGTCCTCGCCAGCGGTTAGCCTGCTCGCAGCAAAGACACTCGAGAAGGGAGTGGCATGACCAAGAACGAGCTGGCCGAGCAGATCGCGGGACGCACTGGACTGGCCGCCAGCCAGGCAAGGCAGGTGGTGGAGGCGACGATTGAGGTGCTCGCCGACGAGCTGGCCGCTGGAGGTGAGGTCGCGCTTGCCGGCTTCGGCAAGTTCAGCGTCAGCCACCGGGCGGCGCGGCAGGGGCGCAACCCCTCCACCGGCGAGACGATCAACATCGCGGCGTCGAAGGCGGCGAAGTTCTCCGCGGCTAGCGCCCTGAAGAAACGCCTGAACGACTGACCGATGGCGGCAGACGCTGGTGTCACCGGCCCGCGTTGGGCCGGTGACGTCTGGCTGCGACGGGCGTGCCGGGCAAATCGCCAGGCAATCCTTACGAGTGGGTAACCCGTGGTTTAGGCGCGGGGAGGAGGCTTGCAGACGAACCCTCCTCCTCGAAAGCGGGTGCCGCGGTATGAGCAACACAGACATCGCCACAGAGGCCGTACCGCGCGAGCGCTATGACTCGCTCGCGCGCTTCTACAACGCCGACGAGCGCCGCTTGCGCTCGCGCGAGCTCGACGTGGGGCTGTGGTGGCGCGACGCCGCCGACGGCCCGCTGCACCGGGCGGCGTGGGTCAGCGACACGGGCGAGCTGTATCTGGTGCGCCTGGGACCGGCGGAGGAGGGCGGCGGGCTGGTGGAGGTACTGGGAAGCGCCGAAGACGCCGATCTGCTGGAGGGCGCGCTGGAGGGCTGGCGCGAGCGCTGCGGCGAGCCCAGCTCGCTGCGGTGGCTGCGCGAGCGGGCGGCGCTCACGCTCCGCGCGAGCGGGGATGGCGCACGAGCCCGTCCTCGGGAATCTGCTCCCAGGGCGCGGCCGAGTCGACGAACTGCCGGAACTGTGGTCGTATGCCAGGATCGCGGTCGAGCGTCCCCAGTCGCACCGCGACCTGCGGATCGGCTGACAACTCGCCGCTGAACAGCGCCGAGCCGCACGTTTCGCAGAACAACTTGGGCACGCCCGTCGCCGGCTTGTAGGAGCGCAGCCGCTCCTGTCCTGCCAGCAGTCGAAGGCCCTCCCGCGGCACGCGCGCGTTGGCCGAGGATCCCGTGCCGGTGCGCCGCTGGCAGTGGGTGCAATGGCAGTAGCCGGCGAACAGGAAGGGCGCGGTGATCTCGTAGCGCACCGCCCCGCACAGGCAGCCACCCTGCAGCGGCGCGTCGGGTGAAGGCGGGCTGTCGGGCGCGGAGGCGATAGCCGACACGATAGCCCGCTCAGCCACTCAGCCTCAGCCAGCGAGTGAGACCGTCACTCCCAAGCTGAGCGGCTCAGATCTCGAACAGTTCCAGCGTGAGCGAGCATTCGCGCCGCTGCCATTGCTCGTCGAGGGCAGGCTCACAGGCGAGATAGGAGTGGCTCGTGGGCTGGAGCGTCGCGGCCGAGCCTGCACTCGCGCTCAACGCGCTTGGGGATCCGAAGATGACGGATGCCGCCGAGCGTGCGACCAGCGGACCATCCCCACCGGTCGCTGCGTAGAGCGCGGTGTCGCTCTGCTGCGAATCGCACGCGGGCGGTTCGCCGTAGCTCGAGGCGATGTCGTAATAGAAGACGTGCGTCGGCTGGAACTCGGGCATGAGATCGTCCATCAGGAATCGTGCCTGTTCTTCCTGCGACCTTTCGCCGTAGGTCCTTCCCGCCTCGCAGTAGTAGGCGCCAGCCTCGGTGAACCAGATGTGGTCCGTCGCGGGGCTCGGGAGAGCTTCCCGGAAGCTCCTCAGCGTGCCGTCGCTCATGTACTTGACCGCGTGATAGGGATGAATGCCCCAGTTGCCGGGGTCGCGGGGAGCCAGGCCACGCTCGTAGGCCTCCTCGTATTCGACGAGGCTGGGTTCGGAGTCCAGGAGATCGCCGGCGATCGCCGTGCAGCCGTGGGCGGCGCAGAACGAGTACGCCGCGTTCATCAGCTGCGCGGCCGCCGTCGGGCTCAGATACGACGTGTAGTGGGCGTCGTTCGGCTCATTCCAGGCCTCCACCACCTTGATGCCCGGGAACGAGCGGAACAGCGCTTCGAGCTCGCTTGTGTATTCGGCTGTGCCCTTGGGATCCTCACAGCCATCGCAGTTGTAGTTGTCGAGAGCCAGCTCCGGGGTCAGCCGGAGCTCGAGCGCGCGGTCATACCAGCTGCGCAGATTGGCGAGTTCTTCGGGGTAGCCGACGCCACTCATCACATCCCACTGCACCACATAGCGTGCGAGCTCGATACGAGACCCGGACGCTTCAGCGACCGTCCCCGCCCAGCTCGTGAGGCTCTGGTCGGAGATCCCGTCCACATACGCGGTCCCCGCCCAAGCTGGCGTGCCGCCGCAGGACAGGCTTAGGCAGAAGGCCACAAGCGCCCCAAGCGCGCGCGCCGACGCCTTGGGATTGGGTGAGGCTTCTGAGGGGAGAGGGCCAAGCAGGTCAAGGACGCAGGGAGCGTGCGTGCTCTGCACGCGAGCGACTGAGGACGCAGAGATGCGCCGACCCTCGCCCCTCAGCCGCAGCCGGTGTTGTTGCCGCAGCTAGAGCAGGTGTAGCAGGAGCCGGTCCGCTGCATCATGCCTCCGCACTGGCTGCACGCTGGCCCGAGGTCGAGGCCCTGCATGCGCGCGGGCACGACTGGCGGGGAGTCCGTCAACGAAGCGGCCGCGGGAGTGCCGTGGCCTCCGTTTCCGGCGGACGCCTGGGGCGCCGCCTCGTGCGATCCTCCGTTTCCGTTGCCCGGGCCCGCCGTGTCGGAGGCGCTCAGCGACTGCGCCGTCTCTTGCGCGAGTTTGCGCGCGCGCACCGCCGGCGTGAGGATTCCCAGCTCCTCCTGGGCGTCGGTGTCAAGGAAGCGCGAGGCCAGCCAGCGCATGATGTAGTCGGGCATCGACTTCGCGAACGGGATCTCCGGGTTGCCGGTGATCCCCTCGGGCTCGAAGCGCATGTAGCTGAACTTCTGTACGAGCGTTTCCAGCGGCACGCCGTACTGCAGGGCGATCGAGATGGCCGTCGCGAACGAGTTCATCATCCCGCGCAGCGTCGAGCCCTCCTTGCCGATGTCGGTCAGGAAGATCTCCCCAACCGTGCCGTCCTCGTACATGCCCGCGGTGATGTAGCCCTCGTGGCCGGCGATCGAGAACTTGTGCGTGATCGACTGGCGCTCGCGCGGCATCCGCTTGCGCCGCGGCCCGGCCTCCGCCAAGGCCTTGCTCACGGCCGCCTCCACGAGCGCGTCGACGTCAGCGGGCTCTGACGGTGCGACTCCCTGCTGCGCGTCGGTGCGCAGCGCCTGTGCGGTCTTGGAGCCGTCGCGGTAGATCGCCAGCGCCTTGATCCCGAGGTGCCACGCCTGCGTGTACGCGTCGGCGATGTCCTCCACCGTCGCCTCCTGGGGCAGGTTGACGGTCTTGGAGATCGCGCCCGAGATGAACGGCTGCACGGCGCCCATCATCTTCAGGTGGCCCATGTGCGAGATCGCGCGCTCGCCGACCGCCACGTCGAACACCGGCAGGTGCTCCTCGTTCAGGCCGGGTGCGCCGATGATCGTGCCGTGCTCGGCCAGGTGCGCCTCGATCTGCTCGACCTGCTGCTCGGAGTAGCCGAGCGTCTGCAGCGCCAGTGGCACCGTTTTGTTGACGATCGTCATCTGCCCGCCGCCGACGAGCTCCTTGAACTTGACCAGCGAGAAGTCCGGCTCCACGCCCGTCGTGTCGCAGTCCATCAGGAAGGAGATCGTGCCTGTGGGCGCGAGCACCGTCGCCTGCGCGTTGCGGTAGCCGAAGCTCTCGCCCAGCTCCACCGCCTCATCCCACGAGCGCCGCGCGGCCGCCAGCAGCTCCCCGTCCACGCACGCCGCGTCGGGTATCGCGTGGGAGGCGTCGCGGTGCATACGCATGACGCTGTTGTGCGCCTCGCCGTTCTCGGCGTAGCGGTCGTACGGGCCGAGAGCCGCCGCGGCCTGCGCCGAGCGGCGGTAGGCCCTGCCGGTCATCAGCGCGGTGATCGCCGCCGCCGCGCCACGGCCGTGGTCGGAGTCGTAGGGCATGCCGTTGCTCATCAGGTACGCGCCCAGGTTGGCGTAGCCGAGGCCGAGCTGGCGGAACGCGCGCGCGTTGACTGCGATCTCCTCCGTCGGGTAGCTGGAGGGCCCGACGATGATCTCCTGGGCCAGCAGCATGATGTCGACGGTGTGCTCGAACGAGCGCACGTCCAGCGTGCCGTCGGGGCGGCGGAACTTCATCAGGTTCAGCGACGCCAGGTTGCACGCCGAGTTGTCGACATGCATGTACTCCGAGCACGGGTTCGACGCGTTGATGCGCCCGCTGTTGGGCGAGGTGTGCCACTGGTTGATCGTCGTGTCGAACTGCACGCCCGGGTCCGCGCAGCGCCACGCCGCCTCGGCGATCTCGCGCATCAGCTCGCGCGCCGGGATCGGCTCGCCGACGGGCTCGCCGGTGGTGCGGGAGAGCAGCCGCCACTCGCCGTCCTCCTCGACCGCGCACATGAACTCATCGGTCACCCGCACCGAGTTGTTCGCGTTCTGGTACTGGATCGACTTGAAGCCCTCGCCGTCGATCGACATGTCGAAGCCGGCGTCGCGCAGCGCTGCGGCCTTGTCCTCCTCCTTGGCCTTGCACCAGATGAACTCGCGGATGTCCGGGTGGTCGACGTCGAGCACGACCATCTTCGCCGCGCGGCGGGTCTTGCCGCCGGACTTGATCGTGCCCGCCCACGAGTCGGCGCCGCGCATGAACGACACAGGGCCGGATGCCGTGCCGCCCTTCGCCAGCGGCTCCATCGAGCCGCGGATGTTCGACAGGTTGATGCCCGAGCCCGAGCCGCCGCGGAAGATCATCCCCTCCTTGGTGTTCCAGTCGAGAATCGACTCCATCGTGTCGTCGACCGAGAGGATGAAGCACGCGCTGCACTGCGGGCTCTCCTCGAAGCCGACGTTGAACCACACCGGCGAGTTGAACGCGGCCAGCTGGTGCAGCAGGATGTGCGTCAGCTCGTGGTTGAACGCCCGCGCGTCCTCTTCGTCGGCGAAGTAGCCGCCCGCGCGTCCCCAGCCGGTGATCGTGCCGGCGACGCGGCTGATCATCTCCTTGACCGAGCTCTCGCGCTCGGGCGCGCCGAGCTGTCCGCGGAAGTACTTCTGGGCGACGATGTTGGTCGCGTTCTGGGACCAGCTCTTGGGGAACTCGACGCCCAGCTGCTCGAACGCGACGCGCTCGCCGTGGCCGATGCGCGCGTCACGCAGCTCCCACTCGACGGTCTCGAACGGGTGCGTCCCGGGGCTCGTGAAGAGGCGCTGGATCGTCAGCGGCCGGCCGGGCACCGTGTCCTGGGAGGTGATTGTCTGTGGGGTTGAGCTCATCGTTCTTCCTCTCTGCTGCGCCGGCGTGGGACGCTCACTCGAAGCTGTTGTCGGGTCGATCATCGTCCTCCTCGGGCCGGACGGAAGAGGAGCGTCCGACAGCCCTCGCCGTACCCTCGATTTTAGTGGGCTGGGAGCCCCGGCAAGGGCTAATGCCCGAGCCGCAGCCAGTCGCTGAATTCGGCCCACGTGGCCGACGCGCGGAAGCCTGCCTCGGCGATCGCGTGGCGCAGCGACAGCATCCAGCGGGGTTCGAAGCTCAGCATCCGCGAGACGCCCCACGCGACGCACGCGAGCGCCATCAGCGCCGCCAGGGCAGCGATCGCGACGCCCTCCGTCGAGAGCCCGTGGGTATGGGTCAGCTGCTGGGCGTGCAGGACGGCCATCGGGGCGTCCATGCTAGAGGGACGAGTGGGAGACGCCGAGCGGCAGGTCCGCGAGCGCGGCGAGCGCGTCGCTCAGCACCAGCTCGGGCGGCTGGCCGGCGTCGATCACGCGGATCCGCGCGGGCTCCGCGCGCGCGAGCTCCTCGTAGGCGCGCGCGATCGTCGCGAAGAAGTCCTCGCCCTCGCGCTCCAGGCGGTCGGGCTCGAGCGCGCGCTCGTGCTGGCGCGCGCGCCCGTCGGCGGGTGTGATCCGCAGCAGCAGCGTGCGGTCTGCGACGAGGCCGCCGGTCGCGAACAGGTTGATCGCGCGCACCTCATCGACGCCCAGCGAGCGCCCGGCGCCCTGGTAGGCCAGGGAGGAGTCGACGAAGCGGTCGAGCAGCACCACCGCGCCGTCGCGCAGCAGCGGTCGCAGGCGCTCCTCTACGAGCTGCGCGCGCGCGGCCGCGTACAGCAGCGCCTCGGTGCGCGGCAGCACCGCCAGAGCGGGGTCCTTCACGAGCGCGCGGATTCGCTCTGACACCTCCACGCCGCCGGGCTCGCGCAACAGCTCTACGCGCGTGCCCCGCGCGGCGAGCTCGCGCTGCAGCGCCCGCGCGAGCGTCGACTTGCCGGCGCCGTCGAGCCCCTCGATCGTGATCAGCGTGCCGCGCGCCACGGTGGCACCGTATAGGTGCCAGCCCGCACCGGCGTCCCCGCGGGCGCAGCGCCCCCCGCCTGGCCGCGCTACGCTCGGGCGAGGCTCACAAGGAGGCGGCATGGTCGCGCGTGAAAGCATCCTCCTGACTGCGCGCGAAGTGATCATCCTGGTGCTCGTCGTGGTGTTCCTGCTGTGGTGCGCGCGCGAGGTCAGCCGCCGCCGCTAGCGGTGAGCGGCACCTCTAGGATCACCGCACATGCCTGCGCCGTCCCCAGCCGCCGATCCCAAGGGCGCCGACGCGACAGCGCGTGACGCCGCTCGGCTGCTGCCGGGCATCGACGCGCATCCGCACGCGCGCGCGGTGCTCGTGCCCGCGCTCGCGCCCGGCGGCAGCGCGTCGCACGCGTATCTGTTCCACGGCCCCGCCGGGACCGGCAAGCGGGCGGTCGCACGCACGTTCGCCGCCGCGCTGCTAGCCGATGGCGCGCGCAGCCCTGACACGGTCGCCGAGCGGGTGGCGCGGGGCAGTCACCCGGACCTCACGTGGGTGACGCCTTCGGGCGCCGCGGAGATGCTCGTGGCCGACATCGAGGAGCCGGTCGTCGCGGCGGCCGCGCGCACGCCGTTCGAGTCCGCGCGCCGCGTGTTCGTGATCGAGGGGGCGGAGACGATGAACGACCAGGCGGCCAACCGCATGCTCAAGACGCTCGAGGAACCGCCCGCGTTCACGCACCTGCTGCTGCTCGCAGACCGTCGCGAGGACGTGCTCGCGACGATCGCCTCGCGCTGCCAGCCGGTGCGCTTCGACCCGCTGCCCTCGGCGCTGATCGCTGAGCTTCTCGCGCCGGCCGACGCCGATGGCGCCGCCGGGGCGGACGCGTCGACCCGGGAGGGGAACGACTTTGATGAGAGGGGTCGCGTGCTTGCGTGCTCCCGCCTGGCGTTGGGCGACGCGGGCGTGGCGGCACGGCTCGCGAGCGACGAGGGCCGTGAGCTGCGCGCGCGGGCGGAGGAGCTCGTGCGCTGCGCCCTGAGCGGAGATACGAGCGCGCGGCCATGGCTGGGGCTGCTGGCGGCCGCGAAGGCCGCGGGTGCGGCCGCCGGCGAGCAGCTGCGCGAGCGCCTGCAGGGCGAGCTCGAGCTGCTGCCGAGCAAGGAGCGCAAACGCCACGAGCGCGAAGGCGCGGAGGCGCAGCGTCGCGGCGAGCGGCGCACGCGCACGCGCACGCTCGACCTTGGCCTGCGCCTGGCGGAGCTGTGGCTGCGCGACCTGCTGTGCGTGCGCGAAGGCGCCCCCGAGCTGGTGTACGCCGTCGACCGCGCCGAGCGGCTCGAGCAGGATGCTGGCGGCGCCGAGGCGCTGCGCGAGGACGCGCGCGAGGGTCGCGGCCTCGACCCGGTCGCGCTGCGGCGTGGCGTCGAGCTCGTCGCCGACACGCGCCTGAGCCTGTCGCTGAACGTCTCCGAGGAGCTCGCGCTGGAGGCGCTCGCCTATCGCCTGCAGGCGCTGTTCGCAGGCTACGCACTCGTGCTCAACTGACCAGCGTCGAGCGGCCGCCGGGAGGCGGCCCCATCAAAAAATGCTTTGAGTCAACGCTTTCACGCGATCGGCCCGAGGTTCGGCTCGATGCCGAACGTGTCGAACGCCATGAACTGCGAGAACTGGCGGTTCTCGGGCCCGTGGAAGTCGGCCGAGCCCGTGGTCAGCAGCCCCAGCTCGGCGCAGCGCCTGGCGAGCAGCTCGGTCTGCTCGCGCGTGTGCGTGATGTAGAACGCCTCCACGCCGTCGATGCCCAGCGCGACGAAGCGGTCGATCGTGGAGAGCACTTCGTCGGGGTCGGAGATGTCCCAGAAGGGGTGCGCCCAGATGGCGACGCCGCCGGCGTCGTGGATCGCCTGCACGGCCTCCGCGACGGTGGGCGTCTCGCGCAGGCGGAACGCGGGCTTGCCCTCGATCAAATAGCCGCGGATCAGCGAGCCGACGTCGTCGATGCCCTCGCTCTGGAGGCGCTCGGCGTTGGCGGGCGCGCGCAGCACAGCTCCCGCGAGGTGCGGGCGGCCGATCGGTTTGCCCTCCGCGATGCGCTGCTCGATCTCCGCTTCATCGAGCTCGAAGCCGACCTCGCGCAGGGCGTCGCGCATGCGCAGCGTGCGCTTCTCGCGGTCCGCCAGGAAGTCCGCCAGCCGATCGGTCATCACCGGGCCCGTGTGGTCGATGTCGTAGCCGAGGATGTGCAGTTCGCGGGGGACCGGCGAGCCGGCGTCGACCGCCGAGATCTCGACCGCCGGCACAACGCGCACGCCCACGCGCTCGCCCTCGGCGATCGCCTCTGAGACGCCGCTGATCGTGTCGTGGTCGGACAGCGCCAGCAGCTCCACGCCGGCGTCCGCCGCACGCCGCACGACCTCCGCCGCTCCCAGCGTGCCGTCGGAGTGCGTGGAGTGCGACTGCAGGTCGAAGCGCGGCGTCACGGCGCGCAGCGTACGCGATCGCCTCAGGAGCTCGCGTGCTCGTGCGTCCGCGCGTGCTCGCGCGGGTCGGTCATCTCGGCCACGCGATGGCCGACCGCCTGGCGCAGCCGGCGCACGGCCGTGTGGTAGCGGCGGGCCTTCTCGCACAGGATGCGGTCGCGCTCCGCTTCGGCGCGGTCGAGCTCCGCGCGCGCGGCGTCCGTCTCCGCCGCGCGTCCGGCCGCGTCCAGCCACAGCACCTCCAGATACGCGAGCGCCGCGCCGACCTGGTCCTCGGGGATCACGCCCGGCCGCTCCAGCTGACGCACGATCGGCACCACCTCCGAGATCAGCCACAGCTGCTCGCCGTGGGCGCGCAGGATCAGGCAGATGTCGGGAGGGTGGGAGATGAGGGAGTGGTCTGTCATGGCGTGCCGTCCTGGCTTTCGAGGATCTGCTCAGGGCTTCGGCCAGCCGATATCGCTGCTTTAGACGGGGCGAGATCGGGCCGATGAATGTTTTGGAACGCACCCTCCCAACCCACCCTCCCAAGCCGACCGGAAAGAGAGATGTACGTAGCCGACACCGACCCGACCGGCCGCACGGCTGGGCAGTATGCGCGCGCGACGGTCACACGTCTGCGCCTGCGCACGCTCGTCACGCTCGGCGTGCTCGCGGTGGCGACGGCGCTGCTGGGCAGGACGTTCGGGCTGCACAGCGCCGCGTTCCTGGCGTCCGAGATCGCGCTGCTGGCGAGCATGTTCGTGATCTCCCGCTACGTCATGCCGCTGGTGGAGCGCCGCGATCGCGGCGCCAGCGGCGAGGAGCAGGTTGGCAGCCTGCTCGAGCAGATGTCCGACCGCGGCTGGCGGGTGATCCACGACGCGAGCCTCGGGAAAGGAAACGTCGATCACATCCTGATCGGGCCATCAGGGGTGTTCACGATCGAGACCAAGAGCCATCCCGGGCCGGTGCGCGTGGCGCGCCTGCACGGCGCCACGCTCAGCCAGGCGCAGGCGCAGCGGCGCGCGATCGAGCGCGTGACCGGTGTCGAGGTGGAGCCGCTGGTCGTCTTCAGCCGCGCGTGGGTCGACCGGCCGATGGCGCGCCGCAAGGGCGTGCGCGTGGTGCCCGCGCGGATGCTCGTGCGCTACCTCGCGAAGCTCCCCGAGAAGCTCACACCGCAGGAGATCGAGCAGGCGCGCGAGCTCGTCGCGCGGGCGCTGCTCGAGCACCACGCACGGGTCCGCGCGAGCGGCGGGCCCCGGCAGCGCCCGCGTCCGCGGCGGCTGCCGACCGTGCGCGGGCGCGGCTGGCGCTAGCTTTGATGCTGACGATGGCGATCTCACCGTTCCAGGCGCGCCCCGCCTCGCCCGAGGGAGAGGGTCGACGCGCACGCCTGGCGATCGCGATCGCCACCGTCGGGATCGCCGCGATCCTGCTCGCGTACGCGATCTCGCCGAGCGTCAGGCATGCCGTCGGGCATGCCGCGCACAGCGTCAGGCACGCCGTCGGCCACGTGTTCGACCCCGATCACGGCCGCCACGCGGCTGGCTCACAGGGAACGCATCGGCTGCATCTCGTCCAGCCCCTGCGTCCCGCGCGCGCGAAGCCGCGCGAGTAGCGTGTAGCGGATGGCGAGCACAACCGCGGCGCAGCCGACGATCGAGCTCGGGCCGGCGCCCGCCGGCTCGCCGCTGCCGCCGGGCCCAAGGCTGCCGTCGATCGCGCTCACGCTCGCGTGGGCGCTCGCGCCGACGTGGGTGATGGACCGCTGCGCGCGGACCTTGGGGGAGGCGTTCACGCTGACGTTCGCGCCCAGCGGGCTGCGGCTGGTGATGCTCAGCGACCCCGACGCCGTCAAGACGCTGTTCACCGCGCCACCCGACGTCGCGCCGTCGGCGGCCGGCACCTCGCCGCTGGCGCCGGTCGTCGGTCGCAGCTCGGTGCTCGTGCTCACCGGTCCCGAGCACATGCGCCAGCGCAAGCTGCTGCTGCCGCCATTCCACGGCGAGCGCATGCGCGAGTACGAGGACGTGATCGTGGCGGCGACCGAGCGAGACATGGCGAGTTGGCGTCTGGGAGCGCCTATGCGCCTGCAGCAGCACACGCGGCTGATCACGCTGGAGGTGATCCTGCAGGCGGTGTTCGGCGTCGAGGCCGAGCGGATGCAGCCGCTGAAGGCTGCCATCACCGATCTGTTCGAGCCGCTGGGCCTCATGGCTGTGCTGCGCGCCGTCATGAGCCGCCCGAGCACGGAGCGCCCCACCGGCGCCATCGGGCAGGCGCTGGATCGCCTGGACGCGCTCATCTACCTGGAGATCGAACGCCGACGAGCGCAGAGCGACCTCGAGCGGCGCGCGGACATCCTGTCGCTGCTGTTGCTCGCGCGCGACGAGGACGGCCTGCGGATGACCGACGCGGAGCTGCGCGACGAGCTGGTGACGCTGCTGCTCGCAGGGCACGAGACGACCGCCACGTCGGTGGCGTGGGCGATCGAGCGGCTTGTGCGCCACCCGGACAAGCTGGCGCGCCTGGTGGCAGAGATCGACGCGGGACCCGACGGCGGCGACGAGTACATGACGGCGGTCGTCAACGAGACGCTGCGAGTCAGGCCGGTGGTGCCGATCGTCGCGCGCATGCTCACACGGGAGCTGCACGTGGGGGGATACCGGCTGCCCAAGGGCACGCGCGTGGTGCCGTCGATCTATCTCACCAACCGCAACCCGCGCGTGTACGAGCGCCCGAGCGAGTTCCTGCCCGAGCGCTTCCTGGAGAGCGCGGGTGGGCGGGCAATCAATTCCTTCTCGTGGATCCCCTTCGGCGGCGGCATCCGCCGCTGCATCGGCGCGTCGTTCGCGCTGCTGGAGATGAAGGTCATCCTGCGCACGATGCTGAGCGAGCTCGAGCCGCGCATGCCGCGCGCGCAGCGGGCGCCGAGCGTGTGGCGGGGCGGCGGCGGGGGCAGGGGCGGCGGCGAGCGGATCGCGCGGCGGGCGATCACGCTCGTGCCGGCGCGCGGCGCGAGCGTGGTGTGGGAGCGCAGGCGTCCCAGCCGCAGCGAGGGGTAGCTTCTCCTTGATGGAGGCGATGACCGCCACGGCGCCGGCGAGAGACGTGGATGAGCGCAGCTCCGGCGCGCCCACGCCGGAGGAGCTGCTCGCGCGCTTCGGGCTGCAGCGGTTCAGGCCGGGACAGCGCGAGGCTGTGCAGGCGGCGCTAGACGGCCGCGACAGCCTCGTGGTGATGCCCACCGGCGGGGGCAAGTCGCTGTGCTACCAGCTGCCCGCGCTGGCCAGCGATCAGATGGGCGGCGGCCTGGTGGTTGTCGTCAGCCCGCTGATCGCGCTGATGTCCGACCAGTGGCGGCGCCTGCAGGGCGCCGGCGTGCGCGCGGCGATGCTCGCGTCGGGGATGCAGGACGGCCACAACGCGCGCGCGCTGCGCGACATCGAGGCGGGCGACACGCAGCTGGTGCTGGCCGCGCCCGAGCGGTTCGCGTCGGGTGCCTTCAGGGCGGCGCTCGCGCGCAGGCGCGTGGCGCTGTTCGTCGTCGACGAGGCGCACTGCGTGGCCGAGTGGGGCCACGACTTCCGCCCCGACTACCTGCGCCTGCACGACGCCATCGCCTCGCTCGGACGCCCGGCGGTGATGGCCGCCACGGCCACCGCCACGCCGCGGGTAGCCGATGAGATCGCCGCGCGGCTGGGGCTGCGCGACTGGGTTTCGATCCGCTCCGGCTTCGACCGGCCCAACCTCACCTTCGACGTGGTCGGCCTGGAGGGCAAGGGGGCGGTGGCGCGCAAGCGCGCGGCGCTGACGCACGCCTTGACGGGAGGCTCGGGCGCGGGCGGGGCACTCGACCCCGGCGACTCATCGCCCACGCTGCCGGCGATCGTGTACTGCGGCACGCGCAAGGACACCGACGAGGTGGCGGACGGGATCCGCCGGGAGGGGATCGCGACGGTCACCTACCACGCGGGCATGAGCCCCGATGCGCGCCGCGAGAGCCAGGCGGCGTTCATGGAAGGCCGCGCGCAGGTCGTGGTGGCGACGAACGCGTTCGGCATGGGCGTGGACAAGGCGGACGTGCGCACCGTCGCGCACTGGGCGCTGCCGACGAGCCTGGAGGCCTACTACCAGGAGGCCGGCAGGGGCGGGCGCGACGGCGAGCCGGCACGGGCGCTGCTGCTGGCCTCGCGCATGGACCTGGGCAGGCTGATCCGCTTCATCAAGGAGCGCGAGATGACCGTCGAGGACGTCAAGCGCTACGTCGCGAGCCTGCGCCACGGCGCCGAGGACGGGACGGTGACGATCGGCCACGGCGAGCTGGGCGAGCGCCAGCGCGTGCTGCTGTCGGTGGCCGAGCGCGCGGGCGCGGTGGAGCTGCAGCCGGGCGGGCGCGACGGGCTGCTGGTCACGCTCACGGGCGCGGGCAGCCCACGCAGGGCGCAGATGGCGATCCAGGCGGCGCGCAACCGCGGCTGGGAGGCCTACCGCTCAATCGAGCGCTACAGCGCCGAAGGGCAGACGTGCCGCCGCCGGCAGATCCTCGACCACTTCGGCGACCGCGCGCTCGGCGCGCCCACCGGCCGCTGCTGCGACGTGTGCGACCCCGACACCGCGCTCGAGCAGGCGCTGCGCGCGGCGCCCACGACGAGCGCGCGGCGCCGAGCAGGGGCGGGTGCGGGCGCTGGCTCCGGGGGGCTCCTCGCCGGCGGTGCAGGCTCCGGCGGGCGCGGGCGCTCCTCGACCGCGGCCGAGGAGGAGGGGCTCGAGCCGGTGGATGAGCGCGAGTTCGACCAGCTGCGCGCGTGGCGCCTGGAGCGCTCGGAAGGCAAGCCCGCGTACACGGTCGCCACCGACGCGGCCCTGCGGGCGCTGCTACGCGGGCGGCCGCGCAGCGTGGCGGCGCTGCTCGAAGTCAGGGGGATCGGGCCGGCGTTCTGCGAGAAGCACGGGGAGGCGCTGCTGGCGGCGCTTTGGGGGTAGGACGGGTAGGGCGCTGCTACCGGGCGGTGTCTTTTGAGTCTTGCTACCAAACGGTGGCATGATATACTTGCTACCGAACGGTGGCAAAGGAGACCCAGATGCCCATACGCTCAATACGAGACCTCGCGGCGGCCGTACGCGGCCGTCGCATCGACATGGGTCTCAACCAAGCAGACCTCGCGTCGCGCGCCGGGGTGTCGCGGAAGTGGATCTATGAGCTCGAGGCCGGTAAAGCCACGGCCGAGTTCGGTCTGATCCTGCGAGCGCTCGACGCGCTGGGCCTCGTCCTCGACCTGACCTCCAACGACGACGCGGCCACACCGCAAACGGGCGCGACGGTCGACCTCGACGCCCTCCTGGATGAGTATCGCGGGCGATGACCGACACTCTGGCTGTCGTCCTCGGCGACACATTCGCCGGCACCCTCACTCGGCTTGCCGGAGGGCGATTGCGGTTCGACTACGACGACGACTATCGCGAGACCCGAGGCGCGACTCCCCTGTCGGTCTCCATGCCCACAGCGGTGCGGTCGCACCCCGACGCCAGCATCGGTCCATGGCTTTGGGGCCTGCTTCCCGACAGCCAAGCAGTGCTCGAGCGGTGGGCGCGTGACTTCCACGCGTCCGCGTCGTCTGCCTTCTCTCTGCTCGCCACCCCGATCGGTCACGACTGCCCCGGCGCGGTTCGGTTCGCTGCTCCGGAGGAACTGGACGAGGTCATCGCGACGCCGGGAACCGTCACCTGGCTCACGGAGGCAGACGTCGCGCAGCGGCTCCGCGAGCTGCGCCAGGACGCCACCGCCTGGCTCGGCCGCGAGCTCACCGGCCAATTCAGCCTGGCTGGCGCTCAGGCCAAGACCGCGTTGCTCTACGCGGACGGACGCTGGGGCGTACCCTCGGGCTCGGCCGCCACGAGCCACATTCTCAAGCCCGCCGTGGCGGGCCTGGATGACCACGACCTCAACGAGCATCTCTGCCTCGACGCCGCCGGCCGTGCCGGACTCGTTGTCGCCCGGACACGGGTCGCGCGGTTCGGCGAGGAGAGCGCAATCGTCGTCGAGCGCTACGACCGGCGCCCAGCAGGCGGGCAGCTCATCCGCATCCACCAGGAGGACATGGCCCAGGCGCTGGGTGTCCACCCATCGCGCAAGTATCAAAACGAAGGAGGCCCAGGCCCGCGGGAGCTTGTGCGGTTGATGCGCGACGTGATGCCTCCGCGTGTAGCGGACGAGGCCGTCTGGCGATTCTTCGACGCGCTGGCATGGAACTGGCTGATCGCCGGGACCGATGCCCACGCCAAGAACTACTCCCTTCTGCTCTCCGGCGCGGACGTGCGGCTCGCGCCGCTGTACGACGTCGCCTCCGCCCTGCCGTATGGCACTCATGAGCGGAAGCTGAGATTCGCCATGAAGATCGGCGGCGACTACCGCGTCTACCCGCACCACAACGCCTGGCCGGCCGCCGCCCAGGATCTTGGCATCGACCCCGCCGCCGCGCTCGACCGCGTCCTCGCGCTCGCCAAGCACGCCCCCGACGCGTTTGCACAGGCCGCCGCCGCACCCGATGTCGTCGACCTCGATCGCCCGCTGCCAGCCCGGCTGGTCGATCTCGTGGGCGAGCGCGCCGAGCGCTGCCAAACACTCCTGTAGCTGCGAGCGCCCTGTTAGGGGCGGGCGGCGCTAGCATCATTGACCGCGCCGACGTAGCTCAGCTGGTAGAGCACTTCACTCGTAATGAAGGGGTCCGGGGTTCGAGTCCCCGCGTCGGCTTGCGTCTTGCCTCCTTCGATCAGCGCCTCCAGCGAGGCTAACGCCAAAGCGTCGCCGGTGACACAACCGCGAGGTCGTTCAAGATGGCGAGGCGCTGCTCCAAGCTGTCGCCGCCCTGCACCACGAGCCATGCGCCGGGTATGCGTCGGCCTGTGAGGTGCCCCTGCACGCCGCCCGGAGCGTCGAAGACGCCGGGGTGGCCGGACACGGGTCGCATCTGCGGAAACGCCGCTGGCTCACGGCCCGGATGGGCGGCGTCCAGCAGGACTGCTGCCTCCAGCGGCCAGTGGTGCCAGTAGAACTCGGTGTCCGCGCATGAGACGAACGCGCTGCCGGGAACCCCGACGACGGGGCGGATTTCGATGGCTACGCTCCCCCATTGCGGTTCCGGTCCCGCGAGTGGCCCGGAGTGGATCGCACAGGGGCGATTCGGTGGCGCCTGCGGTGGCGCCCAGTAAACGGTCTTGTGGAACCACGACGGGGTGCTCCCGGGTAGGGCGATTTGGGGTGCGGGGTTGTCGATCGCCTTCCCGTGTGCGTCGAGTGCTTCGACGGGTCTCGGATGGCTTACAACCTCGACTGTCCCGTGGGGCCCATGGAGACGTATGGATTCGCGCTGAGTTCCTGGGCCGGACCCGTTCCCGGGCGGGACGATCTCGACGGCTGCTCTGAAGCCATCGGGCAGACGCGGTTCGGAGCGTGTCCTGACGACGTGGTCGCCGAAGCGGACCGCGGCCGCCGCGGCCGTCGTGATCGCCCAGTTCAACGTGGCGTGCTTGGGCTCGGGGGCCTCGAAGGATTCGGCGACTATCGGCGCGCCGGGGGTACCGCCGCAGCCCTCGCTCCAACCACGGAACCTGAGCCGTTCGGTACTGATCACACCTACGCACCAGCCCGTCTCTCCCGCATTCAGATACGGCGACATGTCGATCGCGTATTGGCTGGGGCCAAGTGCGCCCACAAGCGGGGCGGAGGGCTGCGAACTCAGGAGCACCGTGGCACTGGCAGCCCCACCGGCCAACAGAACGCCAGCTACGAGGACTGCTAGCGGACGCGACCGCCGCCAACGCGGACGCGCTGCGCGGTTTCGCAGCGCGGCTTCGAAGAGCTGATCACCGAGGGTGACTAGTGGGTCCATCATTCGCCTCCTTGCAGGCTCTGGCGTAGGGACGCGAGTCCTCGTGAGACACGCTTGCGGACGACTTGCTCCGAGCAGCCCACCCGCTCGGCGATCTCCGCGTAGGGCTCCTCTGCCAGCACGCGGCGGATGACCGCCTCGCGCTGTTCGGGCGCGAGGGCGGCCAGGGCCTCTTTGAGATCGACGCGCACATGCCGTTCGATCACTTCGAGGGCACGCGCGAAGGTCTCGGCCACGACATCCAGAACCAGGTCCGGTTGGCGCGTGCGCCGCGCGACGTATGCCACGACGGCGTGAACGTGGCGCTCGTAGAAGATCCGAAAGCCCGCGGCCCCGCCGTCACGGGCCAGCAGGTCTCGATCCGGCATGGGGTCAGCCATCGCTACATCTATGCGCAAGTGGCTGCTTTGTGACCGGGTCGGCTGGCGCTGTTACCCCGCGGGTGGCTTTGGGCTCTGTCCGTCGGGCAGTGTTGCCTTGCTCAGGGTCACGGTGCCGACGATGACCGATTCGTGGGGTGCGCCGGCTGAGGGGCCCTGCCGGTTCAGGTAGGTGACTTCGAACCCCTCGCTCGATGCGCAGGAGGGCGTGAGCACGAAGAGCCCGAGCGAGGTGGTTCTGAGTGGTTCGTGCGCCCTGACGTTGCGGTATAGGCCCCAGCTTTCCTCGGGGCGGCCACCGGCCTTGCATGTGGCGAACCCGTCGATGGAGTAGACGGCGGCCGGGGAGGTGACCGCGTAGGGAGCCGTGAACCCGACTTCGCCCTTGTAGCACGGGTAGAGCAGGAACGCGGCGTTGCATGCTGTTCGGGGCTGGGGTAGGAGCTCGAGATGAATCGTCGCATGCAGACTGCGTGTCGGGTGGGACCGTCTCTCCTGTTCAACAACCTGCCGCGGTAGTGGTACGGGGTGGGTGCCGGGCGGCTCGTGGATCGTGACGCTGCCGAGGGGCGTGGGCTGTGGCAGGCCACCCGCGAAGCGGACGTATTCGACGGTGAACTTCACCGCCCGGCTGCACGCCTCCGAGAGAGCTCTCCCGACGGGTATGGTCACGAGCGCGCCGCGCGCAAGATCGGCGCGAGAGCTTTCTCCGGCGAGACCACGGTGGCAGACCGGTGCGCTCACCGAGTAGCTCTCGTCGGCGGTCGTGACGGGGTAGGGCGCGTGGAAGCTGATCTGCGCGCTCGTGATCACGTGGTCGTGGATGTGCAGGTGCGCTTGCAGCGGCTCGCGCACGATGGGCAGCGCGGCCGGGCGTGGTGGCGGCACTTCCGAGAGTCCGCATGAGGCCAGGCGCAGGTTGCCCCGGTAGACGCACGGCCGTCCCGCGTAGCTGTAGGCGATTGCCGTCAGCGCTCCGTTCGGGCTGGCCGGTGAACTGTAGTTGCCCGGTTCGTCCCTGCCGTCGCTCTCGCTGAAGCTTCCCAGCGGCCTGCCGCCGCTGTAGCGCTGCACGATCAGGTACGCGCCCAAACCCGGGAGCACCGGCCGGGTGTGTGTCTGCGAGCCTTCGCGGTAGGTGATGCTCACCGCGTGCACTCCGAGCAGCCCGAAGGAGATTTCGCGGCGATCGGCGGGCACCCCGGCGCCCGGGCGAGGGCTGGTGGCCGCGCTGAGCTCGAGCCCCACACTGTCCCCGGCGTAGATGGCTCCCGGACTCGAGCAGTTCCCGGCCATCCGTCCGCCTGCGTTTGCGATGACTTCCGGGAGCGCGTCTGTGGGCAGCGGGTGGAAGCGTCCGTCGTCGTGAAACGCGCCGTCTACGCCAAGCTGTCCGAGCTGCCCGTCATAGACGCGGCCGATCTGCACGCAGATGAGGCCCCGCGTGGTGTGGATGATCCGCATTCCCCACGGCAGGCCGCCCGCCGGGTCTGGCGCTCGCAGGGGGAGCAGCCGCTCGCCGCCGGCCACCGGGATGCCCTCGCCGGCGGTGGCGATCGGAGCACGCACCGTGCCGACCGGCGAGCCGGTGAGGATCACTCCGGTCGCCGCGAGCGTGATCGCGGCGGTGGCGAGCACGAGCATGAGCGCGACGAGCGCGACGCGCACATGCACGGATGCGCGGCGTCGCGACGATTTCCGCGCGAAGCGTGTGCCGAAGAGCGCCTGCAGCCGCCGCCCGGCGTGCCGGCGCCGCCCGGCCCGCACCAGCTCCTGCCCGAACCTGTCCATCGCGTCCATCCTCAGGCCTCCTTCATTCTCGCGCGCAGCTCAGCGAGCCCGCGGCTCACGCGCTTGCGGACCACCGACTCCGAGCACCTCAAGCGTCGGGCCAGCTCGTCGTACTCGGTTTCTTGGAGAACCCGTCCTTCGATTGCGCCGCGCTGCTCGGCTGACAGCCGCTCGAGCTCGAGCAGCGCCGTGCTTGCGTCCGCCGCCGCCGCCCGCTGCTCCACGCGCTCGATGTCCTCGTCGCTGAACACGAGCGGCTCGAGCCTCAGACGCCTGCGCGCCCGATCCTCCACCTGCCCGCTCCGGATCGAGTCCACCAGCTTGTGGTGTGCGATCGTGAACAGCCACGCGAGCGCCGAGCTGCGCTGCGGGCTGTAACGCGACAGGGCGGACAGCGCCGCGGCGAAGGTCTCCGCCGTCAGGTCAGCGGCGAGCTCGCGGTCGCCCGTGCGCCGCAGGAAGAAGGCGAGCACCGCGTCCACGCGCCGTCCGTAGAAGAGCCCAAACGCCTCCGCGTTGCTCCTGCCCGCAACGAGAAGCGCCTCATCAGCATGGTCATCCTCGACGCCCACAACCAGTACATCGTGGAGGCCCGCGCTTTGTGACGCGAGAGCGAGGCTGCCTGACGTGTCACACGGCGCTCGGCAGAAAGGCCGTGGCGCCCAGCGCGATGACGATCGCGAACACGGCGAGAGGAAGCCCTCGGCAGGAGAAGGCCACAAGCGATGGGCGTGCGTCGACCTGTCGCGCGGCGCGCCACCACAGAAACGCTGAGAGGGATCCCGTCGCCGCGATGTTGGGGCCGATGTTCAGCCCCAACAGCAGCGCGCTCGGGTGCGCGACTGGGCGTGCCGAGAGAAGGACCGCGGCAGGAAGGTTGTTGATCATCACCGACGCCAGCGCGCCGATCCCGGTGGTGCCCCAGCGCCCGGCGCCGCCGAGCAGCTGCGCCGGTCCATTCCAGGAGCGCGCGAGGATACCCAGCGCAACGCAGAGCAGGAACAAGCCGATGAGCACCAGCGGCCCGACGGCGCGCACCACCTCTCGCCACCGCAGCCGACCGCGTACGATCTCGGCCGCGACCAAGATCAGTCCCACCACCAGCACGGGGATCGCGGGGTTGCGAAGCGCGATCGTGAGGACGGCGGCGCCCAGCGCACCGGACAGTCCCAAGCCGGGCGCGCCCCAACTCGCGCGCCGCGGGTGCGGCCTCGCCGCCGCTCGCAGTCGGCGGCGAAAGAGCACGAACAGGCCCAGCGCGGTCGCGACCGTTGCGGCGAGCGCCATCACGAGCATGCGTGCGCCAAACGCGGCGCCGGAGATCGGCTGGTGGCCGAGGACGAGCAGGTTCGTGAGATTGGACCCCAGCAGGTAGAGCGAGGATGCGTTGGCCATGTAGACCGCGCCGTACATGAACGCCTCCTCCTCGACGCCGCGCCCGCGAGCGGCATGCACGAGCACAGGCGTGAGGAACACCACGGCGGTGTCGAGGTTGAGGACGGCGGTGACCACCGCCACGAGCAGCAGGCAGGCGGTGAGCAGCACCATCGGCGGTCCCGCCAGGCGCTGCAGGAAGCGGCCGGTCTGCTCGAACAGGCCATCCCGGTGGGCGACCAGCCCGATCAGCAGCAGCCCGCTGACCAGTACGAAAGGGGGCCACGCCTGCCCCGCCGCAGCGCTCAGATGCACATGCGACACCCTGCCAGGGTTGCGCTCGAGCCGTGACGTCGCTGATCAACGGGCCCCGTCGATGCAGCTCAAACGCCGGGCGCATCCCCAGGCGGGCCTGCGACTGACGAGATGCGCCACTGGGGCACGCCAAGCGTGATCATCCGCAGCTGGCGCCTGGCGGTCGCCACGATCTCGGTCTCCGCGGTGGGGTCTTTCGGCGGGGCGTCGAGGATCGCCTCGGCGGTCGCGACCATCGTGTTGACCATCAATCCCGCCAGCAGCCGCAGATCCTCGCCGCTCCAGCGGTCGAGGTAGGGCAGGCGCGCGAGGTCGGTCGCGAGATCGCTCGCGAACAGACGGATCTCGACGCGGATGGCCTGCCGCAACGCGGCGACGCCGCCGAAGCGCTCACGCGCGATGAAGCAGAAGTGCGCCTCATGCTCGTGCACGTAGCCGACGAGGAGCTCCACTGAGTTGCGGATCATGTGATCGGTGGTGGGTGGGTCCGCGCGCGCTGCCCGGAGCATCGCCCGCAGCGTGCGGAACGACTCGTCGATGAGGGCGAGCCCGAGCTCCTCCATGTCCTCGAAATGGCGGTAGAAGGCGGTCGGCACGATGCCGGCCGTGCGCGTCACCTGGCGCAGGCTGAGGCTGGAGAAGCTCTGGTCCTCGAGCAGCACGAGCGCCGCGTCGAGCAGCGCCTGGCGCGTGCGCTGCTTGCGCTCCTGGCGGGAAGCGCCGTCTGGTGTACGGCTGTTCACGCTTATCGTCGAACGGGGCTCATGGGTGTATCGACTGCTCCCTCTCGGGGTAAGTGTACTCTGTGAACATGTGTGCACCGATAAGACCGGGTCGATAGTCCTGCCGGCCGCGAGCACGCCCAGTCGCGTCGCCCGCCTCGTGCTCCGCTCGAGCCTGCTCGAGGCGCTCGCGTACCCGCACGGCGTCGATCGCTACCTCGAGCTAGTCCGGCCGCTGCTGGTGCGCCACCAAGTGCGCGCCGAGGTGACGGCCGTACGCCGCCAGACGGCCAAGAGCGTCACGCTCACGCTCCGCCCAAACGAGACCTGGCGCGGCCTGCGCGCGGGGCAGTTCGTCGGACTCAGCGTCGAGATCGACGGAGTCCGCGAGACGCGGCCCTACTCTCCCGCCGGCTCCCAGCACGCCTCCGGCCTGCTGGAGCTGACCATCTCGACCCACCCCGAGGGCAAGGTCTCGCGCCACCTTCGCGACCACGCGCGGCCGGGGATGATCGTCGGCCTGACCCAAGCGGACGGCGACTTCGGGCTGCCCGATCCGCGCCCCGAGCGCGTGCTGCTGATCAGCGGCGGCAGCGGCATCACGCCGGTGATGGCCATGCTGCGCACCCTCTGCGACGAGGGCTTCGCGGGCGAGATCGGGTTTCTGAACTACGCGCGCTCCGCCGAGCTCGCGCTCTACGGCAGCGAGCTCCAACGGCTCGCCGAGCGCCACGAAGGCGTGCGCGTCGCCCGTGGCTTCACGCGCGGCGGCGGCCCGCTCGACGGCCGCTTCCGCCGCGAGCACCTGCGCGCGGTGACCTGCGAGCACGCCGGCGCGGCGACGTTCGTGTGCGGTCCGCCGACGTTGATCGACTCGGTCCGCTCCGTCTGGGCGCACGACGGCCTCGCCGAGCCGGCGGTCGAGACCTTCTTCGCGCCTGCGCCACGCTTTGAAACTGACGGCGCCGAGGGCACCGTCAGCTTTCTCGCGAGCGGCCGTCAGGTCGCCAACAGCGGCATGCCGCTGCTCGACCAGGCCGAGGACGCCGGGCTCAGCCCTGAGCACGGCTGCCGCATGGGCATCTGCAACACGTGCAGCTGCCACAAGAGCGCCGGCACCGTCCGCAACGTGATCACCGGCGAGCTGTCCGGCACCGGCGATGAGCACATCCGCATCTGCGTGTCCGCACCGGTCGGCGACGTCGCTCTAGACCTCTGAACCAGAACTCGATAGGAGCACTCATGCCCAGCACCGCACCCCACCTGACGCCCGAGCAGCTAGACGCCTTTGGAGAGGAGCTCGACGCCATCCGCGCACGCGTTGTCGCCGAGCTCGGCGAGCGCGACTCCGACTACATCAACAGGATCATCCGCGCCCAGCGCGGACTCGAGGTCGCCGGTCGCGGCCTGCTGTTCCTGGGCTTCCTGCCGCCCGCGTGGATCGGTGGCACCGCCGCGCTGTCGCTGTCGAAGATCCTCGACAACATGGAGATCGGCCACAACGTCATGCACGGGCAGTACGACTGGATGAAGGATCCGCGGCTCAACGGCAAGACCTTCGAGTGGGACACCGCCTGCCCCGGCGACCAGTGGCGCCACTCGCACAACTACATGCACCACACCCACACGAACATCGTCGGCAAGGATCGCGACATCGGCTACGGGATCCTGCGCATGTCCGAGGAGGAGGCGTGGCGCCCTTACTACCTCGGCAACCCGCTGTACGCGACGCTGCTCGCAGCCTTCTTCCAGTACGGCGTCGCGCTGCACGACCTCGAAACCGAGCGCATCGCCACGGGCGAGGTCACCCTCGCCGAGAAGCGCGGCATGCTCGAGCAGGTGTGGCGCAAGGTGCGCGGCCAGACGCTCAAGGACTACGTGCTGTTTCCGCTGCTGTCGGGACCATCGCTGCCGTTCGTGCTCGCCGGCGACGCGAGCGCCAACCTCGTGCGCAACCTGTGGGCGTTCACGATCATCTTCTGCGGTCACTTTCCCGATGGCACGCAGCAGTTCACCCAAGAGCAGGCCGAGCACGAGACGCGCGGTGAGTGGTACTACCGCCAGGTGCTTGGCTCCGCCAACCTGACGGGCGGCAAGCTGTTCCACATCCTCGCCGGTAATCTCAGCTTCCAGATCGAGCACCACCTGTTCCCCGACCTGCCGGCGCACCGCTACGCCGAGATCTCAACCGAGGTGAAGAAGATCAGCGAGCGCTACGGCATCCCCTACAACACCGGTCCCCTCCACAGGCAGTTCGGCAGCGTCGCGCGCAAGATCGTCAAGCTCGCGCTGCCCTCCCTGCCTGGTCGCGGGGGCGGCGAGCCGGGTGGCGTCAAGAATGCGCAGACCGCGAATCCGCGCGAGCTCGCCACCGCCGCGTGAGCGTCGCGAGCGATCCGTTCGAATCGCTGGCCCGCGAGCTGGACGGCATTCGTGACGCCGTGCGCGCGGACCTGGGCGAGCGCGATCGCTCCTACATCACGAGGGTGATCGCGGCCCAGCGCCGGCTCGAGCTGGCGGCGCGGGCACTGCTCGTCGGCGCGCGGTTCACCCCGGTCGCGGTCGCCGGCTCCATGATGCTGTCGCTGTCGAAGATCCTCGAGAACATGGAGATCGGGCACAACGTGCTTCACGGACAGTGGGATTGGATGCGCGACCCGTCGATCAACTCGAGCGCCTGGGAGTGGGATGCGGCCTCCACCGCGACGTCGTGGAAGCGCGCGCACAACTTCCAGCACCACGTCTACACGAACGTGCTCGGCCGCGACCGCGATCTGGGCTACTCGGCGATGCGCGTGGAGCCCGCTCAGCCCTGGCATCCGATCTACCTCGCCCAGCCGATCTACTTCTTCCTGATGGCGGCCGTCTTCGAGTGGGCCATCGCCGTCTACGACCTCGAGCTCGACGCGGTACGCCGGGGCGAGCGCTCCGGCGCCGGCGCCCGACGAGAGATCCGCGCCCTGCTGCGCAAGGCGCGCGGGCAGCTACTGAAGGACTACGCGCTGTTCCCCGCGCTCGCCGGGCGTCGCGGCGCCCGCAACGCGTTGCTCGCCAACCTCGCCGCGAACCTCGTTCGAAACATCTGGGTGCATACGGTCGTCTTCTGCGGACACCTTCCCGAAGGTGCCGAGACGTTCACCGAGGAGGAATATCGCGACGAGACGCGCGGTGGCTTCTACCGGCGCCAGCTGCTCGGCTCGTGCAACCTCGAGGGCAGTCGACTGTTTCACCTGCTGACCGGCAACCTCTCCTTCCAGATCGAGCACCACCTGTTCCCCGACCTGCCGAGCAACCGCTACGCGGAGATCGCACCGCAGATTCGGGCGGTGTGCGAGCGTCACGCGCTGCCGTACAACAGTGGCCGGCTCGGGCGCCAGTACCGGTCGGTCTATCGGCAGGTCCTGCGGCTCGCCTTCCCCGGAGGCTGAGCGCGGTCACTGGTTCTGCGCCCACAGGCTTCCCCACGCCGCGCACAGCAGCTCACACAGCAACGTATCGCGCTGCTCTTCGCCGCTCTCGTCGATGTCGTCGATCACGCGCGCCACCAGCGCCGCGGCGGTCACAGAGTCCAGTGGCCAGTCATTCGGTTCCATCCCAATGCTAAGAACCAGGCTGCATCGCCCGAGTTTCGATCGACGCCTGGTTACCTACGTCCAAAGTGAGCCACGCGCATTCGCCTTTGTGGAGTATCGAGCGGCGCGGCGTTTCGCTCAGAAGACGATCGTGCGACCGTCGTGCACGAGCACGCGGTCGTCGAGCTCGCTGCGCACCGCGCGCGCGAGCACCATCCGCTCAAGGTCGCGCCCCACGCGCTCGAGGTCCTCGACGGTGTAGCGGTGCCCGACGCGCACCACGTCCTGCTCGATGATCGGGCCCTCGTCGAGATCCTCGGTCGCGTAGTGGGCCGTCGCGCCGATCAGCTTCACGCCGCGTTCGTAGGCGTGACGGTAGGGCTCCGCGCCCGCGAACGCCGGCAGGAACGAGTGGTGGATGTTGATCACCGGGCAGCCGACGCGGGCCAGGAAGTCTGCGGAGAGGATCTGCATGTAGCGCGCGAGCACCAGCAGCTCGACGCGTCCGGTGAGCTCGTCGAGCGCCTGCCGCTCGGCCTGTGGCTTGGTCGCCTTGGTGACAGGTATGCGCAGGAAGCGCACGCCCAGCGCCTCGACCTCTGGGCGCAGCAGGTCGTGGTTTGAGATCACGCACGTCACATCCATCTCCAGCTCGCCGCGGCGGTGGCGCCAGAGCAGGTCCAGCAGGCAGTGATCGGCGCGCGAGGCCATCAGCGCGACCTTGCGCCGGTCGCGCGCGTAAGCGATCCGCCATTGCATCCCGAAGCGCTCCGCTAGCGCCCCGAACGCGGCCTCGAACGCCGCTCGGTCTTCGTCGATCGCCGGCAGGTAGAAGGCCGAGCGCATGAAGAAGCTCCCGTGCTCGGGATCGGTGGAGTACTGGTCGGAGGTGACGATGTTGGCTCCCTGCTCGAACAGGAAGCGCGAGACCGCCGCCACGATCCCCGGCCCGTCGGGGCATGAGATCAGCAGGCGGGCGGTGTGGTCGGCGCCGTGCCCGGTGTGCGAGCCGAGGTAGGCCATCAGTGGCTCACCGCCGCGGCCGCCAGCTCTGAGACGAGCCTGTCCTCGTAGAAGCGCTCGAGCGCGAACGGCGCGATCAGCTCCGGCGTTCGGCCGCTGTGGACCAGCTCGGCCAGCGTCCTGCCGACGATCGGGGCCGCCTTGAAGCCGTACGTGCCCCAGCCGGCGGACACGTGGAAGTTCTCGACCTCGGTGCGACCGAGGATCGGGCTGTAGTCGGGGGAGAGGTCGCACAGGCCGGCCCAGCTGCGCAAGAGGCGGGCGTGCTCGAGCTGCGGGAACAGCTCGAGCGTGTGACGCGTGAGGTCTTGCAGGAAGTTGAGCGTCCCCTGCATTCGGTAGGTGGTCCACGGTTCGATCTCCGAGCCCATCACGAACTCACCCCGGTCGGACTGCGAGATGTAGACGTGCATCTGCGAGGACACGATCACCACGTCCAGCAGCGGCTTGACGGGCTCGGTCACGCATGCCTGCAGGATATGCGTGGTGATCGGCAGCTCGACTCCCGCCAGCGCGCACACGAGCGTGCTCCAGCCCGCCGTCGCGCTGATCACCTGGCCGGCGTTGATCGTGCCGCGGTTGGTCCGCACCGCCGCGATGCGCCCATCGCCTCCCATCTGGAAGCCTTCGACCTTCGTGTACGGGTGGATCTCCACGCCCGCGCGATCCGCTCCCCGCGCGTACCCCCACACGACGGCGTCGTGGCGGATGATCCCGCCCGGCGGGTGGTACAGAGCGCCGATGATCGGATAGGTGACATCCTCGGACACGTTCAGCTGCGGGCACAGGCGCTTGACCTCGGCCGCGTCCACCAGACGCGAGTCGATTCCGTGCAGCCGGTTCACCTCCGCGCGATTTGCCATCACGAACATCGCCCGGTCGTTGTGGGCGAGCGTGAGATGGCCGCACTGGGAGAACAGCAGGTTGAAGTCGAGCTCGGCGGACAGGCCTTCGTAGAGCTTGATGCTCGCGTCGTAGAAGCGCGCGCCCTCCGGCGTCTTGTAGTTGGAGCGCAGGATCGTCGTGTTGCGCCCAGCCGCGCCCGAGCCGATGTACCCCTGCTCGAGCACCGCCACATTTTTGACACCGAGCTGGCCGAGGTAGTACGCGGTCGCCAGGCCGTGCGCGCCGCCGCCGACGATGATCACGTCGTAGGAGTCGCTCAGCTCCTGGCGCGTGCGCCACATACGCCCCGGGCGGAAGATCTCACGCATCGGCCGACTCCAGGTGATGGGCGAGCGCTTCCGCGCCGACCGGGCCTCCACCGAGATTCGCGGCGGCGTCGGCGACGAGCGCCCACAGATACTCGCCGAGCGCCCAGCCGACGAGCACGAGCAGCCGGTCATGCGCCTCCACCAGCACGTAGCCGGGCGTGCGCGCGACCGAGCCGGGGCGAAAGCCCGCGACCGGCGTCACAGCCGGGCGCACGTCGATCGCGCAGAAGCGCGCCAGCAGCTCGCGCGCGTGCGGTCCGATCAGCGACAGCGCGGTCAGGCCGCACGTGACGTCCACGATGCTCACCGTGCCCGGGGCGTCCTCGGCCGCCTGCCGTATCTCCGCGCGCAGTCTCGCCGCCGCCGCGGGCTCGCCGAGCACGAGCACACGGCCTGGCGTCACCGGGCACCACCACGTCCCCGTCGCGTACGCCGCCAGCCCGGGGTCGAGCGCCAGCCCGCCGGCTGGGCTTTGATCGGTGGTCGGCGCGCCGGCGGCCAGCCGCTCGCCTGCCTGCGCCACGATCCGGGCCAGCGCCGCGGGCGCGGCCTGCAGCTCCAGCTTGGTGAGGCTCGAGCGGTCGACGAAGCCCACCGTCTCGCTCAGCCGCCGGCGCTCGGTCGGCGGATCGTCGTAGGCGTTGGGCACGTTCCAGCCCTCGACGCGGGACAGTCGCGCGCCCGCGGCGAGCGCCAGGCGCTCCATTGGCGAGCGCGCGCGCACGTCGCGCGCGAGCGTCGAGTCGGGGGTCAGGAACGCGAGGCTCACGAGCGCAGCAGCTCGCCCGCGGGGTCGTAGAAGGGCTCCGTCAACACCGACGCCGACAGCTGCGCGCCGTTGTCGGAGATGGTGATGCTCTGCCCGTCGCTGGCGAGGGCGCTCGGCACCCACGCCATCCCGATCACGCGCCCCAGCTGGCGCGAGCGGCGGGCGCTCGTCACCTGGCCGGCCGCGCCGCCGCGCTGGTCGAGCACGACCGCGCCCTCCGTCGGCAGCTGGCCGCCGTCGACGGTGAAGCCCACCAGCGCCGTCTCGGCAGGAGCGTCCGCGAAGTGCGCGAGCGCCCACTTGCCGATGAACTGCTCGTACTTGTCGAGCTTGACCGCCCACGGCATGCCCGCCCCGAACGGCGTCGACTCCGAGTCGGTGTCCTGGCCGACGATGATGTGCTGCTTCTGCAGGCGCAGGATCCGCTGCGGCTCCAGGCCGAACGGGCGGATGCCCGCGGACTCACCGGCCAGCAGGATCGCGTTCCACACGTCCTCGCCGTACGCGGCCGGGAAGTGGATCTCATAGCCGAGCTCGCCGACGAAGCCGATGCGCATCAGCAGCGCGCCCACGCCGGCCACCCGAGCTTGGCGCGAGTCAAGGTACGCGAACGCCTCCGGCGAGCAGTCGGCGTCGGTCAGCTGCGCGAGTATCTCCCGCGCGCGTGGTCCCGCGAGGTTGACCGCGCACAGCGCCTGGGTGACGTCGCTGAGCTGCACGTCCAGTTTCCAGTCGGCCAGCCACCACGAGAACCACTGCTCTACCGCGCCCGCGCCGCTGGAGGTCGTCGTCACGTAGAACGTGTCCTCGTCGATGCGGCCGATCGTGCCGTCGTCCATGATCCGACCGGCATCCGAGGTCAGCACGCCGTAGCGCACGCGCCCTGGCTTGAGGTTGGAGAGCCGGTTGGGGTACAGGCGATCGAGGAACTCGCCCGCCTGCGGGCCGCGCACCAGCAGCTTGCCCAGCGTCGAGACGTCGATCAGGCCGGCGGCCGCGTGGACGTTCTGCGCCTCGCCCTCGGGGTCGCCGTAGTCATACGCGCGCCGCCAGTCGCCGGCCCATTTGACCGTCGCGCCGAGGTCGCGGTGGCGAGGGTGGATCGCGGAGCGCTTGGCCGGCTCGATCGGGCGCCCGGCGAGCGCGCCGAGCGGCACCGTCGACCACGGCGGGCGCGCGGTGGTCGTACCGATCTGCTCCAGGCTCTGGCCGGTCTCCCCGGACATCAGCCGCACCGAGGACAGCTGGCACATGCGGCCCTGGCAGGGGCCCATCGTCACGGTGGTGAAGCGCTTGCACAGCTCGATCGAGTCGTACCCCTCCTGAACGCCGCGATGGATGTCCTTGGCGGTGACGTCCTCGCAGAAGCACGTGAACGCCTTGCCCTTGCCCATCGCGCTCGCTGCGAGCACCGGCGCGGGCGTCTCAGCGTCGCGCAGCGCCGCACCCAGACGCGTGCCCAGCTCCGCGCTGCGGATCCGCGAGCGCTCGTCGCCGAGACCGAGCGCGTGGGCGGCCTGCAGTCCCGCGCGCTCGCCTGAGGCCGCCGCCAGCTGCTCCTCGCCCTCGCCCGCCACCTGGCCGGCCGCCCACACGCCGGGCGGCAGCTCGCTGAGGGCGAAGTGGCCGAGCTCGGGGTCATACGCGGTGCGCCCGCCCGCCTGCGCGATCAGTGCCGTGGCGGGGGCCTCGCCGCCGCACACGAGCAGCAGGTCGCACGCCAGCTCGCGGCGGATCGAGCCGGGAGCGCTTGCGCGCTGCGCGTCGGCGACGGGCGCGAGCACCACGCCCTCCAGCGCGCGACGTCCCCTGCTCGCCACCACCGTCCAGCCCTGGAGCACCTTGACGCCGCGCGCGCTCAGCGCCTGCGCCGCCGCCGTGGGCGTGTCCCTGAGATCCGCCACGGCGAGCACCTCCACGCCCAGCTCCGCCAGCGCGCTCGCCGCGAGCAGGCCACGATCGGACGTGCTCGCGACCACCGCTCGCGTCCCCGGGCGCACGCCATACAGCGCCGCCAGGCGCCTCGCGCCCGCCGAGAGCATCACGCCGGGGAGGTCGTTGCCGGCGAACACCAGCGGCTGCTCGATCGCGCCGGTGGCATACACGTGCTGGGAGGCGCGCACCTGATGCAACGTGCTCCCCTGCCACACCGGCACGAGACCGTCGAAGTGGCCGAGCGCGGCGCCCGAGCAGATGATCTCGACGCCCGCCTCGCGCACCCGCTCGGTCAGCGCCCGCGCCTGCTCGTGGCCGCCCTCCCACAGCAGGCGCCCGCCCGCCTCCGGGCCCTCGTCGGCGAGCACGACGTCGGCGCCGAGCTCGGCCGCGGCGAGCGCCGCGCTGAGGCCGGCGTGGCCGCCGCCGACGACGAGCACGTCGGCGTGGCGGCGGCGGTACTCGGTTCGCCAGCTGCGCTCGGCCTGTCCTTGGGGCAGACGGCCGAGGCCGGCCGCGTGGCGCAGCACCCACTCGTACACCGGCCACAGCCGCCGCGGGTGGATGAACGTCTTGTAGTAGAAGCCGGGGGGTGTGAACGGCCCGCCGAGCACGTCCGTGACGGCCATCGCGTCGAGCTCGAGCCCGGGGCTGGCGTTGAGGTGCTCGACTCTCGCGCCCTCGCGAACCGGCTCGGTGCAGGCGCGCACGCCCGGCGCGCCGTCCACCGCCACCATGCAATTGGGGCACTGGCCGGCGCAGCACATCAGGCCGCGCCGGCGGTGGTACTTGAAGCTGCGCGAGAACGTGCGTCGCCCGGCCGCGTACAGCGCCGAGCCGATCGTGTCGCCGTCGAGCGCCGTCACCGGCTTGCCGTCGAAGGTGAAGCTGAGGGTCTTCTTGCGATCCAGGCGCTCGCCGGGTTGGGGCGGCAGGCGTGTCACGCCGCGCTGCCCTTACCCGGAGCGGGCGTCGCCAGCTGCTCGCCCATTCCCGCCTCCGGCATCGCCGGCGCGTCGCCCAGCGTGCCGGGGAGGCCCACGCGCAGCACGGTGTTGGTGCGCGTGTCGCGGTCGGCCTGGAACCACGTACGGCACCCGGAGCGGTGGTACCACCACTCGCGCTGCACGCCCGCGACGTTGCGGCGGAAGTAGTTGTAGCGCGACAGCTCGCGCAGCGACGGCGCCTCGCTCGGGCGGCTGCTCAGCTCGCCCCCGAACGCGAAGTCGGCGACCTCGCGGACACCACAGTGAGGGCACTCGAGAACGAACGACATCGATGGGCATCCTAGACACCTGTCGCGCAAAGCGCAATACTGTTGCCGATGACGCAACATTCTAAGGCGCGTCCCGTTGCCTCCGTCGCGCGTGCGTTGGCGCTTCTGGAGGAGCTGCGCGAGAGCGAGGAGGATCTCGGCGTCAACGAGCTGGCCAGGCGGATCGCCGTCAGCCCTAGCACGGCCTCGCGCCTGCTCGGCACGCTCGAGGCCGCGGGCATGGTGGCGCGCGACGGCCAGGGCCCGTTCCGCCTGGGACTTGCGCTCGTGACGCTCGCCGATCGTGTCCTCTCGCGGCTGGACCTGCGCTCGCTCGCTCGCCCCGTGCTGGTAGAGCTGATGGAGTGCACCGGGGAGACGGCCACGCTGTCGGTGCCGGGCGAGCGCGAGGCGATCACCGTCGACTCGGTCCCGTCGCGCTCGAGCGTCGTCTCGATGGCGAGACTGGGCCGCCCGAGCGTGGCGCACGCGACGGCGGTGGGCAAGGTGATGCTCGCGTTCGGCGGCGAGGGCGGGCGGGTATCTCTGCCCCGCGAGCGCGACCTGCGCCAGCTCACCGAGCGCACGATCACCGATCGCGCCAGGCTCGCCGCCGAGGTGCTGGCGGTGCGCCAGCGCGGCTACGGGACCGTGTTCGGCGAGCGCGAGCAGGACGTCAACGCGATCGCCGCACCGGTGTTCGACCGCGTCGGCGGGCTCGCGGCGATCCTCGGGCTGCAGGGTCCCGCCAACCGCCTCGACGATCCCACGCGGCTGCTCGGCGATCTGCGCGAGGGCGCCGCCACGCTCACGCGCGCGCTCGGCGCGGAGAGCTGAGGCCGGCTCGATGCGCCTGCTCGCCAGAGCGCCCGGCGTACTCACGCCGCTGGCGCTGCTCGCCGCGGTACTCGGTCTGGTGGCTCCCTCCGCCACGCTCGCTGCGCGCTCGGACCTGCTGCTCGCGCTGCTCGTGCTCGCGACCGCGCTGGGGATCTCCTTCGCCGACCTCGCGCGCCTGCGCGACCACATTCGTGCCGTCGTGGTCCTGTCATTGCTGCCGCTGCCGCTGCTCGCAGGTGCGGCCTGGCTGCTCGGGCAAGCCTTCGCGCCGCCGATCCGCGACGGGCTGCTGGCCGTCGGGCTGTCCTCCGCAGAGGTCGCCTCGGTTGGGCTCGTCGCGCTCGCCGGCGCCGACGCGACGATCGCACTCGGCGTCGTCACCGGATCGCTGGTGCTCGCCGCGCTGGTGGGGCCATTGGCGATCGGGTGGCTGTCCGGCAGCGCCGTGCACGTCGGTTCGGGGCACCTGCTCGTCCGTTTCGCGCTCGTGGTGCTCGTGCCGCTCCTGGTCGGTGTCGCCGCGCGCAGCCGGTCGGCGCTCGGCGCGCGCCTCGTGAACGTCGACGCCGAGCGCGAGGGTGTCGCGGCGCTGACCGTGGCGGTACTCGTGTACGCGGCGCTCAGCGGCACGCGGGGCGCCCATCACCTCGGCGTCGCGCTGCTGGCGAGCGTGGCGTTCCTGGTCGTATGCGGCTGTCTCGCTGAGCTATGGCGGCGCGTGGATGCCCGCCGCGCGAGCGCGATCCCGGGCGCGTTCACGATCGGCATGCGCGACTTCGCGGTCGCCGCCGCGCTCGCCACGCAGGCCTTCGGGACGGCCGCGGGCGCCGTGCCGGGCGTCTACGGGGTCGTCATGCTCGTGGCGGCGGCGGTCGCCGCCGGGCGGCTGTCAGGCAGATGATGCACCGTGTATCGCCATAGCTATCGGCGCACAAAACCGATTGACACACGATGGATGGTGTATCGCCATAGCTATCGGCGCACGAAACCGATAGACACGTGAGGCCGCGCCCACAGCCGGCGAGCCCGCCCTACGCCCCGGTTCCCACGCCTGGAACCCAGCTCGTCCCCGCGAGCGGCACGCGCGCCATCGCCGCCGCCTCGATCGTCAATGCGACAAGATCCTCGGGCTCGAGGTTGTGCAGGTGGGACTTGCCGCACGCGCGCGCGAGCGTCTGCGCCTCGAGCACCAGCGTGCGCAGGTAGTTGGCCAGGCGCCGTCCGCCCTCGACCGGGTCCAGCCGCGCGGCCAGCTCCTCGTCCTGGGTCGAGATACCGGCCGGATCGAGCCCCGCCTGGTAGTCGTCGTAGTAGCCCGCCGCCGAGCCGATCGCGTGGTAGGCCTCGTCGTGCTCGGGGGCGTTGTCGCCCAGGGCGATCAGCGCCGCCACCCCGATCGAGACCGCGTCCGCGCCGAGCGCCAGCGCCTTGGCGACGTCCGCGCCCGTGCGGATGCCGCCCGAGACGATGAGCTGGACCTCCCTATGCATGCCCAGGTCCATCAGCGACTCGACCGCCTGCGGGATGGCGGCGAGGATGGGGATGCCGACGTGCTCGATGAACACCTCCTGCGTGGCCGCGGTGCCGCCCTGCATGCCGTCGAGCACGATCGCGTCAGCGCCCGCCTTGACCGCGAGCGCGACGTCGTAGTAGGTGCGCGTGGCGCCGACCTTGACGAAGATCGGCACGCGCCAGTCGGTGATCTCGCGCAGCTCCTCGATCTTGATCTCGAGGTCGTCCGGTCCCGTCCAGTCGGGATGCCGGCAGGCGCTGCGCTGGTCGATGCCCTCGGGCAGGTCGCGCATCCGCGCGACGCGCGCGGAGATCTTGTGCCCGAGCAGCATGCCTCCGCCGCCGGGCTTGGCGCCCTGGCCGACGACCACCTCGATCGCGTCCGCCCGGCGCAGGTCGTCGGGGTTCATGCCGTAGCGCGAGGGCAGCAGCTGGTAGACGAGCGTGCGCGAGTGCTCGCGCTCCTCCGGGGTCATGCCGCCATCACCGGTCGTGGTACTCGTGCCGAGCTCGCTGGCGCCGCGCCCCAGCGCCTCCTTCGCGGGGCCGGAGAGCGCGCCGAAGCTCATCCCGGCGATCGTGATCGGGATGTCCAGGTGCAGCGGCTCGCGCGCGAAGCGCGCGCCGATCGTCACGTCGGTGGCGCAGCGCTCGCGGTATCCCTCCAGCGGATAGCGCGAGACGCTCGCGCCGAGAAACAGCAGGTCGTCGAAGTTGGGCACGCGCCGCTTGGCGCCGAAGCCGCGGATGTCGTAGATCCCCTCGCGCGCGGCGCGCTGGATCTCGGCTATCACGCCCCGGTCGAACGTCGCCGACTCGCGCAGCGCCGGGTTCATCTCAGTAGCTCCCAAGATTGTCGACGTGGAAGTTGTAGAGCGTGCGCGCGGAGCCGTAGCGGCGGAACTCCTCCGCCCTCACATCGGCGATCTCGGCGCGCTCGAGCAGCTGCGAAAGCTGCTCGAGGTGCTCCTCGCGCATCTCCTTCTCGATGCAGTCGGCGCCGAGCTCGGCGACCGATCCGCGCACGTACAGGCGCGCCTCGTACAGCGAGTCGCCGAGCGCATCGCCGGCGTCGCCACACACGATCAGCGCTCCCCTCTGGGCCATGAACGCGCTCATGTGGCCCACCGATCCGCGCACGACCACGTCGGCGCCCTTGAGCGAGATCGCGCAGCGCGCGGAGGCGTCGCCGTGGATCACGAGCAGCCCGCCGCGCGCGCTCGCGGCGGCGGACTGGCTCGCGCTGCCCTCGACGATGACGGCGCCCGACATCATGTTCTCGGCCACCCCAACACCACAGTTCCCGTGCACCCGCACCGTGGCCAGCTGGTTCATCCCCGCGCAGTAGTAGCCAACATGCCCGTCGATCTCGACCTCGTGCCCGGCTGCGATACCGACCGCGATCGAGTGCCTGCCGGCAGGGTTGAGCACGCGCACGCGCTGGGGCTCGAGCGCGTCGTGCAGGCGCTGGTTGAGCGTCCTGACGCTCTCCTCGGCGAGATCGACGGACAGCAGCGCCTGCTCGGTGGTGTCGGGGGCCGCCATCACGCGACCAGCGCGGTGCCCCAGCTATAGACGCGGCCGGGCTCGGGCTCCCAGTTGGTGGCGTCCTTTGCGCCCGGGAGCACCGCGATGGCGCGGTACTCGGAGGCGATCGCGACCCACTCGTCGGTCTCGGCCATCACGGCGGGCTTGCACGCGATCGGGTCGCGTAGCACGGCGAAGCCGTCGGCGGTGCCCACGGCGAACGTGTAGAACCCGTCGAGGTCCTCCAGGCAGCCCTCGAGCGCCTGCTCGAGACTCGCGCCTTCGCGCAGCCGCCACGTCAGGTAGCCGGCCGCGACCTCGCTGTCGTTGTCGGTCTGGAAGTGGATGCCCTCGCGCCGCAGATTGCGCCGCAGGCGATTGTGGTTGGACAGCGAGCCGTTGTGCACGAGGCACAGGTCAAGGCCCGTCGAGAACGGGTGCGAGTGCTCGGTCGTGACACGGCTCTCGGTGGCCATGCGCGTGTGCCCGAGCGCGTGGGTGCCGTCGAGCCGCCCGATCTCGAAGTTGCGCACGAGCTCGTGCGGGGGGCCGGCCTGCTTGTAGATCTCGATCGAGCTGCCGGCGCTCATCACGCGCAGCTCCGGGTGGTGCTCGGCGAGCCACGCCTGCACGTGCTCGGCCTTGGCGTCGACCACGAACACCGCGTGGGTGGCGCGCACGCGCGGCGGCGAGGCGCCGCCGAAGGTGTCCGCGAGCTCGATCCCGACGGCGCTCCAGTCGAAGGCGTGCTCGACTGCGCACAGCGAGATCTTGCACGACCCCGCCGCCGCGGGATCGCGGTAGAAGGCGACCCCGGCGCTGTCAGGCCCGCGGAAGGACAGCTGCTCGAGCATGCTCGCCAGGTGCTCACCGAGGCGGGCCTGCAGAGCGGGAGACTTGGTGTAAAGACCCGCAATTCCACACATACGATCCAGCTTAGAGCGCGGGTACGGCCGCGCACATGGCGTCCGCGCGCACACTTTGGCCCGAGAATGTGGCGGCGGACGCTACAGCCCGGGTGGTACCCACACGCCCAGCCGCTTCTGCTCGCGGCGCACGGCGTGCAGCGCCTCGCGCAGCTCGGCGCGGGCGATCGGCGCAAGCGCCTGCGGGTCGATCAGGTTGTCGGGGGCGAGGCCCGCGGCGATCAGCTGCGCGTGGTGCTCGAAGCGCAGGCGGGCGACGACACCGAACGCCTCGCGCAAGGCGTCGGCTGCGCCGCGCCCTATGCCGCCGGCGCTCGTGACCGCCTCGATGCGGTCGAGCGTGGGCGAGATCGTGACGCCGCTGGCGAGCGCGTGGAAGCGCACGACGTTCACCAGCGGCACGATCGCGCCGCGCTTGAGGTCCAGGCGCCCGACCCCCTCGCCGTGGCGCTCGACGGCGAGGTTTCCCCGGAACCCAAGGGCCACGGGGTAGCCGGTGGCGGTGCGCGCCATCAGCCGCATGAAGTCGGGGTGTTCGCGGGCCGCGCGGATCCGCTCGGTCAGCGCCGCCGTGATGGCCAGGCCGCCCGCGCACTGGCGAAAGTCGAACGCGACCGAGGCGCGTATCAGGTGCGACTCGTTGGGCACGCGCAGGCACTCGTCGAACGTCCGGATCCAATCGGTCTTGGACATGCGCCACAGGCGGTTGCCCGCGAGCACCTCGTTGTTGTCGACCCCGAAGCCGCAGCGCGCGAGCCCCGCGTTGACCTCGCGGCCGAGGCGCGCGAAGTAGGCGTCGACGTCCTGCGCCTCGCCGACGGGCGGCGTCTCGTAGGCGAGCGCGTTGTCCTGGTCGGAGGACAGGGTGAACTCCCGTCGCGCGGCGCTGCCGAAGTCCAGCCACGCCCACGTGACGGGCGCGGGGCCGTTCTTGGACAGCGAGAAGTCGAGCAGTCGAGCCGTGAGGGCGTCGTGCTGGAGGCTGAGCACCCGCCCGATGTCCCGCGAGGGGACGCCAGCGCTGAGCAGCAGGCGGAACAGCTGCGGCAGGTGCCTGGCGGCACGCACCAGGCCGTCCTCGTCGGCCGCGCCGAGGATCGTGTGGCGCAGCGCGATCGGGCTGCGGGCGTCCAGGCCGACGAGATCGGCGACCGACAGAACGCCGCACACACGCTCGCCGTCGAGCACCGCCACCTGCTCGGCGCCGACCGCGAGCATGTCGATGGTGGCCTCCACCGCCAGCTGGCCGACCGGCACGCTGGGGATCGGAGTGCGCGCGATCGCGCGCACGGGAACATCGTCCACGGGCTCGCCGCGCGCCACCCATGCGCGCACGTCGGCGTCGGCGAGGATCCCCAGCTCGGACTCCCCCAGTCGCACGAGCAGCGCCGCGGTCTCGCCCTCACCAAGTCGCTGGGCGGCCGCGCGCAGTGTCTCCCCCGGCTCGCAGAAGACCGCCGCACGCATGATCGCGGACACCGGCGTCGTGCCCACGTCCAGCAGCCCGTGCACGGTGTGGCCGGTTCGCGTCAGGCGCGTGCGCATCGTCCTGGCGACGTAGCTCGTTCCCGCCGCGGTCGCGAGCACCCGCCGCGAGTCCTCGGCGCTGAGCAGCGCGCACAGTGACGGCTCGCGGGCGCGAACGGTGAAAACCGGCGCCATACCACTCAGCAGCGAGGGATGGCCGAAGCACTCCCCCGGCTCGAGTACCACCATCGGCTCACCCTCGTGCACGAGCTCGATCGAGCCGGCACAGATGACATACAGGCCGTCGGCCGGCGCCCCGTCCTCGACGAGCACCAGCTCACCCTCGTCGAAGGCAACCTCGCTGGCATGGGCGGCAATCGCGGCGACGTCGGCGGGCGCTAGCGCGTCGAACGGCGGCTGTCGAGAGAGGAATGTGTCCAGGTGCTCCATGCCAGGCCCAACAATTGTGTTCACATCTCGCCTGGGATGACCACAGGCTACCTGGCAGGCTGGCCCCGACACCCCCAACGTGATCGGGAGAGCATATGGCGGATGACACTGGCTCCGGTACCTATGATGAGCTCGACTACGAGGGGGGAGGTCTGCCGAAGACCATCAACTGGTGGGGAGCGTTCGTAATCGGCCTCGCGGGCACGATCCTCGTCACCGGGATCGCGCCGACGATGGTCACCTCGCTGGGCGCCGCCGCGGTTCCGCTGATCTTCGTGATCACCGTCAGCGGGTATCTGCTGTGCCTGTTCTTGGCGGAGCTGTCGGCGATGATGCCCGACCGCTCGGGCGGCTCACCCTCTTACGCCTATCCCGCGTACAAGGACAAATGGCCACGCTTCGCCGAGCATGTCAACGGCTTCACCGCGTGGGCGTACTGGTTGGGCTGGTTCCCCGTGGCGCCCCTGAACATGATCCTCGCGTCCTTCTACATCGTCGAGCGCTTTGGTCTCTCCGAAAAGGGCTTCACGCCGATCGACACGCCGATCGCCTGGTGGACGCTGGGCATCTCGGTCGTCGGGATCCTGTTGCTGTTCATTCCCTCCTACCTTGGGCTGCGCTTCGGCACGTTCTTCGCCACGGCGCTCGCGTTCCTGTCGATGATCCCGCTCACGTTCCTGGCGATCTCGTGGATCTTCAACCCGGGGATCGTGCACTTCGGGGAACTGTTCCACTTCCATCACATCGACGGCTCGGGCTTCTTCGCAAGCCAGTTCGGCCACGGCTGGTTCGTGATCGCGCTCGCCTTCTCGTTCCTGCTCACCTGGAACGTGATCGCGATGGAGGCGGCGGCCTGCTACATCGGCGAGACGCGCGACCCCGACCGCGACGCGAAGATCGCGATGAACGCCGAGGGTGCCTACGGCGTGTTCATCTACGTGATGATCCCCGTGGCGTTCGTGATAGTGCTCGGCACCAAGGCTCTGGGCAACACGGCGCTCGTGGATCCGAAGACGATCTTCGTCACCTTCGCCTCGAAGGTGTTCGGGACGGGCGCCGGTGGCGAAGTGCTCAACTGGCTGATCGCGATCATGCTGATCATCGCCCTGGTGCTGTCGGCGCTGAACGCGATCACCGGCACGGCGCGCTCGCTTCACCAGATGTCGGTGGACGGGCAGTTCCCGCGCTTCTTCCAGGCCACCAACTCCCACGGCGTGCCACACCGCTCGATGATCTTCAACGTGGCGGCCTCGATCATCGTGGTGTTCTTCGGGGGCGCGGTGCAGATCTACACGTTCTCCAACGTCGGCTACCTGGCGTCGTTCATACCCGTGCTGATCGGCTACTACCTGTTGCGCAAGAACAGGCCGAACCTGCGCCGGCCGTTCAGGCTTCCGGAGTGGATGAAGTACGTCGCGCTGGGGCTCGCGGGCGTGTACGCGTTGATCTACTTCTGGGGCGGGCCGGTCTACGCCGACTGCTCCTGCAACGCCGCCGGGCACAAGACGCTGATCTACTACTTCCTCGGCTTCGGGGTGCTCGCGTCCTATTACCCCCTGTACCTGTGGCGCAAGCGGGGCGACAGGAACAAAGCAGCGGCAGCGGAACTGAGCGCGACGGCCGCGGAGTTGGCAGCGACGGCAGGGGTCTCCGCCGAGGCTGGGGGCCCGTGAGCGCCGCGGCGGCGCCCGCCGTCGTCGGCGCGGGCACGGCGGAGTCCGTGTTCGATCGCATCCTGCTCGCCTCCGAAGGGCGGGAGATCCCGGACAGCGCGATCGCGCGTGTCGTTGAGCTGGCGGACAGATCCGCTCCCGCCAGCCCGAGCGTTCACGTATTCTCGATCGCGCGCGTGCACGGCGTGTCGTTCGGGTTCCCCAACCCGGGGCTGATGCCCACCAAGCGCGAGTGGGCCGAGCAGCGCGCGATCGTCGATCGTGCCATCAAGCGGCTGGGGCGCGAGGGCATCGACGCGGAGGGTCATGTGCTGGCCACGCGCAAACCGACGGCGCGCATCTGCGAGGAGGCGATCAGGGAGGAATGCCAGGCGATCGTGATGGCGGCCGACCCCGACCGCAGTCGCATGGTCGGCGACATGCTCTGGTCCCAGGAGCCCCAGCGGGTCAGGCGGCGGGCGAAGGTGCCGGTGTACCTGGTGCTCGAGCAGGACTGAGCGGTGTTCGAGCAGGACTGAGCGCGCGCGCCGGCCTACGTGCCGGTTCCGGGCGTACCTACCCCGGGCGCGCCCGGGCGCCCGTGCAGCCGCGCGAGCTTGATCGCGAGCTCCAGCGACAGCAGGTCGTCGCGGTCGAGCTCCACTCCCGTCAGCTCCTCGATGCGCGCCAGCCGCTGGCGCAGGGTGTTGGGGTGGATGAACAGGGCGCGCGCGCTCTCGATCACGCTGCGCCGCTCGGCGAGGTAGCGCTCGAGTGTGTCCAGCAGAGAGGAGCGCCGGCGCTTGTCGTAGGCGATCAGCACGTCGACGGCCGCGCGCATCCTGTCGCGTGGGGCGTCATCGGCGGCGATGTGCACGAGATAGCGGTAGGCGCCGAGTTGCGAGTAGGCGATCGCGCCGCCCTCGCGCAGCAGCGCGCGGCCGATCGTGGCCGCGTCGACGGCCTCACGGTAGGCGCGCGTGGCCTGCGCTGCCGCCTGGTGCAGCTGGCTGACGCCGATCGCGGCCCTCGTCTGCCCGCCGAGCTCGTGGCACGAGCGCAGCAGCTCCTCGACGCGCTCGGGCCGCCCCGCGCCGAGCGGGATCGCCGCCCTGACGGGACCGGGACCGGCCTCGATCGCCGCCCGCGGGTGCAGCGCCCCCAACCCTCTTCCGAGCGTGTCGGCGGCCTCGCGCCACTCGACCGACGCCGGCTCGAGCTCGCCGGAGGGCTCGGCGCAGATCATCAGGAAGGGGTCCGTCAGATCGCAGCGGACCTCGGCTGCCTTGGCGACCGCGAACGCGGTGGCGCCGGCGGCGAGCGCCTCGAACATGTCCTTGACGATGTTCGCGTTGGTGAGGTGCTCGATCAGCTCCGCTCGCTTGATCGCCACCGCCGCGATGTGGGCGATCGCTCGCGCCAGCTCCGTGTCCTCGCTCGTGAACTTGCGGCCGCTGGGCGATCCGGCGCACAGCAGCCCAAGGCGCTCGCCGCCGGCCGTCAGCGGCGTCACCAGCAGGTCGGCGAGGTCGAGCCCCGGCCACAGGCCGCGGGCGGCCGGCCCGGCGCCCTGGCCGTCGAGCGCGTCGATCAGGAAGCCCGCCGTCGACAGCGTCGGCGGCGAGCGAAGCTCGGGCGGATCGGAGGCGAGCAGGTGCAGCTCCCCATCGTCGGGGTCCAAGCGGTAGATCTGGCAGAGCTCCGCCTCCAGCAGCCGGCGGGTGCCCCCGGCGACTACCAGCCCGAGGTTGTCGGCTTCGGTCACCGACGCCACTTCGCCGCCGAGCTCGGCCAGGCGCGTCAGCGCATCGACGCGGCGGCGCTCGCGCTGGTAGAGCTGGGCGTTCTCGATCGCCCCCGACACGAGCGAGGCGATGTGGACGAGCAGCTTCAGCGTGTCCTCGGTGAACTCGCGGGGGGCCTCGGTGTGCAGGACGATCACCCCCAGGGTCTCGCTCGCGCGCGACAGGATCGGGACGGCGACCATCGACTGGAAGCGCTCCTCCTGGAGCAGCGGCACGTATGTCATGCGCGGGTCGTCCATCGCGCGCTCGCGGATGAACTCCGGCGTGCGGTGGCGGGCGACCCAGCCGGTGAGCCCCTCCTCGATCGCCAGATGCACCCGGTCGACGGCGTCGGCGAACACCTGCGAGGCGGCCCGGATCGTCAGGCGGTCATCTTCGAGCAGGTAGATGAAGCAGGCGTGGCAGTCGGTCGCGTCGGTCGCCAGATCGACGATGCCCTGGAGCATCGGGCCGAGCTCGACCGACGACGAGACGAGCTTGATGACGCCGTAGAGGGTGCGGTTCTCATCGCGCAACCCATGTAGCTCAGTGTCGGTCAACATATGTGCGCTGCGCACATGCTAGTGGCCGCGAACGGGAGATCGCAGCCATTGCCACATGCCCGCGCGGACAGATATACATACTCTGGATGAGCGCGCCCCCCGAGAACGCCGACGATGTCCGGCGGATCGTCAAGGACGGGGGCGTGGAGTTCCTGTTCGCGCAGTTCGTGGACATGCACGGCAAGCCGAGCGCGAAGCTCGTGCCGGCGGATCATCTCGACGATCTCCTCGGCGAGGGCGCCGGGTTCGCGGGCTTCGCCGCCGGCGACATCGGCCAGGGCCCCGATGACCCGGACATCATCGCCGTGCCCGACCCGCGCAGCTTCACGATCCTTCCCTGGCGCAAGAACGTTGGGCGCTTCGCCTGCGACGTGACGGTGGAGGGCGAGCCGTGGCCGTACTGCCCAAGGACGATCCTGCGCTCGGCGCTGGCGCGCGCCGAGGGGCTGGGTTATCAGCTGAAGATCGGCGCCGAGCTGGAGTACTTCCTGCTGCGCCGCGGCGCAGACGGGAAGCTCGAGCTCGCGGACGCGCTCGACACGCTCGAACAGCCCTGCTACGACATGCGCGCGCTGACGCGCAGCCTGGACTTCGTGATGGAGGTCTCCAAGGCCGTCACCGGACTCGGCTGGGACAACTACGCCACCGACCACGAGGACGCCAACGGGCAGTTCGAGCAGAACTTCTCCTTCGCCGACGCGCTCACCACCTGCGACCGCGCGGTCTTCTTCCGCTACATGGTCGAGTCCTTGGCACAGGAGCGCGGGCTGATCGCGACGTTCATGCCCAAGCCGTTCGGGCACCTGACCGGCAACGGCTGCCACTTCCACGTGAGCCTGTGGCGCGACGGGGAGAACGTGTTCGAGCGCGCTCCCGCCGAGGACCCTCGCGGCCTCGGGCTGTCTGAGCTCGCATACAACTTCCTCGGCGGTCTGAAGGCCCACGCCAAGGCGTACATCGCAGTCACCGCCCCCACGGTCAACTCGTACAAGCGCCTGTGCGTGGGGGCGCCCACGAGCGGCGCGACGTGGGCGCCGGCGTTCGTCAGCTACGGCCACAACAACCGCACGCAGATGCTGCGCATCCCCGCGCCGGGGCGGATCGAGGACCGCACGGTCGACGGCTCGTGCAACCCCTACCTCGCCGCCACGGCGATGCTCGGCGCCGGCCTGGACGGGATCGAGCAGGGGCTCGACCCGGGCGACCCGAACACGGCCAACCTGTACACGCTCAGCGACGAGCAGCGCGCGCAGGCGGGGATCGAGCTGCTGCCCGCCAACCTGCTGGACGCCACGCGCGAGCTCGAGCGCTCAGACGTCCTGCGCGCGGTGCTCGGTCGCACGGGCGGGCAGGGACCTCGTCAGGACTACCTCGACTACTACGTCGACGTCAAGCGCCGCGAAGTTCAGGCCGCCCACGAGCAGATCACGCAGTGGGAGCTCGACCGTTACCTGCAGCTGTTCTGAGCGCACCCGCGCCGGGGTCCGCGCGGGTAATAAGGTGGGGTGCGTAGACCAACGCCCGCCCCGCCCAAAGGAGACGCCATGTCCAGCTTCGCCACCGTGAACCTGCTCGAGATCGAGGATTCGGTGGGTGATCGCGCTCCCGGCATCGAGGGCCGGTTCGGCCGCAAGCACCTCGACTCACGCGACCTGGGGGTCAGCCACTTCCGCTATGCGCCGAACCTGCGCAGCCCGTTCGCGCACAGTCACCAAGAGCAGGAGGAGGCATACGTCGTCGTCGCCGGCTCCGGGCGGGTGCTGCTCGACAACGAGCTGAAGGAGCTGCGCCAGTGGGACGTGCTGCGCGTGGCGCCCGAGGTCGTGCGCGCCTTCGAGGCTGGCCCGGAGGGCCTGGACATCATCGCCGTGGGGGGCCCCCGGCCGGCGGACGGCGACGGCGTCATGGGCGCCGCCGCCTGGCCCGACACACAGTAGACTCACGGCATGGGCGCGCGCGGGTGGCGCGCGCCTTCACAGGGGAAATGGGAGGGGTCAGAATGGCACGGAGGACCAGTCGAACCCGGTCGCCGGAGCACAGCGGTGCTTACCGCCTGCTACCCGCTCTGCTCGCGACCGCCTTGCTCGCGCTGGGCCTGCTGAGCGCCTCGGCCTGGGCGGAGAGCCCCCTGTCGCGCTTCGGCGCGGGAGCCGCGGCGGACGTCGTGCGCGACGCCGAAACGCTGAAAGCTCCCAAAATCACGAAGAACCCGGTGGGACAGACCGTCGAAGAAGGACAGACCGTGGTCTTCGAAGCGGCCGCGTCGGGTGTGCCGACGCCGACCGTGCAGTGGGAAGTCACCACCAACGAGGGCGCCACCTGGAGCCCGGTCCCCGGCGGCACCTCCGACGATCTCGTCATCGCCAGCGCGAAAACGTCGGAAAGCGGCGACGTGTTTCGCGCCACCTTCACCAACAGCGTCGGCAGCGTGACCGGTGAGGCGGTCAGGCTGGTGGTGCACCTCGCTCCGGCCGTGACCAAACAGCCGGTCAGCGTGACAGTCGAAGAAGGTCAGAACGCGGTGTTCGAAGTGGCCGGGGTCGGGTTCCCCGAACCGAGCGTGCAGTGGGAAGTGTCGGTCAACGGTGGCGGCGTATGGACGGGCGTCGCCGGAGGTACATCCGACCAGCTCACGATCGCCAAGACGAAAACCTCCGAGAACGGCAGTGAGTACCGCGCGACGTACAAAAACTCCGTTGGCACAGCCACGAGCCACATAGCCACGTTGACTGTGCAGCTCGCGCCGGCGGTCACGAGACAGCCGCTCGACGCGACAGTCGAAGAAGGTCAGAGCGCGGTGTTCGAAGCGTCGGGATCAGGGTTCCCGACGCCGAGCGAGCAGTGGGAAATCTCCACCGACGCGGGTGCCAGCTGGAGCCCGGTGGCGGGAGCCACCGAGCCGCAGCTGATCATCGCGAGCGCCACGATCGCGGAAAACGGCAGTGAGTACCGGGGGGTATTCACCAACGCCGCCGGGAAAGTGACGAGCAACGTGGCCACACTGACGGTTCATCGGGCCCCCACAGTCACCGAGCAGCCCGCGGGTGTCACCGTTGAAATCGGGCAGGCCGTGGTGTTCGAAGCAACCGGGACCGGGTCCCCGACTCCGAGCGAGCAGTGGGAGCTCTCGACCGACGGCGGCAGCACCTGGAGCGCGGTCGCCGGAGCGACCTCCGATCGGCTCACGGTCGCGAACGCCGAGCTCGCGGAAAGCGGCGATGAGTACCGCGCCGTGTTCGCCAACGTCGCCGGCACGGCGACGAGCGAGGTGGCCACGCTGACGGTCGCGGCGCATCACTATCGCGTCCTCGGCTGGGGCCAGAACACCTACGGACAGCTCGGCGATGGCAGTCTTACCCAGAGCGACACGCCGATCCCGGCGACCGGGTTGAACTTCGTCACAGCGGTTGCGGCCGGCAGGCGTCATGGCCTGGCGCTGCTGGCCAACGGCACGGTGGCGGCGTGGGGCTACAACGCGTCCGGCCAGCTCGGCGACGGCACCTTCGAAAGCAGCGACGTGCCGGTGGCGGTGCAGGAACTGGCTGACGTCACGGCGATCGCGGCCGGCAGCAACCACAGCCTCGCGCTGCTGAGCAACGGCACCGTCATGGCCTGGGGCGCCAACGAATCGGGGCAGCTCGGCGACGGCTCGAGCGAAGGCAGCGAACTGCCGGTAGCGGTCAAAGGGCTGACGGGGGTGATGGCGATCGCCGCGGGCGCCGAATACAGCCTGGCGCTGCTGAAAGACGGCACGGTGATGGCGTGGGGCCGAGGTGAACACGGACAGCTAGGCGACGGCGACGCCAACGACAGCGAAGTGCCCGTCGCGGTGAAAGGGCTCACCGGGGTAACGGCGATCGCGGCAGGCGGCGAATGCGGCCTGGCGCTGCTGAGCGACGGCACCGTCAGAGACTGGGGCGACAACGAATACGGACAGCTCGGGAACCTAGCCTTGACGCAGGCAGAGGAAGAACAAGAACGCGAATCCGAAGAAGAGTTCAGCGACGTGCCCGTGCCGGTCGAAGGGCTGAGCGGGGTCACTGCGATCACAGCGGGCGCGCGCCACAGCCTCGCGCTGCTCGGCAACGGCACGGTGATGGCCTGGGGTGAAAACAAATACGGGGAGCTCGGCGACGGCGCGATCGGCGGCGGCGGTGGCGCTCCGAGCGAGGTGAGCGGGCTCGCCGGCGTCAGCGCGGTGGCGGCCGGCGGCGAGCACAGCCTCGCGCTGCTCGGCAACGGCACGGTGATGGCCTGGGGCGAAGACAAGTACGGCGAGCTCGGCAACGGCAGCGTCGGCGAACCGAGTGACGTTCCAGTCGCCATAACCGGACTGCACGAGGCCACCGCGATCGCAGCCGGTGGCTACCAGGACCTCGTGCTCAGCGAACCGATCCCGATCGTCACGAGCATAAGCCCCAGCATCGGCCCGGCGACAGGCGGAGCCGAAGTGACGATCACCGGCTCCAACTTCGAAGAAGCCACGGTCGTCAGCTTCGGCGCGCACAGCGCCACCAGCTACACGATCAACTCGCCGACGACGATCACCGCGATCGCCCCCGCCGGAGCGCTCGGAACGGTGGACGTGACCGTCTCCAGGCCGGCCGGCAGGAGCGCGACCGTCCCCGCCGACCGCTTCACCTACCTGCCGGCGCCGACCGTCAAGAAGCTCGCGGCCAAGGACGGTCCGGGCTCCGGTGGCAGCGAAGTGACGATCACCGGCACCAACTTCCAACACGTCATCGCGGTCGATTTCGGCGCCGCCGCCGCGAGCAGCGTGACCGTGCGCTCGTCGAGCTCGATCACCGCGGTCTCGCCGGCGGGTGCGGGAACGGTGAACGTGACCGTCGTGACCGTGGGCGGAACCAGCGCGACCACGACGAAGGACGAGTTCGAGTATCGGCCCGCGGTCGAAGCCGTAGCTCCCAGCGCCGGTTCGCCGGCAGGCGGCGAAAGCGTCGCGATCACTGGCGACGGGTTCGTCCAGGGGGCGGGCATGACGACGTTCAAGTTCGGCAAAAAGCTGGCCACGGACGTCTACTGCACCTCCAACACGAGCTGCACGGCGCTGACGCCCGCCAGCAAGGCCGGGGGCGTGGAAGTGGTCGCGACAGTCGGCAAGCTCAAGAGCCCGGACGACCCCCCGGGTGACCGCTTCACCTACGAATAGCGGACTGTCGGCGCGCGCCCGCGGGTAGGTGGCGCGGCGCTGTACGCGAGCCGCGCGAGCGCGGCTCGCCATCTCGCGCGGCTTAGAAGGTCTTTCAAAATGACTGTAGGCGTCGCCAGCAGAGGATCGAGCATGCGAGCGTGAGGAACGCGGTGTGCATATCGGGGTCGCGCTCGTAGCGGATCCGTAGCCGGCGGAAGTTGTGCAGGTGAGCAAAGCCGCGCTCCACGACCCAGCGCTGTCGTCCGAGGCCGGAGCCGTTGGCTGTTCCACGGCGAGCAATGACTGGTGTGATCCCGAGAGCCCGCAGGAGCCGACGGTGCTTGTCGAAGTCATAGCCACGGTCAGCGAGAACACGATCGGGTTTCTGGCGTGGCCGGCCGCGCTTTCCAGCGACCGGCCTTGAACGCAGATCCTCGATCAGTGGCAGCAGCTGGGTGACGTCGTGACGGTTGCCACCGGTCAAGGCAACTGCCAGCGGGATTCCGCTCGCGTCGACCAACAGATGGTGCTTTGAGCCCGTGCGGGCGCGGTCTACTGGGGATGGCCCCGTCAGGAGCCCCCCAAAAGAGCACGAATATGACTGGCGTCGACCGCTGCGCGGGACCAGTCGATCTTGCCCGCAGCGTTTAGCTTCACCAGCAGCTTTTGGTGCAGCGCGTCCCACACGCCGGCCTTCTGCCACGTCCGCAACCGTCGCCAGCACGTGACCCCCGAGCCGTACCCGTACTCGCGCGGCAGATCCTCCCAGGCGATGCCCGTGTGCAGCACGTGCAAGATCCCGTTGAGCACCAGCCGGTCATCGATCGCCCTGCGGCCGGGGTTACGCCGACGACGAACGCGCGGTGGGATCAACGGCTCGACCTCCGCCCACAACTCGTCAGTGACCTCGAACCTTGAGGGCACCTCCACCGCCTCCAATCCTCGGGGACACACCCCAAAGATTCAAGACCCCAACCCCAAACCCTCCATTTTGAAAGACCTTCTTAAACGACAACGACCCGCTCGGGGATGAGGGCGGGTCGTTGTCAGGGGGAGGGTTTGGGGTGCTGCGGAGCATGATGACGCACTTGCTTCCATAACCCAAATACGGAAGTAAGATAAGACTGATCATCTGCCATGATGAATGGCCGTGGACCTGCACCAACTACGGTCATTCGCGGCGGTGGCGCGTCAGCGCCACTTCACCCGCGCGGCCGCCGAGCTGCACGTCGGCCAGCCGGCCGTCTCCCAGCACATCCGCCGCCTGGAGGCGGAGCTCGGGGTGGCTCTGCTGAGCCGTACCACGCGCAGCGTCGAGCTGACCGAAGCCGGCCGCCTGATGCTCGAGCGCGCCGAGCGCGCGCTCGGCGAGCTCGACGCGGGCGTGGCGGAGCTGGCCGAGCTGAAGGGGCTGATGCGCGGCAGGCTGACGATCGGCGCGATGCAGTGGCTGGAGCCATACGACCTCGCGGCCGCGCTCGCCACCTTCCACCAGCTGCATCCGGCGATCGACATCCGGGTCGTCGAGGAGGTCGCGCCGAAGATGCTGCAGGCCGTGCACGGCGACGAGCTGGACGTCGCCTTCGTGCCGATCGAGACGGGACTGGCGCCGGGACTGAGCGGGGAGCTGCTGTTCGAAGACGAGCTCGTGCTCGTGGTCGCCGAGGACCATCCGCTGGCGCGGCGCGCGCACGTGCAGCTGGCGGCCTTGCGCGAGGAGCCGTTCGTGTTCTTGCGCGAGGGGACGGGCCTGCGCCGTGCCGTCGAGGTGGCCGCGTACGGCGCGGGATTCGAGCCGCGCGCTCGCTTCGAGACCAACGAGCTCTCGCGGGTGCTCGCTCTGGTCGCGCGCGGCCTCGGTGTCTCGGTGGTCTCAAAGGCGGTCGCCGACAGCGCCGCCGAGCCGCTCGTCGCCGTGCCCCTACGTCCCGCGATGTCGCGTCAGGTGGGGCTGGTGTGGCGCACCGACCGTCGCCTCACGCCCGCCGCCAACGCCTTCCTCAAGCACGTGCTCGCGGCGAGCGCATCAGGCGAATAGGCTGCGCGGTCAGGTGAGAGCGCACCATGTCCACATCGAGCACCGCTTCTCCAAGTCGCCCGAGCGGATCTTCGCGCACCTGGCCGAGCACGAGAACCTCGCGGAGGTGTTCGGCGCGAAGGTCACCCGACTGAGGGACGGCGACGGCGGCGAGCGCAACGGGGTCGGATCGGTGCGCCAGCTGCGGATCGGACCGCTGCCGCCGTTCGAGGAGACCGTCACCGAGTTCGTGGCCGGCGAGCGGATCGTCTACCGCATCACCAAGGGCAGCCCGCTTCGCGGCCATGTCGGCGTGATGAGCTTCGCGTCCGATTCCGGCGGCGGAACGGCCTTTGTTTACGACATCCGCCTCGCCTCACCGATCCCCGGCCTGGCGCTGCTCGTGCGCGCGGCGCTCACACGCTCGATCACGCAGGCACTGGGAAAGGTCGAGCGCGACGCCTGATTGCTGGGTGTTAGTCCTTCGAGACGGTGTATAGCCATCGCGATACACCACTCGTAGTAGCAGTAGTAGAACGAGGAGGAGGCACGCCGCCTCCCAGCCCAAGGCATCCTCATATGCACCTATCGTGCTGAGCTCGTGTCCTCCGCCTTCTCAGCCACGCTGCAGCACGACGAGGCCGTTCTGCGCTTTCCCTATGACGAGCGCTTGCGCCAGCTCCTGCGCGCGATCCCCGGCCGGCGCTGGGATCCCGTCGAGCGCGCCTGGTGCCTGCCGCTCGGTCCCGAGCAGGCGGAGGCGCTCGCGCGCCTGCTCGCAGGTCTGCCGAGCCCGCCGGAGGTGAGCGAGGCGCTGGCCCGCGCGCTCGCGCGCCGTCGCGCGCGCAGACGCCCCGGAGAGTGTCTGGTGGACCTCGCGCGCCCGGATGAGAACTGGTGGCTGAGCTTTGCCACCGACGCCGCAGGCGTGCCCGTGGCGGCGCTGCTCGAGCACCCCGGCGCGTACAACCTGCCGGCGATCGGCCGAGCGCTCGTCCCGCTCGACGATCACGCGGCCGAGCTCATGCGGATGCTGCAGGGGCGGAGCGACGGCGTGCACGTGAGCGACGCCGCGCGCCGCGCGCTGCAGGCGCTCGCTGAGAGCCGACGCGAGGGGCCGGCGGGGAGCGCCGAAGGCGAGCGCCGGCGCCCCGGCGGCGAGGTCTTCGCCTCCCATTACGACGTCGAGTTCCGGCGCGATCGCCGCGGCGAGCATTGGATCCTGATCGCGCGCGAGCGCGCGGACCTGGCACGCGTGCTCGCCGCTCGGGCCGGGCTGCGCGCGCTCGAGGGCCCGGCGGGGACGCTCGGCCTGGCGGCGCTCGAGCGCGACGCGGAGGCCCTGGCGGAGCTGCTCGAGCACGTCGAGGACGTCAGCATCGACCCGCGCGTCAGCGCCTGGCTGACGCGCGCGACCACATGGCGCGGCAACGTCGAGGTGGGAGGCCCGCCCGCCCCGAGCGATCCCCCCGTGTTCGTGCTGCTCGGCGAGGAGCGGCGCCTGCCGCGGGCGCTGCGCGAGCGCGCCGTCAACGTCCCCGGAGGGGTAACGGTGGCGCTCTCGCTCGAGTCGTGGCGGCTGATGCGAGGGCTGGACGCGTGGGTCAGCCCGGCCGCACGGCGCTGCGTCGCGGCGCTCGAGGACGGACGCCCGGCGCCGCCGGCGGTCCTGGAGCTTTCGAACGTGCACGAGGACCCCACGTTCGTGCTGGCCACCGGCCACGACGCGACGCGCGTGCGCGAGTTCGCGGCGCTGCGAGGCGCCCTGCAGCCGAGCGCCCGCCGCGGCGGCGGGCGCGAGCACGCCCAGCTCCCCGCGATCCGCGCCGACCCGTTCTGCGTGCCTCAGCTGGATGCCTTCTTGGCCGACGGCGAGGTGTGGGTGGAGGCGGACGCGCTCGCTCTGCTGCAGGAGATCCGCGAGCAGCACGCGCAGGCCGAAGGGCTGGTCGAGCTGTCGGCCGCCACCGACGCGCCGCTGAGCGTCGCCGGCCTCGGCGGCGAGCTCAAGCCGTTCCAGCGCGCCGGCGTGAGCTACCTGCTGGCGCGCCGGCGCGCGTTCCTCGCCGACGAGCAGGGTCTGGGCAAGACGATCGAGGCGATCGCGACGATCGAGGCGGCCGGCGCGTACCCGGCGGTGGTGGTGTGTCCCGCGAGCCTCAAGCTCAACTGGCTGCGCGAGCTCGAGCACTGGCTGCCGCAGCGCAGCGCCCGCGCGCTCACCGGCAACGGCAACGAGCACGCGGCCCCGTCACCCGCCGCCGACATCACGGTCGTCAACTACGACATCGTGGCCGCGCGCCTGGAGGAGCTGCGCGCGGTGCGCCCGCGCGCGCTCGTGCTCGACGAGTCCCACTACTGCAAGAACGCCGCCGCCAAGCGCACCCAGGCCGTGCAGCGGCTGTCCGCGGTGGTGCCCCGCGACGGGCTCGTGCTCGCGCTCAGCGGCACGCCCGTCACCAACCGTCCGGCCGAGCTGATCTCCCAGCTGCGCATCCTTGGGCGGCTGGAGGACTTCGGCTCGGGTGTGCGCTTCGGCCAGCGCTTCCGCGGGCCCGACGCGCACCTGCGCCTGCACTGGCATCTGCGCGCCCGCTGCTTCGTGCGCCGGCTGAAGGCCGACGTGCTCCCGCAGCTGCCAGCCAAGACGCGTGCGATCGTGCCGGTCGAGCTGGACAACGAGGCCGAGTACAGGCTCGCCGAGCGCGACCTCGTGGCCTGGCTGCGCAGTCAGCCGCTGGATCTGCGCGAGCTCGACGCGAAGGTGGCCGCCGCGCTGCGCGCCGAGCGCCTGGTGCGCCTGGAGGCGCTCAAGCTGCTGGCCGCGCGCGGCAAGCTGCACGCCGCGCTGGCGTGGATCCACGACTTCTGCTCCTCCGGCGAGCGGCTGGTCGTGTTCGCTGGCCATCGCGAGATCCAGCGGGCGGTGGTCGCCCGCTTCCCCATGGCGCTGCACATACTCGGCGAGGACAGCGCCGGCGCCCGGGACGCCGCGCTGCAGGCCTTCCAGGCGCCGGATGCCGCCGGGGGCAACCAGCTGATCGTCTGCTCACTCGAGGTGGCCGGCCACGGCATCACGCTGACGCGCTCCTCGAACGTCGCCTTCCTCGAGCTCGCGTGGACACCCGCCAAGCACGACCAGGCCGAGGACCGCTGCCACCGCATCGGCCAGCTGGACGCCGTCAACGCCTCCTATCTGCTCGCCGCGGGCACGATCGACGAGACGATCTCGACGCTGCTGGAGCAGAAGCGCGCGGTCATCGGCGCGGTCACCGACGGCCGCGAGGAGGACGATGAGGGGGTCGTGGATGCGCTCGTGCGCGAGCTGCGAGGCGTCCCCTACCGGCACCTGCGGGCCGTCGCCTGAGCTCAGGGCTGCAGCACGAGCTCGTTCATGATGTCGGCCCACGTTTCGACCTCGCCCGCTTCGAATTCGGCCCACTGCTGTTCGAGCTGGGCGGTGCGGCGCGCCAGCGTCCGCTCTTCGGGGGTCTCGTACGCGGCCAGCGACGAGGGCAGGAAGCCCGGCGCCACCCACGCGGCCAGGAAGCGCGGGGCAAAGCTCGCGGCGCTCGCCGGAAGCGTCTGGAAGTCGCTGGCGACCCATGCCTTCACATCCGCGCACAGATGTGGCACCGCGAGCTTGGTGAGCGCCTTCGCCTGGGCCACGTAGGCCTGGACGGTCCTGGTGAGCGTGCTGTTGCTCCAGCGCAGCGGCTTAGCCGCCCTGATGGCTCTCAAGATATACGGAAGGTTGCGCTGCGTAACCGTCGTCACCATCGTCCCGATCACCTCGTTGCTGAGCTGTTCGGAGTCGACGTTCTCCGGCGATTCGGCGGCAGCGAGCGGGCATTCACGCTGGACTCCCGTGAGGACGCTGGATATCTCGCCTTTCACAGCCGGGATGTGCGATGTGAAGTAGCGCACGACCGTGTAGTTCCCCTGCAGATAGGTCCGAGTGCTCGCCGCATCGCTCTGGTCGGCCGCGGCGGGCGATGGCGTGGCCGCGAGGGCCGCCACCGCCGCGATCGCAAGCATGCTCAGCACCGCCCGCAAACGCGGACCGCGAAGCGCGTGCACCCTCATCGCTAGCACCCCCATACGTGAGAGCGTACGCCATGCCAGCGCTCCCGGCGCCACGAAGAAGTTGGTAAGGATGCCTTGTGCGCGAGCATCCGGGCGGACACCGTACGGGTTGCTCAGTATTGTCGCCTCCGGCCGGCAAAGCGCACATGAAACGCAACGGATACATCGTCTTGCTGGTCGCGGTCTGCGGATGGATCGTCGCCGCGATCGCGCTCGACTCCCCCGACCTCGGCCTGTCTGGCGGCGCCTCCAGCACGCCGGGCGGGACTTCGCCCGCGTGCCTGCCGGCGACGCTCGAGCACAGCGCGAGCCTGCCGGGAACCGGCGTCGACGTCTCGCCCGAGCCGGAATCGGTCACCGCCAGCCCGCACGCGCAGGTCAGCTTCCTGGGCACGAACGTCGCGAACATCCGCGCAGTCTCGGTCACCGGCTCGCGCTCCGGTCTGCACGAAGGGCATATGTATGCCTACTCCCAGGGCGATGGCGCGAGCTTCGTGCCGGAGGAGCCGTTCGACGCCGGCGAGCGCGTGGTCGTGCGGGCCGTGCTCGGCGCTGGCGCCGGCGGCAAGCGAATCGCCTTCGGCTTTCGCGTCGACACCCCGTATCCGACGGCGAACGTCTCCGAGTTCGGCAATCCTCAGGCGGCGCCCGCCGACTACCAGAGCTTCGACACCATGCCCGGGGTGCAGGCCCCGATCCTGGACGTGACGGTGGCCGATCGCGACCCCGCGGCGGGCGACATCCTCACTACAAACGGGCCCGGTCCCGGCCGCTACGGGCCACTCATCTACACGCCGAAGGGGCGGCTCGTGTGGTTCGAGCAGCTCTCGGGCGGCGAAACGGCGGAGGACCTCAACGAGCAGACCTACGAAGGTCAGCGCGTCCTGACGTGGTGGCGGGGGCGCGTGCTCTCGTTGGGCTTCGGCCAGGGCGAAGACGTCGTCATGAACTCCCACTACCAGACGCTCGCCACGGTGCGGGGCGGCAACGGCCTGCACGCGGACCTGCACGAGTTCCAACTGGCCCCGCACGACATCGCCTACGTCACCGCCTTCAACCCGATCCGCTGCGACCTATCGTCGGTGAAAGGAGCACGCGACGGGACGATCACCGACACGGCGATTCAGGAGATCGACATGAAGACCGGCCTCGTGCGCTGGGAATGGCACAGCCTCGACCATGTGGCCGCGGAAGAGTCCGAGACCCCAGCGTCGACGAACGCGACACCATGGGATTGGTTCCACATCAACTCGATCGATGTGGAGGGTGGGGACTCCAATCGATCCGGGGACATCTTCATCTCCGCTCGCAGCACCTGGGCCGGCTACCAGCTGGAAGGCGGCAGCGGCAAGATCCTGTGGCGACTGGGCGGCCTGCAGAGCTCCTTCAAGATGGGGCCGGGAACGGAAACGGCGTGGCAGCACGACGGGCGCATCCTCGCCGACGGCGAAGTCACGTTCTTCGACGACGGCTCTAACCCGCCGATCCACAGCCAGTCGCGCGGCGTGCGCATCGCGCTGGACTTCAAGACCCATGAAGCGCACCTCGCGTTCGCGTACACGCACCCCGATCCGCCGTTGCTCGCCGCCAGCCAGGGCAACATGCAGACGCTGGCGGACGGGAGCACCGTTCTCGACTACGGCGGGGTGCCCGAGATCAGCGAGTACGCAAGCGACGGCGCGTTGCTGTTCGATGCTCATCTGCCGTACGACATGGCCTCCTACCGCGGCTTCCGCTACCCCTGGAGCGGGCGCCCGGCGAGCCCTCCGGCGGTCCTCGCCAACCTCAACAACACCGCCGAAGAGACGATCGTGCACATGAGCTGGAACGGCGCCACCGAAGTGGCCTCATGGCGCGTGCTCGCGGGGGATCACGCGGCGTCGCTGGCGGTCCGGGCCACGGTCCCGGTGAGCGGCTTCGAAAGCTCGACGACCCTGCCCAAGAAGTACGCCTACGCGGCGGTGCAGGCGCTCAGCTCGACCGGCGCCGTGCTCGGCACCTCCCGCACGGTCAAGGTGATCAGCTACGCCGCCGCGCTTCCGAGCCCCACGGGGTCGCCGTGAACGCGCTGCTCAGTAGGCCGGCTTGGAGCTGTGCTTGTGCGTCGTGGTCGTCGGCGTGGTTTTGGCGGGGCTGCTCGTCGTCGTGCTGGAGGAGCTCCCCCCTTCACCGCCGCATCCAGCCACCACGATGGTGCAGGCCAGGAGCGCCAGCAGCGTTAGCATGGCGGTCAGTGGCGTTCTTCTCATCGGCCGTGCTCCAATCATCGCTCGAGGACTCGGCAGCTCACCTTAACAGGCATTCGTGGCTTCGGTTGATCTCGGACGATCGGCGAATGTCGGCCCTGTCATGAGCGTCGAGACGAAGGTGAGCCCTGGGGCGCCCGCGACGCCCGAGGCGCAGAGCGGCGACGGCCGGCGCCTGATGTGGCTGCTGGTCGTCTGCTGCGTGGCGCAGTTCATGGTCATCCTCGACCTGAGCATCGTAAACGTCGCGCTGCCCTCGATTCAGTCGGCGCTCGGGTTCTCCGCGCCAGAACTGCAGTGGATCGTCGACGCGTACTCGATCACGTTCGCGGGCTTCCTGATGCTGGGCGGCCGCGCGGCCGACCACTTCGGCCAGCGCCGGATGTTCGTCCTGGCGCTGGCGGTGTTCGCGCTCGCCTCACTGGCGGGCGGGCTCGCGCCCGACCGCGGGCTGCTGGTGGCGGCGCGCGCGGTGCAGGGCCTCGGCGGTGCGCTGATGGCGGCGTGCTCGCTTGCGGTCATCACCTCATCGTTCGCGCCTGGCCCGCAGCTCCACCGCGCGATCGGCGCGTGGGCGTCGATGAACGGCCTCGGTGGCGCGGCGGGGATGCTGTTCGGGGGGATCATCACCCAGGAGCTCAACTGGCGCTGGGTGCTGCTGATCAACCCCCCGATCGGGATCGCGGCTGCGCTGGTGGCCTACGCGGTCGTCAGCGAGCGCCGCCGGGCGCCCGGACGGAGCTTCGACCTTGCCGGTGCGCTGACGTTGACGATCGGCCAGATCGTGCTGGTGTACGGGATCGTGGAAGCGGGCCTGGCCGGCCTGGGCACCGCCGCAGCGCTCGGCCCGATCATCGGCGGCCTGGCGCTGCTCGCGGTGTTCGGCTTCATCGAGGTGCGCCTGGCCGCCGAACCGCTGATCCCCTTCAAGGAGCTGACCAGGCCGCTGCGGATCGCCAACAACATCGTGCTGCTGTTCAGCGCGTCGCTGTTCCCGATGTGGTTCGTGAGCTCCCTGTACCTGCAGCAGGTGCTCTATCTCAGTCCGCTGGACACCGGCCTGATCTTCCTGCCGATGACGCTGGTGATCATGCTGGTCGCCTCGCGCACCGGCAAGCTGGTGAGCCACTTCGGGGTGCGTCCGGTGCTCATCGGAGGGCTGGTGATGCTGACCGGCGGAATGCTGCTGCTCGCGAAAGTCGGCTCCAGCGGCAGCCCGATCGTGTACATCATGCTCCCCGGGCTGCTGACCGCCGCGGGGATCGCGATGTCGATCGTGCCCTCGACGATCGCCGCCACCCAGGGCGCCAAGGAGGGGCAGGCCGGGCTCGCGTCGGGCCTGGTCAACACCTCGCGCCAGGTGGGCGGCGGGCTCGGGCTGGCGATCCTGGTCACGCTCGCCACCTCGCGCAGCAGCCACCTGATCGGCGACGGCCACGGGGTCGCGCAGTCGCTGACCGACGGCTTCCGGCTCGCCTACCTGATCGGCGGCGGCCTGGCGGCGGCGGCGCTGCTGGTCACGCTCACCGCGCTGCCCAAGCCCGACGGCGTGCTGGCCCCGGCGGCGAGACGCCTGGCGGTCGTCGTCGCGGTCGTCATCGCGGGCTTCGTTGCGATCGACTTCGCGTTCGCGGGCTCGCACGGCGCTCCGGTCGGGGCATACACCACCAGCGGCGCCTACAGCTTCGTCACCGCGCCGTCGCTGCACCCGCCGAAGCTCCACAAGGACGGTCCGACCGTCGCCGGCGAGCTGGCGGGCGGCTACATCTTCACCGCCAACTTCTACAACCTCAACTACCCGCCGCTGATCGGCCAGAGCGGACCGCTGATCCTCGACAGCGACCTGCAGCCGGTGTGGTTCAAGCCGGTGCCGGAAAAGCTCGTGGCTTCCAACCTGAGCCTGCAGACCTACGAAGGCAGGCCGGCACTCGCGTGGTGGCAGGGGGTCGTCACCAGCACCGGCGCGACGGAAAGCGGCGAAGACGTGGTGGTCAACCAGCACTACCAGACGGTCGCCAGGCTGAAAGCGACGGGCGGCTGGGTGATCACGCTGCACGCGCTCGTGATCAGCGGTGAAGACGCGTGGGTGACCGCCAACAAGAACATCGCCAAGAACCTCTCCAGCTACGGCGGCGCCTACAACGGCGCGCTGATCGACTCCGCGGTGCAGGAGTACAACCTCAAGACCGGCAAGCTGCTGCGCAGCTGGGATGCGCTCGACCACATCCCCCTGGGACAGTCCTACGCGACCGTGCCGACGAACGGGTTCCCATGGGATGCCTACCACGTCAACGCGATCGACCTGACCGGGGAAGGAACCTTCCTCGTGTCCATGCGCAACACGTGGGCCGCCTACCTCGTCAACATCGACACCGGCAAGATCGAGTGGACGCTCGGCGGCAGGCAGTCGAGCTTCAAGTTCGGCCCCGGAGCGGCGTTCCAGTGGCAGCACGACGTCGCGCTGGGGGCGGGCGGGGGAACCAATCTGACGGTCACGATGTTCGACGATCACTGCTGCCAGCTCACCGGCGGGGGCACGCGCGTCCCGCCGACGGGGCCGTCTCGCGGGCTCGTGCTCAAGCTGAACCAGAGCACCCGCACGGCGACGCTCGTGGCCCAGTACACCGGCGGCGACCAGTTCGAGTCCGAATACATGGGGGACACGCAGCCGCTGGCCAATGGCAACACGTTCATCGGCTGGGGCTCGGAACCGTACTTCTCCGAGTACAGCCCGTCGGGCAAGCTGCTGCTGGAAGCGAACTTCCCCGGCTCCGACCTCAGCTACCGCTCGATGGTCGAGCAGTGGGTCGGCCTGCCGCTCACCCCGCCCGCGGTCGCCGCCCGCCAGGCGGATGGCTCCACGACGGTGTACGTGAGCTGGAACGGCGCCACCCAGGTCGCCTCCTGGCGGGTTCTGGGCGGATCCGGCGCCGGCAAGCTGGCGGTCCTCGCCACCAGCGCCAGGTCCGGGTTCGAGACGGCGATCCCCGTGCCGGCGGGCTATGACAGCTTCAAGGTGCAGGCGCTCGATGCCGGCGGCGCGGTGATCGGAACTTCGCAGCCGTTCTCGGGTTCGACCCAGTGATGACCCGCGCGACCATGCTGCTTGCGGCGCTGGCGATGAGCGCCGGCCTATGCGCGTGCGGCTCGAGCAGCTCGGCCACGCCGGCGATGCTGGAGACCTCTGCGATCGCGGCGGCGAGCACGCCGATCGCCGTCTCGCCCCAGCCCGGCACCCCGGACGCCTCTCCGAGCACCCAGATCAGCTTCCTCGGGCCCGCGGGCACGCACGTGTCCGACGTCCGTGTCGTCGGCTCGCACAGCGGCGCGCACACGGGCGCGCTGCGCGCCTACTCGACCGGCACCGGCGAAAGCTTCCTTCCGACGCATCCGTTCGGGGCGGGCGAGCGCGTGACCGTCAGCGCCAAGGTCAGCGTTGGTGGCGCCTCCTTCACGGTCGCCACCAACTTCACGGTCGCCCACCAGGCGACTGTCAGCCAGAAGGAGTTCCCGCTGAACCCAGGCAACGCGAGCGAAGTGCAGCACTACAGCTCAGCGCCGTCGCTGACGCCGTCGACCGTGCGCATCACCACCCCCGCCAAGAGCGGCGCCGCGCCCGGGGACCTGTTCCTGGCCCCCTACCAGGGCAAGGGCTCGCCCGGGCCGATGATCACCGAACAGAACGGCAGCCTGGTGTGGTTCCACCAGCTGCCGCCCGGTGAGGACGCGACGAGCCTGAAACTCCAGCAGTACGAAGGCAAGAACGTGCTCACCTGGTGGCAGGGCCGGATCCTGGAGGTCGGCTTTGGCCAGGGTGAAGACGTGATCTACAACACCTCCTACCAGAAGGTGGCCGCCGTGCGGGCCGGCAACGGGTATCAGGCGGACCTGCACGAATTCCGGCTGACACCCGAAGGCACGGCGTGGATCGACGTGTTCGACCCGATCGACGTGAACCTGTCGAGCGCCGGCGGGCTGTCCGACGGCACCCTCACCGACTCGGTGATCGAGGAGGTCGACGTCAAGACAGGCCTGGTCATGTGGCAGTGGCACGCGCTCGGGCACATCCCGATCAGCGAATCGCACAACCCGGCGCCGAAAGAGAACTACCCGTGGGACTACGTGCACATCAACTCGATCTCTCCGGGTGGGGAAGGGGGATCCGGTCAAAACGGTGAAGTGCTGCTGTCCTCGCGCAACACGTGGACGCTGTACGACGTGGACATCGACAGCGGCGGCGTGCGCTGGCGCCTGGGCGGCGATCACTCGAGCTTCAAGCTCGGCCCCGGCACGCGCACCTACTGGCAGCACGACGCCGCATGGCAGCCGGGCGGGCTGATCTCGGTGTTCGACAACGGCTCGGACCCGCCGATGGAGAAGCAGTCGCGCGGGCTGATCCTCGACCCCAACCTCAAGACGCACACCGTCACGCTGGTCAAGCAGTTCGTCAACCCCACCAAGACCCTGCTGGCCTCCAGCCAGGGCGACATGCTCAGCCTGCCGGGCGGCGACTGGCTGATGGGCTACGGCGGGCTGCCCAACTTCACCGAGTACGACGCCGCCGGCCACGTGCTGCTCGACGGGACGCTCGGCAAGAACGTGCAGGACTTCAGGACCTACCTATTCCCGTGGAGCGGACAGCCGACGACGGCGCCGTCGGCGGTGGCGGCGCCGGGCGCGGGCGGCAGGATCGCGGTGTCGGTGAGCTGGAACGGGGCGACGCAGGTCGCCTCCTGGCGGGTGCTCGCGGGAGCCTCCAGCGGCTCGCTCAGCCCGGCGACCACAGCCACGAAGTCGGGCTTCCAGACGACGATCTCCGTGTCCGGCGCGGGACCCTACGTGGCCGTGCAGGCGCTCAGCTCCACGGGCGAAGTGATCGGCACCTCGCCGACGATCAAAGACTAGTGAGCCGCCTGTCCAGCCGTTCGCGCGTGGCCGCCACGCTGGCCGCGGTGAGCGCGCTGGTGTTGCTCGCGGGGGTCGGACTGGTTGCGCTCCCGTCCGCGCGCTCGGCGACCGGCCGGCAGGCTGCGTCGCCCTCCTGCGTTCCGCCGCGGCTGAACGTCTCCGCTGCGCTGGCCGGCGAACGCGTGACCGTCTCGCCCGGCCCGCAGAGCAGGGACGCGTCGGCCACCAGCCAGATCAGCTTCCTCGGGATCCCGGCAAGTGAGCTCGCGGACATCAGGGTCTCCGGCTCGCGTACCGGCGTGCACAGCGGACGGCTGGCCGCGTATTCGCAGGGCGACGGCGCCAGCTTCCTGCCCTCGCGCCCGTTCGACGACGGCGAGCTCGTGACCGTGCGCGCGGAGCTTCGCGAAGGCGCGAAGACAATCCCGCTCGCCTGGAGCTTCACCGTGGCTGTGCGCGATGACCCGGGAACCCAGAGCGCGACGGAGAGCACGAGGACGAGCTCCGCGCCGACACCGTCGCCAAAGGAATATCAAAGCTTTCACTCGCGCCCGGAACTGCGCCCGCCAGACGTGACGGTGGCCTCCTACGCCGATACGGCGACGGGCGATCTGCTCCTCGCCCCATACTCCGGGATCGGCCAGTACGGGCCGATGATCCTCAACGAACACGGCGAACTGGTGTGGTTCAAGCCCCTGTACCCCTCCGGGACGCGCGCCGCGAACCTGCGCGTGCAGCAGTACGAAGGCAAACCGGTGCTCACCTGGTGGCAGGACCCGCTGGTGGCCGACGGGAGCAGGACGTCGGGCGACGTGATCGCCAACAGCTCCTACCAGGAAATCGCGGTCCTCCGCGCCGGCAACGGCTATCAACCCGACCTGCACGAATTTCAGATCACCCCGCAGAACACGGCGCTGATCACCGTGTACGACGCGATCGACTGCAATCTGTCGGCGGTCGGCGGCCCGCGCGATGGCGCTGTCGCGGACACGCTGCTACAGGAGATAGACCTGAAGACGGGCCTGGTGATGTACGAGTGGCACAGCCTCGACCACGTGCCCCTGCGGAGCTCCTACGCCTCGGCCGCGCCCACCAGCCGCGCGGAACCGTTCGACTACTTCCACATCAACTCGATCGACGTCGAGCAGGACGGCGATCTACTGGTCGACTCGCGCAACACGTGGGCGGCGTACGACGTCGCCCCGAAGACCGGTCAGGTCCGCTGGGAGCTGGGCGGCAAGCGCTCGAGCTTCAAGATCGGCCCTGGAGCGAGCATGGCGTGGCAGCACGACGCCGTCCAGCAGCCCGACGGCGCGATCACGTTCTTCGACAACGGCGCCTCTCCACAGGTGCAGCCGCAGTCGCGCGCGATCGAAGTGGCGCTGAACATGACCAGCATGACCGCGACGCTCGTTCGCAGCTACGAACACCAGAACCCGCTGGTGGCCGACAGCCAGGGCAACCTGCAGGTGACCCCCGAAGGCGACTGGATGGTCGGCTGGGGCCAGGCCGGCTACCTCTCAGAGATCGACGCCGCCGGGCAGGTGCTTTTCAACGCGCATCTGCCTCCCGGCTGGGAGTCATACAGGACCTTCGTCGCGCCGTGGAGCGGCCGGCCGCTGCAGCCGCCGGCGGTGGCGGTCGTGCCCGCGCCGGGAGCGCACGGCGGGGCGAGCGTGTACGCGAGCTGGAACGGGGCGAGCGAAGTCGCCTCCTGGCAGGTGCTCGCGGGCTCCTCGCCGGCGACGCTGAAACCGGCTGCCAGCGTCGCCAAGGCGGGCTTCGAGACGGCGATCGCGCTGCCGGGGGTCGCGAGCGGCTCCTACGTGGCCGTCCAAGCGCTCGACGCCGCCGGCGCGGTCATCGGCACCTCGCGGACGCTCAGAGTGTCCGCCTCCTCCTGAACAGGGTCGCGCCCGGGACTTCCTGCTGCAAGGGTTCGCTTTCGTGTTCGGCGCGACGTTTGCGCCGCGCGGCGGCGGTGACCGCGGCGTGCCTGGCCGTTGAGAAGTAGTCGGCGAAGCCGCGCGCGTGGGCTTCCACCAGGCGCGGGGGGAGCGGCCCGCGCAGCTCGCGCCTGACGGCGAGCTCCAGCTGTTCTAGCAGCGATTCCTCCAGCGGGCTCTGGCCGGCGCTGTTGTGCAGCTCCAACCGCCCGGTCTGCGTGCTGTAGTCGTACAGCTCGACTTCCTGTCCCTGCGCCAGCGGCGTGATGCCCGTTTCGGGCCAGTTGGAGTAGATCGCGTACTTGGCCTGCGGCGTGCGCATCGCGACGATGTGCAGCGGTGCGTCGGCGGCATACGGTTCTATCGCGAACTCGGTGACGGTCTCATCGGTGGCGTGCAGCACGTACGGTCGTCCGGCCGTTGCGGGGTCCGCGAGGATGCCCGCCAGATCGGCCCGGTCAGCGAGGTAGGAGTAGTGCGAGTCGTGGCGCCAGTCGTCTGAGCCGGTCGCGATCGTGAGCAGCAGCGGCGCGACGTCGACGCTCGAGGTCAGCTGCGTGCGCTGCACTTCCGGGGCGGCGGTGAGGATCCCCCGCGGGTCCTTGACGAGCAACGGCACGCGGATGGCCTCTTCGTAGGCGCTCGCGCCCTTGCCGCGCAGCCCGTGCGAGCCGCCGTACTCGCCGTGGTCGGAGGTGAACACGATCACCGTGTTGGCCGCCACCTCGGGCTGGCTTTCGAGCGTGCTGATGACGTGGCCGATGTGACGGTCGACCTCTAGCTGTAGCTTCATGTAGAGGTCGAGGAACGACAGCCATCTTTCGACGTATTCGGGCCCGGCGAACGGCACCGGTCCGAACGAGGCGGCCGCTGTTTCCTGGAAGGAGCGCTGCAGGCGCGGCTTGTGGCGCTCGAGCAGCAGTTCTGGCGTCTCGTAGTTGGGCGCAAGCCGGTTGATGACGGGCTTGGCGAACGTCTCGGGCGCGACGCGGTCGGTCCACTTGTACCACCAGGCGATGTCGTGCGGATTGACGAACGAGACGGTCGTGCACCACGGTTCGAGCGCGCCCTCGAGCGCGAACCAGTCGGAGAAGCGCGCGGCGATGTGCGGATCCACGCGCCAGCCCTGCCCGGGCGCGCCGTCCGGGGAGGGGAAGACGCCTCCGTCGAACCCGTAGCGCTCGAGCGCTTGTTCGCCCGTGAGCTCCGTCCAGTGGTTGTCGCCATGCGTGAGGTGCCACTTGCCCAGCCAGCGCGTGCGGTAGCCGTGCTCGCGAAGCATCGTCCCCCAGGTGGGAAAGCCGGGGTCCAGGGTGCTGCCGCCCGTGATCATGCAGCCCGTCTGATGCGTGTACAGGCCCGTCAGCAGCGTCGAGCGAGCGGGGCTGCAGTCGTTGGAGGCGCTGTAGTGCCTCGCGAATGACACCGCCCCCTGGCGCAGGCGCTGGAGGTTCGGCGGCAGGCCGAGGCCGGCCGGGTTGGGCGAGAACCACTGGGGGAAGCGCAGCTGGTCGACGACGATCACCAGGATGTTGGGATGCGTCTGCCTGATCTTTGCCGCGGGGCGCGCGACCGGGCTGGGCTGATCGGCCGAGCCCCCGCTCGTCGTCTGCGCCGCGGCGCGGATCGCCACGCCGGCGCCCGCGATCGCTCCACCGGCGAGGAGACCGCCCTTCAGGAACGTGCGTCTATCCAGTCTCCTATGCTCTTTCGGGTCGATGCCGTCCATGCGCGCTCTCATCCTATGGCCTGCGGTGGCCGTGGGTGTGGGGCTCTCCGCACAGACCGCGCTGGCCGCTGCGGCGGGCCCCGCCTGCGCTCCGACGACGCTCGACAACTCCGCGCTGCAGGACGGATCCGTGACTGTCTCGCCGCTGGCGGGCAGCCGCGACGCCTCGCCGCGCACGCAGATCAGCTTCCTGGGGGTGCCCGCGGACGACCTCAGCGCGGTCAGCGTCGTCGGCTCGCAGACCGGCGCCCACAGCGGGCGCATGGAGGCCTACTCCGAGGGCGACGGCGCGAGCTTCCTGCCGTCGCGACCGTTCGCCGAAGGGGAGCGCGTGACCGTTCACGCGCGCCTGCGCGGCGGAGGGTCGGTGCACGCGCTCGTGGATGTGTTCGCGATCGCGCGCGAGGACCGGATCAGCTCGACGCCCAGGATCACGCCGCCCGGCAGCCCCTCGGAAGTCCTCGGCTTCCACTCGCGCCCGGAACTGCACCCGCCGGTGGTGACGGTGACCGCCGCGTCCCCGGCGGTGGCGCCGGGGGACGAGTTCGTGGCGCCCTACGGCAGCACCGACCAGGCCGGGCCGATGATCCTCGAACCGGGCGGCGGGCTGGTGTGGTTCAAGGCGCTGCCCGCCAACACCGAGGCGACCAACCTGCAGGTGCAGGAATACGAGGGCAAACCGGTGCTCACGTGGTGGCAGGGGAACATCACCGTCCACGGCTTCGGGCTGGGCGAAGACGTGATCTCCGACGACACGTACACGGACATCGCCCACGTGCGCGCCGGCAACGGGCTGCAGGCCGACCTGCACGAGTTCCAGCTGAGCCCACAGGGGACCGCGCTGATCACCGCCTACGAGCCGATCCTCTGCGATCTGTCGTCGGTGGGCGGACCCTCCCACGGTGGCGTCACCGACAGCCTGTTCCAGGAGATCGACGTCAAGACGGGTCTGGTGATGTACGAATGGACGAGCATCGATCACGTCGGGTTGAGCGAATCCTACGAACCCGCAAATCGCTCTAGCACCCCCTACCCGTGGGACTTCTTCCACCTGAACTCGATCAGCGTCGACCGCGACGGCAGCCTGCTGATCTCCAGCCGCAACACGTGGACGGTGTACAAGCTGAACGCGCACAGCGGCCAGATCGAGTGGCGCCTGGGGGGCAAGCACACCAGCTTCGAGATGGGCGCCGGCACGGGCACGGCCTGGCAGCACGACCCGCGTGAACTGCCGGACGGCTCGATCAGCGTGTTCGACAACGGCGCATCGCCGAAGGCGCACAGTGAGTCGCGCGCCATCGTCCTCAGCCTCGATGGCCCGAACGGCACGGCTACGCTGGTGACCCGCCTGACGCACACGCCGCTGCTGCTCGCGGAAAGCCAGGGCAGCATGCAGGCGCTCGCCAACGGCGACTGGTTCGTCGGCTGGGGCCAGGAACCGTACTTCTCCGAGTTCGGCCCCGAAGGCCAGATGCTGTTCGACGCCCACTTCCCCGCGCACGAGGAGTCCTATCGGGCCTTCCGCTTCGTGTGGACGGGCACGCCGGCGCACCCTCCGGCGTTCGCCTTCCAGCCCGCGGGCCAAGCGGGAGGGACCGTCTACGCGAGCTGGAACGGCGCGACGCTCGTGGCATCGTGGAGAGTCCTCGCGGGTGCCAGCGCCGCGAGCCTGCAGACCGTCGCCCAGGTTCCCCGCAGCGGTTTCGAGACGGCCATCCCGATACCCGAAAGCACGGTTGGCCCATACGCGGAGGTCCAGGCGCTGGGCTCCGCCGGGCAGGTGCTGGGCAGCTCGGCGGCGGTGTCGGAGTCGGGGCTGTAGCGCTCCAGACCCGGACCTAGCCGGGAAACAGGCTCGACCCGGGGACCTCGCTGGCGGCGACGCGCGTGGGCGTGGCGGCGCCGAGGAGGTCGAGCACGAAGCCCTGCACGTGGAGGGTGCGCACGGTGGAGAAGCCCACCAGGCTAGGTGTGGGCGCTGGGCCGAGGGCCCTGTGCCCGGCGGCGCGGACCGGTTCGACGATCATCCAGGCGCGCCGAGCGAGGACGCCGGCGCTCGCCGGTTGGCGCGCGAGATAGGTCTGCACCACGGGTGCGCTTTCGCGGCCCACCGCGAGGATCGGCGCGCCGCTGTCGAGCGACTGCGCCCGCGCCAGCGCAGTCTTCCAGTCGGCTTGCTCGTAACGCCAGTCGGTGGCCACCCAGATGGACGCGACGGTGGCCAGCACGACGTAGAGGGCCAACGGCGCGGCCCGCAGCCGCAGCATCGCCGGTGCGGCGAGCGCCGCCACGAGTGGCACGACCGCGATGACGTTGCGGGCGTAGAAGCGATCCTCGATCCCGAGCGCCGCCAGCAGCAGCGGCACGCCAAGCGCGAGGGCGGCGAGTGCGAGCAGCACACGCGGCCCCGGGCGGCGCGAACGCACGACGAGCGCGATCCCGACGAGCAGGCTGACGCAGACGATCGCGAGGCCGGCGCCCTCCAGCCACGCTCTCGGCACGTTCGGCCCCATCGCGATCTGGCGGACCGTTTCGGAGACACGCCTGGCGAGAGGGATGCCGGCGATGAAGCCGGCGCGTTCGTCGCCGGACTGGCTGGTCACGAGCGGGACGAGCGGTAGAAGACAGACGCCGAGCAGCGCCGTCCAGCCGACGGTGGCCAGGCGCAGTCTCGGGCGTACGACGAGGAGCGTCACGACCTCCGCCGCGACGACGAAGATACCGAAGTAGTGCGTCCACACGCACACGACGCAGGCGAGCGCCCACAGCCCGAAGCGCCGTCGCGAGGCATCCTCGAGCAGCATCGAGAAGGCCCACACGGACAGCAGCGCGCTCAGCACGAACAGCCCGTAGCCGCGCGCGTCCGTCGAGTAGAAGACCAGCATCGGGTTCACGGCCAGGATCGCGGCGCCCGCCAACGCCGCCCGCCCGCCGACGAGGCGCCGGAACGCCAGGTACGCCACCGGTACCGCCCCGATCAGCGCGACTGCCGGGAGCAGACGCAGCGCCACGGTGCTGCGGGCGTGCGCCAGCCACTCGAGCACGTAGAAGAGCGGCGGCGTGGACTCGGTCGCCTCGATGTGGTTCCACAGATCGGAGAGGCTCGCTTCTCGGACGATCTCGCGCGTGTATACCTCGTCGAGCCACAGGCTCTGATGAGCGAGGAACGGCAGACGTAACGCGGCGGCGAGGAGCGTCGCCGCGGCCAGCGGCAGCCAGACCGACCGTCGCCCCAGCGAGCTCTCCGCGGCCGCCGGGTCTGGGCGCTCGACGACAGCACGTGGGGTCGTCACCTGCGAGGTGTGGGCGGCGGCGGGCCCCGACACGCTCGACAGCATTACATGGCGGTCGAGGCTCAGGAGAGCGGAAGGGGGGAGATTCGAACTCCCGAGACGGGGGTTGCCCGCCTGCCGGTTTTCAAGACCGGTGCATTCAACCGCTCTGCCACCCTTCCAGGCTGACGAACAGAGGCTATCGATAGAGGCGCGCATCAGGACGCCGTCCGGTGAGGCGATGCGCCCAATGCGCGAACCCGGCCCCGACCCGACCCGCGAGCTTGCCGGCAAGACCGGCGGTGCGATTGTGGCGTAGCCTGGATGGCGTCAATGGCGAGCAGCGAGCGTATCGGCGTCGCACCGTTGACGGACGCGGGGAGCTCTGCATCCGGGGATCGCCGTTGGGCGGTCCTGGCGCTGCTCGGTGTCGCGCAGCTGATGGTCGTGCTCGATGCGACGATCGTGAACATCGCGCTGCCTTCGGCGCAGCGGTCGTTGGGCTTCTCAACAGATAGCCGGCAATGGGTCGTCACGGCATACGCTCTGGCTTTCGGCAGCCTCTTGCTGCTGGGGGGAAAGCTTGGCGATCTGTTCGGGCGCAAGTGGACGTTCATCGCGGGGCTCATCGGCTTCGCGACGGCCTCCGCGATCGGCGGCTTGGCGCAATCCTTCGGGATGCTCGTGGCCGCGCGGGCGCTGCAGGGCGCCTTCGGCGCGCTGCTCGCGCCGTCGGCGCTGTCGCTGCTGACGGTGACCTTCGCGGGCTCGCCCGACCGGGCGAAGGCGTTTGGCATCTTCGGGGCGATCGCCGGGGGTGGCGCGTCGGTCGGGCTGATCCTCGGCGGGGTGCTCACGCAGACGCTGTCCTGGCGGTGGTGTCTGTATGTGAACGTGCTGATCGCGCTGCCGACTGTGCTCGTGGCGCTGAGGCTCTTGCGAAACCGTCCCCCTGAGAGTCGCCCGCGTATCGACGTCCCAGGCGTGCTGCTCGCCTGCGCAGGCCTGTTCGCGCTGGTCTACGGATTCTCCAACGCCGAGACGCACTCGTGGACGGCGCCGCTGACGATCGTCTCGCTCGCCGCCAGCGTGGTCCTGCTCGCGGCGTTCATGCAAGTCGAGCGCCGCAGGACGGATCCCCTGCTGCCGCTGCACATCGCGAGGGACCGCGCCCGTGGCGGCGCCTACCTGTCGATCCTGCTGGCCGGCGCCGGGATCTTCGCCGTGTTCCTGTTCTTGACCTACTACATGCAAGAGAATCTCGGCTTCTCTCCCATCAAGACCGGCCTGTCGTTCCTCCCGTTGACCGCCGCGCTTGTCGTCACCTCCACCACGGTGCAGACCAAGCTGCTCTACCGCACCGGCGCAAAGCCACTCGTCGCCGTCGGGATGACGCTCGGATTGATCGCGATGCTCCTGCTGACCCGTCTCTTCCCCGGCGCCAGCTACACAAGCCACGTCCTGCCCGCACTGGTCATCGCCGGTCTGGGGATGGGCTGCATCTTCGCGCCGGCGTTCAGCACGGCCACACTCGGAATCGACGGCTCCGAGGCCGGAGTCGCCTCCGCGATGGTCAACACCTCCCAACAGGTAGGCGGCTCGGTTGGCACCGCGCTGTTGAGCACGCTCTTCGCCAGCGCGACCGCCGCCTACGCCTCCAGCCACGCCGGCACGCCCGCCGTCAACGACGCGGCGGCAATCCACGGCTACACCGTCGCGTTCGCCTGGGCCGCAGGAATCTTCGCCCTCGGGCTGCTGCTCGCACTGCTCATTCTTCCGTCGAAGCGGGGGAGCGCTTCCTCAGCACCGAGGAAGGCTGTGGATCACCCAACAGCGACCGCGCCTACAGCGGCGGCGGCGACCGCCATGTTGGTTACCGGACCCTGTTGTCACTTCGGTGTGACGGTGCACGACGCGCACATCACGCCGAGCTCGTGACGCTCGCGGCTACCCCGCGCCGCCAGGCACGATCAGCACCGGTCGTTGCGCGTGAGCCGAGAGTCCATGCGACACGCTGCCGAGTAGCGCGCTGCGGACCGCGCCGCGTCCACGCTGGCCGCAGACAATCAGTCCAGCGTCGATCTCTCGAGCGATCTCGCCAATCGTCCCGACGACTGAGATGTCGGCCTGCGCGATTCGTGCCGAGGCGTTGTAGCCGTGCTCGCGGGCGCCTGCGGCACCCTCCTCTGCGAGCCGTTTCGCGAAAGCGGCCTCTTGCTCATCTATCTCGCCCTCGTTGGGTACCGCGGTGAGAAACGAGCCTGCTCGCACGAGGCTGACCACTGCGGGCATCCACACGACCAGCACTACGGCATCGGCGGGGTGGGTTACGAGTTCGGCGGCGGCGTGCAACGCCGACCTCGATCCGTCTGATCCGTCGTAGCAGAACAACACCGGTTTATTCATGGGAGATCCTCGTCGTCGTCGTAATGGGCGTAATTTAGCGGCAGGCTGACGCACCTCCGAGGAGTTTGCAGATACTGCTCTCGCGCGGGGACCGGCGACCAAGAATCCGACGTTCCGCCGGAAGCGTGACAATGAGTGGAGATGGCAGTCGAATTGGTGCTCCTTGGGACCGCGGGCGCCCCGATGCCCGTGGCCGGCCGCGGAGGGATCTCCTCGGCGCTGGTCGTCGACGGGCGGGTCTTCGTCATCGACTGTGGCCGCTCCTCACCGTCCGCGTTCGCCGACGCGGGACTCGACTTCACTCGTCTGGAGGCCGTGTTCATCACCCATTTCCATGTCGATCACATCGGTGATCTGGCTGGCATGCTGCTCTACCCGTGGGGCGTGCGCGTGCGGGAGGATGGCGGCTCGCTCCCGCCGATACGCGTCTACGGCCCGGCGCGGCCTGGAGCGCCGTTGCCGGCGGGTGATGCCCTGTTCCATCGGGAGACAACGATCCACCCGCAGCTGCCTGCCCCTGGCACGACGGATCTGATCGAGAGCATCCTCGCGGGCTACGCCTACCACCTGAACGTGATGCCGCTGGACGCGCTCATGCCCGACGCTGGCGCGCTCGTCCGCGCTATCGATATCCCCGCCCCGACGACGACCTCGGGCGGTGCGCAGATCCCGGTTGTCGTCTACGAAGACGGTGCTGTTCAGGTCAAGGCCGTCGCCGTCACGCACGGCCGCGCGGTCCCTGCGCTTGCCTACCGCTTCGACACCGCGGACGGCTCCGTCGTGTTCTCCGGCGACACCACCGCCAACGACGATCTGATTGCCCTGGCGCAGAGCGCCGACATCCTCGTCCACAGTGTCGCCGACCTCGACTACCTCGAGCGCCACGGCATCGCCGGTGCGGCGCTCGAACGGATGGCGGCGCTTCACACCGACGTCACGCAGGTCGGCGGCGTGGCAGAGCGTGCAGGAGTCCGCGAGCTGATCCTCAACCACTACCTTCCGGCTGAGCCGCACGCGGTCACCGACGCCGAATGGGCGGGGCGCGCCGGGCGGGGCTTCAGCGGGAGCGCCACCGCTGGCAGCGACGGCCTGCGCAGGGTGCTCCCCGATCCCACCGGCAGGGCGCCGGTCAGCCCTCGCGGATGACGCGCAGGATCACCGCGCGCGAAGTGTGTCCGGCGGCGTCGAGGACCGCGGCCAGCTCCTCCTCACGCAGCTCCTCCGCGGCCTCGACCACGATGACGAGCGGCTCGATGCCCGTGCCCGCGTGCGCGATCACCCGGCGAACCTCGTCAGCCTCGCGCTGGAGCGCCTCGGGCGAGGGCACCGACAGCACGACCTGGCCGGCGGCGGCAGCCTCGAGGTGGCCGTCGGCGTCGGTTGGCCCGACCGAGACCACGACCGCGCCGCTGGCGACGCTGGGCGGCGCCTGGGCGCTGAGCTGTCGGTCGACCGCCGAGCCGCCCGGCACCTGGACGATGAGCTTGGGCAGGTTGTCCATGGACCGACCTTAGCGCCAACGCTCGAGCATCTGGAGCCACGCCGACTGGAGCACGCGCCTACCATCCAAGGATCTATGCGGTCCTCGATCGGAGCACCAAGGAGCAACCATGAACGACGAAGGCGTCCTGAACAAGATCGAGCAGCTGGTCGCCGAGGAGCACACGCTGCTGGGGGTCGACGAGGCGCATCGAGCGCCCGAGCATCACGAGCGGTTGACAGCGGTCGAGGTGGAGCTCGACCGCTGCTGGGATCTCCTGCGCCAGCGCAGGGCTCGCCGGGAGTTCCACGAGAACCCCGATGAGGCGTCCGTTCGCGACGAGGGAACGGTGGAGCGCTATCTGCAGTGACGGCGAGCGCCGGCGGGACGGGGTCGAGGAAATCAGAGCTCCTCGTAGTTCGGCGCGCGTCCAGGCTCTACACTGGCATCCCGATCCCAGGGAGAGGTGGCCGAGTGGCTGAAGGCACTCGCCTGCTAAGCGAGTATGGGCATCACGTTCCATCGCGGGTTCGAATCCCGCCCTCTCCGCCATATTCACGAAGTTGGCACACGTAGCAAAAGCAAAGGGCTTTGGAGAGTCAGATCGGCTCTCTGGAGCCCTTTTTGTGCCCTGCGCAGCTATGGCTTCGGCCTCGGCCTGGACACCCTCGGCCAGATCATCGGCCAGCAGCACGGCGTATGGCTCGGTCAGCTCGGCTCCGGTGATACGCACGACCAACTCGCCCTGTGTCTTGTCCCATTCAGGCAGGACGTAGAGCTTCTTGAAGAAGGCTTGGTTGTAGCCGCGCTTGACGGCCTCGGTGGCTGCCTTGTAGACGGCTGCGGCGTCCTCGGCTAGCTCTAGGGCGATGCGTAGATGCTTGGCGTTGAGCTGGAGGGAGCCTTCTGTCTCGGCCAGCGATTCGTGCGCGGCGGCCAGCTCATCCTCTAGCACGGTCTGCTTGCGCTTGAACACGGCGGCGGAGATCGACTTCTCCGCGAAGCGCATCTCGACTAGGGAGTCTTGCTTGGCCTCCAGTTGCTCGATGAGCCGTTCCTTGGCGGCTTTGACCTGTCCTACTGCCTGCTGGCTGACGGCCACCAAGGCTTCGATCGCCTTCGTTAGGCGCTGCACCTGCTCGGCGCTGAGCTGGACGGGCCGCTCGACGTAGTAGCACTGGATGGCCTGCTCGATCAGCTTGGGACTGATGTGTCGATCCACGGTGCAGCCTGAGCGCTTCATCCGCCCGATACAGAAGTAGTAGGGGTAGCGCTGGCCGCTTTTGCTGCGGCTAAAGCCGAAGATCAGCCGCCGGCCACATTCGCCGCAGAACAGCGAGCCGCGCAAGTAGTGCTGGTGCTTCTGCGGCCGCTCGCTGGCAAGGCGCTTTTCATCGAGTCTGGATTGCACGATCTCGAACGTCTGCGGGTCGATCAGCGGCTCGTGGCGACCCTCAAAGACCTGCTCGTCAGGTGTGCCTCGCTTGTAGACGATCAGGCCCAGGTAGTAGCGGTCCCGCAAGATGCGTTGGAGCGCTGAGGTATCGACCTTCTGCGGTGGCCGATTGCGACGGGGACGAGAGCGCAGCCCGAGCTTATACAGCTCGTCGGCAAGCTGGCTCAGGGCGTATTCGCCGGTGGCGTAGAGCTGGAACGCCAGCGTCAAGAAGTGGTGTCGGTCGGGATCAGGAACAACGGTGGCGACCCGCCGACCATCAGGAAGCCGGTCCACGTCGTTGAGGTAGCCAAGGTGTGCCCAGCCGTAGGTGCCGCCAACACTGGCCTTCTGTTTCAGCCCGCGTTTGACGTTCTCGCTGGTCTGCATCGACTGAAACTGGTTTTGGGTGGCGATCATGCTCTCGTAGAGGAAGGCGGCGGCGCTGTCCTCGCCGGCCATCGGCTCGGTTATGGAGATAAGCCGTGCGCCTGCCTCGCTGACGATCTTCCGTGTCTGCCAGTGATCGACGGTATTGCGTGCCCACCGCGACAGACTCCACACGATTACGTAGTCCACCCGTGTAGCGGGGCGAGCGTTACGGCGCTTCAACTCGTCCAGCATCGTCAGGAAGCCCGTTCGCTTGTGCAGATCAACGTAGGCGCTGCGGCCGGGATCGCTGAACTCCGCCACAATCTCAGCGTCCAGACCCTGTGCCTTCTCCGTAGCGCCCGAGCGTTGGGCGTCGATGCTCAGCCCGTCTTCGCTGTAATCGGTCTTGACCTGTCCATCGGATGAGACACGCAGATAGGCAAACGCCCGCTTGGTGGTCTGTGCCACCGGGGCAGCGGTTTCAGGGACAAAAGTAGTGGGGGCTGATGGCATGGAGTACCTCCTTTCAGGGGTGTTAGGTGGTTAGTGTTGTTAAGTTAACAATATATCATATTCGTCATACGGGTGGCGTCTCGGGCTCACTGGGCATGAGCTTCCGCCAGTACATGACGAACTTCGTATGCCAGGTGGTCGGACTGCTGTAGCCAGCATCCCGGCTTGCCCAGCTACTTGCAGCACCCGACACCAGCTCCCAGCCGTTGTCAGCCCAATATTTCATCTCAATGTCTACTTTGACGGGACTGTCATCAATGGTGCTGACGCGGTACTCATACTTCGCGGTGTTCTCCATGCTTACTCCTTGTCAGTTGACGCCTGCATAGCCTCGATAGCATCCTCGAAACGAGCAACCCGGAACAGCTCACGGTCGGCTCTCGGCAGTCGCCGGACGCACTCGGTGATCACCGCCGTTCGGGTGTCTGTCGTCGTCAGCCACAGGACTCGCGGGAACACGCCATGCTCCCGCTGCTCGGCTCCGCTCCGGTGGTAGGCGACGTAGATAGCCAACTGGCGGACAAGGGTCTGTGTGCCCTCCGTGCCCCGGTCTACCTCGATGAAGTAGCTGTCCTCGTATGGCCCGATGCCGAGGCGAACGAAGCTGTCTGGCTTCAAGACTTCTCGCTGACTGCCAAATCCGTCATAGCTCCGCCAACAGGACGGCTCGGCAGTCAGCTCAAGCAACTCGAAGCGGCGGGAGCGCTCACTCTCTACCAGCCGGGTATGCAGCTCAGCCACTTGCAGGGTGTGCAGCAGAAACAGGCTGCCAGGGACGAGCGAGCGCCGCCTGCGCCACTCGGGTTGCCAGCCGCGTGAGATAGCCAGGCGTTGTCCGCCGAGGTCCAGGCGGTAGACGAAGCCAGCCGAGCCGGAACGGACGCCACCGACCGAGCGCGGCAGCCGCTCCAGTACGCCGAGCCGCGTCAGTCGGAGCAGCGCCCGACGAGCGGCGCGGGCATTGGCGTCCAGGTCATCGTCATCTGCGAAGCACAGACGGGTGAGCTGGGAGCCGGTCAGCAGGCGCAAGCGGGAGACGTGTTGGAGTACGGCAAGGTCACGCTCGGTCAGCTTGGCTTCGAGCGTCCGCAGGGCGGCCGTGGTCAGGTAGCGGGCAGCCATTTGGAAATCGATTTTGTGTCATTAGTCAGTGGCAGATTTGTCCGAATCGCCGCATAGCTACAGGTGATGTGCGCCACCGCACTCCACGCGACCGGACGGGCGACCGGCACACTCATCGGCGGTCCCTCCGACGCCGACCTACCGGAGCGCTGACCGGGCGTGGACCCGCAAGCTGTGCCCGCAAACCGGCCTCGACTTCAGCGCGACTACGGGCGTAGTGCGCCCGAGATGAGCGGCGCACCTGCTCGGCGCTGGCCGCTGATGGTGGCGGCGGTGGCGTGCTCAGCGTCACCGGCCGGGCTGTGCCGCCGTCATCCAGGGCCACCAAGGCAGCGACGGAATGGGCATCGAGCGCTTGCAGATCAGCAGCACTCAGTGATGGCGCAAACAGCCGCTCCATGACCTTGGCATCAGTGGCGCTCAGGGCAAACACCGCCTTGGATCGGGCGTTGGCAATGACGACCTCGCGCAGCTCGCGGTCGAGCTGGTCGAGGTTCTGATGCGCGACCGTCAGGGCCAGCCCGTACTTGCGGCCTTGGGCGAACATTTCATCCCAGGGGATCGGAGCCGAGGCGAAGTCCTGCACCTCATCGACGTACAGGCCAAAGGGCGTCCGCTCGGCAATCGGCAGTCCGGCGCGCTGCGTCGCCGCCTGCCACAGCGAGGTCAAGATCAGACAGCCGAGCAAGGTAGCCGTCTCGCTGCCGATCAGGCCCTTGGGCAGGTAGACCAGCAGAATCTTCTGCTCGGCCATGATGGCCCGCATGGAGGTCTGCGGTTTGGCCTGCCCCATGATGGCCCGGATGGCGGGACGAGCCGTGAAGGCCCGTACCTTGTTGAGCAGCGGCGCAATCACGACGGCTTTCTCGCGTTCCGGTAGATGCGCGTACCAGCGCCAGTCCGGCTCCAAGCCCACCGGGTCGTCCAAGCCGGCGACCAGCTCCGCCCGGAACCGTTCATCGAGGAACAAGCGAGGCAGATCGAGCAGCGTGGAGTTCTGCCGCCGCGCCAGGGTCAGCAGCCCCATGTGGGCCAGCTGGCCGGTACGCGGTCCCCAGAATTGTTTCCAGAGCCGTTGGAATAGCTCGCCGAGTTGGTCAGCGACGAGCGAGGCATCAGCCGAGCCGACAAAGGGGTTGAAGCCCACGGCGTAATCCGGGTCAGTCGGGTCGATGAGCACCACGTCATTGACCCGCTCGGGAGGGATCAGGTCGAGCAGGTCTTGGACGAGATCGCCATTCGTCTCCACGACTGCCAGGCCGCGTCCGGCTGCCAAGTCCTCACGGACCAAGTTCTTGATGAGCGAGGTCTTGCCAGTGCCGGTGGGACCAAGCACGTACAGCCCACGAGTTGAAGCGCCGGGCGAAAGCGCCACTGGCCGAGCGACACCAGCAAAGTTACTGGTGCCAAGCATCCGTCCAGCTCGAGCAAGCTCCAGGCTGGGAACCAGCCGCTTGGCAGCGTCCAGCTCCAGACCCGGAAGATCAGGCGCGCCCACCGGCCAGCCGATGACGGCGGCGACTTCGGCGACACTCAGGTAGCGCCCACGCTGACCGCACCAGCGAAGGAGCTGCCCGAGCCAGTACGGATCAGCCATCAGACGACCGTAGGGTGTGCTGAGGCTCCATAGGCTGGCAGCCGTGCGCCGCAGGAGCTGGCTCGCACGCGCGGCGTTCGGCGCTTGCACCTGCAACAGCCCGTGACCATTCAGCCCCGGCATGGTCAGCTTGGTCATCAGCACCCGTTGACGGCCATCACGCTGAATCTCAGGAGTCAGCGGCAACGGCGGTCGCAGATGTGGCCGCAACGTCCAGGTCAGGCGCACCGCCTCATCTGCCCCGAGCGGGAACAAGCTGGCAAGCAAGCCACTGGCGATCGCCGGCAGCTCGTCGGTGCGGATGACCGCTGTGGCCGGCGCCACCTGCCAGAGTGCCCGCACCCGATAGCGATACTGCGGCGGCTCCACCTGATCGAGGCGCAGGCTGGGAATGGCGGCACGCAAACTCCCGAGCACCGTCTCAGCAGCCTTGGCGCTGACTGCCAGATGATGCGTGATACCTGATTGCTCAGCCAGCAGGTCAAAGACCAGGCGCGTCGGGTGCGGCAACCCGGAGAATGAGCCCAACGCCGCCAAAACCCCCTCTTGGGTCAGATCGCGCGGAAAGCGCAGTCGAAACCGACTCAACTCCACCGGCTTCATGGGCGCGGCTTACCCTTCTTGTTCTGCTGACTCTCCGAGAGCAGCCGGGCGTGCTGAAGCAAAGCCCAGGCAAAGCGATCCCAATCCGGTTCGCTCCGTCGCTCGGCGCGAATGGAAACGCGCTCCAAGCGTTTTCGGGTTGTCTTTCTCTTTCTTGGCATAGTCGTGACCTCCTTCCTCACTTCACTCGTTGCCAGGCGAGGTCACGCGTACACACTGAAACGAACGTAACCATCCATTGTCTCGTGCCATCAGTCGCCCGGTCAAGTGTCGGATTTACAAACATCCTCACCACTTCCGGGTGTGGAAAAGCACCAACCGCACCACCACGAACAGCACCACCAGCACCACGAGATAGGGCATGACACGCGGCAGCTCGCTCGCCAGAATGTCAACGGCAATGGCACTAGCCACCAGGCCGACGACGACGCGCTCGATGAGTTTGCTGTGCTCGGGCATTACTGACCACGCTCCTGTTTCTTCAGCGCATCGAGTTCGGCGCTCAAACGACGGTGTATGTGAGCTGCATCCCGGCGCACGTCAGCCTCGAACCTTGCGACGCGCAACCGGCAACGGACTCGGTACAGCTCTATGGCTATCGGACGAGCGCGCGTGGTCAGCCAGCCTTCTGCGAGGACGACCACAGCGCTCAAGAAGATGAACCAGACCATCGCTGAGTCACCCACCGAAGCGACGGCCATACCGTCGATGATTGCTGCTCGAAAACTGATTGACCCAGCTTGCGACCAGCTCGACTCCCGCCGCTGAGCCGGCTGCTTCGAGTAGCCCCTTACGCAGCAGTTTCAGCTCAGCCGTGGCTGCGGTGTCCGCAGCATCATGCCCGGCCCAGGTATCAAGCTGATCCATCTCAGATCGTGCCCGCGCTGCCATGCCATAGCGACGGATCTCCAGCTCATTGGCGGCCTCGGCTCTCCGAAGCTGGTCGAGTTGGCGACGATTGAATCCTGATTCGCTATCTAGCGGTGCGGGAAGGAATGGCGACATGGGCAGCCTCCTTTCGAGAGTCGAGGGAGAGGGGGATGAGCGGCGGCGCGGCCAGCAGGCCGAGCCTGATCGACGCCGGCAAAGCGGCAGCCGGACGCATGGCGTCGTGGCGCACCAGTTCGGCGAAAGAGGGGACGCTCTGAGCGTCCGCCACGATGGCAGCGTGCAGCACATCAGCCCGGCGCTGCGCCTCGATCACGTCCGGCAAGCCGTAGACCTCACGAGCAGCCGGGCAGACGCGGCCACTGCGTTGCTCTTGAAGCAGGCACCCGAAGCACGGGTGGTCGTGGTTGGGGGGTGGAGTCATCAAGGTTCCTTTCTGCCGGCGAATCGCTCCCGGCCGGCAGAGAAATCAGAGATCATGTAGGCCCCTACTTATGGCCCCAAAAGCCCCTGAAATTGCCCTGGAGCCCTACGATTTCGCCCTGTGAGCAGGCAAAATGGCGACCCCGACTTCGATGAGGCCCTGCTTACCGCAGAGCTAAAGCGTCTTCGCCGGTTTGGCCTCCGCCGCCGGAAGGACACCGCTGCACTCTCGACTCTGGAAGCAATTGCGAAACTACTTGCAGACTCCAAAAGCTGGTCGATCAACGATCAGATCAAGGCGGCCATAGATGCCGGAAGCAAGCAGATGTCCGAACTGCGCGGCTTGGCCGTGCGAGAGCTACTGGACGCTGGTAGTCGAAAAGATCGCTACCTAGAAGAACGTCGCAAGTTCGTTGCCAAGACGCTCAAAATCGAGGTCAAGACGCTGGAAGGCATCGAGGACGACCTGTTCGCAGAACTCGCTCGCTCCTTGGTTCGTCTGGCGCGAGAGCAACAACCTGAGCCAGAGCCAGACCCCCTCGCACCCGAGACGGTTCGCTCAGAGTCCGAGTCTCGGCCATCGTTGCCGCGTCGTTGGATCGCTCTGCGCCCTGCCGGAACTGTGCTGGTCGCTGCTGTCCTGATCGTTGCGTTGACGCTCGCGCCGTCTGGCTGGCTCCATTCCAGCGTCGCTTCGGTCCCGACTGCGGAGCTTGCGCGTCTCAGTGGCGAAAGCGACCAAGTGCTCGTAGGGGATCAAGCGCCAGTTCCTGGGGACGTAAGCCGGCAGCTTGGCTATGGCGACCCGACGCCGCAAGGACGAACCGTCTACCCGTATGTCGCCCATCGTGCGGAACAAGGGGCGCCACCCCAGAACACGCCAGTCCCTACGACCCCCGCACTGGACGTACTCACCGACGCGCCTGGCGTCAGTGACGAGCGTCGTTTCTTTCAGATCATCACCAGCGAGGTTCCACAGCCCCACTCCTTCGGCACCGTTCGTCGCAGTGCATTTGTACGCCAGCATGCAAACGTCCGTCTTTGGCTTTATATAGACAACGCGGCAACCCCCGAGCCGAACTGCGAACAACTCGTCGGATCGACTATCGCCAAGCACACCACTGTACGTGTAGCGATTTGGGATTCGCCTGATAAGCACCTCCACATTATCCGAGCGTGGGTCTACGCTGAAAATGCTCAACCAACATGGATTACCGATGCAGTTGCAGTCGTTACAGAACGAGCAGATACGTTGCATTTCGTTCCCTCTCTCAGCAGCCAGTATTCCGAATCACCGATGTATCGCTCTCGACCACCGCTCACGTCAAGCGCCATTGTCGAACCGGGCGGCATGAGCCTCGGTGGAGACGGCTTGCTCGGTAGTTGCTGGCAAAACCGTTTCATTCTATTTCTTACTTTTCGCCAAGACTAGATAAAAACTGTTCGACTATTGTATTATTTCGTATTTTGTGAGATAATATGGCAGTAAAATGGAGAAATAAGAGTGTCAGATTACTCTCCCCAAATAGAGCGACGATTCAGTAGTGCTCGCAACGACTTCGCAGACGCCGCCGGTGGCCTGCTCGATTATCTGTGTGACACCACATTCAATCAGCCGGATGTGCCCTTGCATGACGAGGACTTATTCGCTACTGATTACCTACAGCAACTCGAAGGCTATGCCGAGGCACTGCACGAACCACTGGTCGCTTTAGACGGCAGCTACCAGCGACTTGAGGATTACGCGCGACAGTGGCGCCGCTTTCAAGCGGCGCTACCGTTGAGTGAACCTGAGTTCGAGTGGTTTATGAGTATTCCCAACCTCAAATCTACCGACACAATAGCCGAGCTTGAACAAAAGATCGGCTATCAGGTGGCGACGATTGTCGCTGGTGGTATTCACAGGGTCGTCAGTGGCCGAGAATTGCTCGGCCGTTGGGTTTCCTGGCGCAGAGAAACCGGCGAGTTTGCCGACCAAGGCACGTTAGACATAGCTCGTGACTCGCTGGCTGAGCTAGTGGAAATCGTGGTGCCGGGAACGCCGCTTCTCGAGTCCTACGCGGCGCTTCGTCGCTAGGCCATGCGATTACGGCTGACAGCCAGCACTAGCAGGTGTTGAATCATGCGCCAACGAATGCGGTTGCCCCCGCCGACCAATCTCCGACTCCAGTCGTTTCGCCGCAGCTCTCGTGACGTTCCCATGTCCGGTGAGCGGTTCGCCCTTTCCCCACAGTTCGGCAGTCTCCTGCGTGTATGAAACCGTCCAGGCTGGGCACCACTCGGGCCGGCTGAGGACCACTCTGATGCCGTACTGCTGTTCTATTTTCCGGCCAACACCGATCCCCACGGCCCTATCACTGCCCCAGCCCGTCCAACGCATAGCGCAGAAGCCTACGCCGAACCGATACGTCGGCACGGAGCGAAACAGCAGGTTATTGGAGACGCCCGAGAAGAAGCAGCCAAGCGGATCAGTCCGTTCCTCCTTCTGTTCCGCCACGAAGTTACCGCCGTGAACCTCGCAGGGCAGCACCATCTTGTCGTGCTGGAACAGCGAGAAATGCGGTGGAGCCGCAACGCCAAGCGCAGGCGTCATTTCGACTGCCGTGTAGATCGGAACGCCATCGCAGAGCTGGCGTCCGCTGGCGCTCACCGCAACGGCGAGGCTCGCATGTTCTTGATGGAAGCCGGTTGCGGCAGTACCCCACTCGACAGTTGCCTCGCCCGTGCCTGTCGCGGTGGTTTCGCCCCAGCTCGACCAGCTCAGACCCGAAACTGACGAACCGCCCTCAATGGACGGGGAGCTGTATTCGGAGATCTGCAAAATCTTGGGTTCTACTGGCCTTTCCAGCCTCGGCTGGTTCAGATAGACCGTCGAGCTTGTCGCCGCCCAAGCCGACTGCCACGCGATGGTCATGCCGAGGACCAACGCCACCAGCGCGATAAGGAGCGGGCGGCACGCAACGGATCGGGGTGGCGGTCGGAGCGGCAACAGCAGCACAGCGGAGTCTCCTTGGTCGGTCGCGGGCATCGCGTGGCGGCGCTCCGCTGATGCCCACCAGGCACAACAGGTCGGATCGCTCGACACCGCCATGAGCAACGCACTGTACCAGGACGCAAACGCATGGGACGTAAGCTCTCTGGACATAGATAGTCGGGACGTATGGGCTTGGTGCTGCCATGCCAGCACCAATCTCCCCGGCTACCCAAGCCTTTGGCGAGCGAGTCCGTACGCACCGGGAAGCCCTCGGGCTGAGCCAGGAAGCCTTGGCTGCCCGGAGCGGCATCCACTGGACCTTCCTCGGCCAGGTTGAGCGCGGCCGGCGCAACCTCAGCCTCCACAACCTGCTCAAGATCGCTGCCGGCCTCGGGATCGACCCCGGCGAGCTCGTGCAAGGACTCACCGCGCCGGACGGCGAAGCAAGCAGCTAGCCATGTCCGCCACCTTGCCCGATGCCGCCGCCTTGGGGCGCGCGGTGCAAGCCATCCGTGCCGAGACGGGCACCAGCCAAGTGCAGCTCTCCGAGAAGACTGGCCTGATGCAGAGCTGGATCAGCCATATCGAGCACGGACGACGCAATCCGACCTGGAGCAACATCGTCCGGCTGGCCGATGGCCTCGACGTGAGCGTGGCTGAGCTGGCCGCCCGCGCTGAAGCCTGCGCCAGCGAGTATGACGAGTAGTATATAGTGCCGACGCACAGGGTCGGCCGGCGACCTGCTTGACCGGCGAAACGCAGTGCCCCCGGCGACAGCTAGGAACTGCCCCGGGGGCGTGGCAAAGGAGCGTGAACTCCCATGCAACACCAGCGTACCCTCAGTCCGGCGGAGGAAGACGGCATCATCGACTCGGGTGTCCTCGGCTTGCTGATCCACCGCGACGAGCAGCGACCGTGGTCGAAGGACGAGATCGACCGGGAGATCGGACAGAACACAATCGACAGCCTCAACCGGCTCTATGGTGCCGGCCTGATTCATCGGCTCGACGGCTTCGTGTGGGCCACCCGCGCAGCCATCATGGCTGACGACCTCGCAATCTAGTCGTGCCCCAGCGCCGCGCTGCTCGGGCCTGGGCGCGGCGCTCCTACCCGCGCCGACTAGGGAGGCTTTGGACGCGGGCGGCCTAACCGACCGTACCGGAGTCGAAGCGCTTAGCGTGCAGCTCCCTGATGCGTTTCCACGCGGGGTCCATGTGCGAACTTCGTCCCGCGATTCCCGTTTCGCCGGGTATGTGGTCTAGGCGAGCGCGCTTGGGACTTCGTCTTTGAGGATCCCCTTGATCTGATCGCGCAGCTCGGGCGTGTCCTGGTGGCCGTGCGCTGTTACGGCGTGTATGACGGCCGCGTCGAGGACATGCTCGTCGCTTCCGGCCATTGCTAGGTCACAGCCGTTTTCGCTGGGCATCTCACGGCAGTCGATGTATTTGCGAGGCATGACTCTCCTGTTCGTCGTCGTTCGGGCAACAGAACGGGTTGCGTGGTGGATCGCTTCGGCGTGAGGCGGGTCCGTTCGTATGACAGTGGGTCGTCCGCGTGGGTCGTCCGCGGATGTAGGCTTGTGGGGCCTCGGACCGCTTGGCTCATCTGCTCGCCTTGGCGCAGCTGCGAGCGCCGTACCAGTCGATGACGACCACTGGCTCGTCTCCATCAAAGCTCTTGTGCTCGGTTTCTTGCACGATTGCCCCCTGGGTCGCTAACGGAGCATGGGTCAATCAACCGATAAGCTACCTACTAGTAGGTAAGAAGTCAAGCTCGGCTGCGAGAATGCTCCAATGGCCCTCGGAACGGATAACCCAGCGGCTCGCCCGGACGGCGATGCCGACGGCCAGCCTGTGAGCACGCGCTCGCGCATCCTGGATGTCGGCGAGAGGCTCGTCCAGGTTCGAGGTTTCAACGGCTTTAGTTATGCCGACGTGGCGGCTGAGCTTTCCGTTACCAAGGCCAGCCTCCACTACCACTTCCCGGGCAAGGCCGACCTAGGCGAGGCCATCGTCACGCGCTATGCCGAGCGATTCGCCGACGCGCTTACGGCGATCGACGCGGAGCTCACGAACGCTCCGGCCAAGCTCGCGGCGTATGCCGATCTCTACGCCGAGGTTCTACGGGAAGAACGGATGTGTCTCTGTGGCATGCTCGCCGCGGAGTACGAGACCATTCCGGGTCCGATCCGAAGCGCGCTCGTGGGGTTCCTCGACGATAACGAGGCGTGGCTATCGCTGGTGCTCAACAAAGGTCGTGACGATGGAAGCTTGAGCTTCGTCGGCTCGACCGCTGTCCTCGCCAGGAGCATAGTCAGCGGCCTTGAGGGTGCCATGCTCGTGGCACGACCATATCGTGCAGTCGAGCGCTTCGAAACGGCAGCCGCACAGCTACTCTCGAGCCTCGCCGGTGCCAACTAGGTAAGCGCGCTCTCGGTTCGCGCCGTGACCCGCGGCTGACGCCTCAGCCGGGCAAAACGCCAGGCCGTCTCACCGCTGCTCCCCACCGCCCAGCCACGTGCGATGATCACCGCCGTGAGCTTTGGTGCCCATGGGGGTCGTCGTCGCCGTCACCCCCTGCGGTGGCTCCCGCTGGCGGCAGTGCTGCTCGGGTGCCTGCTGACGGCTGGCGCCGCGCCGATATCAAGGGCCAATGAAGCCCCCGCCCACAGCGGGGAGGGACAGGTCGAAGTGTCGATCGACACGAGCGCTCCCGGCGCGCCCGTACCGAGCGACTTCCTCGGCCTCTCATACGAGGTCAAGTACCTGCCGCAGGTGGCGTCGTTCGCGCACCGGGGGAATCTGGTCTCGCTGCTGCGCTCTCTTGGCCCCGGCGTTCTGCGCTTCGGGGGGGTCACGGCCGACACGCAGGTGGCGTGGCTGGATCCGGCGAGCATCCCGGCTCCATCCTGGGCCAGCACCGCGCTTGTGCCCCAGGATCTCTACGAGCTCGGGACTCTGGCTCGCGAGACGGGCTGGCGCGTGCTTCTGACCGTCAATCTCGGCCATTTCGATCCCGCGGCCGCCGCGGACGAGGCGCGCGTAGCGGCCGACGCTCTCGGTCACTCGCTGGAGGCGATCGAGATCGGCAACGAGCCAAGGGCGTTCGTGCTCGATCATCTGCAAAGCCCGCCCTACCTGTTCTCCACCTACTACGCCGAAGTCGGCGCATACATCGAAGCCATACACGCGGCGGCGCCCGAGGTGGCGATCGCCGGCCCCGACAGCGCGAGTGGCACCGCGAACGTCCCCTGGACGCGCGCGGAGGCCGTGGACGTCCATCCGGCCCTGCTGACCAGCCACTTCTACGGCACGAGCTGCAGCTCGATGCCGACCGTGCCCTTCCTGGTCAGCCGCCGCGTCCAGACGCACGAGGAACACGAACTGCGAGTGCTCGCGGGTATCGGGCGTCGCTACCACATCCCCGTGCGGCTCGACGAGACCAACAACATCTCCTGCGGCGGGACGCCAGGGGTGAGCGACACCTACGGGGCGGCGCTGTGGGCTGTGGGGCTGCTGACGCGGGCGCTGCACGCGCCGATCGTCGGGGTCAACTTCCATGGCTTCCTGTCGGTGCCGACGGGCTACTCGCCGCTGGCGGCGCTCACTCCCGCGGACCTCGCGGAAGGCGCGATCTCTGCGAGACCGGAGTGGTATGCGTTGCTGCTGGCACACGAGGTCGAGGGTGATAGCCCGCTCCCGGTGCAGATCAGGGCGCAGGGCCAGAACCTCGCGATCTGGGCTGGGCGGAGCTCGCGTGGCGATGTGCACGTGATCATCGACAACGAGCAGCCGCCGGGGTCGCGCCCGCTGCTGTTCAATCTGCCGCGGGCGCCCGAAACGCGCGCCGCCTCGATCCTGAGGCTCACGGCGCCGTCGCTGAGCGCGACCAGCGGGGTCACCCTGGGCGGCAACGCCGTAGCCGCCGACGGCAGCTGGCGGCCAGTATCGGATCTCCCTCACGCCAAGCTCTCATCCAGCTCGGTCAGCGTTGTGGTCGACCCGCAGAGCGCTGCGCTTGTGACCATCGAACGCTCGGGGTCGTGATTGGACGGCGGCGATCGCTCGCGACGATCGCCCTGCTGATCGTCGCTGGGGCGGTGGCCCTCATGACCGTCGCGAGCGGCTCGCAGAGCGCGGCCCCGCGACGCTCTCCGCGAACGGCGGCCCGAGCCGGGACGGCCGGCAGATCGATCGACTCGCCGCGGTGCACCCCGTCGAGCTTGAACCGGTCGGCTGTGCTTCCGGGCACTCCGATGTCGGTCTCGCCGCTACCGGGCACGATGGTCGCTGAGCCCTCCTCGCAGATAAGCATGCTCGGCGTGCCGGCCGACGAGATCTCCGCGGTGAGCGTCACCGGCTCACGTACCGGCGCCCACCAGGGCCGACTGATCGCATACTCCCAGGGCGATGGCGCCAGCTTCGTCTCGCAGCGCCCGTTCACGGCGGGCGAGCGAGTCACCGTCAAGGGAACGCTGCTGCTTGCCGGCGGCCGCCGGCCGTTCGCCTACGCCTTCACCGTCGCCGACGAGGATCCGCTGCCGGATCGCACCGCGAAGTACACCGCCACCACCTCACCCGTCGGGATCCAGCGTTTTCACAGCCAGCCCGAGCTGCCGGCGCCCACCGTGCGGATAACCACGGCGGCCACGAGCAGTGCGGTGCCCGCAGACATCTTCGTGGCCGCATACGCCACCGCCAACGGGCCGGGCGGTCCGATGATCTTCGAAAACAACGGCCGTCTGGTGTGGTTCAAGTCGCTGCCGAGCAAGATCTCGGCCGCCAATCTGCAGGTCCAGCGGTACCTGGGTCATCCGGTGCTCACCTGGTGGCAGGGTCGCGCGCTGCCGCAGGGTTTCGGCGAGGGAGAGGGGATCATCGACAACACCTCCTATCAGCAGATTGCGGTCGTGCACGCCGGTAACGGACTGCACGAGGATCTGCACGAACTCCAGCTGACACCCGACGGAACGGCGCTGATCACCACCTACGACCCGATCCACTGCAACCTCTCGGCGGTCGGGGGCCCGGCCAACGGAGCGATCACCGATGGCGTCTTCCAGGAAATCGACCTGAAGACCGGGCTGGTCCGCCGGGAGTGGCACGCGCTCGACCACGTCTCCATCGCCGACGCCTATCCGAAGATCAATGCCGGAGAGGCGAGGACGGCCTTCCCGTTCGACTTCTTTCACATCAACAGCCTGGACTCGCTGCCCAACGGGAGGGTGATGATCTCCTCACGCAACACGTGGACGATCTACACGCTCGACGAGCGTACGGGCGAGGTGCTTACCCGTTTCGGAGGCAAGCAGAGCACCGTGACGATGGGTCCCGGCACCGCCACCGCCTGGCAGCACGACGCCCGCACGCTGCCAAACGGAGACGTCACCGTGTTCGACAACGGCGCCGAGCCCAAGATCCACCCCTACTCGCGTGGGCTCGTCGAGCGGCTCGACCCGAGCACCGACACGATGACGCGGCTGGCCCAGTACAGTCACTCGCCGCCGCTGTCGGCCGGCACACAGGGCAACGTGCAGACGTTGCCAAGCGGCGACACCTTGATCGGTTGGGGCGCGGAACCGTACGTCTCCGAGTACTCGCCGACCGGCCAGCTGCTGTTCGAAGCGCGCCTGTCGACGGGCGGCCAGTCCTACCGCGCGTTTGGCTTTCCGTGGACGGCACAGCCGCTGTCGAATCCCAGGATCACGCTCGCGCCGGCCAAGGCGCCGAGCGCCGGCGTCGCCTACGTGAGCTGGAACGGCGCAACCCAGGTCGCGAGCTGGCGCGTGCTCGCCGGCCGCGACAGCGGGCAGCTCACGCCGCTCACCACCGTGGCGAGGACCGGGTTCGAGACGGCAATCCCCCTGGCGAGCCGCGGGCCATGGTTCCAGGTGCAGGCGTTGGACAGCGGCGGACGCGTACTCGGCTCCTCCGCAGTGACACGCACCCCGTAGACATCGTCCAAGCGTCGCCTCGCGCCAGCTGCACTAGCTGGCGCGAGGCACGCATGCGGTGGAGAGGCCGGCGTAGTCGTCAGCGGAGCACCACGGTCGTGGTCGTCGCAGCGCTCGCTCCGCCCACCTCTCTGAAGGACGCCTGGAGCTTGACCGTCAGGCGGCGGGGGCGAGCGCGCAGCGACGCGACGCGGGCCTTCGTGAGCCCCGTCCGCAGCGTGACGCGCTCAGCCTCGTCGGCCTGCTTGGTCACGGACCTCACGCCGCTTCCAGTCAGGACCAGTCTTCCCGCTGCGGGTATCTGCACGACGAGGGTGACCGCGGTTCCCCTTGCCTTCCGGCTGAGGATCTTGATCTCGACCCTGGCCGGCTTGGTGCTCGAGCCCACCGCCGTGGCAGACGGGGCGGGGAGGTTGTTGACGACGATGGTCGTGCCGGCGGGCGTCCCGGGCGACCCGCCACCGGTACCGGTCGGATCGCCTTGGTCGCCCGACCCACCGCCAGAGCCGCCTGAGCCACTGCCCGAGCCACCCGAGCCACCTGAGCCGCCCGAGCCGCCCGAGCCGCCCGATTCTTGAGGTGCGTTTTCGCCGGAGGAGCCCAGGATGCCGAGGTCGAGTCCTTCGACCGCGTCGAGCACTCCCAACGTCTTCCCGTTACTGAGCGGCGCCGTCAGCGCCATAGCGCTCGCCGGCAGCTGCGAACTGGTGGTGTCGAAGTCCTCTGCGAGCTCTTCCGTTGTCGCTCCGGCTTCGCGCGCGAGTTCGCCCGCGGTGCTCTTGACGAACGGTTCGCCGGTCAACGTCGTCCCCAGCAGCGATTCCAGCTCGCTCGGCCTCAGGGTTGCCAACACTTCTTCGATCAGCTCTTCGGGGCTGCTCGCCGAGCTCAACAGCCCGGCCAGCATCTGGCTGGAGTCGAGCGAGCCAAGGGCTTGGGTGAGTACGCTCGACAGGCCCTGGCCTTTGAGCGTCGACAGCAGTTCAGGTATCGAGAGAATTGCTTTCAACTGGCTTTCGAGCCCGGGGATCAGTGCGCCCGATTCGGCCAGCTGTCCCAGCTCGTCACCTTTTGCAGCGATACCTTCGATGGCCTTGGTAAGCGCTTCGCGCAACTGGCTCGCAGGCAGCGCGCTGAGACCGGGGAGCCGCGAGAGCACTTCGCTCAGCTGCGCCGCGGAGATGTCTTTGAGTGGTACGCCGGACAGCGCTTCTTCGACTTCACCGGACGGTAGCGCAGTCACAGACGTAAGCGGCGTCACAGCGGGCTTCGTAGCGGTGGCGCTCGCCAATGCCGGAACGGCCTGCAGCCCAGAGAGAAGTGTTACAAACATGGTCGAGATGGTGATCGCGGCGACTCGGCGAGCTCGTGCTGAGATCCTTGTCGAGAGCCGCGTGTACAGCGCACGCATGGGAGTCCTCCCTTAGAAGTTGATGTGCGCAGTATCGGCTGTCAGTGCACACAATCGAGCGACTCAAGAGAAGATCCCCCATGCGGGTTAGGCCAGATTTCTTGCCAGCGTCCGCCGTCCATGGGGCACTGTCAGGTGAATCGGGATGAAAGTCCCCCATATAGATTAGTCGGATTGTCGAAACTGATTCACGACACAACCAGCAGCGCGTGTGATCACCTACCGGCAGCTCCCGCGGTCGCGAACAGCGCATCGATCGCGCTGTGCGCGTCGGCCAAGCTTCGGTCCTCGGCGTCCCCCAGGTTCAGTGGGATCATCGCCGGGCTTTCGCGCGCGAGCGTCAGCTCGGCGTGGATGAAGCGCACGCCGGTGAGGCCGAGCTGCTCAAAGGCGTGGGCCAGCCACGGCTCGCGGTGGTCCCACCCCTCACGCGGCGTGCCGGGTCCATAGCCCCCGCCGCGGGCGCCGGTGATCGTCAGCGTCCGCCCGCCGAGCAGCCCGCCGTCCTCGCCGACCGTCAGCCCAGGCACGACCAGCCGGTCAAACCAGGCCTTCACGGTGCTCGGCACCCCGAAGTTGTACAGCGGCATGCCGATCACGATGTCGCTCGCCTCGAGCACCTCGCCGACGAGCAGCTCGGCCAGCGCGCGCGCCTCGCGCTGATGGGGAGTGCGCGCCTCCTCCGGTGTGAAGTTGGCGGTGAACGCCTCGTAGTCGATGTGGGGAACCGGGTCGGCGGCGAGGTCGCGATAGGTGACAGTGCCGTCGGCGTTCGCCGAGCGCCAAGCTTGCGCGAAGTGTTGCGACAGCGCCCGGCTGCGCGAGTTCTCGGTGCGAATCGACGAGTCCATGTGGAGCAGGTGGGGCATGCCGATACCTTCCTCTGGATAGATGATTGGTGTTTAGCAAAGCATAATAGCAACGCCAATCATCGGCCTTGCTACCATTGATACGTGACGACCACCGCCGATCCCACCGCCGTCACGCATCAGTCGCTCGCACTGGTGAACCATCTCGCGCGCGTCGCGCGCCGCGGCTCGGAGGCCGCGCTTGCTCCGTTGGGGCTGCGGCCCCGCCACCTGGTCGCGCTGACGCTGCTGCGCGACCACGGCAGCGCCACCCAGCAAGCGCTGATCGAGGCGCTGCGCATCGACCCGAGCAACCTCGTCGGCCTGCTCAACGAGCTCGAGGCTGAGGGCCTGCTCGTGCGCGAGCGCGATCCGGGGGATCGCAGGCGCCACATCGTGGAGCTGTCACAGATCGGTCGCGCGACGCTGGAGCAGGCCGAACAGCGACTGGCGGACGTGCAGGACGACGTGCTGGAGGCGCTCAGCGACGAGGAGCGCGCCACGCTCCATGCGCTGCTCCTGCGCGCGGCCGGTGGGCAACTCCCCGCCGGTGGTTGCGCCGAGGCGGCGGCCGACGCCTGCTGAAGTCGGTTCCTCTGCCCAAAGCGATCCTGTCCGCCGTGTGAGCGCGGGCGGCTGAAGCTGGCATGATCGTCTTCATGTACTTGCCTGCCTGGGGTCGCCGTGTGCTCGTCGTCCTGATCGCGCTGGGATTGGGGGGCTCCACGCGCCTGGCGACGTCGGCGGCGAGCGGCGGCGTCGACGCTCGCGTGCCTCGCGCGCAGCGGAGCTCCGCGCACCACGCACCCGTCGTCACCGGGCGTCTGTCCCCGGCGCCCGCCACCGGTGCGTTCGGCCTCGATCTCATGAACGGGTTGGGCGCCGGCAACGTCGTGTTCTCCCCCGACAGCATCGCCAGCGCGCTGGCGATGACCGGCGCCGGCGCGGCCGGAGAAACGGCCAGTCAGATGGCCAGGGTCCTGCACCTGACCTCGCCCGCCGCCTTCCCCGCCGTCGGGCGCCTGCAGGCGACCATCGCCGCCGAGCAGGCCGCCGCCGGCCAGGGCGATCCCCAGGCGCCGACGTTGAACATCGCCAACGGGCTCTTCCTGCAGCAGGGCTTCCAGGTGCTGCCTTCTTATCTGTCGGGGCTGCAGACGAGCTTTGGCGCCACCCCGCAGAGCGTCGACTTCGAGAACCACCCCGTTGCGGCGGTGCAGGCGATCAACGCCTGGGTCAGCGCGCACACCAACGGCATCATCCCTCGCATCATCAACTCCGTACCGGAACAGGCGCGGCTCGTGCTGGCCAACGCGATCTACCTGAAAGCCGCCTGGCTCGACCCGTTCAAGGTCAGCGCCACCGCGCCCGCGCCCTTCCACGCTCGAGCCGGCGTGGTCACCGCGCCGTTCATGCACGAGACCGACACGCTGCCATACGGCCACGGGCGAGGCTACGCCGCGGTCGAGCTGCCCTATCTCGCCTCGACGCTGTCGCTGCTGGTCGTGCTCCCCACCGGGCAGAGCGTGAGCTCTCTGCAGCATCGACTCGACGCCGGGATGCTCGCGCGGATCGCCCGCAAGCTCACGCCGCGGCCGGTCGCGCTCAGCCTGCCGCGCTTTCACGTCGAAGTTCACAGAGAACTGAACCACTCGCTCGAGTCGCTGGGCATGACCGCCCCGTTCGGCCAAGCCGCCGACTTCTCGCGCATCGCCACAGGCGAACCGCTGAAGCTCGGCCAGGTCGAGCACGCCGCCGACTTCGAAGTGGACGAACAGGGCACGTTGGCAGTCGCCGCGACGACGGTCGTGGTCGAAGCGACCGCGCTCGAGGTAGCGCCACCTGCGACCGTCCGCTTCGACGCCGACCGGCCGTTCCTGTTCTTCCTGCGCGACGATCGCACCGGCGCCGTGCTGTTCGCCGGCCGGCTCGAAGACCCGGCCGCCCCACCCGCCTGACCGCGACTGGCGAGTAGCATGGCCCGTTGGGACGTGCTCAAGCCGACGGACCCTGCAACGACGCTCTCGAAGGGGGACCATGGGAATCGCAGACAGACTCAAGGACCTGAAGACAAAGGCCACCGACGCGACCGTGGAGCGCAGCGAGAAGATCCACGAAGCGGTCGAGAAGGTCGCCACCACGGCCGACCAGCGCACGGGCGGCAGGTACCGCGAGCGCATCCAGCAGGTGGGCGCCAAGGCCGACAGCTTCGTGGAGGGTCTGAAGGGATCCGACACGACGGCCGCGGCGCAGGGCGCTGGGGACGCGACCGAGCAGGATGCACCTGCGCCCGACGCGCCGCCCGAGGGCTCAGCCGGCTAGCGCGGCGCGCAGCACACCGCCAACCCCGGAGACACTGGCTGTAACCATTTGTCAGTCGACTATCGCTTTTTCGAGGTTCAGCGAGTACGATCGCACCCATGTGGGGAATGGCGCGCTCCAGGGAGGGGCGGTGGGTGACACGGCCGCGGAGGCTGCTCGTCACGGCGTTGCTCGCCGCGGGCGCCTGCGCGGCCGTCCTCAGCGCGAGCGTGTCGGCGGCCTCCACCCCGTCGGCCTCTCGCGTTGAACGCGTGTGTGGCGCCCCCCGTGTCGGCGCGGCGGCGTGCGCGGCCATGAAGCTGGTGCCCGCCGGCAGCACGGGCGCGCAAGCAAACGCCAAGAAGCCGTACGCCGGGTTTCTCACTCCGCAGGATCTGCACGCGGCGTACTCGCTGCCGAGCGAAACGGCCGCCTCCTCCACGCAGACGATCGCGGTCATCGACGCCTTCGACGACCCCACCGTGGAAGCCGATCTGGCCGTCTACGACGATGAGTTCGGGCTGCCGCCGTGCACCTCCGCCAACGGCTGCTTTCGCAAGCTCAACCAGGATGGGCACTCCAGCCCGCTGCCCCCCGAAGAAGGCGAATGGGCGGCTGAGATCTCGATCGACGTGGAGATGGCCCACGCCGTCTGCCAGAACTGCCACGTGTTGCTGGTCGAGGCCGAAAGCGAAGAATTCCCAAGCCTCGGCGCCGCCGTGGACGCGGCTGTGAACGCTGGCGCGACAGAGATCAGCAACTCCTACGCCGGCCCCGAGGAAACGATTTTCGCGAGCGTCTTCTCCGAATGGAACAGCGACTACTATGACCATCCCGGCGTCGTCGTGACCGCGAGCTCCGGCGACTGTGGCTATCTCAACCAGGCGTGCCCCTGGAGAGCTACCGCGGCGAACTTCCCGGCTGACTCACCGGACGTGGTCGCCGTGGGGGGAACCACCCTCACCGACCAGAGCGAAACGTGGGCCAGCACCCTCTGGGACGAAGGCGGCAGCGGGTGCAGCCAGATCTTCTCGGCCCCGCCGTGGCAGAGCGCCCTCGCGAGCTTCTCCGCAACCGGCTGTCGCGAAGGCCGCTCGATCGCCGACGTGGCGGCGATCGGCAACCCCGACACGGGGGTCGACATCTACGACAGCACTCCCGAAGCTCCCGGTGCGCGGACCGGCTGGGCTGTCTACGGGGGGACGTCGGTGTCCTCGCCGATCATCGCCGCCGAGTTCGCCCTCGCGGGCGGCTCGCGTGGCGTCGCCTTCCCGGCCGCCACGCTGTACACCCACCTCGGCGAAGATGAAGCCCTGTATGACGTAGTGTCCGCCAGCAACGGCTCGTGCGGCGGCGCCAGCTCCTGCCAGGCGGGCGTCGGATATGACGGCCCCTCGGGCGTAGGCAGCCCGATTGGCCTGCACGCGTTCGCCTTGACGGGGAGTCCCGTGAGCACCTCGGCGCCGGCGATATCCGGCGTCGCCGAACAGGGTCGGACGCTGACCGCGACGGCTGGCACGTGGACGGGCAGCCCGACGTCGCTCGGCGATCAGTGGGAGCAGTGCACGCTCTCCGGCTCTGGCTGCCTGCCGATCGCCGGCGGGACGGGACAGACGCTGACGCTCACCGCCAGCGAGGTCGGCTCGACGATCCGCGTCCAGGAAATCGCCGGCAACGCCGCCGGCTTCGGGCCCGCGGCGCAGTCCGCGCAGAGCGCCACCGTCGCCTCGAACGTTCTGAAGCTGGTCGGCTTCACGCCGAGCTCGGGGATCACCGGCAGCACGGTGACGATCACCGGCACCGGCCTGAGCAACGCCACGAGCGTCGAGATCGACAAGCTGGCGGCGACGTTCAACGTGCTGTCCTCCACGAAGATCGAAACGACCGTCCCCGACGGCGCCCGCGCCGGCAAGGTGTCGGTGGGCACCCTCACGCAGAACGCGACGAGCAAGAGCAAGTTCACGCCGACACTGTCTGTGACGGCGTTCTCGCCGGCGAGCGCGGTCCCCGGCAAGCTCGTCACGGTCAAGGGCATCGGCTTCAACACCAGCTCGAGCGTCAGCTTCGACGGCCGCGCGGCGAGCGTCACGTTCGTCTCCGCCACGAAGCTCAAGGCGATCGTGCCCGCCGGCGTGCAGGCGGGGCAGATCGGCGTGACCAACAGCTCGGCGCCGGCCGGCACGGTCTTCAGCTCGCGCAGCTTCGCGCCCTGACCCTAGCGGCGATCGGTCGCCGCGGAGCCGTCCGGTGTCGACCCCAACAGGTCTACGGCGTGTCCCCGGCGGCGACCGCGAAGACGATGTGCCGCCGGGCGAGGCTCAGGTAGGCGTGCAGCTCGACAGGGCCTCCATCCAGGGGCGCGACGGTGACTTCGGTGAGCGTGATGAAGTCGCGCTCGGAGGCGTTGAGCACATCCGAGACGCGGCTGCGGTAGCCGTCGCGCGCGAGCGTGAGCATGCCCTCGATGCGGTGACGCTCGGTCTCGATCCTGACGCGCTCGGTGCGGTGATCCATGCCCGGCGGATCGCCGTCCGCTGAAGTCTCGTCGACGCTCATGCGGTCATCGTGGAGCTACTGAACGACGTTCTCGGGCGCGCGCGCCGGCAGGCCCGCGCGGCCGCCGGGCAGTGACACGATGCGGCCGTTGGCGCTGGGGCGGTTGCGCTCCTCGCGCACGATGTACAGCGGCCGGTGCTTGACCTCGTCGTAGATGCGCCCGACGTACTCGCCGATCACGCCGAGCGCGATCAGCTGGATGCCGCCGAGCAGCAGGATCGCGATCGTCAGCGAGCCGAAGCCCGGCAGGTAGGAGCCGGCGATGCGCAGGCCGATCACGACCGGGATCGCGACGAACGCCACGCTTGCCGACAGCAGCCCCACGTAGGTGGCGAGCTGCAGGGGCAGGTGCGAGAACGAGGCGATCGCGTCGAGCGAGAAGCGCAGCATCTTGCGCAGCGTGTACTTCGTCTCGCCCGCCTGGCGCGCGTCGCGCTGGTAGGAGACGGCCGTCTGCGTGAACCCCACCCACACTGTCATGCCGCGCAGGAAGCGCGAGCGCTCGGTCATCGCCAGCAGCGCGTTCAGCGCGCGGCGGTCGAGCAGGCGGAAGTCGCCGGAGTTGGGCTCGAGGTCGACCTGGGCGAGCTTGTCGAACAGCTTGTAGAACCACGAGGCGGTGGCGAGCTTGAACGCGCTCTCGCCTTCGCGCTGCTTGCGCACCGCGTAGACGACGTCGGCGCCCTGGCTCCACTGGGCGATCATGTCGGGGATCAGCTCCGGCGGATCCTGCAGGTCGGCGTCGATCATCGCCACGACGTCGCCGACCGCGTGCTCCAGCCCGGCGGTGAGCGCGGCCTGGTGGCCGAAGTTGCGCGACAGGTGCACGACGCGCACGCGCGGGTCGTTCGCGGCCAGGCGGTCGAGCAGCTCGGGGGTGCTGTCGGAGCTGCCGTCGTTGACGAGCACGAGCTCGAACTCGTAGTCCGCGATCGCGGCGCTTGTGCGGGCCACGAACTCCTCGACGAGCTCCTCCTCGTCGTACACTGGCGCGACCACGCTGAGCAGGGTGGGTATGCGAGGTTGGGTATCGGACATCATTCGCTGCGTTCCGGGTGACGCTGGGGGCCGTCTGCCTTGCAGATCATGTTTGACGCACGCCCTAAGCCGGCGATCAATTTATCGTTCATCCTGTCTATGGATGCCTTCCCAGCGCACTGACTCGCAGAAATCCGCCACCAGCGTAGCGCGACGCTCACGCCGACTGTCCGCAGCCCGCCAGCGCGTGAGCGCGCCTGTGCTCGTCCAGTTCGTGAAGTTCGGCGTCGTCGGCGTGTCCAACACGCTGCTGACGCTCGTCGTGTACACGCTGCTGCTGAAGGTGTTCGGCGTCTGGTATCTGGCGGCGTCGGGGATCGGCTTCGTGGTGGGCGCTGTCAACGGCTTCCTGCTCAATCGCCGCTGGACGTTTCGTGAGCACGTCGGGGATGCGCTCACGCCCGTGCGCTGGGGCGTCGTGCAGACCTGCGGCCTCGCGCTGGACGAGGGCCTGCTGTACGTGTTCGTCCACGACGCGCAGCTCGACAAGCTGCTCGCCCAGGTGTGCGCGACCGCCGTGGTCACGGTCAGCACGTTCTTCGTCAACCGCGCGTGGACCTTCCGCGTGCATTCGCCGGTCGCGGTCGTCGACGCGGACCTGTAGCGACTTCTCGGCGCCGGCGGCTACCGGAACACGGCCAGCAGGGAGAGCCCGGCGGGGATGCGCCCGCCGCGGGCGATCATCGCTGCCTCCAGCGCGAGTGGGCGCTCGAGCAGCCAGTTGGCCGGTGGCGGGGGGATCCACAGGTCGAGGCTCGACTCGGTCGTCTTGGCCCTGTTGAAGCGGTCGAGCACGCGCAGGACGATCGCCGCGGGCAGCAGCAGCGAGTTGAAGTAGGTTGTGCGCACCTGGCTCCAGCCGGCCTGCTCGGCGACGCGCTGCAGCGACCGCCGCGTGTAGCGGCGGTGGTGGTGGTTGATCTCGTCGTGACCGCTCCACAGCCACTGGTAGGCGGGCACGGTGACCAGCAGCACGCCGCCCGGGGCGACGAGGCGACGGAGCTCGCGCAGGGCCGCGAGGTCGTCCTCGAGGTGCTCGATCACGTCGAGGGTCACGGCCAGGTCGAAGCTGGCGTCGGCGAAGGGCATCTCGAGCACCGAGCCGGCGACCACCTCGCCGATCCTGCGCTCGCGTGCCAGGGCGACGCTCGTGTCGGACAGCTCTACCCCAGTGACGGCTCCGTAGCGTGCGAGCTCGACCATGTTGCGTCCGCTGCCGCAGCCCGCGTCGAGAATGCGCGCGGGTCGCGGCAGCCCGAGCTTGGCGATCACGCCGTCGAGCACCGTTCGCCGCCCCCGATACCACCAGTGGCGGTCCTCCGCCTGGTGGGTCTGGCACTCGTAGTCTCTATCCATCCGTGAGCATCCTTCCCTAAAGGCCGCCATCCGCGCGGTGCGCTCGAGCGCGGGCGCGGCTCACGGGTCGCCTTCCGTGCCGCGGATCGAGTACTCGATGGCGGAGGCTTCGCCGCGCCAGACGGCCACCGCGCGGTCGCTGTTGGGATCGAGCGCGACCGTGGGTTCGCTGATCGGCGCGGGCGGCGCCACCTCCTCTGGAGTGTCGAACATGGTCCCCTCTGGATAGGCGTCGAACCCGCGCGCGGCGAACAGCGCCTGGCGCTCCATGTCCGGCGGGCCGGCCGCCGTCGGCAGCGGCTCGGTCCACACCAGCAGCGCATCGCCGGCGGGGCCAGCCGCGAGGTCGGCGAGCAGCGCGTCCACGCCGGGCGCGCTGATCGTGCTCACGGTCCCCACCCCATCAAGGTCGACGGGAGCCGCGCGCACGACCCAGTGGTCAGCGGCGGAGCCCGCCCAAGCCAGCATCACGCTCTCGGAGCTAAGGCGCACGAGGCTCGGGGATGCGGCGGGGGAGGAGAGGCCGTCGGGGTCCTGGAAGCGCTCGAGCAGCTGCGGGGAGCCGAAGCGCACGCCGACGGCGGAGCGGTCGATGTACACGCTGGTCTGTGTCCCACGCTGTTCGGTCCATGCGACGATCGCGCGGTTGTCGTCGCTGAGCAGCGCGGAGATCCGCGGGTGCGGGCCGACGCGCGCGAGGCGCCGGAGCGGGTGCGGGGCTCCGTCGTTGTTGGGCACGACGCGTGCGTAGATCTCTCCGCCCTGGGCCCACACGGCCAGCGCTTCGCTGCGGAAGTCCAAGGCGAGTGTCAGCGCCTGGACGAGTCCGCGACCGCTGGCGCTGACCGTGGCGTTGCGGTCGAAGTGGTGTGAGAAGAAGCGCTCGACGTGGACGCGAAGTCCGTCCGCGCCGGTCCCGCCCGTCGGCGCGGAGGCGAGCGCGACATCGCCCAGATAGGCGGTGGCGAGCGCCGTCGGCGCGGCCGAGCCCGCGCCGGCGGCCACCGCCGAGAACGGCCCGCCGGCCAATCCCTGGATCGCGAGCCCGTCCGCGGACGCCGTTGGCGAGACGCCGGCTATCAGGATCTGCCCGAACGGAGCGCCGCTGGCGGTCAGCGGCGCGCGCGGGAGGAGCGTGCGACCCGCCACGGTGCGTGGGATGACGCCAGCGCCGGGCACGTCGCCCGCGCCGATCGCCGCCACGCGCGCGCCTTCGCCGCCGGGACAGGTGGAGGAGTCGCTCCAGACGATCGCGCCGGAGCCGGTGGCATGAGTGGGGCTGTCGCTCGGGAAGACCACCCTCCCCCCGGCGGCGCTGGGACACGCGCTGAGGGTGGCCGGCGCCGACCACAGCGTCGTGGGCTGCTGCGCGGGCTGGACGTCGGCGCTCAGCGCCGTGCGCGCGGGCGGCTCGACGAGCACAGCCGTGGCGGCGATCGCCGCGACGACGGCGAGCGTGTACACCAGCCTCGTCACTCTCGATCGCCGCTGCTCACAGATGGCTCTCCGCTCAGGCGGCGAGCGCCGCGCGCAGGAAGTCGACTGTGCGCCCCCACGCCTCCTCGGCGAGGGCGGCGTCGTAGGTGCCCAGGCGGTTGGTGTCGTTGACGAACGCGTGCCCGGCGCCCTCGTAGTAGTGGAAGGTCGTCTCGACGCCGGCCTCGCGCAGCTCCGACTCGAGCTTGTTGGCGTCCTCGGTCGGGATGAATTCGTCGGCGGTGCCGAAGTGGCCGAGCACGGGGCCGTGGATCTCACTGAAGTCGGGCTTGCCGTGCGGCATCACGTAGTAGAACGTGACCGCGGCGGCGATGCTGGGGCAGGTGGCGGCGGCCCACACGGCCAGCCCGCCGCCGAGGCAGAAGCCGACGGCGCCCACACCGGGCCCCTCGAAGCCGGGCTGGGAGGCGAGGTGGTCGGCGGCGCCGCACATGTCCTTCTCCACCCGCTCCATCGACATGGCCATCATCTTCTGCTGGGCCTCGCTGGGCTGGGTGGTCGTCTCGCCGCGGTAGAGGTCGGGGGCGAGCGCGTAGAAGCCCTCGGCGGCGAGCCGGTCGCACAGTGAGCGGATGTGCTCGTCCAGGCCCCACCACTCCTGCAGGACGATCACGGCCGGCCCGTGCTCGCCGGCGGGCACGGCCAAGTAGCCGGGGGCGCTGCCGGTGCTGGTGGGGAACTCGATATCGGGCATGCGTGGCTCCTTGGGTCCGAACGGTGGATGGGGCGGCGCAATACTCTCACGACATCGTGTCCGCAGGAAGAGGAGAGGCAACGCCATGGATGCCGTAAACCATCAGTTCCGGCTCGCCGCCCGCCCGGTCGGCCTGCCCAAGCCGAGCGACTGGAGCTTCACCGAGGAGCCTGTCGGCCAGCCGGGCGAGGGCGAGGTGCTGGTCAAGGTCCAGTACGTGGAGATGGACCCGGCGATGCGCGGCTGGATGAGCGACGCCCGCTCCTACATCCCGCCGGTTGGCATCGGCGAGGTGATGCGCGCGCTGGCCGGCGGCGAGGTGATCGTCTCCAACCATCCCGACCTGGCGGTTGGCGACCACGTCACGGGCCTGCTCGGCGTCCAGGAATACGCGGTCGCGCACGGCGCTGGGCTGATCAAGGTGGACACGGAGCTGGCGCCGCTGCCGGTGTACCTCGGCACGCTGGGCATGCCCGGGATGACCGCTTACTTCGGCCTGCTGGACATCGGCAAGCCACAGGCGGGGGAGACGGTGGTCGTCTCCGGCGCCGGCGGCGCGGTCGGCGGGGTGGTCGGCCAGATCGCCAGGCTGAAGGGCTGTCACGTGGTGGGGATCGCGGGCGGGCCGGAGAAGTGCCGCTACGTGATCGAGGACCTGGGCTGCGCCGCGGCGATCGACTACAAGGCGTGCAACGTCGCGGAGGCTCTGGCCGAGCACTGCCCGAAGGGCATCGACGTGTACTTCGACAACGTCGGCGGGGAGATCCTCGACGCCGCGCTCGCGCATCTCACTCGCTACGCGCGTGTGATCATCTGCGGCGCTATCTCGCAGTACAACGCCACCGGTCCGATGAGCGGCCCGGCGAACTACCTGTCGCTGCTGGTCAACCACGCGAGCATGACCGGCTTCGTGGTGACCGACTACCTCGACCGCTACCCCGAAGGCGCGGCCGAGATGGCCGGCTGGCTGGCGGCCGGCAAGCTGGTCTCGCGCGAGGACATAGCGGAGGGGCTGGAGAGCTTCCCGCAGACGCTGCTGCGCCTGTTCAGCGGCGAGAACACCGGCAAGCTGGTGCTGAAGCTCTGACTAGAGCGAGAGCACGTGCGCCTTGGCGGGGTCGATGCGCCCGTCGAGGAGGTCGAGGTAGGCGGCTTCCAGGGCCTGTGCGCCGTGGCCGTGAAGCACCTCCAGCCAGTCGCCGGTCCACTCGACATACGGGCGCCAGGCCTCGGCCAGCCGGCGCTCGAGACCGTCGCGGCCCCAGTCGGCGCCCCGCTTGGCGACCCGGTCGGGCGCGAAGAAGAACGTCGGTCGCGGGCCCGGGAGGGACTCGGGAACGTCGCCCATGCGATCGTGATGGGTAGCCCCGACGACGGCCGAGTGGGTCAGATCCTCGCCGAAGTGGCGGTGCACGGCGCCGCGCAGCTCGGCGTCGCCGGCGATGTCCACGTATGCCGCCCGCCCCCGCGGCAGCGAGTCGAGCTCGTCGTATGCGAGGACGTGGTCGTACGCGCCGAGCCCGCGCGTGAACTGCGCGCTGCGCGAGGAGGTCAGCCCGACGACGTCGACCGCCCGGCGGCGGGCGAGCAGGAACGCGAGCGCGCTGGCGGTCTTGCTCGACGCGCTCGACAGCACGACGGTGTCCGCGCCGAAGAAGCCGCTGTCGTCGAGGAAGTCGTCGAGCAGATAGGAGGTGAAGAACAGCGGGCGCAGCAGCATCTGCTGGTCCTCGCGCTCGCGCTCGTAGGAGGGGTCCGCATCGACGCGCTGATAGCTGTTGTAGGCGGCGGGCAGGGCTGCGCGGTGGGCTGAGCCGTCGACGAAGCCGCGGGCGTCGACGCGGACGGGGGCGACGACCAGCTCGGTGGAGGGCGGCAGATAGCCGTACACGCGCGTGCCCGCCGGCAGCTCGTCCACGGCGCTGGCGGCGACCTCGGCGAAGCCCCACACCGGCACGCGACCCCAGCCCTCCTCGGCAGGGAAGAAGCTCCAGTAGGACATCGCCTGGCCGAACGTCGCGTAGGTGATGTTGTTGGAGGTCAGGCCGAACGAGGCGACCTTCAGCAGCGCTTGGCCGGACTCGAGCTCCGGCGGTGAGCCGTCGAGGAGGCGACAGCGGTGGAGGTCGTCCTTGGCAACCAGGAAGTCCACGCGTAGCCCAGCTTAGATGGCGCTTCGGCGTCGCGAGAGCGGGCGTGAGCCTCCTCAGCCGAAGGGCGACAGTCGTCAGCCGGACATCGTGCGCTCGAGGGCGCGCTGGCGTGCCTCATGCTCGAGCACGGGCCGAGCGACGGGGCTCTGGTTCCGTCGCTGGTTGCGAGCTCGCTGCCCAACTGACACGGCGCGACAGGAGAGCGAGGCGAGCCCGACTCGTGTTGACACCTCGACGGCTTATGCATAGACTGTCTTAGTATGGCGCTTGGTGAGGTTCAGGGGCATGTCGACGGAATGCTGCTGGCGGTCTTGAGCGGCGGCCCACTGCACGGCTACGGGGTGACTGAAGAGCTGCGGCGTCGCAGTGGAGGCGAATTCGATTTGGCGGAGGGCACGATCTACCCGGCTTTGCATCGTCTGGAGGCCTCGGGCCTGTTGGTCAGCCGTTGGGAGGTGGTCGGCGGTCGGCGCCGGCGGGTGTACGCGCTCTCGAGCTCAGGCCGGCGCGCCGCTGTGGATCGCCGGGCCAGCTGGCGGGCGTTCAGATGCGCCGTGGACGCGGTGTTCGGCGGCGATGCGCTCGAGGCCGGCTGATGGACGTCGCCGATCGGATCGATGCGTATCTCCACGAGCTCGAGCGCCAGCTTCGTGTGCCGCGTCGAGCACGTCGGCGGATCTTGACAGAGGTTCGCGCGCACCTGCTCGATGCTGCCGAAGCCGAGCGGTCGTGGACCGCTGAGGGTGGCTACGCCGCGGAGCGCGCGGTTCTTCGCTTTGGCTCAGCCGCCGAGACGGCGCGTCAGTTCAACCATCGTGCCGGCCGCCGCAACGCGCTGCTGCGGCGAGCGCTGGCGCCCTCGATCGCCGCCTTCGCAGTGACCTCGATGGCGACGGCGACGGTGTGGGCGTTCGGTCCCGGCCCAGCCCCGTCACGGTCGCGCAAGGCTCCCGATCATCTCGCCCAGCGGCACCCCTACGCGGCGCGCACCGTCGAGCCCTCCCTCCGTAGCGGTCGGGCTCGGGCACATGGCCGGTGAGGACGCGGCCACCAGGCGCAGCGTGAAGCGGTCGAAATCGGTCACGGGCTCGATCGTCGAGCTGGTCGTGGTCGTCGTCGTGGCGCTCGGCTTGGCGCTTGCGATCCAGGCCTGGATCGTGAAGCCCTACAAGATTCCCACCGGCTCGATGGAGCCGACCCTGGCAGAAGGGCAGCGCGTGCTGGTCAACCGCATCGCCATGGACTTCAGCGAACCGCATGTCGGCGGTATCTATGTGTTCCACCCGCCGAAGCTGGCACGCGCACAGGAGTGCGGGCCGATACCTCACCAGGTCACCCTCGGCGGCGCCGCCTGCACACAGCCCGCGCCCGAAGAGTCAAGCGAAAACTTCGTGAAGCGACTCGTGGCCGGACCCGGCGATGAGATCTACATCAAGGAAGGCCACGTCTATCTCGAGACTCCCGGCAGCTCCCACTACGTGCGCGAGAAGGACGCCTACATCAAAGCCTGCGGCTCGAGCCAGGAGTGCAACTTCCCCACGCCGATCAGGATTCCCACGGGTCACTGGTTCATGATGGGCGACAACCGCGGCGACTCCGACGACAGTCGCTACTGGGGGCCCGTCCCCACCGGCTGGATCATCGGGCAGGCCATTGCCACCTACTGGCCCCCCCACCGCATCGGCATCTTCTGAGTAGGCCACGGCTGGTCACAAACTGAGGCCCGGGTAGCGAGCACGGTGTCGCTGGGCGATCAGCGCGCGATCATCCCGCTGGCGCTTTAAGCAATGCTGCGCGGCATGTCCACCTCCGCGACCGCCGCAGACCGCGCAGCGGCGCTGGTCGAGGAGGTTCGCGACGACCCTCGCGCGCGGCTCGCGTTGTGTGCTCGCACCTACAACGGGCTGACCGGCAGGTCTCGTCGGTATGTCCGCTTCCGCCGCGCGGCGCTCTCGTTCATGAGATGGCAGGTCGGCCGTGGCGTCCTTGAGTCGCTCGATGCCGAGGTTCCGGGCAGTCGTTGGTGGCGAGCGGTCAACGAGCGGCTCCTGTCCGACGGCTGCGAGATGGTCGTGCGCAGCGGTGGGCTGGACGGGCCACCATCGTCTCCGACGATCGAGCTGTGGATGCGGTTCCTCGCGGAGCCGACGGCGCGCAGCTGGTACAGGGCGCATAACGCGAGCATCGTCGCTGCGTACCTCGACCATCGCGATCTGGCCGAGCGGGAGAGCGCCGCGGAGCGCTTCTTCATGAACGTGGTTCTCCTGCGCGTGCTCTACGCGCACTCGCTCGTCGCGGCTCCGCGACTGTCACTCGGGCGCTTCGCGCCGCTCGGCGGGCTGCTCGGAGACCCGCGCCTGGGTATGGCCGGCGCGTTCCTGTCGCTGGCGCGCGTGCTCCCCTCCCGCTATCCGGTCATCGATGACCTGCGCAACTACGTAAACGACGAGAACGGCCTCGGGCGCCTGCTCGACTACGGCGTCATTCTCCCCCGGCTTCAGCAGCTCTACGAATGGTCGGCTGGGGAGCTCGGCGAGCCCGCTCTCGCGGGCCTCGTCCGCGAAGGGGCCCCGAGCTACCTCGCTCCGGTCGAGGCAGCCGCGCTTTGGCGCCCGACCCCGGCTCCGCTGATGGTGCGCCTGCTCGCCCGGGTCACGAGGCCAGTGGCTGCAGCACGCTGAGGCGGTTGCCCTCGGAGTCGTGGAAGCTCCCATACAGGCCGACGCCGGGGATCTCCTGCGGCGGCCCGGCGACGGTCCCGCCGGCCTGCTCGATGGCCTTCAGCGAGGCGTCGATGTCCTGCACGGCGATGACCACCGATGGCGCGTGCGACGCGGCGTCGCTCGTCTTCAGGAAGAAGCCGCCGTTGATCTGTCCGGGGGTCGTCGGTCTGCCCCCTGGTGACGGGGTCGTTGTGACCACCGTGTAGCTGCCCATCTCCGGACCGAGCGGCTCTGCCTGCCAGCCGAAGGCTGCCGCGTAGAACGCAGCCATCCGCTCGCGATCCTCGGCCGGGAGCTCGAAATGCACGACAGGATCCATCTGCTCACCTCGCTTGGCGTTGGCAGACGAACGCTACAGCAGGAGCTGCGTCAGGAGCTTGTCTCGGCGGGGGCGTCGCAGCCGTACAGATGCTCGCGCAACTGGTCACAGCTCTCGTCCGACCAGCGCCCGCTGGTCTCCAGGGCCTCGATCACCTCTTCGGCGGCGCGCAGCGCGCTCTGGCTGTCGGGCTCGCCGAACAGCAGCGTGTCGGCGGCCTCGAGCAGTCGCTCGCGCTCCTTCGCGTGCAGCTTGGCGGGGCCCTGGCGGTCGATGGTTTCGAGCAGCGCCGTGTAGTGGGCGCCGCGTGTGGTCATCGGCTCGGCGGTGGTCATCATCGTCTCCAGGTTAGCCACCAGCCCGGGCTGACGAGGCCGCTTGCGTCTACAGCTCGAGCACGGTGTCCTGCGCCGCGATGCTGACGCTCGGCGCGGAGCTGCCGCCGAGTCGTCGCGCGAGCCCGTCGAGGGCGTCGTCGCTGCGGTCGTGGCGGTGGTGGAAGAGCGCGACGGAGCGCGCGCCAGCGCGCCGGGCGAGCTCGACGGAGTAGTCGGCGACCGAGTGCCCGAAGTCGGCTTCGGCGGCGAGCTCCTCGGGGAACAGCTGCGCGTCGTGCACGAGCACGTGGGTGTCGTGCGCGAGCTCGAGGGCGGCGGGGTGGTACGCGCCGAAGCCGTCCTCGCCGGCGCCGAGCACGGTTGGGCAGTGGTCGGGCATGTAGGTGAGCGTGGAGTGACCGTCGCTGATGCGGTAACCGAACGTGCGCCCGCCCTTGTGCGGGATCTCGCGGGCGAGCACGGTGAAGCCCTCGATCGTGCGCTCGCCGGGTGCGATCGAGGCGAACGTCCACGCTCCCCTGAGCTGTGTGGGCTCGATGGGGAAGTAGGGCGGGGACATGATGCGGGTGAGCACGGTGGTGGCGTCATCGCCGTTCTCCTGCTCGGGGAGCAGCACGCTGAGGAGCGCGTCGGGACGATCTCCGGCGTTGAAGAAGGGAAGCCCGAGGATGTGGTCCCAGTGCAAGTGGCTGAGCAGGATGGTGCCCGCGAACGGCTGACCGCCGAGCGCGGCGGAGACGCGCTGCAGTCCGGTGCCGGCGTCGAGGATCAGTGCGGGCGCGGGGGCGCCGTCGTGGGCGAGCGCCAGGCAGGAGGTGTGCCCGCCGTAGCGCACGTAGTCGGCGCCGGACGCGGGGGTCGATCCCCGCACGCCGCAGAAGCGGATCTGCAAGCGGTCAACTCCGGTCCGGGCGCTGCCGGCGGTGATCCTTGAGGAGTTCCTGCATGCGCGCGCAATTATGTGCCACCGGCAGGTCCGTGTCCAGGACGCTCGATGCCAGCGCGCCTATGCTTGACGCGCATGAGCTACGACGCGTTGGTCGTCGGGTCGGGCCCCAACGGCCTGTCGGCTGCGATCACGATGGCCCAGTCGGGCTGGCGCGTGCTGGTGCTGGAGGCGGCCGAGCGTGCGGGCGGCGCGGTGGCGACCGAGGAGCTGACGCTCCCGGGCTTCCGCCACGACACGTTCTCCGCTGTCTACCCGGCGGCCGCGGCGTCGCCGGTGTTCGCGCGCCTGCCGCTGGAGCGCCACGGCCTGCGCTGGGTGCACCCGCCGGTGTGCCTGGCCCATCCGCTGCCGGACGGCACGCGCGCGTGGCTGTACGGCTCGGCGATGCACTCGGACGTGCCGCCGGTGGGCGGGGGCAGCGCGATCGCTGCGGCGTACATGAACCTGCTGGGTCACGGCGCCGGGCTTTCGCGATCTGATCCTCGCCCGCCACGTGCTGGGGCCGGCGGAGCTGCAGGCGCGCAACGCGAACCTGCTCGGCGGGGACGTCGGCGGCGGCAGCTACACGCTCGACCAGGTCGTCTTCCGGCCGGTGCCGTCGCTCGCGCCCTACCGCACGCCCGTACGTGGCCTGTACCTGGGCAGCGCGGCGACGTTCCCGGGTGGCGCCGTGCACGGGGTGCCGGGCCACGCGGCCGCGCGGCTGGCGCTGACGGAGGCACGCGTCAGGCGTTTGTTCCCCACTAGGATCAAACGATGAGAGCCGCGGTCCTGCATGAGTACGGCGTGCCCGGCGTCGATGAGTTCGAGGAGCCGTCGGCGGGGCCGGAGCAGGCGCTGGTGGACGTGCTCGCGGCGGGTGTGAACCCGGTGGACACGGCGATCTGTGCGGGCCGCTTCTACGCGGGCAAGCCGCCGCTGCCGTCGGTGGCGGGGCGTGAGGGCGTGGGTCTGCTGGACGGGAGCCGCGTGTACTTCGATGCGCCGATCGCTCCGTTCGGCTCGATGGCCGAGCGCGCGCTGATCAACCCTGCCTCTACGTATGCGGTGCCGGACGGGGTGAGCGACGGCGTGGCGGTGGCGCTGGGGATCAGCGGGCTGGCGGCGTGGCTCGCGCTCACGTGGCGCGCGCGGCTGAAGCAGGGCGAGCACGTGCTGGTGCTGGCGGCGAGCGGCGTGGTGGGGCAGATCGCGGTGCAGGCGGCGAAGCTGCTGGGCGCCGGGCGCGTGGTCGCGGCTGCGCGCTCACGGGAGGGCCTGGAGCGCTGCCTGGAGCTGGGAGCGGACGCTGCGGTGCGCTTCGGCGAGCCCGCTGATCTCCCGGCGGCTTTAACCGACGCCGCGGACGGCCGTATAGACGTGGTGGTGGACCCGCTGTGGGGTGAGCCGCTGGTGGCGGCGGTGAACGCGGCGAGCTTCGGCGCGCGCATCGTGCAACTCGGTGCCGGCGCGGACGCGGACGCGATGATTCCGTCGGCGGCGATCCGCGGCAAGATGCTGGTGCTGATGGGCCACACCAACTTCGCGGCGCCGCCGGAGGTCAAGCGCGAGGCGTACCGGCGGCTGGCGCGCGCGGCGACGGCTGATGAGATCAGGGTGGAGGTCGACACCCTTGCGCTCGAGCAGGTGGACGAGGCGTGGCGCCGCCTGGCGGCTGGCTCGCACCGCAAGATCGTGCTCGTGCCGTAGGCGGGCGGCCCGCCTATCTGATCCGGCTGGGCCGGGTGTGTCAAGCGGCGGGCTTGGCTAGCCGCAGCCGGTGATGCCGCCGTCCAGCGGTATGACGGCTCCGGTGACGTAGGCGCCGGCGCGCGAGGCGAGGAAGATGGTGAGGCCGGCGACGTCGTCGGGCCGGCCGATGCGTCCGAGCGGCACGTTCCGCTCGACCAGCTCGCGCGTCTCGGGATTGTCGAGCACGTGGGCCATCATCTTGCTCTGGAACGGCCCGGGGGCGATGGCGTTGACGGTGATGTGCTCGCCGGCGAGGCGCTTGGCGAGGTGGCGCGTGAGCATGTGCACGGCGGCCTTGCTGGCGCTGTAGCTGTAGTTCTCGACGACGGGCGTGCGCAGCCCGTCGATGGAGCCGATGTTGATCACGCGCGCGGGATCGTCGACGTGGGCGCCGGCGCGCAGCTGCGGGAGCAGCGCGACGGTGAGGTGAAAGACGCCCTCGACGTTGGTGGAGAGCACCTTCTGCCAGCCGCTTGCCGGGAACTCGTCGAGCGGCGCGCCCCAGGCGGCCCCGGCGTTGTTTACGAGGATGTCGAGCGACGGGAAGCGCTCGCGCACGGCGCCGGCGAGCGCCTGGGCGCCTTGAAGTGTTGATATGTCCGCGGGTATCGCGTGGCAGTCACCGAGGTCGCTCAGCTCGGCGGCGGCGGCTTCGACGTCGGCGCTCTTGCGCGAGGAGACGATCACGCGCGCGCCGGCGTGCACGAGGCCGCGGGCGATCATGAGGCCGATGCCGCGCGAGCCGCCGGTGACGAGCGCGGTCTTGCCGGAGACGTCGAACAGGTCGCTCATGGCTAGTCAGCGAAGTCGGCGGAACGCTTCTCGGGGAATGCGCGCCGGTTGAGCGCGAGTACGACGACGTGCGGCGCGGGCTCCTCGACGAGTACCAGGGGATCCATCGCGAGGGGATCCTATGCCTTGGCCGGAGTGTGTGAGACTGGCGGCCGTGTCGAGACGCCCGAACGTGGCGGTGGTGGGCCACGTGGAGTGGGTGCAGTTCGCGCGCGTGGCGCACGTGCCGTGCGCGGGCGAGGTGGTGCACGCGAGCGACCCGTTCGAGGAGCCTGCGGGCGGCGGCGCGGTGGCGGCGGTGCAGCTGGCGCGCCTGGCGGGCGGGGCGGTGCTGGTGACGGCGCTGGGCGGGGACGATTACGGCAGGCACTCGGTGGCGCGCCTGACGGAGCTGGGCGTAGACGTTCGCGCGTCGTTCATGGACGCCCCCAGCAGGCGGGCGGTGACGCTGGTGGACGAGGCGGGGGAGCGCACGATCACGACGTTCGGGTCGCGGCTGGAACCGCGCGGCCAGGAGGGGCAGCGGCAGGTGAGCGCGCTGAGGGTGATCGACGCCCTGTACTTCACGGCGGGCGACGAGGCGGAGTTGAGGCTGGCGCGTGAGCGCACGCGCGTGCTGGTGGCGAGCCCGCGCGCGCTCGGCGCGCTCGGCCATGGCGTGCGACTGGACGCGCTGGTGCTGAGTGGCGACGATGAGATCGAGCTGCACGCCGCGGCGCCGGTGCTCGGGGAGGCGGAGCTGGTGGTGTGGACGGAGGGCGAGCGCGGTGGGCGCTATCGCCGTCGCGACGGAGAGACGGGCCGCTGGGCGGCCGTCGCTCCGCCGGCCCCGCCGGCGGACTCCTACGGCTGCGGCGACTCGTTCGCGGCGGGCTTCGCATACGCGCTTGGCGCGGGCCTCGACCTCGACGATGCGCTTGCGCTGGCGGCCCGCTGCGGCGCGGTGTGCATGACGGGCCACGGGCCGTACGAGCGCCAGCTGCGGTATTCGGACCTGTAGCTGTCGAGAACTGAAAGGATGACTGCCGTGGACGGCACTGACTTCGAGCAGATCACCACCGAGCTGGCCGACGGCGTGCTGACGATCACGCTGAACCGCCCGGAGCGGCTGAACGCGTGGACGGCGCAGATGGGTCAGGAGCTGCGCACGGCGTTCGATCGGGCCGATGCCGACGACGAGGTGCGTGCGGTGATCGTGACGGGCGCGGGCAGGGGCTTCTGCGCGGGCGCGGATCTGGCCTCGGGGGGCGACACGTTCGACGCGCGCAAGCGCGAGGCGGTGGCGGGCGCCAGACGCGACAACGGCGGCGAGCTGACACTGCGGATCTTCGAATGCGAGAAGCCGGTGATCGCGGCGATCAACGGCCCGGCGGTGGGCGTGGGCGCGACGATGACGCTGCCGATGGACATTCGCCTGGCGGCTGAGGACGCGCGCATGGGCTTCGTGTTCGCGCGCCGCGGCATCATCCCGGAGGCATGCTCGAGCTGGTTCCTGCCGCGCGTGGTGGGCATCAGCCAGGCGATGGAGTGGGTGGCGACCGGCCGCGTGTTCTCGGCACAGGAGGCGCTCGCGGGCCGGCTGGTGCGCAGCTTGCACCCGAAAGACGAGCTGCTCGACGCCGCCCGCGCGCTCGGCCGCGAGATCGCGGAGAACACAGCGCCCGTGTCGGTGGCGCTCGCCCGTCAGCTGATGTGGAGGATGCTGGGTGCCGAGCACCCGATGCTCGCCCACCGCGCGGACTCCCGCGGCATGGTCGCCCGCGGCCAGTCGGCGGACGCGGTTGAGGGCATCACCGCCTTCCTGGAGAAGCGCCCAGCACATTTCCCCGACCGGGTGAGCGATGGGCTGCCAGATGTGATGCCGGGGTGGAGCGCACCGGGGTTTCAGTAAGGCCGCCGCTTGCGCGCGGGCCCCGCTGTGAGCGATTTGCTCGTCAAGTGCCCAGGTCGTATGTATAGCTCAACAAATGGAACCGAGTTGTCTGTCTTGTACGATGGGCGCTCGGTGATAGACCAACCAGAGGGGGTCCTTTATGGCAAAGAGCACCCGGGTATAGGTAAGAGCTATGACTGCCATCGCGACGTATGTCGTGGTGGTGGTTGTTCCCCTCATTGTGGTTTACGTGTTCTTTCAAGCGCTTGTGCGCGGAGTGCCAAAGGACCGGGACTACGAGATTGAGGTGAAGCTCTTCCCCCCGAGTATCCGTCGTAGGGTGAGCGCAAGTGACCGACGCCTGCCTTACGCGGATGCCGTCCCTATGCATGAGCAGCATGAGCATCGTGAAAGTGGCGAAGTAGAGAGAAAGTGAGTTCCCCGCCGAGCGCGCATAACACGGGGAGAAGAGACTATGACCGCAGGTTGGGGACGCCTATCAACTAGCAGTGATCGGTCGAAGAAGGAACAGGTGGGTCCATTCCGGGCCCACCTGCATTAGCTCTTAGCTGGGCAGTTGCTGTACAAGCGACAGCACAGGCGCGAACAGGTCGCCGCGCTCGGCCACACGCTCGAGCACCTCGGTGGCTTCGAACGCGAGGCTGGTCGCGTCGCCGCTGTCACGTGCGGCGTGCACCTCGTCCCAGTCGACCGGCGTGGAGACCGTGGGATGCTCGTTAGCGCGCAGCGAGTAGGCGCACACGGTGGTCTTCTTGGCGTCGTTCTGGCTCCAGTCGATCAGCACCTTGCCCGCGCGGCGGGCCTTGGTCATGCGCGAGACGATCAGCTCGGGTTCGGCGCTCTCGAGCAGCTCGGCGACGGCCTTGGCGAAGGGCTTCGTGCGCTCGTATGTGGCGTCGGCGGTATTGAGCGGGACGTACACCTGCAGGCCCTTGGAGCCGGAGGTCTTGGCGAAGCTGCGCAGGCCCAGGTGCTCGAACATCCCCTGCAGCTGCAGCCCGACGTGACAGCACTCGACGATGCTCGCGGGCGCGCCTGGGTCGAGGTCGAACACGACCGCCGTCGGGCGCCCGATCGCCTGTGCGCGCGCGACCGGGACGTGCAACTCGATCGCCGCGAGGTTCGCCAGCCACACGAGCGTCGGCAGGTCGTCCGCGAGCGTGTAGTCGATCGGCTTGCGCTCGCTGGCGACCGTCGCCGTGCGCACCCACTCGGGGCGGTGCGCCGGCGCCTGCTTCTGGAAGAACGACTTCGCCTCCACGCCGTCCGGCCAGCGCGTGACCGTCAGCGGACGCTCGGCCAGGTGGCCCAGCAGGACGGGCGCGATCGTGGCGTAGTACGCGATCACATCACCCTTCGTGAACCCTGTCTGGGGATACAGCACCTTGTCGAGGTTGGACAGCTTCAGCTCCCGCCCCTCGATCGTCGTCTGCGCCGACTTGGCGCCGCGCCTGCGCACCGACAGCGGCCCCAGCGCCTCTCCCGACGTGTCCTCGTCCGCGGTGGCCGTGCCCTCGTGTTCGACGTCCTCACGTTGGACGTCCTCGGCTGGCTTGTCTGCACGCAGGCCCTTGTACGTGGGCGCGCGCAGGCTGCCGCCGGCGGTCCAGCTGGCGAACTCGACCTCTACGACGAGCTCGGGCTCGCAGAACTGCGCGCCGCGCGGTGGCTTCTCTCCGGCGGTGAAGGGGGAGGTGGAGCGTTGCAGTGGCGCAAGCACGCGTGACAGGCGTCCGAGCTCGACGTCGCTGAAGCCACTGCCCACGCGCCCTACGTAGCGCAGCTCACCGTTGCGCTCGTGCACGCCGAGCAGCAGCGCGCCGACGCTGCCGCTGCGCTTGCCCTTGCCGGGCATCCACCCGCCGACCACGAGCTCCTGGCGGGCGACGGTCTTGATCTTCACCCAGCTCGTCGTTCGTTGGCCCGGCTGATAGGTGGAGTCGAGCCGCTTGGCGACGATTCCCTCCAGACCCTGATCGGCGCTCGCGGCGAGCAGCGCCCTGCCCTCCCCGACCAAATGCTCGGGCGTCTGCCAGCTCGCGCCATTCAGCGCGAGCGCGGCCAGCCGCGCGCGGCGCCGGCTGTAGGGCTCGCGCATCAGCGAGTGGCCGTCCAGCCACAGCAGGTCGAAGATCACGTACGTGGCGGGCGTGCCCTGCGCCAGCTTGCGCGCCTGCGCCCGAGACCCGACGTGCATGCGTCGCTGCAGCGCCTCGAAGCTCGGGCGCCCGGCGCTGTCGAATGCGACGATCTCGCCGTCGAGCACCGCTCTGTGCGAGCCCAGCGCGGCGCCCAGCGCGCGCAGCTCGGGGTAGGTGTCGGTGATGTCTTTGAGGTTGCGACTCTCCACGCGCAGCTCCCCCGGCGGGGAGTACACGATCGCGCGCACGCCGTCCCACTTGATCTCATACGCCCATCCATCTTCCTGCGCGGGCAGCGAGCCGGCGCGCGCGAGCATGGGCGCGACGCGCGTGGGCATCGGCTCGCGGTCCGGGTCGGCGGCCGGGTCCATGCGGTGGATCAGCCAGTTCTTCGGCCGCTCGTCCCTGTCGATCGGGAACAGCGCATAGCGCGCGTGCACGCGCTCGCCGTGCAGCGCCACCTCGACCTTGCGTGGCCCCCACTTCAGGCACTCGTACGTGCCGCTGTCCCAAATCGTGATCGAGCCCGCTCCATACTGGCCCTTGGGTATCTCCGCCTCGAAGTGCAGGTACTCCAACGGATGGTCCTCGACCGCCACCGCCAGATGGTTTTCGCCGGGCGCCTCCGGCAGCCCCTTCGGCAAGGCCCATGACGCCAGCGTCCCGTCGCGCTCCAAGCGCAGGTCCCAGTGCAGCCGCCGCGCGTGGTGCTCGTGGATCACGAAGCGCGGCGCGCCGCTCGTGGCCGCATCGCCCCCCGGCGGCTCGGTCGTGACGGCGAAGTCTCGTTTGGCGCCGTAGCGCGAGAGGCGCGCGGCCTGCTCACGGCCACCCTTGGCGGCTCGTATAGCCATGGTTATACGGCGCTCGCAAGGTCAAACAAAGTGCGGCCCGCCAGGCGCGCCGACGCTCTGCCTACCGCTTGGCGGATGGCTTCTTGGCCGCGGCTTTCGCGACGGTGGCCTTCTTCGCTGCCGGTTTCTTGGCGGCTTTGCGTGGTTTGGCGCCGGTGCCGCCGGGCCCTGCGCCTTCGCGAGCGCGGACCGCGTCGAGGCTTGCCTTCAGCGCGCTCATAAGGTCGGGGGCAGGCGCGGCCGCCTCCTTGGGCGCAGGCTGTACGGCTATCGCCTTGCCCTGCGCCTTGCGCTCGATCAGCGCGAGCACCTGCTCGCGGTGGGTGTCGCGGAAGCTGTCCGGCTCGAACTCCCCGGCGAGCGATTCCACGAGCTGCTTGGCGATGTCGAGCTCGCGCCCGGTGGTCTTCACGGACTCCGCCTCGACGATCTCGTCCAGGCGCTCGGGCGGCAGGATTTCGTCGGCGAACAACATCGTCGCCATCCCCAGCGCCTCGCCCATCGGGCGCACGGCCACGAGCTGCTCCTTGGAGCGGATGACCACGCGCGCGATCGCCACCTTGCCCGTCTCGCGCATCGCTTCCAGCAACAGCCGATAGGGCTTCACGCCGCCCGGGCCGGGCGCGAGGTAATAGGGATGGTCGTAGTACACGGGGTCGATCTGTGCGAGATCTACGAACTCCTCGATCTCGATTGTTTTCGTCTTCTGCGGCTCGAGTGCCTCCAGCTCGCCCGGCTCGATCACCACGTAGCGGTCGGGCGCCAGCTCATAGCCCTTGACGATGTCGGCGTACGCGACCTCCTCGCCGGTCGACGGGTCGACCCGCTTCTGCGCCACACGCACGCCGCTCTTGCCTGAGAGCTGGTGGAAGCGCACCGTCTTGCGATCGACGGCGCTGTACATCTTCACCGGGACCGTCACCATCCCGAAGCCGATCGTGCCTGTCCACATCGCGCGGGGCATACGGGAGTAGTACCAGCTATGGGCACGTGTAAACAGCGCTGCAAAGCATGTGGCGAGCGGGCCGCGCCCTCAGGCCGGCTGGTTGGGCTCAGCCGGCTGGTGCGTCTCGGTCCCGGCGAGGTCGGCCGTGCGGCTGGCCCACCACGTCAAGGGGACGATCGAGTAGGCAAGCTCGCGCGAGCGGCGGTCGAGCTCCGTGGCGAGGTTGATGATCGCCAGCAGCTGGTCCTGCAGCCAGTCGTCGCTGCCGAACTCCTCGGCGTGCTCGCCGGCGATGCTGCTGCGCACGAGCACGCGGTCACGCGGGCTCTGGCCCGGCGGCGGTTCGTTGTGCGTGATCACGCTGCTCAGCCACTGCAGCCTGCCCGCGAGCTCCACGTGGCGGTTCAGCACGGCCGCATACGGACTTGCGTTGACCATCACGGAAGCCCATGTCGCGATCACCCCCGACGCGTGATTGGCGAGGTCTACGGACACGGACTGCAGCACCGAGCGGCGCTGTTCGTCGGCCAGCAGCTCGCGGATCGCCGCCGACACTCGCGCCGTGTCGTGCGCGACGGCGGCGCCTTCCTCGAGCTGCTCGACGGTGCCGCTGTGCACCTCGCCCAGTCCCAGCACCTGGAGCAGCCCCGTCCATGTGGCGCGCGCGCTCTGCGTGAGCGCGAACAGCACGCTCTGCGCCAGCAGGTTCCAATGCCGGCGCTCGCGCCGTTCGAGCGCCTCGTTGACGACGACAACAGTGATCGCGACCACGAGCAGGTTCGCGACCAGCGACGTCAGCATCGCGTGCCCCGTCCAGAACGAGCCGACGACGAAGTCCGACGCCGCCGCTGCGAGGACGAGCGCGACCCCGATGGCGGCGGCGAACACGAGCCTGCGCTCCACGCGTCGGCGGTCTTCGCTCATCGGCCCAGATTACGGCGGATCTCGTTCGAGCTGTGTGCCCCGCGCCTTGGCCGTGACGGGCGGCGCGGCGGTTGAGGGCTGGTGCATCGTGATCGGAAGCAGGTCGCTCGGTGCCAGCATCTCCTCCTCGGCGGTCTCGGCATCCAGCGCGTCGTAGCCGATCCGCGCGGCCGCCGCATGCACCTCCTCGGGCAGAGCCGACACCCGCGCGGAGTAGATCGACGGCGCTCCGAGCACGCGCGCGAGCACCGTCGCCTCGACGACCGCGATCAGGATCGGCACCATCAGCGCGTCCGCGTGGTGGGTGAGCTCGAGCAGCAGCACCACCGCCGCCAGCGGCCCCTGCATGGAGGCGGCGAGCACCGCCGCGCCACCGATGATCGCGTAGCCGCCCAGCGGCGCGCCCGGCCAGATCTGCGCCCAGCCCTCGCCGAGCAGCCCGCCCAGCAGTACGCCGTACGCGAGCGTCGGCGTGAACAGGCCGCCGGGCGCGCCGCTGCCCAGGCACGCGGCGGTCACCAGTGGCTTGAGCACCAGCAGCACAGCCAGCAGCCCGACGCTCAACTGCGCCACCAGCGCCAGCTGCACGACCGGTTTGCCGTTGCCCAGCAGCTGCGGATAGACGATCGCGAGCGCGCCGAGCGCCGTGAACACGACGATCGGCGCCACCAGACGCAGCCACCCGGACGGTCGCATCGTGTGCGCGAGGGCGACCAAGCGGATCCAGCCAATCGCGGCAAGCCCCGCGATTGGACCGATGATCACCGCCCACACGACCTGCGAGCCGCTGATCGGATAGCTGGGGATGTCGTACGTGGGCGCGGTCGGCAGCGCGATCCAGGCGACGCCGGTCGCGATCAGCGACGTCGCCAGCGCCGGCAGCACGAGCGGCAGCGTGAGGGTTCCCAGCAGCACCTCCAGCGCGAACAGCGCGCCCCCCAACGGCACGTTGTACACCGCCGCCATGCCCGCCCCCGCGCCGCACGCGACCAGCAGCCGCCGCTGCCACTCGGGCAGCTTAGCCCAGTCGCTGACCGCGCTGGCCACCGCCGCGCCCGCCTGCTGCGGCGCCGCCTCGCGCCCGAGCGACGCGCCGAGGGCGACGATCACGATCGAGTGCACGCCGCGCGCGATGCTCGACCAGAACGGCACATGCGCGCCGCGCAGCCAGATCGCCTCCGAGACCTCGCCGGGGCCGCGGCGCGCGAGCAGCAGCCCACCGCCACCGGCAACCACGCCGCCGGCGAGCAGCACCAGCACCCGCCGGGTCGAGGAGGTTCGCTTCACCCCGTCCAGGAAGTCGCCCGAGTGATAGGACCACGCCAGGTGCTGGACCGCGCGCAGCAGCTCCATCAGTGCAGCGCCGCCCAGGCCGGCGCCGAGGCCGACGAGCACCACCAGCATCCAGAACCGCGTGCCGTACGACGCGACTATCCCGCGGCCGGGCACGTTCGGTTGGGGTGTTGGTCGGATCACTCGAGCAGCAAGTCTGACGGTGGCCCCAGTTGGCACGGAGAACGGGCTGTTACCCCACCAAATGCACCAACGCGCTGAGGTTGCGCGGCCTGGGCGAGCTCGGGCGGCCGTCCTGCGCGGCCGTTGGTGCGCTGCTCCGCGCGGCTCTTAAGTCGTCCACACCACAAACTGGCCAGACAGCCAGTATGATCCGACGGACCATCGGGTGGGCGAATCTTGGAGGTTGGAAAATGGCGACGGTTGGACGCGATCTCGAGACGGTTGAACTCGCCGCGCGCGAGTTCTGGCATGACGGCCCGCCGTACGAGATGTTCAAGCGGATGCGCGGTGAGTGCCCGATCCACTGGACGGCGAGCTTCGAAGACTTCCCCGAGGAGGCCGGCTTCTGGTCGGTGACGACGGCCGAGGACATCCACACGGTCAGCCGCGACTGGCGCACGTACTCCTCGGAAAAGGGCGGCGTGCTGGCCGCTGCGGGCGGCTTCCCGCTGGAGCTCGCGCAGGCGATGTTCATCGGCATGGACCCGCCGAAGCACGATCGCCTGAAGGCGCTGTTCCAGGCGGGCTTCACGCCCAAGCGGATCGCCGCGCATGAGGACGCGATCAGGGCGATCGCGATCAGGGTCCTCGACCGTTTGGAGGGCCCGCCTGCCCGCGAGACATGCGACCTCGTCAACGACGTCGCCCAGCCGATCGTCTCGCGCGTGATCGGCAGCTTCATGGGCATCCCCGAGGAGGACGACGCGGTGTGGGCGAAACTGATGAACTCGACGCTCGGCGCCGCCGACCCCGACCTGAACCCAGACGGCTTCGAGGGCGCGGTCGAGAAAGACGTCCCCGAGGTGTTCGAGCGCTGCCGGCATCTGATCGCCGAGCGCATCGCGACCCCCACCGATGACCTGACGAGCGTGCTGGTGCACGCGGAAGTGGAAGGGCAGAAGCTCGAGGAACACGAGATCGTGATGGGCTTCTTCCTGCTGATGGCGGCCGGCAACGACAGCACCAAGGCGACCTACTGCAGCGGCATGCGCGCGCTGATGGAAGACCGCGAGCAGATGCAGCTGCTGATCGACGATCCCTCGCTGATCCCCAACGCCGTAGAGGAGTCGCTGCGGATGTTCCCCGCGTTCGCGCACTTCCGCCGCACGGCCACGTGCGACACCGAGTTGCATGGACAGAAGATCAGCGAGGGAGACAAGGTCGTCATGTGGTACGTGTCCTCAAACCGCGACGAGACACGCTTTGAGGATCCCGACCGCTTCGACCTGCGCCGCGAGTGCGAGCACCAGGCGTTCGGCGCCGGGGGGCGGCACTTCTGCCTGGGTACCGCGCTCGCGCGCCTGGAGCTGAAGGTGATGCTCGAGGAGACGCTCAAGCGCTATCCCGGGATCGAGCTCGCGGGCCATCCGGCGGCCGTGGAATCGCTGTTCATCAACCAGCTGAAGACGCTTCCGGTGCGCCTGTGAACGACTGGCCGAGCGATCGTCGAACGTGGTGGTGACGCAGCGCCGCGGCTGAGCCGCGGCAGGTCGCGCCGGCGTCAGTGCAGGTGTCGCTGCCAGTCGGACGGCACGTGTCCGGCTGGTCCGGGCGTTGGCTGCTCGAGCGGGTGATGCTCGGGCGGCGCCAGCGCGGGGCCGTCGTAGAACTCTTCGGAGTCGTAGTTCCAGTACCAGTCCTCGCCCGGCTCGAAGCTGCGAATCAGCGGGTGCCCGCTGCTGGCGGCATGGTTTTTCGCGTGTTGCGAAGGCGAGGAGTCACAGCAGCCGATGTGACCGCATTGGGCGCAGCGGCGCAGGTGCAGCCACCAGCCATCTGTGGCCATGCACTCGACGCAGCCGGGCCCACTCGGGGGGACTGCCGGATCGATGGCTGCTTCGTCAGGCATGGCTCACGCGGTCAGGGCGACGGCGGCGTCGGGGGTGGCTGTGAGGAAGCTGAAGCTCTCCTCGATGTACAGGTGCACGGTGTCTGCGTCGTGGTGTCGGTAGCCGATCGACAGGTCCTGTCCGCAGTCGTAGATGAAGTCTCCGCCGCGCACGCTCATCACGACGGCGCCCCGCACGCCGGGCGCCCATACGATCGGGCCGTCGAGGATCTTGCGCAGGTGGTCGAGCAGCAGATGCCCGCCGTGCTCGTCGGTCTCGACGACGCGTCGGTACTGCTCGCGGCCGAGCGCCATGCCGTACGGCCCGCCGACGCCGCCGCACAGCAGCAGCTCGACGGCGCCGGCGACGGCGCGCGAATAGTCCTCGGGGTGCTCGCCCAGGGGTTTCGGCGCGTGCGGCGACGCGCCGGTGATACCCACGATCTCAGCCTCCGCCCAGCCGTGGAAGACGGCGACGTTCTCGGCGACGGCGATCCTGTGGGCGGCGTGGTCGAGCGCGTCGAGATCCACGTCCAGCGCTCCGCGGTCGTGGTCGCGGAGCTCCGGCGCGGAGACGGCGAAGTCCGCGCGCAGCTCAGCCAGCGCGAGCACGCGCCGGCGCGCGCCTGTCACGCCCTGCTCGGGGGCGCTCGCTAGCGCCTGGGTGCGCCCGAGGTTGGTGGCGGAGTGCTGCCAGCCGTGCGGGCCGGAGAAATCGATCAGCCTGCGCGCGGCCAGCGCAGGTGTCAGTCGCTGCTTGGCCTCGCCGTCCAGCAGTTCCCAGGCGGAGTCGCTGATGGGCGCGAGCGAGCGCAACAGGTGGTTCATCAGCGCACGCTCCCGGCGTCGCCGCCGATCCCCAGCGACCCCGAGCGATCGTCGCTTGCTGACGCGTCGTCCTGCTCGCCGCCGCCGGTCGCCCGCGCCTCGGAGGCCTCGCCGCGCTCGACGATGTCGCCAGGCTGAAACAGGATGCCGCGCGCGATGTTGCGCCACAGCGGCGTGCGGCGCAACAGGAACTCGAGGTCCATGCTGAAGTGCTTGAACTCCTCTCCCTGCGCGTCGCGCATGATCGCGAGCGCCTCGGGATCGCTCTCGACCGCCAATCGCTGCTCGTACCAGCCGATCGCTTCGGCCTCCTCGGTCAACGACGCGCACAGTCGCGCGAACGTCCGCGTGTTCGCCGGTAGCTCGTCCGGCGGCTCGTGGTACTGGTCGAAACCCATGTCAGCCCCCGGTAAGCCTAATACGCGGGTGTTCAAGCTCGCTGCCTGACGTGTGCGCCTGTGATGCCTGGGCTGTGGGGTTGAGCTGCGCGAGCGTCAGCGGTCGCGCTGGCGGGTGGCGGAGGATCAGCCGCGCGCTCACGCGCAGATTCTCGTCGACATGCACCAGCTCACCGGATGCCAGCTCCCGCCAGCCGCGGTCCGCGTCCATGCGCTCGCTCGCCAGCACGACCATCGGCCGCGTGGCACCCTCGTCGCTGTGCACGCGGCTGCCGAGGCTGCTGGCGTGCGCCAACGGCTGGCCTGGCGCCCGCTCCAGCATGTACAGGGGATGCGTGAGCGGGTAGCGCAGCGCCCACAGCCCGTCGGCGCTCGCCAGCAGGAAGTTGATGGCGTACAGCGGCAGATTCGCGGCGACCCAGTCGCACGCGGCCTCGATCCCCGCGGCGATGTCGCCGTCGCGGGCGGCGGTCTCGCGCGTGATCAGCGCGAAGAAGCGCTCGGAGTCGGTGTCGCCTTTTACCAGCGCCAAGTCATCGCCGAGGTGCGCGTCCAGCACGGGCAGGTCCTCGATCACGCCGTTGTGCGCGAACAGCCGCCCTTGCTGCTCGAACGGGTGCGTGTTGTGCAGGTTGAGCGCGCCGGTGGAGGCGAAGCGGACGTGCGCGAGGAAGGTCCTCGAGCAGACCTCGCGCGCCTCGCGCGCGAACCGCCTGTCCTCGTACGCGGCGAGCGCCTGCTTGCTGACGTGGGGTCGCTCGTGCGCGTCGAACCAGCCGAGGCCCGTGCCGTCGGGCTCGCGATGGCTCTGCGTGGCCAGGCTGTCGGGTGCCTGCAGCAGCCAGAACGTCGCCCGGGCGGGCTCGCTCCCAGCGCTCATGCCGAACAGGCGGCACATGGCCCAGAGCCTACCGGCAGGCGCTCACCGCGCGGGCGCCCGCGCGGTGAGCGCCCACACGCGATGTGGCACCGTCAGCGGGTCCTCGGCGAAGCGCTCGCGCAGCATCGCGGCGAGCTCCCGCGAGCTGGCCTGCACGCCGGCGGCGTCGAGCGTGCCGGCGATTGGCGCGCTCGCGCGCACGCGTCCGACCCACGCCTCGTGTGAGTAGGGCACGTGCACGTCGAAGGAGAACGTCTCGATCCCTGTGAATCCCGCGCTTTGAACGTCGATGAGCCATTGGGGATACAGCCCGGCGCGACCGGCAAACGGCCAACTCGGGGTGTGGCGCAGGATGATCTCCTCGGTCGCGGCCACGACGTTGCCGTCGATCGGAAGCCAGTCGAAGTGCGCGATGACCACCGCGCCGCCGGGCACGAGCAGCCGTGTGACCTCGCGCGCGGCCGCGGGCCGGTCGAACCAGTGCCAGCACTGGCCAGCGCTGACCACGTCGAACGCGCCGGACGGCAGGCCGGTGGCCTCGGCGGGCGCCTGCGCGTAGGCGATCTCGACGCCCGCGTTGCCGTCCAGCCGCGTGGCCTGCTCGAGCAGCGGCGCGGCGATGTCCACGCCGGTGACCTTGCAGCCGTGCTGCGCGAACAGGCGCGCGAGGCTGCCGGTGCCCGTGCCGAGATCAACGACACGCGCGCCGGGACGGACGACGCCGTGGGCGCTCAGCCGGTCGAGCAGCTCCACGGGGAACCCCGCGCGGTGACGGGCGTAGTCGTCGGCGGTGAGGGCGAAATCGGGCTGGCAGTCGATTGGGGCAGCGTAGCGGGAGCTTGCTGCAGCGGCAGTCAGTGGGCGCGGCGGGTTTCGAACCTGCGACCTCTCGCGTGTGAGGCGAGCGCTCTCCCACTGAGCTACGCGCCCTGGCTACCCCGAGTCTAATGCGTTCGCGCGCCCTTCAGTCAGCTGGGCTTGGCGCTGGGCGATGACCTGTGCGTCGAACATGAGGTCGAACCACAGCACCGCCAGCAGGAACCCGCCGCCGGCTGCGGCGAAGGCGCTCACGATCCCAGACGCACGCCGACGTGGGGGTACAGCCGGTCGGTGGCTTCCGAGTAGGTCGCGGCTAGGGCGTCGATTTCGGCTTGCGTGAGCGATGCGCCGAACGCCTTTTCGCCGCCCAGCTCCTTGTAGCCCTTCGCGAGCTTCTTACCGATCTGCGCAAGGCTGAAGTGGGCGTCGTAGACGCTCTCGATGTACAGGGCTACGTTCGCACGCGCGAAGCGCGCGCCAGCGCGAGAGCCGTGTTCGATCTGTTCGATCGCCGCGCCGATCAACCGCCATCCGCGGATGGCGAGGAGGTTGAAGGTGCGGAACGTGCCGGCCACGGGGGAGGACGGCCCGGTGAGGGCGGGTGCCTGGCGTTCGCTGAACAGTTCCGGCAAGCTGAGTGTGGCGGCGCGTTCGACCGCGGTACGGATCACGGGACGGGAGATCGTGCCGTGGGCCGGCAGGCCGTTGGCGATGAGTGGCCATGCGGCCTTGGTGGCCGCCACCTCGCTGTCCACCGAGGCCTCCTGGCCGCTGAGCGCTTGGGCTACCGCGACGAGATCCCCGCGCTCCAGTTGCAGCGCCTGCGGGGTGGCGCTCTTTTTCGCGCCGCAGCCGGCGAGCGCGATCGCGGCGCAGCTGAGCATGAGCAGCGCCGCGGCGCGGCCGATCGTCGGGGATCGGCCGGCGCTACGCGGTGCGGTCTTGTGCGTGTCGGCCGTCGGTCTGCCTAGACGCCCAGCAGGTCGACCACGAACACGAGCGGTTCGTTCGCAGGGATCTTGGGAGGTGAGCCTTTGGCTCCGTAGGCGAGCGCCGCGGGGATGATCAGCTCACGTCTTCCGCCGACCTTCATGCCGGCGACGCCCTGGTCCCAGCCGGGGATGACCTGACCCTTGCCGAGCGTGAAGCTGAACGGTTCTTTGGTTTCCCAGGAGGCGTTGAACTCCTTGCCGCCTTTGTACAGCACGCCAACGTAGTTGACCGTGACCGTGTCGCCGTCCTTCGCTTCTGCGCCCGTCCCGGTGATCAGTTCCTTGGTTTCCAGTTTGGCCGGGGCCGGCCCTGTCGGCACCGTCACCTTCGGTTCTTTGGACAGCGGGCCGCTCGTCGGCGTCTTGGCGGGCGTCGAAGCGCTCGCCGTGGTGCTCGTTTCGCCGGCTTTGATCAGCGCGTTGTCGGCGGTGTTCTCGTTGCCTACGGTGATCGTGCTCGAGCCGCCCGAGGAGCCGCAACCGGCGATCACGAGGGCCGCGCCGAGCACCGCGGCCGCGAGGCCGGTGCGGGAGCGGATGATGGAGGGGAGCGTCTTGAAGTTGGTCACGGCCGGGCAGCCTATCGGAACTAGGCTGCGCTGTGGTGCGGTAGGATCGATCGTGGACCGTGCTAGGCGGGGAGGTAGCGGTGCCCTGTATCCGCAATCCGCTCTAGCGGGGCTGAATTCCCTTCCGAGGGGCTCTCGCCCCGGTCGCTCCGCCGCTCGGGGCGTCGATGGTTCGGGTCCCGCGCGGTGTCGGCTTGTGAACCAGGTCAGGTCCGGAAGGAAGCAGCCTTAAGCGATCCCCGGCAGGCGCAGCGGGAGCTCCCGGACCGGAGTCGTGGGCGGCGATCGGCGCCGGGTGCGTCGAATCTCGACGAGGGGTGCACGGTCCATATAGCGTCTCGTGCGTGTGGTGTATAGCCATGGCTATACACCACGTGAAAATGTAATGCGCCCCCGCCCCCGCCCTCGCCCCCGCCCCGCTCAGATCAGCTGGCCCCGCCCCATTTCAGCCGCCTCCGGCCCCGTGCCGCCCGCCCGGCGCGCGTGGACCTACTGACAGCGCTGAAAGATCAGCCACGAGCGGTTGGTGGCCGACTCGGTGAAGCCGGGCGGCACGCTGGCGTGCTCGACGGGGTCGCTGAGGTCGAGCACGTAGTCTTCTTCGACTTCTGTGCTGGCGGGGTCGACGTAGACGCCGGTGGCGATGTGGCCGGCTTCGGGGCTGACGATGTTGGCGGGGCTGGTTTGGAGGTAGAGGGCGAGCAGCGGCACGGGCGCGTGGTTGGGCACGCCGATGGGACCGCAGCGCAGGTTGATGGCGTGGCTGTGGACGAGCGCGAGCAGGTCGCCTTCGATCCGGTGCTGGCGCGAGAGGTCGTCGAGTTGGCGGTGGGCTTCGCGGTAGTTGGACGGGGCGAAGGCGAGCAGCAGCACGAGCACGAGCGCGCCGCCGGCGATCCACCAGCGCCGCCGCGGGTCATCGCGCTTGAGGCACGTCCAGCCGAACACGCCGGCGCCGGCGAAGATGCAGAGGATGGCGGCTGCGAGGAACGCGTAACGGCTGTTGATGGGCAGCCCGACGGAGGCGAAGATGGCGAAGACGACGACGGCGAGGACGCCGGCGCCGGCTCCGAACAGTGCGCGGCGGCGCAGCCACAGCAGCGAGAGCACGCCGCCGAAGGCGGCGGCGACGAGCACGGCGGGGCGCAGGATTTCGCCGATGCGCCGCGGAATGTACTCGGGCACGTTGGCGATGCCGGTCTCCCGGTGGAGCGTTTCGGCGGTTTGCTGGGTGTTGGTGAGCGACCACAGCGGGTCGCCGGTGACGGCGAGGTCGCTGAGCACCCAGACGAGGGGCGCGGAGGCGGCGAGCAGCGTGAGGCGCACGATCTCCTGTCGGGGGCGCTGGCGCCAGGAGACGCCACCGCGCAGGCGAGCGCGCAGGAAGGCTGGCAGCAGATCGATGAGGTACAGCCAGTAGAGGCCGGAGAACGCCCAGGCCTCGGGACGCAGCAGCCCGGCGAGCGCGAGCAGGGCAAGGACGGGCGTGCCGGCCGGGTGGCGGTGCTGACGCCGGTGGCGGGACTCGACGACGAGGGCGCTGAGCACGAGCAGCAGGTAGGGGAGGTCGACGTAGGCGCGCACGCCGTAGGAGAGCACGGGGCTGCGGGTTAGGAAGATGAGGGCGGCGAGCGCTCCGGCGGCGCGGCCGAACCATTCGGCGCCGAGCTGGTAGATGGCCCAGCCGCAGGCGGACAGCGCGAGGAAGCCGAGCGCGACGGTGACCTCGATGATGGCGTGCGGGGCGAGCGGCGAGAGCACGAGGCCGAGCAGCTCGAGCAGCGGGTGGGGCGTGGGCGCGATGGCGACCTCGTAGGCGGGGGTCTGCCCGCGTGAGAGCTGCCCGCCCCAGGCGAGCGCGTAGAGGGTGTCGTAGTTGGCGAAGCCGACGCCGGCGATGACGCGCAGCAGCACGGCCCCACCGGCGATGGCGAGGGGCGCCGGCAGGCGCGGTGAAAGGCGCTCGATGGAGCCTGTCATCGGCGGGGACGGTACCCGCTCGCGGATGTGGCGGAGCCCGCGTGGGTGGGCGGGGCGGCTGAGCTCTGCGTGGGTAGACTCAGGCGAACGGTGTCGGTAGAGGAGCAGCCACAGGATCAGCAGCGCTCGCTTTACCGCAGGCACAGGCCGCGCACGTTCGCTGAGGTGGTCGGCCAGGAGCCGGTGGTGAGGACGCTGCGCAACGCGGTGGAGCGCGGGAAGGTGCACCACGCGTACCTGTTCGTGGGCTCGCGCGGGACGGGCAAGACGTCGATGGCGAAGATCCTGGCGGCGTGCTTGAACTGCGAGAACGGACCGACGACGGAGCCGTGCGGCGAGTGCGACTCGTGCGTGTCGATCGCGCGGGCGACGTCGCTGGACGTGATCGAGATGGACGCGGCGTCGAACAACTCGGTGGACGACATCCGCGAGCTGCGCGACAGCGTGGCGTACGCGCCGGTGAGCGGGCGGCGCAAGGTGTACATCCTGGACGAGGCGCACATGCTGTCGACGGCGGCTTGGAACGCGTTCTTGAAGACGCTGGAGGAGCCGCCGCCGAACACGGTGTTCGTGCTGGCGACGACGGAGGCGAACAAGGTGCCGGCGACGGTGGTGGACCGCTGCCACCGCTTCGACTTCCACCGCCCGACGGTGGAGCAGATAGCGAGCGTGGTGCGGCGCACGGCGCAGGCGGAGTCGATCGAGATCCCGCCGCCGGCGGTGGCGGCGCTGGCGCGGGCGGCGACGGGCAGCTTCCGCGACGCGCTGGGCACGCTGGAGCAGATAGTGACGTACGGCGGCTCGGAGATAGCGCTTGAGGACGTGCTGGCGGTGCTGGGCGTGGCGGACGCGCGGCTGCTGGAAGAGACGGTGGACGCGGTGGCGAGCGGCGACGCGGCGCGCGCGCTGCGGGCGCTGGAGGAGTGCGCGGAGCAGGGCCGCGACGCGGGCTCGTTCGCGTCGGATCTGGAGGTGCGCGCGCGCGAGCTGCTGGTGGTGCAGACCCTGGGCGAGCTGCCGCAGGAGCTGTCGCTGACGCCGGAGGCGGACGCGGCGCTGAGCGCGCAGGCGCAGCGCGTGGATCACGCGACGGTGGTGCGCGTGCTGGAGCTGTTGGGCGAGGCGATGGAGGCGGTGCGGGCGGGCGCGGACGCGCGCACGCGTCTGGAGCTGGCGCTGGTGAAGGCGGCGAAGCCGGAGACGGACGGCTCGATGCGGGCGCTGCTGGCGCGGATCGAGCGCCTGGAACGCGGCGCTGTGAGCGCCAGCGCGGCGGGTGCCAAAGCGGCGAGCGCGGGCGACGACGGAGACGATTTTAAGGGGCCGCCTGCGGCGGCAGCTCTGGGTGGCGCGGTGCAAGATGAGGCGATCGTGGAAGGCACGACCGCGACGGCGAGCACGACCGCGCCGGCCGCGCCAGAGCCAGTAGCGGCCGACGAAGGGTCGGACGTCGGGGGTCTCGAGCCGCCCGGTGAGGATCCCGCGACCCCGGCGCGGCGGGACCTGGAGTCGGTGTGCGCGCTGTGGCCGGCGGTGGTGGATCTGGTGCGCGGGGAGAACGGCCTGCTGGGGGCGGTGATCTGCGAAGCGCGGCCGGTGGCGGTGGATGGTGAGGACCTGACTCTGGCGTTCGTGCCGAGCGCGCAGTTCCTGAAGAAGAAGGCGGAGGATCCGGCCTACCGGGCGGCTGTGGGCGAGGCGTTGGGCGCGATCGCGGGCGGGCGCTGGCGGCTGTCGTACGAGCTGCGCGAGGAGCTCGACTCGGAGGAGCGGCCGTCTTCGCGCCAGCACTCGGAGGAGGAGTGGGTGGCGCGCTTCATGCGCGAGTTCGACGCGGAGGAGCTCGATGGCGAGGAGTCGGCGACCGCCCGGCGGGAGCCTGGTGTGCAGGACGCGCACGACGACGAGCACGCCGTGCAGGCCGTTACCAGCAACGAGAAAGGCGCGTGATGCCCAAGCAGCCGCGGATGCCGAACATGCAGCAGATGATGCAGCAGGTGCAGAAGATGCAGAAGGACATGGAGCTGGCGCAGGAGGAGCTGAAGAACGAGGTGGTGGAGGCGTCGGCGGGCGGCGGCATGGTGACGGTGAAGGTGAGTGGCGACTTGGAGGTGAGGGGCGTGAGGATCGATCCGGCGGCGGTCGACCCGGAGGACGTGGAGATCCTGGCGGACATGGTGCTGGCGGCGGTGAACGAGGGGTTGCGGATGGCTCAGGAGCTGGCGGCGAGCAAGTTGGGTGGCGCGACGGCTGGCATGGACCTGGGCGGGCTCGGCGGGCTGGGCCTGCCGGGCCTGTGATGCGCGTGTTCGGCTCGGCCGCGCGTGTGTCGGGGTGGGCGCTTTGAGCACGTCCTACGCGCCGCCGGTGCAGCGGCTGGTGACGGAGCTGTCGAAGCTGCCGGGCATCGGCAGCCGCACGGCGCAGCGCTTGGCGTTCCACATCCTGCGCGCGTCGGGCGAGGACGCGAGCGCGCTGGCGGCGGCGATCGTGGAGGTGAAGGAGAAGATCGGTCTGTGCGAGGTGTGCTTCAACCTGACGGACGAGGCGCGCTGCCGCATCTGCCAGGACCCGCGCCGCGACCACGCGCTGATCTGCGTGGTGGAGGAGCCGAGCGACGTGATCCCGATGGAGCGCACGCACGAGTACCACGGCGTCTACCACGTGCTCGGCGGGGCGCTGTCGCCGATCGACGGCGTCGACCCGGAGGATCTGAAGATGGCGGAGCTGTTCGCGCGCGCGAACGCGCCGGACGCGGCCGTGCGCGAAGTGGTGCTGGCGACGAACCCGACGACTACGGGCGAAGCGACGGCGCTGCATGTGGCGCAGGAGCTGCGCGCGCGCGCGCCGGAGATCAAGGTGACGCGCCTGGCGAGCGGCCTGCCGGTGGGCTCGGATCTGGAGTACGCGGACGAGGTGACGCTGGGTAAGGCGTTCGCCGGCCGCCGCACCGTCTAGGAAAGCGCTGAGCGGCGCGAGGCTGTGTCCTCGGTCGCTCGCGTGCACAGCACGCCACGCGGGCGGGTGGGCCTCGATCCGTGCCTCGCTTGCCCAGCGCTTCCCTAGAGGCGTGATGCAGGTCGCCGGGCGTGACGCCCACTATCCTGCCCGCGATGTCATCTGTGATCGTTATGAAGTTCGGCGGCACGTCGGTCGCTGACGCTGAGCGCATAAGGCGCGCGGCGCGGCGGATCGTGGACAGGCGCGAACAGGGCCACCGGGTGGTGGCGGTGCTGTCGGCGCGGGGCAAGACGACGGATGAGCTGATCGCGATGGCGGAGGAGGTGTCGAGGACTCCCGACCCGCGCGAGATGGACATGCTGCTGTCGTCGGGGGAGCGAATCTCGTGCGCGCTGTGCGCGATGGCGATCAACGATCTGGGGCACCGCGCGATCTCGCTGACGGGCTCGCAGGCGGGGATCGTGACGGACGAGTCGCACACGAAGGCGCTGATCGTGGACGTGCGCGCGGATCGCATCCGCGCGGCCTTGGAGGAGGACCACATCGTGCTGGTTGCGGGCTTCCAGGGCGTGTCGGAGAACGCTAGGAACGTGACGACGCTCGGCCGCGGCGGCTCTGACACGAGCGCGGTGGCGGTGGCGGCGGCGCTGGGCGCGGAGGTGTGTGAAATCTATACGGACGTGGCGGGCGTGTACTCGGCCGACCCGCGGATCGTGCCGGACGCGCGCAAGCTGGAGACGGTGTCGTTCGAGGAGATGCTCGAGATGGCGGCGTCGGGGGCGGGGGTGCTGCAGCTGCGCTCGGTCGAGTACGCGCGCAACCACGGCGTGCGCATCCACTGTCGCTCGTCCTTTGACGAGCAGCCCGGTACCTTTGTGGTCTCCGAAGGAGAGATGATGGAGCAGCCCCTGATAACAGCAGTGACGCATTCCAGGTCCGAGGCGATGGTGACGCTGATGGGCGTGAGGCACACGCCTGGAGTGGCCGCGAGCCTGTTCGAGGCGCTGGCTGACGCGAACGTGAACGTGGACATGATCGACCAGAACCTGCCGACCTCCGCGGGAGGTCTCGCGGAGATCTCGTTCACGATGCCGCGCGAAGACCTGCGCGCGGCGCGCCAGGCGCTCGAGCCGCTGGCCGGGGATGCCTTCTCGGAGCTGATCGCGCGCGAGGAGATCGGGAAGGTGTCGATCGTGGGCGCGGGCATGCGCTCGCACCCGGGCGTTGCGGCGAAGGTGTTCAAGGTGCTTGCCGCGGAGGGGCTCAACATCGAGATGATCTCGACGTCGCCGATCAAGATCTCCTGCGTGATCCCTCCCGATCGAGTGGCGTCGGTGGTGCGCGCTCTGCACAGCGCGTTCGAGCTCGCCGGCGAGGGCACCGTGCGCGTGGAATAGCCGTTCGCGGCGGGCGGTGGCCGGCGAACCGGCTCGCGCGGCCGGGCGGTCTGTAAGAATCCTGCTCATAGCTTCGCTTCCCTCGAGCGCTCAAGGATGATCGGATATGCGCACTGTGAAAAGACCACGTAGATACCTCGCGCGGCACTGGCTGGCGCTGCTGCGGCCGGTCCTGCGCTACAGCGCCGCGCGCGATGCGTACGTGCTGCGCGTGGTCGGCCGCCACGTCGGCCCGGTGCTGCGTGTCGACCGTCGCCGTCGCCGGGCGTTCGACGGCGTAGAGCGGCGCAGCACGCGCGTGGCCTAGCGCTCGAGCGAGCGCTGCAGCGCCTCGAGCACGCGCACGACCCGCAGCCCGCTGTGGCCGTCTGAGCGGGGGGTGGCGCCGCTGCGCACGCACTCGATGAAGTGCTCGCACTCGATGCGCAGGGGCTCGAAGTTGGGGATGCGCGGCGAGAACGTGTCGCCTGAGCGGGCGATGTACTCGCCCCACGAGCGGGTGTCCTCGTCGAAGCCCTTGTCGTAGATCGTCAGCTTGCCCTCGATGAGCATGTCGTCGAAGGTGGCCATCCTGCGTGAGCCGACGACGGTGATGCGCCGCTCCTTGTGCGGGTCGAGCCACGACAGGTGCAGGTGGGCGACGATGCCGGAGGGGAAGCGCAGGTAGCAGAAGACGACGTCCTGCACACCCTCGCGCACGTAGCTGGCGCCCTGGGCGACGCACTCGACGGGCTCCTCGTCGATCAGGTGCAGCGCCACGGACACGTCGTGCGCGCCGAGGCTCCACAGCGCGTTCTCGTCGGCGCGCAGCTTGCCCAGGTTCAGGCGGTTTCCGTAGATGTAGTACAGACCGCCGAGCTCGTCGTCGTCGATCAGCTCCTTGAGCTTGGCCACCGCAGGGTGGTACTCGAGCAGATGCCCGACCATCAGGATCCTGCCGGCGTCGGCGGCCGCTGCGACCGCGCGCTCGGCGTCGGCTGCGTTGGTCGCCAGCGGCTTCTCGACGAAGCAGTGCTTGCCCGCCTGCGCGACCGCGATCGCGAGCTCGGCGTGCGTGGGCACGGGCGTGGCCAGCACGATCGCGTCGAGCCCGTCGTCGTCGAGCAGGTCCTGCAGCCCGCCCGTGGCCCGCGCGGCGGGGAGTGAGCGCTGCAGACGCGCACGCGCCTGCTCGTCGCTGTCGCACAGCCACGCGAGCTCGCAGCCGGGGATGGCGGCGAGGTTGCGCGCGAGGTTCGGGCCCCAGTAGCCGAGGCCGACCACGCCGACCCGCACGGTCGGCGGCTGCTCGCTCATCGAACGCTTGCCGGGGATTGGCGCGTCGGCTCGGGTGGGCGCGTCGGCTCGGGTGGGCGCGTCGGCTCGGGCGGGCTCATCGGCTCATAGTGTCCTCGATCGCCTCCACGCAGCGCTCGGCGGCGTGACCGTCCCCGTAGAGCTGTGGACGCGCTGACGGTGGCCTGCGCTCGAGCGCCGCCAGCGCGGCGTCTGCGTCGAGGTCCACGAGCGTGTTCCAGCCGGACTGCACGGTCTCCACCCACTCGGTGTTCGCTCGCAGCGTCACGCACGGCACGCCGGCAAGGTACGCCTCCTTCTGGACGCCGCCGGAGTCCGTGAGGACCGCCCGAGCCTGGCACAGCAGCGCCGAGAACTCGACGTAGCCGAGCGGCTCGGTCAGCTCCAGCCCGTCCACGCCAGCCAGACCGGCCAGCAGCCCAGCCTCCTGCAGGCGCGCGCGTGTGCGGGGATGGACCGGGAACAGCACCGGAGCGGGCAGCGCGTGCACGAGCTCCACGAGCGCGCGCAGGCGCTCGGGATCATCGACGTTGCCCGCCCGATGGGCGGTTAGCAGCAGGTAGGAGCCGGGCTGCAGCTCGTAGCTTGCCGGGATCTCGTGCGCGGCGCGGGCGCTCGGTTGCCGGCGCACGGCGACGTCGACCATGACGTCGCCGACGACCTCGATCCTGCCGACGATCGACTCCGCCTGCAGGTTGCCGACGGCGCGCGGCGAGGAGCACAGCAGCAGGTCGCTGAGATGGTCGGTGAGCACGCGGTTGAGCTCCTCGGGCATCGTGCGGTCGAACGAGCGCATGCCGGCCTCGACGTGCACCACCGGGATCCCCGCCTGCGCCGCCGCGAGCGCGCCGGCTAGCGTCGAGTTGGTGTCGCCGTACACGAGTGCCGCGTCGGGCGCGAGGTCCGCGAGCAGCGGCTCGAGCGCGGCGAGCATGCGCGCTGTCTGCGAGGTGTTAGAGCCGCCGCTGATACCCAGCTCGCGGTCCGGGCGCTGCAGCCCGAGCTCGGTGAAGAAGATGCGCGAGAGCGAGTCGTCGTGGTGCTGGCCGGTGTGCACGAGGATCTCCTCGTTGCGCTCGCGCAGCGGCCCCGACACGGCCGCCGCCTTGATGAACTGCGGCCGGTTGCCTACGACGGTGAGTATGCGCACGGCGCCGACCCTGACCCGGTTAGCCTCTCTTCGCCGACCGTATAACCATCGCTATACAGTGAGCCAAAAGAGAGTCATCCGCCCCGGGCTTGTCACGCCGCGGCGCCGACGACCGACGTCGACCAGTCGATGACCGAAGTCGGTCGCACCACGTGGCGGCTGAGGCCGAGCTCGTCCGGGTCGGCGCCGAGCGCCAGGCCGACCAGCTGGGGGAGGTGCAGCACGGGCATTTTCAGCTCGCGCCCGACGACGCCTTCGGCGGTGGGCTGCTGCAGGTCGAGGTTGAGGTGGCACAGCGGGCAGGGCGTGACCAGGCAGTCGGCGTCGGCGTCGACGGCGTCGCCGAGGTGGCGTCCGGCCTGCTTGAGCGAGGCCTCCTTGTTCATGGTGATGATCGGGAAGCCGCAGCACTTGCGCATGCCCGCGTACTCGATCACGGTGCCGCCCAGCGCCTCGATCACCTGCTCCAGATAGTGGTCGCGCGGGTGCTCGGCGTCGATGCCCAGGCGCTCGCGCGGACGCACGATGTAGCAGCCGTAGAAGGGGCCGACCTTGAGGTTGGTGAGTGGGCGCTTGACGCGCGAGCGCAGGCTGTCGAGGCCGATCTCCTCGACCAGCAGCCACAGGAAGTTCTTGTTGGTGAGGCCCTTCTCGTACGTCAGCCCCTCGGAGGCGAGCGTGGTGTTGACGTGCGCGCGGTACTCGGCGTTGGCGTCCAGCCGTTCCTGGCACTCGCTCTGGGCGCCCTGGCAGGTGGAGCAGATGTTCATCATCATCGCCGCGCCGTCGACCTGCTGGGCGAGCGCGAACGTGCGCGCGTTGAGCGTGTCGGCGAGCTCCTGGTTGTGCTCGGCGATCACGCCCGCGCCGGTGCAACACGCGCGGTCGAGCTCCACCAGCTCGATGTCGAGCATGGGCGCGACCTTTGCCATCGAGCCGTGCAGCTCGGGCGTGAAGCCGCGGCTCACACAGCCGGGCCAGTAGGCGACCTTCATTGGCTGGCGCTCCCTTCGAGGCTCGCGGGGCTCGACGCGGTGTCCGCGTCTTCGTCCTCCCCGGTGATGTACAGGTTCAGCTCATAACGTTCGGGGCGGCTCTCGATCTTCTCGTAGATCGCCTGCACCGCCTTCAGATCCTGGCTGGGGAGCTTGTGCGGTTTGAGCACGCCCATGATTGTCATCTTGCCGCGGAGCATTCCCTTGATGGCCGTCGGCAGCGAGCTCAGCAGCTCCTTGCCCGCGGCCGGCGCGAATTTGCCGAACCACGAGTTGCCGCCGTAGGAGCGCGGCAGCAGCTCGGCCTCCCACAGCAGGCCGTTGTCGCGGATGAGCGTCGTGAACGCGGCCTCGTGGCGCTCGCCGTTGTTCTGGTCGACGATGTGCTGGTCGCCGATGGCGATCCGCCGCAGGCGCATGATCTGGCCCATCGGGTTGACGCCCTTGGGGCACGCGTCGACGCACTTGAAGCAGTGAGTGCAGTCGAAGATGCCCTGCGGGTCTTGCGCGAGGTCGTTGAGCCGCTCGAACTGCTGGTCGTCGCGCGGGTCGCCGACGAAGCGGTAGGCCTTGGCGAGCGCCGCTGGGCCGATGAAGCCGGGGTCGACCTCCATCGCCAGGCAGTCCGACAGGCACGCGCCGCACTGGATGCACGCCATCGTCTGCGTGACGTCCACCATCGACTCTTTGGAGACCAGGTACTCGCGCTCGGGCACCGGCTGCTTGGCCAAGAGCCACGGCGTGACGCGCTGGATCTTCTTCCAGTGGACCGCGTCCATGTCCACGATCAGGTCCTTGATGACGGGCATGTTGCCCATCGGCTCGATCTCGATGACGCCGCTCTCGGCGCTCTGCTTGGCGGCGTCCAGGTGCGTGTGGCAGGCGAGCGCCGGCTGGCCGTTGACGCGCACGCCGCACGAGCCGCAGATCGCCTGCCGGCAGGAGCAGCGGATGCCGATGGAGCCGTCGAAGCGGTCGCGCGCCTGCAGGATCCCCTCGAGCACCGAGCGGTGGGGCTCGAGCTCGATCGTGTGCTCGTCCCAGTAGGGCGCGCCGCCGGACTCGGGGTCGTAGCGTCGCAGCCTCAGCGTGAACTTCTCCGGCGGGCGGTTGTGCGCTTCAGCCATCAGTATTTCCTCTCCTCGGGCTGCCACTGGGTGATGGTCACGGGTGAGTAGGAGATCTCCGGGGATCCACCATCGCCGAGCGTGACGTCGATGTGCTTGAGCCACTGCTCGTCGTTGCGCTCGGGGTAGTCGGTGCGGAACTGCGCGCCGCGCGACTCCTTGCGCTCGAGCGCGGCGACGACGGTGGCCTCGGCACAGTCGACCATGTAGCCGAGCTCGATGGCGCCGAGCACGTCCTGGTTGAAGACCGTGCCGCGGTCGTCGATCCACGCGCTCTCGGATTCAGCGCGCAGCCGACCGATCGTCTCCAGCGCACCCTGTAGCCCGGCCTCGTCGCGGAACACCGCGGCCGACTTGTTCATCGTCTCGCCGAGCTCACTCTTGATCTCCGATACGCGCCTGCCCTCGCGTGGGCGGGCGACGATCGAGTCCAGGCGCGCGGCGTCCGCCAGCAGCTGCGCGTTCGCGTCGACGTGCGCCATGCCCATGCTGGCGGCGCGCGCGGCCGCGTGTTCGCCCGAGCGCCGGCCGAAGATGAGCGTGTCCAGCAGTGAGTTGGCGCCCAGCCGGTTGCCGCCGTGGACCGACACGCACGCTACCTCGCCGGCCGCGTACAGGCCGTCGATCGCGGTGCGCCCGTCTACGTCGGTCTTGACGCCGCCCATGATGTAGTGCTGGCCGGGGCGGATGGTGATCGGTTCGCGCGTGATGTCCACGCCGGCGAAGTCCTTGCCGAGGTTGACGATCTCGCGCAGCGCCTCCAGCGTGCGCTTGCGCGGCACCACGGTGATGTCCAGCAGGATGCCCTCGCCGTTGGGGCCGACGCCGCGACCCTCGTTGATCTCGATCTGCTCCGCGCGCGAGACGACGTCGCGTGACGCCAGCTCCATCTTGTTGGGCGCAGATTTCTCCATGAAGCGTTCGCCGTTGGCGTTGAGCAGGTGCGCGCCCTCGCCGCGCGCGCCCTCGGTGATCAGGATGCCCGTCTCGACCAGGCACGTGGGGTGGTACTGGACCATCTCCATGTCCATCAGCGGCGCGCCCGCGCGGTAGGCCATCGCGATCCCGTCGCCGGTGACGATCAGCCCGTTGGTGGTCGGCTTGTACGCCTGCCCGGCGCCGCCGCACGCGAGGATCACGTTCTTTGCGGTGAACGCCTCCATACGCCCGCTGCGCACGTCGCGCGCGATCGCCCCGCAGCAGTTGCCGGCGTCGTCGCGCAGCAGCGACGTCGTGAACCACTCCTCGTAGCGCGCCACAGTCTCGTGGTGCCTCATCAGCTGCTCGTACAGGACGTGCAGCATCGCCTGGCCGGTGATGTCGGCGACGTACGCGGTGCGCTTCATCGAAGCGCCGCCGAACGCGCGCAGGTCCATCTCGCCCTTGTCGTTGCGGTGGAAGGTCACGCCCATGTGCTCCAGCTCCATGACCTCGGCGGGGGCCTCCGAGCACATCACTTCGATCGCGTCCTGGTCGCCGAGGAAGTCCGATCCCTTGACGGTGTCGTACGCGTGCGAACGCCAGTCGTCGTCGACGCTGATCGCCGCGTTGATGCCGCCGGCGGCGGCGACTGAGTGCGAGCGCACAGGGTGCACCTTGCTCATGATCGCAACGCTCGCGCCGCTCTCCGCGGCGGCCAGCGCCGCGCGCTGGCCCGCGAGACCGGCCCCGATGATCAAGACGTCGTGTGCTGGCATGGCTCCCTGGGGTCGCTTTGGGGAAGATGGAGGGGGACTGCGGAGGGGACTGCGCCCGGGACTCTATAACGCGCGAATTACGCGCGTGCTACGCGAGGCCGGCCGGGCTCGGGGTGCGCCCGGACGGGCTCAGGTCGCCGGACGGGCTCAGGTCGCCGGGCGGGCTCAGGTCGCCGGGCGGGCGGGCTGGGCCGGGCGTAGCGCCTGGCGCACCTGCGCGAGCGTGACGACGCCCTGCAGGACGCCGTCCGCGTCGACGGCCACCATCGCCCCCAGCCGACCGAGGCCTTCGGAGCCGAGCAGCGATTCCAGCGGCGCCTCCTCGCCGATGCGCACGGGCATGTCCACCTCCAGCACGTCCGCCACCGGCAGCGCCGGCCGTCCGGCGGCGATCTCACTGTCGACGCGCTGCTGGCGCACGACGCCGAGGAAGTGGCGGGCGGGGTCGACGACCGCGAACCATGGCCAGCGGTAGCGCAGGAAGAACTGCTCCTGAGCGTCCAGCAGCGTCGCCTCCGCGGGGATGGTGACGGGCTCGCGGTCCATGATGTCGCCGACGGTGATGTTCTGGATGCGCCTGCCGAGCGCTCCCTGCAGCACCGCGGCGCTGGCGGCCTGGTAGAGGAAGAACGCGAGCAGCATGGTGATCAGCCCGAGCGAGGAGCCGCCGCTGGCGAACGCCCACAGCCCGAATAGGCCGAGCGCGAGCGCGAACGCCTGCCCCGAGCGCCCGGTGGCGTGGGTCGCGCGGTTGCGATCGCCGGTGCGCCACCAGATGAGCGCGCGCGCGATGCGCCCGCCGTCGAGCGGGAACGCGGGGACGATGTTGAACACGAGCAGCGCGGCGTTGATGAAGCCGAGCCAGCCGATCAGCGCGAGCGCGGGCGTCGTCTTGAAGCCTTCGCGCGTGAGCACCACGTCGGTGACGCTGCGGCCGCTGGCGAGCACCATCGCGGCCCCCAGGCAGAGCGCGAACAGCAGCAGCGTGACCGCCGGCCCCGCCGCCGCCACCTCGAGCTCCTCGCGCGCGCTCTGAGGTTCGCGGCGCATCTGCGAGAGCCCGCCGAAGAACCACAGGTCGATCCCAAGGATCTGGATGCCCACCCGCCGCGCGACGAGCGCGTGCCCGAGCTCGTGCAGCACCAGCGACGCGAAGTAGCCGAGCGCGCCGGCGACGGCGACGGCGTAGTCGGTGCTGCGCGAGCCGCCGAGCACTTCGCGGAAGTAGTAGTTGGACAGCCAGTAGATGAGGAAGAACAGAACGACGAACCAGCTGTAGCTGACGCCGATGCGAATGCCGAAGAGGCGGGCTAGCTGGAGGTTGGTACGACGCCTGGGCATGTCTCCTTCATGGTAGGCCCACTCGCGAGCGCTCGATGATGCCCTCGAAGTCGACTCCCGCCGGCAGCGTGCCGTACTCCAGGCCCCCGTCGTCGGACAGCCGCGCGGCGCAGAAGGCGTCGGCGACGGCCGGCGGGGCGCCGCGCACGAGCAGCGAGCCCTGCAGGCACAGCGCCATGCCTTCGACCACGCGCCGCGCGCGCTGCTCGAGCGTGGCGGGGTCGGAGAAGCGAGCCTTGAGCTTGGCGACGCCGGCGTCGAGATTCGCGTTGGCGCCGTGCGCGAGCTCGACCTCGTCGAAGAACACCTCCAGCGAGCGCGGCGAGCGGGTGAGCGCGCGCAGCACGTCGAGGCTCATGACGTTGCCCGAGCCCTCCCAGATGGACGCCAGCGGCGCCTCGCGATACAGGCGCGGCATGCCCGACTCCTCCACGTAGCCGGCGCCGCCGAGGCACTCGAGCGACTCGAATGCGTGGTTGGGCGCGCGCTTGCACGTCCAGAACTTGCCCACGGCGGTGGCCAGGCGCTTGAACAGCTGCGCGTCGCTCTGATCTTCGCCGGCGTCGGCGTCGGCGTGCGCCTCGTCGTACGCGCGCGCCAGGCGCATGGCCAGGGCGGTGGTGGCCTCCGACTCCAGGCACAGGTCGGCGAGCACGTTGCGCATCAGTGGCTGGTCGATCAGCTTCTTGCCGAACGCGCTGCGGTGCTCGGTGTGGTGAAGCGCGCCCACGACACCCACGCGCATCCCGGCGGCGGAGCCGATCACGCAGTCAAGCCGCGTGTGGCCGACCATCTCGATGATCGTCGGCACGCCGCGCCCGGGCTGGCCGACCATGCGTGCCCACGCGTTGTGCAGCTCGATCTCCGAGGACGCGTTGGAGTGGTTGCCGAGCTTGTCCTTCAGGCGCTGGATGTGAAAGGCGTTGCGGGTGCCGTCGGGGAGGATGCGCGGCAGCAGGAAGCACGACAGGCCGTCGTCGGTCTGCGCGAGCACCAGGAACAGGTCGGACATCGGCGCCGAGCAGAACCACTTGTGCCCGACCAGCGTGTACTCTGATCCACCCCCACCCGCCTCCCCGCCGCCACCGTTGACGGGGGTCGCGACGGTGGTGTTCGCGCGCACGTCCGAGCCGCCCTGCTTCTCGGTCATCGCCATGCCCGCGATCGCCGAGCCCTTCTCGGACGCTGGCACCAGTCGCGGGTCATAGCTCGTGGCGGTCACCAGCGGCTCCCACTCGGCCGCCAGCTCCGGCTGGGCGCGCAGCGCGGGAACGACGGCGAACGTCATCGTGATGGGGCAGGCGAAGCCTGCCTCTGCCTGCATAGCGGTCATGTACAGCGCCGCGCGCGCCGTGTGAGCGGAGGGCTCGTCACTCGTCCACGGCAGCGAATGCAGCTCGTGCTCGACGCCCATCCGCATCAGCTGGTGCCACGCGGGGTGAAACTCGACCTCGTCGATGCGGTGGCCGTAACGGTCGAACGTGCGCAGCACCGGCTTGTTCTCGTTCGCCAGCCTGCCCCACATCTGCTGCGGCTCGCCGCCGACGTAGCGCCCGAGCGCGGATGCCCGCTCGGTGACCCAGTCCGCGCCCTCGCGCCGCACCGCCTCCACCAACGGCAGGTTGCTCGCGAACACGTCCACACCCTCCAGCGGCGGCGCCTGGTTGAACACCGTGTGCGTCTGCCACGGCCCGTCGCCGACGTCTGCTCCGATCGCTCCCGCGGAGATAGTGCTGGCCATCACATGACAGTCAAGCAGAGAGTAGGCTGCGGCGCGATGTTCAAGCCGGCCTGCAGCCGACGGGCGTTGCGTGTGACGACCGCCGTGTTCCTGTCAGTGACAGCGCTGTCCGCGCTCGGCGTGCCCGCTTTGGCGAGCGGCGCGGCCGCGGAAGCGGCGCCGGACCTGACCCCCGTTCCGACCGTGCCGCGCCTGGCGTACGTGACCGAGACCACCACCTCGGCATCGAACGTGTGGCTCGCGTCGGCCGACGGCGGCGAACGGAAACTGCTCGGCGTGGGCACCCAGCCGCTGCTCTCGCCGGACGGCCAGTCGGTGGCGGTTTCGCTGTTCGGCGCCACCCCGGGGCCGGAGGAACACGGTCCGTCGATCGGCGTCTACTCCGCCTCGGGAGCGCCGCTCGCTGGCTACTTCGACCTCGAAACCGCCACCGCCACACCGCTGGCGTGGTCCCCGGACTCGCGCTACGTGTTGGTGTACAGGCAGTCGACCGAGCCCGTGCTGATCGCGCAGGGCTCCGGGCTGGACGTGCTCGACACGCAAACTGGAGCGATCACTTCGATCGCCGAAGGCATCATCTACGGCGCGAGCTTCGCGCGTGACGGCAGCGACAGGATCGTGTTCGCGCTGTCGCACTCGCTCTCTCCGTCGGCGCCGGTGAACCTGTACGTGAGCGAAGTCGACGGCGCGGGCGTGCATCGCATCACCAGCGACGGTCGCAGCCTCTATCCGGTGTGGGGGCCGAGCGACATCGCCTACGACCACGAGCGCATGCGCAAGCTCTCGCCCGAATACCAGATCTGGCTTGAGTCACCGAGCGGAGGCGCACCGGTGCGCAGGGTCACGCACATTCCGGTGGACCCCTTGTCACAGGGCCTCGTGCCGCTGGCGTTCTCCGCCAACGGCAACAGGCTCCTGGCGGAGTTCGAGGGGGAGGACAACAGCGAGGCGTACGCGGTGAACGTCGTCTCCGGCCACACGCGCGCCGTGACCGTCCACGGCCAGGCCGTCCAGGGCGCGGGCATCTCCGCCGACGGCAGCACGCTTCTGGTCGAGCAGGGCGCATTCGAGCAGCCGTCGTCTCACGGGCGGATCGTCGCCGTCCCGTTTACCGGCGGGCGTCCGAAGGTGCTGATCGCGCACGCCTCGCAGGCCAGCTGGAACCGCTGACGCGCGAACGCAAGCTGTGGTGAGGGGAGCCGGCGGGGCTGTCGGTGGGAGGGGCGGACGCGTCTCCGCGATAGCATCGGCCGCCCCATCCCCCCTTGGGGGCCCTCCCCTCCACCCTCCGGCGCACACACGGCGCACACAGCCCACAGCAAGGACCGACACATGGCCAAGATCAAGGTGAAGAGCCCGATCGTCGAGCTCGACGGCGACGAGATGACACGGATCATCTGGTCGTTCATCAAGGAGCAGCTGATCGTCCCGTACCTGGACGTGGAGCTGAAGTACTACGACCTGGGCATCGAGAGCCGCGACGCCAGCGACGATCGCATAACCGTAGAGGCGGCCGAGGCGATCAAGCGCTACGGAGTGGGCGTCAAGTGCGCGACCATCACCCCCGACGAGGCGCGCGTGAAGGAGTTCGGGCTGAAGGACATGTACCGCTCGCCCAACGGCACCATCCGCAACATCCTCGGCGGGGTCATCTTCCGCGAGCCGATCGTCATCGCCAACATCCCGCGGCTGGTGCCCGGCTGGACCAAGCCGATCGTCATCGGCCGTCACGCGTTCGGCGACCAGTACCGCGCCACCGACATCGTCGTTCCCGGCGAGGGCAAGCTCACGCTCACGTTCACCCCCAGCGACGGCACACAGCCGATCGAGCTCGACGTGTACGACTTTCCCGGCGGCGGCGTGGCGATGGCCATGTACAACCTCGACGACTCCATCCGCGACTTCGCGCGCGCGTCGCTGCGCTACGGGCTCGAACGCCGCTACCCCGTGTACCTGTCCACCAAGAACACCATCCTCAAGCGCTACGACGGGCGCTTCAAAGACATCTTCGAAGAGGTCTACGACAGCGAGTTCAATGCCGACTTCGTCGCCGCCGGCATCACCTACGAACACCGGCTGATCGACGACATGGTCGCCTCCGCGCTGAAGTGGGAAGGCGGCTACGTGTGGGCGTGCAAGAACTACGACGGCGACGTGCAGTCCGACACCGTCGCCCAGGGCTTCGGCTCGCTCGGGCTGATGACCAGCGTGCTGATGACCGCCGACGGCAACACCGTCGAGGCGGAGGCCGCCCACGGCACCGTCACGCGTCACTATCGTCTTCACCAGCAGGGCAAGCCCACGTCCACCAACCCCATCGCGTCGATCTTCGCGTGGACGCGCGGCCTGTCCGCGCGTGGACGAATGGACGACACGCCCGAGGTCATCCAGTTCGCCGACACGCTCGAGCGCGTGTGCGTGCAGACGGTCGAAAGCGGCAGCATGACCAAGGACCTCGCCGTGATCGTCGGCCCAGACCAGCCGTGGCAGACCACCCAGGAGTTCCTCAGCTCGATCGACGAGAACCTGCAAAAGGAGATGAGTTTGTGAGCAATCCAGTACGAGTGACAGTCACCGGCGCCGCCGGGCAGATCGGCTACAGCATCGTCTTTCGCATCGCCAGCGGGCAGCTGCTCGGGCCCGACCAGCCAGTTGACCTACGCCTGTTGGAGATTCCCCAGGCGATGGGCGCCCTCGAGGGCGTCGCCATGGAGCTCATCGACTGCGCCTTCCCGCTGCTCGGCGGCCTCGACCTGCACGACGACCCGGGCCAGGCGTTCGACGGCGTCAACATCGCGCTGCTCGTCGGCTCGCGCCCGCGCACCAAGGGCATGGAGCGTGCCGAGCTGCTCTCAGAGAACGGCAAGATCTTCACCGTCCAGGGCAGGGCGCTGGGCGATCATGCCGCCGCCGACGTCAAGGTGCTCGTCGTCGGCAACCCCGCCAACACCAACTGCCTGATCGCAATGAACAACGCGCCCGACATCCCCTCCGAGCGCTTCACCGCCATGCTGCGGCTCGACCACAACCGCGCCGTCGCGCAGCTCGCCGCCAAGCTCGCGGTGCCCGTCACCGACATCTCCAACATGGGCGTGTGGGGCAACCACTCGCCCACCATGTACCCCGACCTGTTCCACGCTCAGGTGCGCGGCGAGCAGGCCGCCAAGCTCGTCGACGACCAGGCGTGGATCGAAGACGACTTCCTGCCAAACGTCGGCAAACGCGGCGCCGCGATCATCGACGCCCGCGGCGCCTCCTCCGCAGCCTCCGCCGCCAGCGCCGCCATCGACCACGTGCACGACTGGGTCACCGGCACCGACGGCCGCTGGGTGTCCATGGGCGTGCCCTCCGACGGCTCCTACGGAGTCCCCGAGGGCCTCATCAGCGGCTTCCCCTGCACCTGCGCCGACGGCCAGTACCAGATCGTCCAAGGCCTCGACCTGGACGTGTTCTCCCGCCAGAAGATCGACGCCTCCCTCGCCGAGCTCGTCAGCGAGCGCGACACCGTCGCCAGCAAAGGCCTGATTTAGAAGGAAATAAGGGGGCGTGGCCATTCAGCCACGCCCCCTTATGTCAGCTCAACGAGTTTGCCGGAGACGAGCGGGAGTCCGGCGAATCACGCGGTAAGGGCGACGGATCGTCGTGTCTGGCAAGGACGCAGGGAGCGTGGCGTGCTTTGCACGCGAGCGACCGAGGACGCCGCCAGGCGCGACGAGACTAGCCCTTGGGATACCAGCCGCGGCCTTTCTTCTCTACCTTGTTTTCCTGCTCGAGCCCGGGAAGGACTCGGTACAGGTAGTTCTGCTTGATGCCCATCTTCGCCGCCAGCTCGGGGATGGTGATGCCCGGCTGTCCCTGTACGAACGAGCGCGCCTCCGCGGCGCGAGTGCCGCTGCCTTTACGCCGACCGGCACGGCGTTTCGCCGCCGGGCGACCGGGTTTGCTCGCTGCTTTGGGTGCGGCCACCGTCGCCGTTGCCGCCGCTTTGGCCGGCGCTGCTTTTTTGCGGGTGCCGGAGCCGCGTGGACGCCCCGGCCCACGACGACGGGTAACGACTGCACCGGCGTCGGAGGCAGCCGATCCGATCACACCCGCGAGGGCCGACGCTGCGGCCTCCAAGCGGCTGAACTCGTCCACCAGGGGCTTCAGCTCCTTCAGTCGAGCTGTGATCTCTTGGCGCTTCTCGTCAAGGAAGTCGGTCACGATTTGAATCCTCTTCACTAGTGTTGATGTGATCTTAATCACATCGATTGTCGCTTCACCTTACACTAGTTGTGTTCCGTAACCCCCTCCAGGCGTGCACGAAGACGTTCAAGTGTGCGCATCGCCTCCCGCTCCGGCATCCCGCCGACGAGCGCGCGGCTGACCAGCGCGCCCACCGGCCCAAGTGGAGGACGGAACTCGTTGCGATAGTCAAAGCGGGTGCCTCCGTCCTGCGCGCGCAAGATGTATTCGCTGCGCGCGTGCGAGCGTGCCGGGCCGCGACCCTCCCACACGGCGAGCTCGCCCGGGCGGCAGTCGACGAGCGTCCAGTGAACCTCCAGGCTCACCCCCCGCATGTGGATCTGCTGCTCCATCGTGTATCCCACGCGCGGCGCGCCATCGTCGGCGTGCACCAGCTTGCGGTGAATCGTGACCCACTCGCCCAGGCAAAGCGGGTCCATGACGATCTTCCACACATCCGCCGGCGCCGCCGCGATCGCGATCGACGCGGTGACCAGGCTCATCGGGCGGCCAGTGGCTCTGACTGCACCCATTCGGCCAGCGCATGTTCGACGGCCGCGTCGAACGAGTGCAGTCGCACGCCCAGCAGCTGCGCGGCGTGATCGTCTCTCGGCAACAGGTCGTCCCGCAGCCCCTCCATCAACGGCACCACCAGCTCCGGGTCCTCACTCGCGATCGCCGCCGCCACGCGCGCCGTCACGCCTGTCAGATTCACTCTCAGTCTGACCGTCGGGCGGTTGACCAGCATCAGCTGCGCGATACCGCTCAGCATCTCGCCGTACGTGAGCACGTCCGGGCCGCCGATGTCCAGCGAGCGGCCTGACAGCCGCGCGGTCGCGCACGCCGCCAGCATGTCGATGACGTCGCGCGCGTCGATCGGCTGCGTGCGCAGTGCCTGCCAGGCTGGCAGTGTGAGCACCGGCATCCGCTCGAGCAGGTGGACGAGCAGGCGGAACGAGCGCGAGCGAGCGCCGATGACTATCGACGCGCGCAGCGCCAGCGAGTCGGCGACCGCCCCCAGCAGGATCTGCTCCACCTGCGCCCGACTGGCCAGATGGCGCGACACGCGGGCGCCATCAACGGCGCCCGCGGGCGCCGCCTGCGAGCCGCCGCGTGGCGCCAGGCCGCCGAGGTACACGATCCTGCGCACGCCCTCCGCCGCGGCCGCCGTCGCGAAGTTCTCGGCCGCGACGCGCTCGCGCTCGGCGAACACGGCGCCGTCCGCGGGTGTGCGCTCCATCGAGTGGATCAGGTAATACGCCACCTCCACGCCCGCGAGCGCCCGCGCGAGCCCGTCGCCGCTGAGCACATCCGCGCGGACCACGTCGACGTCCTGCCGCCGCCACTCCCAGCGCGTGCGCGAGAGCGCCGCGCGCACGCGCTCGGGATCCCTGCCCAGCGCCCGCACAGCGTGTCCCCGCGCGCTCAGCACGGGGACGAGCAGCGAGCCTGCGAACCCGCTTGCGCCGATGACGAGGATGCGCATCTGCTCAGATGATGACGCCGTCACGGATTTCTCTGCGATTTGCGGGGTGGGCCTCCGCGGCCCCTTGAGCGGGACAGCGAATGGTGCTTTGATCGCAACCGTCCCGTCCAATCCGACTTGCAGCCTGGGGGTAGTTCTGGTGCAGGGAGCGCAGACTAGACGTGCGCCCAAGCGGGCCGCGCGCAAGGTGAGCTGTGACGATTGCTATTTCCGTGTCAACCTTCTGTGCGCGCTCGAGCTGTCCGAGCCGTGCGCGACCTTTCGACCCAACGACGCGCAGCTCAAACCACCGCAGCAGCTGCGCTTCGTGTTCCGCCAGGAGCGCCGCACCCGCGCCGCATGGGCCTTTCCGTCGGCCCAGGAGCAGGCCGCGCTGCACGCGTAGAGGGGTATATTGGGTCGCAGACCTGCAAGCTTTCGGCAGAGGTGGTGGCCACAATGGCAGCGAAGGATCGATTCGGTAAGGCTGGCGATGCCGCGCGCGCGGCGCAGCAGCGCCGGTATCTCCAACGTCTGGTTGAGGACGAGGAGCTGCGTTCCAATCTGCTCTCCGCGTACGCCGCGGCGCGCAGCGCATACGGCCGCATGAGCAACGGCAAGCCACCCGCCCAGGCGCTGTTCGAGGATCGCAAGCTCCAGCAGGAGCTCACCAACGCGGCCAATGCGCTGCGCCAGGCCGCCGGCTCGCTGCGCGAGACACCCAAGCCGGCTCCTCGCCGCGGCGGGCTCGGACGGTCGCTGCTGCTGCTCGCCGTCGGCTCCGTGCTCGCGCTCGCGCTCAGCGAGGGCCTGCGCACGAAGCTTCTCGACCTCCTGTTCGGAGCCGAGGAGGAGTTCGACTACAGCTCGACCACCGCTCCGGAGACACCCGCGCCGGCGGCTGTCGCAGGCAGCTGAGCCAGACACCCGCAAGCGAGACGATGAGCGCCACGGATGCCGCCGTCGTAGAGGACGCTCGGGCCCCCGTCGCGGGCTCGGGCTCCTCTACGCGCGCAAGCGACGGACGTGCGCGGCCGCTGTCCGGCGAGAAGGCCCGCCGGATCATCGACGCCATGCGGCGCAGCGTCGCCCAGCGCGGAACCGCCGCCTCGACCTTCGACTACGTCTCGCGCGAGGCCGGCGTCTCCAGGGGCCTCTTGCACTACTACTTCGGCACCAAGGAGCAGCTGCTCGCCGAGGCCGTCCGCCGCGACTGCGAGCTGCGCCTGGAGCGGCTCGAGCAGCAGCTCTCAACCGCCAACACCGCCGATGACTTCATCGACCTCATGGCGCAGAACCTCCATGAGACCGTGCGCAACGACCCCGACTTCGTCACGCTCGTGTTCGAGTTGTTCACGCTGTCGCGTCGCAACGCCGACATCGCCGTCGAGTACGCCGGGCTGATCCGCAGTACCCGCGAGCACGTCGCCGGGATGCTCGCCGCCGCCCAGCGCGAGGGCGTGCTACGGCTGCACGCCGAGCCCGAGGCGGTCGCCGAGGTCCTCTTCTCTCTCGGAGACGGCCTCGCGCTGCGCATGCTCACAGAGCCGAACCGGGACTTCAGCCACACGATCCTCGCCGGCATCGCCTGCGCTCGCGCGCTGCTCACCGACTAGCGGCTCGATCGACGCTCCTATAATCGGCAACCCGATGCCGATCTACGAGTACAGACGCCCCGACGGCACCACGTTCGAGATTCGGCAGTCCTTCAGCGACGAGCAGCTGAAGGTCGACCCCGACACCGGGGTGCCCGTCGAGCGCGTGCTGCACGCTCCAGCCGTTCACTTCAAGGGCAAAGGCTTCTACAACACCGACTACGGCACCCGCAACCGCCAGCGCGAGACCGCCGCTGCCGCCGCTGAGAAGTCCGCCTCCGAGAAGGCATCCCCGGATAAGCCCTCCTCAGGGAAGTCGTCCTCCGAGAAGTCGTCCTCTGACGGGTCGTCCTCTGCTTCCAGCTCCTCCTCCTCCTCCTCCTCCTCCTCCTCGGACGGCAAGAGTGGGAAGGGTGGCGCCAAGTCGGGCGACTCCAAGCCGGTCGCGGCCAAGGGCTGACCGCCCGCCGCGAGAGTGGCCCGTGGCGGGGTGTTCGTCCAATCACGTGGTGTATAGCGATGGCGATACACCACGTTGCGAGGAACACTCACCTTGCGGGCCTGCCCCAAGCGAGACCCACCCAGACGCGTCAGCCGGCCATGAACCGGGCGACGTCCGCGCGGCGCGCTTCTTCTGAGATCGTCAGGCCTTCTTCGCCGCTGGGCAGCGTGATCTGCCCGGTCGGCAGGAGCACGTGCGTGGGCGGCGTGCCGGTGACGGCGAGCGCGGCGAACATGCCCAGCAGTTCCGTGCCGCTCATGTCGGAGATGATCGCGGGCGGGGCGTGCCAGGCGATCCACGGCAGGCGGAAGAAGCTGGTGGGCGAGAGCAGCTGGTCCTTCATGTCGGTGAACAGCGCCTGTTGGTGTTCCTCGCGCTGGATGTCGGTCTCGTTGGGCGCGCACAGGTTCTCGCGGGTGCGTGCCAGGGCGAGCGCTTCCTCGCCGTCGAGGTGGTGGGTGCCGGCGCTGAGGCGCAGGGTGAAGCCGCCGTCGGCGGAGCCTCCGTCGAGGTTGGACACGATGCAGCCGCCGCTGTAGGTGACGCCGCCCATCGCTTCGATCAGCTGCGGGAAGTTTTCGAAGTCGACTTCGACCACGTGGTTGATGGGTATGTCGAGCCAGCTCTTGATAACTGACACGGACTCGGCTGGCCCGCCGTACTCGTGCGCGGCGTTGATCTTCTGCAGGCCGTGGCCGGGGATCTCGATGACGGTGTCGCGCGGGATCGACAGGCGCGCGGCGTGCCCGCCGCCGGTGCGGATCAGCATGATCGTGTCCGAGCGGCCGAAGCCGGTGGTTTCGGCCCCCGGTTCCTTGCTGTCCTTCTGGCGTCGATCGGAGCCCAGCACGAGGATGTTGTTGACGGACGTGAGCGGGTAGCCGGACGGATCGAGCACGCCGGCGACGTTGGCCGGTAGAGACGTGCGCTCGAAGTGCGAGCTGACGAGGAACAGGATCAGCGACAGCGCGAGCCACGCGACGACCAGCGAGAGCAGGGTGAGCACGATGCGTTTGGGTTTCGCCCAGCGACGCCAGCGGCTGGCCGAGGCACCTCCGCCGGCGCCGCCCCCACCGCGGCCGCGGCGTGCCTGCAGGCGCCCGTCGTCGGCCGTTCCGGCGAGGCGTCCGGGGCGCACATCCTCGTCGTCCTTACGCGGCAACAGACGCGGTCGCGCGTGGTAGCGCGTGTACTGCGATGGTTCCTCTCGGTCGTTGTCCATCGACTGGACCCTATATTTGCGAGATGACCTCCCCGCAGGCGCCGGTCGGTCGGCTCGTGGTGTGCCCGACCCCGATCGGCAACCTGCAGGACGTGACGCTGCGGGTGCTCGAGGCGCTGCGGGAGGCCGATGTGGTGGCGTGCGAGGACACCCGCCACACCAGCGTGCTGCTCGCTCGCCACGGCATATCCGCGCGGATGTTGAGCTTGCACGAGCACAACGAACGCGCGCGCGCGGCCGAGCTGGTGGCGCGCATGGCGGCCGGCGCGGTCGTCGCGCTGGTGTCCGACGCGGGTACGCCGCTGGTGTCCGACCCTGGCTTCGCGCTCGTGCGCGAGTGCCTGGCGGCGGGGCTTGTGCTCGAGGTGCTGCCGGGGCCGAGCGCGGTCGTGACGGCGCTGGTGGCCTCGGGCCTGCCGTGCGAGCGCTGGCGCTTCGTGGGGTTCCTGCCGCGTGCTCGGAGGCAGCTCGCGGCGCTGCTGGCGGATACGACTGACACGCTCGTGGCATTCGAGTCGCCCGGGCGCCTGGTGGCGACGCTCGCACTGCTCGCGGCGGATGACCCGACACGCGCGGTGGCGGTGTGCCGCGAGCTGACGAAGCTCCACGAGGAAGTGCGCCGCGGCTCGGCGGCGGAGCTGGCGGAGCACTATCGAGGAGCGCCCGCGCGCGGAGAGGTGGTGCTGGTGGTGGGCGCGGCTGCCGAGGGGCGGGCGGCGCTGAGCGACGCGCTGACGGCGCTGCGGGATCTGATCGACGCCGGCGCGAAGGCGCGGCCGGCGGCTGCGGCGGTGGCGAAGCTGACGGGGTTGCGCGCGAATGAGCTCTACAGGGAGATCACGCGGGGGGAGCAGTAGCCTGGGGCGCGCATGTCCTCCTTCTACGTGACAACCCCCATCTACTACGTGAACGCGGCCCCGCACCTGGGGCATGCGTACACGACGATCGCGGCGGACGTGATGGCCCGCCATCACCGCCAGCGCGGCGAGGAGGTGTTCTTCCTGACGGGCACGGACGAGCACGGCGAGCCGGTGGCGGATGCGGCGCACGCGCTGGGCATCGAGCCGCAGGAGCTGGCGGACGGCAACGCGGAGCGCTTCAGGGCGCTGGCGCCGCAGCTGGAGGCGACGAACGACTTCTTCATCCGCACGACGGACGCGCCCCACGAAGCGATGGTGAAGCAGGTGCTGTCGCGTGTGCGCGAGAACGGTTACGTGTACGAGGGGACGTATGAGGGCTGGTACTGCCCCCGCTGCGCGGACTTCAAGGCGGAGAACGAGATCGACGAGGGCAACCGTTGCCCGATCCACCACATAGAGCTGACGCGCGAGCGGGAGGAGAACTACTTCTTCAAGCTGTCGGCCTTTCAGGAGCGCCTGGAGCGGCTGTACGAGGAGCGCCCGGACTTCGTGGCTCCGCGCACGCGTTACAACGAGGCGCTGTCGTTCATCCGCTCGGGCCTGCGCGACGTGCCCCTGAGCAGGCACAAGCTGACGTGGGGAGTGCAGGTGCCGTGGGATCCGGAGCACGTGTTCTACGTGTGGTTCGACGCGCTGCTGAACTACTACACGGCGCTGTCGTACGCGCCGGCGCCGGCGGGCATGACGGTGACGAACGGAGATCTGACGGACGCGTTCTGGCCGGCGGACTATCACCTGATCGGCAAGGACATCCTGCGCTTCCACGCGGTGTACTGGCCGGCGCTGCTGATGGCGGCGGAGCTGGAGCTGCCCAAGCACGTGTTCGTGCACGGCTTCCTGTTGCTGGACGGCGAGAAGATGAGCAAGTCGCTGGGCAACGTGCTGGACCCGTTCGCGGTGATCGAGCGCTACGGCCCGGACGCGCTGCGCTTCTATCTGCTGCGCGACGTTCCGTTCGGCCAGGACGGGTCGGTGTCGACGGCGTCGTTTGAGCTGCGCTACGAGAGCGAGCTGGCGAACGAGCTGGGGAACCTGGCGAGCCGCACGATCGCGATGGTGCACCGCTACCGCGACGGCATCCCGCCGGCGGTGGCGCTGGACGGCGAGCTGGCGCCGGAATTCGCGGGTCTGGCGCAGGAGGTGGAAGGCATGATCGATCGCGCGGAGCTGACGGCGGCGCTGGATGCGATCTGGCAGCGCGTGCGTCGGCTGAATCGCTACGTGGAGGAGCGCGCACCGTGGCGGCTGGCGAAGGACGAGGCGCGCGCGCAGGAGCTCGACCGCGTGCTGTCGACGCTGGTGGCGGGCCTGCGCGTGCTGGGCGTGCTGCTGCACCCGTACATCCCGGCGAGCACCGACAAGCTGCTCAGCGCGCTGGGCACCGACGATCGCTCGCTGGCGTGCGCGCGCTGGGACTCGACGCAGGCGCTGGGCGCGCGCATCGGGCAGCTCGACTCGCTGTTCCCCAAGTCCTCGTGAGCCTCCCCATCCGACGGTGATCGACTCGCACACACACCTGCATCTGTGTGAGCGGCCGACCGCGGAGCTGGTGGCGGAGGCGCAGGCGGCGGGCGTGACGCGCATGCTGACGGTGGGGATCGACGGGGTGTCGTGCCGCGCGGCGCTGGCGGCGGCGGAGGACTTCCCGCAGGTGTACGCGGCGATCGGCCGCCACCCCACAGCGGCGCGCGGCTTCGACGACGCCGACCTGGCGGAGCTGCGCGCGCTGGCTGCGCACGAGCGTTGTGTGGCGATCGGCGAGACTGGATTGGATTTTTATGTGAGGGATGGCGAGGCTGTCCGCCCGGGCGCGCCGGGCGCGGACCAACGGCGGGCGTTCGCGGCGCAGATCGAGCTGGCGCGCGAGACGGGCAAGCCGCTGGTGATCCATACGCGGGCGGCCGTGCGGGACACGCTCGATCAGCTCGCCGCGGAAGCCGACGGGGTGAGCGTGGTGATGCACTGCTTCTCGATGCCCGAGCGGCTGGAGGAGTGCGTCGAGCGCGGCTACGCGATCTCGTTCGCGGGCAACGTCACGTACAGGAGCGCCGCCGAGCTGGCGGATGCGGCGCGGCGGGTTCCGCAGGAGGCGCTGCTGGTGGAGACGGACGCGCCATACCTTTCTCCGCAGGCGGTGCGCAAGGAGCGAAACCGCCCGGCGTTCGTGGTGCACACGGCGGCGTTCGTGGCGGCGCTGCGGGGCGTGAGCGTGGCGGAGCTGGGCGCGACGGTGACGGGCAACGCGGCGCGCATATTCGGCTGGGCATGAGCGCGGTGGCGGAGGGCCCGGTGCAGCCGAGCGCGCAGCCGCAGGGCTCGGATCCGCCGAGCACGCAGCCTGAGGGCCCCGTCCAGCCGAGCCTGCGGCGGATGCGCCGCTTCGGCGTGCGGCCCGACCGCGAGCTCGGCCAGAACTTCCTGATCGACTCCAACATCCTTGGCGTGATCGGCCGCGCGGCGGAGCTGGCGCGCGAGGACGTGGTGCTGGAGGTGGGCGGCGGCCTGGGCGTGCTGTCGGAGTACCTGGCGCGGCACGTGGAGCATGTGCACGTGATCGAGATCGACGAGCGGCTGCGCGAGGCGCTGGAGGACGCGACGGGCGCCCACGCGAACGTGACGGTGCACTGGGCGGATGCTGTGAGCATCGACCTTGGCGCGCTGGACCCGGCGCCCACGAAGGTGGTGGCGAACCTGCCATACGGGGTGGCGGTGAGCGTGCTGCTGCGCACGATCGAGGAGCTTCCGGGTGTGTCGCTGTGGGTGGCGATGGTGCAGCGCGAGGTCGGCGAGCGGCTGGCGGCGGGGCCGGGCGTAGGCGCGTACGGGGTGCCGTCGGTGCTGGCGCAGCTGGCGTGCGAGGTGCGGGTGCTGCGCGCGATCCCGCGCACGGTGTTCCACCCCGTGCCGAACGTCGACTCGGTGCTCGTGCGCATGCGCCGGCGCGGACCGGGCGCGGACCCCGTGCTGCGGGCGCTGGTGGCGGGCGCGTTCGCGCACCGGCGCAAGACGCTGGCGGGCTCGCTCGCGTTGGCGGGCGGCGCACCCGTGCGCTCGCGCGAGCAGGTTCGCGAGGCGCTGGTGCGTCTGGGCCACCCGGCTGACGCGCGCGCGGAGCGCCTTTCCCCCGAAGACTTCCGCGCGCTGGCGCGCCTGCTGGAGCTATGAGCGCCGATCGCGCTGTCCCCCCCGGCGCCGAGCGCCCCGTCTCCCCCGGCGATGACGGTGCGCTCGCGCCGGGCCTCCACCGTGCGCTAGCCCCGGCGAAGGTCAACCTCGGCCTGTTCGTGGGGCCGGTGCGCGAGAGCGACGGCAGGCACGAGCTGGTGAGCGTGATGCAGTCGATCTCGCTGGCGGACGAGCTGACGCTGGAGGCGGCGCCGGCGGGCGTTGAGAGCGACGAGGTCATCTGCCCGGGTGTGCAGACGGCGCCCGAGGACAACCTGGCGGCGGCGGCCCTGCGCGCGTTCCGGGCGAGCACCGGCTGGCGGGCTCCTGCGCTGCGGCTGAGCATCGTCAAGCGGATCCCGGTGGCGGCCGGCCTGGGGGGCGGCTCGGCGGACGCGGCCGCGGCGTTGCGTCTGTCCAGGCATGCGTCGGGGCTGGGCGACGAGCGGCTGCTGCGCACGCTCGGCGCGCAGCTGGGCGCGGACGTGCCCGCGCAGGTTTCGCCGGGTCGCTGGCTGGCGAGCGGCGCGGGCGAGTGTCTGCGGGAGCTGCCGCCGCCGCGAGCCCCGTTCGGCGTGCTGGTGCTGGCGCTGCCGGCGGCGCTGTCCACGGCGGCGGTGTACGCGGAGGCCGATCGGCTGGCGTTGTCGCGCACGGCGCAGGCGCTGGAGGAGCGTCGGCTGGAGTTGCGGGCGGCGCTGGAGCACGGCGCTGCGCTGCCGGCCGCCACGGAGCTGCTGCACAACGATCTGCAGCGCGCGGCGGTGTCGCTGTGCCCGCCGATCGCCGACGCGCTCGCGCAGGCACGCACGGCGAGGGCTGAGCTGGTCTTCGTGAGCGGCTCGGGACCGACCGTCGTGGGACTGTTCGGTCCGGCGCTGTCGACACGCGGCGGAGGATCTCGCGATGGGGGCGTGGAGCGGGCGCGCGCGGCGGCGGCGAGTCTCGCCGACCGCGTGCCGGCGCCGATCTGCGCGGCGCCGGTTGACGCCGCGTTCGCGCGGCCGGTGACGCTCGACGTGAGCGAACGACGTCCGCGTGCGTCACAATCCTCGAATCAATGACTAGGTCGCAAATCAACGAGTTGGTGGCGGCCGGCGCGGCTGTGGTCAGCCTGGGGCTGTTCGCCGGGCTGATCCTGGTTCCGGCGTGGTCGTCCTACTCGCGCGTGTGGGAGCGGCTGGCGGCGACGGTGCTGTCGCTGTACGTGCTGGCGGTGCTGATCGGCGTCGGGGTTGTGGGTGCGCTCGCCGTCGTCTACTTCTGGGGCTGACCGGCGTGTCAGACCTCGCCGCGCTTGACGCGATCACCGAGGCGGTCGAGTCAGGGGCGGGTCTGCCGGAGGTGGTGCGGGCCGCCGCGAGGGCGCTCGACGCCAGCCTGGCGGTGAGCGACGCGTGGGGCGCGACGCTGGCGGTGGCGGCGCGCTCCCCCGCGGAGGAGCGCTCGCTGCTCTCTCAGGGGGAGGGCGTGAGCAGCGCGCCTCTGCGCGTGGCGGACACGGTCGTGGGGACGCTGCACATGCGCGCGAAGACGGAGCCGAGCGTTTCTATGCGTCGGCTGCTGCTGACGATCATCGCCTCGGAGGTCGAGCGCGTGAGGGCGCCCGAGCGCGTCTCGGAAACGGCCTCCGCTGACTTCCTGCGCGCGATCCTTCGCCGCGAGCTGACCGGGCGTGAGGAGTTGCTGGAGCGCGCGAAGGAGCTTTCGCTGGCGATCGAGGACGGGGCGAGCATGCTCGTGGCGCGGGCGCACCCGCAGTCGCCCACCGACGAGGGCTGGCGCGGGCGCGTACGGGCGGTCGCCGAGCGGGGCGCGCGGGCGGTCGCCAGCCGTTCGATCGCGGCGCTGTCAGACGGCGACGGGGGTCCGTTCAGCCCGACCCAACCGGCGGGGTCGGGCGCCCGCTGGGTCGTGGCGGAGGTGCTCGTGCTGGTGCCCGGTGGCGAGGAGGCCACGGCGGCGCGCGCGGCGGAGGCGGTGTTGAACGAGATGGAAGCGAGCCTCGCGGGCTACACGTTCGCGCTCGGGCGCAGCCGCGTCACCGAGGATCCCTCCGAGCTGCCGCGCGCGGCCAGCGAGGCGCTGCTGGCGGCGAACGTCGCCCAGGGATCCGCGGACGGCGCGACGCTGGCGTTCGACCAGACGGGCGCCTACCGGCTGTTGCTGTCGGCGATGAGCGAGAACCCGAGCGAGCTGCGGCGCTTCTACGCGGAGACGGTGGAGCCGCTGGTGGCCTACGACGAGCAGTACGAGACCGATCTGGTGCGCACGCTGGAGACGTTCCTGGAGGCCGACGGCAACGTCGCGGGCACCGCCCAGCGGCTGTTCACGCACCGTCACACCATCTACTACCGCCTGGAGCGCGTGCGCGAGCTGTCGGGGCTGGACGTGAGCTCGAGCGACGGCCGTGAGAAGCTCAGCCTCGGCCTGAAGGCGATGCGAGTGCTCGGGATCGCCTCCACCGGTGGGCCTGCCTCGGAGGCGGGCGCCGAAGGCGGGCGCGTCCCCGGCCGCTCGGGCAGGCGCTCCTGAGGGCGCCGGGTGGGGCACTCAGGCGGGCTCCCACGGACGCTCCCGGGCTTGAGCGGGCGCTTCTAGAAACGTCGCACGCCGAGCTCGATCGCGTACGTGGCGCCCCGGCCGGGCGCGTACAGCACCGCTGGCACGGCGGGCGTCACGGCGACGCCGGCGTTGCGGTATTCGGCGCTGAGCATGACTTCGCGGTGCGGAGGCGAGTTCATCCATTCCGCCACGATGTGTGCGGGCGTGGTGTAGCTGCCCGTGCCCCACGCGATGTTCTCGCCGACCGCGAACTCCGCGGCGTGCAGGGCGTAGGCGGTGACGGCGACGAGCGACAGCGGCGTCTGTCCCGACGGGCCGACGTCGGCGAAGTAGTCCCGGCGCACCATGCTCGTGACCTGGCTGGCCGCCACGTGGCTGAGCGCCCGGTTGGCGCGCAGCGGGTGCAGGCCGTACGCGCTGCGCAGCCGGTTGACCACACACAGTGTCGCGGCGTCGACCGCGCGGATGTTGGCGGCGCTGGGGTGCAGGTTTGCGCCCGCGCAGGCGTGCGAGGGTGGGGCCGGCGCCGCGCGCGCGGTGTCCGCCGCCACCGTGCCGGCGCAAGCCAGCAGCGCCGCGGCCACCACGGCTCCCAACCTGCTTGCGCATCTTCTAGTGGCCGCCGGCAACCGCATGAATCCTTGCAGGCTCGAGGGATGAGCGTGTTGCTGCATCGTTATCGTGGTTATCGGCAGGGCTGTGGCGGTCCGGCGAGTGGGCCTGGCCGGCGGCTCGACTCGCGACTATCCTTCTTGGCTCCCTTGGGGGGTCGTCCAACGGCAGGACATCAGGTTTTGGTCCTGAGAATCGGGGTTCGAGTCCCTGCCCCCCAGCTGCGAATGCGGATGCGCCGCGAGTGAATAGCATCTGAACGGTGAGCGCCCCCACCGTTCTGATCCTCGCCGCGGGCCAGGGGACGCGCATGCGCTCCAAGACGCCGAAGGTCCTGCACGAGCTGTGCGGGCGCCCGATGGTGCTGTGGCCGGTGCGCGCGGCGCTGGAGGCGGGAGCGGGCAGGGTGATCGTCGTGGACTCCCCGCGGCGTACGCTGGAGCAGGTGCTGCCGCCGGGCGTGGAGCTGGCGGTGCAGGAGCGCGCGGACGGGACCGGCGGCGCGACGATCGCGGCGATGGCGGCGATCGACGGTGGCGCCGGCTCTGAGCTCGACCCGGCGGCGCCGATCGTGGTCCTCAGCGGGGACGTGCCGCTGGTGGGCCCGGAGGCGATCGGTGAGCTGATCGAGGCCCACGAAGCGGCCGGCGCCGCGGCGACGATGGCGAGCGCGATCCTCGCGGACCCCACCGGCTATGGTCGCGTCGTGCGCGACTCGGGCGGTGCTGTCGAGCGCGTGGTGGAGACCAAGCGCCATGGCGACTCCACGCAGGCCGAGCGCGAGATTCACGAGGTCAACACGGGCATCTTCGTGTTCGCCGCACGCGCTTTGCGCCACGCGCTGCCGCGGCTGAGCGCCGAGAACGCGCAGGGAGAGCTGTACCTGCCGCAGGTGCTCGACCTGCTGCGCGCGGACGGAGCGTCTGTGGCGGCGCACGTGGTGCAGGACGAGCGGCTGGTGCTGGGGGTCAACGACCGCGCGGCGCTGGCGCGCGTGCGCGCGCTGGCGCAGGCGGCCATCCACGAGCGGCACATGGGCGCGGGCGTCGGCATCGTCGACCCGGCGGCGACGGTGATCGACGTTGACGTGGAGATCGGACAGGACACGTTGATCGAGCCGTTCAGCACGATCCGCGGCCAGACGCGCATCGGGTGCGAGTGCACCGTGCGCCACTCGTATCTCGTGGATTGCGTGCTCGAGGATGGGGTGAGCGTGGGGCCGTTCGCATACCTGCGCCCGGGGACGGTCCTGCGCAGCGGCACCAGGGTGGGCACGTTCGTGGAGGTCAAGAACTCCGACGTCGGTCCTGACGCGAGGGTTCCGCACCTGTCCTACATCGGCGACGCGGACATCGGTGAGCGGACGAACCTGGGGGCGGCGACGATCACCGCCAACTACGACGGCCGGGCGAAGCATCGGACGACGGTCGGGCGGGGTGTGCGGACGGGCGTGGACACGACCCTGGTGGCTCCGGTGAGCGTCGGCGACGACGCGTACACGGGCGCGGGGTCGGTGATCACCGAGGATGTGCCGCCCGGCGCGCTGGGCATCGCGCGCGAGCGCCAGAGCAACATCGAGGGCTACGCCGAGCGGCGAGGGACCTCCGGATGAGCGAGCGGGCTGATAGCTCTACACTCCCTCGGGAGATGAGTGCGATCGACACGCGCACCCAGTACTCGCGGGCGAGCCTCCCGATCGATTACAACAAGCGGCTGATGTTGTTCAGCGGGCGCGCTAACCCGCAGCTGGCGGTGGACATCGCGGACAAGCTCGGCGTGGACCTGGGGCCGGTGGAGCTGAAGACGTTCTCAGGCGGCGAGGTGTACTGCCGCTACGAGGAGTCGATCCGCGGCGCGGACGTGTTCATCGTGCAGTCGACGTGCGGCAACCCGCAGACGGGCGTGACGGCGAACGACTCGCTGATGGAGCTGCTGTTCATGATCGACGCCGCCGTGGGCGCGTCCGCGCACAGGGTGATCGCGGTGACGCCGTGGTTCGGCTACTCGCGCCAGGACAAGAAGTCGGCGCCGCGCGAGCCGATCTCGGCGCGGCTGGTGGCGCGCATGCTGGAGGCGGCGGGCGCCGACCGGGTGCTGACGATGGACCTGCACGCGGGCCAGATCCAAGGCTTCTTCCAGAAGCCCGTCGACCACATGACGGCGCTGTTCATGCTCACCCAGTATTTCTCCGACCTGGGCCTGCCGGACCTCGTGGTCGTGGCGCCGGACGCGGGCAGGGTCAAGCTGAACAAGAACTTCGCCTCCAAGATCGGCGCCGAGCTGGCGATCCTCGACAAGGAGCGCCCCGCCCAGCAGGTGGCGGAGATCGGGTACGTGATCGGCGACGTCAAGGGCCGCACGGCGGTGATCGTCGATGACATGATCGACACCGCGGGCACGCTCAAGGCGGCCGCCAAGACGGTGATGGAGGAAGGCGCCGCGCGTGTGTACGCGGCGGCCACGCACGCGGTGTTCTCGGGCGACGCGTTCGAGAACCTGGCCGAGTCGGGGCTGGAGCAGATAGTGGTCACGGACACCATCCCCATCGCCACCGCCAGCCGTCCGGACAACGTGCGCGTGCTGCCGTGCGCGGAGCTGTTGGCCGACTCCATTCGCCGCATCTTCGTCGACGACTCGGTGAGCGAGGTCTTCGGCGGCGAGAACCAGCTGTTCTGAGCGCGAACACGGCGATTGCTAGAGTCTGCGTTCGCCCATGGCCGACACCACCACCAAGCTGAACGTGAACAGTCGCGACGCGGCCGGCTCGCGCGCGGTGCGCCGCCTGCGCCGCAGCGGCCGCGTGCCCGGGGTGCTGTACGGCGGCGGCGAGGAGCCGGTGGGCTTCGACGCCGACGAGCGCGAGCTGCGCCACGCGCTCGCCGGCTCGGGCGCGGTGCTCGACCTGAGCGTCGACGGCAGGAAACCGACGCCGGTGGTGCTCAAGGAAGCCCAGCGCCACCCGGTGCGCGGCGAGACCGTCCACGTGGATCTGCTGCGCGTGAACCTGAACGAGGCGATCCACGCGGTCGTGCCACTGGAGCTGACGGGCGTCGATGACGCGCCCGGCGTGAAGGAAGGCGGCGTGCTCGAGCAGATCACACGCGAGCTGAACGTGGAGGCGCTGCCGACGGCGATCCCCGAGTCGATCGCCCACGACGTCACGGACATGCAGATCGGCGAGACGGTCCTGCTCGGCGCGCTCGTCGCTCCCGAGGGCGTGACGCTGCTCGACGACCTCGAGGAGACGGTCATCGCGACCCTCTCGCCGCCGCGCTTGCAGAGCGAAACGGCCGACGAGATCGAAGCGGAGACAGAGCTCGTCGGCGACGGCAGCGCGCAGGCCGGCGACGGCGGCAGCTCCGAGGGCTCCTCGAGCGAGGAGTAGCCGCTGCGACGCCCGTTCGGCGGCGGCGGCGGCGGAGCGATCGACTGGCTGATCGTCGGATTGGGCAACCCGGGCCGCGAGTACGCGCACACGCGGCATAACGTCGGCTTCATGGTCGCGCGGGATCTCGTCGAGCGCTGGGGGCTGGGACGGGCGAAGGACCGCTTCCGCGGCCGCATCGCGGAAGGCCGCGTCGGCGCGCCCGGGCTTGACTTGGCGCACGCCGGCGCAGGCGCGTCCGCGGCCGCGTGTCCGCGCGTTGCGGTGCTGTGCCCGCAGACGTACATGAACGACGCCGGGCGCTCAGTGGGCCCCGCGCGTGGCGCGCTGAAGCTGCCGCTGGAGCGTGTGCTGGTGGTGCACGACGAGATCGACCTGCCGTTCGGCGAGGTGCGCACGCGCCTGGGTGGCGGTCTGGCCGGTCACAACGGGCTGAAGTCGCTCAAGCGCGAGCTTGGCGGCGGCGATTTCGTGCGCGTGCGCGTGGGCGTGGGGCGCCCCGACTCGACCGATCCGGAGATCGTGTCCGCGTACGTGCTCGGGCGCTTCAGTGAGGATGACGCGCAGGTGCGAGATCTCATCGAGCGTGCGAGCGAGCACGTCGAGCGCGTGGTGCTCGGGCGGGAGAGCTGATGGCTTCGGAGACGGGAGCCCTGCGCGCGCTGCTGGGGCTCGCCCAGGACGACGCGCAGATGCTGCGCCTGGCGCGGGAGGGCGGTCACGCGTTCGCGTCGCTGTCGCTGCGCCCGTACCTGATCGCGGCGCTGGCCGATCTCGACGCGGCCGCACGCGCACGGCCGACGCTGGTGGTCGTGGGCGACGACCGCGCGGCTCGCGATCTGGCGGGCGACCTCGGCGCGTGGCTCGCGCCGCGGCGCGTTCGCTACTACCCGTCGAGAGGCGTCGCGTACGAGTCGCACCTGGCGCCGCCCGCGCACCTGGTGGGGCTGCGCGTGGCAGCGCTCGATGCCCTGCTGGGCGCCGGCGGGCCCGCCGGGGCGGGTGGGGCCTCCTCCGCGGCGGGTGCGGGCGCCGGTGCCGAGGCGGACCAGCCTGTGGTGGTGGTGAGCGCGGTGGCGCTGTCGGAGAAGGTTCCCGACCCGCAGCTGCGGCCGCGCTCGTTCACGCTGCGCGTGGGCGAGCTGCTGGATCTGGACGAGTGCGCGGCGGAGCTCGTGAGCGCCGGCTACGAGCGCACCGACCAGGTGGAGGAGCGTGGGCAGTTCGCGCTGCGTGGCGGCCTGCTGGACGTGTTCCCGGCGACGGAGGACCGCGCGGTGCGGGTGGACATGTTCGACGTGGAGATCGAGTCGCTGCGCTGGTTCTCGACGTTCACGCAGCGCTCGTTGGGAGACGCGGAGGAGGTCGAGATCGCGCCGGCGGCGGAGCTTGCGTTGGAGCACCGCGAGCTGGCGGAGATGGCGGTCGAGCAGATGCCCGCCCGTTCGCTCTCCGCGGCGCGGGCCGGCGGTGAGGACAGGGACGCGGAGCGCCCGGATATCGCCGAGCTGCTCCCCGTCGAGCGCTTCGGCGCATTGCTGGACCTGGTCGGTGAGCGCACGGAGCTGGTGGTGGCGGCGGAGGAGGATCTCGATCCCGTGCTGAGCGACCTGTGGAGCGACGTCAGCGCGGCGTTTGGGGACGAGGACGCGCACCACCTGTACGTCGACCCCCAGAGCATCCGCTCGACGTTGGACGCGCGCGCTCGCATCTGGCTGTCGGCGCTGTCGAGCGGCCAGGAGATCGAGCTGCGCGCGCAGGCGGCGGACACCGCCGCGCGCTCGCTCGCCGATGCCGAGCCGGAGCTCGAGAAGCTCGTGCGCTCGGGCTACAGGACGGTCGTGGCGTTTCCCCGCCGCGGCGAGGGTGAGCGCGCGGCGTACAACCTCGGCCGGCTGAAAGCCACGTGGCTCGGCGATGGCGTCCGCGAGCATGACCGCAAGCAGGGGGCGTATAGCGATGGCGATACACCACTCGCTGAGAGCGACTCGCCGGTCACGCACAGGCCGCTGGAGCCGTCGCTGCGCTTCGCGGCGGCGTCGCTGCGAGAAGGCTTCGTCGCTCCGCAGCTGAAGCTTGCGGTGTTCCCCGAGCACCGCCTGCTGCGCCGCCGCCGGGCCGAGCGCGGCGGCGGCGATCGCCCGGAGCGCGGCGGGCCGGGGGGCGCCAGGCGGGGAGCGCTGCGCTCGTTCACGGAACTGCGCACGGGCGACATCGTCGTGCACGAGGACCACGGGGTGGCGCGCTTCGCTGGCTTTGAGACACGCACGGTGGCCGATGTCACGCGTGACTACCTGTATCTCGAATACCAGGGCGACGACCGCGTGTTCGTGCCCACCGACCAGCTGGCGAAGATCTCGCGCTACGTCGGCGCGGGCGCGGGATCGAATCCCCCGCTGTCCAAGCTGGGCGGCACGCGCTGGGAGACGATGAAGGCGCGCGCGCGGCGCGCGGCGCAGGAGCTGGCGGGGGAGCTGCTGAGCCTTTACGCGGAGCGCAGGCGGCGCGCGGGCCACGCGTTCGGGCCGGACTCCGACTGGCAGCGGGAGTTCGAGGAGCGCTTCCCGTTCACCGAGACGCCCGACCAGCGCGAGGCGATCGAGCTGGTGAAGGCGGACATGGAAGCGCCGCGGCCGATGGACAGGCTGATCTGCGGCGACGTGGGCTACGGCAAGACGGAGGTGGCGCTGCGGGCGGCGTTCAAGTCGGCGGAGGAGGGCAAGCAGGTGCTGATGCTGGTGCCGACGACGATCCTCGCGCAGCAGCACTACGGCACGTTCGCGGAGCGGCTGGCCGACTACCCGTTCACGCTCGAGCACGTGTCGAGGTTCCGCACGGCGGCCGAGCAGAAAGCGGCGATCGAGGGCTTCGCGCAGGGGCGCGTGGACATCCTCATAGGCACCCACCGGGTGCTCTCGCGCGACGTGCGCGCGAAGGACCTCGGGCTGCTGATCGTGGATGAGGAGCAGCGCTTCGGGGTCAAGCAGAAGGAGCTGCTGCGCCAGCTGAAGCTGAAGGTGGACGTGATCGCGATGTCGGCGACGCCGATTCCGCGCACGCTGCAGATGTCGCTGGCGGGGCTGCGCGACATATCCGTGATCGAGACGCCCCCCGAGGGGCGCCGGCCGGTGCGCACGTATGTGGGCGAGTACGAGGAGGAGCTGGTCAAGCGCGCGATCGAGCGCGAGCACGCCCGCGGTGGGCAGGCGTTCTTCCTGCACAACCGCGTGGAGTCGATCGACGAGACGGCGGAGCGTCTGCGCGCGCTGTGCCCGGGCGTGCGCTTCGCGGTGGCCCACGGGCAGATGGGCGAGGGCGAGCTGGAGAGCGTGATGATGGACTACCTGCGCGGCGGCGCCGACGTGCTGGTGTGCACGTCGATCATCGAGTCGGGCATCGACATCCCGCAGGCGAACACGCTGATCGTCGAGCATGCGGACACGTTCGGACTGGCGCAGCTCTACCAGATCCGCGGGCGGGTGGGGCGCAGCCGCGAGCGCGCGTACGCGTACCTGCTGTACGACTCCGCGGCGGCGCTCACCCCTGAGGCGGCGCAGCGGCTGTCGGCGCTGTCGGACTACACGGAGCTGGGGGCGGGCTTCAAGATCGCGATGCGCGACCTGGAGATCCGCGGCGCGGGCAACCTGCTCGGCGACGAGCAGTCCGGGCACGTGGCGGCGCTGGGGTTCGAGCTGTACATGCAGATGCTCGACGAGGCCGTCGCCGCGGCCGAGCCGGAGCTCGAGGGCGAGGCGCTGCCGGAGCCGGTGCGCCTGGACGTGAACGTCGACGCGTACGTGCCCGCCGACTACGTTCCCTACGAGCAGGCGAAGATCGAGGTCCACCGCCGGGTGGCGGGCGCGCTGGAGGTGGCGGACGTGGAGCGACTGCGCGAGGAGCTCGAGGATCGCTTCGGGCCGCTGCCGGAGCCGGTCGAGAACCTGCTGGCGCTGCAGCGAGCGCGCATCAAGTTCGGCCAGGCGGGCGCGCGCACGGTGAGCTTCCGCGGCGACCGCCTGGCGGTGGTGCCGATCGAGCTCGACTCGACCAGAGCCAGACGCCTGCGCGAGGAGCTGCCTGACGCTCTGTACGAATCCGGCCGCTCGCAGGTGTCGGTGCGCGTTCCGAAGGACGGGACCGAGCGATTTCCCAGCGTGGTCAGGGCGGCGGACGCGCTGCTGGCGATCGTGCGCGAGGCCGCTTAGGAACTCGTTAAGCACCCCCCGGGGCTTTTCCGCTAGAGTGCCCGCGTCGTGTCAAAGACTCTCAGGTCCCTCTCGGCGCTTGGCGCCGTTTTGTTTGCTCTCGTCGGTCTCTCGGCGTGCGGCGGCATACCCGGCGACGCGGTCGTGCAGGTCTCGGGCACGGCGATCACGAAGACGGCGTTCGACCACTGGATGGCGGTGGCGGCGACGTCGAGCTCGGCCAGCCCGACGGAAAAGCCGGCTGTCCCCGAACCGCCGGACTACACGACGTGCATCGCCCACCTGGCGAAGACCGCCGCGAAACCGGCCAAAGGCCAGTCGGCTCCCACCACCAAGCAGCTGAAGTCCCAGTGCGAGACCGAGTACAAATCGCTGCAGACGGAGGTGATGGGCTTCCTGATCTCCTCGCAGTGGGTGATCGGAGAAGCATCCGCGCTGAACGTCAAGCTGAGCGACGCGGAAGTGAAGAAGGAATTCGCGAAAATCAAGACTGAGCAGTTCCCGAAGGCGTCCGAATTCGAAAAATTCCTGACGACCTCCGGGCAGAGCGTGTCGGACCTGCTGCTGCGCGTGAAGCTGAACCTGCTGTCGCAGAAAATCCAGAAGCAGATCGTCAAGAAGAAGAGCACCGTCACGCAGGCTCAGATCAAGAAGTACTACGAAGAAAACAAGTCGAAGTACGGCACGCCGGAAAAGCGCAACGTGCGGATCGTGCTCACCAAGACCGAAGCCGCCGCGGCGAGCGCCAAGAAGGAAATCGAATCTGGCAAGAGCTTCGCGAGCGTCGCCAGCAAGGACTCGATCGATCCCACCAGCAAGGCCGACGGCGGCCTGCTGAAGGAAGTGGTCAAAGGCGAGGAGGAGAAGGCGCTCGACACGGCGATCTTCTCGGCCTCCAAGAATGTGCTCGGCGGCCCGGTGAAGACGCCGTTCGGCTACTACGTCTATGAAGTCGTGAGCACCACCCCCGGCACTCAGCAGCCGTTGTCGAAGGTGCAGACGACGATCAAAGAGCAGCTGATCTCCACCGGCGAGCAGCAGGCGCTCAGCAAGTTCGTGAAAGAATTCAAAAAGAAGTGGACCGCCAAAACGGAATGCCGTTCGGGCTACGTGGTCGCCGACTGCAAGTCCTACAAAGCGCCGAAGACAAGCGCCGCCGCCAAATCGGTCGAATAGCCCGCGCGCTCGCATGAGCGAGATCGATCGCATTCACGCCCGCCAGATCCTCGACAGCCGCGGCAATCCGACGGTGGAGGTCGAGGTGGGGCTGCGATCGGGCGCGCACGGGCGCGCAGCGGTGCCCTCAGGTGCCTCCACGGGCGAGTTCGAGGCGACGGAGCTGCGCGACGGCGGTGAGCCGTGGGGGGGCAAGGGCGTGACCCACGCGGTGGCGAACGTCGACGGCGAGATCGCGCAGGCGCTCACGGGCATGGAGGCCGGCGACCAGGAGGCGATCGACAGCGCCCTGATCGACCTGGACGGTACGCCCAACAAGTCACGCCTGGGCGCAAACGCGATCCTGGGAGTGTCACTGGCCACCGCGCACGCGCAGGCGGCCGAGGAGGGGCTGGCGCTGTGGAGGTACTTGGGCCCACCCGACGCGGGCGGGTCCGAATCCGGCGTGCTGCCGGTGCCGATGATGAACGTGCTCAACGGCGGAGCGCACGCCGACAACAAGGTCGACTTCCAGGAGTTCATGATCGTCCCGTGCGGCGCGCGGACGTTCTCGCAGTGCCTGCGCATGGGCGCGGAGGTCTTCCACGCGCTGAAGGGCACGCTGCACGAGCGCGGGCTGGCGACGGCGGTCGGCGACGAGGGCGGATTCGCGCCCGACCTGGGCTCGAACGAGGAGGCGCTGAAGATGCTCGTGCAGGGCATCGAGGCGGCGGGATACCGGCCTGGAGAGGACGTGGCGATCGCCCTGGACCCGGCCACCAGCGAGCTGTACGAGGACGGCGTGTATGTGCTCGAGCACGAGGGTCGCACGCTGAGCGCGTCGGAGCTGGCGGACTACTGGGTCGAGCTGGCGTCGCGCTATCCGATCGTGTCGATCGAGGACGGCATGGACGAGGAGGACTGGGATGGCTGGCGAACGCACACCGAGCGGCTGGGCTCGCGCGTGCAGCTGGTGGGTGACGACGTTTTCGTGACGAACACCGAGCGGCTGCGTCGCGGTATCGAGACGGGTGTCGCGAACTCGATCCTGATCAAGGTCAACCAGATCGGGACGCTCACGGAGACCCTGCGCGCGATCGCGATGGCGCGTGAGGCGGGCTACACGGCGGTGATGAGCCATCGCTCGGGCGAGACCGAGGACGTGACGATCGCCGACTTGGCGGTGGCGACCGGCTGCGGGCAGATCAAGACGGGCGCCCCGTCGCGCTCCGATCGAGTGGCCAAGTACAACCAGCTGCTGCGTATCGAGGAGCAGTTGGGAGCCGACGCGCGCTTCCCGGGCCGCGAGGCGTTCGGGGGCGTGTAGCGCGGCCAGCCCCGGCGGGCGATGGGCGGACGCCGTTGGCTGAGCGGTGGCAAAAGCGGTGGCCACGTCGCGGCGAGATGCGGCGGCGGGCAGCGTGGTAGCTCATCTTCAACGTGGTGTATCGCTATCGCTATACACCACGTTGAATGCGGAACACACACCTCAGACCCACCACCGGCTGACGGTCGTCGGTCAGCGGCAGGATGTTCGCGGGGCGCCACGAATCGGGGTAGTCATGACCGCCACAACGGCATCGCGCGGCAGCGGCGGCGGCAGCGGGATTGGAAGCACCAGCGCCAGCGCCAGCCGTGCGAGACGCACGGGCTCGCGCCGTACGACGCCGGGAGCGCGCGTTCGCTGGGACCGGCTGGGGCGGGCGGCGATGCTGTGCGTGCTGGTGGCGTTGGTGTACCTGTACGCGAGCGCGGGCTTGCACATGCTGTCGACGTGGCGCCAGTCGCGCCGTGACGGCGCGTCGGTGGCGACGATGGCGCGGGAACACACGCTACTGGTCCGTCAGCGCGAATCGCTGACGGCGGCAGGGACGTTGGAAACGGAGGCGCGTCAGCTGGGGATGATGAAGAGCGGCGAGCAGCCGTATGTGATCAGTGGCCTGCCGGGCAACTGATCCCGTGAGCCGCGCCCGACGCGCCCGACGCGCCTGAGACGCATGACGCGCGGCGCGGCCGCGGGGCTCGCCAGCCGGCGGGCTCCCCGCTGCTAGCCTCGCGTGACTGTGTCCTACGAGACGGCTATCTACCAGTGGCAGCAGGGCGAGCGCCGGCTGCAGGCGGCGCTCCCGGAGCGGCGGGCGCTGCTGGAGCGCGTGACGGACGCGTTGGTGGCGGAGCTGCGCCGGCGCCTGGGTGGGCGCTTCTCGGCGGAGGAACTGGTGGGCTTGTACGAGGGTGGCGCGGCGTGGTGTCTGCAGGTGGCGATGAAGCTCGCGCCGGAGGATCCGTGGGCGTGGGAGGCGGGAGTGGTGGTGGACGCTGCGTTCGCCCGCTACGTGCGCGAGGCGAGCGACTACGCGGGCGGCCGCAGAACCCTGTCGGAGGCGTCGTAGCCGCCCCAGCGGCGGCACCGTGCGCCAGCCGTCGGCGGCGCGCTAGCTGTCGTCGTCGACGCCGGCGCGACGGATGATGATCCGATCCTCCTCGACTTCGACCTCGACGGGTCGGTGGCCGGCCCAATGCTCGGCGTAGATGGGGTTCTCCTGGATGGCGGGGTCGAGCCACAGGCCGTAGCCCTCCTCGCCGTGGTCGAAGGTGCCCTCGAGGGGGCCGGTGTTGCGTGCTCCGGAGCGCCGTCCGCGTCCGCCGCGCCGAGAGCGCCGACGGGTGCGCGTGCCGCTGGGCTCCTCGTTGCTGTCGTCGTCGGCGTCCTCGCCGTCCTGCGCGCGCTCGGCTCGCTCGCGGGCACGGCGGGCCTCGGCCTCGGCGGCCTCGGCTTCGGCGGCCTCGAGCTCGGCGGCGATGAGCGCGTCGTCCTCGGCACGAAGGTCGATCTCCTCGGGGTAGTCGCTGGCGCCGCTGGCGCCCTCGGGGCCGTCGTCGTCGCTGACGAGCTCGTTCTGGCGCTTGAACTGCTCGATGTCGCGGACGGTGACCTCCAGCTGATGGGCGACCCAGGCGTCGGTGCGCCCTTGGCGTACCCACGCACGGATCTGGTTGAGGTGCGGGCGCAGAGATTTCCGGGGCATGGACGGTCCGGGAGACTAGCGCAAGCGAACGCGTGGCGCGGCGGGCACGTGTCGGAGGCCCGTTCTGGCCGGTCGACGGGAGCTTCCCAGAAATTGGGATCGCTTTCCCCCGGCCCTGCGACTATGCTTGGCTTTCCGGCGGTTTGGGGTTGCGCCGGTTCGCCAATCGGCAAAGAGGAAGGTGCACCCAAATGCTGGTTCTGACGCGCAAGTCCAACCAGAGCATCATGATCGGGGATGAGATCGAGGTCTCGGTGCTGTCGGTGATGGGCGAGAAGGTGCGCATCGGCATCCAGGCCCCGCAGCGGGTGCCGGTGTTCCGCAAGGAGATCTACTTGGAGATCCATCGCGAAGGCGGCACGGGCTCACCGACCAAGGACGGCGCGACGGCCGAGAGCAAGGCGCAGGTGGACGAGTCGCTGCAAGAGCTGGGCGACGGCAGCGCTTAGCCCCGGGCGTCTAGCTTCCCCACGCCCGCCCGGGCTCACCGGTCTGGGAGATGGCGCTGGGCGGCCGTCAGCCGAGCAGCAGATACAGCACGCGGAACATCACGATGGTGACGATGACGGCGGTGAGGATGAGCGTGAGCACGAGCAGCACGAAGCGCATGGAGCCGCGCTTGTGACGGCGCTGCACCTCGCGCTTGAGCGCGCGCTGCTCGCTGGTGCGGCGCAGCGAGTCGCGCCGGCGGCGATCGAGTGTGGCCTCCTTGACGAAGGCCCGCTCCCACTCCGCGAGGCTTTGACGCATTTTCATTGCGCTCATGCGGACGGCGCGAGCGCCTTGGCGCGCTCGTAGACGGCGATGAAGCGCAGGTAGTTCTCGGCGATCTTGCGCGCGCCGGCGGAGCGCTCGATCTTGCCGTCGACGTAGGCCTTGAGCGGATCCCACCAGATGGAGCGTCCGATGGCGAAGCCGATGTAGCCGTCGACGGGCGCGGCGGCGGTGAGCCACTGGTCGACCTTGGCGTCGTCGGCGCCGCGTCCGAGCACGACGCACTTGACGCCGTCGCGCCCGCCGCTGCGGGCTTGGGCGACGAGCGTCTCGCAGTCGGAGCGCTGGTCGACGCCCTCGATCTTCCAGATGTCGACCTGGATGCCGGCGTCCTGGATGTGGGCGATGGCGCGGCGCATGAGCTCGGGGCGCAACTCGGCATCGTAACGGTCGCTGTCGCCGCCGACGGCCTGCAGCTGCGCGTCCTCGGCGGGCACGAGCAGCTCGAACAGGAACTTGCGCTGGTGCGCCTTGAGCCAGTCGCTGAGCGTGAGCAGCTTGTCGAGCTGCTGACGATTGGCGTCGTGGTCGCCGTCGGGGTTGTAGCGCACGAGAACCTTGGTGAAGTCGGGGTTGAAGCGTTCGATGTGCTTACCGAAATCCTGGCCGTACTGGAAGTCGAACATGCTCTGGCCGGAGCGCTCGGCGGGCATGGCGAGCTTGAGCCCCTTCTCGCGGGCCTCGGCGGGCACGGTGGAGCCGAACTGCTCGTCGACGAGCACGCCGGTGACGGACGGGTCGGCGCCGGCGCCGACGGCCTGCAGCATGCCCTCGAAGATGAGGTGCTTGGCGTCGGCGATGATGGCGGTCTGCTCGGAGTCGGGTTCGCCGTCGATCCCGAAGAACTTCTTCTGGAACGAGCCACGGTGGTCGAACGCGAGGATGTACAGCCTGTTGTCGTATCCGGGGTTCATGAGCGTGAGTATTCCAGAGCGGTGCGGAGCGGGGTCGAGAGGTCCATAGAATGGGTCGACGATGACCTCCGGTGCTGATCTGTTCGTGGTGTGCAAGCAGTGTGGCTCGGAGGTGAGCCCGTACATCACGGAGTGCCCGTACTGCGGGCACCGTCTGCGTAGGCGCGCGCCGAAGCTGCCGCGGGTGCACGCGCCGACGCGCGCTCCCAGCGGTCGAGCGCGCCTGGCGTCTCTGTTCGGCCGCTCGAAGGCTGTGCGGGCGCCGAGCTTGGCGCGCACGAGGACCCGTGGCCGGCCTGGTCGCTGGGCGGCGGAACGCCCGTACGCGACGATGGCGCTGGTGGCGGCGGCTGCTGTGGTGTGGGTGGTGGAGCACGCGGAACCGCTCCTTTACGTGCACATGGCGATCATCGGCCCGCTGAACGGCGACTGGTGGAAGCTGTTCACGAACGAGTTCGCGTACGTGAACGGCGTGTATGCGTTCGTGGCGATCCTGGCGGTGGCGATCTTCGGCTGGCTGCTGGAGCGCCGCCATGGGTCGGCGGCGGTGCTGGCGCTGTTCCTGGGGGCGGGTGCGACGGGTGCGCTGGTGGCGGGCGCGGTGTACTCGGAGCCGATCGTGAGCGGCGGCAACGCGGCGGCGCTGGCGCTGCTGGCGGCGTGGGCGGCGCCGGACGTGGAGTCGGCGCGCAGGGGTTCCTACCGCGAAGGCGATCTGCTGGGCGCGGCGGCGATGGCGGCGCTGCTGTTGGCGATCCCGTTCGCGCGCCCGGAGACGAGCTGGCTGGCGGGGGTGACGGGTGGGGCGCTGGGCCTGGTGGTGGGTCTGGGCATGACCCGGCTGGGCGAGCTGGAGACGTAGGCGCCGACGAGCGTGGGCGCGCTTATGATGGTGTTGCGATGACGATGACCAACGCGGTGGTGCTGATAGAGGCGGAGCGTGACGCGCTTTCGAGCCTTGGCGGGGCGTTGGCGGATATCGACGGCGTGGCGGAGGCGTACTCGGTGACGGGCGAGTGGGACTTCGTGGCGATCGTGCGCGTTCCCGACCACGAGCAGCTGGCGGATGTGGTGACGGGCGAGATCGGCGGTCTGTCGGGGGTGTCGCGCACGCAGACGATGGTGGCGTTCGCGGCGTACTCGCGCCACGATCTGGAAGCGCTTTTCTCCATCGGGGAATGATCGCTTGACGGCGATGGCGGCGCTGCCGATGAAGCGGGAGTACGGCCCGACGCTGGGGCGGCTGCTGGCGCCGCGCTGGCACGCGGCGTCGAGGCTGGCGCGGGCGACGGTGATGGCGGCTGGGGTGGCGTTGGTGGCGGCGCTGGTGGCGGTGGCGCTGACGCTCGAGAACTCGTCGTTCTCGCACGGCGGGAGCGTACCGTTCAGCTTCAGCTACAGGGACCTGTACCGCGTGGCGCCGGAACGGGGCGGCTACGTGAGGGTGCAGAGCCGCTGGCCGGATGGCTCGCTGAAGTACTCATACGCGGTCGATCCCCTGCGGCTGCCGCGGTACAGCGGGGAACTGTGGGGCGAGCTGCCGCTGTATGCGACCGGCTTCATCCGCGCGCTGAGCGGGAGCTATCGCGACTTCGAACTGCGTGGTGAGGGCAAGAGCAGGGTCAACAACACGCTGACGGGCTACCAGGTGTTGTTCAGGGCGAGCGTGGAAGGACGGGAGATGTACGGCCGGGATGTGCTGCTGCTTCCCGCGCCGCAGCGGGCGGGTGTGCGCGAAGGCGTGGTGGTGGCGATGTTGACGTCGCCGACGGCGAGCGCGCAGGTGACGTCGCCGATGGAAGTGGGCGAGACGGGCGTGCTGCTGAAACCGCTGAAGACGTTTACGTTCGGCTAGCTGGCGGGTTCGCCGGCGCTGGCGAGGCTGGGTGTGCCACCGGCGCCGTTGCCCTCCGGCGGCGGGGTTTGTTCGGGTGTCGTGGGCGTGGTCCCGGCTTCGGGCGCGGGTGCGCCTTCTTCGGTCGGCGCAGGCGACGCGGGCGGGGTTTCTGGAGTGGTGGTGGTCGTGGTGGTGGTGGTGCTCGGCGGCGTGGCGGCGGGGGCGGTGGTGGCGGTGGGAAGCGCGGTGGTGGCGCTTGTGACCTCGGTGACCTGCACGGTGGGCTGAGGGTCGGTGGGCTTGGCGGGCGCGCTGGCGGCGCCGGTTTCGGTGACGGGCGCGACGGTGGTGGCGGTCGTGGACGTGGCGGGAGCGATCTTGGCGGTCTTGGTGCTCTTTGCGCTGTTTTCGCGCCGCACCCGGCGTGTGGCGGCGGCGGTGGCGACGCTGGGGCTGCCGGCGCTGATCGGTTGGAGTGCTTGGTGGACGACGACGGGAGCGCCGGCGTAGTGTTCGACGGGAACGGCGACGGCGGCGGAGGCGACGACGGACGGACGGCGATGGTGGACGACGCCGGCGTGGTCGGCGGCGACGGCGCCGGCGGTGACGATGGCGGCGGCGGCGAGCCCGGCGACGGCCTTGGTGGCGAGCGCGCCTGCGCCGGCGGTCATGATGCCGCCGGCGACACTCCCACCGGCGCCTGCGGCACCGGCGGCGGCGCTTGCGCCTGCGCCTGCGGCTGTTGCGCTGGCTCCAGCGGTGGCACTGGCGCCGACGGTGGCGCCGCCGGCGACGTGCGCGCCGCCGGCGGATGCGGTGGAGCTGAGCTTTGCGAGGAACAGCTTCTTGAGGAGCACGAGCGGGCCGACGGGCAGGATGAGCGCGAGCGCGCGGTTGTTGTCCTTGAGCTGCTTGCGGAAGAAGGAGCAGCGCTCGCAGTCGCGCATGTGGCGGCGCGCGGGCGTGCTGAGCTTGGCGAGCCCCTCGGCGACGTGGCCGAGCTCGAGGCGGACCTCCTGGCAGTTGAGCTTGCGGGCCTCGGCGGCCTCGGCGAGGGAGATGCGCGCGCGCACGAGCAGCGACTTGACGGAGGGGACGGTGGTGTCCATGGCGTGGGCGATCTGGTCGTAGGAGAGCGCGTCGATCTCACGCAGGAGCAGCGCGGTGCGCTGGGTCTCGGGCAGCTGGTGGACATCGCCGATGAGCTCGCGAAAGCTCTCGCGGCGCATGACCTGGTCGCTGGTGGAGAGGCCGTTGTCGGCGAAGTGCACGTCCATGGAGTCGACGCCGATGGCGGAGGCGCGGCGCAGGTGGTTGAGCGAGCGGTTGCGCGCGATGCGATACAGCCACGGGCGCACGTTGATCTGGCGCTCGTCGGCGAGGACGGCGTTGAAGGCGGCGGCGAACACCTCCTGCAGGACGTCCTCGGCGTCCTCGCGAGAGGCGAGCATGTGCCGGCAGAAGGACAGCAGGCGGCTGTGATAGCGGGCGCAGAGCACCTCAAAGGCGGCGTGCTGGCCGCGGCGGGTGAGCGCGATGAGGCGCTCGTCGGAGTGCAGGCGCAGCAGTGCTGAGGAGCCACGAAGGCCCGAGACGCTGCTCGGATGTGAGAGAGCGGAGACCTCCATGGGACAGGCGGGTAGCTGCTTGTCGCTACCAACGACACGGTAGCAGCGCAAAAGTTGCGCCTGCGCACGTGATTCCCGGTCGCAGGGCGCTGCAAACGCGCTCGCGTGAACGCCGGCATTGCGGGCCCGGCTCCTTCCATAGACTGGCCCGGCCCGGGTGGCGAAATGGGTATACGTAGTCGACTTAAAATCGACAGCCCCCGTGGGGGGCATGCGGGTTCGAATCCCGCCCCGGGCATGTGCGACGGGCTGAAAATGGGTTAGAGTCGCGCGGATGTCGACGCAGAGCGCGCAGGAGACGAAGACGTTCCACGGCGGACGGCTGGTGGCGAGGCGCCTGAAGGCGCATGGCGTGAGCAAGCTGTTCACGCTGTCGGGCGGTCATCTGTTCTCGATCTACGACGGCTGCCGCGAGGAGGGGATAGACATCGTGGACGTGCGCCACGAGTCGACGGCGGCGTTCGCGGCGGAGGGCTGGGCGAAGGTGACGCGCGAGCCGGGCGTGTGCGCGCTGACGGCGGGCCCGGGCGTGACGAACGGGATGAGCGCGATGGCGTCGGCGCAGGCGAACCACTCGCCGATGGTGGTGCTGGGCGGCCGCGCGCCGGCGCTGCGCTGGGGTCAGGGCTCGCTGCAGGAGATCGACCATGTGCCGTTCGTGCGGCCGCTGACGAAGCTGGCGGCGACGCCGGAGAGCACGGAGGAGATCCCGGGCCTGGTGGACGACGCGTTCGCGGCGGCGTGCGCGCCGCACGGCGGGCCGGCGTTCGTGGACTTCCCGATGGACTACGTGTTCATGGAGGCGGCGGAGCCCGAGCCGGAGCGGCGGCCGGCGCTGGCGGGCGCGGCGGGAGTGGGAGCTCCTGGCGAGGCGATCGAACGGGCGGCGGCGCTGCTGCGCACGGCTGAGCGCCCGGTGATCATGGCGGGCACGGATCTGTACTGGGGGCATGGCGAGCGGGCGCTGCTGGAGCTGGCGCGGACGCTGCGGATCCCGGTGTTCGTGAACGGGCTGGCGCGCGGGTGCGTGCCGGCTGACGACGAGCTGTTCTTCTCGCGCGCGCGCTCGCGGGCGCTGAAAGGCGCGGACGTGGCGCTGGTGGTGGGCGTGCCGATGGACTTTCGCCTGGGCTTTGGGGCGTCGTTTGGTGAGGACACGGAGATAGTGGTGATCGACGCGGCTGAACCTGAGCGCAGCTATCCGCGGGCGCCGGCGGTGGAGTGCTACGGGGCGATCGCGCAGACGCTGGCGGATGTGCGCGCGGGCACGGGAGCGAGCGCGCTGGCGAGCGAGGGCTGGATTGCGGAGCTGCGGGCGAGCGAGCAGGAGCGCCGCGAGGCGGAGCGGGTGGAGCTGGAGGATGGGAGGGAACCGCTACATCCGATGAGACTGTACGCGGAGCTTGCGACGGTTCTGGAGCGCGACGCGATAGTGATCGGCGACGGGGGCGACTTCGTGTCGTACGCGGGACGGGTGGTGGACAGCTACCAGCCGGGCTGCTGGCTTGACCCGGGGCCGTTCGGCTGTCTGGGGACGGGCTGCGGGTATGCGCTGGCGGCGAAGCTGGCGCATCCGGAGCGTCAGGTGGTGCTGCTGCTGGGCGACGGCGCGTTTGGGTTCTCGGGGATGGAGTTCGACACGCTGGCGCGCCACGGGGTGAACGTGGTGGGGGTGATGGGCAACAACGGAATATGGGCGCTTGAGAAGCACCCGATGGAGTTCCTGTACGGCTACTCGGTGGCGGCGGATCTGCGGCCGGGCACGCGCTATGACCAGGTGGTGGAGGCGCTGGGCTGCCACGGCGAGCTGGTGGAGCGCCCGGCGGACGTGCGCCCGGCGCTGGAGCGCGCGTTCGCGGCGGGCGTGCCGGCGCTGGTGAACGTGCTGACGGATCCGACGGTTGTGTACCCGCGCAAGTCGAACCTGGCTTGAATCTTTAGGGGGCACGCCCGGAGGGCGTGCTGCTCGGCGTGCGTGGCTGCGCTTCCGTCGCGTGTGAGCGTCGCGTGCGCGGCTACGAGAGGCGGGCGCGCGTCGGCCGGCTACGGGAGGCGGGCGAGCGTGAGGGCGCCGCCGTAGAGGATGTCGTGCTCTGAGACCTCGACGTGTTGGAGCTCGAACGCGCGCATAGCTTCGCTGAGCAGGATCATGCCGGCGACGATGGTGGGCGCGCGGTCAGGGTGCAGGCCGACGACTTGGCGGCGCTGCTGTTCGGTGAGGTCGGCGAGCCGCGCGAGCAGCAGTTCGACGGTGCCGAGCTGCAGGACGTAGCCGTGCACGCGTGCGGGGTCGTAGGGGTCTAGCTCGAGGTCGATGGCGGCGGCGGAGGTGGCGGTGCCGGCGACGGCGACGCCGCGTGTGACGGGGGCGCGCTCGCCGGGCGGCAGCCCTTGCAGGAGCGTGCCGCGGACGTCGGCGGCGAGCGCTTGCAGCTCATGCGGGGCGGGCGGGTCGGAGTGGATGTGGCGCTCGCTCATGCGCACGACGCCGGCGTGTAGAGAGGTGTGGAAGCCGGCGGTGCGCCCGACGCCGACGACGAACTCGGTGGAGCCACCGCCGATGTCGATGACGACGGTGGGCTGGCCGCCGCCGGACGCGTCGTCGCTGGGCCGCCCGGCCATGGCGCCGAGGAACGTGAGCTGCGCCTCTTGATCGCCGCTGAGCACGCGCGCGTCGAGCTGGAAGTCCTGGCGCACGCGTTGGGCGAACTGGGCGCCGTTGGCGGCGTCGCGGACGGCGGAGGTGAGCACGGCGAGGTTGGCGCTGACGTGGTGCGAGTCGATGTCGGCGCGATACAGGCGCAGCGTGGCGAACACCCGCTGAACGGCGTCGTCGGCGAGCGAGCCGTTGGCGTCGACGCCGTGGCCGAGGCGGGTGACGTGCGATCGCCGCACGAGTTCGTGCAGCGATCCGCTGTTGGGGTCGACGTCGGCGATGAGCAGGCGCGTGGAGTTGGTCCCGATGTCGACGACGGCGACGCGCACGGCGGGGATGCTAGACGGGCGGGGGCGGGGGCGTATGGCGCAGGCACAGGGCCAAATAAACGCCGGCGGCGCGGTTCTTTGCTAGAACATAAGGAGCGACGCGGGGTGGAGCAGTCTGGTAGCTCGTCGGGCTCATAACCCGAAGGTCGCGGGTTCGAATCCCGCCCCCGCTATGCAACGAAACCCGCTTGTTCGAGCGGGTTTCGTGCTTTTCGGAGCTCTATTGAGAAGGCCCTGGTGGGCAGGGTGTGAACAGAAGTGCGAACAGCCGGCCCGGCCGCTGCTGGTCCTACCGCCCTGTCCACCCATCTGGCGCGGCGCCCGGCTTCCAGGCGCTCGTGACGCTGCCACCCTCCTGCCGGAGCGCGTGAGCGTAGTCGGCAAGCTGCGCCTGAAACGCCAGCTCGTGGCGTGGATCGTCGGCGGCCAGGTCGATCCAGTCCCGCCAGACCACGAGGGCGCATAGCGTCTCGATATGGGAAGCGTGTTCCCACCAGCCGTCCTTGAGATGTGCCAGCTCACGGGGATAGCGGCCGTAGAGGGCGACAATCGAGCCCCACATCAGGGCTCGCCATTGCTTGTAGTCGAGAAATGGCTCAATCCAGGGTGCGCGCCGATCGGGGTCCGGGTTCTCGGTCGGGGCGGACGCCGCGGCCGAGCCGCGTGTCCGGTGCGCGTCCTTTCTGTCCTCGATCTCAGCAGCGATCATTTGTGCTGCTACTCGGGAGGCCGGTTCTCCGCGCTGCTCCGCCAGCGCTTCAAGCTGGGCCACTGTTGGGTCCGCCAGGGTGATCTTCATTCGGTAGCTCATCGGGCTCGCTTTCGTTGTGGTCAAACGGACGCGGGGTTCGCGCCTCTGGGGTTACTGACCACGAACCTCCGAAAGCGGCCAACGAATTTAGGTCCAGGCGTGGGCCCTGTTCGGACCCGTGCATCTGGTCTGTACGAATCAGGCAGGGGCCAGTGGGGCGCTCGTAGCAATGCTGCGGTGGCGTGAACAACGTCGAGAGCGCCATTCACAGAGCGCGGGTAAGCCGCCAAGTGAGCAGCGGCTGTGTGCTGACGGTTGTCTCGGCCGCGGTCAGCGCTGAGAGACTGCAGTGCGGCGAGCGTCAAGGGTGTCTGGTTCGTGCTACGTCAACGCCCCGAACGGCTCCGCCGCCCCGTTCGCGGCGCGGTCGGCGCCTCGATCAGAATCAGGTACTCGTCGACCTTACGCCCGCGCCGGCCGCCGTGGGCCCGGTGGCGGTGTCCCGTCACGAACGACCGGATTGTCACGCTGTGCTGGCTGGCAACCGAGCGCAGCACGTCGGGTACCGACCCGTCCGCGTTGCTGGCGTAACTCCATGCACAACTCCATCCCCGAGTGGTGATCGTGCCGATGATGTCTACCAGCAGCGCCCTACGCTTCTCGTCCGAGCGCGTGAAGAACGGCGAGCGAAATCGCTCGGCTCCCTTAGACGGCGTCAGCCCATGGCCCTCCGCCGAAGGGTAGTCGTACCTAACGAGTGTCTCCAGGACGTGGTAGTAGCGGCTGTACTCCTCTCGGCGGTAGGGCGGGTCCAGGTAGACCATGCACGGTGTTCGCCCGACGATCTCTCCCGCCCCGGCAAGCGCAGCGCGCCAGTCTCCCGGTACGAGCGTCACTGGGTGCGCCGAGCGTTCTGACTCTGCGGCGAGGCTCAAGAGCCGCGAGGAGAACTCGTGCGCGACCGAAAGCACACGCTGCTCGACGGTGCGCGAAATGTTCGCTGCGCTTAGCTTCTTCGGGTCGCCGATTAGCGGCTGCGCGAAATGCGCGCCGTAGGTCGTGGCGGTCGCCGAGACGGAGGCGACCAGCGCGCCGAGCGCCCAACTACGTGCAGGCTCCTCTAGGCACTCAATGCCGGCGCGGAGACTGTCGATCTCGATGCTTTGACGGATGCCGAAGAACACGTTCGCGAAGTAGGCGGTGAATAGACACCATGGCCCGCTGTCATCGCCCTCGCGGTGACGGCTCACCTCCTCGGTCGGGTTCCAGCAACTGTCGACGAGGCCGTTCGGAAACGTAGGAAAGCCAGCTAGCAGCTCACGGTACGCCTCGACTGCTGGACCGCGGTCACCGGCGTGAAGCAACTCATCCTCGCGCCGCACCCAGCCGGCTAGCAGCTCAAGCAAGCGATCGGCGTTGTGTCCGGCGTGCTCGAGCACTCTCTCGATAGCGTTGCTCGCAGCTGCGACGCTCAGGCCCCGGCCCTGAGTAAGCGCGAGCAGGCGACAGAACTCTTGAGCATCCCCAGCGATCGTGGGCCAAGAGTCGGCGAACGCGCCGCTCGCGGCACCTGACCCGCACATCAAGTCGATGACAGTCATCTGCTCGTCGCAGCGCGTCGCGAGGCTCTCGACCAGGAACGATCCAAGCTCTCGCTTTGACCCCATGTAAGAGGTCGCCCCGGAGAGGTCTGCCGACCGCGACCGCCCGAGCCTCTCTACGCGCCGAGCCTGCGTGTCAGCGAGTTCGAGAACCGCCCGCGAGTCCGAAATAACGGTCGCTCCCGGCAGCCACGGCCGGGCATTCAGCTCGCCTCCCGACTCATCGGAGTCCAAGGTGAGCTCCGCGATCGCGGTCACGGCGGGCCCGAGAGCCGAGGCATCCTCGTCCCCGATGAGCTCTATGCGGGTGCGCCCACCAAGCGGAATCTCTCGTCGTGGACCGAAGGCGAACAGCTGATCGCTGTCCCGGGGCACTTCCCGCAGCTTCGCCGCGAGGCCGCGTGCAAAAGTGAGGTCACCGCGCAACACAAGCCGCTCACCAGAGTCGTCATAGATCGGAAGGACATGGTGTTCGGCAAGCCAATCAAGCGCCTCGAACTCGCTAGCTGGCGCGTCCGATAGCGGTTGCAGTGGCGAGTCGTCAGACATGGACTTTGACGTACCGTCCGTGCTGCGGGTGGTACGGACCATGCTCCAGTCTCGCGCCGATCCGCTCGACGTAGCCCTCAAGCTCGGCGAGCCCCTGACCCTTGTGCAGGTTAGCGACGAACGAGGCGCCCTCACGCAGGCGCCCAAGCAATGCAGGGAGCTCGCGCGGTGTCGGGTCTAGATGTAGCACGTAGGACGCAAACGCCCCAGCCGCGAGCGGGAGTGTGGACACCTCCCGCGGCTCGACAACCCTCATTCCGGCGGATTCTGCCAGCGCCCGCATCTGGGGCGAGGACTCGACTCCGATCAGGGTCCCGCCTGTGCGCTCGATGATCTCGCGGCTGGTCCCGGTCCCGCAGCCGAGGTCGATCAGCATTCCCTCGCCCGCACGCAGGTCTCCGACTAGCCAGTTCACGAGACGCTGGATGTTGTCCAGGTTGCGTTGCTGATCGACGAGGTCTCGGTACTCCTCGGCAATCGCGTCAAAAAATCCGCTCAGCAGGGCCTCGCGTAGAGGTGCCTGCGACTCCTGGACTAGATGAAAGCGATCGAGTAGGCGTTCACAGCGCAGCCCACCCGAGAGCGCGGGCGCGTCCTCATCTCGAGGGAGCGCGAAGAACAGGCACTCCCCCGAGCGTCTTACCGGCTCGCGGGACATGAGCCGGCGCATGTGCTGAAGTCGCGCCGCGTGGCACACCACGAATGCCTGACGCTGCTCATCGACCGGAGAGATAGATGATCCTCCGCGCGATGTTCTGACCATAGCTGTCGGTAGTCACGTGCAGGCTGTGTGCGAGATAGGAGACCTCTCGCAACTCGAGTGCCCCCACGTCGTGCCCCTCCCCCAAGCGCTCGCGAACGAGCGCTGTGAGGTGCTGGCTGTAGCGCAGCGAGCCGTAGAGGCTGTATGGCAGGCCGACAAGGGCCTCTACCGTGCGCCACGTGAAGCTCATGTGCAGCCCGACGCCTCGCGGCTCGAAGCGGGGAATGATCCGTACGGACACGAGCCCCAGTGGTCTGACATCGTGGTCCTTGACCGTCGCGCTGAGCGGATCGAGAGCATGCTCGACGACAAGGATCGCGCGCCGGGTTGAGAACGGATGCCGGCCGCCGATCGCGTGCGCGAGATGCGCAATGACGCGCCCGAGCTGCTCATGGATGCGCGTGGCGAACAGGCCGTTCTGCTCGTCGAGGAAGACGCTCTTGTAATACTCCTCGAAGGCGGCCGTGTCGGGCAGGTAGAAGCCGGGGATCTGATCGCGCCCTGGTTCGCGCACGAGTAGGCGGAAGTCGATCAGGTCGATCATCGGCACGCCCGCGGCGTCGGGTACCTCGGCCTCGGTGCCGGCGTCGCGAAGGAGCTGCAGCACAAGCGGGTAAGCGCGCGCGCCGGTCGTCACGGCGCATCCCGACTGTGGCGGGAGCTCGTACTCCGCCATGTCGGCGCGAAGATCGAGGAAGCGCTCCTCGGGCTGCTCCAGCGCGCCGACCTGCACGGGATGCAGCTCTATCGGCGCCAAGACGGTGTCGGCCACGAGCTGTGCGAGCGCGTCGTTGTTCTCGCATACGGTGACGGCCTCCCGCAGGCGCGCCCCAGCCTGAACAAGCGCCGTCTCGCTGAGGCCGGTTCGCTGCGCGAGCTGCAGGCTGTCCGCACCCCAGGACCCGCTCGCCAGAAGCTGTTTGACGCTGAGATACTCCTCGGCGCGCTTGCCGACGATTGCTAGTGCCGTGACGTCTGGGTAGCGACTGATCCGGTCCACCGTACGTGCGATTGCGGCCTCCCAGAAGTCTGGCAGCCCGCCTCCGTCGACCGGGCGGTCATCGACGGTGATCACGTCGGCGAACAGCTGCTGGGCGGCGGGAACGTCCGCGTGCCCGATTCGCACGAGCAACACCCGTCGCGGTTCGACCTCCTCGGGCTGCGCCCCCTCATGGCATAGCACGAGCCCGCCGAGCCTCACCGTCTGCCTGCACTCACCGCCGACCGACAGCAGAGCCCGGCCGTGTGTCGTAACAGCGAAGGCACCATCGTCGCCGACGTCGACCGCGAGCTCGCTCTCCAGCGGCACGTCGCTGAGAGCGGCTGAGCCCAGCAGTGCGCCGCGGAGTATCCCGTGCGCACAGGCGAGGGCAACGTCGATGCCTGAAAGGCGTGGCTCGGGACCTGGGGAGACGCGAAGCGAGGCGGCGCCTGCGGGACCCTCGGCCTGCGCCGGGGAAAGCCACGCCAGGTAGGCCGCCATGGCGGCGCTCCGCTCCTGCCAGTTGTCTTGCTCTGCGAGGAGATCGAGCGAGCGCCTTGAGATCGCGTTCAGCCAAGGGTCACGAAAGGGCGCGATCTTCCCGACGCTCGACTTCACCAGCGCCACAGCAAGTGCCTCGTGACCGGAGGGCGATATGTGCTCCTCTCCCTCCATTGGGATGGTGGAGGGGGCGAGCAGCGACACAGTCCCACGCCTTGCCTTGACCGGTTTCGCAATCCTCGCGCCATCCGCAGCCTCGCTAGGCTTCAGCGCCCGCTCGGCGCGCTCTTCGAGCTCGGCGAGCGTCGACCAGCTTGTGTGCGCGTCGATGCTCGCAACCCCGACCGAGATGCTGAGCGCGCGCTCGAGGCCGAAGTCGTGTTCGGCCACGGCGGCGCATGCTCGCTGCGCCAGGCTGATCGCATCGGCGCCGCCTCCCGGATAGACGCATAGGAACTCGTCTCCGCTCCTGTGCAGCGCCAACCCCAGGTCGCCGACGGCCGTCTCGAAAATGACCGCGAGGTGACCGAACGCCCCGTCGACCTTGGCCTCCCCAATCTCCGAGTTAAGGTCTTTGAGATGGTCGAGGTCCGCGAAGAGCAGCGACGTGGCGCCGTGCTCGCGGACGAGTCTGCGAAGGGACCGAGCCAGCACCACCTCCAGCCCCTGCGTCTGCGTCCCGATCAGATGGGTCTTGGCATTTGTGCGCCGTCCCATCGCCAGGTACGTCTCTACGGTCTTCTGGACCGCGCGAATGGCACTCGGATCCGTGGGGGATCCCCCGGAGGCGGCCCACACGTCGAGGTTGGCGCTGAATCCATCGATCGACACGGAGAGCGCTTGGCGCGCGGTGTGATCTCCCTCACCTCGCGCGCCCAGCTCGATCGTGCCCCACGGCGCGGGGCGATGGATCGTCGCGTGAACGTGGCTGAACGGCGACTGAGGAGCCTCCAGCAACTCCTGCAGCGCGGCCTCGAACTCGGCTCTCGTGAGCAGTTCGTCGCCGCAACGCTCACCGAGCGCCACTACCTTCGCGCGCCAAGCCTCGCCCGTCGGCATCAACTCGCCTCCCGTGCGAGGGGAAACCACCGTCGTGCGTGCTTGACGGTACGGAGCACTTCAAGAGCGCCCTGCGCTGCTCCCGAGCGGGTCACGTAGTCGCTATGTATGAGGGCCGCGGGCGTGGCGTCCCTAACGCTTACCGCGAGACCCGCCCAGCTCAGCATCTCGGCGTCGTTGTCGCTGTCGCCGAGGGCCAGCACGCGTTCCCTGTCGATGCCCATGTGCCTAACCGCGACCTGCAGGCCGACTGCCTTGTTGCTCCCTTCGGGCCGGATCTCGACTAGGTGGCCTGCGCTGCTCGTCAGAGAGATACCTGCAATGTGGCGCAGTCGAGCGAGAGCCCCGTCGCGCGTCTCGGCATCCTGGGGAACGTCCATGAGGACCGCGACGGGCGAGAAAGCCTGATCGATCGCGCCAGGGATCCACTGCACGCGTGCACCATTAATGTCGTAATCGCGCTCGGGCGCCTGCTCGCTCCAGCCAAAGACATCCTCCACGCTCTCGAGGCTCGTGGGCCACTCGACCGGGCCGCCGTACGCGTACAAAGTTGCGCCGAGAGCCGACCTCAGATGCATGATCTCGCGGAACGCAGCTGGCGGAATCCCGCTGCGCGCGAGGACAAGCCCTGTGTGGCTCTCGATAACGACGCTGCCGTTGTACAGCACGAGGGGCGTGCCCGAAGGGAGTCTTAGGCGCAGCCCGCTAAGCAGCGAGGCGACCCACGTAAGGGAGCGCCCGGTCGCGTACGTGAGCTTCACGGCCGGGTGACCGGCGCGGCGTCGCCCGAGGCCGTGCTGCACGCTCTGGATCTGATCGAGTACCGATGCTGCATTGGCCTGCACGAGTGATCCGTCGAGGTCCACGGCGATCAATTCGACCATGGCGAACGGCGCGAACTCCTCGCGTTCGCTTCGCCAGTCGGGCAACAGCTTAGCCATGGACGGCGAACACGTGGTGGTTGACGACACGCCGTCGCGAGCGCGTCGTGTAGCCGGGAGCCGCCAGTACATACTCCTGAAGGGCTCCGTGTGCGGACAGGGTGCGACGGAGATCGGCGAGCGAGATGATCCCGTGCTCGGCGTAATGGAACACAAGCAATCCGAACCGCGAGGCTGCCAGCAACCCCTCCAGCGCGCTGAGGGCTCGTCGCGGCGAACAGAAGTCCGATCGCTGGCTTGGCCCCTGCGGTACGCCAGCCTTCCCCGCTACGAGTGGTTCGCCGCCTTTGGCAAACGTCTCGGGCAGGTGGTAATAGGCGCCGTGGGCGCGTGCGTTGTAAGGCGGGTCGAGATATAGGACATCCCAGCGCTGGCGGCCAGCGAGTGTCGCCGCGTCCGCGAGCAGAGCGCGGCAGCCGGCCTGTCCGGGCGCCGGCATGACCCAATCAAAGCGCCAGGCCAACAACGCCTTGCGATCCCAGTGCTTGAGGTGGCTGTAGTACGTGCCGGCGGTGTTCGCGACCCGGTCGGCGCTATTGATCAGCGACGCGAGCAGGACTGCTCGCTCGCGACGGGTGATCAGACCGGCATCCTGCCATACGTTGATGCGTGTCCGCGTTGCTTCAATCCGCTCGGCGTTCGAGCGTGTGAAGAATCGCCGCTTGACAGCGTACTCGCGCACGAGCCATCCGTCGATCCCTGGGGTCGCATTGAGCGCCTCACGAAGGTCGTCTGCACCGTAGATGCCACTCTCACGAAGGCCCGCGAAGCGGGGTAGCCGTTGTGATTCGACCCGCGCCACCTGGAACGCGTGTGCAAATGCGAGGTGATCGCCGCAGAAGGCTCGAAAGCCGCGCTCCTTAGCGGCCGCGCCGACGGTTCCGATGCCGCCGAACGGGTCGCAGAAGGATCCGGTAACAACATGCTCGCCCACAAGGTCGAGCACTGCTCCAGAAACCGACGCCTTGGACCCGAAGTAGCGCATTTCTCTCTAGCGTGACCTGCGGCTCACGCTAGAGGGAGAGCCGTGTTGGTAGCCGCGGAGTCTCGCTCCTCTCCACTGTCGCGCCGTCGTCACGTTACCGTCCTTACCCCACGGCGTTCGGTCGTCAATTCGTGCTACCGAAGCCCCCCCGGCTCTCCGCCGGAGGCTCATAGCGCGTCCAATGTGCCTGCGCGACCCGGACGAAGACTCCCTGTGCGATCCGGCTGCCGGCGGGAATCATGGTCCTCGAGTCGCGCACGTTCATCAGCTGCACACGTATCTCGTCTTGGGGCCCTCGATAGTCCTGATCGACGATCCCAACCCCATGTGGCTGGATGACCCCGAACCGACTCGGCGTCGACGAGCGCAGCGCCACCAGCAGCGACCAGCCTGGCGGTGTGGCGATCACGAGTCCGGTCCCGACGGTCGCCACAGCGCCGGCGTCAATCTCTACCGACTCCGCGGTGATGATGTCAAAGCCGACAGAGCCCTCGGTAGCGTAGGTCGGCTCTGCGACGGAGTCCTTGAGTATCAGCAGCGCCACCTCCACGGCGCGATCCTACTCCGGCGACGACGATCGTAGTGAGCCGCTCCTCGGCCGGCGCGAGCATCGCCAGCGAGCTCGCTGATCCCGGCACCGCAGGGTTGCAGCCTGTCAAGGCAGCGACGAGGCGTAGGCCATGACGTGCTTCAAGGCTGGATATATCGGCTCGCTCGCAGGCGAGCCGGTCAAGGCGAGGGTCTGGGACAGACGCGGCTGAATTCGTTGGCCGTTTTCGCGCGCTCGGGGTCATAGACACCAGAGGGCAACACCGCCCTCGGTGATCGCGAGTGCGCAAAAGGAGGGTCGCGGCGATGATCGAGCTGACTATCAGGCTCACCGAGGAGCAGCTCGCTGAGATAGCCGAGCGCGCTGCCGCTCTCGTCCCGGCGGGCGCTCCTGTCGCCTCGCCCTGGCTGAATGTCGCGGAGGCCGCGGAGCGGCTGCGCTGCCGGAAGGACCGTATCTACGACCTAATCGCGCTCGGCAAGCTCCATCCGCGCCGCGACGGCCGCCGTGTCCTGCTTCATCGCGACGACCTCGACGCCTATATCGAAGGACAAGCGCGATGATCGGCGTGGCCGGCCGGTCCCTGTCTGCCGACCTGTTCGGATCAGCCGCTGTGTTCGCGTTCTTGCTGGTCGATCGCGTCGGCGAGCTGGTGGAGATCCACGTCAAGCGCGCGCAAGAATCGTTGGACGGTCAGCCATTGCACGCCACGCCTACCGCGCTCGATGCGCGAGATGTAGGTGGGGTCCATCTGGACTCTCTCGGCAAGCTCCTCCTGGGTGATCCCGCGTGCGTCGCGCAGGCGGCGCAGTGCGCCGCCGAGAACGCGCAGCTCTGTCTCGCGGGTGGGGTCGCTCACGATCGACTTGGTATTCCGGGTCAGGTTGTTGTAGGCTCTGCGGGACAGAAAATAGTTGGCGCCCGCACGGGTAGGACCGCCGGGCGCCGTGGCACCGAGAGCGGTAGCTCCCGGCACGCCAGCCAAGCTACCAGTCAGGCGGCGCGGCTTCCTTGCCTGAGCAGTCCCTCCGGGGCCTCCGACCAAACAGGAGGAACCATGAGCAACGTCACCGCACGCAGCGTCCTACTCTCGCTCACGACCGAGGATCGGCCGTGGACCGTTGATGAGCTGATCCGCGAGCAGGGCGACCCCATCGCCGTCGTGGATGCCATCGCGGAACTGGACGCCTTGGGCCTCGTCAACCGGATCAACAGGCGCGTCGTGTGCGCGTCGCGCGCAGCCATCCACGCAGGGGAGTTGAGTATCTGATGGCGTCCTATCGGTACGTCGTGCGTCGCCCTCACGGGGGAGGCGCACGAACGCCGGCGGACATGATCGTGTCTCGGAAAGGAGTGTGATGGCTGCCAAGCTCGAGAAGACACGGACACCTGGCATCTTCAAGCGCGGGAGTCGCTACGTGTTCTCGTATCGCGTGAGCGGCAAGCAGCGCTGGGAGTCCTGTAGGACTCTCGATGAAGCACGACGCAGGAAGGCTGCGAGGCAGACCGACTTGGTACGCGGCGAGTTCGAGGAGCGCTCGCGGATCACGCTGCATGAGTACGCCCATGAGTGGATCGAGCGCTACCAGGGCACCGGTCGCAGGGGATTCCGAGAGGAGACTCGCTCCGAGTATCGGGCGCTGCTCGACAAGTACGCGTTGACCCACTTCTCGTCGCGCATGAGGTTGACCGACATCACTCCCGGGCACATCGCGTCCTTCGTCGGCTGGATGTGCGAGCAGACCAAGCCAGCGGCCACGACGGAGGACCCGGACAGGCGCGTGCCGCTGTCGGACAAGACCGTGCGCAACGCTCTCGGGCCGCTCAAGGTGTGCCTGGCGACCGCTCGCCGCGAGGGCCTGATCCGCCACAACCCGGCGACCGACGTGGCATTGCCTCACAGGGCGCGGATGGATGACGACGAGGAGCGGCCGCGACCGTTTCCGCGCGTCGACGGCGACGACGGCGAGGCGATCGAGACGATGGAGCAAGTTGTCGAGTGCGTCCACGGGTCCCACCGGCTGATGTTCGAACTGCTCGCCGCGACCGGACTGCGACGCTCGGAGCTGCTGGTGCTCGAAGGCCGTCATCTTGCCCTTGGCGGTGATCGACCGCACGTGAAGGTCCGCCAGCGGGTGCGCCGCCGCCGCGGCGAGGGTCTTGTGATCGGGCCGCTCAAGTCGCGCTACTCCAAGCGCGACGTGCCCATCTCGCGAGCGCTGGCTGAACGCCTGTCGGCCTGTGGAGCCGCGCACGACGAGCTTGTGTTCCGCTCGACCGCTGGCTCGATCCTCGATCCAGACAACCTCGCTACCAGGGTGCTCGCGCCCGCGTGCGCCGCTGCTGGGGTCGAGTGGGCCGGGTTCCATACGTTCCGCCATACGGTGGCGTCGCGGCTGTTCGCGGAGGGTAGGAACGTCGTGCAGGTGCAGCGCTGGCTTGGTCACCATTCGGCGAGCTTCACGCTCGACACCTACGTCCACCTGCTCGACAACCATCTCGGCGAGCCGCTTCAAGCGGCAGCTCCGCTCGGCGTGGGCGTCGTGAGCCCGACATCGACCGGGGCGTCGGTAGCGGCGGGTACGCTCGGCGCATGAGCCGACGGTGCACACAACTCGGTATGACGGATTGGAACGCCAGGCGGGCCGTCGCGCCGTCGGCAGGCGGACGATCGGCCTCTTGAGTCCCGCCGAAAGCCGAGACGATCTGATCGAGCGCCTGGAGCGCGCCCTTACGGTGCATCACGGAAGGCGCGGCGGGGAGCCCGAGACGAGGGTCGAGCTGGATCACTTGCTGCCGTCTCCGACCGGCGGGGACAACGCGCCGGCGCGCTGGCGTCTGGCGACGACGGCGGTGCGTCTCTATCCGCCTCCGGTGGACGGTGAGCCGATGAAGGCGTGGCACATGGCCGAGGGACAGAAGGGTCGAAGGCTTCTGGCCGGCGACCTTCGCGCCGACAACCGGGTGGCCGCCGTCCTCGCATGGCATTACGAGCAGGGATCGCGGAGCGGTGAGCAGCGGCCGCATCTGATCACGGCGGCGGCAGTCCGAAAGGACGTCGAGGACCGCGCGTTGCGCGCCGATTATCTCGTCGCCGCCTGGCTGCTCATGTGTGTCGTCGCTGCGATCGATCGCAGGACGATCCGGGCGGGGCGAGTCGGCCTCGTCCTCGATGGCGGGATCGGGCTGAGTACGAGCGAGCTGGCCGACTTCGGCTTTACGCGTGGCCGCAAGCGCGAGGGATACCGCGGCGACTACTACACGCTGCCTGCGTGAGCGCGCCAGATCGCCTCGGCCTTGTCCGCCCATTGCGGCGGTAGCGCTGCGCGGAGCTCGGCGACGAACTCACCGGCTGGTGTCGCAGTGGGCGGCGGAAGCTCGGCGAAGAACGCGTCTATCTCGGCGGTCGTCTGATCCAGCGCCTCCGGGTGGGCCTGCTCTGTCCATTCCAGGATGCTGCCGGCGACCTCCTCAAGCGACGCACGCTGCGCGACCGTGGCGATCTTGAGCACCTGGGCAATCTCTAGGTGCTTGTCGCGGCGGCCCCATCGCTGAGGCTCGATGCCGAGCGCGCGGACGGCGCGGCTCATGCCGCCCGTGTCCAAGCCAATGAATCCCGCAGCCTGCGACAGCGTAGGAAGCGAGCGGACTCGGTCGGCGCGTGGACGTGCAGCTACAGCGGGCATGAGAATAGGCTAACACACAAGACGCTGATACTGCAAGCTTTGCAGGAAATGCAGAAGTAGCAGAGGATCTTGCCGTTCTGCTCGCTGTGCCACGGCCGTTGACTAGCGGTCCCGGCCCTGCTGCTCAAGCTCGACGAGGTAGGCGTCGGCCTCGGCGAGGAACGACCGGACGCGCGGGTCTCGTCGAGCTGCCCCGAACTGCGCTGCGTCGATCACCGCGACGATCTCCTCGGGCAGTGTGTGTCGCTGGCTGGTCGTGTGCGTGTCGCGTGTCGAGGTCATCGTCGTTCTTCTAGAGATTATGCCCCGCGACGCCTAGACTGCCCACCATGAGCGGGCTTGCATGCGATCCGTTCAGGGAGACGCCGGTGCCGCGGTGGCGCTCGCTGCGGCGGTCTGGCAAAGGACGCGCTCCGAAGCGCTATGCGAGAGCTGCGGGCGCACTGGGACCGTTCTCGGGATGGGTCCCTCAGAGCGGCAGTGGGCTCGACAAGCCGATACGACTCGCGATCTTCGCTGGTCTGAGTCTCATCCCACCATTCCTCGTCGAGCGCTGGTGGAAAGGGCGCGAGCGCCGGCAAGACGAGCGGCTACTGGTGCTCCCCGACTGACCGCGGTCTACGACGGCCCCGAATGGGCTGAATCGGTGCTGCGGAAAGTGCAAACAAGGTGCAAACATGCCCGACGCCATCCGACGCCAACGTCGGCACGGCTCACCGTCCAATCCCCAGCAATAGCGCCAAACGACCGGACCCCACGACACCCCACGACACCCGGAAATGGGCTCATAACCCGAAGGTCGCGGGTTCGAATCCCGCCCCCGCTATATAGGACCGTTCGGTATATAGCCTGATTGGTAGCGAACTCGAACCCGTGCGCCCTCATGGCGGCGCCGGACTGCTGCGGACGAGGCAGCTGGCAGAGGTCATGTCCCTTCTGAACCCGGTGGACCGCTGTTGAGGACGCGGTGCCTGGTGTGCGCAGGATTACCTGGTGTTGCCCTCGCCCTCTTCTGTCGCGGAGAACGCTGGCATGACCTCGTGCGCGAACCGTCGCAGCTGCTCCTTGCCACCAAGCACGGTGAGCAGGATGTAGCGGGCGCCGGCGGCATTCAACGTCGCCAGCTTGGCGCAGATTTCCTCTGGTGTTCCATTGAGCGCGTGCTCCTCGGTGTCGCCGCTCTTTCCCGCGTAGGCGAGCACATGCGAGCCGCCCTTGCGTGCGGGCGAGCGGGATACGCTCACCGCGCGCTGGGTGTACTTGGCTTGGCGGGCAAGAGCTGCTTCGGCGTCCGCCCGATTCCTCGCGACGTACAGCTGGCGCGCCACGACGACTCCCATCGGATCGAACGGTCGCCCGTGCGCTTCACGTTCGGCGCGGTATAGCGTCATGCGCTCGCCGATCTGCTCGGGGGACGCGTACTGGTCGAGCATGAGGTTGAAGCCGCGCGCGGCCGCTTTGCGGATCGAGCCCGGGCTCCCGGCGGCCATCCAGAATGGCGGGTGCGGTCGTTGCGCGGGCGGCGCCTCGACCACGATGTCCTCGAAGCGCCAGAAGCGCCCATGATGGGAGAAGCGGGAGCGCTCGAGCCAGGATCGTGTGATGAGCGCGACGGCCTCCTCAAAACGTGCCTCCGCCTCCTGATGCGGGATCTGGAAGCCGGTGAACTCGCTGTGGCGATAGCCCTTCCCGATGCAGGAGTCTCACGCGTCACTACCCGCAGCCTCGCCACGCGCCAGAAAGGAGGCTCACTTGGCGGCTGCGCCTCCATTCACGACGCAATGGCACAGCCCAGCGGACGGCGAACCGCCCTTGCAAGAGGGAGCGCGACGAGACAGCCCGACTCGGTGAGCCGCTTCTGGTGGCATGTGTCTGCGATGAAGCGCAACGGGCTGTTGGGCGGGATGAGCTCGTCGTCATCGGTCGCCGCCGCCTGCACTACCGGTCTGTGAGCGCGCCCAGCGCGCCTTCACCTCGGGCGGTGGGGCGGCTGGGCTTGCCGGCCCATGGTCCGTGTCATGGCTCTCTTTCATCTGAGATGGCTTGTCGTCGTTCGTCGCGATCAGCGCACTTGTCGAGTGGTCTCATGCCAGCTCCGCCGAAGCCGACCTTCCATACACAGTCCCCAAACCCACCCTCACCGGCAGGTCAGCGTCAGGTCGTGCTCGATCCGCGATACCTGGTGCGCGTTGCGGGATTGCTGGGCTGACGGTGCGTGGGATTCCGGCCCCGCATGCGCCTGCCCCCGGCGCTCCTGCCAAGGGATCTGGGGATTGTGCGACCTTTGGCCGGTCGCGGGCCTCGACGCTCGCGCCTGTCGGCTACCGACTGTCTACTCGATCAAGGTCGTCTGCCAGTTGTGCTCCTGCAGACGGTTGTCCAGCTCCCTTCTCTCCTTCGCCAGCTGGTCGAGCTTGCTCTGCAGCTCACTTACACGTACCTGCCGTACAAGGCGAATCTCGGAGCGACTGTATCTCGTCAATCCAAAGCCCAACGATCCACCGGTGGCGGCCTTGATTGCCGCGCGCAAGGCGCCTTGGCGCAAAGCCAGTGCGTCGCGGCGAGCGAGTCCCTCGGTGACTGTCTGCCCGCCGGCGAGCGTTGCCGTGGCGTTCGTGTGGTTGATCTTCGCGATCAGCCCTTCGAGCTCGTCACACAAGCTGTCGTGCTCGGCAAGCAGCTCCTCGGGATTCTCGGGCGGCTGCTCCCCCTCCTGGGCCAGCACGCAAGCGGACAAGCGGCCTTGAAGCTGGGCGACCCGCTTCTGGAGGTCTGCCCTTCGGTTGAGTGCTTCTCCCACGATCAAAGTCATGCCCACATATTTGCACACTATAAGTAGCAATGCAAGTGGAGCTCCGCAGCTGTCTCTGGCGGTCCGCTGCACAGTGACCGACGACTGTGAAGGCACCGGGGAAACGGGTCAGCATCGATGGATGGCGCTCCCGCCCAAGACGCCTCGATGAGATCGCCGCCGCCTGCGAGCGTCACCGAACCGATGGATTGATCCTGGGCAGTTTGGGTAGGTGAGAGACGACAGAACTGCGCGCGACCACGAAGACCGGCAGAGTTGATCGGAGGTAGATGAAATGCCGCCCCGCGGTGTGAAGAAAGGCAGCAAGCGCGAGCGCCAGTACGAGCACGTCAAGGACAGCGAGCGTCAACAGGGCGCCTCGCTCAAACGTGCCGAGGAGATCGCGGCGCGCACCGTCAACAAGGAGCGCGCCCGCCGCGGCGAATCCAAGACCAGCTCCCGCATGTCCACAAGCGACATCCCCTCCGGCCGGCGCGGCGGCCTTCGCTCCGGCAAGCTGGGGCCACGTGGACGAACCCGCGAACAGCTCTACGAGGAGGCCCGCAGCCTCGGCATCAAAGGCCGTTCCCGCATGAACAAGGCACAGCTACAGAGAGCCGTCGAGAGCGACAAGCGCTGACGCGAGACGGTTTTCGATCCGATCGGGCGGGGTAGATACACCCCATGAGCATTGGCAGCTCCGTCTTCCTCATCGCCGTGGGCGCGATTCTGCGCTACGCAGTCACCGCAACTGTCTCCGGCATCTCCATCACGACCATCGGCCTGATCCTGATGCTCGCCGGGATCCTCGGCTTGGTGCTCTCGCTGCTCTATCTATTTGCCTGGCAGCCAAGACGCGTCGGCGGCGAGCGTGTCGTCGAACGCCCGCCCTACGAGCCGCCCGAAACCTACTGACGCCAGCCAACTCGGCTCGCTGGGGGGCCTCTCGCCGAGCCACTGCCCGTTTGCCGTCTCAGACCCGGGGTAGATGACTGATAGCCAATCGATAGGAGGATCAACATGGTTGCTCTCATAGTTCTGCTGTTGCTGTTGGCGATCTTTGGAGGGTTCGGGTTCGCCGCCCACGTCCTCTGGTTCGTGCTGCTCGTCGCGGTCGCGCTGTGGCTGCTCGGATTCCTCGTCGGAGGCGTCGACGCCGGCATCGGTCGCCGGCGCTGGTATCGCTGGTGACGGGGCAGGCCCATCGGCCGTGCGCATCAGTTCGAGCTGGCGTGATCAGGCGCAGGGTTCCGTAAGCTGCGCGCTTCCAACCAGCGAAGAACGGAGCGGACAGCGATGAGCGGCGAGACGGTTGACATCACCACCGGCGACGGCGTGGCCGACGCGTACCTCTCGTTGCCGCCCGGCCAGCACGGAAGCCGCTCGGGCGTGCTGTTCCTCATGGACGCGTTCGGCTTGCGCCCGCGAATCGAGCAGATGGTCGACCGCATCGCCGCGCGCGGGTTCGTCGTGCTCGCCCCGAACGTTCTCTACCGCGCGGGCCGGGCGCAGAACGCGGAGATCCCCGATCTGGCGGACCCCGCGCAGCGCGATCCGTTCTTCGCGCGGCTGAGGCCCGCCATGGCGGAGCTGACGCCCGAGCGGATCGCCAGCGACGGGGCCGCGTACCTCGACTACCTCGGCGAGCACGCGAGCGCGCCGTTCGCCATCACCGGCTACTGCCTGGGTGGGCGCGTCGGCTGGCGGATCGCCGCCGCCTATCCAGAGCGCGTCGCGGCGCTCGCCGCCTTCCACGCCGGGGGGCTCGTCAGCGACGACGAGGACAGCGCGCACCTGAGCGCCGGCGAGATCTCCGCAGAGCTCTACTTCGGCCACGCCGACAACGACCAGAGCATGAGCCCGGAGCATGTCGCCGCGCTCGAGCGAGCCCTCGAGGATGCCGGCTCGCGCTACCGCTCAGAGCTCTACCAGGGGGCCGCCCACGGCTACACGATGAGCGACACAGCCGCTTATGACGAGGCGGCGGCCGAGCGGCACTTCACCGAGCTGTTCGCGTTGCTCGATAGGACGATCGTCGGCTGAGGGCGAGCGCGGTGCGCGCTTCGGGCCGCGTGACCCGGTCCCGCGCGCCGTCTCAGCTGCCAGGTTGACTGCCGAGCTTGACCTGCACAGTCGATTCCCGCCCGGTGGGACTCAGCACCTGGACCGGAACCGTCTGCCCCGGGCGCAGTGTCGCGAGCACGCTTGAGATGGCTTCCGTGCTCGGCGTCGATTGGCCGGCGACCGACGCGATCTGCTCGCCCGCCTCGATCCCCGCTTTCGCGGCTGGGCCGCCGGCGATGACGCTCTCAACGACCACGCCGCCGACGACGATCGTCGCGACGACCACGCCCAGGTATGCACGTCCCGCCTGCGCCACTTTGCCCGTCGCGACCAGCTCGCTCGCGTACTCCTTGGCCGTGTTACTGGGTATCGCGAAGCCGATGCCCGGCGCGGGGGCTTCGCCGAACTCGGGGTCGATCGCCGCGAGCGTGGGGATGCCGACGACCGCTCCTTCGAGATTCACGAGCGCGCCGCCTGAGTTCCCCGGGTTGATTGCCGCGCTCGTCTGGATGACCGACGGCAGCACCACGCCGTTTCCCTCCGACACGGTTCGCCCGGCGGAGGACACGATTCCCTGAGTGACGCTAGAGCGCAGGCCCAGCGGGTTGCCGATCGCCAGCACGATTTCCCCGACCTCGATCTTCGACGAGTCAGCGAACGTCGCCGGGTGCGGCCTCGCGCCGCCGATGTGGATCACCGCGATGTCGCTCTGCGGGTAGATGCCCACGATGCTCGCGGAATGCCGGGCGCCGCTGGTGAGCGTCACCGAGATCGTCTTGGCTCCGGTGACGACGTGAGCGTTCGTCACGATGTCGCCGTCGCCGTTGAACACGACACCCGAGCCGAGTCCCGCGTTGGTCTGGATCTGCACCACCTCCGGCGACACCGAGTTCACCACCCCCACGAACTGCTGTTGCAGCTGATCGGCCGTCGGCTTCGCCGCGCTCAAGGTGGTGATCGTTGCGGTCTGAGTGCTCGATCCGCAGCCGGCGACGGCAATCACCGCCATGAGCACGATCGCAGCATGGGCGAGAGCGCATCGACGGCGCTCGCGCGGGGGCACTGGTCCAGCGCGTGTTTGGCCCGCTCTCATCTACTTGCGTCGGTAGGACGGATCACGGTGAGAGCAAGCGATGTCGGGTGCCGCTTCAGCCCCCAAATCCGACAGGCTTCTCCCGCTGCAGCTCGTGACCCTTCGCTCGAGCGAACAGCTCGGCCAGCGTCGCGCTCGCCGAGCCGCCGGGTGTGACGCCGTGCTCGGTCAGCCAAGCCGCCGCGTCCACGTCGGAGAACGGCGTGAACTGCAGTCGCGCGGCACATCGACCCGGTCGAGCAACTGCTGGGTGCAAACGTCGCACCGGCTCGTTCGTCGTCACCAGCACTAGCACCCGCAAGCCCTGTCCCACGATCCCGTCGACCAGGTTCAGAAGGCGCGAGAGTCCCTGTCCCGTCCGCTCCTTCGCGTCCGCAGCCAGCAGCTCGCCCGTGTCCTCGAGCACAAGCAGACGCCATCTGCGCTCCTGCCTGCTCTCGTCCTCGTCATCAAACGGGTATATGTCCTCGTCGAGCACCACGTCGAGCATGTAGTCGGCGCGCTGGCCGAAGAACACCTCCGGATCGATCACGTAGTGCAGCCCGCACCAGCTTCGCCACTCCCAACCGAGGGCGCGCAGCGCGAACGTCTTGCCCGTGCCCGGCGCCCCATGCCACAGGATCAGCTGGCCTCCCTCCGCGGGGCGAAAGCCAGGACCGAAGAGTCGCCCAAGGCGCTCTCGCACGGCACGCGGATAGTTCTCCGCGATCTCATCGAACGTCGGGACGGCGATCGTGCGCGAGATCGAGTTGGCGCCGTGGGCGCCGCACGACCAGAAGCGAATCGGTATCTCGGTGCGCTCGAGCGCCCGTGTCGTGGGCAGGCGGTCCTGAAGCCAACGCTCGATCGCGGTGATGCGCGCGTGCTCGGCCGCCGCCAGTCGGCATTCGGCATTCTCCCCTCTCAAAGTGACGAGCGCCAATGAGTCTTCGCCGAACAGCGGCTCCAGGTCGAGCAGCGCGGACTGCGTACGTGCCGAGCGCGAGGATGTCAATGCATATTCGCGCACCTCGTCGAGCGAGCACGCCGATGTTGCCCACTGCGCCTGCGCGGTGTGCGCGATCCCGCGCTCGAATACCAGCGCCGTGAACTGACTCTCGGTAATGGCCGACAGGTGGACCTCGTCGGTGATCGTCAGCGGCCGGCTCCAAGCGAGCCGCGTCGCGGTCGTGCTGTCGTTGGTTGTCGCTGACGCCATCAAAGGCTTCATCCGTTGGTCGTGTTTGTCGTTATGCCGTCCCCCTTTCGAGTATCGCACACTATAAGTAGCGCTGCGCTCCGCCGTTTGGCGGCCCTCGTCGCGATCGGCGCTACTAATAAGCTGTAGACTTATAGGCTGTGGACCGGCAGCCTGGCTCGCCAGTGACGTCCACTTCACCGGAGCACGCGGCTTTGGGGCAGGCGATTCGCCAGCTGCGGCTCGCCGCAGGGATCTCCCAGGAGGGTCTGGCGGACCGCTGCGGGATGCACCGCACGTACGTCGGCGGGATCGAGCGTGGTGAGCGTAATGTCAGCTTCCGTAACCTGATCAAGCTCGCCGATGCTCTCGACGTGCGCCCATCGGAGCTGCTCGCGCTCAGCGAGAGTCTCTCCAGCGCGCCCCCGTGAACCCGTCGCGGCGCAGCTAGCGCCAATCTCAGCTTCGCGTCAGTCCCGAACCGGCGCGTCAGCCCCCGCGCCCACGCCGCTGCGGGTACACGGTCTCCCCGCGCGCGAGCATCGCCACGAACTGCTCGATGCGCTGCGCGCGCGTGCTCGCGCGCTTGGCGGTGTGAATCCGGTACAGGATGGCGTAGCGATTCTGACTGGTGAGGGTCTCGAACATCGCCTGCGCGCCTGGCGAGCGCGCCAGCGCGCTCGCCAGGTCGGAGGGCACCTCGATGCTCGCCTGCCCGGCGTACGCGGCCTCCCAGCGCCCGTCTGCCTTGGCGCGCTCGACCTCGGCGACGCCCGCGGGGTGCATGCGCTCCTCGCCGAGCAGCCGCTCGATGTGCCCGACGTTGCGCTTGGACCACGCGCTGTGGGCCCTGCGCGGTGTGAAGCGCTGCCTGAACGTACGCTCGTCGCGGCGGCGGACCTGCCCGTCGATCCATCCGTGACACAGCGCCTCGTCGAGCGCCTGCTCGTACGTCAGGCTCGTCGGCTCGGCCGTTCCCTTCTTCGCCAGCACCAGCCACACGCCCGTCGGATCCGCGTGATGAGCGGCCAGCCACGTCCGCCATGCAACGGCGTGGGGGACCGTCAGCTCCGGTAGCTCATCGCCCATCGCGAACGCGCCCGGTCCTCGCTCGGGTGCTCTACTCCAGCTCGATCGCGCGCATGGTGTGCTCGTCGGGGAGCTTCTCCAGGATGCCGCGCAGGATCTCCCGCTCGGGCGCCTGTCCGCGCTGCAGGTCGTTGAGCAGCAGCCTGACGGCGCTGTGTGTGATCTTCATCTGCTGAGGCTCGAGCGTCACCGTCAGCACCCCCTGCTCGTTGGGGGGCCCGTCCAGGCCGGCGATGACCTCGCGCGCGAGACGGCGAATCTGCGGCTCGTGCGCCTCGTCGGAGATGAGCAGCCGCAGCGCGCTCGCCGCCACGGGCACCTCGTCCTCGTCCAGGAACAGGTGGTAGGGAGGCTCCGCCTCCTCAGCTGAGCTACTCATTGCATGCAGCCTACCGGTCGCTCCATGCGAAGTCACTCGCGGGGATGTCGCTCGTCGGAGCTCACTCGACGGGAGCGCGCCTAGCATGGCGTCATCCCCGATACCGGCGACACCCCAACCACTGACGCTGTCGGCGAGCGGCCCGCGCGCGTGCGCCTGTCCGTGCTCGATCAGTCCCCCATCTCGCAGGGGTCCTCCGGCGCGCAGGCGCTGGCGAACACGCTCGACCTCGCTCGCCTGGCCGATCAGCTGGGCTATCACCGCTACTGGGTGGCCGAGCACCACGGCGGCCCGATGCTCGCCGGGCCGAGCCCCGAGGCGCTGATCGGGCCGATCGCCGCCGCCACCACGAGGATCCGCGTGGGCAGCGGCGGAGTGATGTTGCCGCACTACAGCCCGCTGAAGGTGGCCGAGACGTTCAGCCTGCTCGCGGGGTTGTTCCCGGGGCGCATCGACCTCGCGCTGGGGCGCGCGGCGGGCACCGACCCGATCACCACGTTCGCCCTGCAGCGCGACCGCCGTCAGGCCGCCCCCGACGATTTCCCCCAGCAGCTGGCCGAGCTTCTCGGCTACCTCGATGACAGCCTGCCGCCGGACCATCCCTTCACGCGCCTGGCCAAGACGCTGCCCGGGCGCCCGCAGCGGCCCGAGCCGTGGCTGCTGGGCTCCTCACCGCAGAGTGCAATATGGGCGGCGGAGCTGGGGCTGCCGTACGCGTTCGCCGACTTCATCAACCCCCGTGGCGCGGAGATCGCGGCGCTGTACCGCGAACGCTTCGCCCCATCGTCCCCGGAGGGGGAGCACGCGCAGGCCGTGGCCAAGCCCCGCACGGCCGTGGGCGTTTGGGTGGTCTGCGCCGACAGCGACGAGGAGGCCCAGCGGCTGGCGGCGAGCGGGCGCATGACGTTCACGCTGCTGCGTCGCGGTCAGCTGATCGCCGTCCCGCCGCCCGAGCAGGCGCTGCGCTTCCTGGCGGCAGACGAGCGCGCCGGCGATCAGCCACGCTCCGAGCGGCGGGCGGTGGTGGGAGCGCCCGACACCGTGCGCGCGCAGCTGCAGGAGGTGCTCGCCAGCTACGGCGCCGACGAGGCGATCGTCGTGAGCATCACCTACGAGCACGAGGCGCGCAGGCGCTCCTACGAGCTGCTGGCCGAGGCCTTTCAGCTATGACGCCGGATCTCGCGGGCTGGGATCTGGCGGCCTGCCGGTCTCGCGGGCCGCGGGTCTCGCTACGCGCGTATCCCACGGGTAGTCTGCGGGTGTGAGCCACTCACCTGAGGTGCGGCGTGCGACGTCGGCCGATGTGCCGGCTCTCGCCAGGATGCTCGCACGCGCGTTCTTCGACGACCCGGTCGCGTCGTGGGCTTGGCCACCACAGAGCGTGCGCGAAAGGGCGTTCGAGCGCTACCAGCTGGTGCGCCTGCGCCAACTGCTCGTCGACGAGGAGGTATGGACGACCGCCGATCTCAGCTGCGCGGCGCTGTGGGCGCCACCGGCGCGCTGGCGCAAAACGCCGCGTGAAGAGCTCGAACCGGTACGCGCGTTCGCGCATCCCCGTCTGCTCGCCCGAGCGCCACTGGTGGCGCTCGGCTGGTTCAGGATGGAGCTGCGCCATCCGGCCCGTCCTCACCACTGGTACCTGGCGGTACTCGGAACCGACCCCGCGTGTCAGGGTCGGGGTCTCGGATCGGCCGTGCTCGCGCCGGTGCTCGAGCGCTGCGACGCCGACGGCGTGGGCGCGTACCTCGAGTCCTCCAAGGAACGCAACATCGACTTCTACGCACGCCACGGCTTCCGCGTGCTAGAGCACATGCGCTTGCTCCGTGGGCCGAGCGTGTGGGGCATGTGGCGCGATCCGCGCCCGTAGGCGACGTGCTCGCCCAATCGCCCCCGAACTGGAGCAGCTAGCGTCCAGGTGCCGCGACCACGCGCAGCTCGTGCTCGCCGACGCGCACCACGTCGCCGTCATGCAGCTGACGCCCGCGGCGGGCCTCGCGCTCGCCGTTGACGAGCGCGAGCTCGTCCGCCAGCAGCGCCTTGACCTCGCTGCCGCTGTCGACGAGGCCGGCGAGCTTCAGCAGCTGCCCCAGCCTGATCGTGTCGCCCCTGATGGGGATCTCGCGAGCCATCGGTTTGCCGAATCTAGCTCGAATCAGGCTGGTGACAAGGCGCCGGGCGCAACTGCGATACGCTCGCTGTCGATGGGTGAGCGCAGCGAGTACACGCCTGGAACGTTCTGCTGGAGCGAACTGACGACCAGCGACCAGGCGGCGGCGAAGGCGTTCTACGGCGGCCTGCTCGGCTGGGACGCCGAGGACTCGCCGGTCGGCGACGGCGTGTACTACTCGATGCAGCTGGTCGACGGCAAGCCGGTGGCGGCGATCGCGCAGCAGCCCCAGCAGCAGCGCGACGCGGGCGTGCCGCCGCTGTGGAACTCGTACGTGTCGGTGCGGGACGCGGACGCGGTGGCAGAGCGCGCGACGGAGCTCGGCGGCGCCGTGCACGCTCCCCCGTTCGACGTGATGACGGTGGGGCGGATGGCGGTCATCCAGGACCCGCAGGGCGCGTTCTTCATGCTGTGGCAGCCGCGCGACCACATCGGCGCCTCGCTGGTGAACGCCCCCGGCGCGCTGGTGTGGAACGAGCTGCAGTCTCCCGACCTGGACGCCTCCGCCGCCTTCTACGGCGATCTGCTCGATTGGACGGTGGAGGAGCTCCCGGGTGGGCGCGAGCGCTATCTGACGATCAAGAACGGCGCCGCGAATAACGGCGGCATGCGCACGGTCACGCCGCCGGCGCCGCCCAGCTGGCTGGTGTACTTCGGCACGGAGGACATCGAGCGGGCGCTCGCGAAGGTGGACGAGCTCGGCGGCTCCGCGCTGGCCGGGCCGATCGACATCGAGCGCGCGAAGATCGCCGTCGTGGCCGACCCGCAGGGCGCGGTGTTCGCGCTGTACGCGGGCGAGCTCGAGCAGTAGCTCTACGTCTGCGGCGTGCCGTGTCCGCTGCCGTTGCGGCTCTCCTGCGACGCGGCGAGGTCGGGGCCGGTGGTGGTGGTCATGACGGACGCGGCGCCGCCGCCCAGCACGCGCCTGACCAGCCCTGGGGCGAGTACCCGCAGCGCGGCGGCGAGCCCGTACGCGCGCGGCACGTAGCGTTCGGGCCGGCGGCCGACGCCCGCCTCGTAGATCGCCTCCGCGCCCTTCTCGGGAGTGGACACGATCCAGCGCGTCCACGGCTTGTCGGTGAGCTCCGACTGGGGGAAGCCCTCGGTGGAGATGAACCCCGGCAGCACCAGCCCGACGTGCACGCCGTGCGCGCGCTCCTCCGCCCACAGCGAGTCCGACCAGCCGGCGAGCGCGAACTTGGACGCGCTGTACGCGCCGCTGCCGGCGCGCGAGACCCTGCCGGCGGTGGAGGAGACGTTGACGATCGCCGACGGCGCTGACGCGCGCAGCAGCGGCAGCAGCGCCTCGGTGAGCCGCACCTGGGCGTCGAAGTTGATGGCCATGGTTCGTCGCACGTTCTCGTAGCCGCCGTCCGCGAACGTCGCGCGCCAGGCGGCGCCGGCGTTGTTGACGAGCAGATCCAGACGCCCGTGGCGCTCGAGCACGTGCTCGCGGACGCGCGCGGGCGCGTCCTCGTCGAGCAGGTCGACGGCGAGGAAGCTGGTGCGCCGCTCGCCGAGCTCGGCGGCGAGATCGCGCAGTCGCTCCTCGCGCCGCGCGACGAGCACGAGCGAGGCTCCCGGCTCGCGTGCGAGACGGCGCGCGGTGGCCTGGCCGATCCCGCTGGAGGCGCCGGTGACGAGCATGACCTTGGTCATCGGACGCTAGCCTTTCAGATCGGCGACACGATGAGCACGTCCGCATTCAGCGACCTCGGCGGCGATGAGGCTTCGGCTCGCAAGCGTGAGGCGCTGGAGCTGTTCCGGGGCCTGCCGCGGCGATACGACGCGCTGTCGGCGGCGCTGAGCTTCTGGCAGGACCCGCGCTGGCGCCGCGCGCTGGTGAGCGCGGTGGCGCCGCGCGCCGGTGAGCGGGTGTTGGACGTGGCGACGGGCACGGGGATGGTCGCGGCGGAGCTGCTGGCGCGCGCGGACTGCACGGTGGTGGGCGTCGACCAGAGCGCCGAGATGCTGGCGGGCGCCCGCGCGCGCTTCGCCGGTCCGGATGGCTCGCGCGTGGAGCTGATCAAGGGGCAGGCGGAGGCGTTGCCGTTCGCGGACGCGAGCTTCGACGTGCTGACGTTCACGTACCTGTTGCGTTACGTCGACGATCCGGCGGCGACGGTGCGCGAGCTCGCGCGCGTGGTGCGCCCGGGCGCGCGCGTGGCATCGCTGGAGTTCGGCGTGCCGCCGTGGCCACCGGCGTACGCGGCGTGGCGCCTTTACACCGCGATCGGGCTGCCCGCGCTGGGGCGCGTGGCCTCGCGCGAGTGGGCGGAGGTGGGGCGCTTCCTGGGGCCGAGCATCCGCGGCTTCTACCAGCGTCACCCGCTGCAGCGGATCATCGGCTACTGGCAGGAGGCGGGCCTGGAGGACGTGCGCGTGCGCAGGATGAGCTTGGGCGGCGGTGTGGTGATGTCGGCGACCAAGCGCGCCGATGGCTGACACGACACACGGGCCCCCGGCGCACCGGCCGCCCGCGTTCTACGCGCTCGGCGGCGGGCGCGCGGGCGACGCGCTGACGCTGCTGCACCCGCCGTACACGGCATGGCATCTGAGCTACTTCGCGCTCGGCGCCGCGGTCGCGCCGACGCTGCACGTCGACCGGCTGCTTTGGGGTCTGGCCGCGTTCGCGCTGGCGGTGGGGGTGGCGGCGCACGCGTTCGACGAGCTGCACGACCGGCCGTTGCGCACGAGCATCGCCGACCGCACGCTGATCGCATGGGGCGTGGCGGGCCTGCTCGGCGCCGTGGCGATCGGCGTTGCGGGCGTGGTCACGGTGACGGTGTGGCTGGCGCCGTTCGTGCTCGCGGGGGGGCTGTTCCTGCCGGCGTACAACCTCGAGCTGGCGGGCGGGCGCTTCCACGGCGATGCGTGGTTCGCGCTCGGCTGGGGCGCGTTCCCGGCGCTCACCGGGTATTTCGTGAACGCCGAGAAGGTGGCGCTGCCGGGGCTGTTGATGGCGGCGGGATGCATGGCGATGAGCGTCGCGCAGCGGCTTCTGAGCTCACGGGCGCGCGAGCTGCGCAGGCGCACGCTGGCGGTGAGCGGCACGCGCACGCGCCCCGACGGGAGCAGCGAGCAGCTGTCGGTGGACACGCTGCTGGCGCCGTTGGACGGTGCGCTGGCGGCGCTGTCGGTGGCGGTGGTGGTGACCGCGTGCGCGCTGGTGGCCGCACGCCTGTGATGCGTTCAGCCGGCGTGCGCGATGAGCTGCTCGATGTAGGGTCCGAGCAGCTTGGCGATGGAGGCGGCGGTCATGCTGGCGGGGCCGGTGGGCAGGGCGGCGTAGCTGATGGCGAGGCGCACGAGGCACTCGCTGAGCAGCTCCGCGTCGGGACGCTCGAGCAGCGGCCAGCTGGCGAGCATGACGGTGGTCAGGCGCTCTGCGGCGCGCTGGACGAGCGGCTCGCCGTGGGTGGTGAACAGCGCGAGCAGTTCCTCGGCGCCGTCGCCGTGGACGATCGTGCGTACGAGCGAGTTCTCGCCCGCCGCCTGCAGGAAGACGTCGAAGGCGGCGGCGAGCGCGCTGGCGGGGTCGTCGAGGTGGGCGCCCACGGCGTCTTCGACGGCGAGCAGGAAGCGATCGGCCTCGCGCATGGCGAGGGCCGCGGCGAACTGGTCGCGCGAGCGGAACTCCTTGTAGAGCGTCTGTCGGCTGACGCCGGCGGCGAGCGCGATGTCGGCCATGGTGACGTCTGCCCAGCGGCGGCTGACGAGCTGGTCGCGGGCGGCGTCGAGCAGCGTGTCGCGCAGCAGCTGGCGCGCGGCGACGGAGTAGGGGACGCGCGCGGGTGTGACGGCGGCGTCGGTCATGTGCGGTGGCTCATGCGTGATCGCTGACCGGCGATAGCTCAGTCGCGGTCGGGCTGGAAGTCGACCTTATCGCGCACCCCGCAGTCGGGACAGGCCCAGTCGTCGGGGACGTCGCTCCAGGGGGTGCCGGGTGGAAACCCCTCGCGCGGGTGTCCGTGCCGCTCGTCGTAGAGGTAGCCGCAGGCGGGGCAGCGAAAGCGGCCGGCTGTGCCCTGCGCGCTCATGCGGCGAGGCGGTAGCGCTCGAGCGCGCGGCGGCGCAGCTTGGGCTTGAGGTTGGTCAGCTGGAGCTGTCCGTCGTAATGGTCGAGCACGCGGTGATCCATGACACGCCGCCAGAGGGGCGGGAGGACGGCGAGCAGGATCATGCCCGCGTAGCCGGTGGGCAGCTGCGGCGCGTCGTCGACGTGGCGCAGCGCCTGGTAGCGGCGGATGGGGTTGGCGTGGTGGTCGGAGTGGCGCTGCAGGTGGTAGAGCAGCACGTTGGAGGCGGCGCTGTTGCTGTTCCAGCTGTGCTCGGGGCGGGTGCGCTCGTAACGGCCGTCGTCTGCCCTCTGGCGCAGCAGGCCGTAGTGCTCGAGGTAGTTGACGACCTCCAGCAGCGAGAAGCCGAGGACGGCCTGGATCAGCAGGTAGGGCAGCACCACGAGCCCGAAGCCGGCGACGAGCGCGGCGTACAGCACGACGGTCATCCCCCACGCGCGCAGGATGTCGTTGCGCGGGCTCCATGCACGGGCGCCGAGGCGGCGCAGGCGCACGCGCTCTAGCTCCCACGCGGAGCGCAGGCTGCCGATGACGGTGCGCGGCAGGAACGCGTAGAAGCTCTCGCCGAGGCGCGCGCTGGCGGGATCCTCGGGGGTGGCGACGCGCACGTGGTGGCCACGGTTGTGCTCGATGAAGAAGTGCCCGTAGCCGCTCTGCGCGAGCGCGACCTTGCTGAGCAGGCGCTCGATCGAGGCGCGCTTGTGCCCGAGCTCGTGGGCGGTGTTGATCGCGATGCCGCTGACCATCGCGACGGTCAGCGCGAGGCCGACCTTGTCGACGCCCGACAGGTGTCCGTACGCCCACAGCCAGCAGGCGAAGACGAGCCCGGCGTACTGGATGGGGAGGTACAGGTAGGTGCACCAGCGGTAGTAGCGGTCCTGCTCTAGCCACTTGATGACGCTGTCTGGCGGGTTGCGCGCGTCCATGCCCAGCAGCAGGTCGAGCGGCGGGAAGATCAGGAACACGAGCATCGGCCCGTAGAACCAGAACACGCTGAGGCCGGTGGCGTGCACGAGCCCGTACGCGATGAACGGGAGGGTGGGGATGAGCAGCCCGAGCAGCCAGGCGTAGCGCTTGGGGTCGCGCCAGGGGCGTGCGGGCGTGGCGGTTGTCGGCTGGGCTGACATGCGCGGGGACCTCCCTTGGTTGTCGTCGGTCCCTCCTCTGCACGCGCAGTTTACACAGCAACGCATCTGTGTCAAGCAAAGCGACACAGCGTGCCATCGCGTATGCGTGCGGCAGCGCCGGCAGACCGCGGCCGCGGTGGCCGTCAGAGCGCGGCTGTTCCGCGATGCGCTGCACGAGCGGACCCCGGTAGGGGTCCTCATAAAACGGCCGTCCCCCCGGCGAATCAGGCCGACCCGTAGGTCAGGCGCTCGGCGGGTGGCGCGACTCGAGGTATTCCCGGTTCTGACGGCGCTCGCCGCGAACCTGGACGGCGATGTAGACGATGATCAGGTTGACGACGACGCCGATCCCACCGAAGGTGATGATCAGGCCGAGCGTCTTCACGAACGCGGGGCTGGCGGCGAGTGGCATGCGGGGAGCCTACCAACGCGGCGGGCGCATGTGTCGTAGCCTTGTGGGCGCCGCCGCCGACGACAGATCGGCGCAACAAGCACCCGGAGAGGTGCCGGAGCGGTTGAACGGGCGCGACTGGAAATCGCGTAACGGGGGCAACCTCGTTCGGGGGTTCGAATCCCCCCCTCTCCGTCCGCCTCTATTTGGGGCATACCCTGTTCTACGGCAGGTCGAGTACCAGCAGCAATGCGTCTTCGATGCTGCGGAGCTCGTCGTGGGTCAGGTGTCCGATGCGCTCGCCGAGCGCGCGCGCGTCGACGGCGCCGACCATCTCGCAGAGAACCTGGGTCGGCTGATCAGCGACGATGATCTCCGGGTGGAAGCTGGCTGTGAACGCTGAACGCGACGTCGGGCAGATGACAACTGCGGGGGGATCGCTCCGAGCTCCGCCTCGTCGTTCGCGAGCAGCTCACGACCGCGAGTCACCTGCAGCTCGTGCAGGACCACACAGCGATGCTACCGCGGTAGGATCGTGGCTCTCAGCGTGCGCGTGGCGTGACGACGTGCGTGGCGGGTGGGTCATTCCGATCCAAAGCAGTCCTTCATGCCGTATTCGTCGGCGAGCCTTCTGTTGTCGGCGACCGAGCGCCTGAGCGCGTCCTCGGCGGCTTCTCCGCTGTTGCTTTCCTGGGCGACCGCGGCGACGGCGATGCCGTTCGCGTCGGTGGCCTCTTCGGTGAGGCCCGTCAGCAGCCTGTCGATCGCGGCGGCGTCGGCTGGCGGCCGTGGAAGCGCGCGAAGCCTGCCGATGGCGGCGCGCGAGAGGTACACGACCCGGTGCACGAGCGCGACGAAGGCCTTGTCGGCTGCGCTGGGGGCAAGCCCTTTGAGCGATGCCTGGCGGCTTTTCAGCGGCGCCTCCTGCGCGCTCAGCGCGCGGCAGACGCTTTCCGCCTGGGCGATGAAGTGCGGCTTCGTCGTCGCGGCCTGTTGAGTCGACGTGTGAGCGGACGTGGAGGGGGTCGTGCTGGACGTGCCGCCGCTGCCGCATCCGGCGAGCGCCAGCACAGGGACGGCGATGGCGAGACCGAGCGCACGTCTGAGCTGGGCCCCCATGGCGTGAATCCTCCCACACCCGTACGTTATGCCCGTGTGGCTACAGCGTGAGCTGACTCTCGAGCCTCTCCCGCGCGGGTTCCACCTGGTCACGCGCGAGGTGCTCGGCGCGCTGCCGGAGCTGCGCGACGTCGACGTCGGCCTGCTGCACCTGCTCATCCGCCACACGTCGGCGTCGCTGACGCTCAACGAGAACGCCAGCCCGGACGTGCGCCGCGACTTCGAGGCGTGGTTCGACGACGCGGTGCCCGAGCGCAGCGCGCTGTGGACGCACACGCTCGAGGGCGCCGACGACATGCCCGCGCACGTCAAGTCGTCGCTGCTGGGGCCGTCGCTGACGCTGCCCGTCAGTGGCGGCGCGCTGGCCCTGGGGACGTGGCAGGGCATCTACGTGTGCGAGCACCGCGACCATGGCGGCCGGCGCTCCCTCTTGGCGACGCTCTGGGGGGAGGCCGCGGAGCGGCGGTAGACTACGACGCTCTGCGCCCGTAGCTCAGCTGGATAGAGCGTCGGTCTACGGAACCGAAGGTCGGGAGTTCGAATCTCTCCGGGCGCGTACCAGGATGGCCCTCAAGCGCGAGCGCGCGTCCCGCAATCCGGAGGCGCCGCGGGCCCTGTCGTCGAGTACGCACCCGCCGTCACGGGGCTGAGCGCCACGCGGCGCCGTCCGCCGTGGCGCGGTGCCCGACGCATCTCGCGCGTGTCCGTCACAAATCTCCTCCTCGCGGATCTAAGGACCCGATCGGCACGCGAAACGACGACGAAGGGGAACGGGTGGCGAAATTGCTCCGAGCTCGGCTGATGGTCCTCGTCGCGGCGCTGGCCGCGACGGTCGCCGTGGGGCTCTCCACGGCAGCGGCTGCCTTGGCGTTCTCCGAAGCCTATGGCTTCTATTCGGTCGGCAACAACGGCTACGTCCAGTCGGCTGGCGCACACACGTTCATCTTCAATTTCGGAGCAGGCAGCAATGGCGGGCGTTTGGCGTGCCAGCTCTTCAACAACATCAATGCCAACGAAGTCGGGCACGGTAACGGCTCCTGCGGTGTCTTCTACGGCGGCGGTGAATACGTGTGGGCTCGCGTGTACAACGAGAGCGGCGTGACTGAGGAAATCGGTGGGGAAGCCGAAACGTAGACGGGTCCGCTGTCCACAGCGACATTCGTGAAAGGGATCGTTGATGAGACACAGGCAGTCCAGAGGGATCGCAATCGCCGCAGCTGCCACAGTCGCCCTGGCGGCGACAGGGGTCGCCGCCTACACCGCCGTAGGCGCCAGTTCCAACAGCCAGTCAAGCCCGATCGAAGTCCTCAAAGCGGGTCCAGCCGGGCCGGGGCGGCTCGCGCAGGCCTACAACCTGAGCGTTACCGCAACGACCCCTGTGTTCGCGCTGCGCAACGGCGAGACGGTCTCGGTTGTTCAGAACGCCCACGCGAAGTGCCTGCTACGTAGCTCTGAAGGTCGCCCGGCCGGTGAAACATGCGACACACTGGCCGCGATCGCCGAAGGGCAGGGTATCTCTGTCACCGACGAATGCGGCGCGAGCTCTGATCATCTGATGGAGATCACCGGCCTCGCCCCCGCGGCCGTCTCGACCGTCCGTCTCGACAGCAGCGATGACACTTACCAGAGCACAGCCGTCGTGGGGGGTGCGTTCAAGTTCGAGGGAACGAACCCTCAGCCGGCGGCGCCGTATCCCACGGGCGTCGAATGGGTCGCAAGCGATGGCGCCGACGCCGGGACGGCGCCGCTGCCCGTGGAAGGGGAACGGTTCTGCATACCTACATCGTGATCTCACCGCTTCGGCGGGCGCCGATCTCCTGGAGGGGTGGCTCGACCGGACCTCCAGGCCCGTCGTCCAGCACGGGCAGACCGCACAACGCAGACGACGCCAGTGGGCCCCCAACTGATGCTAATGCCCAGCGAACAGCACCCGCTCGAGCACCCGGATCGGATCCTCGCCGCGCGCGCTGAATACGCTGCTACGTGAGGAGATGGCGGCCTGTGACGGCGCGCGTACGGTGAAGGCTGCCCCGTAGTCCGTGAAGTCGACGAGCGTCGACATCCGCGCCTCGCCCAACCGAGAGGCTCCCGCGAAGCTGGCCTCAACGCGCCGCGGCCGACCTTTTCCGTCCAGCCACACATCAACGGTGGCCGCCACGCCGTTGTATGCGGAGACTCCGGCCACAGACTCCTGCTCGGCCGCCAGGAACGCCGCCAGGCTCGTGGACAGCCGGTAGTGCGTCGTTGCTGCTCCCTCCAGCTGCTCGTGTCCGACGACACTCACCGGCGAGCGCGAGCCGGTGAGCACGCGAAAGATGACCTGAGGGTCCATCAGCGTGTACCCGCCGGGAGCCGGCACGGATTCGCCCCGCCTCCCGGCAATGCGGATCGCGCGCCAGCGGTCGCTCGACGGCCGTGCTCCGGAATGGGATTGCAAGCCATAGAACATGCCGCCCACCCGCCGTTTCTCGATGTGATCCCCGGTGCTCGGCCAGTTGAGCGTCGTCGCATAGTCGCCCGTCGCGAAGTCGAGCTCCCCTTGCTCGTTGAAGCGCGCGCGTCCTCGCCCGTTGACGGTCACATCGAGCTCCGAGCTGAACCGGACCGACCGCGACTGCGCGGCCGCCGTCGGGGCGTGATTGATCGGAGACACCGCCCCGGCAGGCGTCACGAGATCCAGCGCTGCCGCGATCAGCGCGACCGCCACGATGAGCGGCGCCGCTCGCAGCGAGAATGGCCGCCAGCGGCCCGAGTGGGGCGCTGGTTGGCCACGATCGGCGCGCTCCGCGGCGCGCAGCTGCGCGCCGAGCCGCTCGAGCGCGGGCAGTCGCCAGGGATCATCCGCGCGAGTCATATCTCGAGCACCCGGACGGCGGCCAGCAGGTGCTCACTCCCCTTCAGTGTGCGCAGGCCGCGCGACGCGCGCGCTCTCACCACGTCGTATGACACGCCAAGCCTCTGCGCGATCTCCGCGTACGTGAGCTCGTCGACGAACCGCAGTCGGATCACCTCGCGCTGGTCCGGCGGCAGCGCGGCGAGCGCAAGGTCAACGTGCTCGCGCAAGTCTTCAGCCGCGGTCAGCTCGTCTATCTTTCGGAGTTCCTCTTCGCTCAGATCCGGGCGCTCGAGTCCGAGACGGCGCAGCGCGGCGAGCTCGACGCCGCGCGAGCGGTGATAGCGGGCCAGCTCGTTGCGTGCGATGCTCCACAGCCACGCGGCCGCCTCCTCGTCGCTGCTGCCACGAAAGTCCCGGCGCTTCTCGAAGGCCTTGGCGAACGTCTCGGCGGTCAAGTCGAATGCCCTCTCGCTATCGCTGGTCCGCCTGGCGAAAAAGCGCAGCACGCCGGGCGCCATCACATCGTAGAAGTCGGCGAATGACCGGTCCGAGGACCGCGATCGCGCGAGCAGGCCAGGCATGCGGCCGGCGAGTCGACGAGGCGAGGCCACTACTTCGACCTCCTTCTCGCTATCGCGACGCGTCCGGACATCACGTGTCGATCTTCGCCGATTCGGCGTCCGTCCGACAGTCAGGCCATAGAACATCTGGAAACATCTGGACAGCTCGGCTCGGGGCCGGCTCGGTGATACGCACCACCGACCCCGCGCGCCAGGTCCGTCGGTGCTAGCAGAAGCTGCCCTCAGCGGCTGTCTTGCCGGGAGGTCGGTCGTTCCTCGCCAACTACGGTATGCGTGCGTGGAACCGCCCGACGAGTGTGCCGCCAAACTCCGGAGCTCCCAGCCCATTGGACGTTGTGAAGGTGACGACGCCGTTGTATGTGCCCGGGCGGGTGAGGTTGGAAAAGGTCAGCCGGGCCTGCTGGCCCGCGCGCAGGTCGGATGAGCTCGCGCCGATCCCAAGCGCGCGCGGCGCGCCTGGTGAGCGCAGTTCGACGGTGTATTGGGCGAGCGCATTCTCGATCGCAACGCGCACACGGAACGTGACCGTGATGCTCCACGCCGCCGTGCGGCTGTCGGTGACGGTCGCGTCGATCGGCGTGCGCAGCTGCGCGATCGTCGGGTGCGGAGCCGGCGCGGGCACGTAGCCAGGTGGGGTGGCGCACCCGTCGCTGGGCGGAGGGCCTTCTGCCTGCGGAAAGCGGCACACAAGGCCGCCGCGGTAGGCAATCCTGGTGATCGGCGAGCGCGTCGGCATCAGAGCGGACGTCGCTCCGTTGAAGTCGTCCCCTCCCGCGGTGGGTACGACGATCAGATACGCCCCCTGCGGTCCCCGTGGAGCGATGGTGTGTGTGACGCCAGCGTATTTGTAGGCGATGCTCGTGGCCTGCGGTCCCAGCAGCCCGTAGTAGAGGTTGCGCTCGTCCTTCTCCACGCAGAGTTCGCTGGGGTGAGCGCCGACGACCATGCCGGGTGGATAGCAACGACGGAACACCGAGCCGCTCGTGGGGACGTCGTTTGCGCTGATGTTGATGAAGAGCCCCCCTCTCGCGTCCAGCGGCGCACACTCCCCGGGACCGGCGGTGAGCGCCACCGGCAGCGGGTGGAAGCGCCCGTCGTCGCCGAACGCGCCGTCGATGCCAAGCGCGCCAAGCTCCCCGTCGAGCACCCGCCCAACGGCCACGCAGCCGAGACCACGGGTGGTTTCGGACACGCGCATGCCCCAGGGCAGCCCTCCGGCGGGGTCCTGCGCTCGCACAGGCAGCAGCCGGCTGCTGCCTGTGCGCACGACCCCCAATCCGGATGTAGGCGAGGGTGGACGGATGTGCGGCGTGCCGGGGGGGCTTTCGGGCGCGCCGAACCCGATCACACCTGTCGCCGCGAGCGCCACCGCGGTCCCCAGCAGCATCGTCGTCAGCGACGCGAGCAGCGGCACGCGCCGCCACCACGCCCGGCGCGCGCCGGGGGCATGCAGGCGGATGGCGTGGGTGAGCTCGCGCTCGAGCTCCGGGATCAGTGTCATCGCTCCTCCATCGCCGTTCTTCGTAGTCGAGACAGACCGCGGCTGACACGCTGGCGCACAACCGCTTGCGAACACGACAGCTCTGCCGCGATCTGCGCGTAGCTCGCGTCGTCCACCACACGTCTGCGCACAGCGTCGCGCTCGCTTGCCGGCAACCCGTCGAGCCATTCGCGCACGACCTCCTCGCCGCTCTCGATCACGGTCAGCTCTACTCCCGAGATCGTCTGCTCGCTCACGCGCAGCGTTTCCATCCCAAGTCGCTCACGGGCCTGCGACTCAACGCGTCCGCGATCGAGGCTCGCCGCCAGCACGTTGCGGGCGATGCCGAGCAGCCAAGCCCGCGCCTCCCCGCGGGCGGGGTCGAACTGCTCGCGAGCGCTATACGCTCGTGCGAACGTCTCGGCGGTCAGGTCGACGGTCAGCTGCGCGTCGCCTGAGAGCCGCCCGAGGAACGCGACGACCGCGGACTCGTGGCGCCGATAGAACTCAGCGAAGGCCTCCGGTGCGCTCGAAGCCCGCTCCAGTAGCCGCCGATCGCAGTCGCGCTTCAGTCTCATCGATATCTATTTGCCGGAAAGCCCGCCGTTTGTGACATGCGCGCAGCGCTATTCCGAAAGGCGCGCGCGAGCGCTACCGGGCGCAAGCGGGTCGGGGCGTCCGCTTGCTGTATATACTCGCGCCGGCAGCACGTCGGGCCGCACGGATGCAGGGGCATCATCGGGCCACGGGGGCACCTTTCACGGTTGCTAGAGGGGGCGTGCGTTGTCGGCTATGGCCGGACCTACAGAAGTCGGGGCGCTCCCAGACAGTGGGACGTTGCGTGTCGGTGTCGTCCGCGGGCCACGGCTCTGGAGCCTGCTCGCGCTCGTCGTCGCTGCGCTCGCTGCGCTCGTCTGGGCGACGCTGCTCTCGCCGACGGCGCCGTCTCCGCGCGTTCTGCCGGTCCGCGCGCGCCCGGCGAGCCGCTACGCGACGGCCATGCCGATCAGCCTTCTGCCGGCCGCCTCCGCGAGCGTCGGCGCCTCCGAGCACGGCTTCTGGCCGGTGCGCGACGGCAGCTCGCTGCTTGCCAGCGGCGGCGGTATCCACAGCACGTTCGCCGCCTCAGGCGCCAGCCTGCGCGTGCCGCTAGGAACGCTCGGCCTTTCGCTCGCGGGTGTGGGTCGCGGGAGCCATCTCCAAAAGCCCGCCGCCGCCGTGCCCACGCGGTCGAGCAATGAGGTCCTCTACAGCGACGGGTCGGTCAGCGAGAGCTTCCGCAACGGGCCGTACGGCATCGAGCAGGGCTTCACCGTGCGTCGGCGCCCGAGCGTCGGCGCGGGGCCGCTGGTACTCGCGCTCGGGGTCCGCGGTTCGCTTCTCCCCCGGCAGCTCGGGTCGCAGATCGTGTTCCGAACACGTGCCGGCGCGACCGCGCTGCGCTACGGCCAGCTCGGCGCCACCGATGCCGGCGGGCACGCGCTACCCGCGCGCATGCAGATCCGTGGCGGGGTATTGCGGCTGCTGATCGACGACAGCGGCGCGCGCTACCCGATCCACGTCGACCCGTTCGTGCAGGCCGGGAACAAGTTCACCGACACCGAAAAAGCCGAAGACGCCGACTTTGGCTTCCACGTCGCGCTGTCAGGCGATGGCAACACGGCGCTGATCGGCGGCCAAGGCGCGGCGTGGGTGTTCGTCCGCGAAGTGTCCGCCTGGAAGCAGCAGGCCAAACTCACGGGAAGCGGTGGGGCCGGCTTCGGCGACAGCGTCGCGTTGTCTTCCAATGGCAACACCGCGATCGTCGGCGCCGAAGCGACCTCCTCGTTCGTAGGCGCTGCATTCGTGTTCGCACGCAAAGCGTCCACCTGGGAACAGCAGGCCAAACTCACCGGGAAAGGCGAGGTGGGAGAAGGCGCCTTCGGCTCCAGCGTCGCGCTTTCCGGCAACGGCGAAACGGCGCTCGTCGGCGCGAGGAACAACGAACACGAAGTCGGCAAGGAAGTCGGCGCCGCCTGGGTGTTCACCCGCACCGGCAGCACCTGGCAAGAACGGACTGAGTTCACCGACGACGAAAAAGTCAAAGAAGCCAACCTCGGCTCGAGTGTCGCCCTCTCCGCCGAAGGCACCACTGCGCTCATCGGCGCTGAACGCTACAAAACCAGTGAAGGTGCGGCGTGGGTGTTCACCGGCTCCGGCGCGTCGTGGACCCAGCAGGAAAAACTCACCGGCGAAAGCGGTGCAGGTGCCTTCGGCCACAGCGTCGCCCTGTCGGCGAATGGTGACACGGCGCTCGTGGGCGCCAATCACAACGGCGCCAACAGCCCCGGCGCGGCATGGGTGTTCATCCGCGAAGGATCCAAATGGAAGAAGCCGGGCACGAAACTCCCGAGCAAACTGGAAAACGGTGAAGACTTCGGCGACAGCGTGGCGCTGTCCGGCGAAGGCAACACCGCGATCGTGGGCGGCGAAGGCAACGACGGAGGCCAGGGAGCGGTGTGGGTGTTCACGCGCGAAGGCGCCATCTGGACCGAGCAGGCGTCGAAGCTCACGGGCAAAGAAGAGAAAACCAAAGAAGCCGGCGATGCCTTCGGCGCCGGCGTATCGCTATCCACGAGCGGCGGCATCGCGCTGATCGGGGGGCCGAAGGACGAAGGCGAACACGACTCCGGCGCTGGCAAGGGCGCGGCATGGGTGTTCGTCACCCCGCCGACCGTTGTCACCGAAGGCTCGGAAGCCGTCACCGCGAGCGCGGCCACCGTCGACGGCACCGTCGACCCCAACGGCGCGGAAGTGAGCGAATGCAAGTTCGAATACGGCACCAGCGAAGCGCTCGGCGCGAGCGCCACATGCGCGTCCTCGCCGGGAAGCGGCACCGAAGCGACCGCCGTCTCCGCGGCGCTGTCCGGGCTCGAAGCGAACACCACCTACTACTACCGCGTCGCCGCCACCAACCTCTCCGGCACCGGCGTGGGCGCCGTGAAGACCCTCAAGACCCTCCCGCTCCACATCGAACCGCCCGCCAGCGTCGCGTTCACGATCACCCCCGACAGCGACCCGCTGATCTCGCTCAAGACCTACACCTTCGCGATCACCGACCCTGAGCCGGGAGTCACCTATCAGTGGGACTTCGGCGACAAGGACAGCCCGCTGGACTCCGCCGCCACGCCGTTCATCGTGGAGGCGACCGGCGACACCGTCACCTACGCATACCCGAGCCCGCCCGTGCTCGACAGCTCCGCCAATGGCAGCCTGTGCCCCGGAGGCGAGTGCACTGACGGCTCGCCGTTCGCCGTGTACCTGGTGCGCGCGCAGGCCACGGTTCCCCAGGGCGGCACGCCGGTCTCCGCGTCGCCGCAGCGGGTCGTCGTGATCCCCGTGCAGAGACCCACGGCGAGCTTCCAGGTGCTGCGCAGCCAGAAGAACAACGCAGGCACGGGCGTCACCACGGCGGTGACAAAACCCGTGACGATCGTCCCCCAGGCCGACATCACCGAACCGGACGTCAACGCCGGCGACAAGGTCGTGCGCGAGGACTTCTGGCTCAACAACCAGGGCGCCTCCGGCACCCCCGACCTGACGTGCCTGTCCGACGGCGTGTGCGGGCACTACGTCGGCAGCGCGCCGCTGACGCCCTCGACCGTCCCCTCACCATCCGAACTCGCGCCGATCGCCGGTCAGGGCGACGACGGCACGGGCGCGCTGACGCAGTTCGGCACGCCCGCGCCGACCGGCCTCGCCGCGCACCTGTGTGCGATCACCCTGCACACATACCAAAAATGCTTCACGCCGCAGTACTCCTCGCCCACCGGCGGCTTCGAGTCCTTCTCGATGAACTTCTGGAACGCCGCGCTCGCGGCGATCGGCTCGCCCGGCGGCCCGATCCCCACGCTGGCGGCCGAGGCGTCCGTGCAGAGGACCGGCGGCTTCTACGAGCGCCTCCCCGTAGCCGTCGGCTACCCGCCGCTGACGAGCGTGAACCTCCGCGAAGCCAACGGCTTCGACGGCGAGCAGGGCACCGGCGACTCCTTCCTGTGCGAACTCAACGGGTCGCTCGGTCCGGCCGCGTACGGCGGTGCGGAAATCGGCGGGCCGGACACCTGCGTCGGCGGGTGCTTCCTCGGCTATCCACTCGGTGGCGGCAACGGCACTCCCGTCGCGCCGAGCTGCTACTCGGGGATCGAACCCAACAAAGAGCACTGCGGCGACGACATCATCTGCTTGGAGGGCCAGGGCACCGGCTTCTTCCCGATCGACCTCGCGAAGTTCGGTCCGTACAGCGTGCAGCACTATGAGGACGAAGCGAACTTCCTCTACAACTACGCGACCGTCGTCGGCGTCGACACGCCGCTGGACGATCAGATCGGCCCGGCCACCGGCGCGCGCAAGCGGCTCAGCGGCGCGATCGTCCCGCGCACCGTGACGATGGTCGCCTACGACGCCGAGGGCGTCGCCTCGGAACCGAGCACGCAGAGCGTGCCGCTGACGCCCGCCAGCAACCCCACCCTGCGCGTCTGCGTCGAAGACGTCACGGCGGACTCGCCGTGCGTTGAAACCGGCACCAAGAAGCCGCTGCCCGTGCCAATCACCGAAGGCGACACGCTGCGCTTCAAGACGACCGGCAGCAACGGCGGCGACGACCCGATCGCCTACTACTCCACCGCCGTTGGCCAGCCAAACACCGTGCAGGACTGCGAAGACGGCGGTGTCCCCTACTACGAGACCGAAACCCTGCGTCCCGGCGGCCTCGGGGAAACACACGAGGGAGCCGGCGCCAACCCGACCGAACTCCCCCGCGGCCCCGTCGCCAAAGGGGCCTCCGCTCGTCGCGCGCACGCCTCGACGCGCAACGCGCGTGCCGCCCTCAGCGTCTCGAAAGGCAACGGCACCGGCGTCAAGATCGAAGCGAACCCGATCGTCGAATACATCAACGGCGCCAAGCAGACGCCATTCCCGATCCCCGACTTCAGCGACCTGCTCTCCGGGGCGTTCCCGTACCACAACTGCTCCGCCTTCGCGATCCGCACGGTCGACCCGAACCTCGCGGTCGCGCCGCTGCCGAAAGGCGGCCCCAACGAAATCGCGCACGTCTCCGCGGTGAACGCACGCCGACGCGTGCGCGCGCGCAAGGCCGGCTCCAGCTCGCTGCCGGCCGTGAAAGTGACGCCGAGCGCGACCGCCGAAGCCAGCGGCCTCGAGTTCGAATTCCCCCACGAAGGCAAGTACTCGGTGTCGGTCGCCGCCTACAACACCTCGGGGCTCGGCGCGATCACGCGCATCGACGGCTTCGAGGCGACCAAGGCCGTGCAGGACGGCCCGTGCGAGGCCGTCAACTCGATTCCGCTGAACATCCACGACCCGCACACGCATCGCGAAGCCGAGCTCGGCTTCTCCGGCGAGTGCGTCAGCGTCGTCACCGCCGAAAACAGCAGCCACGACGGCAAGGGCCATCCCCTGCTGTACGCGAGCACGACGTCGATCGACATCGACGGCGTGCCGCTCGTGCCACAGTCGGGGGACGCGATCGTGATCCGCCCCGTCAGCCAGGAACGGAACTCCGAAACGCACAAATCGGGACGGGAAGTCGAAATCTTCGTCGCGCCGTGCAAGATCGCCGCGTTCGAAACCTCGGCGCACACAGCCGACGGCTACTGCCACCAGAGCCACGTGGGCAGCGTGTACCTCTCGCTCGGCGGCGGCAAGAACCAGTCGCCCCCTGGCATCGCCGCGTGGGAGACGTCGTTCACGGGCGCCGCGGCGCGCGCCGCGTTCGGGCCACGGGCGGGCGGCTCGAAACCGGTGTCCGGCTGCGGCGAACTCCCCGGCGCGCAGGCGTGGAAGCCGGCCAAGGAATCAGGCGGTGAACACCTGTACGCGGCGTTCGAGGGCTTCGAAGTCGTCCACTCCGCGTGCGTCGAATTCACCGCAGGGCAGGGCTCGAAGATCGAATTCCACGATCAGCTGCCGACGGCCTTCCAGCGCAAAGGCACGCGCGCGAGCTCGACGGTCAGGCTCGAAGGCAGGGACGTCCCGACCGTCAGCCTGCTCGAAACCAACAACTACGCGAGCGTCGCCCGCCACCATGGCGCTCAGCGCGTGATCGACGGCAGCCCGTCGACGGTCAGGGCGCACAAGGCCGAAATCGGCTTCCCGCCGGTGCCGAACTGCAAGCCCGCGAAGCACAACCCGAACGAACTTGAAATACCCGAAGGCGACGAACTCGGGCCGATCGAAATGCCCGTCGGCGCGCACTTCTGCTACGACAAAGCGACCGGGATCTTCACCGGCAACGTCAAGGTCAACATCCCCGGCCCCGCCGTGTTTCCGCTCAACGGCGTGGAAGTCGGCTTCGAGATCGGCCACGGCCGGCTGATCGACGCGGGCGGGGAGATCAGCGGGAACGTCCCGATCGGCCCGGTCTTCATCAACGAGCTGAAGTTCGACATCCAAACCGATCCGACGGTCGTGGCCGGCGCGATCGAGGCGTCGATCGCCGACTTCCTCGCCGTCGAAGCCGCGACCGTCGTCAGCCCGTCGGTGCCAGAAGTCGCGATCGAAGGCACCGTCACGCTGCCCATCGGCGGCTTCAAGCTCGGTGAATTCGAGCTCGTCTTCCACAAGTCGACCGTCAAGATGAAGGTCGCCGTCCACGAGCAGTTCGGACCCGCCGAACTCGAACTCGCGGTCCAGGGGGCGATGCAGTTCGACCCCGAATTCGCGTTCTTCGTCGAAGGCTCGGGCAAAGCGTGCCTGTGGATCTGCCTCAGCGCCAAGGGCATCGTCTCGAACATCGGCCTCGCCGCGTGCGGGGAAATCAACCTGCTGTTCGTCACGCTGAGCGCGGGCGTCGGCGTGCTGTGGAGCGGGCCCAACTCGGGCGTGCACGTGTTCACCGGCTGTGATCTGAACGGCTATCGGCCGCCGGAGCTGCGCAACATCACCTTCAGCCGCGTCGCCTACCCCGCGCGCACCAGCCGGGCGGGGCCGGGTGGGCGGCAGCCGTCCATCCAGAAACTGAAATCCGGCGCGCCCGCACCGCCGCCGAAGCAGTCCGAAATCCAGCCGGGAGGGCACGAGACGCTGACGCTGAACCCCGGCGGGCTGTGCACGCCGAAGGTCGAAACCGGCTGCGAAAAGGGCGCCGTCGCGGTGCAGGTGCATTCGCTCGCCAGCAGCGCGGGCGTGGGCGTCGCCCCGCAGGTCACGCTGACGGGCCCCGCGCCCGAAGACACGCGCGTGATCACCACGCCCAGCACCCCCGACCAGTTCAGCTTCGCGCCGCAGATGAGCGCGGGTGACACCGGCATGAGCACGCCCGGCCCGACCGACGAGGGCACGGCGATCGTCGACCAGGACCCGGTGCCGCTGTACGACCTCGTCGAAAACAGCAGCGCGTTCTGCGCGCAGCCCCAGTCCGCGACGGCGGCAACGCTCTCCGCGAGCTGCCCGCGCGTGGTGACCACCACGATCCTCGTTGCCGACCCGGGCAAGGGCGAATGGACGCTCAGCGTCGATCCGGAATCGCCGCCGGTCGTCGATGTCGCGATCGCGCAGCCCGAGCCGCAGGTCGCGCCGATCGAGTTCAACCCGGGCGTTCACCCGGTCAAGCTCAGCCCGATCTTCCACGGCAAGCTCGCGCGCGTCTCCGCGGTCAGCCACGCGCTCGTGGTTCCCTCCAAGACGCGCAGCCTCGACACCCTGATCGCACACCACGATCTCGTGCTCTCGCCCTCCGTCGAGACGCCTGCGAGCACGCCGAAGATCGAGGCGGCGCTCACCCACCCGAGCGCCGCCGACCTCGACGTCCCGGCGATCGACACTCCTCTCCTGCGCTCCGTTCAGCTGAAGGTCCCGGCGAGATGGAAAGGAACGGTCGCGGTGATCGACGAAGGGGCCCCCGGCGAAGAAGACGTGATCGCCAGCCACATCAGCACGAGCATGATCCCCAGCGGCGGGCTTCCGATCCTGTTCAAACCCGTTGCCGACTTCGGCGCCACGCACGAGATCAAGGCGTTTCTCTCAAACGAAGAAGGCGTACCGAGCAGGACGCTCGTGCTCAGCAGCTACAGGGCGCCGGCGCTGCCCACGCCGAGCGCTCCGTCGATCGTGAAGATCGTGCGTCTTGGCTCGACCGTCGACGTGTACTTCAAGCCCGGCGACGCGCCTATCACCGAAGGCGTCGGACTCGCGCTGAGCGCCGGCAACGGGCTGACGATCGAGGGCAGGACGCCGTTCTCACGGCTGCATGCGGTCGGCGCCCGTCACGGCCTTGGCGCCGCCGCGCAGGCCGGCGAGTACATGCTGAGCATCCACCACGTGGACCCGACGGTCTCCGTCGACATCGCCCTCGACGACTCGTCCGCGGGCAAGCTGAGCGCAACCACTCGGCGCTACGTCAGGCCGTCGGTGAGATCGATCAGCGAGGCGGCGCTGCTCGGGCGCTGATCTGGCCAGTCGCCGATCGGGCGCTAGCCGGCGCCGACCTGCTCGTCGCACTCCTCGGCGTCGAGCGCTGTCGTGCGCGTGACTTCCTCGTGCAGGATCCGCCAGCCCTCGACGAACTGCGCGCGGGCTTGCGGGGTGAGGCGCTCGAGCGTGGCGCGCATGGGCGCCCGAGCCTGTGCGGCCCATCTGCCCATGACCTCGCGGTGGTCGTCGTGTAGGCGCACGATCGTGCGCCTGCGGTCGGTCTCGTCCTCGGCGCGCTCGAGCAGTCCCGCGCGGCTGAGTTGGCCGACGATCGTGCTCGTGCTCGAAAGACCCAGACCCAGGCGCCGCGCCAGTTCGCTGACGCTCAGCGGTCCCGCCGCGGCGACGGCGAGCAGAGCCGGCATGTGGCGCGGGCCGAGCGCGCCGCGCTCGACAGCGTCGCGCAGCTCCCGGGGTGGCGGCGGGCTCGACTGCTTGAGGCCGCGAATCGTCTCCAGCAGCAGCGAGGAGAGCTCATCGAGGTCTTCCTCGATTGTTGCGTCACGGTCGGTGTCGGGCGCGGTGGTGGTGGTGGCCATCGTTGCTCGTTATGCTACTTTCAGCATCGAAGTATTTGTACTACAAACTGTTCTCCGTTAGATAGTATCGAAAGAGGCTAGCCATGAGCGCCACCCGGCAATCGCAGGAGAAACTCGGTCTCGTCGCGCGCGTCGCGCAGTGGGTGTTGGGGCGTCGCCGTGGCGTGGTGATCGGCTGGCTGGTGCTGCTGATCGCCGCGCTCGGCGTCTCGGGCGCTCTTGGCAGCAGGTTCGCCAACAACTTCTCGCTGCCGGGGACCGAATCCCAGCGCGCCGCCGACCTGCTCGCGCGTGACTTCCCCGCGCAGGCCGGCGACTCCGACCAGATCGTCGTGGCCGCGCGCCAGGGGACCGTCACCGACGCGGCCGTGCGCTCGCGCGTGGTGCCGATGCTCGCCGAGGTGGCGCGACTGCCCCACGTCACCGGCGTCGTCAGCCCGTACACCGCCAAGGGCGCGCGCGCGGTCTCCCCCGGCGGCGAGGTCGCCTTCGCGACCGTCAGCTTCAACGAGAAAGCCAACGTGCTGCCGGTGTCGGCGATCGAAAAGGTGATCAGCGTCGCCAAAGGCGCCGGCTCGGCGCAGGTGCAGGTGGCGCTCGGTGGGCTCGCGATCGAACAGGTGCAGAAACCGTCGCTCGGCTTCGCGACGGTCATCGGCCTGCTCGCCGCCGGCATCGTCCTGTTCATCACGTTTGGCTCGATGATCGGCATGGGGCTGCCGATCATCACCGCGCTGCTCGGCCTCGGCACCGGCATCGGCATAGCCGGGCTCGCGTCGCGGCTGATCGACATGCCCAGCTTCGCCACCGAGCTCGCGGCCATGATCGGTCTGGGCGTGGGCATCGACTACGCGCTGTTCATCGTCACCCGCTTTCGCGAGAACTATCTCCTCGACGGCGACGTCCAGGGTGCGATCACCGCTGCCATGGACACCGCCGGACGGGCGGTGCTGTTCGCCGGCGCGACCGTGATCATCGCGCTGCTCGGCCAGTTCGCCCTCGGCGTCGAGTTCCTCTACGGCCTGGCGGTCGCCTCCTCGCTGGCGGTGCTGATGACCATGCTCGCCGGGCTGACGGTGCTGCCGGCTTTGCTGTCGCGCTTCGGCGAGCGCATCGTGAAAGGCCGTGCCGGGAGTCGCCGCGCGCGGCGCAGGATGGCCGCGGGTGGAGCCCCTGCCGCCGCCGCGACAGCCGACCTGACGGCCGCCAAGGCTCCCGCTGCCGATACCGGCTTCTGGGCGCGCTGGTCGGCCTTCATCGAGCGCCACCCGTGGCAGGGCGCGATCGCTGGCCTGGCGATCATGCTCACGCTCGCCTCGCCCGCGCTGGCGCTGCGGCTGGGCAACAGCGATGCGGGCAACAACCCGCCGAATCAGACCACCCGTCAGGCTTTCGACCTGCTCGCCAAGGGCTTCGGACCGGGATTCAACGGCCCGCTGCAGGTCGTCGCGAGCCTGCCCCGCGCGAACGACACGGCGGTCCTGACGAGCGTCGCAGGCGCACTGCGCGCGACCGGTGACATCGCCTCCGTGTCGGCCGCCCGCCTCAGCCCGCAGGGCCTGACGGCGGTTTTCAACGTCTACCCGCGCTCGGCGCCACAGGCGCTGGCCACCACCGAACTGGTGAGCACCCTGCGCCAGCGCGTCCTGCCGCCGGTCGCATCCGCCACCGGCGCGACGCTCCTCGTCGGCGGTGCGAACGCCGCCACGATCGACTTCACGCAGGTGCTCTCCAACAAGCTGCCGCTGTTCGTCGCCGTCGTCGTGCTGCTGTCCGCGCTGCTGCTGCTCGTGGTCTTCCGCTCGCTGGTGATCCCGCTGCAGGCGGCGTTCATGAACCTGCTCTCGATCGGCGCCTCGCTGGGGGTGGTCGTCGCGATCTTCCAGTGGGGCTGGCTCGGCTCGATCTTCAACGTCAAGGGCGCGCCCATCCAGGCATTCATCCCCGTGATGCTGTTCGCGATCGTGTTCGGCCTGTCGATGGACTACGAGGTGTTCCTCGTCTCCCGCATCCACGAGGAGTGGACACGCAAGAGCGATCCGCGCCAGGCCGTGCGCCACGGGCTCGCGTCGACCGGACGGGTGATCACCGCCGCGGCCACGATCATGATCTGCGTGTTCCTGTCGTTCGTGGTCGGCGGCGAACGGATCCTCGAGCTGTTCGGGTTGAGTCTCGCCAGCGCGGTGTTCCTCGACGCGTTCATCGTGCGCAGCCTGCTGCTGCCTTCGGTGCTGCATCTGCTCGGCCGGCGCACGTGGGCGCTGCCCGGCTGGCTCGAGCATCGGCTGCCCCACATCGCCATCGACCGCGATCTGGGCACGCTCGAGCCGGCGCTCGAGGACATCTGACGCGCGGCGCCCAAAGCGGTGTGATGTACCGCCGAATTTGGGCAATATGTAGGGGTGAGCGATGGTCCCGGTTTGCCGCTGCCGGCCGATCACCAGCAGGCTGAGCTGGTGGAGTGCCTGCGGGCCGCCGCCGGCGAGCCGGTGAGCTTCGAGGAGTTGCGCGCGCGGGGAATCGAGAACCCAGCGGTGCTCTGCTACGAGCTCGAGCTCGTGGGCATGTCGATCGACCGTGTGCGTCAGGCGGTGACCACACGGGCAGTTGAGTCGGTGCCCGCGCCCGAATCGAGCGCACCGGGGCGCATGCGCTATGGCGCACCGGGGCGCATGCGCTATCGGACCTCGCTCGTCGCCCTGGTGCTGCCCGCACTGGCCCTGGCGGTGGGCGCCACGCTGGCGCTCACCGGCGGAACGCACACGGCAGCGGCGGGTAAGCATTCGGCGCTGGCCGCGTCCGCCGCGCGCCGCCCGCCGCCGCGCGCCGCGCGGCCCAAGCAGGCCTCCCCGCCGGCCAAGCAGGCCTCTCCGCCGGCCAAGCAGGCCCGGCCGCGGGTCTCCGCCGCGGCGGCGGCGAAGCTCCAGGCCGAAGGTCATCAGCTGCTCGCGGAAGGCCACTACACCGCCGCGATCGGCGAGCTGAGGGGCGCGCTGGCGGCCACCGGCGAGTCGCTCGCGAGCTGCGCCACGCCGAGCACCGAAGCGTGCCTGACGTATGCCTATGCGCTGTATGATCTCGGCCGCGCGCTCCTGTTCGACGGCGAGCCGAAGGCGGCGGTTGGCGTCCTCGGCGAACGCCTGCGGATCGACAACCAGCGCTCGGTCGTGGAGGAAGAGCTGCAACTCGCCGCCCGCGCCCACGCCCACGGCGCCGGCGTCGACACTGCGGGCACAGGCACCGGAGGCACCCCACCGCGAGGTTAGCCCACTAGAATGGGGGTATAATCTGTTGGCGGATCGGCCTTAGCTCGGCTGTTTACGCACCTGCTTTGCGATCAGAAGGGAGTCGGGGAGATGCCTTCATTGGCCACCAAGCCACCCTCCAGCTTGCGCGCTGACCACGCCACGGGCGTTGACTCGCTGCAGCTGTTCCGCCGCTGGCAGCGCGATGGCGACGGCGTCGCGCGTGAAGAGCTGGTCCGCCGCCACATGCCCCTCGTGCGCAGGCTCGCGCGGCGTTACGGCCGCTCGGCCGAGCCGTTCGAGGATCTGCTGCAGGTCGCGTCGCTCGGCCTGCTCAAGGCGCTGGATCGCTACGACGCCGACCGCGGTCATCCGTTCGTGGCGTTCGCGGTGCCGACGATCCTCGGCGAGATGCGACGCTATTTCCGTGACTCGGGATGGTCCGTGCATGTTCCGCGCGGCGCGCAGGAGCGCGCCCTGAAGGTGCGTGACGCGCAGGAGCGTCTGTCCAACAAGCGCGGTCGCGCGCCGACGGTCCACCAGCTCGCGGAGTACCTCGAGCTCGACGCCGAGGACGTGATCGACGCGCTGCAGGCTCTGCAGGCCTACGAGACGTTCTCGCTGGACGCCCCGCGCGCGGGAGGCGACGGCGAGGCGATCTCCTACGGAGACTCGCTCGGTCGGGATGACGAGCACTACGAGCTCGTCGAGCTGGACGTCACGCTGAGCGCGGTGCTCGGGTACATCCAGCCGCGCGAGCGCGCGATCCTGCACATGCGCTTCGTCGAAGATCTCACGCAAACGGAGATCGCGGACCGGGTGGGCATCTCACAGATGCAGGTCTCGCGGCTGCTGCGCCGCTCGCTCGATCAGCTGCGGACCTTGACGCATGCGGGCTGACAGCCGCGCGGCCGCTCGATGGCCGAGATTCCGAACGTCCGCCTGAGTCTCTCGAACAGGCCGGAGAACGTCCTGGTGGTGCGCCAGGCGCTGACCGGCGTGGCCGACAGCCTTGGGCTCGACGCAATCGAGACCAACGATCTCAACACGGCCGTGACCGAGGCGTGCAACAACGTCGTGCTGCACGCCTACGCGGGCGAGGAGGGGCCGCTCGAGGTCGACGTGTATGCGCTCGCCGACGGCCTCGCGGTGGCCGTGCGCGATCGTGGCAGCGGCATCCGGCTTCGCCCGCCCGAGCGCGACTCCGACGATGTCCGCAGCGGGATCGGCGTGCCGGTGATCAACGCGCTCTCACGCCACGCCGAGTTCAAAGACCTGGATGGCGGCGGCACGGAGGTGCGCATGGAGTTCGCCGCGTCCAAAGCCACCGCGCTCGAGCGGCTCGACGGTAATGGCCGCGGGTCCGTCGGTGGCGCGCGTACGCAGTGCGCGAGCACCGTGGAGCTGAGCGTCGCGCCGACGGCGCTCGCGCGCGCCGTGCTGCCACGGGTCCTCAGCGTGCTCGCGGCGCGCGCCCACTTCTCGACCGACCGCATCTCCGACGTGCAGCTCGTCGCCGACTTGCTTGCGGCGAGCGCATTCGAGTCGATCAGCGGCAGCCACCTCGACGTGGGCGTCATGATGGCGCCACGCAACCTCGAGCTGCGCATCGGGTCGCTGCGCGCGGGCCATGGCGAGAGTCTCGTCGCGGCGGGCGCCGAAGGCCTCGCGCCGGTGATCGAGCGGCTGACCGACGCCAGGCGGGTGGCGCGGGCGGACTCCGGCGAGACGCTCGAGCTGACGCTCGTCGATCGACGCTAGCCGGCTCGGGATCGACGTCGACCGGCTCGGCGCTCGTACGCCAGCGCCGGCGGGCGACGGCGGCCTCAACGCAAGCTCAGCGTGAGCGCCGAGGTGTTGCGCCCGGATCTCGGGACGAAGCCGGCCCGCACCGCAAGCGTGTGGCCTCGCCGGCGCAGCGCGGCCGTCTGTCGCGCGCTCAGCGGCAGGCTCAGCTTGACCTTGCCGGGTCTCTTCACGTGCACGCTCACGCGCCGGCCGCCGCGAGCGCTCACGCTCACACGCCCAGCTTCGGGAGCCCACACGGTGAGGACCAGGCGCCTGCCGCGGAGCCTGTGCGAGATCACCAGCATCGCGCAGCCGGTGACGGCGATCTTCGTGCTCTGGGTGATCTTCGCTGCGCTCTGCGCGACGACCGTCGTCGGCGCCAGCAGGCCCGCGTCGCACAGGCGGCCGTTATTGGCGGCAAGCGCGGAGTTGGGGCCTGTCGGCAGGTTCACCGTGACGCTCGAGATCGGGACGTCCGGCAGGTTTTCGAACGTCGCTGTGATGATGCCCTTGGGCGAGATGTAGGTGTGCCCGACGAGCACGACCTGCACTCCGTCGCCGCTGAGGACCAAGTCGAGATTGGGAAACGCTTCGCCGCCGTGGGAGATCAGGTAGGCGGGGCCTGTGAGGACGCCCGGCAGCACCGGAGTGCTGACGGTGGCGGTGCCGACGCGCGCGCTGCTCGCGCACGTCCCCGGCGGCGGCCCCGCTTCGAAGCGCGCCGCAAGACACGCGTTCTGCAGCGTCGTCTGACGCGACGGCAGCTGCGTGGGCAGCTGCAACTGCACCTCGCGGATGTTCGCTTGCCCGGGCCCCTGCGTGATCGCGACCGTGAGGCTCGCGCCGCCCGCTTTGGTCGGTCTGCCGCCGGTGGAGACGGTGACTCTCGGCTTGAACTCGAGCGCGCCGCAGCCGCCGACCTGGAACGGGCTCGCCAGGCTCTGGACGGCGCCGAACGTGGAGGTCAGCAGCGATTCGGTGGCCAGCGGCGCGCAGCTGGTGGGGTTGAACAGGAAGTCCTGCCGGTTGACCGCCACGCTCAGGCTGCGCAGCCGCAGGGGAACGCCTTCGACGATGCTAGGCAGCGTGCCCGTCACGGTCAACCTGCCGCTGTACTCGCCGACGGTGATGCCCGCGCGCGTCACGACGGTGCCGAGGTCGTACGGTCCCGCCACCGCCGGCACCACGACGGACAGCCCGTACGGCGCGCCGTCGTAGGGGCCTGTCAGGTACGCCCGACCGTTGAACGTGTACGGTTCGCCGCCCGCGCCGGCGGCCACGGTGACGGTGCCGATCTGAGTGCTCACCGGGCACGTTCCCGCATTCGCTTCAGCTTCCGCGCATAGCGGCACCGAGCGGATCGAGCCCAGCAGTCCCGCTGGCAGCGTGGTGGCGATCTTCGACAGGTACTGCGCTCCGGGGCTGCGCGTGAGGTCGAAGCTCGCCGGATCGTACGCACCCGCCTGCGCCGGGCTCTGGGGCACGAGGCTCTGGACGAGCGAGAAGGGGAGGGGCGCGGGACAAGCGCCGCCGTCGCCGTTGGCGTCGACGACGAACCCGTGCGCGGCGGCGCTCGCCGGCGCCCTGCCGCCGTAGGGGGTGATGGCGCCCGACGGCGCGACCGGCCCGCAGCTCAGCGGGTTGGCGAGGGGCGCGCGCGGACCGCCTCTGAAGTGCAGCGTCAGATTTTCGAAGGGCACCTGCGGTGCGTCCGCGAACGTTGCCGTCAGGCGTCCCGTCGACGTGCTCGCCCGCACGCGGCCTTCCAGGCGCAGCCCGACGCCGTACTGCGCCGCTTCGCCGAGCAGGAAGATGCGAAACTCGCCGCCCGATTCGGGGCCCTGCTCAGGTTCGGGCGAGCCGACGTAAACGCCGCCCGCGAGCGACCCGTCGGGTATCCCGGGCGCGTCCACGGCGAACGAGCCGACCTGTGACGCGGCGGGGCAGCTCCCGGCGGCGAACTGCGCGCTGGCGCACCCCACCAGCCCCTGCGCCGCCGCCGGATTCAGCGTCATCCCTTCGGGCAGCGTCACTTCGGCGCTCTGCACGTCCGGCGAGTTCGGCTTGGACGGTTCGGCGGTCGACTGCGGCACGTGCAGCTCGGCGCTGACGCCGTCGGGCTGATCGGACTGGCTCGTTTCGGCACTGAGCGACAGCGACGGGTTGAATGCCAGCTGATCGCAGCCGGTGGCGCTCACCGGCGTTTCGTTGGTGTAGGCCTGGAAGTCGCCAGGGTCTTCGTAGGAGTCGACGTGCAGAGTGGTGACAGGCTTGCCGGTGCACGTGCTGGGGAGCGTGATGAATGCCGTTGGCGTGCCCACGTGAGTGTGTTCTTGGGGCACGCCCCAGAAGATCAGACGCGACTCGACGATTTCCGGCTGCTCGGGTATGTTCGGAATGGTGAAGAACTCGTGGTAGTCGCCGGTGGCGACGCCGCTGTTCTCGCTTGTTTCGGCTTCGTGGCGCCAGCTGATGCCGCCTTCCAGGTACACGACCCCTTGCAGTCCGAGCAGCTTGAGGGTGGCACTGTTGACTTCAACCCCAAAGCGCGAGGGCTCCCCGGACTTGCGCACCATGTTGTAGACGGGGAAGTCTTCCGTGACGGTTTCCTTCACGCCCAGTGCGATTTCCGCGGTGCCCGTCGCTTCGTCTTCGCCGACCTTGCTTTCGACGGGACACTCTTCGGCATCTGCGTCGAGCTCTGCTTCGGTGCAAAGTTCCTTCGTGGCTTCGGGATTCACCGACAGGCCCGGCGGCAGGTCAACGCGGACGTCCTTGACGTGGCCTTCGGGCTCCTTCCATTTTTTGATGAGGAGTTCCTGTTCTTTATAGGCGAACTCGAAATCCGTGATCCCGAAGTTCGGGTGCCCGGCCGCCTGTGTGTAGAAGGCCGTGGTGGAGCCGCTGTCGGCGCAGCTCTTTTCCGTGCACGTGCCGGCTTCCCACTTCGACACGGCGAACGCGTCGGCGCCGGCCGGCAACCAGGCGGCGCCGACGATGCCCGCCAGCAGCGCCACCAGCAACGTTCGTGTGAGCCCTGCACCTGATCGAATGTCCATGCTCTCCCCGTCGGTCTCTCCTCGTTCCCTTCTGTCTACCCCGAACTCGGGCGCGTCAACCACCTGGCGGCACACCGCCGGGGGATGAGCCGACGGCATGCCATCAGGTCTGGAGGAGGCGGCATGCCGGCAAGCAGACGAAATTGCGCCATGCCGGCATGCCGCCGTGTCATCCCCGCCATGTGCGAGAGCCGCCGGGGGACGCGACTCTCGCAGCCGGGGGACGACACTGCACCATCAATATGCCCCGCCCTGCGCGGCTCTAAACACGCCATACGTTTGACCACCGCCGATGCGGGGAACCTTGGCCCTACGATTGGTGTGTCGTGTGGTCCAATTATGGTCTCATGCGGCGTGGCTGAGAGGTCCCCCATGAATCGGCGTTCGAGCATGGTCGTGGCTGCCGGCACGCGCCCACTCCCACTGCCGCTTACGGCCTCGTTTCGCCACGAGATGCTGTTCTACGCCGGTGGCGATCACGGATTCCTGGAAGGCACGCTGGGCGTGGTCAGGCGCGCGCTGGCCCGCGAAGCGCACGTGCTCGTCGCCGTCGATGTGGCACGGGCGGCGGCCTTGAGGCAGGCGCTCGGCGACGAGGCCGAGCGAGTGCGCTTCGCCGACATGCGCAAGCTCGGTCGCAACCCCGCGCGCGTCATCTCGGTCCTGCAGGAGCTCGCCGGCGAGCACGCACGCGGCAACGGCGCGCTGGGGATCCACGAACCGGTATCGCCCGGACGCAGCCCGGCCGAGCTCGACGAGTGCGAGCGTCACGAGGCCCTGCTGAACTTCGCGTTCGACGATGGGCCGGGCTGGCATCTGCTGTGCCCGTACGACCTCGACGGCCTCGACGATCGCGTCCTGGAGGCCGCGCAGCGCTGCCACCCGGTGCTCTCGCGCGACGGCGCCAGCACCCGCAACGAGACATACACAGGCAGGCTGGAGCCCGCGCAGCCGTTCGTGGGGGCGCTGCCGGCGCCGTCGGGCTCGGTTGCGCAGTGCGCGTTCACCGGCAGCGAGAACCTGTCGGCGCTGCGGCACCTGATCTCCGCATGGGCCGCGCGCGAATCGCTGGGCGTCGAACGCGCCGAAGAACTCGTGCTGGCGGTCGACGAGCTGGCAACCAACAGCATCCGCCATGGCGGGGGCGCTGGCACGCTCAGGTTCTGGCGCGAGGCCGACACGCTGCTGTGCGAGGTGCAGGACGAGGGACGGTTCAAGTCTCCGCTGGTGGGACGCACTCGTCCGAGCCCGGAGGCGCAAAGCGGCCGCGGCGTGTGGCTGGTCAACCAGCTCTGCGATCTGGTGCAGATCCGCTCCGGACCCGCCGGCAGCGTCGTGCGGGTGCACATGCGGCTGACGTAGCGCGGGTGCGTATGCGGCTTGGCGTAGCGCGACGTCCAGCTCGAGCTCCTGCCGGCCCGGCGGCAGGCACGATCTCCTCAGCGCGGCGGCCGACCTCAGCTCCGGCTAAAATGCATGGGCATGGGGGTACAGGATCAGCTTCGGATCGAGGTCCGTCGCGAGGCGGATCGGGTAATCCTTCGTCTCGAGGGAGAACTCGACATGGCCAACGCATCGCGTCTGCAGGACGCGATCGAGAACGCCGGCCTGGAGGCCAGGACGATGGTGGTGCTCGACCTCCAGCAGCTGGAGTTCATTGACTCCACGGGCCTGCGGATCATCCTCTCGGCGCGGGCGCGCTCCCAGGAACGCGGGCAGGAGTTCGCGATCACCCCCGGCTCGCAGCAGGTCCAGCGCCTGCTCAGCGTGACCGGAGTGTCCGAGCACGTGCGCATCATCGGCGCGCCCGACGAAATCCTCGTCTAGCTGCGCCCGGGCGCCGCGGCCGGCCGGTCGCGCGCGAGCGCGCGATTGTGTTCTTCTCGTTACCGGGGTTTGAGGGTGAGCGGCGCGGGCAATGCACAGCGATCGGAATCGTCGACCGAGGCCCATCACGGGACCGGAGAAGGGAGTGACGGCGATGGCGAGGGCAGCAGGTACCGCTCGGCGGCCAGGCTCGGCCGGCGCGGGCGGGCCCCCCGACGGGGTGCTGTTGACGGGTGCAACGGGATTCCTCGGCATGGAGCTGCTGGCCCGCTACATGGAGAGCACCGACCGCCGTGTGTATGTGCTCGTGCGCGCCCCCGACGATCGCGTGGCGGTGGCGCGCGTACGGCACACGCTGCGCTCGCTGTTCGGCGCCGATCACCCCTACGGGGAGCGCGTGGTGACTGTCCGCGGCGATATCACCCGCCCCGGCCTCGGCCTGGGCGCCGAGCGCGACGCGCTCGCCGAGCACGTGGGCGAGATCGTGCATGGCGCGGCGTCCGTATCCTTTGAGCTTGGGCTGGGATCCTTGCGCGCGATCAACGTGGGAGGCACACGGCGAGTGCTCGAGTTCGCGCAGCGCTGCCACACGCGCGGCGGCCTGCGACGCCTGTCTCACATCTCGACCGCGTATGTCGCCGGCGAGCACTCTGGGGCGTTCAGCGAGGACGAGCTCGACGTCGGCCAGCGCTTCCGCAACCCGTACGAGCAGTCGAAGTTCGAGGCGGAGCAGCTCGTGGCCGAGGCGCGCACGCGCCTGCCGATCACGGTGCTGCGCCCGAGCATCATCGTCGGCGAGCGCGAGACGGGCTGGACGACGTCGTTCAACGTGCTGTACTGGCCGTTGCGCGCGTTCTCACGCGGCGCGTACGTCGCGTTGCCGGCCCGCCGCGACGCGCCCGTGGATGTGGTGTCGGTCGACTACGTGGCCGACGCCATCTGTGCGCTCGGCGGAGCGCCGGAGGCCGAGGGCGCCACATATCATCTGACGGCTGGAGCCAGCGCCAGCTGCGTGGGCGAGCTGATCGAGCTGGCCACGACACGCTTCGCGCGTCCGGCGCCCCGCCTGATCGCCCCGGGCGTGTATCGCCGGGCGGTGCACCCGCTGCTCGTCCGCGCGAGTCGCGATCAACGCTACCGTCGGGCGCTCTCCCGGAGCGAGGTCTTCTTTCCGTACTTCGACATGGGCGTCACCTACGATGATCGTCGCTCCCGTGTGGCGCTGCGCGGGGCGGGCATCAGGCCCACGCCGCTGCCCCGGTACTTCGACCGGCTGGTCGAGTTCGCACTCGCGGCCGAATGGGGGCGGCGGCCGATACCGCGCGCCAGCGTCGCCGCATGACGGGCAGCCTTCGCCTGTCCCCGCTGGACGCGTCCTTCCTCGCGGTGGAGACGCCCACGGCGCACATGCACGTCGGCTGGGTGGCCACGCTGTCGGCTCCGGCGGCGGGAGCGCTGCCGCGCTTCTCGCAGCTGCGAGAGCACATCGCGCTGCGGCTGTCGCGCGCGCCGCGCTATCGGCAGAAGCTCGCTCCGGTGCCGCTGGGCCTGCGCGCCCCGGAGTGGGTTGACGACCCGCTGTTCTGCGTCGATCGGCACGTCTACCGCGCCCCGGGCCCGCTCCCCGAGCTTGTCGACGAGGTGATGTCGATACCGCTGCGTCGCGACCGGCCGCTGTGGGAGATCTGGATCTGCGAGGACGCCGAGCGCGAGCAGATCGGCCTCGTCGGCAAGGCTCATCACTGCATGGTCGACGGTATCGCGGCGGTGGAGCTTGCTTCGCTGCTGCTCGACTCGACGCCCGAGCCGCTGGTGTGTTCCTCCGCGGAGTGGCACGCGGGGCCCCAGCCGAGCGCTGAGCGGCTGCTGGTGCGCGGGCTGCGCGATCTGGTCGGCGAACAGCTCGGCCTGCTTCGCTGGTCGCTGCGGGCGGTGAGCTCCCCGGCGCTGGCCGTGCGACAGGCGTCAGGTGGAGCATTGCGCGTGACCCGCGCGCTCAGTCACTCGCTGCGCGCGGCGCCGGCCAGCGTGCTCAACGGGCAGCTCTCGCCGCTGCGGGCGCTCGCCTGTACCGAGCGCCCGCTGGAGGACCTGCGGGCGGTCAAGCGCACCCACGGCACGACCGTCAACGACGTCATGCTCGCCGCGGTCGCCGGCGCTGTCCGTGCCTACCTGATCCGCCTCGGCGAGCAGCCGGTTGCGCTCAAGGCGATGATCCCGGTCAGCGTTCGCAGTCCCGGCGACGTCCTCGGCAACCACATCTCGTTCGTGTTCGCGGATCTGCCGTGCGACGAGCCCGACCCGCTGGTTCGCCTGCGTCGCGTGCACGACACGATGAGTCAGCGCAAGCGCGATGGCGAGCCGGAGGGAGCCGATCTGGCGCTGAAGGCGGCCGCTCACACGCCGCCGGTGGTGCAGAACACGCTATCCCGGCTGATCGCCAGCCCGCGCACGTTCAACCTGGTGGTATCGAACATCCCCGGACCAGCGGAGCCGCTGTACATGCTCGGCTGTCCGCTGGAGGCGACCTACCCGGTGGTTCCGCTGTCCGAGCGCCACGCGCTCTCCGTGGGGATGACCACCGTGCGCGATCTGGCCTGCTTCGGCATATACGCCGATCGCGCGGCGCACCCCGCGGTCGACGGTCTCGCCCGCGACATCGACGAGGCGATCACGGAGCTGCTTGAGCGAGGAGCGCACGACGGTTAGTGCCGGCCGACTTAGTGTCGGCCGATTCCGGCTGCCGTGGCCGACCGCCGGCGCCAGCGGTTGCCAGGGCGCGCTCGTTGACGGCCAGGAACGCGGCGACCACGCGTGGGTCGAACTGGCTGCCCGACCCCCGCTCGATCCTGGCGATCGCCTGGCTGACGGGCCAGGCGGCCTTGTACGGCCGCGTGTGCGTGAGCGCGTCGAAGACGTCCGCGACGGCGACCACGCGGCCGACGAGCGGTATGCGCTCGCCGGCGAGCCCGCTGGGGTATCCACTGCCGTCCCACCACTCGTGATGCGTGGCGGCGATCACCGCGGCCATCTGCAGCACGGGCGCGCTGCTGTTGGACAGCAGGCGCGCGCCGAGCCCCGCGTGACGGCGCATGATCGTCTGCTCCTCGGCGGTCAGGTTCCCCGGCTTGAGCAGGATGCTGTCGGGGATGGCGATCTTGCCCACGTCGTGCAGCGGCGCGGCCTCGCGTATGCGTCTTACCTGCTCGGCGCGGAGCCCGAGATGGGCGGCGATCTCGGCGGCGATGACGCCGACGCGCTCGGTGTGATCGAAGGCCTCGTCGTCGCGGTACTCGACCGCGATGGCCAGCAGCTGCAGCGTCTCGGCGCGGGCGTCGTCGAGCTCGTACGTTCGCTCGGCGACCTTCTGCTCGAGCGAGCGAGCGCTGTCGGCGAGCTGCCGTCGCGCCGTGCGATCGGCCTCGCGCGAGGCGTCGTGGCAGCGCGCCAGCTCCGCTTCCAGCTTGCGGCGGCGATCGACGGAGATGCCGAGCAGCAGGGCGAGCGTCAGCAGCGCGACGCCACCGGCGAGATAGCTCACGGCCATGCCCGATCATTGCTCGCGCACTAGCTTCGGCATGCGCCTCGCCGGCCGAAAGTGGACGAATGTATGAGGCTCAGTCGTCCTGCGTGGCCACGGCCGCCAGATCGAGGCGCTCGAGCACCTCTTGGCGGTCGGTGCCGTGCGCGCGCAGCACGCGATCGAAATCCTCGCCGTAGACGTGCATGACGGCCATCAGCAGGTCGGTCGTCGCGAGCGCTCTGGCGCCGCGCGCGCCGGCGATGCGCACAGCGTGCTTGGTGACGCGCGCGACGGCGTCGCGATCGCCGGCGGCGACCGCTCGGGCGCGGCCACCGCCACGAGCGGAGCTCTCGTCTCCCCCGGGCAGGGGCGCCTCGCTGACGCCGAGCGCCTGCAGCGCGATCCCCACCTGGCCGTTCATGCGCAGGACGCGCAGCCAGCGCTCGACCTCCGCCTCGGGGGTGCGAGCGAAGGGCATCGCGGTGGACGCGATCGCGAGTGTCATCGCCGCGTCTGGTGCCAGCGCCGGGACGGAGCTCATAGGGCGACCCCGACCTCGGCGCGTCGCGCGTGCAGATAGGCGACCTGCTCGCGCCGCACGGTGATCCGTGGCGGTCCGTCCGCACGGCTCAACTCGAGCACGACCGTGCCGGCGCGCCCCGCGCCGGCACACGCCGAGCGCAGCACCTCGGCGATCTCATGGCGCTCGACGCCGCAGGCGAGCAGGAAGCGCTCGGTGCGAGCGTCTGCGACCTCGTCGCGGTCGAGCTCCAGTTCCTCGACGAGCACCTCCGGTGTCCGCTGGTCTCCCTCGACGCTGAGCAGGCATGCCGCCATGTCGTCGGGGCGCGCGTCGGCGCGCTCGGCGACCCGTGCGAGCACCGCGTGCGCGCTCGCGTGCGACCCCAGCTCGGCCAGCGTCTCCGACAGGCGCTCGGCTCCGAACAACTCGGACCCGACCCGCGCCTCGGTGACGCCGTCGGTGTAGAAGCAGATCTGCGCGTTACCCGGGATCGAGACGGTGGTCTGACGCGTGCCTGTGCGCATACCCACTCCGATCGGCGGAGATCCGCAGATCGTAACCGCTGGGATCGATCCTGCATCCGCGTCCGCACCGCGCACGATCGGCGGCGGATGGCCGGCGCAGGCGTACACGAGGACCCGCTCGCGCGGCTGGTAGGTGGCTGCGACGACGGTCGCGAACACGCCGCCCAGCTGGCGCTCGAGCACCGCCCCGGCCGTCTGCAGTGCGTCGCGTGGCGACAACCCGGCCTCGAGATACGCGCGCAACGTGAAGCGCACGAGCGCGGTGTGCGGCAACGCCTGGCGCCCATGACCGGAGACGTCGCCGACGAGCACCGCCAGCTGGCCGTCCTCGAGGGCGAACACGTCGTAGAAGTCGCCGCCCGCTCCGGGCCCTGCCGCGGGCTGGTAGGCGACGGAGGTGCCCACCGGACCGAGTCGGGCGGGCGGGACGGGAAGCAGCGCCGCCTGCAGCAGTCCCACATCCTCGGCCAGCTGCGCTCGCTGGCGCTCCAGGCGCCGGCCTCGCAGCGCGGCGACGCGCGAGCGTACGGCGAGCGCGAGCGCGAGCGCGAGCAGGCCGGCGATCAGCACCCGCACGGCCGTCGGCACCACATCGACGATCCTGGTGATGCTCGTCACCAGTGGCGAGGGACGGCTCGCCGGTCGCGAGCGGTGCGCGCTCCCCCGCGCCCGTCTCGACGGTCGTGCGGGTGCCGCCGTGTGCCGCGTGCTGGCCAAGGGCGCAAGCGCACCCGGCGGTGACGCGGCGGTGCTGACTGTTCGGGAATGGCCGCGGGATCGGACGCGCGGGGAGTGGTGCACGGCGCGTGGTGGGGAGCTGTGGACGGTCGATTTGGCCGGCGTCGGTGTCGCCGCGGCGGGTGTTGCCGCGGCGACTGCGACGACCGCGGCGGGGGCGCTTGCCGGCGTGGCGGCCGGCGCGGTTTCAGCTGGTGCGGCCGTCGTCGGCGCGCCAGAGCCTGCGCTCGGAGCGCTGCCAGACGTGGCGGCCGGCTGCGTGGAGCGGGCTTTGCTCCGCTTTGCCGATTCACGCGATCTGGTGGGTTCGGTGGTCGCTTGCGTGTGCCGTTCGCGGCTTGGCTTGGTCGTCAAGCTCTGCGGGCTCGTGGTGGTCTGCGTTCCGGTGGAGCTCGCGGGTTCGGTTTCCTGGGTGGCCTGTGCGGTGCTCTGGCGCGACTTGCCCGAGCTCTGCTGCGACGCGTCTTCGTGGCGCGACCGCTGCCCGCCGCTCGATTCCCGGGCAGATCCGGCGCGACGCTGGCCGGGAGGGTGGCCGCTGGTTTCCTGGGTGGAGTTGGCCGCGGCTGGCCCGCTGCTCGGAGTCGGCGTGCTCGCGGAGGGTTCGGAGGTCTGAGCCGGCGCGCTCGCGCTCGGCTGGGTTGTGTGGTCGCGCTTGGCGGTGGCACTCGGGATGAACGCGAGGCTGAGCGTGCAGCAGACGACCACGACGAGCGCCGCCGGCAGGCCCCTGGCTCTGTGGGCGGGTGTCAGATGCCTGGCGCTGTCGCTCGCCATCAAGAGCGTTCTCGAGTCAGCCGGCTTCGGCGGCGGGTCGTTGGGCGCGTGCGAGCGCGGCGTCGAGCGTCGCGCAGATCGCGAACGCGCCATCCATGCCCGACAGCTCGAAGATCTTCAGCAGGCTGGCGCGAGTGCACACGATCGCCAGGCGCCCGCCGCCGTCGATGCCGCGGTTGACGCCCACAAGCACGCCGAGCGCGGTGGAGTCCATGAAGCCGGTGAGCGACAGGTCCACGACGAGCTGATCGTGACCCTCTTCAAACGAGTCGACGAGCATCCACTTCAGTTGCGGTGCGGTCGAGAGGTCGAGGTCTCCCTCGACCGAGATCACGCTCGTCCGCTGGTCGAGATCGCGCCGGCTGATGCCAAACGGCGCGGTGGTTGGCTGTGAGCCGGTCTTGTCTGCCTGAAGGCGCATCTCCCTCCTTGTTTCGTCGATGACTATCGCCTGGGAGCTCGAATGTCGCCCGCACGACGCGTGCGTCCGGGCATCAGGACAACGTTCGACCGGCGGTGCTTGGGCTAGCAACCCACCGCCCGAAGATCGAACAAACGTCCACTATGCGATTCCGGCCTATGGCTGCGCGAGCGCGACCCGTCTGAGCTCCAGCAGCTCGCCGGGAGGCTCGCCCGAGAGCAGCCAGGTGGCATCCACCGTCCGCACCAGGCCGAGCGCGGCCAGATCGGACAGCGCGCTGGTGACCGTTGGTCGACTCGCCGCCACGAGGTCCGCGAGGACCGTGTGCGTGAGGCGCAGCGGCAGGCTGATACCGTCGCCGCGCACGCGACCCCAGCGGCCGGCGAGCTGCCAGAGCAGCATGTGCAGGCGAACGTCGACCCGCGGCTGGTGGACGATCGCCATGTGCATGGCGAGGTTGCGCGAGCGCTCGAGCGCGCGGCCCACGAGCACGCCGGTCAGCTCGGGGTAGCGTGCGAGCCGGCGTGCGGCGCGCATGTCCAGCACCGCCAGGCGAACCGGCTCGAGCACCTGCCAGCCGGCGGTGACCGCGAGCGCTGGTGGCTCGCTTTCGCCGCGCCACGGCCGCAGCACGTCGCCATCGCCAAGGATCTCGGCGCCGAAGCGCCCATCGATTCCCACGCGGCGGATCAACAGCCCCCGCAAGACCAGCAGACCGATCCCATCGTAGATGACCGACGTCACCTGGTCGCGCCAAACTCCGGTCGCGACGTCGAGCACCTCGGCGATGCACTCCTGGACCGCCTGCTCCCTGTGGGCCTGTGGAACCGCGTCGGCTAGTGCCGGATCCTCGGCGAGGATGTGGCACACGCTCCTACAGCCGGCCGCGGCTGCGGTCGTGACAGCGGTCGCGGTCGATGCGCCGTCGTTGCCGGGTGCGCGTACTCGCTCGCGCCGAACCATCCCGCTGTCCAGGCTAGCGCCCGGCGCAGCAGCGGCCGGCGCTAGTCGGATTCATCTCCCGTGACGCGCGCGATGTAAACCATCCCGAAGCCGGCCACCAGCAGCATCGCCACGATCGCGATCACCAACACCACCACGCCGCCTCCCGCCGCTGCCGCCGCGGCGAGCCCGATCGGCAGCGCGACCGCGAACAGCATCGCCAGCAGCGGCTCGACCTCGCGCGTGCCTTCCGGCAGCGGAGGGTGTGGCAGCGAAGGAGCGTGCTGCGAAAGATGAGGAAGCTGAGGATGGCGGTGGGCTTGAGACACTGTGCACCCCCTCTGTCTGGAACCGGGCCCAGAGCGGCTGTCGGGCGCCCGGCGCATGTTGTGTCCTACGATCGTGGCATAGGCGCGAGCCCGCTCAACACCGTCTGTCAGAAAGCCGACAATCGCTCGGCGGCTATGAGTCCGAGCGAGTGCCGTGCCTGCGATGCCGCGGACCCCCCAGTCGCCCTCCAAGGCTGAGCTGGTAGCGAACCTCGCGGCCACTGATCGCCTCGTGTGCGGCGGGACCGTCCTCGACCAGCTCCAGCTCATCGGCGTACACGGCATCGGCGGCCTCACGCGCCGCATACGCCGCATGCGCCGCCTGCCAGTCTTCGCTCGCGCGCCTGATCGCGTCGGCCGCATCGTGGCTCGCCCACCCATCCTCGACTGGCGCGGCGGCGAAGCTTGCGACTGCCGCCTGCGCCGGCGCGCGCACCGCGCTCGACTCGAATTCGGCGGTCGGCGCGTCGCCCACCGGCGGCGGCTCGGATGGGCTCGGGTCGGGGTGCTCGCGGTCGAGCGCGATCACAGGTGGCGCACCCACCGCGTAACGGAACTGCCCGCTCTCGTCGGTGACCCAGAAGGCATGATCATGATCGCCCGCCTCGTACAGGATCGAGCGCTCGTAGTGTTCGGCGATCCGGACGAGCGCGTCCATGTTGGTGACGTCGATCACAGCGACGCCGGGCAGCTGCGAGACGTGCGCGACGGGAACGATCAAGCGGCCGTAGCGCGAGCGAATGCGCGCGACCTCGTCGCGGCCTCGCGGCTGAACGAGCGCGAGTATCGGTCGCAGCAGGGCGAGTATCGCCAGCAGGGCGCAGGTGAGGATGGCGATCGCGCTGAGCGCGATCGTTCGCGCGGTCGCGACCGACGGCCGTGCGAAGCCAAGCGACAGGAACAGGGGTTCGTTGCGCCTGCCGGTCACCGAGCCGGCGCTCGACGGAGCGAACTGGGGTGCGCTCGTCGGCGCGACGGCGGGCGAGCCGCCTCCGACGGCCGGCTGGATCTCGCTTTCGCTGAGCGTGAACTTGATTTCCGGCGAGAACGTCGCGTGCACGGGCACGAGATCGGCGATCCCGTTCGCGCGCACATGCGGGATGAGGGCGAGCGTGTAGCCGCCGCGTGCCTTCGTGGTGTCTTCGACCCTCTGCAGCAGCGCGAACAGCGAGGTGAGATCGAGCGTGCCGGTGGCGAGAGCGTGATCGCCTCGGAAGTAGGTCGGCGCGCCGAGCGCGAGCGTCGTCTGCCAGCCGTTCGTCGAGGTGATCGTCGCGGACAGCGACGCCTTGCCGGTGAGCGAGTGTGCGGCGGCCATGTGGAAGCTGTATCCGAAGCGCATGTCGACGGCGCTCAGCACATGGGTGAAGAGCGGGTCGCCGGTCACCGCACGGTCGTCGGGGTAGACCGGTCCGGGGGTCGCGTCGGCGGAGTACGAGAAGGCTCCGCTCTGCTTGTAGGGGATCTTGTAGGGGCGGCGTTCGGAGGGCGGGCGGGTGAACGCGAGCAGCGCGAGCGCGACGAACGGGAGCAGCGCGACCAGGCCCAGCGCGAGCACGCCGAGGGCGGGATTCGCGGGGTGCTGCGGAAACCGCGTCGGCGCATGTGCCGTGCCCTCGCCCGCGCGCCTCTCCCTGCGCGTGCGCCTGCGCCGTCGCGTGAACGCGGTCCCAGTGAAGAACAGCATCCCGATGGCGATCAGGATCCCGACGAGCGCCGGCGAGCGGATCGACTGGAGCGTCGTGCCCGCGCCGGGGATGTGCAGCCACAGCGCGCCGATCAGCTGGCTGGCGACGGGATGTTCGAAGTCGACGTAGTTGTTGTTGTCTCCCTTGAAGATGTAGCGGTTGCCTTCGCGTCCGATGATCCTGTGCAGCACGATCGTGTGCAGCATCTTGTTGTGGTAGGCGACGATCTCACCGACGCGGTAGGTGCCCTGGCTGCGCACGAGCGCCAGGTCGCCTGTGTGAAAGCGGGGCTCCATGCTGATCCCGTGGGTGACGACGTAGGTGGTCGAGCCGCCGAGGGGAGCGGGGGCGAGGTAGAACCAGAGGCACCCCAGGACGATCAGTCCAAGGGCGCTGGAGATGAGCTTTTTGGTGTGACGAGTTCGCATGCGGGTCTGGGTGTCGCAGTGCTTGTGTAGGACACGGGGCGGCCGGCTGCGCCGGCCGCCCCGTGTTGCCTATCTCGGTGTTACTAACCGATTATCACTTCGCCTTGACTGACGGCCGTGACGGAGAGCAGCAAGCCTTCCGCATCCGGGATCGCCGCTTTGAACGTGCATTTGGCCAGGAATTCTTTTGCTGCGAGTTTCGATATGTCGGCTTCCGGGCAATCCGACCATTCGGTGCTCAGCGTGGGTGCTGCTTTGGTCAGAGCGACCTTGACGTCGTGCGGTTCCTGTTCACCCTTGAGGATGAGTTCGACGCCTGTCGTTTCTTCACCGTTCGCGCTGAAGGTGTAGCTTTTACCGACCTCGGTGTAGCCGGACACTACGTTACTGCCACCACCGGCAGACTGTGCCGGAACAATGTTGCTTGCGGTGAACGCGTACGCGCCCACCCCGATCACGCCTGCGAGCACGAACGCGCACAGGCCTGCTATCTTTCGCTTGCGGCTAGCGAAGGTTCGCTTGCCTTTACGCATCAACACTTCGGGCCCCCTTTATTGGGAATCGTGGACACTGGCGTGTCCGTCCCGGGGGCCATCGGCGCGGATTTAACGACGCTTTACGCTTGCACTCGTCGCTGCAAGTGTTCCTGCATAGAGCGTGCGTAGAGCGCCGCGCCCTGTTGGTGGCTCATGCGCGCGATGGCGCTAACGGCTGGTGGTGCGCTGGACTTCGTGTGTGATCCGCGCGCGCAGACTGGACAGGAGCCTGCTCGCTTGCGGGTGCGTGATCGCGCCGCTCATGAGGGCCGCCTTGATCCCGGCTTCCCTGGCGCTGACGCGCGCGTCGATCAGGCCGCTCGCCGACCTTCCGGGCGTCGTGGCGGCGATCTGCGCCAGGCTACGGCCCGAGAGCAGCTCGGCGCGCAGCTGCGCGCCGCTCACACCGAGGTAGCGGGCGGTGGCGGTGAGACCGACATAGCCCCGGATCCTGTCGGCGCGGAGCCTGTTGAGTTGAGCCCGGATCCGCGTTCGCAGGTCTGTGAGTCGCGTCTTCTCCTGCCTCGGCGACAGCTTCCTGGCGGCTAGCGTCGTTCGGAGTTTGCCGGCCTTCGCGCTGACCAGCGCGTTCAGAAGGCCCGTCGCGGACTTTCCGCCGGTGGCGTTGGCGATCTGCGCGAGCGTGCGTCCAGATCGCATCTCCTTGTGCAGTTGTGTGGGCGTCACGCCGAGATAGCTCGCCGCGAGGACGAGCTCGCCGGCCGTGGCAGCCGATGCGCCGTTGGCAGGTGCTCTCGTGGAGCTTGCGCTCTTGTGGCCGCCGTCTGCGGTCACCGCGACGATCACGCCGGCGGCGACCGCGGCGATGGCCACGGCGAGCATCACATTCCGGGTTCTTATGCGGCTCATCCGTGGATCTCCCTCACCCTCATCGACTGTCGGAACTCTCCCGCCGCGAGCATCGCAACCGCCCTAAGACCCCGTTAAGTCAAGTCCGGATGTCCGCCACGCCACACGATCAACCGCAAACGGCGGACGCTGGCTGCATTCTAACTCCGCCGGGGGCCAGTTCGCCGGCTGTGCGTCGGTCGCTCCATCGACCCCGCCAGCATGCAGATGGAGACATCGATGCGCTAGACTCACCAGCCGGATTCGGAATCGTCCCATCCGTGACGAGGCCAGTCCCAGAGCCACGGCGGGCCTATGTGCCGGCGCTGGCCTATAGGGCCTTTGCCGGACGCTCGGTCCGGAGCTTCGCGCTGCTGTCAAGTGGCCGGCTTTCGTGCTATGCTCCCGCCCTCTATCTTGGAGGTAGCGGAGGAGGGGGTCGCCGAGCGGTCCCCTGGGTAGCTAACAGGACGGTAACAACTGGTAGCCGACAAGCCGGTAGCAAGTGGCGTGTCGGTAACGCGCGGCAGCAATCAGCCAACTTAGCCTGCCAAGGCGAAAGCGAGGACATAGGAGAATGAGACGCGTCAGGATAATGCTTGGGTTTGCCGCCGTGGTGTGCGCTTTCAGCGCCTTCACCGCATCGGCGTTCGCCAAACCGCCGAAAGAAAAAATATTCTACGGTGAATTCATAGCCAGCAAGTTTGGCCAGACATTCACGGAAGAATCTCCCGCGGTGGTGAAGGGCACGGGCGAAGTCGAATCGCCGGAAAAGTCTGGGAAGGAAACCTTCAGGCTCGGGCCGTACGGGATTCGCTGCCTTGCTCCCTTCAAAGTCGAAGGCGAGCTTCTGGGGCCCCGCTCGCCGGAATTCTACGTGACGCTCAAGTTCAGGCACTGCGAAGCAGAAAAAAAACTGGAAGGTGGCGTGATATCGCTGTCGCCGATCAGGTTCAGTGAACCGCTCCACCTCACGTATCACGCGAACGGCTCGGTCGTGACCGACACTGAAGCGGGCGTCAAAATCTCGAAAGCCGTGGAGAAATTCGATGTGAAGGGTGAAGACTGCGTGGTCGAAATCCCGGAACAGACTCTCCCGCTCAGGGCCGAAAAGAAACCGGAACCGGAAGAACCGTACTCGGATGCCCTGTACGAACGTGAATCGGAAGAAGTGCTCGGCGGCAAAAAAACCAAAGAAATGTTCCCGGGCAACCCGCTGACGGGCCTTGAAGAAGGCGAACAGGAAACCCTGATCATCGAAAGCGACTTCACGGCGATCAAAGCCGACTACAACGCGAACAGGCGCTGCAGCAAGCCTGGTCTGCCCAAAGAAGAAGCGGAAAAACTGGAAAAAGAAGGCAAGCCGGACAGGATCGAAACGACTAAAGGTCTGTTCGAGTCGCTGCTCACGGTGAAGCTCAAAAAAGGCGACATCGGATTTGAAGAAGCGTAGTCGCGGAGCGATACCAAGACGCGTGTAGCTCTCGCCGGAGTGTGGAGAGCGGAGCCCCGCGAGGGCCCCGTTCTCTGCGCTCCGGTTCCTCGTTCTAGGCGCTTGGCGCAAGCACGGGCAGGCACTGCCCGTGCGCCTTCGAGCGATACATGGCGGCGTCGGCGCGCTTGACGATCTCTTCTGGGGTGATCTGCGCGTTGGTGGAGCAGGCGACGCCGACGCTGGCGCGCAGGTCGGCTGTTCCGCTGGAGAGCTCGAACTTGCCACACAGCGCTTCGCAGATCCGGTCGGCGGCGCGCATGGCCATCTCCGCGCCGGGGATGTCGCGCAGGACCACCAGGAACTCATCGCCGCCGAGGCGGCCGATCACGTCGCTGTCGCGGCTGGCGAGTTTCAGGCGCTCCGCCACCAGCACCAGCAGCTCGTCGCCGGCGGCGTGCCCGAGCTTGTCGTTGACGGGCTTGAAGCGGTCGAGGTCGACGTACACGACGCCGGTGCTGGTGGCGTCCTCACGCTCTAGCTCGCGCTCGAGCGTGGCCAGGACGGACGAGCGGTTGTAGCACTGGGTGAGCGGATCGAACGTCGCTCGGCGCTCCAGCTCCTGGCGCGCGCGGGCGCTGTCGGTGATGTCGAGCACGCATGTGATCGCCCCGCTGACCTCGCCGTTGCGGCGTAGCAGCGCGCGCAGGCTCATCAGCGCCCGTCGCCATGTTCCGGACGGCAGCGTGATGTCGACCTCTACGTCGTGGTCGACGCCCGCTTGGAGCACCTCCTCGAGCGCCTGCTCGAGCACCGCCGCGCTCTCCTCGGTGAGCGTGCTCAGCAGGGTTGCGGCGGACGCGGCTGGTGCGTCGGTCTCGTCGGCGCTCGCCTCGAGCTGGGTCCGTAGGGCCGGCGCCTCGGTGCCGTACAGGATCTCCAGCAGGCGCGCGTTGTTGTAGACGACGTTGCGTTCGATGTCCAGGTGCAGCAGCCCGACGGGCATCGCCGCGGTCAATCGCCGCAGCAGCTCCTCGCGTTCGGCGAGCGCCTCCTGCGCCTGCATCTCGGCTGAGATGTCGATGATCTCGACGAGCACGTAGTTGCGGTCGGGATGGTTGAGCAGGTTGCGCAGCGTCGTGTCGACCCACATGTAGGTCCCGTCCTTGCGCCTGCGTCGCAGCCGGGTCTGCTGGTCGTGGCCGGTTGACAGCACCGCCAGCCAGCCCTCCACCGCGCGCCCCTGATCATCCGGGTGGATCTGGTCGAGCACCGACTTGCCGATCAGATCTTCGTCGCTGTAGCCGAACATCTCCGTGAACGCGTCGTCACATGCCAGGACCCTGGCGCCCTCGTCCTCCATCAGCGAGCAGAAGCGCGGCGGCGCCGGCGCGAGCTGCTGGAGCTCGCCGTCGCCGTCTGAGCGCTCGTCGCTGGGGATGATCACGCCCAACAGCACGCCGTGGATTTCGCGCAGATCGAGGAAGTGCAGCGTGGCCCAGCTCGATGGGTTGCGCAGCAGGCGGACTTTGTCGGCCGCCGCCCCCTCCTCCTGGGCGCGCAGCCACAGCCTGACGACGGTCGCGCGGTCCGCCGCGACCACGTTGTCGATCAGCGCCCGGCCCTCGATCAGCCCCTGGCCCCACAGCCCCACCGACTGGGGCACCGGCACGATCAGCCCGTTGCCCGCGAGCCCGCATACAAGGGCGTCGGGGTGCTCGCGCAGGAGCGCTTCGGCTCCCGCCGTGATCGCCTGGCCGTCCTGTGCCGTAGAGATGCTCATGTCGCTAGTCGAGATCGGCTGGACGGCGTCCCTACATGAGCGCTGAAAGACCGCTTGGACACTGTAGCCAGGCCTCGAGCCGCCGACTTCAGGGGTGTGCGGAGCGCCGGCCGGCCCAGTCTGCTCACCCCGATCGCTGGCGATCCCGGCCCCATCGGGCGAATCCTGGGAGGATGGCGCGGTGTCCCGCGACTCTCTGGTTCAGCTGCCGCTCGCGCTGCTCTCGCCACAGCCGCACAGCGGTGCGCGCTATGTGATGGGGGTGGACGGGGGCGCGACCAAGACGCTCGCTGCGGTACTCGACCTACGTGACGGCTTGCTGCACCTTGGGCACGGCGGGCCGAGCAACGAGGACGCCGTCGGCGCAGAGGCCGCGGTGCAGGCGCTGCTGGGGGCCGCCGATGAGGCGATCAGGCGCGCGGACATCGACGCGGGGCAGCTCGGCGCGGCCGTGCTGGCGATCGCGGGAACGGACACCGAGGACGTGGCGCGCAACGTGCGCGCGGCGCGGACGGACGCATGGATCGTCGTCAATGACGTGGTCGCCGCATGGGCCACCGCGACCGGCGCCGGGCCGGGCGTGGCGGCGATCGCTGGCACCGGCTCGAACGTATTCGGCGTGGGAGGGGCGGGCCCCGATGCGCGCGCATGGCGGGCGGGGGGCTGGGGCCATCTGCTCGGGGACGAGGGCTCGGGCTACTGGCTGGGCGTGCAGTCGATCAAGGCCGCGCTGCGCCACCGCGAGGCATCCGGGCCGGCGACGGCGCTGTGCGACGCGGTGCCCGCGTTCTTCGGCGAGCCAAGCATCGAGGCGGTGGCGGCGCGCGTGTACTCCAAGCCCTTGACCAAGGGTGAGATAGCGAAGCTGGCGATCGAGACCGCCAGGCTGGCCGAGCAGGGCGATGCGGTCGCATGTGAGCTGTATGAGCGCGGCGCGCGGGAGCTGGGCGAGCAGATCGCTGCGGTCATCCGCCAGACGGGCCTCCAGGGCGAGTTCCCGGTTGGGCTGATCGGCAGCGCGTTCAAGGCGGGAGCGGTGTTCATAGAGCCGCTCACGCGCGCGATCCACGCCTCCGCGCCGGACGCGCGCGTGGGTACCGTCGAGCTTGAGCCGGTCGGCGGCAGCCTGCTGCTGGCGGCGAAGCTCTGTGGCGACGGCGAGGCGATCGCCGCCGCGGCGCTCGCGTCGCTCATCGAGCGGGCTCTTTGCGGGTGAGATACGAGCCGCGGGCGCGCACAGGTTGCGGGTGGCGGGACTTCCTCTTTGTTACCTCTCACTGCTGGTGTATAGCCATAGTTATACACCACTCCGAAAGGGACAACCAAAGAACGACGGAGGCCCGCTCCCAAGGCCGCGGTCGCTGCCCGGCTGAGACTTATAGTCGCGCCTCGATGTCGGCGAGCCCGCCGATGGCTCCGGCTCCGGCCCCCTGCATGCGCACTGCGGCGGCGGCGCTGGCGAAGCGCGCGGCGTCTGAGGCGCCCCGACGGTCGCTGAGGGCGATGAAGAGGGCGGCGGCGAACACGTCGCCGGCGCCGAGATCGTCGACGGGGCCCGCGGCGAGCGCGGGCACCTCCAGCTCGAGCGGTGGGCGGCCGGGCGCGAGGACGGTGATGGGAGCGGCCCCGGCGGTGACGGCGACGACGGCTCCGCTGGCGCTGGCGCGGGCGATGAGGCTGGCGCAGCTGGTGCGCTCGTGCTCGTTGACGACGATGGCGTCGCACCTTCCGGCTACGGCGGTGGCACTGGGCGCGGGGCTTGCGGCGACGATCTGCGAGCCTGGCGCGCTCCACTGCCGCACGAGCCCCTGAGGGGTGAGGCCGAGGAACTCCGCTCGCCCGCGCCAGTGGCCGGGGGTCTCGCGGGCGACGGGCGCGAGATGCAGGATGGAGGTGTCGAGCGTGAGATCGCCGGCGATCGGACCGGCCCAGGCGAGCACGCGCTGACTGCGCTGCGAGCCGGCGCCGAGCGTGACCAGCGTGGTCGTGTGCGGCGCGGGCAGGACCTCCAGCTCGAGCTCGTGGCGGTAGGGCTCGATCAGCTCCTCGATCTCCCGCGCGACGCCGCGCGTGACGATCAGCGCCCGCCTGCCCAGCCGGGCGGCCTGCAGGGCGCTGTAGAAGGCGGTGCCGCCGGGGCGGCGCGACCCGTCGTCGAGCACGTCGATCGTGACATGGCCGACGGTGGTGTAGTCGAAATGCAAGGCGTGGTTCACCCTCTCGGCGGGGCCTGTGGGAAAATGGCGCGGGATGCGACGGGCCGCCGGGAGCCGTGCGGGCGCCGGGACGGGAACGGTGCATATACCAAATCGAACGCGGCCGTCGGCTGTTGTCGTTGCTTGAGTCGATGATTCTCAACCGTGATCACCGGCGCGCGCTGGGAGCTGCGTGCACGTCGCTGCTGCTGTGGGCGGTGGCGTTGCTGTGCGCTGTGCCTGCCGCCAACGCCACCCATGCTGCGAAGGCGGGCAAGACCTCGCCGTACCCGGCGGGCGCGACGCGCCCGGCCTTCCGGGCGAAGGCGTCGGAGTTCGCCCACACGGCGGCGAAGACCACCACTGAGAAGACCAAGCAGAAGAAGCCGAGGAAGCCGGTGCTGCACGGCAACCCGGCGCGGGCGCTGGTGGCGTTCGAAGCGATGCAGAAGAACTTCTACATCGCCGGCGCGGGCCTGTATGCGGGCGAACCGTTCTCCTACCTGTGGCCGTTCTCGCAGGCGCTGGCGGCGACTGTGAGCATGGCCTACATCCCGCACCTGGGCGTGAGCCTGGCGCGCGAACTGGAGGCGCGCCTGACGGGCCTGAACTCCTACCTGGACACGGACAACTCGGGCGCCTCGGAAGGGACGTACACGAGCACGCTGGCGGCGTTCGACGGCACGGTGGCGCCGCCGGCGGGGCCGGGGGGGACGAAGTACTACGACGACAACGACTGGGTGGCGATAGAGATGGTGCGGCTCTACCAGCTGACGCACGAGACGGCTCTGCTGGGCAGCGCGGAGGGGATCATGGCGTTCGAGATGGCGGGCTGGCAGGAACGGCCGGGGCTGGCGTGCGAGGGCGGCATCCCGTTCTCGAACGCGATCGACAACGGCGAACGCAACACGGTGACGACGGCGCCGGCGGCGGAGCTGGGGACGCTGCTGTACAAACTGACGGCGAACGTGGCGTACCTGCAGTTCGCGGAGAAGGCGTACGAATGGGTGCGTCGCTGCCTGCAGCAGCCGGTGAACCTGTACGCGGACCACATCGGCAACCGGGGCGTGGTGGAACCGATGCTGTGGAGCTACAACGAGGGTTCGATGATGGGCGCGGGCGCGCTGCTGTACCAGGCGACGGGCAACTCGGGGTATCTGTACGAGGCCCGACAGACGGCGGCGGCGGCGCTGGCGTACTTCACGAACGAACGGCTGGCGTCCGAAAACCCGTTCTTCGTGTCGGTGTACCTCCGCAACCTGCTGTACCTGGACTCGGTGACGCACGATCCTCCGGGTCCGGCGATCGCCCAGAACTACGTGAACTACGCGTGGCAGCACGAGCGCCTGAGCGACAACGTGTTCGTGTGGGGCACGCCGCCGTCGGCGCAGCTGCTGGTACAGGCGGCGATCGTGCAGATCTACGCGCTGCTGTCGACTCCGCCGAACACTTATTTCTGAGCTGGGCTGAGCTGAGCTGGCGCTGGCGCGCCAGGGAGCGGGGTGGCGCGCCGAGAAGAAGTAGGCTGTGTGGCGGTGACCGAGGGAGCGAACCTGACGACGGCCAAGGGCCTGGAGACCCTGGAAGGGGAACTTGCTGTGCTGGAGGGGGACGGACGCAGGGAGATCGCGGAGCGCATCAAGACGGCGCGCGAGTGGGGCGATCTGAAGGAGAACAGCGAGTACCACGACGCGAAGAACGACCAGGCGCACCTGGAGACGAAGATCGCGCGGTTGCGCGAGAAGATCTCCGGTGCGGTGGTGGTGGCGGAGGCGCCGCACGACGTCGGCGGCGTGGTGGGGTTCGGCTCGACGGTGGTGGTGCGCGACCAGGACGGCGTGGAGCAGACGTGGCGGATCGTGAGCTCGCACGACGCGGCCCCGCGTGAGGGTCGCCTGTCGGCTGAATCGCCGGTGGCGGTGGCGCTGTTGGGGCGCGCGCCGGGCGAGCAGGCGGCGGTGTCGCTGCCGAAGGGCAAGCGCACGCTGACTGTGCTGAGCGTCAGCTGAGCGCCCGCGCGCGGCGCGGGCGGCGCCGCTGAACGCGCGATCAGCTGGAAGGGTGCTGGCCGGCGGCGTGGTCGGCGCGGATGCGCCGCGTGAAGCGCTTGGGCGTGTCGCGGTAGAGCAGCTTGCCGTGGCGTAGCGCGCGCTTGCGCAGCTGGCGCCGGCGCTTGGCGATCAGCGCGAGCAGCTGCTTGCGCGTACGGCTCCGGGTGCGCCAGGTGCGCTGGCCGCCGTGCTTGGCGTCGCGCAGGCGCTGGGCGAAGACGGCGAGGTCGTGCTCCTCGCCGAGCAGTTCTGCGAGCTCGTCGGCGTCGCGGGCGAGGCGGCGCAGGCGCGCGGTGGAGCGCGCGGCGGCGCCGGTGCGCGGGGAGTCGCGCCGTTCGAGCATTTCGGCGGCGTAGCGCAGGTCCTTGACGCGCTTGCGCCACTGGTGCATGGCGAGCGTGCGCCGGCCCTTGCGGGCGGCGACCCGCCGGTGGCGGCGACGGCCCTGACGGTATAGGCGTCGCAGATCGGCCTCGATCAGCTGGATGCCGTGGCTGTGGGGCAGGCGCCACGCGGCGGCTCGCGCGCGGAAGGCGTGCAGCTCGCTCAGCACGTGCGCGCGCGCGACGGGGTCGCCGAGCGCGAGCTGCTCCAAATGCGCGTGCTCGGCGAGCAGGCGCCGGCGCAGCGCGAGCACACTGCGGCGCCCGAGCTTGTGCGGGTGGCGCTGGATCAGCCGGTCGAGCGTGGCGAGCATGACGGCGGCGTCGCGTGCGCCGGAGAGGTGCGCGGCGATGTCGCGCAGGGCGGCGTTCTCGCGCGCGAACGTGCTGGGGCCGAGCTGGTGCTCGAGCAGCCGCAGCAGCGCGCGCAGGCGCTTGAGCGCCTTGCGTGTCTCGTGTACGGCCTTCTCGCCGCTGACGGCGGGGCGCGCGCCGGTGGCGGCGTGGTCAGCGCCGCCGAGCAGCTCGAGCGCGAGGTCCGTCTGGGCGAGCGCCATGCGCTGCAGCCCGCTGGCGAGCGGCTCGCCGGGCGCGAGCCCGAGCCGGCGCTCGAGCCGCAGTCGGCGCGCGAGACGGCGCTGGCGCTCGGAGCGGGCGAGGACGACGCCGACGCCGACGGCGACGGTTGCGGCGACGGTGGCTGCGAGCGGCGCGACAATGGACCCATGCCCAGCCTTCCGCGCGCCCCGTGGTGGACGGTGCGTCCAGCCGCGAATCGCAAGCCGGCGACGTATCGCTGTCCGATCTGTGGTCATTCTCTACCCGCTCTGAGCGAGCATATGCTGATCGCGCCGGAAGGCGACACCCGCCGGCGCCGCCACGCGCACAGCGCGTGTGTGCTGAAGGCGCGCTCGCGCGGGCAATTGCCGTTTCGCGACGAGTGGCTGCGCACGCAGCCGCGCCAGCCGCCGCTGTGGCGACGGCTGCTGCGGCGCGCGTGAGGCGAGGGACGGCTGAGGCGGCGGCGGGCGGTGGCGAGCTCCGGTGCGGGCTCAGCTGCCGTACACGTGCGCGCGCTCGGGCTCGACGCGGATGATGACGCGCTGTTCGCCGGGCTGGCGGAACGGGTAGGAGTCCTTGTCGAGGTACTTCTTGGCGAGCGAGTCGATGTGCTCGTCGGCGCCGTCGTGGGTGCGCTCGACGACGCTGCCGCGGATCTCGAGGTACTCGTACGGGTTGTCCATGTTCTGCACGGTGAGCGTCACCCGCGGGTCGCGCTCGAGGTTGCGCACCCACGCGCGCCCCTCGGCGCTGTTGACGACGGGTCGTCCGTCTTGGACGTCGACCCACACGGGCACGCCGTGCACGGAGCCGTCGGCGCGCAGTGTGGCGACGTTGCAGAAGTTCTTGGCTTTCAGCAGCTCCTCGGCTCGGCCGTCGATGGTTGCGCCCATGAGCGTGCTCCTTTCGTGCGATGTGGTGGTGTGCACACCAGGATAGGCCGCGCGCGAATCGCCGCGTGCGAATCCGATCTCGCGCGGCGGAGCGCGCCGCGGCGGCGCGGGCCGCTGGCGCTTGCTAGTTCCTGCTGAGCGCGGTGGCGGAGTGGGCCGGTGGTATCGGCTGCAGCGCGGTGAGCTTGCCGTCGTTGAGCTGGAAATGGACGGTGGCCTGGCCGCCGCTGGGGCTGGACAGCGGATCGCCGCTGCGGTATAGGGGGTAGCCGAGCGTGACTTCGGTGGCGCCTTGGGAGAGGACGTTGACGCTGGCGCTGGGTTCCTTGGTGTCGGTGCCGATGTAGCGTCCGCCGACGAAGAAGAACGCCTGCTGGCCGTAGCCGTCGCTGGAGCCGGTTTGGGTGCCGACGAGCACGCGCAGCGTTTGGCCGGGGTGGTACTGGGATGTTTCGTTGGCGGTGTAGCCCTTGGCGTTGAGCACGGCGAGCGCTTCGCTGAGCCCTTCGGCGTGGGTTTCCTGCTGGGCGAGTTCGGGCTCGGGCGCGGTGTGGGTGGTGCCGGGCGCGGCGGTGCCGCCGGCGGTACTGGTGGGGGCGGGGGTGGTGCTGGTGGGGGTGGTGGCGGCTTTGGTGGTGGCGGTGGTGCTCGGGTTGGCGGTGGTGGGGGTGCTGGGCGTGACGGCGGGGGAGCCGGCGACGGACACGGTGTTGGTCTGAGAGCCGCAGCCGGCGAGCGCGGCGGCGGCGAGCGCGGCGAGCGCGAGCGGCGAGAGCGCTGTGATCGGATGCCGCTTCATCACGGCCATGCTATTTCGTGGCGGGCGCCCATCGCGGTACGATCGTTGCACGGCGATGTCCGCTCCCTCGGCACAGATTCCCGGCGGCAAGACGAAGGCGGCCCCGCGCCGCTCTAAGGGCGAGCGGCTGCGTGCGGCGGGGCCGATGCTGCTGGCGGCGGTGTTGATCGCGTTTGCGGTGCTGAACCTCAATCAGGTGAAGGTCGACTGGATCGTGGGATCCGGTCATGCGCCGCTGATCGTGGTGATCGCGATCTCGGTGCTGCTTGGCGTGGTGCTGACGCACTTCGTGGAGCGCGTGGGCCGCAAGCGCCGCTAGGAGCTGTGGCTGGGCGAGCACTCCTCGCTGACGATCTCGACGGCGGCGTCGGCGCCGATGAAGGGCGCGAGCACGACGTAGGCGAGGTGGTCGGAGAGGGCGGCCAGCAACTGGATCCGCCCGCTGGCGACGTGGCAGCGGATGGTGTGCCAGATGGCGCCGGCGACGGCGTCGACGGTGAGGCTGGCGGGCGCCTGCGTCGGCGCTCCCTCGGTGAGCAGCGTGGCGATGCTGTGCGAGAGCTCGACGGTCCGCTCGAGCGCGTCGTCGCCGGCGAAGAACGCCTCCTGGACGAGCGTGCGGGCCTGCAGGGGATGATCGGCGAGGTAGCGCATGAGCTCGCCGAGGACGCGGCGGACGGCGCGTGGCCATTCGTCGGAGACGAGGTCGGGGTCGGCGGCGATCGCGAGCATCTCGTCGCAGGTGAGGTCGAGGGCGGCCAGGAAGCATTGGTCCTTGTCGGCGAACAGCTCGCAGAAGGCGTCGACGGGCACGTTGGCCTCGTCGGCGATCTGCGGCGCGCTGAGCGTGCGGTAATCCTCGCGTGTGACCAGTCGCAGGACGCCCTGGAGCAGCCGTGTGCGCTCGTCGCGGCTGGAGGTTTCGGCATCGCCCAGACGCCGAGCGTAGGCGGATGAGATCTCGCGCATGCGCGCGGTCAGCCTGGTGGCCATGCGCTCGGCCATGCCCTCGGCGGCGGAGGTCTGGAACGGCAGTGTCCAGCAGAGCATCTCGTCGGCCAGGTCGACGCTGCCGGCGGTGTGCTGATCGCGCAGGAACGTCGAGGCGACGCCGTGCAGGCCGCCGGCGATCCCCCTGACGATCGGCATCGGCAGCGCCATCCCCGCGTGTGAGTCGGCGAAGCTCCGCGCGAGCATGTGCTCACAGGCGCTGGCGGCGTTGCGCAGGCGCATGGCGGCGGCGGAACCCGCGCGCTGGGCCTCGAGCACGACGAGCACGCTTGCGTTGCGGTCGTCGTCGATCACCCGTGCGAAGCACTCGAAGGCGGCTCTCGCGCGCTCGTCGAGCGGTCCGTCGACGGCGAGATAGGCCCTCCTGATCTGCTTGATGTGGCGGTGCGCGATCAGGTCGAAGGTGGCGAGGAAGCACTCTTGCTTGTTGGCGAACTGCTCGTAGAAGGAGCGGCGGGAGACTCCCGCGAGGCCGATCACCTGCTTGACGCTGGTTCGTTCGTAGCCGTCGCGGGCGACCGCCTCGACGAGCGCGCCGTGGATGCGCGCTCGCTGGTGGAGGATGACCTCGTCGCGGTCGAGCCGGTGGGGTCCGTGCGGCAGGCGCTTGTAGAGGGGCGCGACGCTGGCGGAGCCGATCCGCTTGGGACCGATCCGTGTCGAGTTGTCGGGCCGCTTCGAGCGTCCGTCGCGCGCCGACAACGACCTGCGTCCTGATGCCATGCCCTCTCCTCTTGAATCGAGCTTTCGAACCAGACGACTCCTGTCATGTGTCTGGTGCAAGGGATCATCTCATGTCAGCAATTTTTTGTCTACAGTCAAGGCGCGGGGGATCGCTCGATTCCGCTGGCTCGCTGCCTGCTTCCCGCTGCTTGCGGGTTTTGGCGGGCGCTCAGTGGCGCAGGACGATCTTGAGGGCGAGGATGGCGACCCCCATGGTGGCGCCGACGCCGGCCTCGAGCGCCAGCGCGCGGGCGCTGGCGTGGGAGCGGAGGCCGGCGATCAGCTCGAACGCGACGAGGCTGGCGATGGCGCTCCACAGCGCGGCGGTGACGCCCGTGTGTAGCGGGGCGCCGCCGGCCCAGGCGATCGCGAGGGCGAGCAGCGGCAATGCGGCTCCGCGGAGGATCGCCCGGTCTCGGGCGAGCGCCCGAGCGAGCGCCTTGGCGCTGAGACGCTCGTGGGCGTCCAGGCGGCGACCGAGCACGTCGGCGTAGGCGTGGGCGAGCCAGTACAGCGCGGCGGCTATGACGGTGGAGGCGACGGTGTCGAGGTAGCTCTCGTGACGGCCGCTCTCGGCGGCGAGCAGCGCGCCGATGACGATGATCCCGTAGACGACCCCGGTGGGGTTCTCGCCGACGATCCAGTCGAGCGTACGCGCGCTCCACGATGTTGCGGCACGGTCAGTCATCGGGCGCTGCGAGCGTATCGTGGCTACAGTCGCGCGCACTCCTTGCACAGCGGGCGCCCGCTCATCCCGGCGTTGCGATGCTCGGGCTTGATCTTCCTGCCGTCAGGGCAGGCGTTGTCGTTGTGGTAGACGTTGCGCTGACGACCGTAGTCAGGATGACTGGTGTGATACGGAGCGACTTTCGTCGTCATTTGGCCCCCCTTCCCCATTGTTGGGATCGCGGCAACCATATGCAGCATGGCGGACACTGGCGTCGATGTTTCCGACTGCTTGAACGAGCGTGGGTGGGTAATACGCCGGTAGCGCGAGGGTTCGGTCGTCGATAGTGCGATGAGCGACGTGAACGCGGTTGGATCGTGGCGCGTGCCCGCATATCCGATTTCGTCGGGAAAGCAGACTCGGAGATTAAGTGCTGGGCGGCTGCGGCCGATAGAGGGGCGTGTCGATAGAGGGGGACGCCCACGAGGACAGGTCGGCGGCGGGTGCCGACGACGCGGCCATGGCGGCTCTGCGGGAGCTGCCGGGCGCGCGGATGCTGGTGTTCGACCGGGAGCTCCGCTTCATCCTGTCGGCGGGCCGGCCGCTGGAGCAGGGGACGGCGGGCGAGGCGCTGGCGTGCGGCGAGGGCGCGTTTATAGGGGATGCGTTCCCGCGGAGCCTGTGGAAGCTGATCGAGCCGCTGTGCCGCTCGGCGATCGACGGCGAGACGCGCTCGCGGGAGATCTGGAGCGCGGATGACAGCCGCTCGCTGATGGTGGACGTGGGGCCGCTGCGCGTGGACGGCCCCACGGGTCAGGCGGGCCGGGCGAGCGGGCGTGCGGCGGTGGCGTGCGGCGTGGCGGTGATCGTGGACGTGACGGCGCGCCGGGCGGCGGATGGGCCGGCGAGGCACTCGGATGACCATTTCGAGCAGGTGTTCGAACGGGCGCCGATAGGCACGGGGCTGATGGACCTGGATGGTCGCTGGACGCTGGTCAATCGCGCGCTGTGCGAGATCACGGGCTACACGCGCGAGGAGCTGATCGGCCGCGGCTTCGCGGAGATCACGCACGAGGATGACGTGGGCAGCGACGTGGAGCAGTACGCGCAGCTGCTGGCGGGCGCGATCCCGGCGTTTCAGGTGGAGAAGCGCTACGTGAGCGCGGCGGGCGAAACGCTGTCGGCGATCCTGTCGATCTCGCTGGTGCGTGACGGCGAGTGGGCGCCTGTGCACTTCATCGCGCAGTTGCAGGACATCTCGGAGCGCAAGCGCCTGGAGGAACACCTGCGTCATCTGGCCGACCACGACCCCTTGACGGGGCTGCGCAACCGCAGGCTGTTCGAGCACGATCTGAGGCTGCAGGTGGCGCGCTGCCAGCGCTACGGCGAGCAGGCGGCGGTGATGGTGGTGGACCTGGACGAGTTCAAGGCGATCAACGACGAGCACGGCCACAAGGTGGGCGACGACACGTTGAGGGCGATCGCGACGGCGCTGGCGCGGCGCCTGCGCGAGACGGACGTGGTGGCGCGCCTGGGTGGAGACGAGTTCGCGGTGCTGCTGCCGCACGCGGACGAGCAGGGCGCGACGCAGGTGGCGGACGGCCTGACGCGCGTGATCGCGGCGTGCAGCGTGGACGTGGGCGACGTGGTGGTGCACCCGTCGGGCAGCGTGGGCGTGGCGATGATCGGTGAGCGGACGGTGAGCGCTGAGCAGGCGCTGGTGGACGCCGATCGGGCGATGTACGCGGCCAAGCGGGCGAGGGCCGCGGCGGCTGTGGTCTGAAATTCGCCGCTGGGGAGCTGCGCACCTTCGGCGAGCAGATCGCCGCATCTGCGGTTGATGGGGCGACGGTCGCGGCGGCGGGACCGATCGGCTCGTGGGAGGCGGCACTGGCGATCGCGGCGAGCGACGCGTCGGCTGAGCAGCCGGTCGTGCTGGTGATCGACGAGCTGCCGTTCCTGATCGAAAGCGAGCCGGCGATCGAGGCGATCATCCAGAAGCAGTGGGACCGCAGGTTGGAGGCTCAGCCTGTGTTGGTGTTGCTGATCGGCTCGGACGTGTCGATGATGGCTGCCCTGGATGACTACGGCCGACCGCTGTACGGGCGCTTGACCGAGATGACGATCGGGCCGCTCTCACCGGCGGCTGTCGGCGACATGCTGGACCTGCCCCCGTCGGCGGCGCTCGACGCCTATCTGGCGATCGGTGGCTTCCCGCGACTGGCGCAGATCTGGCATCGCGGAGAGGACGTGTGGAAGTTCCTGCGCCGTGAGCTTCAGAACCCCGAGTCGCCGCTGATCGTGCTCGGCGAACGCTCGCTGGGCGCGGAGTTCCCGGCGGAGCTGAAGGCGCGCGGCGCGCTCGAAGCGATCGGCGCGGGCGAGCGGGTGTTCACGTCGATCCTGCAGCGCGCGAAGATGTCGAACAAGACACTGGAGACGACGCTCGCGATGCTGATAGCAAAGCGTGTGATCGACAAGACGCTGCCGTACTCCGCCCAGCCGCGTCCCAAGCTGTCGCGCTACCACGTCGCCGATCCTTACCTGCGCTTCTGGCTTCGCTTCATCCGCGCGAGCATCCCCGCGCTCGAGCGTGGCCGCGGCGACCTCGTCTACCGACACATCCGTGAGTCGTGGACGTCGTTCGCCGGCCGCGCGATCGAGCCGCTCGTGCGCGGCGCAATCCAGACGGTGCTCCCCGACGAGCGCTTCGGCGGCGCTCAATTCGTGGGCTCGTTCTGGAACCGTGACGGCAGCGTGGAGGTCGATCTCGTCGGCGGTCGCGATCACGCTGGCAGCGAGCAGATCGACTTCGTCGGCTCGATCAAGTGGCGCGACCGGGCTGAGTTCGATCGAGGTGATCTGAGCAGGCTGATCCAGCACCGCGCGCTCATACCGGGCGCGAGCGACGGGACGCTCCTCGTCGGCGTCTCCGGCAGCGGCTTCAGCGTGGACGGGCTCGACGTTCGCCTGAGCCCAGAGGACATCGTCGCCGCCTTCCGCGCTCGACCGCAGAGTACGTTTGAGCTGTCGTAGCACCTACAGCTCGATCCGGTAACCCATATCCACCGCTCCGCTCACGTCTGGCGCTCCGTCGGCGATGGCCGGGTGTTCTTGGGGCAGACCACCACGGGCCTTCCCGATCCTACGAAGGAGATGTGATGAACATGCACCGCCGAACGCTGTCACTGTTGGCGACGCCCGCCGTTGTGGGGGCGCTGACGATCGCCGTCCCGGCGCTCGCGGGTACGGGCACGAGCGCCACGGCCCATCAGGCCCGTGCGCGCCACTGCAACGCCGTGACCGTCATCAGCCACGGCCGGCGCGTCCGCGCGTGCCTGATCCCGGGACCGCGCGGCTTCACGGGCCCGGCGGGTCCGACGGGAGCGGCGGGCAAAACCGGAGCTACGGGGAAAACGGGACCGGCCGGGAAAAACGGCACGAATGGCACGAATGGCACCAACGGCACAAATGCCATCGTCGCTTACGCGATCGTGCAGCCCACCTCGCCGACCGCTGCCAGCCTGATCGGCGCCGCCAACATCCTCGCCGTCAGTGAGCCGATCACGGGCGTGTACTGCATCACCCCCGCCGCCGGCATCGCTTCCTCGGGCATCGCGGCGGTCTCGCCCGAGGTCAGCTACAGCGCCGGCAACGTACCAGGGGTGATCGCGGTCAACGCCCAGCACACCAACTGCCCCTCCACTCCGTACGAGGTGGACACCTACGCTCCGGGCACGACGACGCCGACGCTCGCGACCGGCTATGCGTTCACGATCGTGATTCCATAAGTCCGCTCAGCAGGTGTACCACCTATGTATGCGCTGCTTTGTCCAACGGCCCGTTGGACAAACGAACGGCCGACGTGGAGGCTCACGCGTGCGTGTGCGATTGCTCCTCGTTGGAGTGCCCGTCGTCGCAGTCTTAGGACGCTTCCGCGAGTCGCCGATCTCGCCACGCGCGAGCCGTGCCGACTGCTTCCGTGAGCCGGTCGCGATCACGGGCATTGACGGCGCCGCATACTATGGCCACGGACACATAGGCCGCTGTGCCCGCGAGGAGGCTCAGTGGCAGGCCGGTGATTCCGGGAAGTACACGCTCCGCCACCGTGGCGGCCTCGAGGCCTACGAGATATGACGCCACGAGCGCCAAGCCCTCTCGGCGCGGCCAGATCGTGTGCAGCGGCTTGGAGAGGGCAGGCACCAACGCGATCGTTCCCCAGGTGACCTGAGCTGCGTAACCGGCCAGCAGCGCGATGGCGGGGCCGGTAATGCCAACCCTCGGAGTGAGCACAACTGTCAGCGTGATCGTCACCGCGAGGCGAGCCACGGCGATGACGCTGGTCAATCCCGGGCGATTGATTGCATAGAACGCTTGGGTCTGCGCAACCGTGACGGTGGCCAGCGCCGGATAAGCCGCGAGCAACTCCAGCGCGGGTGCGGCGCGGCTGAAGCCTGGGCCAAAGATGTCGAGTATCGACTTGGCCGCACCTCCGCAGAGCGCGGCGATCAGCAGCATGCCCACGAGCGCGTAGCGAATCGTGTCGATGAGCGCACGATCAAAGCCGTCCCCGTCTCCCGTCGCCCGTCGTGCCACGAGCGTCGGGTAGAGAACCTCCACGATACGAAAGTTCACCTGCTGCAAGCGGCCGGGAAGCGTTTCGGCACGGCTGTAGGCCCCGACAAGCCCGACCGAGGACACCAAGCCGATGGCCCATATGCCAGCCTGCTGACTTATGCCTTGAGCGATGCCGCCGGGGGTGATCTTCAGGCCGAAGCGGAGCAGCGACGGCAGCACACGCAAGCCCTCGAGGTATTCGACGATGTCGACGCGTACGCGAACGAAATGGCGCACCAGAACCATCCGGTGAAGAAGCGCAGTGAGCGACCCGCCGATTGTAGCGACGACCAGTCCCCAAACCGAGTGCCACACTAGGCCGACGAGCATCGCGAGCAGGAGAAAGCTGAGAGTTTCGTGTAGGCGCACCCAGAAGAGCTGCCGCCCGGCGACGAATGCCGAGAAAATCGAGTCGATGTTCCAACCGGTGTTGGTGATGATCGCGTAGCCGGCGAGACTAACGAAGACTGGGTCCACGAGATCGGGATCGTGAAGAGGCCCGCGAAATACCAGCCAGGAGACGATGGCACCGAGGATCGACATCGCTACGGTCAGCCCCGAGGAGAAGGTGAACACGGCGGCGAACAGCTGAGTTACTCGGGGATGGCGTGGCGGGAGGACCGTGATCTCCCTGATGAGGGCCGACTGCTCCTTGGCGGTCGAGAGGACCCACAGCGCCAGGACCGGTGCCGATACAAGCGCGAATTGACCGATGATGTGCACGCCGTAGAGTCGCGAGGTGACTACCGCTGAAACCACGCTGATGAGCGTCATGGCAAGGAAGCTGAGCATCCCAAATGCGAATCCGGATCGGTAGCCTCCGTGCTTGACGACAGTTGAGGATCTGTCTTTCCCACCCAAAGCCTCCTAGACGATAGATCAAGACGCTGGTGGGCGTCGGACTCGTGGTGAGCGTGGCTCGCGCTGCGCGACGCTGTACTGTTGCCTGAGGGGGATGGACGCTCGAGCGGATATTCGTTGCCATAAACGGAATCCTGGCGAATCATGTCGGCGGCCGCTCCGCGTCCAAGGGGTCGCGGGAGCTGCGTCGCTTTTCGCCCACAGGCGCCCGCGTCCGGCACCCAGTATCTCCCGATGAGAATCCCGTGCAGCGAGACTGAGCACGCTCTCCTTCGGCAAATATCGCGTCTCGCCGCGCCAGCTTCGATGGCCATGACGAGACGGCGAAACAGGCGTCCAGTTGAGACGCGCGCGCTTGTGCGCGAGGGCGGCTGATCCGATGGCGCTATACGGTGATGTATGCCCCGGCCCCGGGCGGTTTGCCGTGCCGCCGTCCACGTGCTCAAGCGATTGGAAGTCAACGATGTCGCTCCGGAGTCTTCCAACACGACTGTCGAGCCGGCGCAGCGTCGCTGTCCTGCTCGTGGTTTTCCTGCTGACAGCGGGGGGTGACGTTGCCCAAGGTGTCGCAGCCACGCGTGCCGTGATCGGGTCGCCCAATACCCGTGGCCCAGTGAAGCTGTTTGCGGCCTCCAGCATCTGGAACCAGCCGCTGGCGCCGGCCGCCCCCGTGGATCCAACTTCCGTTGCGAGGATGTCGGCGTTTGGCGAGCTCATAAGCACCGAGGAGCAGACAGGCCTCGACCCATACGTCAATACAACTGCTTACAGCACAACCCTCTACGTGGTCGGCCCGGACCAGCTCAGAGTGCCTGTCCACCTGTCTGTAGGTCCATGGGGCGCGCCCCTGCAAACAGCCCTGGATGAAGGGGTTCCCATCCCAGAAGGCGCCGAACCGGCCGCGGGCACAGACGGCGAGATGACGATCTATCAGCCTTCCAGTGACACCCTCTGGGAGTTCTGGCGCGCCGTCAAGGGCAAATCGGAATGGCGTGCGAGTTGGGGTGGGGCGATGGAACATGTGTCGGCCAGCCCCGGTTACTATTCGGACACCTCATGGCGCGGTCTTGCCCCGAGCGAGGGCTGGAATTGGGGTGCTACGGCGACCAGCTTGCCCGCGATCGCCGGGATGATCACGATTGCCGAACTGCGCGCTGGTCGCATCGAACACGCGCTTGCGCTGGCGATGCCCAACGCGTGTAGTGCATCTTTCTCCTATCCTGCGCAACGCTCGGACGGCAGCGAAGAAAGTGCAGACTGCATCCCGGAGGGCGCGCACATGCGACTCAGCGCGTCGCTTAATCTGGCCAGTCTGCACCTGCCCCATATCACACAGATGCTTGCCGAAGCTGCCCAGCGCTACGGGGTCATCGTGCGCGACATCACGCACGAGGGCCCAGTGTTCTACGCGGAAGATCCCGTGCCCACGGGATCAAATCCGTATCTCGGACCGATGGGCCTCTTTGGTGGCCTGGCCCCATGGCAGGTTGCCCGCGCCTTCCCGTGGAACAAGCTGCAACTGCTCAAGCTGCATATATGCACGGCGGCGCCTTGCCGCGCATAGCCGCTCAGCGAACGTACAAGCGACCATCCCTCGCGAGCACCGCACGCATTGCCCGCTCCTCAAGCTCGGTCAGGCCATCGCTGGGACGCTTGTCAAATAGAGTCACAGCGCTCTGGAGAGTAACGTGTCGTTCGCGCAGCTCGGTCACGTGCTTTACAGCCTTAGCCGGATTGCCCGTGGCGACCACTCCCCTCGGAATATCCCCACGCACGACGGCTCCTGCCCCGATGATGGAGCCGGCACCGATCGTTGCTCCAGGTAGAATCAGCGCCCCTGCACCTATATAGCAAGACTCGCCTATCTCGACCGGTCTGACCTCCGTATATCCGGTGAGATGCTTGACTGCCGCATCGTGGACGATGATGCGAACGTCATGGGCGATGCGGCTGTGCGCTCCGATCGTGATCGCCCACGCAAACATCTCATCTATGTATACGCGCGCCGCTATGCTGACCGGCCCGGGCGCGCGGAGTCCCGCGCGCCTCATCCGCGAGAGCGTTTGTTCGCCGCGAATGCGGGCCAGCAGCTCTCTTCGGATAGAGCGCCTGCTTGGGGGTACCGGGTAGAGCGGCTCCATCGGGGCTAGCCGTCGAGTACGCGCAAATGTGGACGCGTCGAGCCGATGTCAATCGTCCTGGCTGTCGGCACCGCTTGGGGCGGAGCACGAAGGTGCCAGCTCTGCGGCAAACAGTGCCATAAGCTCTTCGCTAGATCGCGCGAGATTGAAGTCGCTGAGCACCTTCGCTCTCGCCGCTCGCCCGAGCTCACGTGCACGGGGCTCATTGGTGAGCAGGGACAGAATGGCTTCAGCGAGCTGATCGGCCCGAGCGGGCACCACCAGCAACCCGTCGACACCATCGGTGACGAGCTCGGGCACGCCCGTGATTCGCGTGCTGATGACGGGAAGCTCCATAGCCATAGCCTCCATAAACACCACCGGTACGCCCTCGGCGAAGCTTGCGAGGCAAAAGAGCGACGCTTGGGAGTAGAACCGGCGAATGGCGTCTTGACCGACCGCACCGTGGAAGTTGACGCGTGAACGGACACCCAGCCTCTCGGCCAGCGATTCCAGAGCGGGCCTGGATGGGCCTTCCCCGATGAGATCAAGGTGGACAGGCTGACCGCGCTCAGTGACGGTCGCGATAGCCTGGAGCAAGATGGCGTGTCCCTTCTCCGGCACGAGCCTCCCGACACACAGGATCTTGTTCGCAATCCTCGTAGTGGACGCGTCGCGTGAGCGATCGAAGCTCTCGGTTGAGACGCCGACATGCACCACGTGAAGCTTGCTCCATTCCGTGGGGGCGTTGAGTGTCATGAGCTGGCTGCGGGCATAATCGCTGATGCACACCACGAAGCGGGCATGACGCACCTTCTCTGCCAGGCGAAAATGGCGAACGTTGGAGAGCTCCGTGGGACCGTGCATTGTAAAGCTCCAGGACCACACACGTCGTCTTTCGGACAGAGTCCCGACATGTGCCGCGATCAGTGCGACGTCGGCAGCGACGTTGGCGAAGTGAGCGTGGATATGACGTATGCCGCGGGCACGGCACTCGCTCCAGAGAAGGATAGCCTCGACGAAGTAGAAGAGCTGCCAAAGGCGACCGCGCAACCCGTTGGGGGCTAGTTGCATTGCCAACATGAACCCGGAGAGGTAGCTGCGCGGCGCCTTGCGCAGAAGCCGGAGGTGTGCGCACAGGAGCGTGGCCCAGCGCGGCGGGAGTATCGCGTACGTAGTCTCGAATGCCGCATGATCGGCTTCCGAGAGCAGATGCTCGGGAGTGGCGCGACGCACTGAGAACGTCGAGACGTCCGCGCCCTCTGCGCGCAACGCCAGCACCTCGCCCAGCACGAATGTGTGCGAGATTGCCGGATACTGGCTGCAGAGATAGGCGATCTTGAGGCGAGGAGTGGCGTGCATGACCGTAGTGGATAGGTGATCGGACGGATCACTCATGCCGAGCCACTCGATGTGCCTTCGTTACGATCGGTCCTCACCCATGATCGCGGTCCACCGCCGGCCATGAGCCGTGCGTAGAGCACTAACTTGCGGATGATGAGACTCGGGGCGGCACAAAGCGCACGATAAACCCGCGGAGGCGCCCCCACGAGCCGCAACCCTAGCAGAACGAACGAAATCTGCGCAGTCAGCGTGGCGGCGCTCATCGAGGTTAGGCGTCTGGATCGAAGCAGAAATCCACTCAGCAAGCATGAGAGGTTGCAGACGGCGAGCAGAGATTGTGGAGGGACCAAGATCTCAACGCTTGAGTGCATTCGGACCGGGTCGCGTGCGAGAATGCCCCTTGCGAGGAGTCTTGGTGCACGCCGAGCCATGCGTAGCCTGCCTTGTTCCCAACGTGCCTGCTGATGCCTGCTCGCGTTGAAGGTCGTCGGCATGGGGGAACGGACGGAGGCCTCGGCGACGAACTCGACGCGCTCACCTGCCGCCACGAGTCGCAGGTGGTATTCGCCGTCCTCCGCGAGTCCGCTGTCGCGCCACGGCACCTGCGCGAGCAGGTCGGACGTGAACACCATGCCTGTTCCCAGCAGTCCACACGAGAGCCCGAGCTGCTGCTTTCCCATCGGCCGCACCGTGTTCACGAGCGCGAATGCGGCAAAGCGGAGCGCCGCTGATTCACCACTATCCGGGTTGCTCACGACATAGTCAGACTGTAGCGCGCGGGATCCTCGACGAAGCTGTAAATCCATCGCGGCGAACAGGTTGGGGGAGGCGGTGCAGTCGGCGTCGACGATGGCGACGGCGTCAAACGTATCGACATGGATCTCGAGTTGCTCCAGCGCCCAAGCCAGGGCAAAGCCCTTGGCTCGCCTCCTCGGGTCGTCGCGCTCCCATACCTCGGCTCCGGCGCGGTGGGCGGCCGCGGCCGTGTCGTCGCTACAGTTGTCAGCAATCACTACGATCCTCAGATGATCGGCTGGATAGTCTGTCGAGATCAGTGAGCCGACTGTGGCACTGACGCCGTGCTCCTCGTCGTGCGCCGGCACCAAGACCACAAAGCGCGTTGTATCGCCGGGCCGCGGCTCGGCCTCGCCACTCGGATGCCGATCGCGTCGCCGCGCCGCCCACAGGAGCGTCAGCAGATAGGTGTGTACGGCGATCAGCTGTGCCGCCAGTACCAAGAGGGCGGGGTGGATTAGGCGCAACAGAGAAGGTCGGCTCCGGTTCGACAATGTTACAGGCTCCCAGGGTGATAGGGATGAACCTCGAGCTTTGACACTTCGAGATAAGGCCAGGGGAAGTGCTTGAGGAGCTCGTAAGGATATTGATCTTCGAAGTAGCCGGCGGTACCCTTGTAGGGTTCCCGCTCCATCGAGATCGGGTCTTGGGCGAAGAACGCGATCACCGAGGAGTAGTCGCGCACATATATTCCGTAGCGTTGCGCTGCTTCTGCGAGCATGAGCGTCAGTTTCGGCAGGTGAAGCGAGGTGAGGTCGAGGGAGGGATCCAGACGGAGGTGCGCACCCTCAGGGAGGGAAAGCGGGTTGCTGGAGCGCCCATCGTCGCGCTGGGCCGGGGATGCGTAGATGCCGGCTCGAACGTCTGGAACCCCGATTGCGAGGGCGTGATTGATCTGCCCTCTCTGGAGGTCTTCGACGGTGACCAGACCGCCGGCGAGCGACAGCGAAGACGCCGACGCGCCCCACCACGGCTTTGCGCCCGGCCACGCGGCGGAGCTATAGATCCCCGAGCTCGTCGAGACGTGGTCGATGGCTCCTCCCCAAGAGGCTTGCCAGCCGCCACTGGCTTTGTGCACCATGCGCCAGAATTCCCAAAGCTTGTCCGTGCTGGGTTGCCACACTACCAACTCGCCATCGGTACCCGCTGCTGGCGATGCGGTCGGCGGAAGGGGAACAGCGCTCCAAGCCTCAGAGAGCGCCGCGTCGTATCTCTCGACGAGTTCTACGCGTACCGTAGCTTGGTCGGACGGCACCGTGTAGATCGGCACGCTATAAAACGTAGTGTCGATCCACGGGCCATCTCCGAGCTGCTCCTCTTCCGCCGCCTGCGATGACAGGGCCTGAACCATCTGAGGTGACTCGGGGTCAAGCTGTTCAGTTGACGCGACAGGCTGATTCCAGACACTTGTGGTGGCGAAAAAGCGGAATGGCGCTTGCGAGGCGGGGAGGTGCGCTGGTGAGCCAGCTTGAGGCGATGGGCGCTTGGCGGCTCTCGAGGTGGTGCCGATTTCGCTGCTGCCGCAGCCGGCCAGTGCCACGCCGGCGCAGAGTATGGTCAGCCACAATGAGCGGCCGCACAACACGCGCCTTCCGCTTTTCAGGCGACGGGCGGTCGGTGGCGACGTCTGATGCCGCAGCGCGTGCACCGCTATCGTGGGCCCAGCTGTCGCCGAACTGTGGACGGTCCCTCGAGCGCTATCCCCGCCCACACCCAGATAAGCAGGGTTGGGAATGGAGCTTGATAGGGGTTGAAGAAGCCGACCACAAAGAAGCAGGTCGCGACCGCGAAGAGGCCGAGCTTCCATGGGAAGACAGACGATGACCCTAGCCGGAAAATGGCGCTCCCCACGCCCCAAAGGAAGGCGGTGAGCCACAGAAATACTCCTACGAGGCCGAGTTCCACCGCATAGGCCAAGTAGGCATCGTGCAAGGGCAGCGGAACTTGTGGCCCTTCGCCGAAGCTAATCGCGTAGCCATCGAACGGATATGTGGGAGCCTCGCGGAAGTAGGCGAGGCTGTCGGTCGTGTAGCGGTCCCAGCCAAAGCCAAAGGCCGGCTTTGCTTGCAGCATAAGCAGGCCTGCCGCGGTTTGATTCTCACGGTCCCAAACGCTTTCTTGATCGCCAATACGGGTTGACGTCTTGGTGGCCAGCGCGGGCGAGAGGAGCAAAGCGCCACCGATTAGTACGACGCACGCGGCGAAGCCCGGAACAAGTAGTCGCCGACCGGCACGTGTAGCGAGGCCGCTGATTACCACACCGGCCACGGCGGCGATCCAAACACCTCGCTCCAGAGTCAGGAAGCAGCCAAAGAGCGATGCGAGCCCGGCAATCGCGGCCAGAGCGCGCCCTCGTCGTCCCGACCACTGGATGAACGCGATGCTTGCCGCAACGGCACATCCGAACGTAGCGATGCCCTCTGCGACCGAACTCTGGAACGGTCCGCCCGCGCGGTGACCAGGCAGTTCGGCGTCGACACGCAGAATGTAGCGTGGGAAGACCAGCGTATGGGGCCCAATGGACTCAAATATCGCGGTAAAGCCCAGATAGGCGCCCAGCCCGACCAGCGTCGCCAGAAGCAGGCGACGTTCGCGCTCTCCGGCGAAGATAGCCGGCGCTGCTAGGAACACTAGGTACGGAGCGAGCCCAAACTGGTCAATAAGTGACAGAAAGCCTGTTTCCGTGGTAAGGGTGTGGGATGCGACCGCGGAAATAATCACGTAGAGGATTGCGACTGCCATCAGCAAATGAACATTCCGGAGACGTATGCGGGGTGTGTGTGCTACTCCGGGAGCAAGGAGCACGAATTGCAACAGCACGATCACTAGGAGAAGACGGTCGAAAGGCAAGCCACCCAAACCGATTTGACTCCAAGCACCCGAGAAGATCGTGAGGGCGATGGCGGCGCACATCGTCACGGACGGGTGCAGCTCCCAGATCTTCCGCACCACGAGTGTGCCGACGGCCACGAGCGGGATCAAGACCAACCAATCGCCGCGGAGGCGGTGAGGGCCGATGCCGTCAGCGAGTATGAGCGTGAGTAGGCCAAGAAGCAGCCATGCGTACCACGGTGGTCTCCAAACTGCGCGTTCCTGCATCAAATTTTACACAGGCGATCGCGACGCACGTTCCACGTCTGGCGGCAAGCTGGGCTCGTGGCGCACCCTGCGCCGAGCGTATCGCACGACCGCCCCGGCGCAGCCGAGGACGATCCCTACGAGGAGGCCAATGAGGCCATACAGCACGATCCCGGAGCCCTTGTCGTTGGTGGCGGTGGTTGCGCCGGCAATGAGTGTCACCAGTCCGCTACGCGGCGCCTGACTGGAGATGGCGGCTGTATATGCAGATCCGAGCGCCGTGACCTTGACCCCAGCGGCGCTCACGTCCGCCTCGGCCGTGAGCTGCGTTGTCTCAGATGCGGTGTTGTTCGCCTTCAGTCGGGTAACCCTGGCAACGGCCTGATGCAATTCTATGGAAGCGCTGCGATACTCGCGTAGCAACGAAGTCGCCTCGGGATTGGCGCTGTTGATTTCACTTACGTAGGATATGACGCTTGCCGCCGCAACATTTGCGAGCCGGATGGCAGCCGCTTCCGTTGGTCCCGTCGCGATCACGCGGAACGCAGGGGACTGAGGTATTGGAGCTGCAGATAGCCGCGCGCTCGCCTGTGCCGGCGTCAAACTGAGCCTTTCATGCACAGTACTGAGCACGTCTTCCGCCGTGACGGCGCGACTGAAGGCCGTGGCCAGCGCCGCCGATGACTGTACGTAGCCGTAGAAGCCGGGCGAATTGGGATTTACCTGTCCGACCTGAAGGGTGGCAGCCGCGCTGTACGCACTGCTTGAGTAGTTCCGGCTTGCGCCAACACCCGCACCTGCGACCGCGAACGCGAGGGCCGCGAATAGCACGAGCAGCTTGTTGCGGGCGACCGCTTGGGCTAGGAAGCCCTCCGGCGACTCGAAGATGCTCCGGCCCATCTCACCGTGCTCGTCGGTCCGAGAAGCGTTGATGAGATCTGGGAGAGTCATCGACATCCTGATCCTATGCCGCTGATGTCTTTGCCAGCAGCTGACGCACCACGTTCGGGCCCGCTACGCCATGGCGACGGATGCGTACGCGTACAGGCTCTCGGGCCAAGTCCCGGATCATCCGCGTCGTATCTCCCAGCAGCGACGTGGTGCCGCGTGGAACTGAGTCTAGATCGGTGAGGAGCGAGGTCAGGTCATACCCCATGACTGCGAGGCGGTCCTCGCCGAGGAAATGAAGGTACCGGCGGCACCACTCGACACGCAAGGGATTGGACAGAACCTTTCTCCACTTCTGGTTGGGCTCGGAGCTCACCGCGGAGTACTGGCTGGTTCCGGTCGTATCGCCCATATGTCCGCCGAGCACGACATCCGAGAAGCGCTGCAGCGCCTCGGGCTCAAACTTGAGGTCCAAGTGGGTGATCATCTGCTCCCAATGTGCGATATCACCACTGGTCAGGTCCTCGAAGCGAGTAGAGTTGACATGATCTTGATTGGCGAGGTAGGCGTCCACCAGACGGGGTAGTCCGATGAAAAGGTCGTTGCTGGCCATGGTGGGATGCCAGCGCTCGAATGTTTCGATTGTTGATGCGATGATACTCAGCGGGTTGCGCCACAGGAAAACAAAGCGACCCTCCGGGAAGAGCTGCACGATGTCGTCTGAGATGAGGCAGTACGGTGGCGTCTTGTCGAGGAAATGGGTGGCGTCGGGACCGCCCGCGGCTCCGTAGAGGCGCAGGGCGAAGTCGTGCACTGCCTGGCGATAGTCCTCGCGACCATTGGGCAAGCGGGCACAGAACTCATCCAAGGCTGTGACCATCAGCGGGTGGACGTACTCGGCTTGAGCGCCCCGAGGTCGGAACGCATAGAGCTGGGGTAGCAAAAGCCAGGGCTCCGAAGCCGTGCCAACGCCCTTGTGGGCGCCGATAACACGCTGAACGAGCGTCGAGCCGCTGCGTGAAACTGAGAACACAAAGATCGGCTTCATGGTCATGCGGACAGGCTGTTTTAACACGACGCACCCGGTGTTTCGCGAGACGGTCTACTCGTATTCCTTCTGGGCATGTCTGTTCATCAACGCCAGATCGACGACTTTCTTCCACGGCGGTTGAGCCGACGGTGTCGTGGAGCGCGATCCACCTCGCGTCGTGCGGCCCGTCCTGGTTGGCCGCGGGCGTCCAAGTGTCCCCGGCGAGGCTAGGACCTGCTCGCGAACAGCTTGGTTGATCGCATCGACCACATCCACCGTCCTGAGACGGCCTACTTCCGATCACGACGGAAGTTCAGACCCCTGCACGACGTTCATGTGCATGCCAAGGACTTGTATCGATGTCGGGCCACGCGAGGATGCCAACCGCACTGCGCGCGATCACGTCGCGTTGATCTCTGCCGGAGACCTCAGCAAGAGGATCGGTCAGGTTCTCGAGCAGGAAGAGCTTGTCTTCGACATCTTCGACGACGTCGAGACTCTTCTAACGGGAGAGGCGGTGGAGCGCAACCCCACGTCGATCGTGCTCTGGATCGAGGACACGGTTGTCGGGCTGGCCTGTTGTATCGAGCCGCTCACGAGCACATTCGCACGAGTGCCCCTGGTCGTGGTCTGCGCGAGCATCGAGCGATGGGGTGTCCGTGCGGCCTTGTCCGCCGGGGCCGCGGGCGTCGTCCTCTCAGACGACCTCGACTCGGCCCTGGGTCCTTGCCTGCAGGCCGTCCGGAGTGGTCAGATCTGCGTACCTCGAGCGTACGGGCGACAAATCGAGCCCCCGATCCTCTCCTCGCGCGAGAAGCAGATCCTCGGCTTGGTCGTGATGAGCTACACGAACGGTCAAATTGCCCGGCAGTTGTTCCTTGCTGAGAGCACCGTCAAGAGCCATCTCTCGTCAGCGTTTCGGAAGCTCGGGGTACGCTCACGCTATGAGGCCGTGAGTATCATCGTCGGCTCAGAGCGCGGGCTGGGGATGGGCGTCATCTCGCTGGTGGGAGGGGACGAATCAGCATCCGGTCGCGTCCCATCCCCAGAGGCTGTCTGCATGAACTCGATGCAACATCGCTGACGGTAGTAGCCGCAGAGCGAACGGAAAGCCCTCAAGGAGATATCGGCGGGAAAGCCGTTTCGGCTCCCTGAGCAGACGATAGAGCCACTCCAAGCCGAGCGGCTGTGTCCAAGCGGGCGCTCGCGGCACCTCGCCTGTGACGTAGCTGAGGCTTATGCCTACTCCAATATAGGAGGCGCACGGCAAGACTCGGCGCAGACGTTGAATCAGCAGGTCTTGCTTCGGAAAGCCGAGGGCTACGAAGACGATCTGCGGAGCCGCTTCGACAACGGACCGCTGGATGCGGTCGATTTGGGCGGGATCCTTCTCGAAGCCCGTCGGAGGGCAGAAGGTGCCAGCGATATCAAGGCCTTCGTAACGCCCGGCCAGTATGTCCGCTGCGCGCTCCGCAACACCCGGATCTCCGCCCAGCAAAAATACCGACTGGCCTCTGCTGCGTGCAGCATCACTAATGGACCAGATCATGTTCGATCCAGTGACACGCTCGGGCAGCAGAGCTCCGACTAGTCGGCTCGCCCAAATCAACGGCATGCCGTCCGCCACCACGAGGTCGGCACCGTCGATCAGCTCTCGCGCCACGGGTTCCTGCCGGTAGCGGCGGAGGTGATCCAGATTCGCGGTTATCGTCCAATGGCCTCTCTCGGTCGAGGCTGCATCCACGATCCTCCGCACGGCGTCGGCCTCGGTGATAGCGGCGAATCTCGCACCATTGAGAAGTGCGTAGCGTGTCGGAGCTGGCCCAATCGGACACTTCAGCTGCCCCGAAGCCAGGCCAGCGAGCGGCCGGCCTTCCTCGGTCGTGGGAGATGAGACGCTCAAGATCGCACGTCCTGAGCGCGCGGGACAGGGACGTCCAAGCGGGCCCGCGCTCGCAGGGACACGGGCATCTTCGTGCTAGCCATGCACAACAACGCCCCCTGAGGTGCGAACTTACGAGAACGTGGGTGCGAGAAACGTCCAGCAGATGCCGTCGCCCTTGAGGCTCGCCCCGAGCGGGATTGAGGCAGCTTCTAAACAAAGCGCCCTCGTGGGATATCGTCGGGGGGTCTTGCCATACGGAATCCACACCCGTGCAACGCGCGAGATCGGCCGTCACTTACGCGCTCGCTTCGAGTACCGGCTACCCTTGGTGCCGAGCGAGCCGCGCGCTGCTCGACGTGACTGTGACTCGTGGGGAGACTTCTGCGGGGCCGTCGTGCGCGCCCGTGAACGGGATCTCGACGGTGAAGTACCCGACGGTGACCCCCGGCGGCGGCAGGTGCAGGGCTGGCTTCACGAGCCTGGCTGACATTTCGTTGATGAGGCGCTCTTCGCCGGCCGGTTCTGAGTTGGGCTTGATCGAGAAGTAGAAGACGCGGCCGCTGTAGCGCCCGTGGCAGGCGGCTTGCAGTCGGATGACGAATCCCGTCCTCTGCCCGGGTGAGAGCGTTGGGCTGGTCGTGTTGGCCTGCAGGGTGCCCTCGCCAAAGCATTCCGGCACGACTGGGCGGTGGATTTCGACGCCGTACGTGCTCACGGGACCTCGTATGCCGACGCGCGCCGTGAACGCGATCACGAGCCCGGGACCGTGTCCCTGCCTCGCGGGCGCCGACGCGGAGGAGCCGGGTCCGGTGACCACGTCCGGCGGCTGGCCGCCGCTCACGTCGGTGCTGTAGCTGGCGTGAATCGGGCTGGCCACGGCGGATGCGGTGATCGTCGGACCGGAGGAGTAGTCGATCCCCTCGGGTTGGCATAGGAGCGGATCGTTGATCGACGGCAGCGGGCAGCTCGACCCGTTCTCGAAGGTCACGGTCATCGTCGCCGGGTTCGGCGCCGGCGCACCGAAGTACGGCCCCACGTTGGTTCCCTTGGGTGCCTTGAAGACGAGCAGGTACACGCCGTCGGGCCCGTATGGCTTGACGGCGAAGGAGTGTCCTTGGAAGCGCACCCGCAGGCTCTTGGCGTCCGGTCCGAGCGCCCCGAAGGCCATCAGCCGCAGCTGCGAGGCTGGGCAGCGAAAACCCCAGTCGTGTTGGTCGGGAAGGTCGCAGTGCACGCGCTCGGACATGCTTTCCACGAGCGAGAGCCCGTCGGCGCTGGCCGTCAGCGGGCCCTGTGTGTCGAGGACGTGGCCGTGCGCGTCGACGTGTACGCATTGCAGGGCGCCAACAAGCGCGTCTTCCGGTGAGAGCGTGTGAAACAGCCCGTCGTGGTGGAACGCGTAGCCGGTGCCGAGGACCCCGACTTTGCCGTCGAGCACCCTGCCCACCTGCAGGCACGCCTCGCCGCGTGTGGTGCGCACGACACGCATCCCCCACGGCAGGCCGCCCACGGGGTCGGGCACGCGCAGGCCGAGAACGGTGGAGCTCGAGGGCAGCGGCGCGCCCGCCCCCACGATCGGGCTGACCGGAGGGAACCCGGTGCTCACGATGCTTCCCGTCAGCAGCTGGCTGGCGCCCCACGCGGACGCCGCGACCGCAAGCGCGACCAGCGCCACGAGCAGCGCGAGCCGCCGGGGACGCAACGCGCGCGGGCCAGCCGTGTCCCCGTTCTCGACGCGCGCCAACACCGCCGTGAACGGCGGCGCTGACGCCTGCACGCGCGGTCGCGCGGCGCGCAGGCGCTCGGCGATCTCGTTCTCGGGGCGCATCACGACTCCGCTCCCGCGGCGCACGTGTCGTCGGTTCGCTCACCATTGGCGAGCGCGTGCCGGAGACGCCCCCGTGCGCGGTGCAGGCGCACCGCGAGCGTCGCCCGCGAGCATCCGAGCGCGACGGCCACCTGCTCCGGCGAGAGCTCCTCCCAGTAGCGCAGCAGCAGCGTCTCGCGGTCCCTGCTCGAGAGTCGCCCCAGCGCCGCCGCGAGCTCGACGTCGGAGATGTCCGGCAGCTCGGCCGGTCGGCGGGCATCGAAGCTGGAGATGCGTTCGCGCAGCGCGCCCCTGCGCGCCGCGCCGCGGCGCTCCTCGGCCAGCACCTTGCGCGCCACCCCATACAGCCACGGCAGCGGCTCCGTGGGCACGCTCGCTCGGCGCCGCCACGCCACCAGGAACACGCGCGCGGTCACCTCATCGGCTGTCTCACGGTCCGATCGCCGCAGCGCGTACGCATGAACGGCATCCGCATGCGCCTCATACAGCCGCGCCATCGTGTCGAGCTCGTCGCTGCTCATATCCAGCTTATGGCCGGTACGCACCCGAGGATTACACCTCAGCAGGCTCGCTCGGTCAGCCGGCTCGAGCTCGAGGCCGGCAAACACGACCGCAGCTGCGCTACGGTCGGCTCGGTGGTTGCGGTGGCGGATATCGAGCTCAGTGGATTTGACGGGTACCTGTACAGCGAGTCCCGCAGTGAATATGGGTGCCACCGCATGTGCCCAGACCCCCAAGCGCGTCTGGGTGTACACGCATGTGGAGCATCGGCAGATATAGCGCGCCCGGGACGGCTCGGGACTCATCCGCGAGCAGGCCGCGATCACGCGTGAGCCGCGCGGCGACCGCCCAGCGGCGGAGGAAGACCTCTCAGCCGTCAAGCGGCTGCTACGTACGCCAAGAAGCACCGGTTGAGCTCTGCAGAGCGCTGTACCACCTCGCATGCGGCCTGCCCGGCATCGTCGAGCTGGGAGAGGTGGTCGACCGCGCCGGCCGGCCTGGGCTCGGGATCGAAGCCGAGCACGGCGGTTACCTGCGCCGGCTGGTGTTCGATCGTGACACGGCGCGTCTGCTCGGCGAGCAGGAAACGCTGACGGACCCCGAGTTCGACTACGCTCCCGTCGGCACGGTCACCGGCTGGGCCGTCTACATCAGAGAGGAACGCGTCGCCACCCTGCCGCGCGATGCGCCGAGCGTTCCCGGGCCGCCCTGTCTGCCCGGCCAGGCGAGCATCATGCAAGAAGTCCAGCCCGGGCTCACACACGCCACCGGCCGACCCAACCCAGGGGCGTCATCGTCAGAGACTTGTTGACGTTACAGCCCGCGCCGCCCCATCACATACGGGACCGTGCGCAGCAGGATCTTCATGTCCGTCCACAGCGACCAGTTGGCCACGTACAGGTAGTCGATCGCGACCATCTCGCGCAGCGGCACGCGCGCGGGGCCAAGGATCTGCCAGTGCCCGGTCATGCCCGGCGTCAGCTCCAGGCGCCGGCGATGCCAGCCCTCGACGCGCACGTCCTCGTCGACGACCAGCGGCCGGGGACCCACCAGGCTCATCTCTCCTCTGATGATGTTCAGCAGCTGCGGCAGCTCGTCCAGGGCGCTGCGGCGCAGGAACCGGCCCACGCGGGTCACGCGCGGATCCTCGGCGATCTTGAACAGCCCCTCCTGCGCCTCGTTGCGGTCGCGCAGCGAGTCCTTCAGCGCCTCCGCGTCGCGCACCATCGTGCGGAACTTGAAGATGTGGAAGTGCTGACCGTGGCGGCCCACGCGCGCCTGGCGGAAGAACACCGCGCCGCGGCTGTCGAGCTTGATCGCCACCGCTGTCGCGGCGATCAGCGGCGAGGCCGCCACCAGCCCCAGCGAGGCGCCCGCCAGATCGAACGCGCGCTTGAGCGCCGCGGAGGAGCGTGTCAGCTCGAAGCGGCGCACGCCCATCAGCGTGACGCCGTGCAGATCGTCGAACTCGACCGACGAGCCGACCACCTCCAGCAGACGCGGCAGCACGCTCACCCGCACCCCGATCGCCTTCAGCGTGCGCACCAGGTTCAGCATCTCGCCCGCGTCCGCGCTGCGCGGCGCGATGATCGCACGGTGCACGTCGAGGGTCTGCGCGAGATCGCGTATCTCCGTGAGGCGGGCCTCGGAGAAGCTGTCGGTCGACCACGAGGAGGCCTTGTCGAGGTCGAGGTGGGCGACCACCTGCGCCCTGACGCCGCCGTGGCCGCTCAGCTTCGAGCGGATCGTCGCGGCCGACACCTCGTCGCCGATGAACAGGCAGCGCTCCGCCGGCGCGACGCGCAGAGCGAGCGCACGCGCGCTCGCGCGCGCCAGCAGCAGCAGCCCGGCGAGCGTGAGCCACAGGAACAGCGCCTCGTGGCGGTCGAGCGGGCCACGCACGAGCAGGTCGCCTGTGAGCCACGCCAGCAGCGCGAACAGCGTCGCCAGCTGAAGCAGCTTCGGCGCCTCGTCCAACGTCGTCTTGCGCAGCAGCGTCTCGTCGCGGTCGTACAGGCCGGTCAGCTTCGCGCACACCGCCAGGATCGGCACGCCCGCAAGGCCCGCCCATGTCAGCTGCACCGCCGGGCGCCGCGACAGCGCAACCGTCAGCGCGAACGCGCCCACCAGCGCCACCACGTCGGCCACCAGCAGCATGCGGCGAAACAGCGCGTCCCTGCGCATGCACGCCGCCGGTCCGCGCACCTCCGCGATTCCCGACGCCAGCGCGCCGCGGCGAACGGCCAGCGCCAGCAGCCCGCGCGGAGCCGCCAGCCGCGGAGCTGCCTTCTCCGTGGCGCTCCGCGTCTCGACGCTCACCGCGCCTCACCGTTCACGCTTGGATCCGATCGGCTCGCCGCACACACCGTCTCCAACGTCCGGCGTCGCTCGCCGCTCACGCCTCGACGGACCAAAAAAGGCTGGTTCTCGCAGCGTCGGCTGTCCCCATCCATCAACCGGCCGCCATGCGATCAGGCCGGCCGTTGACGCTACGCTTCCCCAAACCTTCACGAGTGCGCCGCGACCGAGGGATAGCGTGCGCAGCGACCAAGCCCTGTGGATCAACCGTGAGACCGCGATGGATCGCCTTTCCACTTTTCCACCCCCAGCCGCCGCGCCCACCAGCACGAGCCTGCTCCGCGATCCGCGGCCCGCTGGCCCCCGGGCCGGGCGCGCCGGCCATGCCCACGGCCACCCACCCGCCGCCTCGCCGCTGGTCGGGCGCGTAAGCCTCGCCCACGACTACCTGCTGGTGATGCGCGGCGCCGAGCGCACGTTCGCCGCGATCGCCGACCTGTACGCGCACGCGCCGATCTTCACCCTGCTGCACGATGAGCAGGGCACCAACGGGCGCTTCGCCGGCCGCTCGGTCACGACCTCGCCACTGCAGCGCTTCGGCGCCGACCAGTCGACGTTCAGACGCCTGCTGCCGCTGTACCCCGCCGCCGTCGAGCGGTTGAGGCTGCCCGAGTGTGACGTCGTGCTCAGCAGCAGCAGCGCCTTCGCGCACGGCATTCGCGTGCCCGACGGCGCCGTGCACGTGTGCTACTGCCACGCGCCGTTTCGCTACGCGTGGGATGAGGAAGCCTCCGCGCTCGGCGAGATCTCGCCGCCGCTGCGCCCGCTGCTGCGCCGCCAGCTGCGGCGCATACGCGCCTGGGATCTGTCCGCCAGCACGCGAGTCGACTCTCACATCGCCAACTCCCAGCTCACCCGCGAGCGCATCAAGCGCCACTATGGCCGCGACGCGCCCGTCATCCACCCGCCGGTGGAGACCCACCGCTTCGCGCCGGGCAGCCCGGGCGACTCGCTGCTGGTCGTCTCCGAGATCGTGCGTCACAAGCGCCTGCACCTGGCGCTCGAGGCGGCGCGCCGCGCGCGCGCGCCGATCCAGGTCGTCGGCACCGGGCCCCACCACGGCGCTCTGCGCGAGGCCTATCCCGAGGCCGAGTTCCTGGGGCGCGCCAGCGATCAGGATCTGGCCGAGCTGTACGCGAGCGCCCGCGCGGTGCTCGTGCCCGGCATGGAGGAGTTCGGCATCACCGCCGTCGAGGCGCAGGCCGCCGGGCGGCCTGTGATCGCAGCCGCCGCAGGCGGCGCGCTCGAGACGGTGCTCGACGGGCACACCGGGCGTCTGGTCGCGCTCGACGACGTCGACGCGCTCGCACGCGCGATCGCCGGCATCGACGAGCTCGACTTCGACCCCGCCCAAGCGGTGCAGAACGCCGAGCGCTTCTCGGTCGCCGCGTTCGAGCGGCGCCTGTCCGCTCACGTGGCCGTAGTCCTCGCCAACAGAGGCTGAGCTCGCGCCCGCCGTGGGCCGCTACGCAGTGTGCGCCGCGCGACTCAGCGCACGCGGGTGGTGTCCGGCGACCCAGCGGCGACGCTCCGGCGACCCGCCGGAGTCGCCGCGCAGCGGCATCTCCGCGCGATCGTCCGCAGGCGTGTCGACGGTGTCGCCCAGCAGCGGCCCGTCGTAGCTGCGCAGCCACGCGCGTTCGAACTCGATCCCCAGCTGCCACAGCGCGGCGCCGCCGATAACCGCCAAGCCGCCCGCGACAGCCGACGCCGGCACCTCTGGTATGCGCGTCCGCATTCACACGACGCTAGCGCATCTCGCGCGGGCGTGCAACCCAAGATATGGGATTGTCCCGAAAATATGAGGGGGTACGTTGATCTCATCCCAGTCCGGCGGTGGTGAATGCTGGGGAATCTCGACGTGGGCGACGCCTCGCGGGGGTCGTCAGCCAGATGATCATGCAGTACAGTTGTCGGCGTTCTGGTTGCTCACTTCAATCGTATATTGAGAATAAGTGAGTGGCTAGTTTATTTTTGACACATCACACTGGGTCGGGCATGAGCTAATGGCGACAGTCGCGGGGGGACAGGCAAATCGCCACAGTGGTGTGAGCGCGCGAGCGCGTGCGTCGCTGGAGTCCGAGGTCTTCGACGCCTTCCCATACGGCCTGCTCGTGCTCGATCGCCACGGGCGGGTGGTCTGTCGCAACGGGCAGGCAACGCGGCTGATCCAGGCACTGGGCGTCGCCGCCACGGACCTGACGTGCTGCGCGCTGCTCGGCTGCCGCCTGCCCGACACGGTGCTCGAGGCGGTCTGCCTGACCGAGCTGGCGCTCGGCCACGACAGCGCGCTTCCGGAGGTCCGCATAGACGTGCGCTCGCCCGCCGGCCCCAGCGCAATGTGGGTGACCGCCGCCACCATCGGCGGTGCGCGCACCCGCGTAGTGCTGCAGCTGCGCCCAGGCGTCGCCGGCGATCGCCGCCGGCGAACCAGCCCGCACTGGATGAGCGGCCCAAGGCTGCGCATCTCCACGCTCGGCAGGACCGTCGTCGAATCGGCCGAGGGGCCGATCGGCGGCGCGTGGCTCGACCAGCGCAGCGGGCAGTTGCTGAAGTACCTCATCGCAGAGCGCCAGCGGGCGGTCACGGTCGATGAGATCGGCGAGAGCGTCTGGCCGGGGGCCGACTACGCGGTCGGCGCGAGCGTGCGCTACTACATCCACGCGCTGCGGCGCAAGCTCGAGCCCCAGCGCGGCTGTCGCGAGCCGTCCGCGTTCATCACCTCGCGCTCGGGCAGCTATCGACTGGAGCTCGATCACGTGGAGGTCGACGCCGACGAGTTCGAAGTCGCCGTCAACGCGGGGCTGGCAGCCGTCGACAGCGACCCGCAGGCGGGCGCCGCGGAGCTCGAGCGGGGCCTTGCCATCTATCGCGGCGACTTCCTCGCCGACCTGCCGTATGCCGAGTGGGCGATGCCCGAGCGCCATCGCCTGCACGATCTCGCGTGCATGGGGCTGCGCCACCTTGCCGACATCCGCCAGGAGCGGCGCGTGCTCGACGGCGCCGCGCGTGCGCTCGAGCGCCTAGCCACGCTGCAGCCGTTCGACGAAGACGTGCACCGCCGGCTGATGGAACTGGACATCATGCAGGGGCGCCGCAGCGACGCCGTGCGCCGCTACGGCGCGCTGCGCACGAGGATCCGCCGGACGTTCGGGCACGAGCCCGACTTCACCCCCGCCGATCTCGCGCGCCCGACGCTCACGCGGTGATCGGAATGTGGCCCGGCTGCGCCTACACGCGCGCGAGCCACGCACCGATCGCGGGGTGGTCGGAGAGGTCGAAGTCCCCCTCGTGGGCGACGTGCGTGTACGCGTACAGTCCGATGTCGGCGATCGTGTAGCGCTCGTCGACGAGGAAGCCGGCGCCGTCCAGGTGCCGCTCCATCGCGCCCAGCGCGGCGTAGCCGGCGGGCTTGCGCGCGTCGATCTTCTCCTTTGCGACCGGCTTGCCGGCGATCGACAGCCAGTAGCGCGTGATCGCGATGTACGGCTGGTGGCTGTACTGCTCGAAGGACAGCCACTGCAACACCTTCGCGCGCCCGAGTCGATCCTCGGGCAGATAGGGCGTGCCCTCGGCGAAGTACCACAGGATGGCGTTCGATTCCGCCAACGGCGAGCCGTCGTCGAGCACCGCCGTCGGGATGCTCAGTGCGGGATTCGCGCTTCCCAGGAGCTCCGCTCGGCCGGAGCGGTCGAGCACGTCCACCTCGTGGCGCTCGTAGTCGATACCCAGGTGGGCCAGCAGCAGCCGCACCTTGTAGCAGTTCCCCGATAGCGGGTTGTCGTACAGCAGCATGACGCCTCCCATGTGATGCCTGTTAGTGAGTGCCCGGCTTGTGTCGGTCGAGCTCCGCAAGCCACGCGACGCGCGCGTGCTCGACCCCCGCGGGGTCATCCAGCAGCTGCCGCTGCCAGTTCGCCGCCATGCCCAACGCGTTCAGCCGGAACGCCATCGCCGTCGGCTCGACGTCAGCTCGCAGCTCGCCCGCGGCGACCGCCGCGTCCACGTTCGCGCCCAGCATCGCCAGCCATTCGCGCATGACCGCCGCCACCGCGTCCCTCACGGGTCCCGGGCGGCCGTCCATCTCCGTCGAGGCAGCGGACAGGAAGCATCCGCCAGCGAACACGTCAGACAGGAGGTAGTCGCACCAGGCGTCGCCGATCGCGAGTAGTCGGAGGAGGCCCTCCGGGCTTGCCAGCGCCGGCGCGACCACCACGTCGATCAGGATCGCGCGCGCGGCCGAGAGGGTGGCCAGCTGCAGCTCCTGCTTGGACCCGAACAGCGCGAACACGCTGCTCTTGTGCACGTCCAGGTCCGCCGCCAGCGCGCCGATCGTGAGGCCTTCCAGGCCGTTCCTCGACGCCATCTGCACGGAGCGCTCGAGCACCGCCGCGCGGCTGCGCATGCCCCGCGCTCGCCGGCCGTCGGTGGGCTCCCGCGTTGGACGGCGCTCAAGCAGCGGCTGTTGGCGTCGAGGCACAACGCCTACCCTACAACATAAACGTACGACCGTCTATATTCAATTTCCACTCTGACCACGCCGGTACGCTGCCCGGTGATGGCGGACACGGGCACGATCGCCTCCCTGGCCACCGCTGCTGGCACGCTGGTGCTGGCGCTGGCCACGTTCTCCTCGACGCGCTCGGCCAACCGCGCGGCGCGCGTGTCAGAGCAGGCGCTGAAGGTGGGACTCCGCCCCGTTCTGTTCAACGCGCGTACGCAGGACCCGGCGCAGAAGGTCGGATACATAGACGACCACTGGATCGTGTTGCGCGACGGGCTCGCGGCGGCACAGGAGTCCGACGGCAACCTGTACCTCGCGATCCCGCTGCGCAACGTCGCCTCCGGGCTCGCCGTGCTGCATGGTTGGTATCTGTGGACCGCACGGGCGGCCGACGCTCCGCCGCGAGCCGTCGAGGACTTTCGTCGACTCGGCCGCGACCTGTACGTGCCCGCCGGCGACATCAGCTTCTGGCAGGCCGCGCTGCGCGACCCCGGCGATCCACAGTACGAGCCGTTGCGGGAGGCCATCCGCGCTCGCACGCCGATGGGCGTAGATGTTCTGTACGGCGATCACGAGGGTGGACAGCGCACGATCACCCGCTTCTACATCGCCCCGCGCGACATCGCCGACGAGCAGCCCTGGCTGTGGCTCTGCTCGACGGCGCGCCACTGGAACCTCGATCGCGACGACCCGCGCTGAGCATGCGCGCGTCGCACGTGTGGACACGTCCGCCGTGGGATATTCAATAGCCTCCATGCGTCTCCACCAACCGACCGTGAAGGAGTTTCGTTGCCGCTGACCCAGACACAACTCGCGAGCGCCGTCGCCGACCGCGCCGAAATCAGCAAGACAGAGGCCAAGCGGATTCTCGGGGCGCTCGAGGATGTCGTCATCGAGGAGCTCGCCAACGCGCAGAAGGTGCGCATCGGCGGTCTCGTGCAGTTGACCGTTCGTGTCAAGCCGGCACAGAAGGCGCGCAAGGGCCGTAACCCGGCGACCGGCGAGGAGATCACGATCGCCGCGAAACCCGCCAGCGTCGACCTCCGTTCGCGGCCGCTCGCGAAGGCAAAGGCCGGGCTGCCGTCGGTGCAGAAGGCGCGCCGGAAACTGGCCGGCTGATACCGGGAACAGCGTTGCAGCGCCAAGCCGAGCGCAGCGGCAAAGCTGTTGCCTTGGCGTTGCTGGCGTTCGTTGTCGCTGTGCTCACGGCCGCGAGTGGCGCAGCGGCCGCCGGCGGTAGCGGCGCGAGCGCCGACCGGTCGCTTTCACCGGTCGCGCGTCGCGCGTCGGTGAGCGCCGACGAACTCGGCGGCTTCCTGCCGCTCACCCCCTGGCTCCAGCCCCCCGTTGAACTTCCGTCTCCGCGCGTGCTCGACTACGGACAGCTCGCCGAAGCGGGGCTCGGTCAGGCTGCGCGATGGCGTGCTGACGGCTGGTACTGCGAATACCTCCACTGTGCCCACGGGCCGTATCCGCTCGTCACCATCTGGGGCGAGGTGCCGTTGTTCGAGACCGCCGACGCGCTCGAGAAGGCTTCACCGAGCACCGCGCATCGTGCGCTCGTGGACCGCTTCGCGCGTGCGAACGAACGCTACTGGGACCGCGCGCTCGGCGGATACGCGCCCTACCCCGGCGATCGAGAAGCCAACGTGCGGGCGTTCTTCGACGACAACGGCTGGGAGGGGCTCGCTTTCCTCGACGCCTACAAAGCGACCCACCAACGCCGCTGGCTGTTCGACGCCCAACGCGCGTTTCACTTCGTCGCCGCCCGTGGCTGGGATCGGGATGGCGGGGGAATGTGGTGGAACACCAGCCATCCCTACCACTCGGGACCGGCGCTGGCAGCCGACAGCCTGCTGGGCGCTCTGCTCTATGACGAAGATCGCGAAAGCTGGCAACTGCAAGACGTGAAGATGTACGTCGACTGGGCGAACACCCACGACGACCACGATGAACGCCAGCTGTACCTCGAGATGGCCAGCCGGCCGGAATCGGTGAACGACTACGTGCAGGCGCCGCTGATCTACGCGCAGTTCCTGCTGTGCCAGGACGGCGAGGGACAGGAATACTGTGTTCACGCCGGGCGCGTGGCGGCCACGCTCGCCGAGCGCCACGTCGATGCGTACGGCTACGAATACAACTACGGGCCGGAGTACGACGCGATCTTCATGCAGTGGATGATGGCCTACGGGCAGGCCACCGGCGAGCGCTACTGGCTGACTCTCGCCGAGGTCAACGCGGCCGCCGCCGCCACGCACGCCGCCAACCGGCAGGGGCTGTGGCTCTCGAGCTGGTGGGGCGGGCCGATCGCAGACCCCGAAACGCACCCGAACATGCTCCGCACCGTGGGCGCCACCGCGAGCCTGTTCGCGTGGGTGGGGGTGTACTCGTCGGGTTGATCCGCGAGCTGGGGTCCGGATGCGCGCGCGGTGGCCCTCGCCACCGCACGGGCCCGCGGCGGCTACGCTGCTTGGGATGACGGACATCGGTGACGGCCCCTTTCACAAGGGCGAGCCAGTGTGGGTGATGGAGGCCGACGGCTCACAGCGCCCCGCGGAGTACATCGGCGTGCGTGAGGCGAGCGCATGGTTTGGCGGACCGCCGTCGGTGTTCGTGCTCTACACCGACACACACTCCGGGGGCGCGGTCGAGGTCGACCGCGTGATCCCGCGCGAGACGTAGACGCGGCTCGCGTTGAACCGCGAACGCCTCGCCGCCGTCACCGCTATACTGAACCATATGGTTCAGTATGAGTCGCATCTCGACAGGGCGTTCGCGGCGCTTGCGGACCCCACACGCCGGGCGATCCTCGAGCGCCTGGGAAGGGGCAGCGCGACGATCAGCGAGCTGGCGCAGCCGTTTGGGATGTCGCTGACGGGGCTGAAGAAGCACGTGCGCGTCCTCGAAGACGTCGAGCTGGTGAGGACCGAGAAGGTGGGGCGCGTTCGCGAATGCCACCTGGGCCCGCGGCGACTGGACGACGCCGAGCGGTGGATCGACGGCTACCGGCAGATGTTGGACGCCCGCTTGGACCGCTTCGGCGAGCTTTTGCAAAACACGAAGGGAGAGCAGCGATGAGCACCGCGCAGCAGCAGGACAACGCAGGAACCACCACAGTGAGCACGCCTTCGGATCGCGAGATCGTCAGCGAGCGCGTGTTCGACGCACCGCGCGATCGCGTGTTCGCGGCCTACACCGACCCTGAGCTGATCCCCCGCTGGTGGGGTCCGCGGCGGATGACGACCGTGGTGCAGGAGATGGACGTCCGCCCGGGCGGGGCGTGGCGCTTCGTCGCCCACGATCCCGATGGGCGCGCGCTGGGATTTCGCGGCATCTACCGCGAGGTCAGCCCGCCCGAGCGGGTCGTGCAGACGTTCGAATGGGAGGGCATGCCCGGGCATGTCATCATCGACACGGTGACGTTCGAGGCGCTCGATGGACGCACGAAGGTGACGACCAAATCGCTGTTCCACACCACGCAGGAGCGCGACGGCATGCTCGCCTCGGGCATGGAGGGCGGGCTGACCGAATCGCACGAACGGCTCGCCGAGCTGCTGGCGGAGGAGCGCGGTGGACGCTGAGGAGCAGGACTGGCTGCTTAGGTTCCTGCATGAGTTCGCGTCGATGCCGGAGGCTGACCGCGACGCCGCGCTCGACGCGCTCGCGCCGGATGACAGGCACGCGCTGCTGGCGCTCGCGGAGGCGCGGGTGGCGACCGCCGAGGCGAACCTCATCGAGATCCTCGACGCCGGTCAGGGCGGGCTGGAGAAGCTGTACGAGCTGACCCAGCCCGTCGATCTCTTCACCGTCATCAACCTTGCCGTCAGAGAGCGCCCGAACCTGGTCGTCGAGGCCCTGTTCGCCGCGGTGGTGCTGCATCGGGGATGGGATGAGGAGGTGCCAGCCGCGATCGTCGCGCTGCGCGAAGCCTGGCATTGGCACGTGCACGATCAGATCGGAAGTGCCGGGTCGGTCACAGAACCCCGCTCGCGGGGTTAACTGTGCATGGACCCCGGCGAGGTCAGCGACGGCGAGCTGTTGGCTGCAAGCGGCTCGCGCCCGGACGCGTTCGCCGCCTTCTACGACCGCTATGAGACGGCGGTGGTCGGCTACTTCACGCGGCGCACGGGAGACCCCGAGGTCGCTGCCGATCTGACCGCGGAGGTGTTCGCGGCTGCGCTGGGCGCGGCGCATCGCTACCGGCCCGAGGCTCCGTCGGCCGCTGGCTGGCTGTTCACGATCGCCCGCAACACGCTTTCCCACAGCCTGCGCCGTGGGCGCGTGGAGGCCAAGGCCCGACGCCGAATCGGCATCTCCGAGGCGGTCTCCTTCGGCGGCGAGGAGCTGGAGCGAGTGGAGTCGGCGGCGAGCGCCGACGGCTGGGTGATCGAGCTGCTGGAGCAGCTGCCCGCCGAGCAGCGCGAGGCGGTGCGCGCGCGGATCCTCCAGGAGCGCTCCTACCCGGACATCGCCGGCGAGCTGCAGACGTCTGAGCTGGTGGTCCGCAAGCGCGTGAGCCGTGGCCTGTCGACCCTGAGAGCCGAACTGGAGAAGCCGTCATGACGACCCTGCTGCCCGAAGTCCGTGCTCAGCTCTACGCAGCCGCCGAGCGCCGGTCGCGTAGCCCCCGTGCTCGCCTGCTGAGCAGGCTCCCCGGCCCGCGCCTGTCGGGTTCGTGGGGGCGTGCGCCGCTGATCGCGCTCGGCGTCGGCCTGCTGCTCGTGGGGGGCGCGTTCGGGGCCGGCCTGATCCGCTTCGGCGCGCCCGCCAAGCTGCCATTCTCGATGTGGCGCAACGCTCGGGAAGGCTCCGGCGGCCTGGTCTCGGGCACCGTGCGCACGCTGCCGATCGCCGCCGCCGATCCGGCCGGGGGCCCCGACTGGGGGATGCGCGTGCTCAGCACCACTCGTGGCCAAGGCTGCATCCAGATCGGGCGCTTGGTCGATGGCAAGCTCGGCGCGCTGGGACAGGACGGCGCGTTCGACGACGACGGCCGTTTCCACGAACTGCCGGTCAGCGCGGCGTTCGACATCAACGGCTGTGCGCTGCTCGACGGCGAGGGCCGCCTGTTCACGAACGTGACCGCCGACGAGCGCGCCGCGAGCGCCTGGATCGGTACCGGCGGGCGTCTCGGCGGCTGCGTGCCGGCGAGCGCTGGACCCTATGAAAAGGGCCTGCGGCTGACGCGCGGCGAACGGGAAGCGGGGGCGAGGCCGGCGCCGATCTGCCCGCAGGCCGACCTGCGCAACATCTACTACGGGCTGCTCGGACCGGAGGCGATGAGCATCACGTATGTGCTCTCAGGCCAGCGCCACACGCTGGCGACGGTCGGCGCGGACGGCGCGTACATGTTCGTCACCAGGGCATCGGCCCATCAACTGCTGAACTTCGCCAACGCCGGCACTTCCGACGTCGTGCCGGTCGACGGCCCGATCAAGGAAATCCACTACCGCGACGGCGCCACCTGCCACCTGACGAGCAAGAGCTGGATCGGCGGCGCGTATGCGTGCACGCCGTCGCTGTCCGAGCCGGTCGGATACGTGGACGTCGGCAAGGCGCCCACGCGCGCCGAAGTAGCCACGCCGATCCACACGCGGCTGACTCGCGGGCGCCAGGGGCGCTACGTGATCACGGTCAGCTTCACCGCCCGCCTGGCCGTCACCGATGCGCGCCGCGTCTACGGCATGCGCTGGCGCGAACCGCGCATGATGCCCGGCGCATACGGCGGCGAGGCCACCAACTCGGACATCGCCGCCGGACAGACGATCACCAAAACGATCGGCGAAATCGGGCCACGCCTGCGAACGGGCATCGTCCACGGCACCGTCAGCCTGCAGCAGGCGCTGGGGGCGGGCGAAATCGAAGGCCCCGGCAGCGTCACCGTGCCGGTCGGGAGCTTCTCCGTGCGCGTGCCCTGACGGGCCGCTAGCAGCCGTCGACGCCGCAGGACTGGCCGCCGGCGAGGACCGACACGGGGCCGCGCCTGGCCCATCCATCGCGCAGCAGCTCCAACAGCGACTCCGGTGGCTGAGCGCCGGAGGCGCCCAGGGCGCGATCGACGACGAACGTCGGCACAGCGCTGATGCCGAGCTCGTTGGCGGTCCGCTCGTCCTCGCGTACCTGCTCGGCGTAGCGCTCGCCGGCGAGCGTCGCGCTGACCTCATCCTCGTCGAGCCCCACCTCGACGGCCAGGCGAACGAGCGTCGGATGGTCGCCGACCAGCTCGCCTTCGCTGAAGTACGCGCGCAGCAGTCGCTCCTTCATCGCGTCCTGGAGCCCGTGCTCAGCGGCGAGATGAACCACGCGATGGGCGTCGAACGTGGTCCCGCTGCGGGCGATGCCGAAGCGGAAGTCCAGGCCCTCACCTGCCGCCACCTCGACCAGGTGCCGCTCAATCTCGCGCGCCCGCTCGATCGTCATGCCGTACTTCTGCGCAAGGCGCGCCGTGCGGTCGCCCTCGCGCTCGCGTGGCGCCTGAGGATCCAGCTCGAAGCTACGCCAGATCACGCGCACGTCCTCGCGATGCTCGAACTCGGCCAGCGCGGCCTCGAAGCGGCGCTTGCCCACGTAGCACCATGGACAGGCGATGTCAGACCAGATCTCGACGTCCACGAGGCATCCTTTCTTTCGGCGGACAGCTGGGTCGAGTGTAGGTCATAGACACCTGCTGACAAAGGTCTGTGGTTGAGGTAGCGTCGCGAGCGCCGTAGCTTGGCGTGCGCGCATGGTTGGTAGCCGTCGTAGCGCGGAGCGCCGAGGCCGGAAGCAAAGCGCGCGAGGAAATCCACGAGTAGGCGGCAGTGCCTCGCGTGTGGAGCGTGAGGACCCGGGGCTGGTCGATCCGGGTCCTCATTTTGTTCGGCGCATCGATGTAGAGAGCCATCTGCATGACATCTAGGTAAAAGTACTGTTTACTTATTATCTAACGCCCTGGACTGTTCGGGTAGACCGCACGCCTGCGCATTGGTTAGGATCCGCACATGCCGGCGTTCAGTTCGGGTGACCTCACTCCCAGGATGATGGTTCTCGGTCTCGTGATCCAGCAGCGGGACACGGTCGCGGGCGTGGATCGTCGGCTGGCGGATCAGTTCGCGTCGGCCCGCTTCTCGCGAGGCTCGGCGCACAAAAACCTTCCCAGCTTGGCCGAGAAGGGCTATGTGCGGCTGGTCAGGAAGGGGCCGCCCGACGAACCGACGCTCGACTGCTATGAGGCCACGCCAAAAGGCGTCGAGCTCCTGCGCGGCTGGCTGCGCCACACCGAGATGCCGCCGGCGATACGTGACTCTCTGCAGTGCAAGCTGGAGTTCCTGGAGCGCGAGGATCTGGCGGCGCTGATACAGCTCGTTCGCGAGGAAGAGTATGCGTACACATGCGCCTGCGACATCGCGCGCTCCCGCGTGCTGCGAGAACAGCGCTCCAGGCGCGCCCGAGACAGACCTGTCGACTGGCGCATCCGGCTGGGAGGCATCCGCAGTAAGGACGAAGCCACTCTGTGGGGCTTGATGTCGCAGCGCCTCGAGCGGCTGCGCGACGAACTCGAGGAGCTCTTCGACGAAATCTCAGAGGGTGGGGTTGATGGTGGTTGACTTGCTGTCGGTTGATGGGGTTTGGAAGGGATATTCGCGCGGTGGTCAGTGGTTGGGGGTGCTGGCCGATGTGTCGTTTGGTGTGGGCGCGGGGGAGATCGCGGCGGTTGTCGGGTCGCGGCTGAAAGGCAAGACGACGACGTTGAGGGTCGCGGCGGGGATGGAGCGCCCGGACCGGGGGAGCGTTTCGTTGGAAGGTCAGAAGCTGGCGGAGTTGGGGGATCGCGCGAGCAGTCGGCTGTTGGGGCACGAGATCGTGTGGATCGATCGCGACGGGCCGGAGCTCGGGCTCGAGGTTTCGAGGTTCGTGGGCTGGCCGTTGGCTTTGCACGGTCGTGGGCGCAGGGATGCGGAGCGGCTGGCGGCGCAGGCGCTCGAGCGGGTCGGGGCGCGGGATTGCTTGGGGCGGTGTTGGGGGGAGTGCTCGAACCAGCAGCGGGTGCTGGTGGGGTTGGCGCGGGCATTTGCCGGTAGTCCGCGGGTTGTGGTGATCGACGATCTGCTGGACGCGCTCGGGAGTCGCGCGACGGAGGAGATCTCTGATCTGTTGCGCGCGCTGGTGGAGGAGTCCGAGCCTCGCTGCGGGGTGCTCATGAGCGTCTCGGATGTGGACTCGGCGATGTTCGCTGACCATGTGTGGTCGCTCACACGCAAGGGCACGTTGAAGGCCCTCGCAGGCCACGGAGGCGGGGACGCCGAGGTCATACCCTTCCCCAAACACGCCCACGGCGAGGGGTCGCAAGCCCTGGGCAGCTCGTAGGTGCTGGAAGTACGCGATCTCGTCAAGCACTACCAGATCGGTGGCGGCGAGCCGGTCCGCGCCGTCGATGGGGTGTCGATCAAGATCGCACGCGGCGAGTTCGTCGCGCTGTACGGTCCGAGCGGCTCGGGCAAGACGACGCTGCTGGAGCTGATCGCAGGGCTGCGAGCGCCTGACAGCGGCAGCGTGCTGGTGGCGGGCCGCGACGTCGTCGCGATGTCGCGCCGCGAGGCAGACGAGTATCGCCTGCGCCAACTCGGGATCATCGGACAGCCGCACAACCTGATCCCCGGAGCGCAGGCGATCCAGAACGCGTCGCTGAAGCTGCTCCTGTCAAACGCGCGACGGGCGAAGACCACGATCGAACCGCTGCTCGGGCAGCTGGGGCTAGGGGACCGGCTGCACCACCGCACCGAGCAGCTGTCGATGGGCGAGCGCCAGCGCGTGCTGATAGCGCTCGCGCTGTCCACCGATCCCAAGCTGGTTCTCGCCGACGAGCCGACCGGTAATCTCGACACCAGCCGCACTCGCGAGGTGCTCGGACTTCTGCGCGGTCTCTGTCGCGAGCGCGACATGGCGCTCCTGCTCGCCACCCACGATCCGCAGGCGGCCGCCTTCGCCGACCAGGTGCACGAACTGCGCGACGGTCGCCTTGGCGCGTACACGCCCGATCACGGCGCGGCGCCCGACGAGCCATGGAAGCCGGGAGTTTGACGGAGCCTCAAATGAAGCTCTCGGGTATTCGCTACATCTACGAAGCCCGGCTGGGAGCCAGAGCGGTGCTCGTGCAGGAGGGCTTCGCGATCCTTGGGATCGCCGTGGGAGTGGCGCTGCTGTTCGCATCGCAGGTCTCGAGCACCAGCCTCGCTCGCTCGGTGGCGCAGCTCAATAGCCAACTCGTGGGCGACGCGCAGCTGCAATTCGAGGTCAGGGGACCGGAAGGCGTCAGCGAGCGCTTGCTCGAAGAAGTTCGACGCGTTCCCGGCGTACAGGTCGCTCTACCGATCCTCGAGCACCAGGTGAACGTGATCGGACGGCGCGGCGAACGATCGGTCGACCTGATCGGAGTGGAGCCGCAATCGCTGCACGCAAGCGGGCCCCTGCTGCGTCGTTTCTCCGCCAAACAGCTCGCCCAGCTCCCAGCCATCGCAATGCCGGCGCCGCTCGCCAGTGAAATCGGAATAGGTCCATTGGAGACGGTGAGGTTGCAGGTAGGCACACGTTTTGTGGAAACACTCGTCGGCGCCACGCTTCAAGAAGCCGACATCGGTGGGCTTGTTCACAGCCCGGTCGTGGTCGCCTCGATCAGGTATGCGCAGCGCTTGACCGACACGCAGGGCCAGCTCACGAGGATCTTCGTGCGCTTCGATCAGACACGCACGAGCGAGGTGCGTCCAGCGCTCGCGCGGCTCGCGGCGAGATGGGACGTGAACCTCCTACCTAGTGACTTCAACTCTCGTCTGTTTGCGGTTGCGGTGGCGCCCGAGAGCAAGAGCGAGCAGCTGTTCTCCGGGATCAGCGCTTTGGTCGGCTTCATGTTCGCGCTCAACGCGATGCTCATCACCGTGCCGTCGCGGCGCAAGTTGATCTCAGATGTGCGCCCGCACGGAGCGACTCGCTGGATGACCATCCAGATCCTGTTATTCGACGCTGCCGTGATCGGGGCGCTGGCGTGTGCGCTGGGGCTGGCGTTGGGGGATGTGCTGTCGATCGCCGTCTTCCACGCCACGCCGGCATATCTCGCGGTTGCGTTTCCCGTCGGAAACAACCGGATCGTGACCTGGCAGAGCGTCGCTCTGGCCGTCTCCGCCGGGATGGCCGCTTCGGTTGTGGGTGTTCTGTGGCCTGTTCGTGAGATTCTCGCGCGGCCATTGCAGCCACCATCGGACCCAGCCGATCATCGGCGGAGGTGGATCCTCGCGCGACTGGTCACGGGCGTGCTGTGTCTGCTCATAACGACGCTCACGCTCGTTGCGGACACCCAGGCGGCTGTGGTCGGGAATGTGGCGCTCGTGATCGCTCTCGTCTGTCTGCTTCCGCTCATGTTCAACGGCTTGGTGGCGGCGTTCGAGTATGTGTCGGATCTGTTCGACGGCGTGTCTTCGGCCCTCGCCGTTACGGAGCTTCAGACGCCACAGACGCGTGTGCGCTCTCTCGCGATCGCCGCTACCGCCGCGGTTGCGGTCTTTGGAATAGTCGAGTTCCAGGGCACGCAGACGAACCTCGAACGGGGTCTGCAGTCCTCGATACGCGGTACTGACTCCAGCGCGGACATCTGGGTGATCCCAAGCGGGAGATCCGGCATTCAGCCGACCACCCCATTTGACCCGATTCACCTCTCCACCCTCTCCAGCGTCCCGGGCGTTGGCCGGCTCGGCATCTACCGCGGCAGCTTCCTGAATTGGGGCGACCGTCGCCTGTGGGTCATCGCTCCCGGCCCCGGCATCGAACATCCAGTCCCAGCGAGCCAACTCGTAAGCGGCAACGCGAAGCTCGCGTCGGAAAGGGTGCGCCAAGGCGGCTGGGCGGTTCTCTCGCAGGCCCTAGCCGAAGAACACCACCTGCGCGTAGGACAGACGTTCACGCTGCCCTCACCGCGCCCGCAGATCCTGCGCGTCGCCGGTCTGACCACCAATCTGGGATGGCCGCCCGGCGCGATCATCCTCAGCTCAGAAGGCTATGCGCGGGCGTGGATCAGCGGCGACCCGAGCGCATACGAGATCGATAGCACCCCTGGCACCCCGGTCGTCGCTGTGCGCGAACGTGTTCAGCGCGCCCTTGGGTCATCGGCTGGTCTGACCGTGGAAACCTCGACCGAACGGGAGCAGCGCGACTACGCCGCGGCGGCACAGGGACTGTCGCGACTGGCGCAGATCAGGCTACTCGTTCTGATCGCCGCGATCCTCGCGGTCGTCGGGGCGATGGCGTCGATGATCTGGCAACGCCGCGACCGCATAGCGTTCAACAAGTGTCACGGATTCGGGGAGGCCGTACTGTGGCGGGCGCTTCTCTGCGAGAGCGCCGTTCTGCTCACGGCGGGGTGTTCGATCGGCGCCGTCTTCGGCCTCTACGCCCAACTGCTGGGCAGCCACTTCCTCGCCACCGTGACCGGCTTCCCAGTCGTCTTTGACATCGAAGGCACCGCAGCGATCTCCGGCTTTGCGCTGGTCAGCGTCATCGCACTGGCGATGCTCGCCCTACCGGGTTATCTCGTGGTGCGTGTACAGCCCAGGACCGTCAGTCCCGCCTACTAGCCCCCATCCCACGCGCCTCAACCCCGACGCTCCCAACCCGGCCCCTCTCTCAGCTCGACAGCTCCGAGCGCTGACCGCCGCCGCGACTCGGGAGCTGGTCTGGGGGCTGCCGAATGTCGCCCGTGAGGTGAATCGATGGCGCGAGCTCGCGCGCAGAATCCCCGATCCGTCGATCCGCGAGGATGCGCTGTCCGCGCTGGCGCTCAAGCGCGGTCACATCGACGGCGCTGCGCTCTTCTCGATCATTCCCCGTGCTCGTAATCTGAGCCTGCTGCGGGTGCTCGTCGCGTACGAGATCATCTGGGACTTCCTCGACAGCGTGAACGAGCGCGCCGCCGCGGCCGGCCAGGCAAACGGGCGGCAACTGCACCTCGCCCTCGTCGACGCGCTCGATCCCGGGCGGCCAATCTCCGATTACTACCGCCACTGCCCTTGGCGCGAGGATGGCGGCTACCTTCGCGCTCTCGTCACAGTATGCCGGGAGAACTGCGCTCGACTGCCGTCGTATGAGCGTGTTCGTGAGCTCGTCGTGCGAGAGGCGGGCAGAGGGCAGGTCTGCGCGATCAACCACGACCTCGACCCGCTGCGCCGAGACGCCTCGCTCGAAGCCTGGGTCGCCGAGGAGTTCCCGTCGGGAGGTGATGGGCTGTGGTTCGAGCTGAGCGCGGCGGCGAGCACGGACCTCACCATCTTCGCGCTGCTTGCGCTTGCCAGCGAGCCTGCCTGTGCCGAGGATGAGATCACACGCACCTCCAGCGCGTACTTTCCGTGGGCCTGCGCTCTGGCGGCGATGCTCGACAGTTACGTGGATCAGATCGAAGATTCGGCGAATGGCGATCACAGCTACATAGCTCACTACGCCACGCCGGAGATGGCAGTCGAGCGCTTCTGCATGTTCATACGCCGCTGTCTGAGCGAAGCCAGCTCACTGCGAGATGGTGAGAGGCACATCCTGATCGCCGCAAGCATGTTCGCCATGTACCTATCGAAGGACAGCGCACTGACTCCAGACGTGCGTGAGACGACGAGACGCATCGTCAATGCCGGCGGGTCACTCACCCGAGTTCTACATCCAATTCTGAGGCTGTGGCGGAGCGTCTACGGCCTGCGCTCAGCTTAATCCCAAAACAAGGAGACACCATGTCATTCACTAACGCATCTTCGTTGATGACTCGCCTCAAGGGCGAGCTGCCCCCGAGCGGGCTTCTGCCTTCCACGCTCCAGACGTTCAGCTGCAGGTGGCTGCCGTTTGCGTACATCGAGCGGTGTGGTGAGCGCATCGGCACCCGCTTCACCGTCTACCCACTCGACATGCCGCCGCTCGTGTTCCTATCAGACCCTCACGAGATACGCGCGATTCTCACCGCTCCCGCAACGACGCTGCATCCGGGGGCTGGCGCGACAGTCATCGCGCCACTGATCGGTGAGCGCTCATTCATGCTGCTCGAGGAGGACGAGCATGTCCACGGGCGCAAGACGATCACGCCGGCGTTCCATCGGAGAATGGTGGCGAGCCATACGGCGATGCTCGGCGAGAGCGTTGAGCGCGAGGTCGCGTCCTGGCCGCTCGACGTGACTTTCCGCCTTCAACCGCGGATTCGTGCGCTGACGTTGAGAGTGATCTTGCGGGCTATCTTCGGCGAGGCAAACGACGCGCTGCAGCTTCTACACGAGCGGTTGATGGACATGCTGGCCGTCACTGTCAGCGTCGTCCTGCAGGAGCCGAAGGTACGGCATCTCCCGGGCTGGCGTGCGACGTGGAGGAGATTCGTGCGACAGCGCGCGGAAGTCGATGAGCTGATCTACGCGCTGATGGAGCGGCGACGCGCAGAAGTAGACCTTCAACGAGGCGACCTGTTGGACATGTTGCTCTCGGCGGAGTATCCGGACGGCTCTCCCATGTCCGACCGGCAGGTCCGAGACAACCTCATGTCCATGATTCTCGCCGGACACGAGACCACCACGGGCGAGCTGGCGTGGGCATTCCAGATGCTGGCGCACAATCCCAAGGTGCAGGACCGGCTGATCGAGGAGATCGACGGTGGTGTGGAGGAGGAGTATCTGGCCGCCACCATTCACGAGACGATGCGTCACAAGCCGGTGTTCCTGTTCACGATCCCCAGGGCGGTCATCAAGCCGGTCGAGATCGGCGGTTGGACCTACCGTCCCCCGGTTCATCTCGCGGGCTGCACCTATCTGATGCACCACAATCCAGACCTGTATCCCGAACCGCACGAGTTCCGCCCGGAGCGCTTCCTCGGCGCAACGCAGCAGTCGCGTACATGGCTGCCGTGGGGCGGGGGACGTAAGCATTGTCTCGGTCGCCACTTCGCGCTGCTGGAGGTCAAGATGATCCTGCGTGAGGTGCTCAGGACGAGGCGAGTGCTGGCAGCAAGCGGCAGGGTCGAGCGCCCCAGATGGCGCAGCGCGATCCTCGTGCCTCACGCGGGGTGCAGGGTCATTCTGCGGGCGCGGGGCGCGTAATGCCTGTCGGGCGGGTGCAGGGAGGCGACCAGAGGCGGGGCAGTGGCACCGTTTCCGAAGGGAGTCCCATTTCTCTAGCAATGTTTCCATTTCTTGAGAAACGGATCTACCCGCTTTTCGCCATATCGGCCATTCGATATGCCAGGATCGTGTGGCTATGGATCTGCTCGGTCACAACGTGCCCGGAGGATGTGGGCAGCGGTTGGACGCCGAGCCCCCACTTTCATGGCTGTATCTCAAGTGAGGGCTGTGGCCGGGCGTCCCGCGGGGCGTCCGGCGGCGGTCGACGCGGGGGGCCACGGGGGGGACTCGGTGTGCATCGAGCTGTCGACGGCTCAGGTTGATCAGGTCGTGCGCGCGGCCTCGGATGGCGGCAACATGTCGGTGCTCCTGTCCGGCCTCGCGGACGTGCGCGCGGTGCTCGTGGCTGGAGCCGATCAGCTGGAGGATGCGCGGCTGTCCCGCTCGCTGCTGGCAGGCCTGTTGATGCTGGCGTCCTTTCCGGGGGATGGGAGCTATGTGAGCATCGCGACGCTGGCGCGGCTGCTGGATATGAGCCCGAGCACGACTCATCGATATGTCTCCACGCTGCTGGCGGTCGGGCTGCTGGAGCGTGATCCGCGTACGCGTAAGTACAGGCTCGCGGATGCGGGCTGAGAGCGAGCGGGTGGGGAGAACGCCCCGGGGCGCATGCCCCGAGCCTGGGACGGGTAATGCCGCTGTGATGAGCGAGCGGACGACGCCGGCGGGCGGCGGGGGGGTTGGTGTGATCGCCGTGCGCGGCAGGCCGGGTTTACGGAGCCTGGGCGCCTATCTGCTTTCTGGTGAACGGGAGCATCCCGCTGTCGCTATCGCGAGGTCGCTGGACGCGGATGAGCCGGTGCTCGCGCCGGGTGACGTGCGAGCGATCGTGGGGGCGGATCCGCAGATCTACTACCTGCCGGGCGAGGAGATGCTCGTTGGTCTGCGTGGTGTGCTCGGAGGTGCGCTGGCGCTGCCAGCTGGCGGTGTGCGAGTGTGGTGGCCTGGGCTGTCGGTGGACAGCGATCCAGGGGGGCATCCGTCGGTGCTGGCGCTCGACGGTGAGCCGCAAGCGAGCGTGTTGGCGCAGTTCGCGCGCGAGTTCGACCTCAGTCGGCCGCGTGTGCGTCAGGAGATCCGCGTGATCGAAGATCTGCGCAGGCTCGCCGAGCGTGAGCTGTCGCTGGCCAGGGAGGAGAATCGCAACATGAAGATCGAACGCCACGACGCGCTCATGCGGGCGCAGGCGGCGGAGGCGAGCCTGCGGGACGCCATGCGCCAGCTCGAGGAGATGGGCAAATGAGACGCCCCGCACCGCGCCCGGCAGCCGCCGACAGCCTGCCGCCGGCATGGTCGATTCCCGATCTGCGCGAGCCGCGCTTCTCACAGTCGCTCGAGCGGGGTCTTGCGATTCTCAGCTGCTTCACCCCTTCGCGACCGGTGCTGGGGATCGCGGATATCGCGGAGGAGCTCGACATGAGCCGCTCGACCACGCATCGCTATGCGATCACGCTCGTCGCGCTCGGCTATCTCAAGCAGGGCGCCGCGCGTAAGTACCGGCTGGGTCTGCGTGTGACCGACCTGGGGATGTCCGCGATGAGCTCCACGGCGCTTCGCGAGCATGCTCACCCGTACCTGCGGGAGCTGTGCGAGCGCAGCGGCTACACCACCAGCCTGGCGGTGCTCGACGGCTCGGAGATCATGTATGTCGATCGCGTGCGCAGCATCCGCCGCGAGCAGCGCAAGATCGACCTCGGCTTGGCGGCGGGAGCGCGTCTACCCGCGTACTGCACCGCCATGGGCAAGATCCTGCTCGCGCATCTCCCCGAGGACGAGCAGCGTGAGCTGATCTCCGCGATGAAGCTAACCAAGCGCGCCCCGAACACCATCACCGGCAAGCAGGCCCTGCGCGACGAGCTCACGCAGGTGCTCGAGGATGGCTTCGCGGTCAACGACCAGGAGCTGGCGCCGGGGCTGCACGCGATCGCGGTGCCAGTGCGCGACGAGTCACGCGAGCTCGCCGCCGCCGTGAGCATGGCGGCGCACACCTCGATGATCTCGCTGGAGGAGTTCGCCGACGCGCTCGGCCCGCATCTCGTGTCGACCGCCGACCGTATCTCCGCTCGTCTCGGCTACCGCCGCGACGACGAGGTCGCGGGCGGCGGATAGCGCTCGTCAGCTCGGAGCTCGAAGGCGCGCTGAGGCGCGTGAACACAGGCAGCCAAGGCCCTTGCGCTGAGACACCGGTTCAGGCACGATCTCCTCGGAGGATCTTCGGCCATGACCCGGACTTCACACCAGCAGACCCCGCGCGCCCTCGGTGCCCGCCCGCAACACGCACCGCCGATATGCCATAACCAGCCTTTTTTGGTCCCCGTTGCGGGCTCCTCCGGCGTGAGCGCTCACGGGTGCTCACCGTTGAATGCAAGTGTCCCGTCATCAGATCGAGGCCCGGCGTGAGCGGATCGCGGGCGGGGGGCGGCCAGTCTGCCAAGGAGGATGGCGGCGTGAACGTGCGCCTGGATGGCTTTGCCCGGGAGGCAGTCGAGCAGGAGAGCGCACGCCTGGGCGTTTCGGTGGACGAGCTGGTGGCGTTCTCGGTGCTGTACTACCTGGCGGACGCCGACAGCGGGCGCGTCGCGCGGCGGATCTCGCGCGGCCCCATGCTCGAAGGATCCGGTCTGGAGAGCTCGGAGGAGCTGGAGGGTCCCTACCCGGACGCCTCGCCGTAGGGACGCCGCGAGCGCGCGGTCACGGGCGCGGCCCCGCGGCTGGTCAGCTCGGCTGTGAGGGCACGGCGGCCACGGTGATGCAGTCCGTGGACGGAGCCCTCAGAGCGGCCGGTGCGTTGCGCTATGTCAACGGGCGACAGGCCCGCGAAGTGGCGCAGCACGAGCACCTCGCGCTGGTCGGGTGGGAGCTTGGCGAGCGCCTCACGCAGGTCGTTCATCCGTTCTCCGTCCGCTGGCTGGCGGTCGCGCTCCTCCACGGCCCTCACCTCCTCGACGGGGATCGCGCGCTGGTGGCGTATGTGGTCGACGGCGACGTTGCGCGAGACCCGCAGGATCCACGCGAAGAACGGCACGTCGCGCTCCTCGTACTTGCCGATCACGTGGATCAGCTTGGCGAACACGTGCTGGGTGATGTCTTCCGCCTCATGCTGGTCGTGGACGATGCTGCGCACGTAGCCGTACACGTTGTCGGCGTAGCGCGCGTACAGGAAGCCGAGCGCCTGGCGATCGCCTTCCTGCGCTCGCGCTACGGCCTGCGAGACGAGTCGTGCTGTGCTGGCGGCCTCCGGTGTGACTATCCCCATGTCCCCTCCGTGGTCCTTGAACTAAACGTATGCGCGCTGTAGCTAAGCGGACAGATGTTGCGCAGCTGTTTACAGCACAGTTAGAAGTCTGTTAGAAACGCGCAATTCGCGGGCTTCGACGTAACAACGGAGAGGATTTCTTCACCCGAAATATCACCCCCGCTTCGGCCCGTGTAACAGTGCATTTATAAAGATCGGGTGGGCGTCTGACGAGACTGTGGCGATATGTCAGACAGCTGGCTGTGCCCCACCGGTCCGGATCTCAGGCGCGTGCTCGAGGCTAGCCCGCGCGTGCGCATGATCCGCAAGGTGGGATCGGGCGCGGTGGGCGTGGCGCTGGTGACGGCCGCGCCGTGGCTCGGCTGGTGGACGTTGATCCTGTTCGGGTGCTCCGCGCTGAACATGCTGAGCGTCGATCGCAGGATGGCCCGCAGCGCGCACCCCGAGCGGGTCAGCGTGAGCGCGATCCTGATCACGCTGGTGCTGCTCGCCACCGGCGTGGCGCTCAGCGGCGGTCCCGCCAGCCCGGCGCTCCCGTGGCTGGTGCTGCCCGCGGGGATGGTCGCGGCGCGCTTCCGTCCGCAGGTGGTGAGCGCGGGCCTGGCGCTGACGGTGGCTGTGATCCTGGCGGTCACGCTCGGCCTCGACCCCCACGCGACGCTGCACGACCCGGTGCCCGTGTTCACCACGCTCGCGCTGCTGGTGGCGGTGGTGTCGATCGTGTGGGCGCTGCAGTCCGCGGAGATGTTCCAGCGCGGTGAGGCCACCGTCGACCCGCTCACCGGGCTCGCCAACCGCCGTCAGCTGGCCGAGGATCTGGAGTCGGTGTGGGCGCAGGCCACGGAGGAGCATCCGGTGCGGCTGCTGCTGTTCGACCTCGACGGCTTCAAGTCCTACAACGACAGCTTCGGTCACCTCGGCGGCGATCTGCTGCTCGGCCGGCTCGCGCGGGCGTTCAAGCGCGCGGTGGGATCCGGCGGCTGCGCGTACCGCCTGGGCGGCGATGAGTTCTGCGCGCTGCTGCGCTCGGACACCGGCGAGGCGATGGTGGGCGACTGCCTGGAGGCGCTGAGCGCGCAGGGCGACGGCTTCACGATCACCAGCTCCTACGGCTCGGTCACACTGCCCACGGAGGCCGCCGACCCGCATCTGGCGCTGCAGCTCGCCGACGAGCGCATGTACGCGCACAAGGACTCCAGCCGCGCGAGCGCAGGCCGCCAGACGCGCGATCTGGCGCTGCAGATCCTGGCGGCGCACGAGCCGCTGCTGCACGCGCACTCCTCGCACGTGGCCGAGCTGACCGAGGCGGTCGCCCGCCGCCTGGGGCTCGCCGGCCAGGACCTCGCCGACGCGGTGCGCGCGGCCGAGCTGCACGACATCGGCAAGGTGGCGATGCCGTACTCGCTGCTGCACAAAGCGGGACCGCTGGACGATCACGAGTGGGAGCTGATGCGCCGCCACCCGACGATCGGCGCGAGCATCCTCAGCGCCGCGCCCGCGCTGGCGAGGGTGGCGGAGATCGTCGGCGCGACCCACGAGCGCTTCGACGGCAACGGCTATCCGCGCGGGCTGTCGGGTAAGGAGATCCCGCTGGCGAGCAGGATCGTGTTCCTGTGCGACTCGTTCGACGCGATGATCTGCGAGCGCCCGTTCGGCGAAGCGCAGTCCGAGCTGGACGCGCTGAGCGAGGTGCGCCGCTGCGCGGGCACGCAGTTCGACCCGCGCGTGGTCGACGCGTTCCTCGCCGAGCACGCCGCGCGCCGGGTGGCGCAGCTCGAGCGCTCGGCCGTCGTGTGACGCCTCAGCCGAGGCTGAGCTTGATCTTGGGGTCGACCTGCTGGGCGGCGAACAGGGTGGCGACGAAGGCCGCGAGCAGCAGGTCGCGCAGCTTCGCGCGTGGCAGGTCCCTGGCCTGCGTCCAATCGAGGATCGCGGCATCCATGTAGCCGAGCCAGCCTTTGATGGCGGTGCGCAGCGCCGGTCGCGGCTTGCGCCTGCCGGTGAGCTCCGCGAGCACCATGTCCATGGTGCGCGCGCGGAAGCCTTCCACGAGCTCGCGGGCCTGTGGCAGCGCGGCGGCGCTCTGCATCAGCTTCGACCACGTCTCGCCGTTGTCCTCGATCCACTCCAGGTAGCTGTCCAGGCTCGCGGTCAGCTGCTCCACGGGAGTTCCCTCGCCGCTCGGCGCGATCCGGTCCTGGAGCTCGGAGGCGGCTTCGGTGACGGCCGCCATGAAGAGGTCGTTCTTGGACGGGAAGTAGTGGTACAGCAGCGGCTTTGACACGCCCGCGGCCTGTGCGATCTGGCGCATCGAGATCTCCTCGTATGCGTGCCGCGCGAACAGCGCCGCGCCGGCGTCGAGCAGCTGGCGCCGGCGCTCGTCGACGTGCAGTCGCGTGTAGGCGGGTTCGCGGGCCATCGCGGGCATGCTAGCTGATCGTCGGTCAACAGCTTGTTGAACGTCGGTTGACAAGCGCGTGGAGGTGCCCTACCCTGCTTATCAACCATCGGTCACTAAGGAGGCTGACAATGACTGCCAACGCAGGCCGGAACGCGCCGCAAGCGCGGATCTCAACGCTCGAACGTCGTTTGCCCGCGGGGATGTCGCTCGGCGACGTCATCGGCGGCCGCGTCCTTGCCTGGCTGGGCGGCGCGGCCACGCTGCTGGGCATCGTCCTGTTCCTCGTGCTCGCGATCTCCCATGGGTGGATCGGCGAGTCAGGGCGTGTGCTGCTCGGCGCGGCGGCATCGGCGACGCTGCTGCTCGCCGGGGTGTGGCTGCACGATCATCGCGGCCGCACGGACGCGGCGATCGCGATGGTGGGCACGGCCACCGCCGGGCTGTTCGCGACGTTGATGGTGGCCAGTGGCGTGTACGCGCTGCTGCCGGGCTCGCTCGCGGTGGCCGGCGCGATGCTGGTCGGCGCGCAGGCGACCGCGCTGGCGATTCGCTGGGGCGGGCGCGCGGGCTGGCTGGCGCCGGGCGCGGTGCTGATGTGCGCCCCGCAGTGGGCGCCCTGGCTGCTCAGCGGACAGACCGCGCCCGTGGACGTGCTGGTACTCGCCGGCTTCGGCGCGCTCGGCCTCCTCGGCGCCATCGGGGTGCAGTTGCGCGCGAGCGAGGAGCGCATGACGAGTGCCTCGGCGGTTGCGCTGGCGCTGAGCGCGTGCATGGTGGCGGTCGTCGGTCGTGTCGCCCTGGCTGACGTCGCGGGGGCGTCGGCCGGCGACGTGTGGTTGGCGGCGCTCGCGGGCGTTCACGTCGGCGCCGGCGCGCTGCGCGCCAGGCGGGTGCGGGTCTCGCCGGCGCTGCGTCGACTGCTGTTCGCGCTCGGCGTCACCCTCGGCGACGTCGCCTTCGCGTTCAGCGCCCCCGTGATCACCCTGGCGGTCGGTTGGAGCGCGACGGCCGTCGCGCTGGCATGGCTGGCCCGCCGCGGCGACCACGGAGACGCCGGCGAGACGATGACGGGCGTCGGTGTGAGCGCCCAGATCGCGCTTGCGCTGATCGCGGTGCTGCTGGAGGCTCCGCCGAGCGAGCTCGGTGGCGGGAGCGCGGGCGTGTTGCCCTTGCTGTCGGTGTCGGCGCTCGCCGCCGGCTGCATCGCGTGCGGCCGTGTCAGCGCGGCCGAGCGCAAGGGTTGGCGAATGGCGCTCGACGGCCTTGCGCTGATCGCGATCGCCTACCTGACGGCGTTGGCGCTCGGTGGCGCGGCGCTGGCGGCGGCGTGGGCGTTCGAGGGGCTGGCGCTCGCCCGGCTGAGCTCCCGCACCGATGATGCGTTCACCCGTTTCGGCGCTCTCGCGTTTGTGGCGGGCGCCGCGCTGCATGTGCTCGCCGCCGACGCGCCCCCGGTGGCGCTCATCGTCGGCGTCGCCCACCTCGGCGCGGCCGCGCTGGCGCTGGGTGCGCTGGCGGCCGTGGGGTTGCGCTTCGGGCTGACCCAGGCGGCGGGCAGCCCGCGGCGGTACTGGCCGCTGATCGGCGCGGCCGCATCCCTGCTGTACCTGGCGTCGGTCGCGATCGTCTCGGCGTTTCAGCCGACATCCGCCGCGCTCGGCGGAGTAGTGCTCGATCTGAGCGTGCGCCAGCAGGGCCAGGTGGCGCTCAGCGCGCTCTGGGGCGTCGTCGGCCTGGCCACGCTGATCGTCGGCCTGCGCGCGAACATCACACAGGTGCGCAGCGCCGGTCTGGCGCTGCTGCTGGTCGTGGTTGGGAAGGTGTTCCTGTACGACCTGTCGACGTTGACCTCCGTCTACCGCGTGGCTTCGTTCATCGTGCTCGGGCTGCTGCTGCTCGCGGGGTCGTTCGCCTATCAGCGCCTGCGCCCGCCACCGCCTGCCGACATGCGCACGCTGCATCCGAGCCAGCGATGATCGGCCCATCGCGGTCGAATGCGATCAGTAGGCTTGGCCGGTGGACGAGGAGCGACCGAAGGTCAGGCTGCGCCAGGCGGTGCTCGTGGCGAGCGAGCTCGAGCCGGCGGCCGCGGAGCTGCGCACTGCGCTGAGCCTGCGGGAGCCGTTCCGCGACCCGGGGGTGGGCGAGTTCGGGCTGGCCAACACCGTGTTCGCGGTGGGCGACTGCTTCCTGGAGGTGATATCGCCGACGCGCGCGGGCACGGCAGCCGGCCGCTACCTCGCGCGCCATGGCGGGGACGGCGGCTACATGGTGATATTCGACCTGGAAGATCTTGATGGAGCGCGCTCGCGCGCGCTTGGGGCGGGCGTGCGCGTGGTCTGGCAGATCGATCTGCCAGACATCTCCGGCACGCATCTGCACCCGGCGGACATGCGTGGAGCGATCGTCTCGCTCGATCGCTCGCTGCCGTACGGCACGTGGCGCTGGGGTGGGCCGGAGTGGACGGGCCGGACTGGCGCGGGCGCTCGGGGACGCCTGGCGGGGATCACCGTGGCGGTCGCCGATCCGGTGGCTGTGGCGGCGCGCTGGGGCGAGGTGCTGGGGGTGCCGGTCGACGGCGGGGATGGGCCGGTCGGCGGCTATGTGCCGGGCAGCGGCAGCGGCGGCGGCGGCAGCGGCGGCGGCGGCAGCGGCGGCGGCGGGCGGGCGAGCGACGTGGACGAGCCGGTGTTGCGCGTGGATGGCGGCGAGGTCCGCTTTCAGACTGCGACTGGCGAGTCCTCGCAAGGACTGGTGGAGATCGCGCTCGAGCTCCCGGGCGAGCTGCCTGGCGGGGCGGAGGCGATCGAGATCGGAGGCGTGCGCCTGCGACGGGTCGCCTCCGATCGCTGAGGGCCGCGATGATACTCGCTTTTGCGCACGGTGTATAGCTATGGTTATACACCACTCGAAAAAGTAAGACACTCCCAGCTAGGGCGCGTCGCGCCCGGCTCCGGCAGGGGCGATCGCGTCGAGGCGGTCGAGGATCGCCTTGAGGCCGCCCTGCGTGTGCACGTCGAGCCGGTCGAGGATCAGCTCGGCATCCTTGTATGTGTTCACGGCACGCGCGTCGGAGGCGAGGCTCTGCACGTTCTGGCCGACCATGATCACCGACAGCAGGACGAGCTGCAGGAACGTCTGCGCGATCCAGGCGACGATGCCCTCGCCGCCTGGTTTCAGCGCGGGGCCGAGGCCGATGAGGGCGATGACACCGAACAGGTACGCGCACCACATGGTGCCGACCAGCCGGGTGATGAGCACGGCGAACTTGGCGTTGAAGCCGTCCACCTCGCCCATGGCTTCTTTGAGCACGCGCGGGCTGGGGTGCAGCGCCCTTCCGAGATGATGTCCGGTCTTGACTGGATGTGGGAGTTGATGCTCGATCACTACCGGTGCGCCGTCTGTCATCGGTCCTCCTCGTCATCGTTGAAGGGCGGCACGCGCGCGGAAGCCGGATGCACGCGACCGGCCCTATTGCGGCGAGTGTATTCCCCGGTGTAGATCGCGCTGGCGGGCTTCCAGCGCCATCGCCTGCGCGACCTGCTCGCGCAGCAGGATCAGCTGGCGCCGGCGCGCGAGCACGAACCCGCCGAGCAGGACGACGATGGCCAGGCCGACGAGGCCAAGGCCGGCCTCGAGCTTGGCTTTGAGGCTCGTGGTGGCGAGCTCTCGCGGAGGCAGCTTGATGTTGTGCACGGTGGTGATGGTGGGTTTCGCGGAGGCGTTGTTGGCGCGGGGGCCGACGACGGGCACGGTCTGCTCGGCGATGGCCAGCATTTCGCGCGGCTGGACGGTGTTGGTGAGGTCGTTCTGGATCCAGTAGGCGGCTCCGTGTTCGTGCCAGGCGATCGTCCTGATCTCTTCGCCGGTGTAGTACAGGTCGTAGGTGCGCGAACCGATCTGGACGGTCTGGTTGGGTTCGTTCAGGAGCGGCGGATCGGTCCAGGCGCTCCCCTGCACGTCGTAGTATTCGCCCAGCCCGCCGCGGTCGATGACGATCGTGTAGATCGGGTGAGGGTGGCCCTGGCGGTCGTTGATGTGGTACACGCGCAGCGCATCCGGTTCGGCTTCGGCGGTGGTGTCGCGCACGAGCGGATACTCGAGCGGGAACGGCAGTTCCGGCGCGGCCTCGCGTGCCTTCGCGAGCTCTTCACCGGAGGTAGGCGTCAGTGAGAGCCCGTGAGCGCTGGCATGATCGTGACGGCGCGGGCGGGCGGCCTTGATCGACTGGTCGACTTTCTTCGTGGAGATCGGGGCGGTGCCATTGAGGAACGAGTGCACCGCTTCGCTGATCTGCTCGGGAGTGGCGGTGTCGACGGTGGGTAGCAGGGTGACATGGAAGGGCACCTGGCGCACCCGTTTGCTGGCCGATTCGATCAGCAGCTCGAGCAGCGACAGCACTTCTTCTTCGTTGCCGTGCAGGTCCGTTTCCACGGCCTTGCCCAGTATGTGCTCGAACTTTTCACGGCTTTCAAACAGCGTCGCGCCGTACTCGGCCTTGACTTCGAGCAGGAAGCGCTGATCGCGCGCGTCACGGATCAGCGACGTGCTTTCGTGGCGGTTGGCGACGAATTCGAGCGCCTGTTTGCCGCACATGCGCTGGTAGCCCGGCGCGAGGTTGATTTCGAAGTACTGTTCGCCTTCGGGTTCGTTGACATGGTGGTAGCGCTTGTCGACGGTCATGTATACGCAGCCCATTTCGTCCACCGCGCGTTTGAATTTTTTGAAGTTCGTGACGAACACGTGGTTGACGGTGAGTCCGAACACGTTCTTGATCGTTTCTAGCATCAGCTTGACGCCGCCTGAGGTGCCGCCGCCGTCCTCGAAGCCGTAGGTGTAGGCGGAGTTGATGCGGTTGGTGATCACTTCGCCGTTGGGAGCGGTGAATGTGACCTGCAGCTCGCGCGGGATCGAGAGCATCGAGATGGTGGGCTTGCTCGGGTCGATGCGCACGAGCAGCATCTCATTGGAGTGCGGCAGCACAGCCCCCGCGGGGTTGTCCTTCGGCGGGGGGCGTTCGTCGTTGCCGACCAGCAGCAACGTCTCGGGCGCGCCTTTGCTCGTGGGCGCGAGCATCTTCGGCGAGACCCTCACCGCTTTGTTCTGTTCGAGCGCTTTGACCACTTTGCTGACCTCGTCGCGAGCTACCGCGTACGTCGCGCCGCCGACGATCAGGACGATCCCCAGCGCCGCGAGCAGCACGCGCTTGGCCATCCACCACGCGCGACGTGGCGGCTCGGGCGGAATCGACCCCGGGTCGGCGCCGCCGAGCGCAGGCAGGGAAGGCGTGGACGCGACGGTGCTCAGGCTCCTGCGCCGGTCGGCGCGGTCGCGGTGGCGGCGTTGAGCAGGCCGGCGCCATATAGCGAGCTGTCGGGGCCGCCGACGGGTGTGGCGGTGGCCGTCAGGCGGGCGAGCACGGCGGACGGTGTGGGGTGGTGGCCGAGCACGCCGCTGGCGATGATCAGCGCGGCGGTGGCGGCGACCTCGGGCGTAGCCATCGAGGTGCCTTCATAGCCGGAGGGCAGCCCGAAGCTGCGGGGCGGCGATTCGGTGAACGTCTCCTGGAAGATGTCGCGGCCGGCCGGCCCTTCGGGATGGCAGTTGGGGTCGTTCGGAAGGTCCGCGTCTGCGCCCCCGCCGGGCGCGACGAGCGTGAGCCCGCCGCCGAAGTTGGAGTAGTCGGCGAGACAGCCGTCTTCGGTGCTGGCGCCCACGGCGATCACGTCGGGGGCGTGCGCCGGGTATGCGATCGCGGCACGGCCCTCGTTGCCGGCGGCGGCGACCACGACGACGCCGCGGCGGTGGGCGAAGCTGAGCGCTTCGATCAGCTCTGGTATGTCGGTGGCGTTCACCCCGGGAGAGAACTCGAGGCTGAGGTTGATCACCTGGGCGCCGTGTTTTACGGCGAACATCACGCCCTTGGCGATGGTCGACGCTTCGCCTTCGCCCTGGCTGTCGAGCACCTGCACGGGCATCAGGCGCGCGCCGTAGGCGAGGCCGGTGAGACCGATGCCGTTGTTGGTCGCCTCGGCGATCTCGCCGGCGACGAACGTGCCGTGGCCGTTGTGGTCGATCGGGTAGGCGCTGGGATGCACGAAGTCGAAGCCTTTGACGAACTGGTATGGGTAGAAGCCCGGCGAGCGGCGATAGCGCCCGACGTTCCTGTAGGCGATGCCTGTGTCCAGCACGGCGACGATCACCCCGTGGCCGCCGTTGGCGTGCTCGCTGATGAGGTTGCCCCACGCCTGTGGGGCGTTTACGCCGAACTGCCCGACGAAGTTCCACTGCAGCTGCGTCCAGCCGCCGGGCGTGTGCGTGTCTCCGGGGTTGTTGGGGATGAACGGCGTGGCCGTGCCGGCGCCGGCCGCGTGGGCGATGTAGTCGGGCACGGCCCAGCGCACGTCAGGCTGGCGGCGCAGGCGCGCGAGCGCCCGGGCGACGGTGGTTGTGCGGGTGAGCCGCAGCACCCGCGTGTGCGGTGCGAGCGCGGGCAGCTCGACCCCGTTGACGAGCCTGGCGAGCTTCGCGCGGGCGCCCGCCGGCGTGTCCGGCGCGTAGCTGACGACGATCTCGTCGGGCGCGTAGGTGGCGGTACGCGCCACGGGCGCCGAGCGCGCGGCGGGCGCGCAGATCATCACCAGTGAGAGCGCGGCGCCGATCGACACGAGTGGGCGATGGCTCATCGCAGACAGGGTAAGCGACCGCGGGTGCACGCTCGCCGTTTCGTATCGGCGGGCGCCCACGCGAGGAGTAGGTGAGGCGCGGGCGAGCGGTCCGCCCGCATTGGGCTGCTGTTCGATAGCCTCCTCTGCTGTGGTCCTGTACACGTGTGACGCGGGTAGGTCGGCTGCGGCGGTGCATCCGTGCGGCAAGGCGGCGAAGGCGCTGGACGACGCGGGTCACGCCTACGAGTGCCAGCAGGTGAAGGGCGGCTCGTTGAAGCTGTGGACGTGGCTGACGCGGGCGCGCGACCGTGCTGAGATCGAGAGCCTGAGCGGACAGCGGTCGGTGCCGATCCTCGTCCTCGATGGCGGTGAGGTCATAAAGGGGTCGGGGAGCATCGTGCGCTGGGCGCGCGAGCATCAGTCAGCGTCGGCGTCGAGCTGAGCGCTCGCGCTCGACCAGCAGCGCGAATGTAGGGCACGCGCGGGCGGCACGGACGGCGTGCTCGACCTGCTCGCCTTCCAGTGGCGCACCGTCGATCAGCGGGTAGCCCCACTCGTCGAGCGTGATCCGCTCCGGGAGCAGCTCGGCGCACATGCCGTGCGCCTCGCAGGCGATCGGGTTGACCCGCACGCGATGGCTCATCGCCGCGGCGGCGCTCCGTCGAGGGCTTGCTCACGCTGCACGGGGCGGTGTGGCAGCGGCAGATCCGGCGGCCGCCGGCAGGCATCGCAGGGGCCATGGCGGGCGTGGTCGGCGAACTCGCGCGCGAACACCTCTAGCGCGCTCAGGATCACGTTGACGGCTCCGTCGGGATGGGCGCATGCGCCACGGCGCGCGGTGAGCGACGCGAGGCGGTCGATCCGCTGCGCGGCATGCGCGTGACCGTTGCCGGCGGCGATCTGCTCGACGGTGCTCGCGAGGGCGTCCAGTCCATGCGTGCACGGTCCGCACTGGCGGGCGCTCTGGCCTGCGAGCCAGCGCGCGACGCGCGCCGTTTCCGCCACCGGGCACGCGTCCTCGGACAGCAGCAGCACGACGCCGGCGCCGAGCGAGGCGCCGTGGGCGGCGAGGTGTTCGTTCGACAGCGCGAGGCCGCGCAGCGACTGCCCGGCGATCCACGCGCCGGCGTAGCCGCCGGTGAGCGCGGCGCGAACGCCTGTCGTGGGTCCACCGGCGGCGTTGATCACGGAGGCGAGCGACGCGCCGTGCTGGATCTCGTACACGCCGGGATGGTTGACCGGTCCCGACAGCGTGACCAACGCGGAGCCGGGCTGGGTGGGGGTGCCCAGCTGGCGGAACCAGCGCGCGCCGTGGCGTGCGATCAGCGCGATGTGCGCGAGCGTCTCGATGTTGTTGATCAGCGTAGGGCGGCGTCGCAGGCCCTGCTGGAATGGCATCGGCGGCGTGAACGTGGGTCTCGCCGGTCCGCCGCCCAGGTAGTTGACCAGCGCGGACTCCTGGCCGGCGACGTAGTGGCTGGGCACGGTCCTCAGCTGGAGCTTCGGCGAGCGTGGCGGGGATCGCTCGCCGGCGCGTTCCTCGATCGCCCGCTCGACGCTCTGCACGCCGGCGCCGGCTGACTCGCACACGCACACGATCGCCTCGTCGGCGCCGACCGCTTCGGCGGCGAGGATCGTGCCGTCGAGCACCAGCTGGGGGAGCAGCTCCAGGAGCGTTCGATCCTTCGTGCTCGCCGGCTCGCCCTCGGCGCCGTTGGCCACGACGATCGCGCGTCCGCGGGCGTCGGCGACTGCGCGCATCTTGGTGGCCGTCGGGAACGCGCCGCCGCCGCGTCCGAGCAGGCCGGAGAGCTGGATCTCGTCGATGAGCGCCGCCGCGCGCTCGCGGCCACTGCGGCGCTCCCCGCGGATCGCCGGCGGGGGCCCGTGCAGCGCGAGGTGCTGGTCGAGGCTCACCGGCTCGCCATCTCGTCTCACCCCGGCGAGCAGGCGCGGCAGCGCGGGGACGTCACCGTGGGCCGGCGGGGCGTCGAGCGGCTCGGTGATCGTCGACGGCACGTCGCTCACGGCCTGCTCCCGCTCGAGCCGGTGTGGACCCGGGCGTGGGGCAGCAGCGAGGAGGGTGTGCCCGATCGCCGCGCCCATTCCGAGCCGAGCGGGCCTTGGGGAAGCCACAGCGCGAGGAACAGCGAGAACGCTCCGGTGCCGCCGAGCGCGGCGCCGCGAAGCCGGACGTTCTCCGGCCAGCCGGAGATCACCCGTGTCAGCACCGCGGCCGCGACCAGCGCGACGCACGCTGCGCTCAGCACCAGAAGCCACGTGGTTTTGACGTCGCTGCCGGTGCCGAAGCCGTGCAGCAGCGCGATCGGCCAGCTCGCGTAGGTGAGCCAGTGGACGGCGCGCCAGCTCCCATATCCCATCCGCGCTCGCAGCAGGCTCGTGACGATCACCGCCAGGATCAGGTCGAAGGCGACCGCGCCCAGTCCCAGCCAGAACGGCCGGTAGGAGCCCACGAATGGGACGACCGCGTCGATCAGCCCGATCGGCGCGAAGCTGTCGAGCACCGAGGTGAGGATGTGCACGACGAGGAACGCGAGCGCCAGCAGCGAGACGTTGCGATGCAGCGAGTCGACCACGAATCGCGGCCAGCGCGGCGTGCTCCAGCGCTTGACGTCGACCACACCGAGCGCGATCGCCACGGACAGCAGGAGCAGCGCGACGGCTCCGGTCGAGCGCGTCAGGTACCAGTCGAGGCTCGGCCCCTCGGCTGCCAGCGTGAGCGTCATGCCGCCGATGGCCTCTCCGGCCAGCACGCGACGGTGGTGACGTTGCCGGCCCGATCGAGCAGGCGTGCGGGCAGGCCCACGCGGGCGAGCCACCGCGGCGCAGCGTGGGCGCGCACGAGCGCCGCCGTGGCGGCGATGTTCGCGTCGGCGCAGCTGGCCGCGGCGACGCTGACGGTGCGCCAGCTCCCCAGTACCGGCGCGCCTGTGCGTGGGTCGATGATGTGGTGCATGGTGTGGCCGTTGTGACTCCAGCGGCGGACGGCGGTGCTGGAGGTGGCGATGCCGCCGGAGCGGATCGAGATCGTCTGCCCCGGGGCCGAGCAGTCGCTGCGGTGATCGTCGGTGACGTGGATCTTCCAGCCGCTGGCGGGCGCTGCCCCGCATGTGGCGATGTCGCCGCCGAGGCCGACGAGCGCGCCGCAGCCGCTCGCATCAGCCGCAGCCGACGCAGCTCGATCGGCGGCCCATGCTTTGGCGGTCGCTCCCAGGTCGAGCCTCATGCCCGCGGGCACCCTGACCGCGAGGCTCTGACGGTCGAGCGCGATCGTCCGCCACCCGGCGCGAGCCCGCGCGATGACCGCCATGTGCGGTGCTGGCTGGTCAGCGGCCGGGTCCAGCAGCCGCCAGTCGCGGTCATATCCGGCCAGCTCGAGCGCCCGGCCGACCGTCGGGTCGACGTCGCCGTCGGTGATCTCGGCGGCGCGCAGCGCAAGTTCCAGCGCCTGCATCAGCAACGGGCTGGCGCTCGTCGATCGGCCCGCGCGGGCGTTGACGCGCGAGAGCTCCGAGTCGGCGCGGAAGCGACTGCACGCGCGGTCGATCGCGTCCAGCTCACACTCGACGGCGGTGCGCGCATTTCCCAGTCCCGCCGGATCGGTCACGCGCAGCACGACGCTCGTCCCCAGCGCCTCCCACTTCGCCGAGCCCGGCGATCGCGGGCTGTGAGCGGGCGGGCGCATGTCAGGAGCCACCCGAGACGACCGGTTCTGGTTCCGAATTGGTTTCAGGGGCCGGTTCTGACGATGCTTCGGGCGCGGGGGCTGCCTGCGGTGGGGCCGATTCCTGCACGGGTGCGGCTTCCTGCGGCGGCGTCGATTCTTGTGCTGGCGCCGATTCTCCAGCCTGCGTCGCTTCCTGTGACGGCGTCGGCGATTGGCCGGTGGCCTGAGGCGCCTGCGCGGGTGGCGCGAGCGCGCCGGTCGAGCTGTTGGAGGAGCCGGTGGGTGTGCCGGCGCCGCCGCTGGCGTGCGCGACGGTGCGCTTGGCGTCCGCTGTCGAGCCTCGCTTCAGCGTTTTGCCTGGAAAGGCGTGTGCGGCGACGTCGGTGAGCGCCCCCGTCAGGACGACGCTGCCGGCGAGGAGCCAGCGATTGATGCGATGGAGGTTGCTTAGCGCGGCGTCACGCGTGTAGGTGGTGTGGATCGGCATCTCACCTCAGTGGTGGTGGTGGAATACGCCGGACCCGTTCAGCCACGGGCCGAAGTCGGGGATCACCAGTACCGCCAGCACCACCCCCGCGACGAGCGCGCCGGCGAGTGCGAGCATGCGTCCGGCGCGGCCGGTGACATCGCTGCTGTACTGCGCGGAGGGGCCGTAGTCGGCGCGCAGCATCCGTGGCATGTCGGGCAGGTGTCCGAGGACATGGACGGCCATGAACGCGACCCACACGAAGAAGCTGTCCTTGTGGATCGGCAGCCACGTCGCGCGTGCGGAGGGCCCGGCGAACAGGAGCACCACGCCGGTGGCGAGCACGACGGCGCTCGTCAGCACGACCATCGGCGCGATCAGGCGCAGCGGCAATAGCGGCGGTCCCTCCCGCACGTAGCGCGGGTTGTGGGTGTAGTAGCGGATGAAGCGGTAGCCGGTGCTCGAGAGCTTCAGCAGCACCGGCGGGATCAGCAACATTCCCACGAACAGGTGCACCGACAGCAGCTGGCCGATGCGCAGGATCGTCACGCCGATCACCGCCAGCAGCACGAGCAGGATCGCCCCGACGGCGTTCGTCAGCAGCTTGTTGCCGGCCGTCCCCCCGCCGGTCAGACGCTGGGCAAGACCGCGCGCGGAGTAGGCGCGAGAATCCGTAGCGAGGGTCGACTCGTCGCGGCTGGCCACGCAATCGAGTGTGCGAAACGTGGCTAAGGAACTCATAACCGCTTGATGAGAAAGCTCCCAGCGCGGCTTATCGGCGGGCGCCAACAAGCGACTCCCGATCTGAAGCTGATCATGTCGGGAATCAGCAGGGTCTGATCCGCCCGCGTACCGCCTACGATGAGACTGGTGCGCCGCGACACTGTGTGCCCACGCGATGAAGTCTCTCTACCGCCGCCGCCGCTTTGCCCTGCTGCTGTCGACGTCTATCGCCGCCGGCACGGTGGTGGCGATCGCGGCGTCGGACCGGCCGCGTGCGCTGTGGCACGCCGTAGCGCGGATGCAGCCCGAGTGGCTGTTGGCGGCACTCGGGCTGGAGCTGGCGGCGTACGTCGGCTATGTCCTCGCCTACCGCTCGACGATGTTCACCCCGGGAAGCCCACGCCTGTCGCTGATGCTCGTAACACGTATCGTGGTGGCGGGCTTCGGGCCGTTCGTCCCCATGGGCGGCTTCGCCTTCGACCGCCTGGCGCTGAGGGCTGTTCACAACAGTCCCCGCAGCGCGCGGATCCAGGTGATGGGGCTCGGCGTGATCGAGTACCTGCTGCTCGCGCCGGCGGCGTGGGTGTGCGCGCTGATCCTCGTGCTGGGGTCTCGTCCGGCCTCCCCGCTGCTCACGTGGCCGTGGATCTTCGCGGTGCCCCCGGGGCTGCTGCTCGCGTGGTGGGCGACTCGGCCGCGGATTCTCGTCTACTTCCAGCGCTCGGACGGTCGCGTCCGCCGCTCGATCGGAGACGTGCTCGCGGGTGTGGAGGTCCTGCGCAGCGTGGTGCTGCGCCCGCTGGAGCGCCCGGGGGCGCTGATCGGGATGGCGATCTACTGGGCGGCGGAGATCGCGTGCCTCGGCTTCGCGCTGCTCTGCTTTGGGGTGGAGATCTCGATCCCGGCGCTGGTGGTCGCCTACGCCACCGGCTACGCCGCCAGCCGGCGCTCGCTTCCCCTCGGCGGCGCGGGGATCACCGAGGCGCTGCTGACGATCGCGCTGATCGCGGTCCACGTCAATGCTGCCGACGCTCTGTTCGCGGTTATCGCCTACCGCGCCATCAACTTCCTGGCGCCGGCGCTGCCGGGGCTGCTCGCGCACTCCTCGTTGACGTCACTGCTCGAAGGTCACGACGGGAAGACTGCCGGGTAGCGCAGTCAGGCCACGAGTGCCGCTAGCCAAGCGCAGTCAGGCCCCGAGTGCCCCAGCCCGAGTGCCATCGGGCGCGAGTGCCGCAAAACGCGGGTCGCGGCGCTCGACGAAGCTGGTGACCCCCTCGACGAAGTCGGGCGCGGCGAAGGACGCGAGCATCAGCCGGTCGGCCTCTGCGAGGGCATCGGGCAGCTCGCGCTGGAGGTCGGCGTAGACCTGGCGCTTCATCGTGGCCATGCTCGCGGGCGAGCAGTTGACGACGAGCTCGCGCGCGTAGTCGAGCGTGGTGTCGAGCAGCCTGTCGGGCGCGAGCACGCGGTTGACCAGACCGAGCTCGTACGCCTCCTCGGCGAACACGACGCGGCCGGAGAGCAGCAGGTCCAGCGCACGCGCCGGTCCCACCAGGCGGGGCAGCAGCCAAGAGATGCCGTGCTCGGCGACCAGGCCGCGGCGGGAGAAGGCGGTCGTCAGCTTGGCGCCCTCGGCGGCGAAGCGCAGGTCGCACATCAGCGCCTGCACCAGCCCGATCCCAGCGCACGCTCCGTTGACGGCGGCGATGATCGGCTTGGGAATCGACTGCGGGAAGGTCTGCGGGCGGCGCTCGAGCGCCTCAGCTGACGGCGTCATGGTGCCGTCTCCGATCGCCTGCAGCTCCTGCATGTCCGCACCCGCGCAGAAGCCCCTGCCTGCCCCCGTGACCACGATCACGCGGACGTCCTCGTCGCGGGCGCACTGCTCGAGCAACGCGAAGTACGCGTGCTCCATCTCAGCCGTCCACGCGTTCAGGCGATCCGGCCGGTTGAGCGTCAGCAGCGCCACACCGTCATTGACCCGCATCTGCACCACTTCACTCATCCCTGCTCCCTCCGCTCGCGCTGCGCTTCCTACGAGCGTACCTCTACACGCGCGCCGCAGCTCGTGCGCTATGGCTATACACCGCGCGCAAGGGGTCTACAACGCACCCGCGACTCAGCGTGCGCTATGGCTATACACCGCGCGCAGGGGTCTCACAACGCACCGCGGCTCAGCGTGCGCTATGGCTATACAGCAGCCACCACCGGTGTGCCGAGCACGGCGTCGAGCAGGCCGGGGAAGCGCTCGTCGAGATCCTCCCGGCGCAGCGAGGTGAGCTTGGAGGTGCCGACCTCGAGCTGGGCGATCACGCCGGCCTCGCGCAGCACGCGGAAGTGATGGGTGGACGTCGACTTGGTGACGCCCAGCTCGAAGCTCCCGCAGGGACGCGGCGTGGGGTCGAGGCTGAGCTCGCGCACGATGCGCAGGCGCTGGGGGTCGCTGAGGGCGTGCAGCACGGCCGCCAGCTCCAGGTTCTCGCGTGATGGGTGGTACAGGCTCATGTCCCCTAATTGTACGACGATCATCGAACATCTGTTACGATGGTCACCGTACTTACGAAGGAAGGGTAGCGCCATGTCAGCGATCGCGATCGAGACCCCGGCAGCCGAGGAGCAAGCGGCCGCATCCGAGCGGCAGAGCTCAACCACCAAGCGGCGCTCGGGCGCGCTGCTGGTGCTCGTGTGCCTGGCGCAGCTGATGGTGATCCTGGACGTGTCGATCGTGAACGTGGCGCTGCCGTCGATCCGCGACGGCCTGCACTTCTCGACGACTGGGCTGCAGTGGGTGGTGAACGCTTACACGCTGACATTCGCCGGCTTCTTGATGCTCGGCGGCCGCGCGTCGGACCTGCTCGGGCGCCGGCGCGTGTTCGTGGCGGGAGCGGCCCTGTTCGCGCTGGCGTCGCTGGCGTGCGCGCTGGCGGACTCGCGAACACTGCTGATCGCGGCACGCGCGCTGCAGGGCATCGGCGGCGCGGTGATCTCGCCGGCGAGCCTGGCGATCATCGCGACCTCGTTCAAGGAGGGCCGCGAGCGCAGCCGCGCGCTGGGCGTGTGGGGGGCGATGGGCGGCGTGGGCGGCTCGCTGGGCATGCTCCTGGGCGGGGTGCTGACGCAGGCGTTCGGCTGGCCTGCGATCTTCCTCGTGAACGTGCCGATCGGGATCGGCGTGATCGCGCTCACGGGCCGGCTGGTGCCCGCCGGGCGCGAGCCGGCGGGCAGGCGCGACTACGACGTCACCGGCGCGCTGCTGATCACGGGAGCGCTCACCGCGCTGGTGTACGGGATCGTGCGCACCGACACGCTCGGTTGGGGAGCCGCGGGCGTGCTGGCTCCGCTGGCGGCCGGCGTGGCGATGCTGGTGGCGTTCGTGTTCGTCGAGGGCAGGGTGGCGCGCGCGCCGCTGATGCCGCTGCGGGTCTTCGGCATGGCGCGACTGCGCGCGGCCAACCTGATCATGTTCCTGCTGTACGCGTCGGTGTTCGCGATGTGGTTCTTCCTGTCGCTGTACCTGCAGCAGGTCCTTCACTACGGCGCCCTGCAGACGGGCCTGTGCTTCCTGCCGATGACGGTGCTGATTGCCGCCACGAGCACGCTCGCACCGCGCCTGGTGGCGGCCTTCGGCGAGCGCCGGGTGCTGACGGTGGGTCTGCTGTGCGTGGCGGCGGGGCTGTTCCTGCTGACGGGCGTGAGCAGCGGCGGAAGCTATGCCTCGGACGTGCTCGCGGGCGGGCTGCTGACGTCGGTGGGCTTCGGGCTGTCGCTGGTCCCGGCGACGATCGCCGCTGTGTCGGGCGTGCCCGCGAAGGAGAGCGGGCTGGCGGGGGGCATGCTCAACACCTCGCGGCTGATCGGCGGCGCGCTGGGGCTGGCGGTGCTGAGCACGATCGCGGCGTCGCGCACGCGGGCGGACCTGCTGGTGGGCGCGTCGGACCCGTCGGCCCTGAGCGACGGCTTCCGGCTGGCGTTTGCGGTGGCCGCGGCGTTCAGCGTGCTCGGAGCGCTGGCGGCGGCGACCTTGCTGCGTGCGCGCCGGCAGGAGCTCGCGGCTCCTGCGGCGGCGGAGGCGCGGTAGACGCCTGGTGGCCTGCCGCTATCGGTAGCCATGGCTATACACCATGTTGAAAGGAACCCGTCCCCGACGGCACGGTGGCCAAGCTCCGGTGCTGGCAAGCTGTCGGCGTGAGCGCCGCCCACCGCTACGTCCTGCTTGACGTGTTCACGGACACACCGCTGCAGGGCAACCAGCTGGCGGTGTTCCCGGACGCTGGCACGCTTTTGCCACGGCAGATGCAGCCGCTGGCACGCGAGCTGAACCTGTCTGAGACGGTGTTCGTGCTCGCGCCGGAGCAGGGCGGCGACGCGCGTATCCGCATCTTCACGCCCACCGCGGAGCTGCCGTTCGCGGGGCACCCGGTGCTGGGCGCGGCGATGGTGGTGGGCGGCGAGCTGGGGGCGGACGCGGTGTCGCTGGAGACCGGCTCTGGCCTCGTGCCGGTGGCGCTGCGGCGCGGCGGGCGGGTGGCGTACGGATCGATGCGCCAGCCGATCCCCGCGTGGGGTCCGTATGAGCGCGCGAGGGAGCTGCTGGCGGCGCTGGGCGTGGAGCGCTCGGGCCTGCCGGTGGAGGCGTACGTAAACGGCCCCAGGCATGTGTACGTGGAGCTCGACGGCGAGCGCGCGGTGGCGGCGCTGGAACCGGACGTACGCGCGCTGGCGGAGCTCGGCGCGATCGGCGTGAGCTGCTTCGCGGGCGCGGGGACGCGCTGGACGACGCGGATGTTCGCTCCGGGGCTGGGCGTTAGCGAGGACCCGGCGACGGGATCGGCGGCGGGGCCGCTGGCGGTGCACCTCGCTCGCCACGGGCGGATCGCGTTCGGCGAGCAGATCGAGATCCGCCAGGGCGCGGAGGTGGGGCGCCCGTCGCTGCTGCACGCACGCGCGGTGGGCTCGGCGGACGCGGTCGAGCGCGTGGAGGTGGGCGGCTCGGCGGTGATCCTCGCCGGTGGCGAGTTCGTGCTCGCGTGACCGCGGATGCGGCTGCGGTCCAGCTGCCGCCGGTGGAGGGCGAAGCTGTAGCCTTCGCGCGTGCGCTTCAGGATCACACGACACTCGGGCTTCGCGATGCCGGACGACGCGATCGAGCTGCTGTTGCAGCGCCTTGGGCCCAATCGCGACCAAGCGTCGTTCGCGAAAGTGGGCGCTGAGATCTGGGTGACGCTGGAGGCGGACGCGCCGGTGTCGATGACGCACGACGAACGCGCGGACATCGGCCGTCGCGCGGTGCTGGAGGTCGTGCGCGACGTCTGCGACGGGGCGGCGGAGCTGAGGTCGGATTGGTACGCGGTCAGCTCTGAGCGTTAGCGCGTGAGCGAGCCGGAGCTGACGGACCTGCGCCACCTGGGGCGCGCGAATGTGATCGGCGCGTGGCGGGTGGGCGAGGTGATCGTGGATCCGGGGCCGAGCAGCTGCCTGGACGAGCTGCTCCCAGCGCTCGAACGCGACCCGCCGCGGGTACTGGCGCTGACGCACATCCATCTCGACCACGCGGGCGCGACGGGCTCGCTGGTGCGGCGCTTCCCGGATCTCGAGGTGTGGGTGCACGAGCGCGGCGCGCCGCACGTGATCGACCCGACGAAGCTGCTGCGCAGCGCGACGCGCCTGTACGGCGAGCACATGGGGCGGCTGTGGGGTGAGGTGCTGCCGGTGCCGGCGGAGCGCGTGCGGGTGCTGCGCGGCGGCGAGTCGCTGGGTGCCTTGCGCGTGGCGTACACGCCGGGTCACGCCTCCCACCACGTGGCCTACCTGCACGAGCCGAGCGGGCGCGCGTTCACGGGCGACGTGACGGGCGTGCGCATCGACGGCGCGTGCGTGCTGGCTCCGACGCCGCCGCCCGACATCGACGTGCGCGCGTGGCAGGCGTCGCTGGAGCTGATCGAGGCGTGGCGCCCACGCAGCCTGGCGCTGACCCACTTCGGCTCCTACGACGACGTGGATGCTCACCTGGCGGCGCTGCGTGAGCAGCTGGCGCGGGTGCGGGAGCTGGCTGGAAGGGTTGATGAGTCGGCGTTCGCGGCGGCGATTCGGGCGCGGGTGGCGGCGTCGGCCAACCCGGACACGGCGGCGGCATATGAGCAGGCGATGCCCCCGGAGCAGAGCTTTCATGGTCTCACGCGCTATCTATCGGGTAGCGCGTCCACGGCCTGAGGGGGTGAGTAAATGTCGGATGTCGTGCACCGGATCGCCCGCTTCGCCAGCTTCGCTGCGAACCGCGGCGAGCGCGAGCGCGACGACGCGGACGCGATGCTTGAGAAAGCTGCGGGGGCTGACCCAAGCTCAGGTCGCCGACCGTGCCGGCGTGTCCACCAACACGGTGCGGCGGCTGGAGGGCGCTGACGGCGGCATCGCGCTGGAGAACAGTCTCAGGATCTTCCGTGCGCTGGGCATTCTCGAGAGCGTGCCGCGCGCACCGGACCCCTACGAGACCGACGTCGGGCGGCTGCGCTCCGATGAAAAGCTGCCCCAGCGCGTGCGCCCCAAGAACTTGACCAATGGCTGACGACGCTGTCGAGGTCGTCGTGCAGATCGGCGGCGAGGACATCCTGGCCGGACGGCTGTGGTCGCATCGGCGGCGTGGGGCGGAGTCGGCGACGTTCGCGTACGACAGTGGCTACCTGGCGCACCCGGACGCCTACGCGCTGGATCCGGCGCTGGCGCTTCTCGACTCTCAGCAGCGGACGCCCGTGGGCCAGGCGATGTTCGGCGCGTTCTCCGACAGCGCACCCGACCGCTGGGGGCGCCGGCTGATCGCCCGGGCAGAGGGGCAGCGGGCGCGCCGCGAAGGCGGTCCCGAGCGCAGCTTCGGGGAGACCGACCACCTGCTGGGCGTCCGCGATGATCTGCGCCAGGGGGCGCTGCGCTTCCGCGATCCGGCAACGGGCGCTTACCGCACCGACGAGAGGACGGGCGTGCCTGCGCTGCTCGAGCTTCCGCAGCTGCTCAACGCCGCCGTGCGACTGGAACGCGGCGAAGCCAGCGAGGAGGAGCTGCGAGCGCTGCTCCGCGGCGGAAGCTCTCTGGGCGGCGCGCGCCCCAAGGCGCACGTGCTCGACGCCGACGGCAGGGTGGCGATCGCGAAGTTCCCCAACGCCTCGAGCGATGAGTGGGACGTGATGCGCTGGGAGGCCGTCGCTCTGCGCCTGGCCCACGCCGGCGGGATCCGCGTTCCGGGTCACACGCTTCACCTCATCGACGGAAAGGCCGTGTTGATCGTCGACCGCTTCGACCGAGCTGGCGCGTTGCGCGTCGGCTACGTGAGCGCCATGATGATGCTCGAGGCCGTCGATCGCGACCAACGCAGCTACCTGGAGATCGCCGACGTCATCGAGCGTCACTCTCCGACGGCAGGCGAGGATCTGCGTGAGCTGTGGCGACGGATCGCGTTCTCGGTTCTCATCTCCAACACCGACGATCACTTGCGCAACCACGGGTTTCTGCGCACCAGCAGCGCCGGCTGGACGCTCTCGCCAGCCTTCGACTTGAACCCGAATCCCAGCCCCGGGCCCAAGCACCTGTGCACGGCCATCGACTTCAGTGACCCGTCGGCGTCTGTGGACACGCTGGTAGGCGTCGCCAGCTACTTTCGGCTCTCCGACGATGACATTCGCCTCACGCTCGGCGAGGTTCTCGACGCCACCAGCCGTTGGCGGACGGTCGCGCGCGAAGCGGGTGTTGGCAGCGGCGCGGCCGAGTACATGGCCCCGGCCTTCGAGCATGACCAGGCCAAACGGGCTCGCCAGATCGTCGCCGCGTGAGAGCGTGGGGACTCGTTGGCTTCAAGGCACGCGAATGCTGAAGCGTCCCACCGGCGGCCCCGGGCTGTAGCTGTAGATGGGATACGCGGGGGACACGCCGATGCCAAGCCGCACGGTGCCGCTGTAGGTGCCCGGCCGGCGTGCGGGGAGCAGCCAGCTGACCGTCTGTCCAGGCGAGATGTCCTGCCTGGTCTCGGTGAAGACCGCCTCGGGACTTGACGTCGCCTCGACGAGCTCGTACGCGTCGGCTGCCTTGGTGACGGCTACGCGTGCGGTGAAGCTGACGCGGATCGCGCGATGGGTGCCCAGTTCCGCCGCTCTTGCCGGTGGCGCCACGACGATGCTCGCGTGGATCGTGGCGGCGACCTGTGCGTGCGTGGGCCGGCGCAGCGTGACCGGCACGTAGCCGGGCGGCCTGCATTTGCCGGCGAGCGTTCCCGGCCTGGTGTCGGCGATGTGGCAGACGGTCCCGTTGCTGTAGGTGATCGTCTCGATCGGGCTGCTCCACGGCAAGGGCGTGATGCTCGCGCCTGAGGAGCCCTCGCCGAGCAGCCGGCGCCCGCGCTGGTAGCCGTTGACGATCAGGTACGCGCCCTCGGGCGCCACCGGCACGAGCGTGTGCTGATGGCCGTCGAGCGTGTACGTGACGCCGCGAGCGTCCGGGCCGAGCAGGCCGTAGGAGAGCACGCGCACGTCGGCGGCGGGGCAGACGCGGCTGGCGTTGGGTCCGACGATGATCTCTCCCGGCGGTGGCGGTGCGATGCAGCTGCCGTCGCCGGTGTCGCCGCTCGCCGGCAGCACGTCCGAGCCGACCGTGTCGAACAGCCGCCCGTGCGCGTCGAGGTTGGCGCACACCGCTCCTCCGAGCAGGCCCCGAGCGGGGAATTCGTGGAAGCGGCCGTCGTCGTCGAACGCGCCGTCCTCGCCCAGCGCGCCGAGGCGCCCATGCAGCACGCGCCCGACCTCGATGCAGCCGACGCCGCGGGTGGTGCTGAGCACGCGCATGCCCCACGGCGGTCCACCGGCCGGGTCGGCGCTCGACACCGACAGCACCCGCGCGGAGCCAGGCCGCAGCGAGCCCAGGCCGAACCGCGGCGAGCTCAGCGCGAACGGCGATCTCGCGGGAGCGCCAAAGCGGATCACTCCGACCGCGGCGAGCGCGGCGGCCGCCAGCGCCAGCAGCGCGATCGCCACCAGCGCGAGGATCGCCTTGCGGTGGTGCCCGCGCGGCCGGCTCCTCGGCGCGAGCGGCATGGTTGGCGTGTGCGGGGTGGACGGCGTGGCTGGCGGGGCCGGTGTGAGGCGCGTAGCGAGCACTCGCTCGAGCAACTGCTCGGCGGCGTCGCGATCGACGATCGCCGTGCGCGCGGGGTCCAGCGCGGCGACGCGTCTCATCGCCGTGTCATGGGAGCTCATGCGCCACCTCTCCTTCGCGCTCGACATTCGTCAGCGCCTGCTCGGACGTGGCAGCGTCGAGTGCCCGTACCAGTCGCCGCCGCGCGCGATGCAGCCGCACCGCGAACGCGCCCACGCCGCAGCCGAGCACCTTCGCCGCCTGACGGTTGTCCAGGCCATCCCACGCGATCAGCAAGATCGCCTCGCGGTCCTCGTCACGCAGGCTCGCAAGCGCAGCCAGCACGGCGCCGTCGACGAGCCGCGCATCGGCGGTCGTCGCCCGCGCCGGCTCTGCCGCGAGGCGTGCCCGCAGCGCGGCGCGCCGGGCGCGCCCCCGTAGATGATTGGCGCACACCCGTCGAGCGATGCCCAGCAGCCACGGCAGCGGCTCGCCCGCGAGCTCCTCATACCGGCGCCACGCGACCAGGAACGTCTCGCCGACGACGTCATCGACGGCCGGCCGCTCCACACGCCGCAGCACGTAGCGGTAAACCGCGGCGTGATGAGCGCGAAACATGCGTTCGAACGCCGGCCGCTCGCGAGTCATACGAACCATGTTGTCCGGCGCCGCGCGCTAATTACAGGCCGCCCACCATTCTGAGGTACGACCGCCGCCTGCGAGGTCCGAGTGTGTCGAGCAGCGATGCGGTCACAAACACCACCGCTCGATCGTTATGGATGAAGTGAGGCGGATCGCGGAGGCGTTGAGCGATGGACAGCTGTTGGAACGTACGCGCGCAGGAGACCATGACGCGTTCGGCGTGCTGTACGAGCGCCGCCACGGCCGGAGCAGTTCGACGCGCTGCGCGCACGCGTGCTCGACGAACGCGGCTATCGCGAGATCGCGCGGCAGCTCCGGTGCTCGCCGGCGGTCGTGCGCAAGCGCGTCAGCCGCGCGCTCGCGACCCGCTGCTTGCTGCGATCGCGCTCGGAGCGCTGCTGCTCGCGGGCGCAGCGATCGCCGCCACGCAGATCATCGGCTTCGGCAACCCTGTGCCGGCTCCTCGGGCTCGCGGACGGGAAGGCCCGTCGGTGTCCACTGGCATTGGCGTGCCGGTGGTAGGCGCCAAGGGTGCGCGTACATCGATGCGACGGGTCGCGATCTCCGTGCCCGACCCAGCCGGCGGCTTGCCCTGGGGGATGAGGGTCGTGCGCACCACGCGTGGACTCGTGTGCCTGCAGATCGGGCGGCTGCTCGATGGTCGCCTGGGGATTCTCGGCCAGGACGGCGAGTTCGACGACGACGGGCTCTTCCATGAACTTTCGGCTTCGGCCCTAGAACCCGGCCCGTGCATCGCGCCAAGCGTCTGGACCATCTTGAGCGACAACGGTGTGCCCGCCGCGGGAGCGCTCACAATCAACCGACTGTCATGTCGGCCTCCGTGGCTGCGTGCCTGGGCGTCCAGCCCGAAGCGTTGCCCCGTGGGCGATGAGCGGCTGGTCGGGTTCGGGGTGCTGGGCCCCCACGCGGTCAGCGTCTCCTACATGGTTGACGGCAGGCTGCACACCGTCCCCACCGTCGGCGGTCTCGGCGCCTACCTGATCGTTCTGCGCGTACCACCCAAGCTGCGGCAGAACGCCCCCGGACTCGGAGGTACAACGGGACTGCTCGGCGGCTTTCCGATCGGAGCAGGGAAAGGGGAAGTCGTATCGCGGATGCTTTTCCGCTACGGCGGTCGCCTCTGCCAGACGGGGTTCGACCGCCAGCCCCACGGACCGCCGCAGTGCAAGAGCCGCATCTATCGCACACGCGTGCTCGTCCCAGGGATCCTGCGCGGGCTGCACACGGCGGTCGCGTTGAAAGCGCGCAGGGTGCCCGGAGGGTATGACTTGGAGGTCGCCTTCACAGCGCCGGCCGCGGTGACCAACGCGAGCGTCGCCTACGGCATCCAGGTCTCCCGGCCGAGCGGAGCGGCGTGCGGACGCGGAGGCACGAACGGGCAGTCGCTCGAACGCGACGTCGCCCGTGGCGAGGTCCTTCACATGACCGAATTCGTCCGCCAGCCACCAGGCTGCCATGGGGTCGTGCACGGCGAGGTCGTCCTCGGAAGCGAAACGGGTGCGCTCCGTCTCATCGGCAGTGACGAGACGATTGGGCGCTTCTCCTTCACGCTCCCGTAGCGCAGCCCACGTTTGCGGCGTCACGTTGGCTCCTGGCGCCATGGGCGAGGATGGAGGGGTGTCACAGGATCGCGCCTGGCGCGAAGTAGCGGGTGTGAGGCACCGCGGAGCGACCGACGACGATGCGCTGCTGCTTGCGGCCGCGGCTGGCGATCAAGCTGCCTTCGAGATCTTCTACCGCCGTTGGCTGCCCGCCGTCACTGGGTTTCATCTGCGGCGCGTGGGCTCGCGTGAGGCGGCGTTCGACCTCACCGCCGAGACGTTCGCGGCACTCGTCGTGGCGTGCGGGGGGTTCGATCCATCGCAAGGATCCTCGCCGGGCTGGTTGTTCTCGATCGCCGAGCACAAGCTGCGCGACAGCCTGCGTCGCGGGCGGGTCGAAGCAAGAGCCCGCAGGGAGCTAGGCCACCGTCCGGTGGCGCTCGAGGACGAGGATCTCGCACGTGTCGAGGAGCTCGCGTCGCTGGGAGCCGGCGCCTTCCTCGACGAGCTGCTCGGCGAGCTTCCACCTGAGCAGCAGGCGGCGATCCGCGCGCGTGTGCTCGACGAGCGTGACTACGCCGCGATCGCGACCGATCTCAGATGCTCGCAGGCGGTCGTCCGCCAGCGTGTGCATCGCGGCCTGCGCCGACTTCGAGAACGACTGGCGCAGACCGCATGAGTGCTTACGAGGACCTGCACGACCAGCTCCTCGAGAGCGTCGCCCGGCGCCGGCGTCGCCACGATCGTCCGCCCGGCTGGCGGCTGTCGCGCCCGCGGCGGGGCGCGGGTGGCAGACGAGGACTGCTGCTCGTCGCGCTTCCGCTTGTCTTTGCGGCTGCCGCGGCGGCGACGATCGCCACGCAGGCCGGCGAAAGCCCCGAGAACGTGCTGCTGAATCGCGTGTTGAGGCTGACTGACACCGGCGGCGCGGCGAGGGGAGCGTGTCGGATAGCCGGCGGCCGACTGCACGCGGCGCTCAGCGATGAAGCGCCCGACCCGCGCATCATCGCGGTCCTGCCGCAGCTCGCCACCGCGCCTCGACACCCTCCCAGCCGGCAGGCCATCGCGTTCGCGGAGCACAACAGCGGCGGCCCGGTGCTCGCGCGCACCATCCGCGAAGTGCATCTGCCCGGAGGGATCACGCTGATCATGTACGTCGCCCACGGACAAGGCCCGTTCACCACGGTCGACCCGCGGCGCTGCCTAGCCGCGCGGCTGAGCGAGCTCGCCCGCTTGCGTCCCCGCGCGCACGACCCGCTGCGACAGGAGGTCGCACGCGAGCTCCAGGGCCTGCCCGACACCAACCCTGGGCTGCAGTCGCTCACGCTCGACGACGGGGTGGGCGGAGCCGGCGCCTCGATCCCTCTGTCGGCGGAACAGCGGCCGCTGCAAGCGGGCGTCGTGTTCTCGGCCACCGGCTGCGACAGGGGGCGCTGCTCGCCCATCCTCTTCGGCGGCATCGCGGGGCCGGCCACGGCCTATCTCACGCTGACGCCCGTCCGACGCACGGGATCGCACAGCCGCGGCGTGCGCCGGCGGATCGCCGTCGCTCAGGGCGTGTTCGCGTTCACCATTCCGCGCGGCAGCGGCTCCGAGCTCCTCACCCTGCGAGCACGCGCTGGCGAGGCGCTCGCCACCAGCCTTCTGGGTCCTGAGAGAAGGCCACCAAAGCCCGGCTCGCAAGACGAGGAACAGCTGCCCAGGCCGACGCATTCGCGCTGAGGTGCGTTGCTACTGGAGCTTCGCCGCGTACACGTCGGCGGGGCCGCCGCCTCCGGGCACGTCGACGAACACGTGGGCGCAGCCTCCCGTGTCGGCTCCAGATCGTGTGAACAGGACGTACCTCGAGGCGGGGATGCCGGCGGCGTGGGCGCTGGAGCGCCACAGCGCCACCGCCTGTGTCACGCTCGCGCAGCGCCCGTCGGCGCTCAGGCTGGCGTTGACGCGCGTCTCCGTGGAGGTCAGACGCGCATGTTCGATCGGTCCGCTTGGGAATGTGGGGGACCATCCGGCGGGCTCCCGCACGGGGCGCTCGACCAGCAGCACCGAGCGTGGTTCGACGCCCGTCGCCGCCGACACCAGCAGGCAGTTCGGGTGCGCGCCGTTTGCTCGTTCGGTTCTGACGCGGATGTGCCACGAGTCCAGCTCGTCGGTGTGCAGCATCGCCGCGACGAGCGCGCTCGCCGCGGGTGCCGACCAGCACGGGCGGGCTTCGATGCCGGTCGTGATGTCTCCGAGCTGCGTGTGCAGTAGCAGCACCGCCGAGTCGGCTGTCCAGCCCTTGGGCAGCGCTCGCCAGCCCCCGCCCGCCGGCGGCTGGCCGACGGGGGTCACCACGACCGCGCCGCCTGTTTCTGCGACCCACGCGACCAGCGGCGGCGGCGCGTGATGGTACATCGACGGCCACAGCGTCGCGCAGTCGCGCACCGGTTCTCCGGTGACGCTCGCCGTAATGTCCTCGCCGCACTCGAACTGCGCGATTTCCCGCGGGTTGCCGGTCGGGCCGAGCAGCGACGTCCCCGCTGCGGCCAGCACGCCGATCGCGAGCGCGCCCGCGGGAATGCGCCATCCACGGCTCCGCAGGCCCGAACTCCTGCGCCCGCCCGCGCTGTGCTGCTGCTGCTGGTGCAGCGTGTGAGACGCCCGCACGAGTGACTGCTCGAATCGGTCCAGTGCGCTGCTCATGTGCTTGCTCCTCGGTTGGCTCGAAGTGTCGTCAGGGCGCGGCTGACGCGCTTGCGCACTACCGCCTGCGAGCACCCGAGCTCCCGTGCGATTTCGGGATAGCCGCGCTCTTCGAACAGGTGGGCGCTCAGCGCGTGAAGCTGATCCGGCGGAAGCTCATCGGCGAGCTGCGCGAGCAGGTCCGCGTTGGCCGCCGCGTCGTCCACTGCGACGAGGTCCTCATCGCCGAGCGCGAGCGGCTCCAGCGCGAGCCGGCGACGGGCGCGTTCGGCCACCCTGCCGCGCCGCCACGCGTCCAGCAGCTCGTTGCGGGCGATCGCCACCAGCCACGCGATGGGCTCGCGCGGCAGCTCGCGGCACGGCTCGTGGACCGTCACCAGGGCCGACGCGAACGTCTCGCACATCAGATCCGCCGCCAGCTCGGGGCTCGCGACGCGCGGGCGCAGGAACGCGAGGACCGCACCGCGCCGGCGCCGGTAGAACTCGCCGAAGCACACGGCCTCGCCTGCCCGCGCGCGCTGCAGCAGCTCGCGATCGGTCAGCTCGTCCGCGGCGGAGATGGGGTCCATGACCGCATTGACGCAGCTGCCGGCCGGATTGTGACCTACGGACCTCGAAGCTCCTTGCAGGCTGATGTCAATGATGCTACTGTAAATAGCACAATGCTTCCGATCGAGATCGACCGCGGTGACCCGACGCCGCTGCACGACCAAGTCGCAGCGCAGATTCGGCGCGCGATCGCCGACGGCGAGGCCAAGGCCGGCGAGCGCCTGCCACCGGCGCGCGATCTGGCGGCGGTGATGGGCGTCAACACGAACACGGTGCTGCGCGCGCTGCGCGCTCTGCGCGACGAGGGTCTGCTGGAGTTCCGCCGCGGATTGGGCGTGCGCGTCAGCGGCACGCCGCAGCGGGGCGCGGTGACCGCACGAGCTCGCGAGCTCGTGCGCTTCGCGCGCCAGCAGGGCTACCAGCCCGAGGAGCTGATCACGATCATCCAGAGCATCCGCTGAACGATGCGCGCGCTGCTCGACCATGAACCCACCGCCGCCGTGACGCCCCCAGGCTCAGGATCGGATCGGGGCGGGGCGGGACCGGATCAGGGCGTGATCGAAGAGGCCAGGCGCCGCCAGCGTGCGCGCCGCATCCGCATCGCGCTCACCGGCGCGCTGCTGGTCGCGGGCGTCGCCGGCGTGTCATGGGCGCTCGCCGCGGGAGGCTCGCCGACGGACCCGCGCGCTGTGCGCCCATCGGGCGGCGTGGGTCCCGCTCACGCCGTCGCGTCTGCCTCGGTGGGGTTCGGCATTCGTCTGTCGCCCGCGCTCGACGGCGGCGAATATGGGTGGTGCGTGGGCGTGGAAGAACACCCGGGCGTCATCGCCGGCGGCGGGTGCGCGGCGACGCCGGTCAGCTCGAGGCCGCTGGCGATGGAACTGAGCAGCGCCAGCAGGACGTTGCATGAGGACTCGCTCGTCGTGCTGACGACCCCGCAGGTCGCCGCCATCCTCGTCAACGGCCGCCGGCGTGTCGCCACGGTGGCGCTTCCCGGGCTGCCCTACGGCCTGCGGGCCGCGCGAGTCGTGACGCACGTCAGTCCGGTTCGGCACAAGGACTCGCGGGCGGGCGGGCGCGCGTTCGCGCGCCCGCCCGCGCCGGCGGTGGTGGCTCTCGACGCACACGGACGCCCGATCCCGAACGAAAGCGTGCGCGGGCCGTTCGAGCCCCTCAACACGTCCGAGCGAGGCCCGTGCGCGCTGCGCGCCGGCGGGCTGCCCGGGCTGGCGCCGCAGTGGAGCCACGTCGCCAGCGCCATTCGCCCGTTCACCGGCCAGCTCGTCGGGCGCGCGTTCTTCTCTTGCATCGACACCGAGTTCTACCTCCGGCGCCGGCCGCTCGACGCCGCGATCCTGCTCGACGCCGCACACCCAGGGGTTCCTCCCGCAGCCATTCCGGGGCTTACACCGGTGCCAGGGCAGCGTGGCTACCTCAACGGCCCGGGCGACTTCAAAGGCGAACTCACGGCCACGCGCTTGCGCGACGCGTGGCTGGTCGTCGCCGGCGGCAGCGGCGTCGCCCAGCGCATCGAGGTGCTGCGACACCTCACGCCGACCGTCAAGCTGTAGGTCCGATGCACGACCATCGGGAAGCGTTCGCGACCACATCGACGCGCAGCTGGAGTAACGTGCATTCTCGGCTGATGTCCATGACGAAGCGCTTGTCGGTCCTTGTCGCCGTGTGTGCTGCGGCAGCCTGCGGCGCGCTGCTCTTGGGCGCACGTCACGCGAGCGCCGCGCACCCGCGATCGGTGGCGTCCAAGGGTGAGGTCGCCGGGCTGCTGGCGAGAGCTCGCGCAGCCAAGCGCGGGAGCGGCCACGGCCGGGTGTGTGCTGTGGCGGCGCCCGGTTGCGCTGTCGGGTGCGCGATCCCTGTCGCGGGACGCGCGCTCAGCGCGCCGCGCGGGGATTCGCTGTGCCGGTCGGTGCCGTCGGAGCGGCCGTGCGCGATTCCGATCTCAGACGCTCCGTCGATTGGGTCGGCGCGCAGTGGCGTCGGCCTGTGCGGGAGCGAGACCCTGCGTCGCGTCGACCGCGACCGCGACAAGCGCGTGCGCCCGCGCAAGCGCTAGCCCGTCAAGCCGCGCGGGCCAGTCGCAGCAGCTCGCAGAACGCGTCCACGATGTGTGGATCGAACTGCGATCCGGAGCAGCGCTGCAGCTCGGTGAGCGCTTCTGTGACGGTGATCGCGTCGCTGAACGGGCGGTGCCTCATCATCGCGACGAACGCGGCGCACACGGCGATGATGCGCGCGCCGAGGGGTATGTCCTCGCGGGCGAGCTTGTCGGGGTAGCCGAAGCCGTCGTAGCGCTCGTGGTGGGAGCGCACGAGCTTGGCGGCGTGCGACAGCGACGGCGCGGCGAGGAGGATGCGCTGCCCGATTTCCGCGTGGGTGTGCATCACCGCCCACTCCTCGGCGTCGAGCGGGCCCGGCTTGTTGAGGATGGCGTCCGGTATCGCGAGCTTGCCGACGTCGTGCAGGCGCCCCGCAAGCTCGATGCGCTGCGCCTCGTCCTCTGACAGCCCCAGGCTCTGTGCGGTGGCGGTGGCGAAATGGGCGACCCTGTTGAGATCCTCGAGCGCGCCAGGGCTGTGCTCCTCGAGCACCTTCAGCAGCAGGTACAGGCCCTCGCGGCTCCCGGCGCTGTGACCGGCGGCGTGCTGTGCGTTGGCTGAGCGCATGTATTCCATGGATCGGCATCGCGAACCGGGGGCTTCAGCGGGGTGGCGAGCACTAAACGAGCGTCGGTGCCCGTCGACGGCGCTGAACGGGGCGCCGTCGCAGGACAGCATCGTCTCCACAAGCACGGGCGTCGCGGCACCGCTTCCAGGACCCCGCCCGGCGATCGCCAGCTGAGAGCGAAGCCGACGCGGGGACTCGAACCCCGGACCCCCTCCTTACCATGGATGGCATAGGGGGTCTCCTTGTCGGTCGAGTCCCGTCGTTGCTGGGCTTTTAGGTCCTGTGGAGCCTGTGGGGGACGGACTTGGGCAACACGTTTGCCCCTATAAGGCCCCAAAAAACGCCCCAGAAACGGCCAGGCACTTCTGGTCATTTGGAGCGCCGATCATATCGCGATCGGCGGCGATCACGCTAGGATTCGGGCTTCGCGCCGACGTAGCTCAGCTGGTAGAGCACCTCCATCCAGCGCTCGACGCACCCCCTAGCCGCACCGACCGACGGTCCCTCTGGCGAATAGCCCGCCGCAGGAACGCCGAGTTCGACACGCACTTGCTGCCGGGGGCCATTGGTGAGACCTCGCCGTGCATCCGGCGAAAGTTCGGAAGGGTCCCAATCGCGAGGTAGCGTCCGTGCGAGATGACGCCTGAGCCAGCGCGACGAACGCGGGTGACGCTTCGTTGCCTGCGAGACGATTTGAAACTCGAGCTTCCGCCCGTTGAGGTCGATCTCGCTGGGCTCGACCACGTGCTCGTCGGTGAGGCGCGGCGTCTCGCCCCGACGGCGCCACGTGGGCAGAAGCGCATCCTCTCGATCGAGCATCCGCTCGTGTATCGCGTGCGCCACGGCCGGTGGCGTGGCGCGACGTGGCTGGAGGACGACGCAGTGCGTTTCTGGTTGTGCGCCGGCGCGCAGCGCGAGGAGGGCTCGGGCGAGGACGCCTACGAACAGTTCGCCGCTCTGCATCGAGCCCAGCGGCTGTTGCCCGACGCGGACGACCGGCTCCGCGATGCGCTCGAGCGCAACGCGCGCATCATCGACGCGGCCAGAGACTCGATCGACGCAGCGCTCCCCGAAGCCTTCGACCGTCGAGGCCACGACATAGCAGTCTCATTTGCCGGTCTGGTCGACGCGCGGCTTCACGTCGTCACGTCTGGCGAGGAGGTATGGGTCGCGATCGCGACTCAGGCGACCGACGGGCGTTTCGTCGAGGAGCGTCTACGCGACGTGCTGTTCGGCTTGGTCTTGGCTGCGGCGGAAGCTGATCTGTGGGAGCCTCGCGCGGACTGGCCGTCGGGCGAGCTCGCCTGGTTCGAGGTCGCGCGCCTCGGCTTGCGCGAGTCACCGAGCTGATCGGAGGACACACCGCCGAGACGCTGGACGTCGGCCTCTTCGACCCCCAGTGAGTACGCAAGGGTCGCGGTCTTGCCGCCGAGCAGCGCCTCTTGCGCACGCTCCATGCGCTGCGCGAACTGGTCGTGGTGGCGATCAACGTACTCGTCGACCGCGCGCTCGACCAGCTCCGCCTGCTTGAGGCCCGACATCAACGCGGCGTAACGGACCTTCTCCTTGGTGGTCTCATGGACCTTGATCGGGGATTGCGCTCGCGACATAGGCTATCTCGGTACTTCGGTACCGCCCACGATACCACGCCGTCTCAGGAAGGGAAGCGCGAAAGGGCTAGCTGCCGCTTCGCACGGGCCGATCCGCCCCGGGGAGAACACAAAGGCGTCAAGGGCCATCCTCAGGTGAGTAGATCCAAGCCTTGCTGCATTGTTTCTGACTTGCCCCAGAAAGCCAGAAAAACTGCCCCAAATCTTTAGGCACTCGAAAAAACCGCTTGCCTATGCGGTTTTTGGGCAAGCCGACGCGGGGACTCGAACCCCGGACCCCCTCCTTACCATGGAGGTGCTCTACCAACTGAGCTACGTCGGCACGACCGCTCGCATCCTAGCCCCTGGCGGCCGCGATCGTGTTGGCTCTCCAAGCGCCCGGGCAAAAGCCGCGGGGAGCGCTTGGCCGAGCCGGCCGGCGCTTCGCCCGCGGTACTCCCTCTCTCAGCTGATCCCGTCCAGCAGGTCGGCCGGTGAGCTGAGCTCGAGACCGCGCGCGAGGATCACGATCGTCTCCAGGCGCGGCGATCGCTTGCAGCGCTCCAGCAGGCTGATCTCCGTGCGATGCAGATCGCAGATATCTGCGAGCGCCTCCTGCGAGAGACCCGCTCGGTCGCGATGCTGGCGCAGGTTGGCCGCAAATTGCTTACGGACAATTTCCATCGTTCCAACTCTCGCGCTACGCAGACGACAGTTCCACAGACAAACGTCGCAGGCAGTTGGCTATCTGTGGCGGGTTCCGGCGAGATGTAGACACCCACAGATAATGCTGTCACCCGTGTGCGCCACCTGCACACCACTGATCCAGCCAGGCTGTGGCGGCGCTCAGGTCGAGTTTTCCGCGCTGCGCAGGCCCCCGAGCATCCACATCGCGAACACGAAGATCAGCGCCAGCGCGCAGATGAACGCCAGCGCCGTGTGGTTGTGCACACCGGAGATCAGGCCGCGGCCGGCGTCCAGGAACGCCGTCGCCGGATTGATGCTCGCGACCGTGTGGATCCAGCCTTTGAGCAGGCTCAGCGGCACGTACACGGGCGCCAGGAACAGCAGCAGGAAGACGGGCGTCTGCATCAGCGGGCCCGCCTGGATCGAGCGGAAGCGGAACGCCACGCCCGCCGCCCAGCCGTAGCCGACGAGCGTCAGCAGGAACGCCAGGCCGTACAGCCCAAAGATGTCCACGCCGTCGCCCGTGATCCGCATGCCCGCCGCCAGCGCCACCGCCGTCACGACGCTCAGCGTGATCGCCGCGCGCGTGAGCGCCACCAGCGCGTAGCCGAGCGCGATGCCACGCCGGTCCTCGGCCGCCAGCATCAGGCGCCGCGCGAAGCCGCTCTCGAAGTCGAACGCCAGCGTGAAGCCAGTGAACAGCCCGCCGAACATCGCCGACTGGCACAGCACGAACACGAACTGGAAGGCCGTGTAGCCCGCGGGGAAGCTGAAGCCGCGCAACGTGCCCACGGCCGACAGCCCGCCGGCGAAGCTCGCCAGGAAGACCAGCGGGAACACGAGCGACGGCACGAACAGGTCAGGCCTGCGCACGTACGTGTGCAGGCTGCGCCACGCGATCGTGCGCGCCACGCGCCAGATGCCGCCGTGGCTGCTCATGTTCGCTGGAGCCTCGTCCGCAGCGCGCCCGTCACGGCCAGGAGGGCCACCAGCGTCAGGCCGATCGCCACCGCGAAGCCGCGCCACAGCGCTGTCCCGTCCCATCCATATATGTAGAGGCTCCTGAAGCCCTCGATCAGGTAGGAGATGGGGTTGACGTTTGCGACCGTGTGAAACCAGCCGGTCTTCAGCAGGTTGCGCGGCAGGTTGCTCGAGGACAGGAAGATGAACACGAAGAACAGTGGGAACAGGCCCTGCACCGCCTCGCCCGAGCCGGTGCGCAGGGCGGCCGCGCAGCCGAGCGCGCCGAAGCCCACAGCCGTCAGCGAGCCGAGCGCCACGATCACCAGCACGCCGCCCACGCCCGCGTCCAGGTGCGCGCCGGCGACAACGCCCATCAGCATGTACACCGCCGACTGCAACGCGCCGAGCGCCGCCACACCCACGAGCAGGCCGGCGATCAGTGACACCCGTCGCAGCGGCGTCAGCGCCAGGCGGTTGAAGAAGCCGCTCTCGATGTCCTCCGCCAGGTTCGTGCCGGTGTTGATCAGCGAGAACATGCCGCCTTGGATGAACGCCACGGCGATGGCGAACGAGATGTAGGAGTGCGTGGGGAAGCCCGGCAGGCTCGTCACCGCCTTCAGCCCGCTGGCGTTGACCGCCAGCAGGATCAGCGGGAAGAACACGATCGGGAACAGCTGAAACGGCTGGCGCAGCGTCTTCAGCATCGAGCGCCGCGCGAGCACGCGAATCTGCGTGGCGTGCTCGCTCATGCGCTCGCGGGCACCGAATCCTGCCGCTCGTCCTCCGCACTCTCGCCGTCGCCCGCTCCCTCCAGCGAGTGACCGGTCTTTGCCAGGAACACGTCGTCGAGCGACGGCGTGTGCAGGCGCAGGTCGGCGATCCGCAAACCCTCGGCGTCGAGCGTGCGCACGATCTCCGCCACGTCGCTGACACCCTGCGGCAGGCGTACGGCGACGCCGTTGCTCGACGCGGCCGCCTGCTCGCCGAAGCGATGCAGAACCGCCGTCAGACGCTCGCGCTCGCCGGGGTCCTCAGGGATCACCTCGACGCTCGGCCTCCCGATCGACGCCTTCAGCTCGGCGGGCGTGCCCTCGGCGACGATCCTGCCGCGGTCGATGATCCCCACGCGGTCGGCCAGCACGTCCGCCTCCTCCAGGTACTGCGTGGTCAGGAACACCGTCACGCCGTCGTTCGCCAGGCGGCGCACCTCGTCCCACAGCGCCGCGCGGCTCTGGGGATCGAGGCCGGTCGTAGGCTCGTCGAGGAACAGCAGCCGCGGCCCGTGCACGAGCGCCAGGCCGAGATCCAGCCGGCGCTTCATCCCGCCCGAGTAGCCGCCGACCTTGCGATCGGCGGCGTCGGTGAGGCCCACCCGCTCCAGCAGCTCGCGCCCGCGGCGCTCGCTGTCGGCCTTGCCCAGCCCGTGCAGCGCACTCTGCAGGCGCATGTGCTCGCGGCCGGTCAGGAACGGGTCGAGCGCCGATTCCTGCAGCGACGCGCCGATCGCGCGACGTACCTCAGCGCCCTGGTGGACCACGTCCAGGCCCGCCACGCGCGCGCTGCCGGCGGTGGGGGGCAGCAGCGTGGTGAGCACCAGCACGGTCGTCGACTTGCCCGCGCCGTTGGGGCCGAGGAAGCCGTAGATCTCGCCCGGCGCCACGCGCAGGTCGATGCCGTCGACGGCGCGCACGCCGCCCTTGAAGTCGCGGATCAGCCCGTCGACCTCGATGCCGTTGTCGTGCACTTTGTCGCCGGCGCTCACAGGGCTCTCACCGCCGCTGCGTTGAGCTTGTGGGCCAGGGCCCAGCGGGTTTTGCGTGCCACAGAATGATCTATACCATCGTCTTGTGAGCCCGCGTCGTGCGGCGGCCGACTCGAGGGGGATGGCCTTGGCGCTCGGTTTCGCCCTCGTCGCGTCGGTCTGGGCGGCGTTCGCCGCAGCAGAGACGCCGGCGCGTGCGGCGAGCGCATCGAGCGTGGGCAGGGTGTTCGACGTGCGCGGCTACGGCGCGCTGGGCAACGGCGTGCACGACGACGCGCCGGCCGTCAATCGAGCGATCGCGGCCGCAAATCGGGCGGGTGGCGGGGTTGTCGAGCTTCCGCCCGGCACCTATCTGGCGGGACGCTCGATCCACATGCTGAGCAACGTCACGCTGCGCGTGGACGCGGGCGCGACGCTGCTGGGTGGGGAGTACGGATACGACCCGCCGGAGCAGAACCCGTACGCGCGCTACGAGGACACAGGGCACAGCCACTTCCACGACGCGGTGATCTGGGGCGAGGACGTGCATGACATCGGCTTCGTCGGCGCGGGGACGATCGACGGCGCCGGCCACCTGCTGACCGGTCAGCCGATCGGCGGCCGCGCGGACAAGCTGATCTCGCTGGCGGTGTGCGACGGGCTGACGATCTCGGGCCTCACGCTTGAGCGCGGCGGGCACTTCGCGATCCTGATCAACGACTGCAAGGACGTGCGCTCGAACGGCCTGAGGATCCTCACCGCGGACGACCGCGACGGCTGGGACGTCGACAACTCGCAGGACGTGCGCATCACCAACCTCGTCGACCACGCGTACGACGACGCGCTGGCGTTCAAGAGCGAATGGGCGCTGGGGGCGACGCTGCCGAGCGGCGACGTGACGGTCACGCACGCGCACCTGTCGTCGGTGTGCTGCAACGCGCTGATGTTCGGCTCGGAGACGTGCGGTGACTTCACCGGATATCGCTTCTCGCACATCGTGATCACCGGCGCGGGCAAGTCCGGGCTGGGGATGGTGTCGATGGACGGCGGGCACATCTCCGACGTGGACTACTCGGACATCGCTATGTCGGGGGTGGCGGGCCCGATCATGGAGAAGATCGGGATACGACGAAGCTGCGGAGGCGACCCCGGCATCGGCGGCATCAGCGACATCCACTACGAGAACGTCACCGGCACCAGCCTGGGCATGTACAGCCCGACGCTGTGGGGTGAAGCCGGCCACGCGATCACGAACGTCACGTTCGAACACGTGCGGCTCGCGTTCCCAGGCGGGCACGCCGCCACGTCACTGGCCGTACCCAGCGACGATCCCTACCTGTACAACCCCGACACGATCGGCCCGCGTCCGGCATACGCGTTCTATCTCCACGAGGTCGCGGGGATCTACTTCCGCGACAGCTCCCTCCTGCCGGCGGCCGGCGAAGCCCGCCCGCCGTTCGTGCTCAACGAAGCCAGCGGCGTGGACTTCGAACGCGTCACCGCCCAGAGCGGCTGGGAGGTCCCGTTCGACATCGCCCTGCAGGGCGTGAGTGGCGTGCGCGTGACGGAAAGCGAGAGCACGGGCGGGCGGTCGCTGAGCGTCAATCTGCCTTGCGGGCTGTCGCCGCCTGCGCTCGACTGCCTCACGCTCGAACCATGGTTTGTAAGCTATACTTTTCCCTAAGCCCCTAAAGTAAGCTATACTTTACAAGTCGTGTCCCCGCCGCGTACCTACTCGCCCTACACCTTGCGGGCCACGAGGCTGCTCGGCGCCCAGATCCGCCAGGCCCGCCGGGAACGCCGCTGGTCGACCCGCGAGCTCGCGGAACGCGCCGGCATCACACGCCCGACGCTGCACAACATCGAACAGGGCGAGCCGACCGTTGGCCTGGGCATCGCCTTCGAGACCGCGGCGCTCCTCGGCGTGCCGCTGTTCCACGAGGACCGCGACCGCCTGAGCATCGACGCCGACCGCACCCGTGAACGCCTGGCGGTCCTGCCCCAGCGCATCCGCAAGCCTGCACGCGACGTCGACGATGACTTCTGAGGAGCCCGCCGAGGCCTACGTCTGGCTCTGGCTGCCGGGCGCGTCCAACCCTGTGATCGCCGGACGCGTGGAGGCGACGGGCGAGCTGGTCGACTTCAACTACGGCCAGAGCTATCTGCGCCGTCCCGACGCGATCCCGATCTACGACCCCGAGCTGCCGCTGATCCGTGGCCGCATCCCGCCGCTGCCGGGCCTGTCGATCGCGGGCGCGATCGCCGACGCCGGGCCGGACGCGTGGGGCAAGCGTGTGATCATGAACCGGCTGCTCGGCGCCGGGTCGAGCGAGCTCGACCCGGCGGAGCTGAGCCCGCTCACCTACCTGCTGGGCACAGGCTCTGACCGGATCGGCGCGCTTGACTTCCAGGCTTCGGCGAGCGAGTACATCCCTCGCTACGAGGGCCACGCGACGCTTGCGGAGATGATGCAGGCCGCGGAGCTCGTCGAGCGGGGCGTCGCGCTGACCCCGTCCCTCGAGCAGGCGCTGATGCACGGCAGCTCCGTCGGGGGCGCGCGCCCCAAGACGCTGCTGTCCGACGGCGAGCGCTCGCTGATCGCGAAGTTCTCCTCCACGACCGACCCCTACCCCGTGGTGAAGGGCGAGTTCGCTGCGATGGAGCTGGCACGCCGCGCCGGTCTGTACGTCGCCCCGGTGCGAATCCAGGAGGTGATGGGCCGCGACGTGCTGCTGGTCGAGCGCTTTGACCGTCCACCCGGCACCTCACAGCGCCGCGCGCTCGTCTCGGCGCTGACGATCCTCGGGCTCGACCCGATGCTCTCTCGTTACGCGAGCTACGCCGACCTCGCCCACATCGTGAGGGCGCGCTTCACCGAGCCGCGCGACACGCTGCGCGAGCTGTTCGCTCGAATCACGTTCAACATCTTGGCCGGCAACACCGACGACCACGCTCGCAACCATGCCGCGTTCTGGGACGGGCACATGCTGACGCTGACTCCCGCATATGACGTCTGCCCGCAGCGTCGCTCCGGGGGTGAGGCGATGCAGGCGATGATCATCGGCCCCGACGGCTACCGCATGAGCCAGGTGGCGGGCGTAGTCCGCGCCGCCGCCGTTTATGGCCTCGAGGAGAGCGAGGCGAGGGACATCGCGGACCGTCAGATCGACGTGATTCGAACGGAGTGGGAGGACGTGTGCGAGCTTGCCCGCATGAGCGAGGTCGACCGCGCCTACTTCTGGCGACGGCAGTTCCTAAATCCGTATGCGCTGGAGGGACTCGGCTGAGTCTGACGGCGCTCCGGCACGAGCGCCGGGTCTGCTTGAGATGGCGGGGGCGTGACTCGTCCCGTTGTGCAAGCCAGGATCGTCGCTGATGTTGCCTTGCGCTGAGGCGGGCGCGACCTCGTTCGGCACCGCATCGAGATCCGCCCGGTCGATCGGGCTCAGCCCGTGCTCCGCGCCCGGCCGCACTGTCGGAGACTCGCGGGGCCGTCTACTCGCTCGTGATCGCTCGTCGTGCCGGCACGGCGAGTTGGCGTAGTAGGCGTAGCTCGTCGGCGCGGTCGGGTCGGCTCGCGTCGGCGGGGTCGAGTTCGTCGAGCCACTCTGCGAGTAGCGGGATCATTGTCTCGACGGCGGCGTGTAGTGCTACCCCGTGTTCGGCTATGCCCAGCTCGATCACTTCTCCGGTGTCCTTCTCGGCGCTCCAGCCGAGCCGTCCGAGCAGCCCCCAT
>DATHPE010000037.1:0-2034 GCA_035484215.1 Solirubrobacteraceae bacterium | reverse complement strand
GTCGCGCGCGCCGAGCTTGGTGAGGATCCGGCTGACGTGCGTCTTGGCCGTGGGCAGGCTGACGTGCAGCGTCTCGGCGAGCTCGGCGTTCGACAGCCCGTGGGCGACCAGCGACAGCACCTCCTGCTCGCGCTCGGTGAGCTCATCCAGGCGCCGGTCGGCCTTGGACGGCGCCCGGGCGCGGCCGGTGAAGTGGGCGATGAGCCGGCGCGTCACGCTCGGCGCCAGGAGCGCGTCGCCCGCCGCGATGGTGCGGATCGCGCTGAGCAGCTCGTCCAGGGGCCGGCTCTTCAGCGCGAAACCGCTGGCGCCGGCGAGCAGCGCCTCGAAGACGTATTCGTCCAGGTCGAACGTGGTGAGGATGAGCACACGGGGCGCTCCGTCACGGCCGGCGGTGATCTGCCTGGTCGCCTCGATCCCGTCCATGACCGGCATGCGGACGTCCATGACCACGACGTCCGGCGAGAGCTCGGCCACGAGCTCGACCGCCCGCCGGCCGTTGCCTGCCCGGCCGACGACGGCCAGGTCGTCCTCGGCGTCGATCAGCGACGAGAACGCGGTGCGGAGCAGCTCCTGGTCGTCGACGACCAGGACCGTGATGGTCACGCCGCCCCTTCGAGCGGGATCTCGGCGAGCACGTGAAAGCCCCGGCCAGGCAGTGGCTCCGCGACGAGCCAGCCGCCGAACGCGCCGGTCCGCTCGCGCATGCCGACGATCCCGTGCCCCAGGTCCGCGCCGGCGGCGTCGGGCGGCACCACGTCGGCCGGCAGCCGCGCTCGCCCTCCGTCGTCGGTGACCTCGATGCGCACCGCCTGGTCCGACACGGCGAGGTCGACCGTGGCGCGGGCTCCCGGCGCATGCTTCACGACGTTGGTCAGCGCCTCCTGCACGACCCGGTAGATCGAGAGCTCGAGCGCCGGGGAGAGCTGGCGGTCGGCATCCGAGGTGCGCAGCTCAACCGGGGTGCCCGAGGCCTGGACGGTGTGCACGAGCTCCTTGATGTCGACCAGCCGGGGCGCCGGCGTCAGCGAGGCCGGGCCGATCCCCTCGTCGCGCAGCAGCGCGAGAACCACCCGCAGCTCGTCCTGGGCGGTCCGGCCGATCGTCTCGATCGAGTCCAGCGCGATGGCGGCCTGCTCGGGGCGCTTCGCCATCAGGCGCCGGCCCACGCCGGCCTGAACGGTGATCACGGCAAGTGTGTGGGCGACCACGTCGTGCAGTTCGCGCGCGATGCGTACGCGTTCCTCGCGGACCTCCTGACGGGCGCGCTCGGCCTCGGCTGCGTGCTCCCGCTCCGCCTGCTCGGCCAGGCCGGCCAGGTAGCGCCGGCGCGTCGCGACGGCGTCACCGACGAACCAGCCCGCCGCCAGGGGGGCGAAGCCCAGCACGCTGTCTGACGGGAGCGATCCCCCCCTGCCCGCGAGCGCGTGGTATCCGAGCGCCACGCCCAGCACGACCGCGGTGGCCAGGGCGGCGTAGATCGACGCCTTCCTGGGCAAGCTGGACGCGACGAGATAGGAGGCCAGGCCGAGCAGGATGACGACGGCGAGCGAGGCCGCGCCCGAGGCGACGGCCAGCCCGGATATCAGGGCCGCTACCCCGAGCACGGGCAGTGGCCAGCGACGCAGCATGATGAGCATGCTGCACAGCAGGAAGACGAAAATCAGCCGCGGCGTTCGCGCCAATGGCTGCGGCCCCGACATGACGGCGAGCACCGCCCATGCCGCACACGCGGTCAGCACGGAGGTGGCCAGCCATCGCCACTCAGCGATCCGGGCGGGAGGCGGGGGCGGCGGACGCTTGGTCGGAGAATCACCGGACACGATACCGACGGTAACCACAGCGTGCGCCGCTGCACATCGTTCTCGAGAATGACGCGTGACGGTCGGCTTAGTCCGCAGAGCTGGCGTGGCGCATGCGCCGCGCGAGTTCGTCGCGGGAGTGGATGCCGAGTCTCTGATAGACGTGACGGAGGTGGTACTCGACGGTCTTGGGGCTGAGGAACAGCGCGGCTGCGGCTTCCCGCGTGGTCTT
>DATHPE010000036.1:0-24138 GCA_035484215.1 Solirubrobacteraceae bacterium | reverse complement strand
TTCGTGGCTGTCTGTGGGCGTCATTCTTCGCCGTCCTTCCCACCTTTTGAGAGCGGCCCGTTGAAGTTGGGCAGCGTCTGCGTGTCGCACGCCACGTGCGGCTCGTACGGCGGCTCTTCTGCCGGGTAGGCCGGACTCGTGCCGAGCGGTTCAAGCGGCGAACGCGTCAGTAGGGGCGAGCCTTTGACCTTCGTCCCGAGGATCGAGGTCGGCTGCGAGCGCAGCGTCTTACCGCTGTTGCCGATCAGGAACTTCGCGAACGGACCGTTGCCGTCGAAGCTCTGGCCGAGGCTGTCGAGACCCACCAGGCTGTACCAGAATTCCTTGTAGTCTTCGACGCCCGACGTGCTCGTGCCGTCCTGGAGCTTGGTGTTGCCGGCCGGGTAGATGACTTTCGTCAGGCACTTGTTGAACGCTTCCGTTTCGCGGTAGACCGGCGTCTGTTCGCTCGTCAGGCGCGCGAGCGAGGGCACCGACGCCTCCAGGCCTTTGGCGACCCCGCCGAGCTCTTCGGGCGCGAGCGAGGCCTGTGTCTGTTCGATCCACGGCAGCGCCGCCTTTACGGTCTTGTCGGTGTTCCTGACCCCCGGGAGGATGTCGTGCAGGAAGGCGCGCGTCGGCGGGAACGAGGCGTCCAGGCCGGCGAGGCCGCGCTCGACGCTGAGCAGCGAGCCCGGCAGCTCCGCGACCAGCGACTTGAGGCTCGTGGCCTGCGACGCGAGCGTCGAGAAGAACGTGTTGTAGTTGGGGATCAGTTCGCTGAGGTCCTGCTCGTGCACGTTCAGCGCCGCCGTCACCTTGCCGATCGAGGCCACCAGCTCGGACAGGTCGTGCGCTTCGGTGCCGGTGATCGCCTGGTCGACGACCGCGCCGCCGCGCAGCGAGGAGGGCCCGCGCGCGTAGGTCTGGTTGAGCGCCTGCGCTGCGTTCAGGCCGCGCACTTCGGGTTCCTGTTCGGCGTTTTCGGGCGCTTGCGGCTTGCGCGTCAGCGCTTCGCCGTAGTTGATCAGGAAGCTCTGCAGGTTGGCGCGCGTGTCGGTGGTCAGGGCGTCGAGCACCTGGTCGAGCTGGACGGGATCGGCGGTCTGGGTGACCGGGATCGTGTAGCCGGAGGAGACCGTCTTGGCGGAGGGGCTGCCGGGCTGCAGTTCCAGGAACCAGTTGCCTTCCAGGAACAGCCGCGGGCGGATCTTGATCGTCGCGTCGGAGTGGATCGGCAGGCCGCGCGATTCGATTTCCATGTTCACGAGGCCCGTGTTGCCGGCGCGCTGGATCGAGGTGACCTGGCCGACCGTGATGCCGGCGATGCGCACGGGCGACTTGGAGTGGACGTTCAGCGCCGTCGCGAACTCCGCCTTCAGGCGAAAGCCGTGTTTGAACGGGATGTGCTTGGTGAAGCCGAAGTACACCGCCACCACCACGATCAGGATCAGCACGACCCCGGCGCGCACCGGGTTCGAGCGCTGCAGCTCGATCACCGGCCGCTCCTGGCGACGCCACCAGCGCACGCGGCTCATTTGCCCTTCCCCTTCGTCTTGGCTTTCGCCTTGGGCTGCGCCGTGACGATCCCGAGCGCCTTGAGCGTCGCGGCGGGGTACTTCTGGCCGAACAGGTTGTCTTCGCGGCTCGTGATTTCGCGGTTCTTTTCGACCTCGCTCGCCGGCAGGTTGCCGATCGAGGCCTGGTCGGGCACGTACTTCTCGTTGCCCGCTTCGCACACCTGCGCCTGACCGGGGCCGGTGACGTTCGGGTAGGGGTTGCTGTGCAGGTGGTTGGTCTTGGTGTCGATGATCTTTTTTGTGTTCGCAATGCGTTCTTCCGAGGGCCCGTTTGCCGGAGCCGAGGCCGGGTAGCCCTCGTTGTTGGCTCCCGTGGGAGAGAGGATGATGCCCGCGCGTCCGAGCGTGCCCACGCCGACGTTCTCCGAGAAGATGCTCGCCAGGTTGCGGAACACCAGCGTCCAGTAGTTGCAGTTGGCCTGCTCGGGCGCGATCCCGGCGAGCAGCGGGTTGCCGACTTCGAGCGTCTGCGTGAAGTCTTCGAACGCGAGCGAGACGACGGGGTTGTGGGCGAATTCCTCGAGTGCCTGCGAGGATTCGGCCAGGCGCGTGTTCAGCGACGTGGCGGCGGCGAGGTTGACGGCGCCCTGCGCGAGCGCGTGCCCGAGCTGCGGCGCGACGGTGCGCAGCGCGCTGGCGCTGGGACGCAGCAGGCGCACGAACTCGGTCAGGTTTTCGTAGAAGGGCGCCTCGTGCGGCAGCGAGTAGATCCCCTGTTCCAGTGACGCCGGCCCGCCCCGGTTCGCGGCTTCGATCGACGGCGCCACGCCCGCCCAGGCCTTGAAGAAGGTGTCGAGCTCGCTGAACAGCTCAGCCTGCGCGTTCCCGGTCGACTGCGATGCGACCCTGTCGAGCGCGACGAACAGCTCGCGCAGGCCGGTCGATGGCTCGGCGAGGTTGCGCAGCGCGGGGATCGCGTGCGCGACGAGCGGGCGCAGTTCGTGGATCGTGTCGTTCAGGCCCAGGCCCCGCCCGGCGAGTCCGTCGCCGAAGTTGTTGGTGTTGACCTTGATCGCGGTCCTCGTCGGCTTGTCGAACATGTCGAAGAGTTCGTCGATGTCCACGGGTTCGCGCGTCTGGTCGAGCGGGATCGTCTGGCCCGCCTTGAGCGTCGCGTGCGACGCCGAAGGTGCGCCCTTTTCCAGTTCCAGATACTTCAGGCCGATGTCCGAGACCGACTGCACCACCGCCCTCGTGTCGGCCGGCAGCGGCTCGATTTTCTTTTCGAGCTTGAGTTCGGCGATCGCGGTGACGCGCCCGGTGCGCGGGTTCTCATGCGGCGAGAGCGAGCTGACGATGCCCACGCGCGTGCCCCCGATGCGCACCTGGTTGGTGTTCTGCAGGCCCGAGGCCTCCGGCAGTTCGACCTTTACGTTGTACGTCGGCACGAACGGCAGGCCGTTGTTGGCGTTGTAGGAGAGGTACACGGCGACCACGACGATCAGGGTCGTGATCGCGCCGATCAGCAGCGGGCTCGCGGCGATGGAGTTGCGCCGGCGGTTCACGGGGTCTCCGTCGGGTCGCAGTCGAGCAGTTCTCCGTCGACGAACGGCGAGGAGCCGTCTTCCGCCGGCTCGGTGGCGGCGCCCGGACAGCGGCGCAGCTGCCCGGTCTTCAGACCGTCCAGTGCTTCTTCCGGTTTTTCCGGGAGGGTGAGGGTGTTGTTCGCGCCGAGCTTGAAGTCGGGCAGGACCGGGCTGACGTGGACGTAGTGGCCGTCGGCGTCGTAGTAGGCGGCGGCTTGGCCGAAGGTGCGCAGCGTGCCAGCGAGGTCGGGTGAGTAGGGGCCGAGGAATGCGGTGATCGGCACCGCTTCCTGCAGCGTGGTGACGGCGGTCGGCGAGGCCGTCGTCAGCTGTTTGGCGAGCGCCGGCAGCGCGCGCACGAGGTCGGTGAGGTCGTTGTCGGCTCCGGGCCGGCTGAACGTCAGGGCGAGGTTGTGCACGACCGGCGCCGCCTTGGCGAGCAGCGGGCGCAGGCGTTCGAGCAGCATCGTCACCGGCTTGGTCGTCGGCCTGGAGGTTTCGACGAACGTTTTGAGCGCCGCGAACGTCGCCGGGAGTTCGGCGAACGTGCGGTTGCCCTGGCGCAGGGCCCGTGGCAGTTCTTTCAGGCCCCGCGCGAGCTCGCTCTGCTCGGAGGCGATCGCCGCGAGGGTCGTGTTCTGGTTTTCGACGAGGTCGGCGAGCTGGTCCTTGCGCGCGCCGATCGTCGTCACGGCCTTGGCCGTTTCCACGAGGAAGCTCGTGAACACCGGCTGTTCGCGGGTCAGCTCGGAGAAGAAGTGCGCGGTCGAGGTCAGGAACGCGGGGAACAGTTCGGTCGATTCGCCGAGGCCGCGACTCTGGCCGACGTACTGTTCGGCGGTGCCCTGGATGAACTGCGCGAGGCCCGCGCGCGTCTTCGGGTTGAGCGTGTTGAACAGCTCGTCGAGGTCGGTCACTTCGCGGGTGACGCTCGCGGGCAGCGTCGCGCCCGCGGGGTAGGTGGGGTTGCTGTTGGCCCCCAGCGTGAGCGCGATGTAGCGGTTGGCGACGCTGGCGAGCGAGGGCACGCGCACCTGGGCGACGGTGCCCTGGTGCAAGGGGACGAGCGAGGAGTCGACGTGGATCGTGACGAGCGCTTTGTAGTCGTGGGTGAGTTCGATGTTGGTGACGCTCCCGACCGGCACGCCGCCGACCTGCACCTGGTTGCCCCTGACGAGCTGGTCGGCTTCGGCGAATTCGAGCTTGTACGTCGCGCCGCCCGAGCCGGCGAACACGAGGTAGGCGACGATCAGCACGACGATCACGAGCGCGCCCACGGCGATGATCCGGATCGGGCCCGTGCGGGGGGCGCGCACGCCCGGCGCCGGCGGCGCCGGCGGCAGGCTGGGTGGGCTGGTCGTCGCCATCGCCTTACCCTTCCCCGCCGCCGGTGGCTGCGCCGGCGCTGTCCTGGATGGCGGCGCTCGAATGGCCGCCGCCGACGATCGGGTCGGGGATCTCGCCGAGCCTGTCGATCAGCTGGATCCACTCGCTGGGCGTGAGCCCCGAGGCGAACAGCGCCGCGGCATGCGCGCCGCTGCCGCCGCCCGGGAGCGCGCGGAAGGAGATGTGGATCGCGTCGGCGCCGCTCGGCCCCGCCACCGCGACGCCCGCGCCCGGGTAGCCCATCAGGCTGACGATCCGCCGCGGCCTGGACAGGCCCTGGAGCATCAGCAGCTTGCGCACGGTCTCGTCGGCGATCGAGCCCGGCCCCTGATGGCCGGCGATCGGGATGCCGTTGACGGCGGTGATGTCGACTGCCTCGCTGCTCGCGCTCGCCGGTAGGTAGGCCGCGTCTGCCGCCGCCGTCGAGGTGGCGCACGGCAGCCCGGACACGCTCGGACGCAGGTCCGACACGGACAGGTACTCGAGCATCGCCAGCACGCGCTTGTCGACCCTGCCCTCCTGCACGTCCTGGCGGGCGCAGGCACCGAGCTCGATGCCGCCTGTGTGGAGCACCTGTGGCTCGAGCTGCTGCTTGGACTCCAGCAGCACCTGGCCGACGGTCGGCGAGGTCGCGAGGAAGGGGTTCTCGCCCTTGGCCCTGAAGATCGAGGTGCCTTCGAGGGCCACCCAGCCGTCGAGGATCGGCTTGGGGTCGATCAGCGGCGCGCCGAGTCCGGCCGGGCGGATCTGGAAGACGATGTGCGGAGCCGCTTCGGCGTCGCTGAGGTGGCCAAGGACGGTCCCGGCGATCACCTGCACGCCGGGAGCGAGCGGGTGCAGGTAGACCTCGTCGGAGCCTTCCCTGAAGGAGCGCACGTGGGCGGGCGGCCTGGGCGGCGCGGGCGCCGAAGTGGGGGTCGACGGGACGGAGCTCGGGGCGGATTCGAGCGTGGCCGCGGCGCCGAGCGCGAGCCCCGAGATCGCGGCGCCCTCCGACAGGGGCGAGCGCGGCTGGGCGCCGGCCGTCGCGGGACCGCCGGGCGCCGGTTCGGCGCTGCCCGTCGCGTGCGTGATACGCGGGCTGATCGCGGTGTGCACGTGCGGCTCGAGCACGGGGTACACCGACGCGACTTCGCCGAGCTCGGCGTAGACGTAGGTGTTGCCGTAGGCGTCGCGCAGGGCGATGAAGCGCCCGAGCGAGGGCGAGTCGCCGATCTGCACGATTTCGCCGTCCTGCACGGCGATCACGGGAGCCCCCGCCTGCGAGTAGATAGTCGTGCCGACGAGCGTCGTGCTCGAGGAGCCGGTGGAGACGGTCGGGAAGCCGTCGCTGTAGTGCGAGGCGGCGTACACCGGGAAGTGGGCCTCGGTCAGGCCGGTGATCGCGCCGAGCAGTTCCGGCGGGGTGCCGTCGAGCAGCTGCGCGCGCAGCATCACCGATTCGACGTACGCCTGCGAGTGGTTGTAGGCGTAGACGGCCGCCTTGATGTCGGTGTCGCCGCCGGCCGCCCGCAGGTACCTGGCGGCGGCGAAGATCGCGTCGGCCGGGTTGTAGGGGTCCTTGTAGCCATCGCCGTTGGCGTCGACCCCGTACTGGGCCCACTCGGAGGGCAGGAACTGCATCCAGCCCTCGGCGCCGGCGCTGGAGACGCTGAGGTCGCGCCCGTAGTCGGTCTCGACCTCGTTGATCGCCGCCAGCACCTGCCACGGGATGCCGTAGGCCGTGCCCGCCGCCTGGAAGATCGGCAGCAGGAACGGCGGGATCTGGAAGCTTTCGATGAAGAAGCTCGGCACGCCGGCGATCGAGGAGCGCAGGTCGAGCGGTAGCGACGGGGTCAGCGTCGAGGGCGCAGGCGCCGCATGCTTGGCGCGCACGCCGCCGGTGCTCGAGCCTTCGCTCGCGCCTGACGGTTCGCCTGTCGCCTTGCCGGTCGTGCGCGTCTTCGTCGTGGGGCCGCTGGGGCTCGCGCGCTGTACGTGCTGGGCCTGCACCTGCGGCGGCGCCGCTTCCAGCGGAGTTGCTTCCCCCGGCGTGGTCGTGGTCGTGGTGTTGGGGCTCGGTTCCCCGGCGAGGCTCGCCGCGGGAACACCCAGCGCGAGCGCGCCGACGACCAGGGCGGGGAGCAGCGGGCGTGGTAGCGACGGGCGGCTGGTCATCGCGTCATTCGTTGCCGAGGAGGTAGTTGAGCAGCAGCCCGCCCGCTTCCGAGCTCGCGGTCGAGGGCGTGTAGTAGGTCGTGCCCGCCGTCGAGCCGCCGACCGGCTCGGCGGTGGGCGTCGAGCCGCCGACCGGCTCGGCGGTGGGCGTCGAGCCGCTGGCGGGGCTCGAGCCAGAGGGTTCTCCCGATGCGCCACCGATCGTGACGGCGCCGGGGTATTTCGCGATCGCCTGCGCGGGCGTGGCGCCTTTCATGACCGCGAGCGTGCGCGCGATCACCAGGCCGGTCGTTTCTGGGTTGATCCCGGACGTGGCGCTGGACGCGCTGCTCGCCGTGGCGCTTGACGCGCTCGCCGAGGAGCTGCCGCCGCCGGTGTTGAACAGTTTGCGCCTGCAGCCCGACGATGACGAGGTTTCGATGTTGTAGCTGAGGCAGGTGTTGCCGACGCCCTCGGCCCGCAGGAAGTGGCCCAGCGAGTCGTAGCCGTTGGCTGAGCCCGTGCTCAGGAAGATGAAGTCCATGATGCGCTCGAGGCCGCCTGTCTTCTGCAGGCTCTCGAGCAGCTCGGAGAAGTTGCTCGTGAACGGCAGCGCGGACTTGCCGAGCGACTGCAGCTGTTTGAGCAGCGTCCTCGTGCCGACGAGCGCGGGCCCCGACACCTTCGCGGTCTTGCCGAGGTTTTCGAAGAACTTGGTGGAGCTGTTGGAGAACCCGGGCAGGCTCGTGAAGACCTTGTCGATCCCGGGCGCGGCGGCTTTGAGGTCTGTGAACGTCGGTGTGGCCTGTTCGGCGAAGTGCTGGATGCGTTCCAGCGCCGGCCCGAGTCGTTCGAGGAACGGTGGGAGCAGCTTCAGGTTGCGAGCCAGCGACCCGCGCGTCGCCGCGCCTGCCTGCGCGACCGTGTTCGCCTGCCCGATGAAGTCCGCGACCCGTCCGCGCACTTTCGCGAGCGGCGCGAGCGCCCTGTCGGAGTCGACGGCCAGCTTCGCCAGCGTGTGGTTCTCGCTCGCGAGGATCGTGAGCACCTTGTCGAGTTCGCGCAGGGCGGGATTGGCGCGCTTGACCACTTCGCTGAGGTCGCTGCCGCGTCCCGCCAGCCCCGCGCCCAGTTCGTTGAGGATGATCGTCAGGCGCTCGCGTTCGGGCAGGCGGTCGATGTCGCCGAGCAGGTCGACGTCGACGGGGCTGCTGGTGTTCTGCACGGGCAGCAGGTAGTCGCCCGCGCCTTCGCGGCCACTGGGGATCTTCCGCAGCGACGGCGGCAGTGGCGCGCCTTCCGCGCGCGGCTGCGTGGGCAGGCAGTCGACGTACTTCTCGCCGATCAGCGACTCCGGGCGGATGGTGCAGGACGCGTCGTCGCGGAAGTCCTGGAAGCCGGGGTTTTCGATCTTGATCACGACCGCCGCCTTCGCCTGCGGCGTCGGCGCGACCGAGCTCACCGTCCCCACCTTCACGCCGTCGATCTTGACGTTCTCACCGGCGATCAGGTTTCCGGCGTCGTCGAAGACCGCGTAGATGCTGTAACCGCCATTTGAGCCCCCCGCGGCGGTCGCGAGCAGTACGACGATCACGAGCGCGGCGCAGCAGGCGGCGCCGGCGATGCCGGCCGCCCATCTCCTCCACCCCGCGGTCTCCGTCCTCAACCCCAATCCTTCCTTGCGTTTACAACGAGCGGGCGACCCCATCATCCGCGATGAGGTCGCCCACACAACCTTTTGTCTGCGGTCGAGCTTACGCCCTCAGCGGCGCGAACCCTCCCGCAACTTCTACTTCCTGGGACACGGCGCCTTGTAGAGCACCGTCACGGTTTCCGGGTTGCTCCCCGGCAGGTGTTCCTCCGCGTTGGGCGCGAACGTCAGTTCAGCCTTCAGCGGGAAGCCGCCCTTCGGGCACTTCTTCGGCAGCCTGCCGTAGTAGGTGTCCTTCTTCGGGTTGTTCTTCGGCCCGATCGCCGAGCCGACCTTGACGTTGATTTTTTCGACCGACGCGTCGGGCGCGCCGGGCACTGTCACGACCAGCGGAATCGCGGTTTCGAGCTTCGGGCCATAGCCGCCGGCGCCGCCGAGGTTGACGTAGTGGCCGTTGGAGATGATTTCCAGCTCGACCGGGTCGTGCCCGTCGGCGAGGAACTCAAAGCCGCCGCCCGGCGCGTAGAACGAGAAGATTTCCGTTTCCTCGGGAACCCGCGTTTCGCCGAAGGCGACGACCCCCAGCGCTCGGCCGATCGGCCCGGCCTCGGCTTTCTTGCACGCGATGGCGCCTTCGTGTTCGAGCGTCGCCAGCGGGCACGTCGGGAAACCGCTGGTGTGCAGCTTCGAGCCCGAGGGCAGCGAGACGTTGACCCCGATCAGCGGCGCCGGGAATCCGCCGTATTCCGTGCCCGAGATCGTGAATTCGGATTCGAGGGCCGCGCCGGCGCCAAGGATGTTGCCGGTGTCTTTGTAGCCCGAGATCGGCACGGCCGTCGCTTTGAACGTGACTTTCGGCGCCGCCGACGCCACGCCGGGCAGCGCGAGCACGGCGAGCCCTAGAACGGCAAGACAGGTGGATGCTCTGCGCATCAGATTCTCTCCTCTTTTGATGGACGGGACCGCCTCGACCCGGGTAGCTCCGGAACCATGCGGTCCGGCGACATCGAGATTCCCCGACTCCTCAGCGGGGAACGGTTACGACTTCTGAAGCAAATCTTATTCACATAGAGGGTATACCCGCAACCGGTTGGAACTACCGGTATGGCGCGCCGCCTGCCAGAAATGGCCTCGCCCGGCACCCGCTCAGGGCTGTTGCCCCAACTATCAGCCTTGACCTTAGGTTCATGGTTGGGGCGTCGAGAGCTCGAACTGGTCTCCGCCGTAGCGCACCCCCACCGGTTCCAGCACGACCTCCCTGGGCCCCTCCTCCACGCGCCCGGCGACGAGCGCGTCGAGGCCGAGGCGCCGCGCGAGCTCGACGATCCTCGCGCCGGCGCCGCCGGCGCAGTAGAGGGCATAGCCCGAGCCCATGTTGAACGTCGAGTACGCCGCCTGCGCGTCCATGCCGGCCTGCTCGACGAGGAAGCTCAGCACTGGCGGGACAGCGGGCAGGCGCTCGATGCGGTAGCGCAGCGGCTTGGCCGGGCGCATCAGCTTGAGCAGGCCGTGGCCGGTGACGTGGCTGACGTAGGTCAGCTCGATGTCTGTCTCCAACAGCGCGGCGATCAGCGCCACGTACATCGTCGACGGCTCGAGCAGCGCCTCCCCGAGCGTGGTGGCGGCCCCCGGCAGCGCGGTCGCGTAGCCGTCGGGCAGCCGTCCGGCCACCAGCCGCGCGAGCGAGGCGCCGTTGGCGTGCAGCCCGCTGGAGGCCACCAGCACGATCTCGTCGCCCGCGCAGAGGCGCTCGCCGAGGATCGCCGAGCGTCCGGCGGGCACGGCGCCGACGGCGGCGCCGGCCAGCTCGACGTCCCGCTCGGCGAGCAGGCCCGGCAGCGACGGCGACTCGCCCCCGCCCCACACGCAGCCCGCGTCCGCGCACGCCCGGCGCCAGCCCTCCAGCAGCGACGCCGCGCGCTCGCCCTGCAGGTACCACTCCGACGCGCCGGTGGCGAAGTACGCGTTGACGACCAGCGGCAGCGCGCCGACGCAGCAGAGGTCGTTGAGGATCGCGGCGACGGTGTCGTAGGCGACGGCGCCGAAGCGGTCGAGGCCCTGCTCTTCGAGCACGTGGCGCGCGATGATCGACTTGGTGCCCAGCCCCTCGACGACGAACGCGAACGCATGGGAGCCGAGCTCGAACACGAACGCGGGCTCGCCGCGCGAGGCGTCGAGCGCGCGCCCGCCCCTGGCGGCCAACAGCGGGGAGGTCGACAGCGCCTTGGCGATCGCCAGGCGCTTGCCGGCGTCGAGCGCGTCGTAGTCCACGCCCGCCGCGCGGTAGCTGGCGCCCTCTTGGCTCATCGGCGATGATCCTAGTGCCCAGCCAACCCATTAGATCCGTCCATGACGGCGCTGCGCGCCGGCTGGACTACCGCCATCACCGAGGGAGGACCGATGGACTTCGAGCCGAGCCAGCGCTGTTCCGAGTTCAAGGAGCGCCTGAGCGCGTTCATGGACGAGCGCATCTACCCCGCGGAGGAGGTGTACGAGCACCAGCTGCGCGAGTCCGGCGATCCCCACTTCCAGCCACCGATCATGGAGGAGCTGAAGACGCACGCGCGCGAGGCGGGCCTGTGGAACATGTTCCTGCCCGACGACGAGGACGGGGCGGGCCTGTCGAACAGCGACTACGCGCCGCTGGCGGAGATCCTCGGCCGCTCGCACATCGCCTCGGAGGCGTGCAACTGCTCGGCGCCGGACACGGGCAACATGGAGGTGCTGCACCAGTTCGGCAGCGACGAGCAGAAGGAGCGCTGGCTGACGCCGCTTCTGGATGGGGAGATTCGCTCGGCGTTCGCGATGACCGAGCCCGACGTGGCGAGCTCAGACGCGACCAACGTCGCGCTGAGCATCGAGCGCGACGGGGACGAGTACGTGCTCAACGGCCGCAAGTGGTGGATCACGAACGTGTTCCACCCGCACTGCAGGATCATGATCGTGATGGGCAAGACACAGCCGGACGCGCCGACGTACACACAGCAGAGCCAGATCCTCGTGCCGCTGGACACGCCGGGGGTGACGGTGCTGCGCAACCTGCCGGTGTTCGGCTACACCGACCAGGACGGCCACGGGGAAATCTCCTTCGAGGACGTGCGCGTGCCGGTGACGAACGTGATCTCGAAGGAGGGCGACGGCTTTCTGATCGCCCAGGCGCGTCTGGGCCCGGGGCGCATCCACCACTGCATGCGCGCGATCGGCGCCGCCGAGCGGGCGCTGGACGCGATGTGCAAGCGGGCGGTCTCGCGCGTGACGTTCGGCAAGCCGCTGGCGACGCGGGGCAACATCCTCGACTGGATCGCGGAGTCGCGCATAGAGATCGAGATGACCCGGTTGCTGACGTTGAAGGCGGCGTGGATGATGGACACGGTCGGCAACCGCCACGCGCGCACGGAGATCGCGGCGATCAAGGTGGCGGCGCCGAACATGGCGTTGAAGGTGCTCGACCGCGCGATCCAGGTCCACGGCGGCGGCGGCGTCTCCGACGACTTCGGCCTCGCGCGCGCGTACGCGCACCTGCGTACGCTGCGCCTGGCCGACGGTCCCGACGAGGTGCACAAGCTGTCGATCGCGCGGCGCGAGCTCGCTCCCTACATACCACGCGAGCCGGTGGCAGCCGCGTGAGCGCGTCGCCGTCACGAGCGCGAGGATCCCGATGGACGTGAGCGCGTCGCCGTCACGCGCGCGGAAGGTCCTCGCGGCGTGAGCGCGCTGATCGTGCGCGAGCGCCCGGCCGCGGGCGAGCCGGAGGGGCTGCTGATCCTGCACCACGGGCGCGGCGCGGACGAGCAGGACCTGCTGACGCTCGGCGAGGCCCTGGATCCCGCGCGCCGATTGCACGTGGTGACGCCGCGCGCGCCGCTGACCTTGCCCGGCTCTCCCGGCTACCACTGGTACACGGTGTCGCGCGTCGGCTATCCCGAGCCCGACAGCTTCCACGCCGCGACGCAACAGCTGGGCGAGCTGCACGACGAGCTGTGGCGGCGCATGGGCGTCGGGCCCGAGCGGACGGTTCTAGGCGGCTTCTCGATGGGCGCGGTGATGAGCTACGCGCTGGGTCTCAGCCCGGGACGCCCCGTGCCGTGCGCGATCATGGCCTTCTCGGGCTTCGTCCCCACCGTCGAGCACTGGCAGCCGGACCTCGACAACCGCAGATCCGTGCGCGTGTTCATCGCGCACGGCACGCGCGATGCGGTGATCAGCGTGGAGTTCGCGCGGGCGGCCGCCGAGCGCCTGCGCGCGGCTGGCCTGCCGGTGGAGTACCACGAGTCCGAGGCGGGGCACCACATCGACCCGCGTGAGGTCCCGAGTGCGGGCGCGTGGCTGCGGGCGACGCTGGAGCAGGCGCGCGGCGCGGGGCGGTCCGCGACTCCCGGTGGGGTGTGATCGCGCGCAGAGGAGCCGGGAAGGCATAAGGTTGACGACAGCGGGACACATCGTCCAGGAGGAGGAGTCGCATGGCCGCCGCAGGGGTGAGCGCACAGCCGTCCACGAGTAACGACGTGGCCGTCCTGATCGTGGGCGCGGGCTTCGGCGGGATCGCGGCGGCGATCGAGCTGCGCGGGCACGGGATCACGGACGTGGCGATCCTGGAGAAGGCTCCCGACCTTGGCGGCACGTGGTTCTACAACAGCTACCCGGGGGCGGCGTGCGACGTGCCGAGCCATCTGTACTCGTTCTCTTACGCGCAGCGGCGCGACTGGTCGCGGCTGTGCTCGCCGCAGGCGGAGATCCACGCCTATCTGCACGAGGTGGCGCGCTCGCGGCGGGTCGATCGGCTCGTGCGCACGGATACCGAGGTGACCGCCTGCTCGTGGGACGCGGAGAGCTGCCGCTGGAGCGTGGAGACCGCGCGGGGCGAGACGTACACGGCGGGCGCGCTGATCCTGGCCACGGGGCAGCTGCACCAGCCTGCACGTCCGCCGATCGAGGGCGCTGAGACGTTCGCGGGCCACAGCTTTCACTCAGCCGAATGGGATCACTCGTATTCGCTGGCGGGCAAGCGCGTGGCCGTGATCGGCACCGGCGCCAGCGCCGTGCAGCTGGTCCCCGAGATCGCGCCACAGGTCGAGCGCCTGACGATCTTCCAGCGCAGCGGCAACTGGTTCATGCCGCGCGTGAACCGCCGCTACCCGGCGCTCCTGCGCGCGGCCGTCCAGCTGATCCCGGGCGTCCAGGAGCTGCGGCGCAGCTTCGTGTTCCAGTACACGGAGTCGCTGACGCTCGCGATCCGCCATCCACGGACGATCGGGCGGGTGGCGGGCGCGCGCTCGGCGGCGTTCATGCGCTCGCAGCTGAAGGACCCGTTCCTGCGCGAGCAGGCGTGGCCCGACTACACGTTCGGCTGCAAGCGCATCCTCTTCAGCTCCCACTACCTGCCGGCGCTGGAACGGGCGAACGTCGAGCTGGTGACGGAGGCGATCACGCGCGTCACGCCCATGGGCATCGTCACGGCGGACGGATCGGAGCACGAGCTCGACTGCGTGATCTGGGCGACCGGCTTTCAGACCAACGACTTCATGTTCCCGATGCGCGTCGCCGGCGCCGACGGCCTGGATCTGGAGGAGTACTGGTCGGGCGGCGCGCACGCGCACCTCGGCATGTGCGTGCCGGGCTTCCCGAGCATGTTCGTGATGTACGGACCGAACACGAACACCTCCGGCGGCTCGATCCTCGTGTACCTGGAGGCGCAGGCCGCGTACATACGCCAGGCGCTTCAGCACGTGCGCGCCCGCGGCGCGGGCGCGATCGAGGTGCGCGCGGAGGTGGAGGCGGCGAGCGACCGCGCGTTGCAGGCTCGCTTCGCCGGCACCGCATGGACCGAGTGCGACTCGTGGTACCGCGACGAGAATGGGCGGATCGTCGCCAACTGGCCGGGCTACATGCGCGAGTACCTGGCGCAGACCGAGCGGCTGGACGCGGCCGAGTACAGCTTCGCACCGCTGCAAAAGCCAGCCGCCGCCGTGAGCGCTTAGGGTGCCCGGAGGGACAGGAGCGGTATGCACGACTACATAATCGTGGGAGCCGGTTCCGCCGGCTGCGTGCTGGCGAACCGCCTCTCCGAGGATCCGTCGGCGCGGGTGCTGCTGTTGGAGGCCGGCGGCAAGGACCGCTCGCTGAAGATCAAGATCCCGGCGGCGTTCCCCGAACAGTTCCACTCGAAGCTCGACTGGGACTTCGCGACCGAGCCCGAGCCGCACGTCGACGGCCGCTCGCTGTACATCCCGCGCGGCAGGGCGCTCGGCGGCTCGAGCTCGATGAACGCGATGCTGTACGTCCGCGGGCGCCCGCTCGACTACGACGGCTGGGAGGCGCAGGGCGCCCCCGGCTGGGGCTACGCGAGCGTGCTTCCGTACTTCATCAGGGCCGAGGACAACGTCCGCGGCGCTTCCGAGTACCACGGCGCGGGCGGCCCGCTGCACGTCGCCGAGCAGCGCTCGCCGCGGCCGATGAGCGCGCGCCTGCTGGCCGCAAGCGAGGCGGCGGGCATCCCGCGGATCGCCGACTACAACGGCCCCGAGCAGGACGGCGCGTCGATGTTCCAGGTCACGCAGCTGGGCGGCCGGCGCTTCAGCGCCGCCGACGCGTACCTGCGCCCGGCGCTCACCCGCCCGAACCTGGAGGTGCGCACGAGCGTCACCGTGCTGGGCGTCGAGCTCGAGGGCGATCGCGCGGTCGGCGTGCGCGTGCGCAAGGGCCGCGGCGGCGTGGAGGTCATCCGCGCCGAGCGCGAGGTGATCCTGGCGGCCGGCGCGATCGACTCGCCGCAGCTGCTGCTGCTCTCGGGGATCGGGCCCGCCGACGAGCTGGCGGCGGCGGGCGTGCAGGTGCGCCACGAGCTGGCGGGCGTCGGTCGCAACCTGCAGGATCACCCGTTCGTGACCGTGCTGTGGGAGGTCTCCGACGAGAACACCCTGTACGGCGCCGACAAGCCGCGGCCGCTGGCGGAGTGGCTGCTGCGCAGGTCGGGCAAGCTCAGCTCGACGGTCGCCGAGGTCGTCGCCTTCACGCGCACGCGCGGCGGGCTGCCGGCGGCGGACGTGCAGCTCCACATGGGCGCCGCCTACTACGAAGACCATGGCGCGGAGACCTACGACGGCCACTGCATGGTGATCGCGCCCACGCTCGTCTCGCCGCAGGCCCGCGGCCAGGTGTGGCTGCGCTCGGCCGACCCGACGGCCAAGCCGCGCATCATCACCAACACGCTGTCAGAGCCCGACGACCTCGCGTCGCTGATCGCCGGCGTGCGCCTGGCGCGCGAGATCGCCGCGCAGTCGCCGCTGCGCGAGACGCTCGTCAAGGAGCTCAAGCCGGGGAGCGAGAGCGTCGAGGACGCGGAGCTCGAGGCGGACGTGCGCCGGCGCCTGATGCTGATCTACCACCCGGTGGGCACCGCCAGGATGAGCGACACGCACCCGCAGGCCGTCGTCGACTCCTCGCTGCGCGTGCACGGCCTGCGCGACCTGCGCGTGATCGACGCGTCGATCATGCCGACCATCACCGGCGGCAACACCAACGCCCCCACGATCATGATCGCCGAGCGCGGCGCCGATCTGATTCGATCCCACCCACCCGCAGCATGAGCCTCAACCTCAACTGGAGCCTCAGGTGAGCCTGTCGATCAACTACCACCGCGCGGGCGAGGGGCCGCCGCTGGTGCTGCTGCACGGGATCGGGCTCACCTGGCAGGTGTGGGAGCCGGTGATCGACCGGCTCGTCGGCGAGTTCGACGTGATCGCCTGCGACTCCCCCGGCTTCGGGCGCTCGGCGCCGTTGTCGGCGGGCATCGAGCCGACGATCCCCGCGTACGCGGACGCCTTCGAGTGGTTCTTCGCGGAGCTCGGCCTGGAGCGCCCGCACGTGGCGGGCAACTCGATGGGCGGCGCGATCGCGCTGGAGCTCGCGCGCGGCCGCGCCGTGCGCTCTGTCAGCGCCTTCTCGCCCGCGGGCTTCTGGACGCCAGCCGAGCTGCGCTTCTGCCAGCTCTCGCTGAGCACGCTGGCGCGGATCCCCGCCGCCGCACGCCCCGCGGTAGAGGCGCTCGCGCGCACGCGTCGCGGACGCAAGGCGCTGTTCTCGCAGACGTTCGGCTACCCGACGCGGCTGCCCGCGCGGGAGGCCGCCGCGACGCTCAGGAACGCGTGGGCGGCACCCGCGTTCGCCGGCGCCCTCGACGCGTTCCGCCAGTACCGCTTCGGCGCGCCCGAGCAACTGCGCGGCACGCCCACGACGATCGCGTGGGGTCAGCGCGATCGGCTGCTCCCCTACCGCCTGCAGGCTCCGCGCGCGCGCACGCTGCTGCCGTGGGCGACGCACGTGAGCCTCGGCGCCGGGCATGTGCCCTTCTACGACGACCCGGCCGCGTGCGCCGCGGTCATCCGCACCCGCGCGCGGTCGGCCGCGGAGGCCGACAGGCGCTCCGCGCCGAGCGCCGGGCGCTGAGCGCGGTTCGCGACTCCCGTCGGCCGATCGTCCCAGGGCGGCTCCCATACCGGCTCCCGACCGCCTGCGCCTGCGCTAGCGTCCGCAAGCTGTGGCGGTGAGCGAACGGCCAGCGCTTGGGCATCGACACCGTCGGCGTCGGCGCCTGCGATCGGGAACCCCTTGGGCGCTCGTGCTCGCCGTGCTCCTCGTCGCACTGATATGGCGGGGCGCGACCGAGAGCACGCCCGCGCTCAGCATCCACCGCACGCTCGCCACCTCCGTCCGCCTGCCGGGGAGCGCGCCGGTGCTCGCCTGGCCGCGCGAGGGCCAGGCGGCGGTGGAAGTGGAGGGCGTGGCCGGCTTCGGGACCTCTGGACGCTCCATCCCGGTGCCGATCGCGAGCGTGGCGAAGGTGATGACCGCCTATCTGACGCTGCTCGAGCACCCGCTCGCGGCCGGCGAGGAGGGATTCGAGATGACGATCACGCCCGCGGACGCCAGGGAAGAGGAGCAGCGGGTAGAGGAGGACGAGTCCACGGTCGCAGTGCGGGCGGGCGAGCGGATCAGCGAGCGTCAGGCGCTGCAGGCGCTGCTGCTGCCCTCGGCGAACAACGTCGCGGCGCTGCTGGCGGCTCACGACGCCGGGACGGTCGCGGCGTTCGTGGCGCGCATGAACGCGACCGCCAGGAAGCTGGGCATGGACTCGACTACGTACACCGATCCGAGCGGCTACGAGCCCACGACGGTGTCCACGGCCGCCGACCAGTTGAAGCTCGCGCGCGTGGCGATGCGCGAGCCGGCGTTCGGGACGATCGTCGACGAGCCCTCGGCGCCGCTGCCCTACGTGGGACGGGTGGAGAACTACAACGGCCTGGTGGGAGCGGACGGGTATGTGGGCGTGAAGACGGGCTCGGACAGCGCGGCCGGCGGCTGCCTGGTGTTCGCCAAGCGCGTGACGCTCGCGGGACGGCGGCTGACGGTGCTCGGCGTGGTGCTCGGCCAGCGGGAAGGCCCCCTGATCGAAGCCGCTCTGATCGGTGCTCAGCGGCTCGGCGACTCGGCCGCGGCGGCGCTGCGCGTGGAGACGGTCCTGCCGGCGGGCACGAGCGTGCTGAGCGCGACCAACGCCGACGGGCGGCGGACGACCGCGAGGACCGCGAGCGCGCTGAGGGAGATCGGTTGGGGCGGGCTCACGTTCCCCGTGCGTGTGGCGGTCGACCCGGCGACGACGCGAGTGCGGGCCGGCGAGCGCATGGCCACGGTGGCCGTCGCCGGCGCCATCGCCGCCTCGAGCGCGGCGGTTGTCGTCGCGCCGCTCGGGGGCCCATCGCTGGGCTGGCGCCTGCGCCACGTGCTGTGAGCGACAGACAGGTACTGGCACCGCGACGCTGCGCGGAAGGGCGCGATCAGATCTCCTCGTCGGGCGCGGACGGGTAGTCGGGCGAGTCTTCCGCATGGCCGGGCGCAGGCGCGGTCGAGGTGGAGCGTACTGTGCCCATATGCAGTCGATGGCGCTGGTGGCTGGCACCGGTGAGACGGTCGTTGCGCTGGGGCTGGTGCTGGCCTCGACCACGCTCGTCAACCTGGCGTACGTACGCGAGCACGACGCGGTGGGCTCGCTCCCGCCGCTTTCGCTGCGCAGCCCGCGACGTTCGCTGCGGCTGCTGCTGACGAACCACGCCTGGCTCGCGGCATTCGCGATGGAGGGCGGCGGGTTCGCGCTGTACGCGGCCGCCCTGCGGCTCGCGCCGCTGGCGCTCGTGCAGAGCGTGGGTGCGGGCGGGATCGGTGTCCTCGCGGTGGCGACGGCGCGACTGGACCATCGCACGCTGAGCACGCGTGAGCGCGTCGGTGCGGGCGTGGCGGTTGCGGGGCTGCTGCTGCTGTCGCTCTCGTTGATCGGAAGCGTCGAGCGCAGCTCCCGCGGCTCGCTGCCAGACATCGGGCTGTGGCTCGGAGGCACCGCCGTCGCGGCACTGCTCACGCTGAGCGCCGGCCGGGCGCTGGTGGGAGGCGCGACGGCGGACGGGATCACCGGCGGGCTGCTGTTCTCGTGCGGCGACATCTCCACGAAGCTGGCGACGCAGGGCGGTGTGAGAGCGCTGTTCGCCGTGGCGGCGATCTTGGGGTACGTGCTCGGCAGCTCCCTGCTGCAGATCGGCTATCAGCGCGGTACGGCGCTGAGCATCGCCGGCATCGCCACGCTGCTCACGACGGCGCTGCCGATCGCCGCCGGCTCGGTGCTGCTGCACGAGACGCTCCCGACGGGCGCGATGGGAGTCCTGCGCGTCCTGGCCTTCGTGGCGGTTGTGGCGGGCGCGATAGTGCTCGCCGGCAGGCACCGCTGCTAGGGCCCCATGGACATACCGGCTGCGGTGCGCGAGACTGACTGGATGCTTGCGCCGGGGAGATCGCGGGAGCGGCTGGCGGGGACGCTGAGCGCGGCGTTCGCGGAGGGCCTGCTCAGCGAGCAGACGCTGTCCTACCGTCTGGAGCTGCTGTTCGGGCCGCGCCTGATCGAACCGGGCAGCCTGGTGGGCGACCTCGCGCTCCGCGATCGCCCGACGCCGCGCCCGGCGATCGCGTCTGCGCTGTCGGCCCTCGCCGCGGCGCGCGCGGCTGTCGGCGGGTTCACAGGAGCCGGCAGGCGCGAGCCCACCGAGCTGGTGCTCGCGCTCGACTGGGCGGGCGCGCACGGGGACCTGCTGATCGGGCGGAGCCCGGACTGCGACGTGCGCCTCGGCGAGGGCACTGTGTCGCGCCGGCACGCACGATTGGTCTTCCGCGACGGCGCGTGGATGATCCAGGATCTCGCGTCGAGGAACGGCGTGACGGTCAACGGCACGCCGGTCGGGCGCTGTCAGCTGCGGCCGGGCGACCGTCTCGGCCTGGGGCTTCAGCTAGTGGAGATCGACTGACCTGCCTTCGACGGCGGCGCACAGCTCGACCATGCTCACGTCCAGTCCGCGGGCGAGCAGGCGCACGGTATCCCACCCCGGCACGGCGCGCGCGAGCTCGATCCTCGCGAGCGAACCGGCGGTGATGCCGCAGCGAAACGCCAGCGCTTCGCGGGTGACCCCACGCTCCTCGCGCATCCGGCGCACGGTGGCTGCGAGCTCACGGTCGGGGGTGGATGATCGGGTCACGGGGCGAAGGGCCCCACGCCGCGAGCGCGATCTCGCCGGCGGCTCGCATCGAGGTCGGCCAGCCGTCCTACGACCACGGTCCGCGGTGTGGCGAGGGCCTGCGCTCGAGCGGCACCCACAGGCCGGCGACGAGCTCGTCGATGTTCACGCTGAGGCCGTCGGCGAGGATGAGCAGCGTGGTCAGCCGCGGCTCCACCACGCCCTGCTCGATTTTGCCGATCTCGGTGCGGTGCAGTTTGGTGGCGTCGGAGAGCCGTTCCTGAGAGTACGGAGGGCGTTTGGCGACGCGCACGCGCCGAACGTTGGCTCCGAAGCCTTCGAGGAACTTGGCGAGCTCGGCCTTGTAGGCGTCCATCGTGCTCATCGCCCCACTTTCCCTGCCGCCAGAGAGGAATGCGACCGATGTCCATCAGCCACTCGCTTGAGTGTCGGCGCGTCGTCCGCCACTTGCCCATCCGACACTTGAGCATCGGACCGACGCTCGTCTGCCAGTCTGGCGAGTGGCAGATCCCTATCGGCAATGGCCATCGAGCGCTCCGAATCCATACGAACATATGTTCGCATAAATGCGCGGGGGCGTGGATCGCGCCCGCCCAGGCGTAGGCGGTGGTGTGGCTCGGCCCGGCGCGTGCGAATACGAGGGCTGGCTCGGCCTGGCTGTAAAGCGAACCCCCACGGCCGAGCGGCCCAGCACCGAGCAGGCGCCGGCCGACGAGCCGGCCGATCAGACGCTACGGCAGATCCGGTAGCCGGGCGCCAAACCAGCGAGCGCGGCGACTCGAGCCGAACCGTTCCTTCGCCGCCATCTGCTCAGCGGAAGGCGCGTTGAACGTGCCCGTTTTGGTGGGACCGGACAGGAAGTCGATGTCGACGCTTCCGATGCGTCCCTGACCGAACTCGATGTAGCAGGTCCCTCGTCCAAGATGGCGATCGGCCGGCTCGCCGCCTCTCAGCTGGGAGACGATCGTCTGCGCGACGACCCGAGCGGCGCCCTCGGCGAAGACGCCGGCCTTCGGGACTCCCGCGGTCGCGACGTCTCCGACGGCGTAGACGCCCGGATAGCGCGTCGCCAGGGTGCCGGGGTCGACGGGTATGTAGCCATGCTCGGTCATGCCGCTCGCGATCACGACGTCCGGCGCGCGGTGCGTTGGCACGCCGAGGAACAGGTCGAAGGGCAGCTCACTGTCGTCGTCGAGCACGGCCACGCCGCGCGAGCGCTCGAGCGCGGCCACCCGCCGCCCGCTGAGCAGTTTGATGTCGCGAGCGGCGAACTCCTGTTCCAACGCCGCCGACGTCTGCGGTGACGGCGGCACGGGGGTGCCGAGCGGCATCACGATCGAGATCTGGCACGCGTCCCGCACAGCGCGCGCCCTGAGCTCGTCGTCGAGCATGAGCGCGCACTCGCTGGGAGCCGGCGGGCACTTGAAGGGAGCGCCGCATATCCCGATCACGGCATGACCGCGCGAGAACGACGGGATGATCCCGGCTAGCCGTTCGGCGCCGGCCACGGAGTAGAACTCGTTGCCGGCGTCCGCGAGGCCGGGGGTCGAGTCCATGTCGTAGTCGGCACCGAGCGCGATCACGAGCACGTCCGCCTCGTGCGTTCCCGCGTCGGTGGCCACCGTTCGCGCCTCGGGGTCGATCGCGGTGATCGTCTCGCGCAACATCCTCACCCCGGGCTTGGCGATATCGCGGTAGTACATGCGCACGGAATCCGGCGCGGCGCGGCGGAACATGATGTCGAGCTTGGAGAAGCCGAACACGAAGGCATCGGACTTGTCGATCAAGGTGACGCGCGCGTCCTCGCCGAGCGCCTCCGAGAGCGTCGTGGCGAGCTCCAAGCCGCCGAAGCCTGCGCCGAGCACGACAACGCGCTCGCTCATATCCGTGCCCCCTTTGGTAGAGCGTGGCCCGGACCCGCCGCCGGACTCTGCTCCGCAAGCCTACCCCTCACCCCACGGGCGCGCGGCGAACGACGCTCCGCTGGGGTCGGATGTACGCTTGCGGCGAGGCGCGGATGAGCGATACGAACACCTGAGAAGGCAAGGTGGTCGTGAACAGGGCGATGTCACTCGACGGCTTCATCGCCGCTTCCGGCGACGTGGTCGAGTGGGGCGCCGGTCGCAAGCTTGCCGCTCGGCGACGGCATCCACTTCTCGGCACCGGGCCCGCCCACCGATCGACCTGGAACCGCTCAGCGGCAGGCGGTCGCGGGCTGTGACAATCCTGCGCTTCCGGCCGCTTACGTAGTCGTTACCCGCCAGCGAGGTGACCATGGATATCGCGAGCCAGCTGCTCGCTTGCGACATAACGCGTGGCGGGTCCCCTCCCGTGCTGACTGATCAGCCCAGCATCGAGGAGGCGTCGTAGGTCGCTGCTCGCCGTAGGCGCCGACACGTCGGCCTCGGCAACGTAGATCGCCCGGTCGGTGCCCCGGAAGAGACTCTGCTCGAGGGCGATGACGAGACGATCTGGCCAGTCGCGCTGGTGCACGAGCTGCTCGAGGTACGCCCACCGCACACCAGCCTCGGCGAGCTGCCGTCGGCGGCGACGGGCTTGCGCTACGTGTGCTTCAACGCAGAGTCTTACGAACGGTGTCGCGTCACGCTCAGGCTGAAATGATCCTCCCTGCACCGCCTGCAACGTGGCGTAGTAGGCCGATGTGTTGCTGCCCAGGTATTCAGACCCGCCGGGGAATCAACCGCGCGCGCGACGCTCGCAGACAGTTGTCAGTGGAGAGGGTGGGAATCGAACCCACGGAAGGTTCCTGGCGTGATGAGGATTGACGGCGGAGCACCCCCTGCCCACGGCACCCGCCGGCTACGCCGGCAGTGGCTCGCGTTCAGCCGTATTCAGCGCCTTCGGACTCCAATTCGGCGTGGAGCTTGGCGCCGCTCTCGTGGAGCGCGCGCACACGGGGGTCGCGGAACGAGCGCCAGAAGTCCCGCTCGTCAATCACGACCAACGCCTGCTCAAGCACGTTGTTCATCTCGTCTTGGTCGTGCGTAGCCACAGGGCCAGCGTACCGAGCGCCGGCCTCGCCGACTGCTTGGCTGCGCTGGCGGACTGCTGCGACGTAGCGTGCGACGATGACGGCATGACGAAGACCGAGTTGCACGAGCTGGTCGACGGTCTGCCCGACGACACGCTCAACGGAGCGGCAGTGCTGCTGCGCAGCCTCACCGAGCGCAAGATCGACCCCGACCAGGCATGGTTTTGGACGCTGGACTGGCTTTCTGGCGAGCTTGAAGCCAACCGCGGGGCGCAGAGCGATCCTGGCGTCGCGTACCAGGACGCCGAGTCCTTCAAGGCCGCGCTACACACCGCGCGCAGCGAGCAGTGCCGTTAGTGGCCCGGCTCTGCCGCCGGATCGACAACAACCACACCCGCGGCATCGAAGTCGCGTCGGTTGAGCGTCACGACCGCCAGATCGTTCGCCAGCGCGGTCGCAGCGATGAGGCTGTCCTTGATCGGCATCGCGCGCCCTTCCGCGCGCAGCGTCGCGAGCAGCTCCGCCCAACGCAGACCCGTCGCAGCCTCCCATGGGATGCACTCCAACTTCTGCACGCCGTCCTCGAACCAGCGCTCCAGCCGGCTTCGGCGACGACCACGAGGGAGCAGTAGGATGCCGAAACGAATCTCACCCAGGATGATCGGATCGACAGCGACCTCGGGCTCGTTGTGCCCAAGCCACTCGACAACACGCTCGTCCGAGGCGGGCTTGGTCGCCTCCGAGAGGACGTTCGCGTCAACCAGAAAACGCGCCATACGATCAGCTAGAGCGAGTCGGTCGACTCCGACTCAATCTCTACGAACCAACCGTCCTCCGGACACGACCGCAGCCACTCGACCAAACCACGGTTCGGCGGCGGCGAAAGGCGGGTGAGCCGGTACTCATCAGGCCCAACGCGATCGACCTCGAACTCCTCCCCCGCCTCGATGCCATCCGCAGCACGAAGCTCCGCCGGGAGAACGATCTGGCCCTTTGTCGAGATGGTGGTACGCATACACGTAAGATAGCATCTTACTGCGTCGACATCTACACCGACTGGGACATCGACCAGCTCGCCGCGACGATGGCCGACGTGCTGGCGAGCGACGATGAGCCCCACTAGCGAAAGATTCCCGGCAGCCATCGGAAAATCCCCGCAAATGAGCCTAAAGTGGTAAGCGTTCAGTGGGTAGGGGGACATAACTCTGCTTCGGCGAATGTTGGGGTGTGGAGCGCGCGGAGGCGGAGGCGATCTATGACGCGGGGCGTGAGGCTGTAGTCGAGGTTCTGCTGGCGATGGATCGTCGTATTCAGC
>DATHPE010000035.1:0-104252 GCA_035484215.1 Solirubrobacteraceae bacterium | reverse complement strand
ACGACCCATGCACAGCACCTTCGATATGAATCGACGGATAACTACCCCCCGCCAAACACACCGTCGAACCATCAGCCGCCGAAACAACATCCCCCGCAATCACACCCACACCCACACCCGGCGACACCGTCACACCACACGTGAAACTCGGCGCACGTGGAGCGCTGAGCGTCGAGCGCACGAAGACCGCGCCGCCCACCACGGCCACGACGAGCAGCACGATCATCCAGCGCGACGCGCCCGGCCTGCGATGCTGGTCAAGCGATCGCCGCATCGGCTGTCGCCGGCCTCCAGCGGCTGCTACGGCGCGTCAACGGTCGCCAGACGCCGCGTCAGCCGCGCCCGGCGCACGCGCGGGAGCAGCTGGCCCGCGAAGCGTCGCAGGCTCTCCAGGGACGTTGGGAAGCCGACCCGCAACGCCAGCAGGTAGGCGCCCAGCCCGACCAGCGACACCGCGGCCACGTATGGGACGGCCGCGACGTGCTGGTGGCGCAGCGCGACGCTCAGGGGCAGGGCGAGCGCGACGGGCGCGACGCAGGAGACCACCGCCGGCATGACGTCCCGCCACAGCGAGCGCAGCGGCTGCTCGCCTGAGCCGTGCAGCATCAGCACGTAGGCGACCAGCAGGAACAGCGTGTGCACCGCCGCCGCCGCGATCGCGATCGCGGTGATGCCAAGCGGCGCGACGAGGAACACGGCGGTGGCGTACGCGCAGAAGTGCCCCCAGCCGAACCCCATCACGGCGCGCGAGCGCCCGGAGGCCATCAGCGCCGCCCCGGCGGTGTCGATCACGAGCGTCGACGCCCCACCGACGGCAAGTATCTGAGTCGGCGCGACCGCGGGCGCCCAGCGCTGCCCGAACAGCCACGGCACCAGCACCGGCGCCTCGATCGCGAGCAGCACGAGCAGCGGGAACAGAACCAGCGTCAGCGTGCGCACCATCCACACGCGCAGCGCTTCCGCCTCCTCGCGGTTCTGCGTCCGCGAGAGCGCCGGGAAGCCGACGGTGTTCATGACGCTGCTGACCTTCTTCTGGTATTCGACGCCGAGCGTGTAAGCGCGGAAATACAGCCCGGTCGGCACCGCCCCCAGGCGCGCGCCGATGATCGCGTAGTCACAGTTGCGAAAGCCAAACCAGCTGGCGGCGGCGAATGAGGCGGGTGCGCCAAAGCTCAGCAGTTCCCTGGTGGGCTCCCTGCGCAGTAGCGGCGCGGGCGCCGGGGCGCACGCCCACAGCAGCACGAGTTCGACGAGTTCTCCCACCAGCCAGCCGAGCACCAGCGAGAAGCCGTTCAGGCCCGCGAGCGCCATCCCCACGGTGGCGCTGACCCGCACGAGCGTGCTGATGAGTTCGATGATGCTGAAGCGCTTGATCGCCAGGCGACGCTGCAGCTGCGCCGCCGGCACCGCCCCGGCGGCGGCGATGAAGCACAGCGGCGACACGAGCCGCACGAACTCGGCCGTGCGGGCTCCGTATAGCGGGACGACGACCACGCTCGCCGCGATCAGCGTGAGCGCAACCAGGGCTAGCCCGATCAGCAGCGCGAGCGCGAACCCGGCCTGCAGGTGCTCGCGGCTGACGCTCGGACGCTGCACGAGCGCGGCGCTGACACCGGCCAACGGGATCACGGCGACGCTGCCGGCGATCGCGGACACCGCGAAGCGCCCGAACTCGGCCGGCGAGATCAGGTGCGCGAGGACGACCATCGAGCCCAACAGCAGTACTTCCCCGAGTGGGCGTGCGATCACCACCCAGCGCAGGCCGCGCATGGTCCTGGTGCGCAGCTCGTCGTGCGTCAGCGCATCGTCGTGCACGCTATGCGCCTCACGCGCCACGGATCGCATGGGTGCGCAAGCCCGGGCATGCCGTCGCTCAGGCCGTCGCCACGGCGCGCGCCCGCTTCTCGGCGAGCCGCCGCACGAGCTCGCGGGCAGGTACCACGTTGCCCTCCGGCCCCGCGGCGGCGATCGTGGTGAGGGCCGCGACGATGAAGAACATGTACGGCGCCTGCGGGAACGACAGCGCGTCGAACAGGGCACAGACGACGAGGAAGCCGACGCACCCCGCTGAGGTGGCGAGCGCAAGCGAGGCGACGGCCGGAGCGCGCGCGCGGATGGCACGGCGCGCGAGCGCGATCGGCGCGAGGATCATCCACAGGAAGGCGATCAGACCCACGGCTCCGACCTCCCACAGCTCGTCGATGTACTCGTTGTCATTGATGCGGAACTGCGCGGGCTGTTCTGGGTTGAGCGTGCCGAAGCCGCGGCCGAGCACCGGGTGCGCGAGCACGTCGGGGGCGACGTCGGTGAAGTCGCCGACGCGGTGAGCGGTGGAGTTGCTGTTCGTCGCCAGGTTCAGGTCGAACACCGTTCCCAGCGCTCCGGGGGAGGCGAAGTGCACGATGCCGGTCAGCACGACGAGCCCCAGCGGCGCCAGGCGCAGCACCTGGCGCGGCCGGTAGCAGGCGATGTAGAGCACCACCGCGACCGGCACGAGCAGCGCCGTCTTGCGGTCGGTCGCCATCGCGCCGGCGATCATCAGCGCGAAGGCGGCCGCGTTCAGCCACCAAGATCTGCGCGACGTGGCATCGAGGACGCGCACGAGCGCGAACGGCATGACCATGACCAGCATGCTCGTCGCGGCGAGCCCGTGCTGCGTCGGCCCGACGACGGTGACCCTGCCTTCGGTGCCGAATGCCGGGTGGATGTCCGTCGGGGAGGGCGCGACGGTGGCGATCGGTTTGAGGATCGCGTCACTGACGCCGTAGAAGACGTTGTACCCCGTCCGGCGCTCCACCAGCATCCCGATCGCCATCAGCGTGGCGAGCCCGATCAGATACGTGGCGAAGCCGCGTATGTCCTCGAATCGCAGCGCCGTGAGCGCGAACCAGGAAAGCGCCAGGAACGATCCCAGCAACGCGAAGCGCTTCTCCGCCAAGTTGAAGTCGCCGAGGTTGACGATGCGCCCGACGTCCAGCAGCAGGCTCGCCACCGCGAGCACGAGAAACACGAGCGCCGCGGTCACATACAGCTTCGATCGGCGGGTGTGCAGGAACGCTCGCTGATCGCCGCCGAGCCACAGCCAGGCCAGGATCAGCCCGATCACCACGAAGCGGTCGATGCGCGAGTCGACCGGGAGATGGAACTTCAATTCGATCGACGCGATCGGGATGAAGAACAGCATCGCCAGGAAGCCCGCGAGCAGCCACGGCAGCGGGCGCCTGGTGTGTGGGAAGGCATCGCGCGGGCTCGACGGCGCGCGCGATGTCAGCGCTTCCTCACGTGGCTCAGATACGGGCGCGGGTCGCGTACGACCGGCGACGGCTGCCGCGGGCATGAGCTATGGGGCTGACCGAGCTGGGGAGCCGCTCACAGCAGGCTCCGTACCGGTATGACGGGACCGTCGTCCTCTTCTCGGGACGGCGTGCCGAGCGGGTGCGCGTCGGAGTCGCCGTGGCCGTTCATCGAGACCTCAGAAGGGCCGTCCACGAGCTCTCCACGGTGGCCGGCGTCGCTGCCCGCGTGCTCGTCCCAGTCCTGCAGCATCGCGCTCCCACGCCAGACCTCGCGGAACCGCGACGCGGCGAGCAGCAGGATGCACCACAGCAGGCACACGCCCACGAACACGAGCACCGCCAGCTCCTTGCTGATGCCACCGTCGACCACGGCGCCGTTTGCGGGGCCGAGCCGTCGAATCGTCACTCGCGCGCGTGGCGGCGTCTTGTCGGCTTCCTCGAGCGCCGTGACGTACTGCTTGAGGCCGACGACGGCGCCGTTGGCGAGCCCGACCGCGAGCGCAGTGCTCGGAGCCTGGGCGTAGACGTTGATCGTCGGCAGGTTCGGCTGGCTTTCGAAGCTCAGCCGGTATGGATCGGTCTCGCCCGTGATCTCGGTGTTGCGCTTGAGCGCCGTCGGCTCCTGCACGACACGCGGCTGCGACGCGCTCACCGGGCCCGTGGCATACAGCTGTCCACCGGACAAACCGACCTGCTGACCGATCAGGGCGAGCACCGCCGGGCTGGCCATGAAGTTCGCGTAGACGGTGGCGCGCGCGCTCAGCGGTTCGAATGATTGCGACAGATCGCCGAGGACCGACGTGGGGGAGTCCACCAGCAACTGCGTCGTCGCGCTCGAGTACTGCAGCGAGCGGGCCTTGAGCCCGGAGCCGTCGACCCGGTACACGCTGAAGGTCGCCGCCACGGCGGCGATGAGCACCCCGACCACCATCAACCACCGGTGTCTCAGCAGTACACGTATCGAAAGCGCAAATCCCATATTGGTGGACCTCCTGCCGCTATTCTTCGCCGTGGCTCTGGGGCAGATCACGCGAAGCGCCTGACGGCGCTTGTGGGGATCGGCCCCGCTGCAATGCCCGCCTGGTTGACGGCGCCAACGACCTTCGTCACAACAAACGGGCCAAGCCGCGCGTTTTTTGCGGGAATGCATCCTCGAATGAACCGCCCCGCACGAACCGCCGGCTGCACGTCCTCTCCCGCGGCCGCGCTTGGTAGCGTGAGCCTCGTGCACCGAGCCGCCCGCGACGGCTGCGCCAGCTCGCGACGCGGCAGACGCCGATCCGGGTGTGAGCGAAGTGCCTGAGATCACCTCACTCGCCCCTGAGCACCAGGGCTGGCGGACGTTCGCGCTCGAGCACGCGACGTCGCCCCTCCAGCACCCGATGTGGCTCGACACGCTCGCCAGCGCCTATGGCCTGCACGCCAAGGTCATCGTGCTCGTCGATCCGCAGGGCGCGATCCTGGCCGGCCTGCCGGTGGTTCGCGGCAAGCTCCCGTGGCGGCGACGGTGGAGCTCGCTGCCGTTCACCGACACGCTCGAGCCGGTGGCCGTGGATCGAGCCCGCCGCGACGAGCTGCTGATCGCGGCGGGCAGCGCCGCCGACGCCGGGCCGATCGTCGTGCGCACGGAGGCGAGCCTCCCCGGATGGTTCTCCCGCCATGTCGGGACGGTGCAGGTGGTGGACGTGTCCAACGGCGCCGAGGGCGTCCTCGGCGATGCCACGGCGGGCACCAGGCGCGAGGTCAGCCGCGCCCGTCGCCCCGAGGGCGGGCTGACGGCGAGGCTGATCACCTCGCGCCACGAGTTCCTGGGCGCCAGCCTGCGCCTGATCGCCCAATCGCGCCGGCGGCTGGGGGCGCCGACCCAGCCGCGGCGCTACTGGTCGCGTGTATGGGAGCTGCACGAGCGCGACCAGGCGCTGACGGTGGGGGTCTATCTGGGCGAGCGGCTGGTGGCCAACGGCGTGTTCATCGTCGGCAGCGGGCACGCCGTGTACAAGTACAGCGCGTCCGACGCGAGCGCTCGTCACCTGCGCACGAACTACCTGATGCTCGCGACGGCGTTTGACGAGGTCGCGCAGCGCGGCGCGCTGTCGATGGACTTCGGCGTCACCGACCTCGGCAACGAGTCGTTGCGGAAGTTCAAGACGCGCTGGGGTGGTGAGGAGCGCCCGGCGCACTACTCCGCCACCGACGCGAGCCTGCTGCCGCAGACGCTCGAGCCCGGGCGGCTGGTGTCGAGGACCATTCAACAGGCGCCCACGTTCGTCGGACGGACGATCGGCTCGCTCGCCTACCCGTTCATCGCATGATGGCCGCGGCCATCGGTGGAGCCGAGTTGGAGGGGTGCGCGCTCGACACCACCATCGTGCGCATCGTGGAGGATCCCGGCGCGGCGCCGCTGGCGCCGGCGGCGCGCGCGCAGATCACGCAATGGCGCGACGAGTCGTGGGCTGAGCTGGAACGGCGGGCAGGCGCCCTGCGCGAGCGCGACGCAGCCGCGTGGTATGAGGCGCTGGCCTTCGAGCGCTGGCGCGCGAGCGGGCGCTCGGGCAGGCGGGCGGGCGGGCTCCCACCATCCGCGCTGGCGCTCTTCTACAAGGCCAAGCGCTACATCCCCCGCTCCGCGCAGCTCGCGATGCGTCGAAGGCTCGTCAGGCGACAGGGCGGCGTGGTATTTCCCGCGTGGCCGTTCGAGCTGGCGGGCGCGGAGCTCGTCCGGCTCGCGTTCGCCGACGCGCTCTTGGAGCGCGGCGTCGACGCGGTGCGATTCCCGTGGTTCTGGCCCGGCGGCGCCCGCACGGCGGTGACGCTGACCCATGATGTCGAGTCGGCCGAGGGGCTTGCGCACGCGACGGATGTCGCCGACTGGGAGGAGCAGCGGGGCTTCAGGTCCTCGTTCAACATCGTCAGCGACTGGTACCCGATCGACATGAGCCAGGTCGCGCGGCTGGCCGAGCGTGGTCACGAGATCGGCTCCCACGCGATCCACCATGACCGCTCGCTGTTCTCATCCCGCCGGGAGTTCGAGCGACAGCTGCCGCTGTTGCGTGAGGCGGCACAGCGTCTCGGTGCTGTGGGCTTTCGCTCTCCCGCGACCCATCGCGTCGTCGAGTGGCTGGGCGAGCTGCCATTCTCCTACGACTGCACCATGCCCCATTCGGACCCATACGAGCCGATTCCGGGTGGGACGGCGACGACCTGGCCCTTCTTCCATGGAGATGTCGTCGAGCTGCCCTACACCGCGCCCCAGGACCACACGCTGTTCAATCTCCTGGGCCATCGGGACGGCTCGCTGTGGCTGCGCCAGCTCGAGGCGACGGCGGCGTGCGGCGGCATGTTGCAGGTGCTCACGCACCCCGACCCCGAATACCTCGGCCGCCCGGTGATCGCGGGCGCGTACCGCGAGCTGCTGGACGCGATCGCACAGCGCGGCGATGTCTGGGCGGCGCTGCCGCGAGACGTCGCGGACTGGTGGCGTCGGCGCGCGCGGGGGCTCACGCCGCACGATGACGGCAGCGCGAGGTGGACGGCCTCGGAGGTCGAGCTGACGCCTGTGCTCGGGCACGAGACGCCGTCTTGATCGCCTCGGTTCTGCACACCTCGCTGCGCTACGCCGCGGCTTGGGCTCCGACGAACGATCTACGAGCCCGCAGCCTGCGCGCGATGGGGCACGAGGTCGGCAACGACACGCAGATCGGCATTGGCTTCCTGACCGTCGATGACGCCGACGGCGAGGAGGCGCGCGTGCTGATCGGCGATCGCGCCGCGCTCGGGCCACGCGTGACCGTGGTCTTGTCGTCGCACCCCAATCAGTCGCGCCTGCGCACCGTCGTCAAGGAGCGGCGCGGCTCGGTGCGCATCGGCGAGGATGCCTGGATCGGAGCGGGCGTGATCATCCTCCCGGGCATCACGATCGGCAGCGCGGCGATCATCGCCGCCGGAGCGGTCGTCACGGCAGACGTCGCACCGGCCTCGATCGTCGGCGGCGTGCCTGCGACGCTGATCAGCGAGATCTCCAAGATCGATGCCTGATTCACCCATGCAGCCGCGCACGCGCGTGACGCCGGACGTGGTGATGGTGCTGGAGAACAGTCGCTACCCGTTGGACCCGCGCGTCCGCAAGGAGGCGGAGAGCCTGACCGAGTCGGGCCTGACGGTCGAAGTGCTCGCTCCGCGAGAGGCCGACCGCCCCACCGGCGAGGTGATTCGCGGGGTGAAAGTGACACGCTTCCCGCTGCCGGAGGGTCACGGCGAGCTGTTGGGAACCGCGTTCGAGTACGCCGCCGCGTGTTTCACTGTGACGGCCACCGTGCTGCAACGGCTCGCGCGCAGCCGCCGCGGGACGCTGCACGTACACAATCCTCCCGACCTGTTCTTCCCACTGCTCTGGCTGGCGCGCCGAAGAGGGTGGTCGACGGTCTACGACCACCATGACGACGCCGCCGGCATGCTGCGAGCGAAGCTCGGTCGCGCGACGCCGATCGAGCGGCTGCTGGCGTGGCTGCGCAACCAGACGGCGCGCGCCGCCGACGTGACGATCACGACCAACGACACCCAACGCCAGCTCGTGCAGGCCGCCGCCCGCCACGTGGTCGTCGTTCGCAACGGTCCCCCCGCGTGGTTCTCCGAGCACCGAGCATCGCCGCCGTCGGGTCGCGCCAGACTCGTGTTCCTGGGTGAGATAGGCGTGCAGGATCGCGTCGATCGCGCGGTTGAGATCCTGGCGCAGCTCGTCAACGACCGGCACCTCGACGTTGAGCTGTTGATCGTGGGTGACGGCCCGCAACGCCAAACGGTGGAAGCGCGAGCCCAGCAGCTCGACGTGTCCGTGCGCGTGAGGATCACAGGCTGGGTCACCTACGAGGAGATCCCGGCGCTGCTCGCGTCCGCGCACGTGGGCCTTGACACCGCGCCCCTCACCGACGTCAACCACGGCTCGACGATGGTGAAGATCCCCGAGTACCTGGCGGTTGGCCTGCCGGTCGTCGCGAGCGCGCTGAGGGAGACGATCGTTACCTGTGGTGACGCGGTCGCGACGATCGCGGAGGACTCTATCGAGGCGTTCACCGCGCCCCTCGTCGAGCTGCTGACATGCGCGGACGCGTGGAGCGCCGCCGCCGATCGCGCGCGGGCACGCGGCACGCAGCTGCAGTGGCCGGCGCAGGCGGAGAAGCTGATCGGCAGCTACCGAGAGCTGCGCAGCCGGCGCAGGATCGGGTAGCGCCGTGCCAGTCCACGGCCCGCCTGCTGGATGCGATGCGCGCTCTCCAAGCGCAACCGCTTCTGCGGCGCGGCAAAGCGAAAATCAGGGTAGCGCTTGTTGTAAGGCTGCATCGACCATTCCTCGGGCATCGGCTCAGCCAACAGCCGGAACGAGGCGGCACGGTCGTCGAACACGCCGTCCAGCCGCCAGTTCGATTCGAGGCTCATGTGCTGGAAGACGTCGGCGACCGCGGAGATCGTGATGTCGTCCATCAACAGCTGCCCACCGACCTTGAGCGAACGCGTGATGTAGTACCAGTCCAACTCGGGGAACGGAAACGAGTGCGCGCCATCGATGAACGCCACGTCCAAGGTGCGATCGTGACTCAGATGCGAGGGCAGCACGTCATCGGACAATCCGACAATGAACTGGATGCGGCTGTCATCCACACCGATCTGCCGGCAATAGTCGCGGACCAGCTTGTGCTCGTCCGGATCGGGGCTCACGGCAGTATGGCTTGCGCCCCGCTCCGCGAACACAACCGTAGATGCGCCGACGCCGGTCTCGATCGTCACATCGCCGGGCTTCACCGAACTGTGGATCGCGCCCAATGTGTCCGGGAGCGAGTCCCAGCGAGCGTTGCCGCCCATGTGAAACGCGGGCTGGTCGGCCTGGAGGCGCTGAACGATGCTGAGCTGGCTCGTGCTGGTCATAGAGAGCGTGTCGATCCCTGCCGCGGCGGCGTAGTCGCTAGACGCGCGCTCTGCGCGAGTCGCGCTGAAATCTAGCTGATGGCGACCCCCGAGTCCACATCGGGGAGACGTAAGTTCTCGTCGCGACCGCTCGTTAGTGAGTATGGAGTGGAATCGCTGGCAAGCAAACCGAGACGCGATGCCTTTGAGCGTGAGACGCTCGACTTGCCCACGCACGACGATCATCCCACGCCGACGCCGCCAGCACGATGACCGGAGCCGGCCCGCGCACGGGCAGGCCGACGGTCAGCGTGATCGTGCCGTGCCACAACTATGGCCACTTCTTGGAAGGATGCGTTGCGAGCGTCCTGACGCAGCAGGACGTTGACGTACGCCTGCTGATCATCGACGACCTTTCGACGGACGACAGCGCCGAGGTCTGCAGGCAGCTGGCCGAACGCGACGAGCGCATCGAGTTTCGTGAGCACAGCGAGAACAAGGGGCTGATCGCCACGGCCAACGAGGGGCTGGCGTGGGCGCAGGGCGAGTATGTGGTCCTGCTGTCCGCCGATGACCTGCTCGTCCCCGGCTCACTCCAGCGCGCGAGCACGATCATGTCCGCCAACCCCAACGTCGGCATGGTGTACGGGCGCCCGATCCTCGCGCCCGAAGGTCGGCCGCTGCCCACGCCGTCGGGCAGGTGGCGAGCCACGAAGGTGTGGTCTGGAGCCGACTGGATTGCCATGCGCTGTCGCTCCGGGCACAGCTGCATATCCTCGCCCGAGGTCGTCGTGCGCACCTCGGTCCAGCGCGCCGTCGGGGACTACGACCCGGCGTGCTTTCACAGCAGCGACGTGAACATGTGGCTGCGCGTGGCGGCCGTGTCCGATATCGCGTACGTGCGCGGCACGCCGCAGGCGATCTATCGGGTCCACGCGAGCAGCATGTCGCGCGGGCAGGGTCCGCTGGTCGACCTGCGCGAACGCCGCGCGGCCTACGACTCGTTCTTCGGCTCGTGCGCGTCACGGGTGGACAGGCCCGAGCACCTGCGGCTGACGATCGGCCGCACGTTCGCCCGCCAGGCACTGTGGCGCGCAAGCCGAGCCGTCGACCGGGGCGCCGACGCGAGCCTCGTCGAGGAGCTGACGAGCTTCGCCCTCGACGTGTACCCGAACGCCACGCGCCTGCGCGAGTGGTACGGCTTGCAACTGCGCAAGCGGATCGGCGCCGGGCGCTCACTGGCGTTCGTGCCGTTCATCGCCACCGGCGTCGCGCATCGCCTGCGCCAGCACGCGGGGCGCGCGCGATGGAGGCTCACAGGGGTATGAGCCGAAGCTACGTCGTCTACGCGCCAACACCGTGGGACAGCCAGCGCCAGCCGCTGCACGGCTTCGCCGACGGCCTGGCGGTGCGCCACAGCGTGCTGTACGTCGATCCTCCCCTGAGCCCGTTGAGCCCAATTCGCTACGGCTTTCGTGCGAGCACGCTGCCGCGCCTGCGGACCGTGCTGCAACGCCGCGTGCGCACCAGCGGGAACCTCAAAGTGTTCAGTCCACTGGTGCTGCCGCCGATCGAGCACCCGCGCATGCGCGCGCTGTCGCTGCCGCTGGTGCGCGCGCAGATCGCTCGTGCGGTGGCATACGCGGGCCTGGTGAGCCCGGTGGTCGTGGCCGCACGCGGGATGCCCGGTCTGTCAGGGACCGTGCGCGAGTCGCTGCGCGTGGGGATGTTCGTCGATCACCCGTCCGCGGGCGCCGCGCTGATGGGCCGCGACGCCGACGAGCTGGAGGCCGAGGCGTCGGCGATCTGCGAGGCCTCCGACCTGCTCTGCACGACCTCGCAATCGCTGTCGGAGCTGTTCGTCGAGCGCGGCTGGCCGAACGCGATGATCCCGGCCGGCTTCCCGGCGGATCTGGCGGACGACTACGAGCGAGCCGCCAAGCCGCCCGAGTACGACTCGCTGCCCCGCCCGCTGCTGGGCTACACGGGTGGCGTCGACGATCGCCTCGACTACGAGCTGATCCTGCGGATCGCGGATCGCTTCAGCCACGGCTCGCTGGTGTTCGTGGGGGCAATCAGCCCGCGCCTGTCCGCCGAGGCGCGCGCGGCGCTTGCGGCACGGCCGAACATCCACCTGCTGGGCCTCAGGCCTCGAACGCAGCTGCCCGGTTACATCCGCCATCTGGACGTCGCGCTGCTGCCTTACAAGGACAGCCTGTTCACGCGCTACCAGTCGCCGATGAAGGTTTGGGAGTACATGTGCGCCGGCCCCCCGATCGTCGGCGCCGGGTCCGCCGAACTGCGGCGCTACCCGGCGCCGCTGGTGCACTACGCTGAGACCGCCGACGGTGCGATACCACTGGTCGAAGCGGCGCTGAGCGATCCAGCCGGGGGTCGCGACGAGCGCCGACGCTTCGCACTGGCCAACACCTGGGAGGACCGTGCCAGGCAGCTGGATACCCTGGTCGCGGAGCTGTTGCGCAGCCGCGCGATCGAACCCAACGCCGCTGTGCTCGACGCCGAGCCACCGACACGAGAGCCTTCCTCGGTGAGATGACCCAACGCCTGCTGCTGATCTCGCCTGTCCGCAACGAGGAGACCCACATCGAGCGGATCGCCGACGCGGTCGCGCGACAGACGCGCCCGCCGGACCTGTGGATCGTCGTCGACGACGGCTCCACCGATGGCACGCCCGCGATCCTGGCGCGCCTGGCTGCGCGAATCGACTTCCTCGAGGTCCTCAACCCGCCGCCGCGGCCGCAGACCCGCCCGGTCAACGACCGGCTTGCCACCGCCGCCGAGGCGACCGCCTTCAATGCGGGCCTCGACAGCGTCGACTGGCAATCGTTCACGCACGTCGCCAAGCTCGACGGCGACACGGAGCTGCCGCCACACTACTTCGAGCGAATCCTGGGCGAGTTCGAGCGCGATCCGGAGCTCGGTCTGGCCGGCGGGTTGTACGCGGACCCCGACCCGGGCGGCGACGGCGACGGCTGGAAGACGATGACGATCCCCGTGGAACATCACGTGCCGGGCACGCTCAAGTGCTATTCGACGGCGTGCTTTGAGGCGGTGGGCGGCATGCAGGAGCGGCTCGGGTGGGACACGATCGACGAGACCTACGCGCGCATGCGCGGCTACCGCACACGCGCGTTCGGCGACCTGATCGCCCACCATCACCGCCCGGTGGCCAGCGCGGACGGCGTGCTGCGGGGTCGCGCGCGACTGGGCCAGTGCGCGTACATCGTGCACTTCTCGCTCCCGTGGGTCCTGATGCGGGCGTTCAAGGTGGCTCTGTCGCCGCCGCGAGGGCTGTCGGGCCTCGCGTTCCTGTACGGCTACGCCAGGTCGGCGGCTCGCCGTGTCCCGCGGGTGGAGGACCCGGCGTTTCGCAGCTTCGTCCGCCGCGAGCTGCGCGAGCGCGTCCGGCGCGCGCTGATCGGGCGCGTGGTCCGCACCGGCAGCCTCGCCACCACGCCCGGCGGCGAGATGTGAGAGCTGGTCCGGTGGCCGTGCGCCGACGCGATCGCGACAGCTCCGACGTGGTCGACCTGGCAATTGTGGTCGTGTCGGCCAACAACGCGCACTGGCTGGAGCGCTGCCTGTCGACGGCGATCGAGCACGCCGGCAAGGCGACGCTGGAAGTGATCGTCGTCGACAACGCCTCGACCGACGGCACCCGTGAGCTGGTCGAGTCGCGCTTTCCACAGGCACGCGTGGTCAGCTCCCCCAACAACGGCTTTGCCTACGGCAACAACCGCGGGCTCGAGCAGGCACGCGCGCGCTATCTGCTGCTGCTCAATCCCGACACCGAAGTGATCGACGGCACGTTCGACGAGCTGACGAAGGCGCTCGACGCCCGCCCGCGCGTGGGACTGGTCGGCGTCCGCCAGGTCAGCGCCAACGGCACTCTGTGGCCAACGATGCGCCGCTTTCCAAACCCAGCGCGCGCGCTCGGCGAGGCGCTGTTCTCCGAGCGCTGGCCGATCCATCCGGCGTGGGCTGGCGAGCGGGTGCTCGACGAGCGGGCATACGCGTTCGAGCGCCAGTGCGACTGGACCTCCGGCTCGTTCATGCTCGCGCGTCGTGAGGCACTCCTCGGCGCGGGGCTGCTCGACGAGCGCTTCTTCCTGTACTCGGAGGAGCCCGACCTGTGCCTGCGGATCAGGCGCGCGGGCTGGGAGGTTCGCCACCTGCCTCAGATGACGATCGTGCATCACGCCGGCAAGGGCGGCGTGCAGCCACGGATGGTCGCGCAGGACGCCTATGCCCGAAGGCAGTTCGCGCACAAGCACTTCGGGGGCGTCCGCCGTCGCCTGTATCTGTCGGCGCTGGGCGTGCGCCACATCCTGCGCGGAGTGAGCGCATGCGGCGTCGACGGCGCGGCGGGGCGCGAGGCCGCGCGGCGCGCCCTGCTGACGTTGGCCGGACGCGGCGAGCCGCCGTTCTGCGAGCCGCCACCGACCGCGGTCGCGCCGTTCGCCAGCGAGATCGATCAGCCGCTGGCGTAGTCGCGGTCGCTAGTTGATCGCTTCGCGATTGTTGTCCCAGAAGTTGCCCGAGTCGGTGGCGCCGGTGAGCACGTAGGCTTCGACCCCGTGTTCGCCGCCGCGTTCGTAGTAGCCACCGGCGCCGGGGCACGCGCTTTTCGTGGTGACACATCGAGCGATGCGGTTGTCGACGATCCTCTCCGGGCCGACGGGGGTTTCGCCGCCCTGCGCGCCCCCGTAGATGACGTAGCCGCCGCCGGCCAGGAAGTCTTTTTCGATCGTCACTTCGTGGATCGGCCCGACGAGGCTCTCCAGGTAGATCGCCGCCGTCTGGCCTTCGTGCGGGTTGAGGAACGTGCTGTTCTCGATCACCAGCGGCGCTTTCGAGTCGTTGCCCTCAGACGACAGGCACTCGTAGTGATCTTCGGCGGCGCCGCCTTCCTTGTAGCCGATGTTCTCGTTGTCGGGGCAGTAGTCGTGGTTCAGGGTGCCACCGCCGTCGATTTTGAAGCCGCCGCAGAACATGACCTTCGTGTATTCGACGGTGTACGCGACCTCGTTCGCACCCCTGAAGCAGTCCTGAACGGTGTTCGGCCCGCGCAGTTCCGTGCCACCGACCCTGTCGTGCGAGAAGACCGTGTTCTTGGCGCCTTCTTCGAGGTACACCGAGCCGCCGGTGCAGCCAGCCGTGAGATTGTACGGCGCGGGGCACTCGCCTTCGGTGATCACTTCGACGTTCTTGACGACCACGCCGGTCGCCCCCGGTTCGATTTTGAGCTGGCCTGTGAGCCGCTTGTCTTCATAGTGTTCGGTGCCGGTGAGCTTCACCACGCCCGACGCCGGCGTCAAGGTGGCGCTCTTTTCCGGGCCTGTGTTGTTGTAGCCGGGGTAGCCGCAGGCTTCGATCTTGGCGGTGTCTTCGCCTTCTTCGCCGGGGTTTTCGAAGCATTCCTCGTCGGTGAGGCTCGGTTCGATGCCAGCTCCGGTCCCGCTTTCGCTGGCGACCACGCCGGTGGCGCTCGACGCCGCGGCGGCGGAGCCGTAGGAGTTGGTGGCGGTGGCGACCACGTCGACCGTGTGGCCGCTGTCGCCGGAGGCGAGCTTGTAGCTGCTGCCGGTGGCGCCGCTGATGTCGGCGCATTCGGCGCCGGCGGTGCTGCAGTCGCGCCACTGATATGCGTAACTCACGGGCGCGTATTCCCAGCTGCCGCTCGTAGCGGACAGCGTCTGCCCGACCGTGGCGCTGCCGCTTATCACCGGCAGGGCGGTGTTGACCGGCGCCTTGGCTTCCGCTTCCGCGCCTGCTTCTTCGGGTTCGATGCCGATCTCACCTTCATACCCGGCGTGCAGCGCTTTGACACCGGCCGTCGTCGGCTGGTAGAAGCCCACGGGCGTCGTCGGCAGGTGCTTGCCTTCTTCGTTGACTTCTTTGAAGACTGACCATTTCGTGGTTGCCCACGCGGGGGTCCATTTCGAGACGTAGCTCGATGCGCCCGACGGCACGCGTTCGGTCGATTTGGCGAAGGCCTTCTTGGCCGTTTCGTCTTCGGATACGTCTTCGTTGAAGACGCAGCTGCCTTCGCATTCTTCAAACGTGAAGTCGTTGCTGGCGCCGTTCTTCACGTCGATGTTGTGCGTCATCTGCGTGCCTTCGGTGAACGGTGCGGGCACACCCAGCCCGCCGCATGTTTCACTCGGGTGCTCGGGCAGTTTGGTCAAGAAGCCTGTGCCGTACTCCGAGCCCACGATCGTGTTGTGCGTCGTCGTGTCGTGTTTGGTCACGAACGTCGAGATCGCGTAGCTGTCCGCGGCGTCGACGAACAGGTTGTTTTCGACCGTCGTGTTTTCCATGGTCGTGGCGCAGTGTTTCGATTCTGGGCCGTTCTCGAATTCGAGCCCCACCGTTGCGGCCGTTTCCGAGGTCCCGCCTTTTTCGCCGGTTCCTTCGCCGATCATCACGTTGTCCTTGAATGTGGAGTTCACGGAGCCTTCGTAGACCTGCCAGAAGTTCAGGTGCGAGCATGCCTCTGCGATGTGCCCCATGAAGAGGTTGTGTTCGACATCGACGCCTTTGGCTTCACCCGCGCCCTGTATGTAATGAGCGTAGACGACGTTGAAGTTGTTGTTCTTGATCGTGACACCATCCGCATAGAAGAGCGTCACGCCCTGGCCTTCGGCGTAGCCCTGCGTGCATTTACCACCCGATTCCGGAGGAAGCGTGATGTCGTGGATGTAGTTGCGTTCGATCAGGACTTCGGTTATCGGGGCGGCGTCGCCGTAGAGCACGATCCCGTATTTGGCTTCGCTGATTGTGTTACCGACGAACTGGTAGTGGTTACCGGCGGTGCCCGCGGCGTCCTCGGCGTTGAAGCCAGCCGTCATGTTCAGGTGTTCGAAGCGTAGATAGGAGCTGTTTGCGATCTTGATCCCTGGAACGGTGGCGGTCGCACCGGCGGCTGGGCGCACCGTCACATATGCGCTGTGGTCGGCTTTGCTGATCGTGATCCCAGACGGGTAGGTGCCGCTGGCCAGACATACCGTGGAGCCGTTGGCCGCCGAGACGATGTCACTCGCGATCGCGCTCGCGCTCGCACTCGCGCTCACCGTCACTGTACATGTGACGCCGGCCGCAGTGGCCACGGACGTAGCGGCCGACGCCTGAGGAGCGCTGCTGCCTGCGGCATTCGTGGCCGTTACGAGGACGCGCAACTCGTGCCCGACATCGCCCACGGCCAGCTTATAGCTCGAGGAGGTCGCCGCGCTGATGTTCGCGCACGATTCACCCGAGGAATTGCAGTCCTGCCACTGGTAGGCATAGGACGTCGGGCTGTTCGACCACGTCCCAGTGCTCGCACTCAGGGTCTGTCCTTCTACGACAGAGCCGCTGATAAGCGGAAGGGCGCTGTTCACCGGAGCCGCTGGCGCAGGCGCGACTGTACCCGACGCAGCCGAGCTCGCTCTCGCCGACCCGCCGGCGTTGCTCGCCGTCACCATCACGCGCAGCGTATGACCAACGTCGCCAGACACTGGGTTGTAGCTCGAAGCGGTTGCCCCGCTCACGTTCGAGCACGCTTCACCCGAGGAGTTGCAGTCTTCCCACTGATAGGCATAGGAGGTTGGGCTTCCGCTCCACGCGCCCGAGCTAGCTTTGAGCGTTTCGCCTTCCACAGGAGAGCCACTGATAGTCGGCAACACCGTATTCGACGGCGCCACCGGCACCACCATCCCCGACGCAGCAGAAGAGGCCTGCGCCGACCCACCAGCATTCGACGCCGCCACAACCACACGCAGCGTATGCCCAACGTCAGATGCAGCCAACTTGTAGCTCGCCGCCGTCGCGCCGCTCACATTGGCGCACGCTTCCCCGGTGGTGTTGCAGTCCTCCCACTGATACCCATACGACGTCGGGCTCCCCGTCCACGTCCCCGAGCTCGCGCTCAACGTCTGCCCTTCGACGGCAGACCCACTCACAGCCGGCAACGCCGTGCTTGACGGCGCAAGCGGCACCACCGTACTCGACGCCACCGAGGAAATCTGCGTCGACCCACCTGCATTGCCAGCGGTGACCACGACGCGCAGGGTGTCGCCGACATCGCTCGCGGCGAGCTTGTAGTTCGACGTCGTGGCTTGGCTTATGCTCAGGCAACCTTCGCCCAAGGAGTTGCAGTCCTCCCACTGGTACCCGTAGGACGTCGGGCTCCCCGCCCACGTCCCCGCGCTCGCCGTCAACGTCTGTCCTTCAACCGCAGATCCGCTGACAGCGGGCAGCGCGATGTTTGACGGTGGTGATGGCGGCGGCGTGACGACCGTCGCCGTCGCCGGCGAGGAAGCCGGAGTCGAGCCGCCTGGGTTGGCGGCACTCACAACCACACGCACCGTGTGACCGACGTCGCTCGACACCAACTCGTAGGTGGAGCTCGTCGCCCCTCCGATGTCTGAACACGCTTCGCCGGCCGTGTTGCAGTCCTCCCATTGGTAGGCATAGGACGTCGGGCTGCCCGACCACGTGCCTGTGCTCGCGCTCACCGTCTGTCTTTCGACGGCCGTTCCGGTGATAGCCGGCAGCACTGTGTTGGCCGGCGCCGCCGGCGGCGGGACGGAGGCGACGATGGCCGTCGCGCCTGAGCTGGCCGATGTCGTGCCGCCAGCGTTGATCGCGCTGACGACGACGCGCACCCTGTGCCCGACGCTGCCCGCAGCAAGCGTGTAGCTCGACGCCGTGGCGCCGGCGATGTTCGAGCAGGCTTCGCCCAAGGCATTGCAGTCCTGCCACCGATAGGCGTAGGACGTCGGGCTGCCCGTCCAGCTGCCACTGGAGGCACCGAGGGCCTGCCCTTCGATCGCGCTGCCGGCGATGCTCGGTGAGACGGTGTCGACGGGAGCGCTCGGCAGCACGGGGGCCAGTTCTTCTTCCGCAACCGGAGCCGCCGGTACCCCCGGTTCAAGCGGAGAGGAGGGTGAGACCGGTTGAATCGGGTCGAGCACCTTGGCGGGCACTCCAGGCGAGACGTAGGCCGAGGCGGGGCAGTCGGCGTAGACCGTGCCATCGCTCCAGGTCCTCGGCATGGCGCCGAGCGTCCTCTGCGCGCTCGTCTGACTCGGGCACGGCCCACGCCAGCGGTCGCGGTAGCGCAGGGTGCCGCCCGTGCCGAGAATCGCCAGCCAGTAGGTCCTGCCGGACACGAGTTCGATCGGGGCGATCGAGACGAGGGTCCACGTCCCCGCGCTGGAGGCGGGCGCTGAGCCCGTGCTCAGCAGCGCACCGGGGTTGCCGTTGGCGTTGGCGTAGATACCCACGATCACGGTGCGCGCGGTATTGGCCGCGCTTATGTAGACATGCGCGAGGCCGGCAGGGCCGGTCGCGCCGGCCTGCAGGCGGAAGGCTTCGGCCTGCCCGCCGACCAGCGAGTCGTACTGCGATTCCACCGTGTTCGCTCCCAGCAGCACCGTGGCGGACGCGAAGTCCGCACCGCGAAGCTTGGCGTGGTGGATCGTGGTTCCCGGCTTGTGCTTGCGTCGGCCCGCGGCGCTGCGCTTGTGGCTGGCATTGCTGGCTGCACGCGCCGTTGCATCATGCATGCCGCTCGCGGCGAGCGCCGATGAGACGGCGAACAGCAGCAGGAGGGCGACTGCGGTGAACATGGTGCGCGTGAGTTGCTTGAGCATCGAGAGCCTCCTGGCATGACAAGGGCGTATGCCCCTGCTCTCGACGCGCTGGGTGCTTGGGCTTGACCTGCGCAGGAGTCGCTGGACATTCGGCTTCGACGTCGGTCGAAGAGGACGACTCGCGTGTAGAACCACGCGGACGACCGCTGGTTGTGGTTAACCCGAAAACCCCGCTCCGGTCCTAGTGAGCCGAACGGTGCGTGTGTTTGCGTGTCGTTCGCGCCAACGGTACGCGGCGCCGCAAGACGACGTAGCTTATGTTCCTGATGGTGGCCTCCGACAACGCTCTTCGAGTTGTCCTCGCGGATGACCACCACTTCTTCCGCGAGGGATTGCGCGAGATGCTGGCGGCCGACGGCATGACCGTCGTCGGAGAGGCGAGCGACGGCGCCCGCGCGGTCAAGTTAGCGCGCGAGCTCGACCCCGATGTCGTCGTGCTCGATTTGAGCATGCCGAACGGCTCAGGGATCGTCGCTGTGCGCCAGATCGCCGCCGCGAACCCCGACGCACGGCTGGTCGTCCTGACGGTCTCAGCCAACGAGGCCGACGTGCTCGACGCGCTCGCCGCCGGCGCGTGCTGCTATCTGCTCAAGGACACGCGCGCTGACGAGCTCGTCGGCTCGATCCGTCTGGCGGCCGGGGGCCACGCCGTGCTCTCACGCGACGTGGTTCGCGCGCTGGTGGCGCGCGCACACACCAACAGCAACACGCCCGAGCGCACGAGCGGCGTCGAGCTCTCGCTGACCGCGCGAGAGCTGGAGGTCATCCGGCTGATCGCCGACGGGGCCGACAACGCGACGATCGGCCTGCAGCTGTCGATCAGCAAGCACACCGTCAAGCAGTACGTGACGAACATCTTCGAGAAGCTAGGCGTGCAGAGCCGCGTCCAGGCCGCCGTCTACGCGGTGCGCAACGGGCTGGTCTGAGGATTCTGCCGCGCCAGCGGCCGGCGGGCGGGCGCCTAAGCTGCGGCTACCGGCGCGATCGCGCGGATCGCGGCACGGCGATCGGCGACGCCGAGCTTGGCGACGCCGGCGGAGATGTGACGGCGGACGGTGATCGGCGAGAGCGACAGGATCTCGCCAATCTCACCGGTGGTCATCCCCGAGCGGAGCATCCGCAGGATCTCCGACTCCCTGGCGCTCAACTCGACCTCCCCCACGCGAACGGGGTCGGCGGCGACGGCGGTGTAATCGCGAAACCTCGTGAGCACCAGCCCGACGAGCGCGCGCGGCAGCGCCGCCTCGCCCTTGAGCACGCCGCACAGCGCGGCCGGAAGCCGATCGGGGTGCGTGTCCTTGGGCAGGTAGCCGACCGCTCCGGCGCGCAGCGCGGCGAGCACGTCGTCGGTGCTGTCGGACACGGTGAGCATGACCACCGACGTCGACGGCGCATCCTGTGTGATCATCGCAGCGGCCTCGATGCCCCCGCCGGGCATGCGCACGTCGAGCAGGCACACGTCCGGGCGCTCACGCCGCACGGCGCTCACGGCGCCGTCGCGATCGGCCGCTTCGGCGACCACGCGGAAGCCCCCGCGCATCAGCGACATACGCACCCCCAGACGGATCACCGGGTGGTCGTCGGCGATGACGATGCTCGGCCCATCGCCCAAGCCTTCGCCGTTGCAGGGCGCGTCGCTCACGGCAGGCTCGCCCGCACCGTCGTGCCCGCGCCGGCCACGCTGCTGACCCGCAGCGAGCCGCCGAGCATGTGAGCGTGCTGCTTCATGCTCTGCAGTCCGAAGCCCAGGCTCGCATCGGCCGCGTCGAACCCGCGACCGTCGTCGCGCACGTGCAGACGCCACTCGTCGTCGTACTCGAGCACCACTTCGACGGCCTGGGGGTCGGCATGCTTGATCGCGTTGGTGACCGCCTCCCGGCCGACGTGCACGAGCGTGTCGAGCGTCCGCTGATCGGGCTGCGCGCCCGCGGGAACCCCATCAGCGTCGAAGCTCAGCGGCACATGCCTGGCGGCCACCCGCACGCTGCACTCGACGGCGTCGACGACCGGCTCGCGCTCGCGTGCCGCCAGCTCGCCGACGATCTGGCGTGCGCCGTCGAGGGCACGCTCTCCCGCCGCCACGACGATGCTCGCGAGCGAGGATCCGGCCGCGTCGTCGTTGAGCGCCCGCGCGGTCGCCAGCGCAAGCGCCAGATCCTGCATCACGAGGTCGTGGACGTCGGCGGCGATGCGGCGTCGCTCCTGCGCGAGCGCATCCGCGGTCGCCTGACTCTCACGATCCTGCTGGCGCGCCCACGGACGATCGAGCGTCACGACCTCGACCGGAGCGCCTGCAGCGTCAGTGCGCCTCTGGTTGGTGCTGCCGGTGATCATTCCCTGTGTCCCCCGGGCCTTCCTTGGTCGTCTTGAGCCCACGGCTCTTGTCGTGATTCGCCCCCGCGAAAGAGGACCCGCCTACAGCAGACGCCAGACGGACGTCATCCATCGAATACGGGCGAAATCATATAAGGCCATTCCCCATTTTGCAAAGATTTGTTCCATTTTGTCTCTGTAGTTTGCGAGGGATTCAGCTGTGTGTCAGACGCCTCTCTTTTGGACGTATCCCCCGACGGGGCGCGGCCACAGGACGGGACCGGTGGGTGCTCAAGCACCCGGAGGGTCATCGCACCGCTGTAACTGGACGTACAAGGGTGATAAATTGGACACATGAGCGCTGAGCTTCACGAGTTGGCCCGGAGCTTGCAGGTCAACGAGCGGACACTACGCAGGGCGTGGGCGCTCGGGACGCTGCGGGGGGCGAGGATCACTCCTTACAGACTCGAGCTGCCAGTGGAGGAGCGCGTCTATCTCCGTCGCCACTGGCCTACGCTCAGCAAGCTGCGCCATGCGCTTCGCACCGAGCCGAACGTCGCGCTGGCCGTCGTGTTCGGCTCGGTCGCCCGCGGCGACGACGACGTGGAATCCGACGTCGATCTTCTCGTTGAGCTGCGCGATTCTGGTCTGCGCCAGCGGGTGGCCTTGGCGGAGCGCCTGCGCGGGCACACCGGCTTGGCTTTGGAGGCGGTGACACTCGAGGATGCGCAACGCCGCCCCTCGCTGATGGTCGAGATCCTGCGCGACGGACGCGTGCTGGTGGACCGCGACGAGCGCTGGGCGAAGCTTTGTGCACAGGCAAACCGAATCCAAGCTCAGGCTGAGCGGGATCGCCTGCTGCTGGCCGAACGCGCCCGCGCCGCCGTCGACAGCTTCGCGCGCGCAGCCGGGGGAGAGATGTGAGTCCACCCCGACCGGAGAGGAGCCTGGTCCAGCTGCGCGACAGCTACAACGAGACCCTCGACGCTCTTCGCCGTCGCTTCGAGCAGCTCGAGGCGGCCGTCGCCCAATTCCCCCCTGATCTCGACGTGCGGACGTTGTCCGCGGCGTGGCACTCCGACGATCCGCTCGAGCGCAACCGGGCCGACAACGTCCTGTCCAGCTTCGAGAAGACCTACATGCTGCTGATGGACCTGATCGCACTCAGTGTCAAGCTCGGTCGACGGCTGGACGCTGTCGGCGCAGAGCAGAGGCCGTCCCCGATAGAGGCGCTGCGCGAGCTGCGGATCGTCTCACAGCGCGACCAGGCCGCCCTTGACGTACAGCGTGAGGTGCGCAACTCGAGCCAGCACGTCTATGTGGAACTCACGGTCTCGACGCTGCGCGAGGCGGTCGAGCAACAGCTGCAGAGCACGCCTCGCGTGATCCGACGCATCACCGCGTGGGTCGATTCATTGCCCGAGACGCCGCCCGAGCACCCCCGCTAGCGCCCCGCGCTCCGCCCCCTCAAGCTCGAAAAGCCTGCGCATCGAGCATCATGTCCGCCGTGAGCGCCTTGCGACTGTGGAAGATGAGCATGTGGTGCCATCGCCACGGGCACCCCCGCGCGGCGCGCCTGCTGAAGTCGATCATCTTCCTGATCTACGGGGCGCTGCTGGAGCCGGAGGTGCGCCTGGAGGGCCACGTCAACTTCGCCCATCGCGGGTTGGGGGTGGTCATCCATGGCTCGACGGTGCTGGGCGACTGGGTGCAGATCTGGCAGTACTCGACGATCGCCTCCGGCAGCGACAAGGAGCTGGGCGCGACCACGGGCGTGCGCGTCGGGCGCGGCGCGGTCATCGGCGCGCACGCGCTGATCATGTGCCCGACCGGGCGCACGCTTACGATCGGCGAGGAGGCGGTGATCGGCGCGGGCGCGATCGTCGTCTCAGACGTGCCTGCGGGGGCGCTCGTGCTGCCGCAGCCGAGCCGGATCGTGCCACCTACTCAGCGTGGCGTATAGCCATAGCGCTACAGCACCTTCGGCTGGACATACGTGCGGAGAGGAGATGTATCGCCATCGCTGTACAGCGGCCCGCCGCCATATACACGCGCGCGGCGTGGTGTATAACCACCGCTATACAGCGGCCCGCCGCGATGTACACGCGCGCGGCGTGGTGTATAGCCATCGCTATACAGCGGCCCGCCGCGGCATATATATTACCTACGTGCGTAGCAATAGTGTGTAACTATCGCTATACACGACCGCTACGAGGACACCCCCTGCGCCCGCGACGTGCCGGCCCGCGCGGCGGCCCGCTCGATCACGTCGCTCATCTGCGCGCGGAAGCGCTCGCGGCCGAAGCGCGCGGCGTGCTCGCGCGCGTGCGCCGAGTCTAGCTCCAGCCTCTCGAAGCGCTCGATGGCGGCCACCAGCGCGCTGGCGCTCTGCTCGGCGAACAGCACGCCGGTGCGTCCGTCGAGCACCGTCTCGGCGGCGCCGCCGGTGGCGTAGGCGATGACGGGGACGCCGGCGGCCTGCGCCTCGACGGGCACGATCCCGAAGTCCTCCTCGCCGGCGAACAGCAGCGCGCGGGCGCCCGACAGCAGCCGGTCGCGTTCGCTGTCGGAGACCTTGCCCAGGAACTCCACACCCGCTCCCGCCTGCTCGACACCCGCTCCCGCCTGCTCGACACCAGCCCCGGCCTGCTCGACACCAGCCCCGGCTTGTGCGCGCAGGGCGTCGAGCGCGCGGCCGTCGCCGGCGACCTTCAGCGGCCGGCGCAGGCGCGCGCAGGCGGCGACGGCGAGGTCGACGCGCTTGTACGGCACGACGCGCCCGTAGGCGAGGTAGTAGTCGCCGGGGACGCGCTGCAGGCCGAGGAAGCGCTCGACGTCGACGGGCGGGTTGACGACCTCGGCGGAGCGCCGGTAGTAGCGCTGGATTCGCTGGGCGACGTGGCGGGAGTTGGCGACGAACACGTCCGGGCCGCCGGCGCCGGCGAGATCCTGGCGGCGCAGCCGGGCGAGCAGGGGCGGCAGCAACAGCCGGGTGGCGCGCCCGACCTGCTCACCGTCGAGGAAGCCCTCCTCCCAGGCGTAGCGCATGGGCGTGTGGCAGTAGCAGACGTGCAATGTGTGCGGCTGCGTGCGCACGTTCTTGGCGCAGGCGTGGCTGCTGGAGAGGACGAGGTCGAAACGCGACAGGTCGAACGAGCGAAAGGCGGCGTTCATCAGCGGCAGCAGCTTGGGGTAGTGGCGCGCGGCGCCGGGGATGCGGTCCAGGAACGAGCTGTGGACGGCGCGCTGTTTGATCTGCGCGGGCCACGGCGAGGGGTCGTAGACGGACGTGAACAGCTCTGCCTGCGGGAACAGCTCGAGCAGCTCGAGCACGACCTGCTCGGAGCCGCCGGGGATGGTCAGCCAGTCGTGCACGACGGCGACGCGCGGGAAGCGCTCGCGCAGCCGCTCCAGCCCGGTGGCGCTCATCGTGCGCGCTCGCCCCCCGCGGACGCATCCCCCGCGGGCGCGTCCCCGCCGCTGCGCTCGATCGCGTCGTGGAAGTCCTGCCAGGAGGCGGCGTATGGGGCGATGCGCTCGGCGAGACGCTCGAGCTCCTCCCAGCCGGCGTCGCGCTCCCAACCCCAGTGCAGCACGACGGGCAGCCACAGGCCGTCGCCACGCTCGATCGCGCGCTCGACGGCCGGCAGGATGTCCGCGGCGGTGCCGTAGAGGGGCGCGTACGACGGCAGGTAGACGGCCTGCGCGCGCCACTGCGGACTGCTGTGAAAGCCGAGGGTGCCGATCGACTCGGGCCCGCCGCAGACGACCTGAAAGCGCCGCGCGAGCAGCTCGAGCTGATCGGCGTCGAAGCGGTTGTACGGTGGCACGAACACCCACGGGTGGATCCCGTGCGGGGCGAGCTCGGCGAGCGCGTCCGTCAGCAGCTGCTGTGTCTGCGCGTGCGAGAGCCCGCACAGCTCGGAGTGCCGGCGCGGCGAGGACGAGCGCGTGCGGTGATCGCGCCCGTGCAGCGCAAGGCAGACCCCCTCGGCGGACAGCCGGCGCAGCATCGCGAGCTCCCCGTCCTCCAGCGGGCGCGAGCCCTCGGCGGCGGGCGACAGCGGCTGACGGCTGACGCGGGGGAGCACCGCCACCAGATAGGGCACGCCGGAGCGGAACATGATCTCGTGGAAGCGCTCGTACATGGCGGTGCCATACCGCTGGGGCTGATCGGATGCGAGATAGTGCGGAAACTCGTCGACTCTGATGATGAAGCGCGGCTCCGCCGCGCCGCCGCCGCCGAGCGTGGCGCGACGAGCGGCGAGCAGAGGCGTCACGACGCCCGACTCGAAATCGAGCCCTCCCAGCTTGTAGCGCAGCTGCTGGGCCAGGCGCAGCGCGCGCACGGGGACGGCGCGCACGCGCGTGGCGCCGCGCACGGCGCTCGACCGCAGCGCATCCGGCGCGAGCGTCCCGGCGCTCAGCTCGGCGTCGAACAGCAGCCGCGCGGTGCGCGCCTGGTCGCGCTCGGCGGCGTCGGCGCGAGCGCTCATGGCGCCAGCCCGAGCGCGCGCTCGACTTCGCCGAGCGTGCGCCCCGGATCGAAGGTCTGAAGCAGCGCCGCGTGGCCGAGCTGACCCTCGCGACGGCGGCGCTGGGGGTCGTCGCGGTACTGCGCGATGACGGCGGCGAGCGCGCGCGGGTCGTTGTGCGGCGAGGCGATGGTGCCGGCGCCGGCGGCCTGCACGGCGCCGGCGCCCTCGGGGTGGGTGGCGATCACGGGCAGGCCGGCGAGCTGCGCCATGACGATCACGCGCGGCCTGTCGGCCTCGGTGGGGCTGGGCGCGAACGCGAGCGCGTCGCACCCGGACAGGAAGCGCTCGACGTGCCCGCGCGCGTTGGGCGCGAAGCGCACGCGCTCGCCGTGGGGGGCGGCGCGCGCGCGCAGCGCCTCCTCCTGCTCGCCGTCTCCGGAGATGACCAGCAGCACGTCGCCGTCGACGTGGGCCATGGCGTCGATGAGCACGTCGTTGCGCTTGCGCCGCTGCAGGCGCGAGATGCAGCCGAGCACGAGCGTGTCCTCGCCCACCCCCCACTCCTGCCTCTGCCGCTCGCGCGCGGCGGCGTCGAAGGCGATCGCGTGCAGGTTGACCATGTCGGGCACGACGAGCACCTTCTCCGCGGGCACGCCTGCCTGCACGACGGTGTCGGCGGTGCCCTGCGAGACGGCGATCACACAGCGCGCGCGTCGCGCGGCGAGCGCGTACAGCATCCGCGCGGGCCCGCGCCGCAGCGGCGCGGGCACTGGCCCCCACTCGGCCCACACGATCTCGCCGGTCAGCCGCCGCGGCAGCAGCGAGCACAGCAGCTGCTCCTTCTTGAAGTGCGCGAACAGCGCGAGCACGGGCCGCTCGGCGCGCAGCGCGCGAGCGATCCTGAACAGGCTCAGCGGCGCCCGCAGGGTCACCCGCAGGGCGCTGCGCGAGGCGAGCTTGGGACCGAGGTCGATCGGCCGCACGCGCACGTCGGTGCCGGCCGCGAGCTCAGGCATGTTCGTCAGCAGCACCACGTCGCGCCCGCGCGCGACGAGCGCGTTCAGCAGGTCGACGTGCGCGTACTCGGCGCCCCCACGCTCGCCGGTCGTCTGGATGGACACGATGCGATCACGGGACACGCACGGCAATCCTAGCCGCGCCCGCCTGCCGCCCTGCGGCCTGGGATCATGGGCGGCGATGGGCGAGCATCCACGCGTCGAGGGCCGCGACATCGTGTGCGTGGGGTTCGCCGACTGGGACACCGAGCTGTGGACCAACCAGCACCACCTGCTCTCGCGCCTGGCGCGCGAGAACCAGGTGCTGTTCGTGGAGTCGCTGGGCCTGCGCCGGCCGCAGCTGGCGGGCCGCGATGTGGCGCGCATCTGGCGGCGGCTGCGGCGGGGGCTGGCGGGCCCGCGCGCGCGCGACGGCGTGCACGTGCTGTCGCCGCTGGTGCTGCCGCTGCACCGCTCGCGCGTGGCGCGTGCGCTCAACGCGCGCCTGCTGCCGGCGCTGGTGGGTCGCGCCGCCCGGCGGCTGGGGATGCGCGAGCCGATCCTGTGGGCGTACGTGCCGCAGGCGGAGGCGCTGATCGACGTGCTGAAGCCGTCGCTGATCGTCTACCACTGCGTCGATGACATCGCCGCGCAGGAGCGAATCGACACGGCGAGCTTCCGTGCGGCGGAGGCGCGCTTCGCGGCACGCGCGGACCTGGTGCTCGCGAGCGCGCCGGCGCTGGCGGCGCGGCTGCGCACGGTCTCCGACAACGTGATGGACGCTCCGAACGTGGCCGACACGGAGCTGTTCGCGCGCGCGCTGCAGCCCAGCCCGCCCGCGCCGCTGGACCCCGCGATGGCCGCGCTGGCGGCGCCGCGGATCGTGTTCACGGGCGCGATCGTGTCGATCAAGCTGGACATGCCGCTGCTGGTGGAGCTGGCGCGCGTGCGCCCGTCGTGGTCATTCGCGCTCGTCGGCCCCGTCGGCCCGGGCGACCCGCGCACGGACGTCTCGGCGCTGGAAGCCGAGCCGAACATCCACCTGCTCGGGCCGCGCGCGTACGCCGAGCTGCCTGATGTGCTGCGCGCGGCCGACGCGGGGCTGATCCCGTACGCGCGCAACGAGCTGACGGAGAGCATCTTCCCGATGAAGGTCTACGAGTACCTGGCTGCGGGCCTGCCGGTGGTGGCCACGCCGCTGCCCGCGCTCGCCGGCGTAGCCGGCGTCATAACAGGAGAAGGCGCGCAGGAGATCGCCGGCCTGCTCGATCGAGCGCTCGCCGGCGACAGCCCCGAGCGCCGCGCCGAGCGCTCCCGGGACGCCGCCGCGCACTCGTGGGATCGGCGCCTGGAGGAGATCGCGGCGGCGATCGACGCGCTGTGAGCGACCTGCTGGTGACCACGCACACGCCCGTGCTGGGATCCGGCCAGGCGGTGCGCACGTACGGCGTCGCGCGCGCGCTGGCGGCGCACGGTCCGCTGACGCTGCTGTACGTGCGCTTCGGCGCGACCGAGCCCGACGGCGCCTTCCGCGCGATCCCCGGCGTCGAGCTGCGCGCGGTCGTCCCCTCGCGCGGCCCGCGGCGAGCGCTCGCGTACGCGTCCGCGCGCCGGGCGGGCGTGCCGCGCGACTTCGCGCGCGGGGTCTCACGTGAGCTGGCCTTCGCAGTTGCGCAGGCGGCGGCCGAGCCCGACCGCGGGCGCGTGATCGCCGACGGCCCGATCGCCGCCGCCGCGCTCGCGCGCCTGGCGCGCACGCGCCCTGTGCTCTACAACGCGCACAACGTCGAGTCGGGCTTCCGCCACGAGCTGGAGGGGCGCGTGGCGGGCCGCGAGGCGATGCGCGCGTTCGAGCGCGGCCTGCTCGAACGCGCGAGCGAGTCGTGGATGGTCAGCGAGGCGGACATGGACGCCGCCCGCGAGCTGTGCCCGGGCGCACGGCTGCGCTACGCCCCCAACGTGGTCGACGTCGCCGCTATCGCGCCCGTCACCCCCGCCGCGTGCGAGCGGCGCGCGATCTTCGTGGCGAGCTTCTCCTACGAGCCCAACCGCGAGGGCCTGCGCTTCCTGCTCGAGCAGGTCTTCCCGCGGGTGTGGGCGGAGCTGCCCGACGCGAGGCTGACGCTCGTCGGCGCCGGTCTGGAGCGCCCGCCGTCCGCAGACCCGCGCGTGGAGACACTCGGCTTCGTCGACGATCTCGCGGCGGCGTACGCGCGCGCGTCGTGCGCGGTGGTGCCGCTGCTGCACGGCGGCGGCACGCCGCTGAAGCTCATCGAGGCGCTCGCGTACGGCCTGCCGGTGATCGCCACCCCGCGCGCCGCCGCCGCCCTGCACGTGCGCGACGGCGAGCACTGCCTGCTCGCCGGTGACGGCCCGGCGTTCGCGAGCGCGCTCGTGCGCGTGCTACGCGACGGCGCCCCCGAGCTGGGCCGCCGGGGCCGCGAACTGGTCGAGCGCGACTACTCCATCGACGCGCTCAGCCGGCTGCTGGACGTCAGGTAGTCGCTCCCAACGGGGAGATTGCAGCCTTTCCAGCGGGGAGATTGCAGGCTCTCCAGCGGGGAGATTGCAGAGTCTTCGCCGGGAAGCCCGCGCTCTCAGCCCGACAGACATGCGTCCAGGCGGCCCCCCGCTGCTCACAGACGCCGGGCGCATGCCCGAAAGATCTCGTGCAGCACTCAAGAGAAGGCGAAGGGCAGACAGCTCGCACTGAGCGCGTAGTCGCCTGTTCCCGAAAACGGCACACCCGTCGCGAGACGGGCTCGCAAAGCCAGGGGTCTCCCCGAGACGGCCCAGCCACCGAAGGAGAAACGCATGACGACCTCACGTCCGCGCACGCTGTTCGCCGTCCCGCTTGCACTGCTGCTGCTCGGCTTTGCGATCGTCCTGTCCTGCACCAGCACCGCCGCAGCCGCCGCGCCCCCGCGCCCGTTGATGAGCGCCGCTCGCGCCAGCACGCAGGCGGACCGCGCGCTCGTCACGGACGCCAAGCGGCTGAAGCGCTGCCTGATCGCCAACAGCGCCCACCCCGTGCGCTGCGAGCACGCGCGCCGGGCTCTGCAGCGCGCGGGCGCCAAGCTGGCGAACACCGAACTGCGCCTCTCGCGGATCGTGCGCGCGACCGACAGGGCCGCCGCGCCGGCTACGGCCAGGAGCGCATCCTCCTCGCAGAGCGCGCAACAGGCTCCGCGGCTGTCCGTCAGCGGGCAGACGCTCACGTGGACGCGCGTCGCCAACGTCACGACCTACGTGCTGGCGCGCTCGGTGCCGGGACAGGCAAACCAGTACTCGGTGATCAGGGGCACCTCGACGACCCCTCCGCCGGTGCCCGGCGCCACCGTCACGTACTCCGTGCGCACGACCACCGTCGGGTCCGCGTGGTCGACACAGCTGTCGATCTCCTACCCCGCCACCCCGGTCAAGACGCCCACCCCGAGCGAACCCGTCACGACGCCCGTCCCGAGCGAACCCGTCACGACGCCCGTCCCAAGCGAACCCGTCAAGCCGCCCGCGCAGGAAACGGCGCCCAACCCGCAGGCCGCCCCGGACCTGAGCGTCACCGGTCAGACTCTCAGCTGGAACGCCTCCGCGGGTGTGAGCACGTACGTGTTCGTGATCAAGGCGCCGGGCCAGGCAGACAAGTACTCAGAGATCAGCGGCACGTCGATCACGCCCCCGGCGGTCGCCGGCGCGACGGTCAAATACAGCATCCGCACGGCGGTCGAAGGCAGCGCGTGGGCGCCGGAAGCGTCGATCTCCTACCCGGCCGTGGCGACCCCGCCGGCGAGCAGCGAACCGCCGGCCCCGAAGGAAGCCCCCGCGCAGAGCTCGACGACGTTCCAGCCGGGCATGAACTCCGGCTCGGATGCGCTGTACGACCTCCCGGGGGCCGAGCAGCTGGGAGCGAAGATCGTGCGTATCGACGTCGGCATCGAAGACACCGTCGCGCAGCTTGAACCGATCGTCGGCGCGTACGCCGAACAGGGCATTCGCGTGGCGCCGATGGCGGACTTCAACGGCGGCATGCCGACGCCCGCCGAAGCCCAGAACCTCGCCAGCTGGGCCAGCGCGTTCGGCCCCGGGGGCAGCTTCTGGGCCAAGCACGCGGGCGGCCAGTTCGCGATGCAGACGATCGAGTTCGGCAACGAGACGAGCTACAGCTACCAGTACAGCAACGACACGTCCGCCGGCTACGCCAGCCGCGCTCAGAGCTACGCGCTGCGCTTCGCCGAAGCGGCGGAGGCGGTCAAAGCGGTCAACTCGAAGGTCGGCCTGCTCGCCCAGGGCGACGCCGGCAACGCCGGCTCGCTGTGGGTGGAAAACATGTTCAAGGCGGTTCCCGACCTCGCGTCGCTGGTCGCCGGCTGGACCATCCATCCGTACGGAACCGACTGGCGCTCGAGGCTCGAAACCCTCGTCGCGCAGACGGCCGCGCAGGGGGCGCCCGCGAGCATCCCGATCGACATCACCGAGTGGGGGCTGTCAACCGACAACGGGCGCTGCCTGACCGAAAACTACGGCTGGAACGCTTGCATGACCTACCAGGAAGCCTCCGAAGTGCTGACCCGCACGGTCAGCGAAATGCGCCAGCTGCTCGGCGGGCGCCTGGGCATGTTCCTGCTGTTCCAGATCCGCGACCAGCAGCCCAGCGGAACCAGCAACCAGCGCGAGGGCTACTTCGGGGCGCTGCAGAACGGGCTGCAGGCGAAGGGCGCCTACACCACCGCGGTGCAGTCGCTGCTGGCGTCCTAGCCGGGCTGCCCGGCGCCGAGCGCAGCCGCATGGTCGCCGTCGCGCTCCTCCTCGCGGGCGAAGCGCACGAGCAGCGCGAGGATGCCGAGCTGCGTCGCGAACAGCACCGTGAAGCGGGGGTCCACGCCGGTGTCGCTGACCGTGGTGTCGATCGCCACCAGCCCCGCGATCGCGGCGAGCGACGCGAGCGCGAAGGCGCGCAGCAGCGGCTCGCGCGTGGCGCGCCACGCCTGCCAGGCGAGCGCCATGCTCCCAAGGATGATCGCCACGTAGGCGAGCAGCCCGAGGATGCCCAGCTTCAGCCAGAACCACAGCGCGGCGAAGTGAACGTACTGGCGCCCTTCTTCGTGTTCGACCGGCAGCGGCCGGACTGTCGCCGCCCACGGAATCGTCATCCCCAGCCCGGTGAGTGGATGCGCGCGGATCTCCCCCAGCACGTTCGCCCGCTCGTCCAGGCGATAGCGATCCTCAAGGTTGGCTTCCAGCTTGGACGGGGTCAGCGACTCCGCGCGCTTGACGATCGGGAGCTGCGACTGGAAGTTGATCGACCCCAGCAGCCAGATCGCCAGGGCGACCGCCACGAGCGCCTGCAGCAACACCCGTCTTCCCGTCGAGGAGGTGCCCAGCAGCGCCACCAGCGCGAGCGCTAGGACCGCGGCGATCCAGAACGAGCGCCGGTAGGAGAGCAGCAGGCAGGCGGCCAGCGCCGGGCTCGACAGCAGCAGCCACAGCGGCGCCTTGGCGCGCGCGAGCAGCGCGGCCACGACGCTCAGCACCGCGATCATGATCAGCCAGTTGGCGGCCGGTTCGTAGTAGGTCAGGGTGGCGGTGCCTTCGACGGCCGCGCCGTAGTGACCGACCACCTCCACCAGGCCGAGTCCGGACTTGACGATCGCCAGCACCGCAAGAGCGCCGAGCAGCCGCTTCAGCTGCGCGCGGTCGAGCCGCAGGTTGGCGACGGCGAGCGGCAGCGCCAGCAGGTAGGCGAGGACGTGCTCGGAGACGAGCACATAGCGCACGCTTCCGCCGCCGTTGGCGTGGCCCACGACGGCGCCGGCGACCATCGCCAGGGCGAGCAGCGCCAGCGGGAAGCGCAGCGGCCGTGGCAGCAGCACGGGCCGGCGGTTGCGCAGCAGATCCAGGGCGACGGCCACGACCGCGATCGCGACGAGCAGGTCCAGCAGCGTCACGTACTTGTACGCGTCGGTGTACAGATGCGAGGTGAACGTGAGGATCCCGAACGTCGGGCCCTCGCACAGGACCGTCAGGCCGACGACCACGCACACGGCCAGCAGCGGCCTGGAGAGCATGATCGCGAGCGCCGCCAGCGCCACCGGCGCGAGCAGGCCGGCCGTCCCGAGCTTGTGCACGCCGGCAAGGGCGAGCAGCGCCGTGAGCGCCATCGCGCCGGCGGCGAGCAGGGCCTCCCTGCGCTCGAGCCCCGGCAGTCGCAGCCGCCACGCGACCATCGCGCCGAGCCCCCTCAGCGCGACAGCCCGCGGCTCTCCGAGCCGGCGGGCCGTGACAGCGCGTCGATGCTCACGTCGAGCGAAGGAGCCTCTCCCGCGCCGGGACCATAGCCGTAGCCATAGCCATACCTGCCGGTTTCGCGCAGTCCGGTGACGACGATGCCCACCGGCTCGACCATGTGCCTGTCGAGGATCGCGCGCGCGCGGCGCACGTCCTCGCGGCTGGTCTTGTTCAGGCGCGCCACCACCAGCGACGCGTGAATCGAGGGATTGTTGAGCAGCACCTGGGCGTCGGCGATCGGGTTCAGCGGCGGAGCGTCGACGATCACGATCCCCTCACCGCCCTGCAGCCCCGCGATCACGTCCGCGATCCGCGGCGAGCCGAGCAGCTCCGATGGGTTGTGCGGGAGACGGCCGGCGGGCAGCACCGAGAAGTTCGGCAGCTCCGGGAAGGGCTCGACGAGCAGCGCGCTCGGCGGCGTGTCCTGCGTGAGCGCCGTCGTCAGGCCCTCGTGGCCGTCGATGCCGAACTGCGCGGCGAACGTCGGCCGGCGCAGGTCCAGCTCCATCAGCACCACGCGGCGCCCGGTCAGCGCGATCGTGTGCGCGAGATCCACGGCGACCGTGGTCTTGCCCTCGCCGGCGATCGCGCTGGTCACCATCAGCGTGTCCAGCTGGCGGGTGACCGCGGCGAAGTCGAGCGCGCTGCGCAGGATGCGGTAGGGCTCCAGCACCTCGCCGCGATCGGCTGCGCGGCGGGCGCGGAACGCGAGCTGCGGCACTCCGGTGAGCGTCGCCAGCCGGTACTCGTGCTCGAACTCCTCGATCGTCTTGACGCGGCGATCGAGCGACTCGACGACGAACACGATCGCGAGCGCCAGCGCGATCCCGATCAGCAGGCCGATGACGACGGTCGTCGACAGGCTCGAGCCGGAGGGCTGCGTCGGCCGCGCGGCCCTGCCGATGATGCTCGCGCCCCCGCCGGCCACCGCGCGCAGCTCTGTGAGTCGCTGCAGCGACTGCTGCAGGTTCGCGCGTTCGACCGAGCCGGCCGGCAGCGCTTCGAGCTGCTGCTGGAGCTTTGTCTGCACGCTTTCGATGTCCGCCAGCACCGACTTGGCCCTGAACGCGATGTACTGTTCGGCGAAGGAGTTGGCCAGGCGGGTGGACAGCAGCGGTTCGCCGCTGGAGGCGATGATGTTCAGGACGTTGGCGTTCGGCTCGGCTTCGACCTTCACCAAGCTCAGCAGTTCGCTGGCGCTCGCGCGAGCGCTCAGCTGCCGGCGCACGGCTTCGGCGACTTCCGGCGAGTGCGCGATGAACACCTCCGTGTCGGCTTCGCGCAGCGGTTCGGTCGTGCCCGTGGGCGTGACCTGCAACGCCGACTCGGCGGCCGTGCCGCTTTCGAAGACCACGCTCGCGCTGGCGGTGTAGGACTTCGTGCCGCGCTCGTGGCGGTACACGGCGACACCCACGCACACGACGATCACGCCGGCGATGACCAGCCAGCGGTGTCGCAGCAACTTCAGGGTGCTCAGCGCCCCACCGCCGGCCTGGAGCTGAGCCCAGCGCTCGCCCGCGCTCATGCTGCGCCACCGGGGCGCGGCGGCGTCCCCGCTGCCAGATCGACGATCATCACCATCGCGTTCCTATCGTCCAGCCGGAGCGGCCGCTTGAGTGTCACGACGCGCGAGTCGCCCGGACGATCTCCTGGAGGCACAGTGGACTGATGGTATCTCCCGACATGGTCGGTCTGAGTAGCATCTGCGCCGCATGGGCACGGGCCAGCGATCAGCGACGGCGATACTCAGGCGCGCCGCGCGGGCGTCGGCTGCGCGGCTGGGCAGGGAGCAACAGGCTCGCGAGCTCGCCGGACGCCTGCGCGAAGCGCGCTCCGCCTTCGATCCGGCCGCTCGGCGCGAGCTGCGCGACGAGCACGCGCTGCAGGTGGTGCTGGCCGCGGTGTTGCGCGAGGACTCCAACGCGATCGACGTGGGCGCCAACGAAGGGGCGGTGCTCGAGTCGATCGTGCGCATCGCCCCTGGCGGCCGGCACATCGCCTTCGAGCCGATCCCCGACCTGTACGAGCGTCTGGCCGCGCGGTTCCCCGACGTGGACGTGCGCCGCGTGGCGCTCTCGGACGCCGCCGGGGACGCCGAGTTCGCGCACGTTCTCGACGCGCCCGCGTACAGCGGGCTGCGCGAGCGCGGCGACCTGCCGGCGGGCGCCGGCGAGGTCAGGCGCATCGAGGTCCGCACCGAGCGCCTGGACGATGTGCTGAGCGAGGACCACGCGCCGGCGCTGGTGAAGATCGACGTCGAGGGCGCCGAGCTGGCGGTGATGCAGGGCGCGGCGCGGACGCTGGAGCGCCACCGCCCGTTCGTGCTGTTCGAGCACGGCGCCGGCGGCGCCGACCTGTACGGCGCGCGGCCGCAGCAGGTGTACGACCTGCTCGACGGCGTCGGGCTGCGGATCTTCGACCTGGAGGGCTCCGGCCCGTATTCGCGCGAGCGCTTCCAGGAGACGTTCACCGAGCCGATCTGGAACTTCCTGGCGGCGCCGCGCTAGCCCCCGGCGGTGGTGGCGGTGGCGCGCTCCGCGGCGGCGCCGGGCGCGAGCGGGCGGCCGAGCAGGCGCGCGTAGAGGTCCTCGTAGCGGCGCGCCATCGCCGTGTCGGTGAAGCGCTCGCGCGCCACGGCGCGTCCCCGCTCGCCCATGCGCCGGCGCAGCGCGGGGTCGTCCAGCAGGCGTGCGAGCCGCCCGCGCAGGGCCGGGAGATCGTCCGCCGCCACGACATAGCCGCTGTCGCCGTCGAGCACGGCCTCGGCGACGCTGCCGACGTCGGTGGCCAGCACCGGCAGGCCCGCGTGCATCGCCTCGAGGATCCCCAGCGGCATCCCCTCCCAACGCGACGGCAGCGCGAACACGTCGAAGCCAGGCAGGTGCCGACGCGGCTCGGCGCTCCAGCCGGTCACGAGCAGGCGGTCGGCGACGCCCAGCTCCCGCGCGAGCGCCTGCAGCGCGTCGCGCTCGGGGCCGTCCCCGACGAGCACGAGCGTGGCGGTGGGCAGCTCTGGCAGGGCGCGCACGAGCAGGTCGAAGCCCTTCTGCTCGGTGAGCCGGCCGAGCGAGCCGATCACGGGCCCGGCGGCGAGCGCCGGCAGCGGCTCGACGGGCGCCGCCGGCACGCCGTTGGGCACGGCGAGCACCGAGTCGCGCGGCAGGCCGACGATCTGCTCGACCAGGCGCGCGGCCCGCTCGCCGACCGCCACGTGCGCGTGCAGGCGCCGAGCGAGCAGCCGCCTGGCGAGCCGCCGTGAGCGCGGGATCGCGCCGGACACCGGCAGGTGATCGACGGCGACCACGCGCACACCCGGCGTGAGCACGCCTGCGAGCTCGCCGTAGGCGCACGCCCACGGCCACGCCTGGTTGCCGTGCAGGATGTCCGGCGCGAACGCGCGCACGGCCCGCACGTGCTCCGCCAGCGCGCGGCGGTCGCGACGGCCCCGGGGGGCGCGCACGGTCCGCACCGGCACGCCCGCGCGATGGCCTGCGATCGCGCGCCCGACGGCATCGCAGGTGCTCAGCACCGCGACCTCGATCTCCGGCGTGAGCGCGCCCAGCAGATAGCCCAGCGCGAGCTCGGCGCCGCCCAGCTCCTGGGAGTCCGTGTACAACAGCAGCCGCGCGGGGCGCTCGCAGACGGGCCGTGCGGAGCCATCGGCGCTCACGCGACCATACGCTCGTAGAGCTCGACCACCGGCGCGGCGGCCGCCGCCGGCGTGTGGTTGGCCATGAAGTTCTCGTGCGCCCTCGCGCCGGCCGCGCGTCGCGCGTCGGCGTCATCGAGCAGGGTCAACGCGGCGGCGGCGATGCGTGCGTCGTCCTCCTCGACGACCACGCCCGCGCGGTCGCTCAGCCCCTCGGCGCCCTCCGTGGTGGTGACGACAGGCAGCCCGAGCGCGAGCGCCTCGAGCACCTTCACCTTCGCGCCGCTGCCGGCCGTCAGCGGGTACAGCAGGATCCCCAGCTCGCGCAGGAAGTCCGTCGCCGAGGAGACCCGGCCGCGCCACTCGACGCCGGGCAGCTCCGCGAGGGCTCCGAACGCGGAGGCCTCCATGCCCGCGCCGGCGAGGATCAGCCGGGCGGACGGTCGGCGCTCGAGCACGAGCGGCCACACGCGCGCGAGCAGGCGTCGCACGGCGTTCGCCGTGGGCGGCCAGCGCGCCGTCCCTATCAGCCCCGCGACCGGCTGCTCGAGCGACGCGCGCTCGCCGTAGTGCGCGGGGTCGAGCGCGAGCGGAGCGACGCTCACGCGCGCATGCGGAGTCTCCAGCGCCAGCTCGTCCGCGACCTCGGTGGAGTTGACGAGCATCCAGCTCGCCCGCCGGCGCACTTTGCGCTCTGCCCGCGCGAGCTCCAGCGAGACGCGGTCCTCGCGCGTCCACGGGCCGCGGATCTCGCGATCGCGCCCGGTCAGGCAGTGCAGCTGCACCACTGTCGGGCGATCGAGCTCTCGCGCGGCGAGCGCCGCGTGCAGCTCGACCATGTGCACGACGTCGGCGGCGCGCGCGCGTTCGCGCAGGCGCTGCGCGAACGGCCCGTGTCTGAGCCCTCCGGCGGGGTTCGCCAGCCATTCCCAGCGCGCCCGCCACGGCGGGGGCAGCGAGATGCGCAGCATCTCGACCGGCAGGCCATCGGGCGCGACCGCCGGGGGCACGTGCGCGTCGGCCGCGAGCGCTTCGCACTCGACCCCACGCTCAAGCAGGCCCTGCATCAGACCGATGGCACAACGTGCGGCCGCTCCGCCCTCATACAAGGGTGGGAACGGCAGGACAACCAGGACACGCAAGGCTGCGAGAGTATGACGCACATGGTGACCAGGGCCAAGGCGCTTCCGCGACGGCTCATCCAGGGAGGAGCGGCCGGCGACGCCGGCTCGGCGGGGGGCCGCGTCATCGCCTCGAACGTCGCCGTGCAGCTGCTCGCGCGGGCGATCACGCTGTCGATCAGCGTCGTCACGGTGTCGCTGACGGCGCGCACGCTCGACCCGACCGGCTACGGCGTGTGGAGCGGCGCGTCGAACTTCACGGGGCTGTTCGCCGTGCTCACCGACCTGGGCCTGACGACGGTGGCGATGCAGCGGATGGCCGACGACCCCGAGCGCGAGCACGAGTGGCTGGGCGCGCTGGCGGGCGGCAGGGTGGCGCTGTCGCTGCTGGCGACGGTCGTGTGCGCCGCGTCGGTGCCGCTGCTGCTGAGCGGCGCCCACAACGCCCACGCGGTCGCGCTCGTGCTGACGCTGACGATCCCCATGTTCTCGGCGGGGGCGCTGATGACGGTGTTCTCGGCGCGGCTGCGCGCGGGGCTGGTGCTGTCGGTGAGCGTGCTGCAGAGCTCGCTGTGGCTGATAGCGGTGATCGCGCTGGCGATCACGAACGCGTCCGTCGTCCAGTTCGCGGTCGCATACGTGCTGCTGGCGGTGGTGATCGCCGCGGTTCAGCTGCAGCTCACCCGCCGCCACGCGCGCATCGCCTGGCGGGCGGGCGCGCGCCTGTGGCGGCCGCTCATGCGCGTGGCGTTCCCGCTCGGCCTGGCGGGCGTGATGATCACGATCTACTACCAGGTCGACTCGGTGCTGCTGCTGCAGATCTCCGGCGCCAGGCAGGCTGGCATCTATGGCGCGGCGTACGGCTTCCTGGGCCCGCTGCTGCTGCTGCCGGGCTCGGTGATGGCGTCCTTCTTCCCGGTGCTGTCGGCCGTGATCAAGCCCGATCCGGCGCGCGCGCGGCGGCTGGTGCAGATCTGCGCGGACTCGATGATGATCATCTCGCTGCCGATCCTCGCGGGCGCGATCGCGCTGGCCGGGCCGATCATCCGGCTGCTCTACGGGCCGGGCTTCCAGGGCGCCGCCGGGCTGCTGCCGATCCTGATGATCGCGTTCGTGTCGATCTGCTTCGGCACGATCGCCGGCTTCCTGGCGCCGCTGATCGACCGCCAGTGGCGGCTGGCGCTGTATGCCAGCATCGGCGCGGTCGCGAACGTGGCGCTGAATCTAGCGCTGATCCCCAGCTACCGCGCGTACGGCTCCGCGTGGGCGACGGTGGCGACGGAGCTGCTGACGATGGCGCTGATGCTCGGCACGGCGCTGCGCACGCTGAAGCTGCGCCTGTCGCTGGGCAGTACGCTGCGGACGCTCGCGCTCGCGGCGGCGATGACCGGCGTGATGGTGCTCGCGAGGCCGCTCGGCCTCGTCCCCGCGGGGCTGATCGGCGTGCTGTTCTACGCGGCCGGCCTGTTCGTGCTGCGGATCGTCGACTGGCGGGAGCTGCAGGCGATCCGCGCCCAGCCCGTGAACTGATATGCATCCCCGCCTGATGCTCACTGGCGAGTCCATCGTCGATCTCGGCGCGATGGAGGACCTGTACGCCGAGTGGGACGCCCTCGCCGTCGCCTGCGCGCTGCCGCAGATGTCCCCCGCGTGGGTGCTCGCGTGGTGGCGGGCGCTCGCGCCCGACGGAGCGGCGCCACGCGTGGTGGCGGTTCGCGACGCGGGGCGGCTCGTGGGCCTGGCGCCGTTCTTCGTCGAGCCCGGGCGCGGCGGCCGCGTCGACTATCGCCTGCCCGGCATCGAGCTGGCGGTGCGGCTCGCCCCGCTGGCGCTGCCGGGCCGCGAGTGGCACGTGGCCGAGACCGTCGCCCACGTGCTCGCGCGGGCCGACCCCAGGCCGGATGCGATCGCGCTGGAGGGGACGCCGCTGGCGTCGCACTGGCCGGCCGCGCTGTGCGCCCGCTGGCCCGGCCCGGTGCGGGCGATCGCATGGCAGTACGCCCTGTACGGCTGCCCGACGGTGTCGCTGCGCGCGCCCTCCTACGAGGCGTGGCTGGAGGGCAAGAGCGCGAGCTTCCGCCGCGAGACGCGCCGGCACCGGCGCGCCTTCCTCGCGGAGGGCGGGTCGGTGCGGATGAGCACGCGCGCGACGCTGTCGGATGACATCGCGGCGTTCGTCAGGCTGCACACGGCGCGCTGGCAGTCGCTGGGCGCGTCGAACCTGGTGGCGCGCGGCGAGCGCATGCCGGCGATGCTCGAGGACGTCGGCGAGAGCCTGGTCGCTCAGGGGCGCTTTCGCCTGATGATGCTGGAGATCGACGGCGAGCCGGTGTCCGCGCACCTGGCGCTCGCGGCCGGCGGCGAGGTCCTGTTTGTGAACACCGGCTGGGACGAGCGCTTCGCGCGCCTGAGCCCGTCGAGCGTGAACATGCTGTACGCGCTGGAGCACGCGTTCGCTTGCGGCGACCGGCGCGTCGACCTGGGGCTCGGCGAGCAGGCATACAAGCAGCGTGTGGCGGACGGCGATGACCCGGTCGCGTGGGTGCTGATCGCGACACCCGGCCGGCGCCTGGCGCTGACGCTGCTGCGGAGCGCCCCGCTGCTGGCCCGCTACGCGGTCAGGGACGCCGCCACGCGAGCGCTCAGCGCCGAGCAGGCGCAGAGGCTGCGCGCGGCGCGCCGGCGCCTGAGCGGAGGCGCGGGGTGACGCTCGAGTCGGAGATGATCGTCGAGCAGCCGCGGCTGGAGTCTTTGCGCGAGGAGTGGGAAGCGTTGGCGATCGCCAACTCGCAGCCGATGAGCCTGCCGGCGTGGATGCTCGGGTGGCTGCGCCATCTCGCGCCGCCGCACGCGACGGCACGGGTTGTGGCGGTGCGCGAGGGCGGGCGGCTGGTGGGCCTGGCGCCGCTGTTCGTCGAGCTCGGGGGTCGCGGTCGCGTCGACTACCGGCTGCTCGGGGGCCCGACGCCGCGCACCTCGCCGCTGGCGGTTCCCGGCCGGGAGTGGGAGGTCGCGGAGGCGATCGCCGCGGAGCTCTCGCGCGCGCTGCCGCGAATCGACGCGCTCGCGCTGGAGAGCGGCCCGCTGGCGTCGCACTGGCCTACGGCGCTGCGCGAGCGCTGGCCCGGCAGGGTGCGTCCGCCGGCCCGCCGCTACCACGTGCAGAGCTCTCCCACGGTGTCGCTCGACGCGGGCTCCTTCGACGCGTGGCTCGCAGGCAAGAGCTCGAGCTTCCGCCGCGAGCTGCGCCGGCACCGGCGCGACTTCACGGCCGCCGGCGGCACGTCGCGCATGAGCACGCGCGCGACGCTGTCCGATGACATCGCGGCGTTCATCCGCCTGCACGCCCTGCGCTGGGAGGAGCGCGGCAGCTCGAGCATCGTGGAGGTGGGCGAGCGGATGCCGGCGATGCTCGAGGAAGTGGCGGGCAGCCTGATCGACAGCGGCGGCTTGCGTCTATATCTGCTGGAGATCGACGGCGAGCCGATCGCGGCGCAGCTGTGCGCGGGCGCCGGCGGCGAGGTGCTGTGCTTCAACGGCGGCTGGGACGCGCGCTTCGCCCATCTCAGCCCGTCGATCCTGGCGATCGTCGACGCGATCGAGGACGCGTTCGCGCGTGCGGAGGCGCGCGTCGACCTGGGCCCGGGGGAGCAGACGTTCAAGCGGCGCGTGGCGGATGGCGACGATCCGGTGGCCTGGACCCTGCTGCTGGCGCCCGGGCGCCGGCTGGGGCTGAGCTACGCGCGCTCGGCGCCGATGCTCGCCGGCAGGAGCGCGCGCGAGACGGTCAAGCGCGCGGTCTCTGCGGAGCGGGCCGACCGCCTGCGCGCGCTGCGCGACCGGGTCGGGCGCCGATGAGCGGCCGAGCCGGGGGGCCGGCCACGCCTGCTCGGCCCGACGGCGCACAGTGGCCGCACGTGGTCGTGCTCGACCCGTACACCGCCGGCCTGGCGCTCGCGCGGCGGATGGTGCGCCTGGGCGCACGCGTGAGCGTCATCAGCGACCCCACCGACCTGTTCGTGGATCGCACGCGCGGAGTGAGCAGCATCGTCGCGCCGTTCGAGCTCGACGGCCCGACGTGGCTGGGTGCCCTGGCCGAGATCGCGGCGTCGAGCGAGGAGGTCGTGGCGCTGCCCTGCAGCGACCGCTGCTGCGAGCTGCTGCTTCGCGCGGCCGCGACGCTGCCGGCCAACGTGCGCATGTTCGAGCGCGCCGGCGCCGGCCATCTGGCGCTGATGAACAAGGAGGCGGCCGACGCGATCGCGCGCGAGGCCGGCGTTCCGGTGCCGTGGACGGCGATGATCGGCGCCGTCGAGGAGCTCGAGCCGGCGATCGCGCGGGCGCCGTGGCCGTGCGTGGTCAAGCCGATGCTCTCGCACGAGTGGCGCGAGCGCTACGGCGGCGAGCGCGCGTTCCTGGTGGCGAACGCCGAGGAGGCCGCGCGGCGACTCGACCAGCCGCTGCGCGACGGCGTGGGGATGATGCTCAGCCAGTACATCCCCGGGGGCGACGGGGACGTCGAGGAGGCGATCGTCGTGCGGCTCGCCGACGGCAGCTATCCGGTGCGCTTCGGCTGCCACAAGCTGCGCCAGAGCCCGCGCGGGTTCGGCGTGACGACCGTCGGCGAGGCGTCGTCGCTGCCGGAGACGATGGCCCTGGCCGAGAAGGTGCTCGACCGGGCCGGCTTCGTGGGCGTGGCGGGGGTGGAGACCAAGCGCGACGAGCTGACCGGCGAGCGCTGGTTCCTGGAGGTGAACGTGCGCGTGCCAGGCCAGTGGGGGCTCGGGGACTCGTGCGGCGTGCAGGCCTCGCCGCGGCTCGTGGCGGCGCTGTGCGGCTGGCCGCTGGGGCCGCAGCCACAGCTGCGGGAGGGCGTGCGCATCCTGCTGGCGGAGCTCGACGCGCACATGGTGGCCGCGGCCGTGCGCGAGGCGCCCGTGTGGCGGCGCCCGGCGGTCGCCGCGCGGATGGCGCGGGCGTACGCGGGCGCGCGCAACTTCGGGCTGCTGGACGTGCGCGATCCCGGTCCGGGGCTCGCTTGGATCGGGCTGCTGGCGCGGCGGCGCGCGAGCAACCTGTCGGCGAGCCTCAGGCGGCTGCGCGCGCGCGAGTAGCCCGACGGCTCGGCGTCGGGGCGACACGGCGGCCGGAGGGCTCGGCGCTCAGAACGCCCAGCGAAACACGGGCGTGGCCCGCCCAAGGATGCCCTGCGCGACCGCGGGACCGGTGTAGGCGGTGCCGATCACGAAGCGCATCACCGGACCGAAGCTCTCCGCCGCGGGCGCGCCCACGAAGTGCAGCCCGGGCACCGAGGACTGAAGGCCCCGGCCGAGCACCGGCGAGCCGTCGCGCATCCGCAGCGCGGCCGCCAGCCCGGGGTCCAGGAACGGATAGCGGCTGACGTCGATGCGGTAGCCGGTCCCCAGCAGCACATGATCGACGGTGCGCTCGGAGCCGTCGCCCAGCCGCAGCCGCGCGCGACCCTCGTGCTCGGTCGCCGAGACGACGCTGCGCGACAGCGTGATCGTCACCTCGCGCAGCCGGTCGGGCAGCCACGCGGCGCCCGCGGGGCGGATGCAGTGGTAGGTGAGCGGCGCGCGCACGCCACGCGGCAGGTGGCGCAGCACGTCTGGCGCGGCGCCGATCCAGCTCGACAGGCGTCCGCCGACGTCGGTGGGGGCGGAGCGCCAGAACAGGCCGTGGCGCGCGCGGAAGGTCTGCTCGGGCGGCGTCATCACGCTCGGCACCACCGGCGCGTCGCCATTGCCGTTGGCGGCGGCGTCGCTCCAGCGGCCCAGCCAGAAGATCGCGGGGGCGCGGCCGATCAGCTCGACGTCGGCGGCGCCGGCCTCGTGTACCAGCGCGGCTGTCTCCAGCGCGCTCTGCCCGGCGCCGATCACCGCGACGGAGCGTCCGGCGAAGGTATCCATGTCCGGGCTCGCGGCCGCGTGCGAGACCAGCGCGCCCGGCAGCTCGGCGAACACGGCGGGGACGTGAGCGAACGGGCCGAGCCCGGCGGCGACCACCACGCGCTCGGCGCTCAGCTCCTCGCCGTCGGCGAGCGTGACCACGAGCTCGCCCGCGTGGGAGCGCACGCGAGCGACCGGTCGCGGGTCGAGGTCTGGGACCACCTGCTCCTTGAACCACATGCCGTAGTCGATGAAGTCGCCGATCGGCACCACCCGGCCGATCTCGCGCCCATGCGCCCGCCCCCAATGCGCCAGCGACAGCTCCCCGCGCGGGGCGTCGATGCTCGATGCGCGCGGCGAGGAGCGCAGCCACATGCCGCTTGGCATCGTGTCGCGCCAGAAGCCCAGGGGGTCGCCGAACGCCACCGTCGGCACCCCCGCGTCGCGCAGGTGTGCGACGGCCGACAGGCCGTGCGGGCCGGCCCCGATCACGACGACGGGAGAGGTTGACGATATGCGGCGGGACATTTGCGTGGAGTTATCTGCGAGCGAGCGTCGGGCTCACAATGCCCTCACCGCTTCGGCAGCGGATGGCCCGAAGTTTAGCCGGGGGTCCGTCAGGGACGATCCGCTGGCCCGACGAACGCCGCGGCGTTGTTCGGATGCGCTGACCTGTTCGATGGATTTGTTCTATGGTTTGCCGCGAATGTCAGCGGCTTTGGGGGTCGGCGAGCCGAATGAGGTGCGGTCACTGCGGTCTGGACAGCCCCATGGGCATGAGGTTCTGTGGCGGCTGCGGCAGCCAGCTCGGGGACGGGTCAGCTGCAGTTGGGCTCGCGGAGGCTCGCGACGGCGCCCAGCGACGGCACATGACGGTGATGTTCTGCGACCTCGTCGGCTCCACGCCGCTGGCGGAGTCGCTGGACCCCGAGGACTTCCGTGAGGTCCTCAGCGGCTACCAGCGTGCGTGCGTGCGTGCGATCGAGCGCTTCGAGGGCTACACGGCCAAGTACGTCGGCGACGGCCTGGTGGCCTACTTCGGCTATCCGCGCGCTCACGAGGACGACGCGCAGCGGGCGGTGCACGCGGGCCTGGGCATCCTCCACGAGCTCGTCGCGCTGAACGAGCGCCTGCGCGAGGCGCGCGGCATCTCGCTGCAGGTGCGGATCGGCTTGCACACGGGGGTCGTGGTCGCCGGGGAGATGGGCGCGGGCGGGACGCGCGAGCCGCTGGCGATCGTCGGGGAGACACCGCACGTCGCCGCGCGCGTGGAGTCGATCGCCGCACCCGGATCGGTTGTAATCAGCGAGGTCACGCGCGAGCTCATCGGGGACTGCTTCGAGACCGAGCCGCTGGGGGAGAAGACGCTCGAGGGCGTATCGCGGCCCATGCGCGTACACCGGGTGCTGCGCGCCATCGGCGCGGCGGACCGCCTGGAACACAGGGTCGCGCACCGTCTGCGGCCGATGGTCGGCCGCGATCGCGAGCTGGCGCGGCTGGCGGAGGCCTGGCGGGGCGCCAAGGGCGGGTGCGGCGCGATCGCCCACGTCTGCGGTGAGGCAGGCATCGGCAAGAGCCGCCTCGTCCACGCCTTGCGCGAGGCGCTGGCGGGACAGCTCGGCGCCGAGCACATGTGGCAGTGCTCGGCCCACTACCGCAGCAGCTCCCTCTACCCGGTCATCCGCTTCCTCGAACGCCTCCTCGACCTCGACAGGACCGACACTACCGAGAATCAGCTGGAGGCCCTGCGCGATGCCGTCATCGGCGCCGGCCTCGATCCGGCCGGCGCCGTGCCGCCGCTGGCCGACCTCCTGTCGATCGGCGCAGAGCGGCGCGGCGCGGGACCGGTGCTCGCGCCTCGCGACGCGCGCAGCGCGACCCTGCGAGCGCTCGAGTCCCTGCTCATCGCCAACCAGGCCGGTCATCCGCTGCTGCTCGTCGTCGAGGATCTCCACTGGGCCGATCCGACGACGATCGAGCTGCTCGAACGGATCCTGACGAACGTGCCGAGCATCCCGGTCTTCTGCGTCCTGACGTTCAGGCGCGAGTTCGAACCGCCCTGGAGGCAGGCGCAGCCCGCCCTGGAGATCGAGCTCGGACCGCTGAGCTCGCAGGAGGTGCGGGCAATGGCGTCAGCGGCGAGCGCGAGCGCGCTGGAGCCCGCCGTGCTCGAGCGAGTGGACTCCGTCGCGGACGGCGTGCCGCTGTTCGTCGAGGAGATGCTGAAGCTCGATCTCGCGCCGACCGCGACCGCGGTGCCACCCACGCTCCTGGGCCTGCTCACCGAGCGTCTGGATCGGCTCCCCGACCTCGCCGATGTGATCGACACGGCGGCCGTCCTCGGGCGAGAGTTCGAGCGCGAGCTGCTGGAGGCGCTCGAGCCGCTGGACGGCGCGGAGCTCGAGCCGGCGCTCGCCCAGCTGGCCGCGCAGGACGTGTTGCGCGCGCCCGACGCAACGGGCTCGCGCTTGGAGTTCACGCACGCGCTGTTGCAGGAGGCGGCCTACGAGCGGCTCCTGCGCAGCCGCCGCCACACCCTCCACGGCCGCGTCGCCAGGGTCCTCACACGGAGCTTCGCCGGCGTGGCCGAGCGCGAGCCCGAGGTCATCGCCCGCCACTGGTCGTGTGCCGTGCAGCCGGCGAAGGCGGTGGGCTACTGGCACGCGGCCGGCACGCGCGCGCTCGAGCGGGCGGCCTTCCTGGAGGCGGCCGAGCACTTCCGCCGCGGCTTCGAAGCACTCGAGGCCGCGAGCCCCGATCCCGGCGACGATCTCGAGCGCGTCGACTTCCTCACCCACCGCGCCGCGTCGCTGCAGGCGGGGCGCGGCTATGCGGCCACGGGGGTCGATGACGCGTACGCGAAGGCCAGATCTGGATGCGAACGGGCGAGGAGCCGGGAGCGGTTGGTGCCGGTGATCCGCGGGCAGTGGCTGTTCCACCTGCTGCGCGGCGAGTACGGGACGGCTCTCGAGCTCGCCGACGAGATGCTGGCGCTGGGCGAGCCGGACGATCATCCCGTGCGCATGGCCGAGGGATACCTGTACGGCGGCCTCGTGCACATGTACCTGGCCAACTTCGACCTCGCGCGCGAGCACCTCGATGAGGCGTTCGCCCGCTATCAACGGACCGATCGCTCCGACCAGATCTACGAGGCGCAGGGCGACACAGGCGTGATGGCGCTCGCGTACAACGCCGTGGTGCTGTGGAACCTGGGGGACGGCGAGCGCTCACGCGAGCGCAGCAACCTCAGCCTGCAGCTGGCCGAGCGGATCGGCGGCCCGGTGACGCTGGCTCAGGCGTGGGGCATGCGCGCCATCCTGCACCTCACCACCCGGACCGAGCCGGCCGAGCTCAGCCATTGGGCCGAGAAGACTCGCGCGCACAGCGCGGATCTCAACATCGGCTACTGGCGGGCCGTCTCCTCGTTGATCTCGGGATGGCTGCATGGACGGGCGGGAGAGCTTGGGACCGGCGCCACGCGCGTGCAGGAGAGCCTCGACGCCTACCTGCACTCCGGCTCCAGGCTCAGCGTGCCGCACTTCTACATCCTGCTGGCCGACCTGCGGCTGGCCGCGGGCGAGAACGCTCGCGCGCTCGATCTGCTCGCCGAAGGCGAGGAGTACATCGCGGCGAGCGGCGAGCGCTTCTCCGAGTCCGAGCTGTACCGCTTCAAGGGACGCGCGCTCATGGCCGGGCGCTCGCCCGATCCCGACGGCGCCGCCGCCGCCTATGAGCGGGCCATCGCCGCCGCGCATGCGCAGAACGCGAAACTGCTCGAGCTGCGCGCCGCCACCCACTTCGCGGTGCACCAGCAGAGGATCGGTGAGACCTGCACGGTGCTCGAGCAGCTCGCGTCGCTGTGCGGCTGGTTCAGCCAGAGCTCGCAGCTGCCCGACGTCGTGAGGGCGCGCAGGCTCGTCGCGTTGGAGTCCGCGGCGCGATGAGCGAGGCCCCGCGTGTGACCGTCGCCGGCGGTGGCCTGGCCGGTCTCGCGGCCGCGCTGCGGCTGGCCGAGCGCGGCTACCGCGTCACGGTCTACGAGCAGAAGTCGATGCTCGGCGGGAACCTCGCGTCGCGACCGGCAGCCCACGGCGTGTACCTCGACGTGTACCCGCACATGTACTGCAACTGGTACCACAACTTCTGGCGCCTGCTCGACGACACCAGCGGCGTCGATCGGAGCACGCTGTTCGCGCCGGTGTCCGGCTACAAGCAGCTGTGCCGCGGGGACTTCCCGAGGTTCACGGGCGTCACCGACATGTACTCGCCATGGCACATGCTGCAGAACATGTTCTCGGGGGTCGGCCCTCCCGCCGACATGTTCGTGTTCGGCTACGCGACGATCGACCTGCTCGCCGAGCGGCTGAACCCGACGATGCTGCTCAAGGACATGAGCGTCAACGGGTTCCTGAACGCGCGGCCGTACATGACCAAGCGGGCTTCGGCGGCATACGACAGCTTCATCACGGGGGTGTGGGCGATCCCCAGCTACCTGGCCTCGGCCCACGACTTCCGCCTCTACCTCGAGTACTGCCTGGCCAACCCCACGCCCGCGTTCTGGCTCCCGCGTGGCTCGGCGCGCGACCGGGTGATCTCGCACCTCGCTGACGCGCTGAAGGCGGCGGGCGTAAACGTCGTCACGAAGGTGCAGCTCACAAGCGTGTCGTGCGCCGGCGGACGCGTGAGCGAGATCGGTCTCCAGCACACCGAATTCGACAAGCACACCTACGCCTGGGTGGGCGTGGGAGAGCCGTGGACAGAGGAGGTCGAGGAGACCGAGGAGGTGATCCTGGCGGTGCCGCCGTTCGCCCTGTCAAAGCTGGTGCGCAGCGGCGGATCGGGACGGCGCATCGTCGAGGCCGAACCCGACATCGCCGAGCTGGCGCGCCTGCGCGCCCAGCCGATCCCGATCGTGCACCTGTACTTCACCCGCAAGCTCGCGCACATCCCGGCAGAACCGGTCGGCCTGTTCGGATCCCGACTGCGCCTGGCCTTCACCGACATCTCCCAGACGTGGGAGGACGTGGGCGACTTCGCTGGGCGCACCGTTCTGGCGGTCTCCTCGTCGGACGTGTACGGGCTCCCGGGCACCGCTCCGAGCGACGACGCGTACGCGATCCTCGTCGAGCTCGCGGAGTACCTGGGGTTCGATGCGGGCCCGGCGTGGGGCCAGTCGAGCGACATCGACTGGGAGCGCACCCGCTACGACACGAACGCCGACACGCAGCTGTTCGTCAACGAGACGGGCACCGACGTGTGGCGTCCCAGAACCGTCTGCGAGTCGCTCTCGAACCTGTGCTTCGCCGGTGACTTCTGCCACAGCCACGTCGGCATGACGACGATCGAGTCCGCCGTCACCACCGGCCTGGAGGCGGCCCGCGCGATCGTCGAACGCCGCGGCGTCGGCGCCCCCGTCGAGGTCGTCAAGCCGGCGTCGGATGTGAGCGCGCTGTCGGGCGCCCTCTACGTGTGGCTGCGCTACGCGTGGGCGCCGTACGCGCTGAGCGCGAGCGCGTGGTCGCGAGGCAGCGACCACGTCAGAGGCATGGCTCCCCGTGCGTCGGACGCGAAGTCGCTGCTGCGCTACCTGCTGACGCCCGGCAGGCCGCCCCGTCGTCACCGTTGAGAGAGCTGGCGCACGTGGTCGACGAGGTCGAGCAGCGGGTCGGGATCCTCGGCGAACTGCCTCGCCTCGACGCGAGCTGAGTCGGCGATCCGGTCGAGCACCGCCTCGGCATCGTCGAGCTGGGCCCGGCAGGCGTCAGCCAAGATCGCCAGCCGCCGCTGGTCGTCGTCGTCGATGGCGAACAGCTCGCGGATGCGCGGGTCGCGCACGGCGAGGGCCGCGGGCAGGGTGAGGATCCCATCGCGGATGTCCTCCTCGCCGCCGCCGCCCAGCGCCTCCAGGCCGCGCTGGTCACCGACATCATCGCAGCCGTGGTAGAGCACGCCCAGGAGGTGCCCGTACTGGCGCAGCCGCTGCGATCGCGCGCCGAGCACGGCGCATATCTCGAACATCGAGCCGGTGTCCTCGCCGGCGATCCTGCGCCAGTCCTCGACGCCCAGCGGCTGGCGGCGCAGCCGCCACTGCAGGCACTCCGCCGCTCCCAGCCGTCGCAGCAGCTCAGACAGGTGGCGCACCGCGAAGGGGTCCTCGGCGACCGCGTCGAACGCGTCCGCGACGATGTAACCGGAGGCCATCAGCGCCGTCAGGCGACCGAAGCGGCGCTGGATCGTCTCGATTCCCCGCCGCTCGTCCGAGCCGTCGAGGACGTCGTCGATGACTAGCGACATGTTGTGCGCCAGCTCCATCGCGAAGGCCAGCTCGACCGCCTCCGAGACTGGCGTGTCGTGCACCGCCCGATGGCACGCGAACAGCGTGAGTGGGCGGAAATGCTTGGGCACTCCGGCGAACGCCCAGGTGAGCGGCTCGCGCAGCTCCTCGTCGACGCTCTCCAGCCAGCTCGCCAGGCGCTCGCGCAGCAGCTGGATCTCGCCGGCGGCGCCGAGCGCGGCGATGACGTCTTCGCTGGAGATCTGGCCGCTGATCATGGCTTGGCTCGGTAGGGACGGCGGGATGCGGCGTGCCTGGCACGCTCCCCGCTCGGTCGGGTGAAACTGTCGAGGTCATCCACCCCCCGTCGCACCTCCCGCCAGGAGACCTCCGCCGAGTCACGGGCCAGCGCCACCAGCTCGTCGCGAAACGCCGCCTGAGCCCTGCCCGCATCGCCGCGACCCACCGACCCGCTGAGCGCCAGTCGCGCCAGCGATGGCGTGCGTGTCACCAGCAGCCCGGCGCAGCTCGCGCCCACCCGGAATGCGGTGGCCGCGTTCAACAGCGAGCTGGTTGCCAGTATGCGAGGTACCAGTAGGCGACTCACAGTGACAGCAGGCTAGCGTCGATTCGACATTCGCGCAGCCCGCGTTGCCGCGCTCATCGCTCGTCTGGAACCACACGATGAGTTTGCGTGGCACGCGCCGTGCATACTGTCGGACGGAGGAGACCGCTGAGGCGGCACCGCCGGCAACCCGTGACCGAGCCACCGGCATCGACACCCGCGAGCACGCAGCCGCTGCGGACGGTTGTGGTCGAGGACCTCGAGTCCGTGTCCTGCCACGCCGCGTGGGATGCGCTGGCGGTCGAGCTGGGCAGGCCGTTCTGCGCCCCCGCGTGGATGCTGTCGTGGTGGCGCCAGACGCGCAGCGAGCGCACGCGCCTGCGGATCGTGCTGGTGCTGGACGGCGCGCAGCTCGTGGGCGTGGGGCCGTTCTTCGCCCAGCTGGGCCGCCTCGGGCTGGTCGAGATGCGCCTGCTGGCGGCCGGCTTCTGCCACCGGATCTCGCCTATGGCGCGTCCCGGCCGCGAGGCGGAGGTGGCGGTGAGCCTCGCCGGAGCGCTGGCGGCGATGCGCCCGCGCCCTGACAGCGTCGTGTTCGAGGGTCTCGACGCCGAGGATCCCTGGCCGGCGCTGATCGCGGCGGCGTGGCCGGCGCCGCGGGCTCCGCGCCTGCGCACGGACCTGTGCATGGACGCGCCGGAGGTGCAGCTGGGCGGCTCCTACGAGGAGTGGTTCGAGCGCCGCGAGCGCAGCGTGCGCAAGGAGGCTCGGCGCACGGCGCGGCGGTTGGAGGAGGAGAATGTGAACGGCAGGATGTGCGAAGACGAGGACGCGATCGAGACGCTGATGCGCCTGCACCACTCGCGCTGGGACACCCGCGGCGGATCGCACGTGGGCGAGGAGGCCCGCCGCGTGATCGCGCAGGCCGCCGGCGAGCTCGCCGGCAGCGGCCGCATCACGGTGGCGCTGCTGGAGGCGCCGGACGCTCCGGTGGCCGCCGAGCTGGTGGTGCGCGCCGGCGCGGTGGCGGCCTTCTGGGGAGGGGGCTTCGATCCGCGCTGGGCGCGGAGCGCACCGGGCACGCAGGCGATCCTGTTCGCGCTGCGCGCGCTCGCGGGACAGGGCGTCGAGGTGGCCGACCTCGGCGGCGGCGAGCACCCGTACAAGCGCAGGCTGGCCGATGGCAACCGGCCGCTGGTGTGGCGGACGCTGTTCCCGCGCGGAGTCCGCTATCCGTTGATCCGCGCTCGCCTGGCGCCGAAGCAGACGTCGATCGCGCTGCGCGGCGCGCTGCGACACCACCCGGCGGGCCTGCGCGTCGCCCGCGCGCTGCGCCGTTCCCGCGCATGACGGCGACGGCCGCGGAGGGCCGCCGCGTGCTGATGGTCGAGGAGGGCGGCATCGGCGGGGTCGCGAGCTACACGGACGCGCTGGCGGGAGCGATCGCGGCGGCCGGCTGGGACGTGCGCCTGGCCACAGGGCGCGACCACGCCAGAGACCGGCCGGCGGGCGTGCAGGTGCACCCGATCTTCCCGTACGTGCGCGGCCGCAGCCCGCTCGGGCGCCTGGTGCGCGCCGTGCGCCTGTCGCGAGCGGTCAACGGCGCCGGTCATCTGGCAGCCGACGCGATGGTCGCCGGCCTCGCGCGCGCCGCGGACGTCGTGCACGTCCAGGGCGAGGAGTGGCCGCCGCTGGGCGCGGCGCTGGCGCTGATGCTGCGCGCGAGCGGCCGTCCATTCGTGTACACGCCGCACAACACGTTCGACCGCGGCGGCCGCTCGTACACGCGCGCTCACGATCTGATCCGCGGCGCCGCGGCGCGGATCGTGGTGCACTCCGAGTACGACCGCTCGGTGCTGCCCGCATGGCAGGCGGCCAAGACGGTGGTGATCCCACACGGCGAGTACGGGCACCTCGCCTGCGCCGCCGACGCAAGCGCCGGCGCGGCCGACCCGGCGAGCGCACGCGCGCGGCTGGGCATCGGCGAGGGCGAGCTGGTGGCGCTGCTGTTCGGCCAGCTGCGACCCGACAAGGGCGTCCGCGACCTGCTCGAAGCGGCCGCGCAGGTGGACGGCGTGCGCGTGCTGCTCGCGGGCGAGGACAACGGCGCCCTGGGCACGGTGGCAGGGCTGCTGCGCGAGGAGCGCCTGCGTGAGCGCGTGCTCGTGCGGCCGGGCTACGTGCCGGCGGCGCGGATGGGAGAGCTGTTCGCCGCGGCCGACGTCGTGGCGCTGCCCTATCACCGGGCGAGCGCCAGCGGCGTGCTGCTGCTGGCGTACGGCTTCGCGCGGCCGGTGCTTGCGTACCCAACGGGCGGGCTGCCGGAGTACGTGGTGGACGGGCAGACGGGATGGATCTGCGACGGCGCCGACCCGGCGGCGCTCGCGCGCAGCCTGCGCGCTGTGCTCGCGGCCGGCCGCGAGCAGTGCCGCGCTCGCGGGCGGGCCGCGCTGCGCTACTCCGACGAGCGCTTCGCGTGGGATCCGATCGCGCGGCGCACGACGGCGCTCTACGAGGAGGTGCTCGCGCTCAGGTAGTGCGGATGATCAGCACCGAGCACGGAGCGTGGTGGGAGATCTTGTTGGGCACGGAGCCGAGCAGGAAGCGCTTGGCGCCGGTCATGCCCTTGTTGCCGACGATTATCAGGTCGGCCTCCTGCTCCTCGGCGACGTCGAGGATCGCGTCCGCGGGGTCGCCCTGGCGCGGATACACCTCCACGCCGACGTCGGCCGCGCGTGCCACCTCTGCGGCAGCCTCGAGCGTGGCGTCGACGTCCTCGCGCGGGTTGATCGCCCACTGCAGATCCTCCGGCGCCTGGCGTCGTTCGCCGGCCAGCCGCTGTTTCGACACGGGCTCGTACGCGCTGACGAGCTTGAGCTGCGCGCCCACCGTGCGCGCCAGCTCGACCGCCTGAACTACCGCCTCCGACGCCGTTTCGGAGCCGTCGGTGCCCACCACGATGGCCTTGAACATGATCCTCCTCACCGGTCTTCGGGACGCTGAGCGGTAGCGCACAGCTGCGGCGATCATATCCGCCACAGAGGTGAGAATTTCGATAGGAGGTCCACCCGCCTATCGTGCAGCGTCAGTGATCGACCTGCACAGCCACGTGCTGCCCGGCATCGACGACGGGCCGGACACGATCGAGGGCTCGCTGGAGCTGGCCCGCGCGGCGGTGGCGGCGGGGACGCGCACGCTCGTTGCCACGCCGCACGTGAGCTGGCACTACCCCAACGACGCGGACACGATCGCACGGGGGGTGGCGGAGCTGAAGGCGCGGCTGGCGGCGGAGGAGATCGCGCTGGAGCTGCTGCCAGGAGCGGAGATCGCGGTCACCCGGCTGCCGGAGCTCGACAGCGCACAGCGCTCGCGCCTGCGCCTGGGCGCGGGGCCGTGGCTGCTGGTCGAGCCGCCGTTCGCGCCCGTGGTGAGCGGGCTGGAACGGATCGTGCTCGAGCTGCAGAGCTCCGACGGTCGCGTGCTGCTCGCCCACCCCGAGCGGTGCCCGGCGATCCAGCGCGATCCGCGGATGCTGGGCTCGCTCGTGCGCGCTGGGGTGCTGACGTCGGTCACCGCCGGATCGCTGGTCGGGCGCTTCGGAGAGAAGGTGCGCCGCTTCGCGCTGGAGCTGGTGCGCGAGGAGCTGGTCCACAACGTCGCCGCCGACTCCCACGACGCCGTCGATCGACCCCCGAGCATCGCCGACGAGCTTCGCCAGGCGGGTCTCGAGCCGTTGGCGGAGTGGCTGACGATGAGCGTGCCGACGGCGATTCTCGAGGGCACGGAGATCCCCCCGCGGCCGGTGCTGGCGCTGACGCGCCCGCGCTCTCGCCCAACACGAGCCTCCTGGCTGCGGCGCCGCTGAGCTCTGCGCGAGCCCTTCCCGCTGGGACACCGCCGAGCGCTACACGAGCTTCGTGATGGCGATGATCATCCCGATCAGCACGAACACGACGATCGCGATCTGCATCCAGATCCAGGCGGGCGACATCGAGGCAGAGCTTACTTCGCCTGCAGAGCGCGCGGCCGAGCTGGCCCCGCGCGCCACGGCAACCGGCGAGAGACGCCTCGCCGCTGACTATCGTGTGAGCCATGGTCAGGCGCATCCGCAGCCCAGCCATGGCGCTGGGGCTGGTGCTCGCGCTGTGCGCCACGGCATACCTGACGCTCGCATCGGCGCAGGCGAGCACGAACGCGCGGCGCGCGCAGTCCTCCACCGTTCCCCTCGCCGGCATCAACGTCCCCGGTCTCAGCCCGGACTCGACGGCTGCGGAGGCGGATCACGCGATCGCAGTGGCGCAGCAGCTGCACGCCAGCCTGGTGCGCACGGAAGTGTCGTGGTCGGAGGTCGAACCGCGGGGCCCGGGCCAGATCGAAGCCGGCAGCCTCGCGTACATCGACCGCCTGGTGGCGGACGCCGCGGCGGACGGGATCCGCGTGATCGTGGACGTCGAGAGCACGCCCTGCTGGGCGTCCTCGGCGCCGGCGTCGCTGCTGCGCAAGTGCAAGCCGCTGGATCCCAACCAGGCGGCCGCGTGGCCACCAACCGACGCCGCCGACTACGCCGCGTTCGTCGCCCACCTCGCCAGCCGCTATGGCACGCGCCTGGCCGCCATCGAAATCTGGAACGAGCCCGACCAGGTCAACGAACACTACTTCGCGGGACCGGACAAACCCCAGCGCTACGCGGAAATCCTGCGCGCGGCGTACCCGGCGATCAAGCAGGCGAACCCGCAGGTGAGCGTGCTGGCGGGCTCGCTGGTGGGCTCCAACGGCGTGTTCCTGCGCGCGCTGTACGCGGCGGGCATCAAGGGCTACTACGACGGGCTGGCGGTGCACTTCTACCACCTGGTGCTCGCGTCGCTGCGCTCGATCCACGAAGTGCAGCTGGCAAACGGAGACACCAAGCCGCTGTGGCTCGACGAGTTCGGCTGGCCGAGCTGCTGGCCGGCGCACCGGACCCAGCAGGAACAGCCGTGCGTGACCCAGCAGGTCCAGGCGATGAACATCCGCAACACCATGCGCTCGCTCGCTCGCACCTCGTATGTGGCGGCGGAGGTTATGTACGGGATGCAGGACTCGGCCTCCGAAGACTTCGGCGTCCTGTCGCGCAGCGGCGCGCGCAAGCCCTCGTTCGCGGCGTTCGCCGGCGCGCTGGCCTCCCCGTTCGCGCCCGTCAGCCCGGTCACCCTCAGCCTGCGCCGTCACGGCAGCCACGTGGTGGCCAGCGGCTCCGGTCCGGTCGGCGACTTCATGGAGCTGGAGGCGTTCCAGGGCAGCGTGCTGCGCTACCGGGCGCTGTTCACGCAGAACCGCTTCAACGACTACTCGATCGCGCTGCCGACGGCGCTGGGCACGAGCGGCCTGCGCGTACGCGTGTTCCAGTACTGGACCGGGCCGGCGAAGGCGGCGCAGAAGACCAGCTGATCACTCGGCGTTGCGGAACAGCGCCAGCAGCGTCAGCGCGAGGATCTTCAGGTCCAGGCCGAGCGACCAGTGGGCGATGTAGTAGTTGTCCCACTCGACGCGCTCGGCCAGCGATGTCTGCCCGCGCAGCCCGTGCACCTGCGCCCAGCCGGTGATCCCCGACTTGACGCGGTGGCGGTCGCCGTAGCGGATGATGTCCTGCCTGAACAGCTCGACGAACTCGGGGCGCTCGGGGCGGGGGCCGACGAGGCTCATGTCGCCGCGCAGCACGTTGAGCAGCTGCGGCAGCTCGTCCAGCGAGGTGCCGCGCAGGAAGCGCCCGACGGCCGTGCGGCGATCCTCGCCCTCGACGCCCCCGGGCGCGATGTCGCCGGCCAGCAGGAAGTCCAGCGCGCCGGCGCCCTCGCGCCCTTCCTCCCGCTCGCCCTGCGGCTGCAAGCGCATGGAGCGGAACTTGTAGAAGTCGAACTCCCTGCCGTCGCGTCCGACGCGGCGCTGGCGGAAGAACGCGGGTCCGGGGGAGCTCAGACGCACGGCCATCGCGGCGCACACGAACACCGGCGCGAAGACGACCAGCAGCATCAGCGCGAGCACACGGTCGAGCGCGTGCTTGAGCGCGAACTGGACCCCCTCAGGGTCGACGGCGGTGAACGACAGCAGCGGCAGCCCGCCGACGGTGTCATAGCGGACGCGGTCGTTGATCGTGTCGAACATGCGCGGCACCACCGAGACCTCCACCCCCAGCTCCTGGCAGCGCTGGATCAGGCGGCTGACGCGCGCGTCTGAGACCGAGGAGAAGGCGACGATCAGGTGCCTGACACCCGTGCGCCGCACGGACTCGTCGAGGTCTTCGACGGTGCCCAGCACGGGCACGTCGCGCCCACCGACCTCTGCCACCGAGCGCGGGTCCTCGTCGAGGAAGCCGACGGGCGCCAACCCGTACTCCGAGTGGCTCTCCAGCCGGCGCGCCACCTGCGCGCCGACCACACCGGCGCCGACGATCAGCACCGGCTTGCCCACCAGCCGCCGGGCGCGTGCCCAGCGCTGCGTGAGCGCCAGCGCGACACGGCCGAGCCCGACGCCGAGCAGCGCGAAGAACCAGGCCCGCAGCCAGTCCGACTGGCTGGGAACCTGGTCGTTGAGGAACATGCCGAGCACGGCGACCGTCATCGCCGCCACGGACACGGCGCTGACGACGGGAATGATCCCGTCGAGCACGAGAATGCGCAGCCGGCTGCGGTACAGGCCGCGCGCGTAGAACACGAGCATCACCAGCGGCGGCAGCGCGAGCAGCGGCGCGCGGACCGCGGACACGTGCAACGTGGCCTGGAGACCGCCAAGGGCGAGGACGACGGCCGCGCACAGCAGCAGGAAGTCGACGGCCGGGCGCAGCACGATCCAACCGCGGCCCTCCAGCGCCCACTGCAGCGGTCCGTGGAAGGTGCTCGCGCGCGAGCCCCTGGGCGACGGCGCGTCGTAGGCCAGCTCGCCGCGACGCGGGAGCGTGCCGGTGGAGGTCTGTTGGGTGATCTGAGTGCGATCCATGACGGGTGCGGGAGTCCTCGTCCCTACCTGGTTACTCGGGTCGTACGTGTCATGGCTTTAGCCAGCATCGCCTGCTAGCCGGATCGGCGCGCCAGCTGCTTGGTGAGCGCGGCGGTCACAACGAGCGCGCCCACGGCCACGAACAGGTACAGGAGGTCATCGCCGGAGAGCCCCAGCGGCTGCGAGCCGACGCTCGGCTGAAGCGACGAGCGGGACGTCGCCGCGGGCGTGGCGGATGACGCCCGCGCGGAGCCAGCGCTGCGATCGGTGGCAGCCTGCCCGCCGCCGCTGGCACGGCTGGAGCCGTGACCGGAGGTGTTGGCGGACCCTGCGCCTGCGCTCCCCGCGCGGCCGCTGGTGGCGCCCGCGGCCTGCCCACCGGCGCCAGCGGAGCCGCCCGCGGGCGTCGAGCCGGCGCCCCCTTCGCCACCGCCCGGCGGGGAGTTCAGCAGCGTGGCGCCAAGGATCACCTGACTGCCCTGACCCGGGCCGCCGTACCCGCTCAGCAGCGAGTTGGCGCTGGCCACCGCCGGAGCCGCGCTCGAGGCGGCCACCGCCCCCATGAGCGCGGCTGTCGTGATCATCGCGAGCTGACTTCTCATGCGCCCCTACCTTGGGTTCCCTTATCTCGGCCAAAGCAAGCGCTCACGCTCACCGTCCGTGCCACCACCTGTAACGCCTCCGCTCCGGATCGCCGATCAAGCTGGCCTCGAGGGGCACCATTTGATAAGTCGACCGGGTTCTGTTCACACGCTAGCGAACGTTGCCATCAACTCCCGCAATATACGCTGCGTCTCAGACAGATATACGCAGGATTTATGCAAGCTGCTCAGCTTTGAGGAGGATCGCGCGGTTCAGTTCGTCGAGATCGACCCTGCCCCCCGCGCGCACGCGGCCGAGCGCCTGCCGCGCGAGCGGTTCGCGCGGCGCCAGCCGCTGGGCGCGCTCGAGCAGGCCGAGCGCGGCCGTGCGTTCGCCTCTGGCTGACGCGATCGCTCCCCGCTCGAGCGCCGCGTACGCGTCGCCGGGGTCGCGTTCGAGCGCGAGCGCGAAATCGCGGTCGGCGCGCGCCAGCTCCCCGTAGCGCAGCGCGATGCTGCCGGCGACCGAGTCCGCTTCGTCGCTCAGCGGATTCAAACGCGCCGCGTCTTCGAGACGGGCGTAGGCGGTGCTTGGCGCCCGGGTCCAGATGCGCGCCGCGCTCTCTATCTCCAGCTGGCTCAGCCACGGCGCCACCAGCGAGGCTGCGGCCGCGAGCGCCACGAGCACGGCGGCGGCGATGCCCAGACGCCTGCCGATCGCCCGTCGTGGCCTCGCGCTGTGCGCGCGCGGCGCGAGCGCACAGGCGAGACCCAGCATCGCGAACGCCGGCGCTCCCAGCCCGGCGAACTCCCAGAACCAGTCGAACGAGCCATGCACGACCCAGTAGCCGAATCCGGCGAGCGCGGCCGCGGCGACGGTGCTGGCGAGCGGGTCCGAGCGTCGCAGGGCGCGCGCGCCGGCGAGCAGCGCGGCGGCGAGGCCGACGAGCGCCAGCAGCGCGCCGAGGAGTCCCGTGTCTGTGAGCGTGCGCAGCTCGACGCTGTGGGGGTAGTGGGGCGTCTCAGCGCTTCGCCCGTGGGCGAGGTACTGCTGCTGGAAGTTGTCGGCGCCGATGCCGAGCAGCGGATGGTGCAGGAATTCGTCGAGCGCCACCCGGTAGAAGTCGTAGCGGTTGCTGCCCAGGCCGCTGATCAGACGGCTGCCACCGGTGCTGTCCGCGGCGTAGCCGCCCTTGAAGGTATGCCAGCCTGTTTCGATCCGAGCGATCGGGTTGCCGGCGGCGACCACGCCGCCGGCGAGGACGGCCACGAGCGTGGCCACCGCCACCGCGCGCACGCCCGTGCGCACCCGCCCGGCGGAGCGCTGGGAGAGCGTCAGCCGGCCCTCCAAGGCGGCGCCCAGCGCGACCACCAGCCCGACGGCGAGCGCGGCGGCGAACATCGCGACGGTGGCGCTGTGCACGGCTGACGGCGTCACGGCTTCGTGGCTGAGGTGGTCGCCCACGTGCAGCACCGCCGGCGCGGCGGCGGCGATCCCGGCGGCGATCGGCACGAGCACGGCGAACGTGCGCGTGCGGCCCGGCAGCAGCGCGAACACGAGCACGATCATCACCGGCGTGGCGTACAGCGAGCCGCGGCTCTGGCTGAGCAGCGCGACCTCCGCCAGCAGCACGGCTCCGCCGGCGAGCAAGCCGCGCAGGCCCCACGGCAGACGCTCGCCGCGCGCGAGCAGCACGGCCGGCCAGAAGGCCATCAGCCACTGCGCGGCGTTGGCGTTGGCGTAGCCGGTTGGATAGATGAGGCGCCCGCCGGGGAGCATCGCCTGCAGGCGGGCGGCGGTGGCACTGTCCACGTGCAGCGCGACGAACGCCGCCAGCGCGATCAGCGCGAGCGTCCACGCACCCAGCAGCAGCCCTGCGCTGACGCCGGTCTGGCGCCAGCAGGCGAACAGTGCGAACACGAGCAGGTACAGCAGCGTCCGGTCGGCCCCTTCCCAGGCGTCCCCGGGCACGGCGGCCCACAGGATCGACAGGAAGCTGAACGCGGTGTACACGGCCAGCGCGCCGACGGCGACGCGTACCGCCGGCGGCACGTCCGCCGCGCGCAGCCGCACGAGGCCGAGGGCGATCGCGAGCAGCACGAGCACAATCAGCGCGCCGGGCGCCCAGTGGGTGACCGGATAGCCCGCCTGGCTGGTGGCCCACACGACGAACAGCGCGAGCGCCGCCAGCGCCGGCACCGTCGCGGGCGCCTCGCGCAGCGCCGCGGTGAGCTTGGCGGTCATCGCGCCAACGATAATCACCGGTGTGGAGGACCCCGCCGACCTAGTCCGCTTCTACGACGACGCGTACACACGCGGGCCGGCCGAGGCGGCCGTGTACGCGCGCTGGCGGGCGCTGGGCGCGGTGGGCAAGGCCGACCACGTGATCGCGCTGTGCGCCCGCGCGGGCATATGGGCGGGCGGGTATCCGGTCAACACCCTGGAGGTCGGCTGCGGCGACGGCGCGCTGCTGTGCGAGCTGCGCCGGCGCGGTTTCGGCGGGATGTTGTCGGGCGTGGAGATCACCGAGGCGGCCGTCGAGATCGCGCGCATGCGCCCGCAGATCGACTCGGTGGAGCTGTATGACGGGCTGCACCTGCCGGCCCCGGACGGCGCCTACGATCTGGGCGTGCTCTCGCACGTGCTCGAGCACGTGCCCGACGTGGTGGCGCTGCTGCGCGAGGTCGCGCGCGCCTGCCGCGCGGTGCTCGTGGAGGTGCCGCTCGAGGCCAACGTGTCAGCGCGGCGCGCGGTCAAGCGCGCGCACGCGGCCGAGGTCGGCCACCTGCAGCGCCTCGACCGCGAGGCGGTGCGCGAGATCGTCGCACGCGCGGGCCTGTCGGTGGCGGCGGAGCTCGACGATCCGCTACCGCTGGAGGTCCACCGCTTCTTCGCGCACACACCGCGCGCGCGCACGCTCGCCGGCGCCAGGTGGGCGCTGCGGGCGTCCGTGCACGGCCTCGCGCCGTCCGCCGCCCGGCGGCTGTTCACGGTGCACTACGCGTGCCTGTGCGTGGCGCCGGGCGGGTAGCCGCGGCGAACAGCAGCGAGAGCACCCTGCCCATCAGATCGTCCGGAACGGCGTCGGGATCGGCCAGCTTCTGGCGTGCGATGCCGTCGGCGAGCGCGTCGATCGCCACCGCGAGCTGCTCCGCCGGCAGCGCCAGCTCGAGGTCGAACTCGCGCACGCCGTCGGCGATCAGCCCCGTGAGCACCTGGCGCATCTGCGCGAAGCGCTCGGCCACCTTCGGCCGCACGTCCGGGTCGCGCACGCCGTACGCCCAGAACTCCATGAACAGCAGCAGCAGCTCGGGCTCGCGGTCGATCATCGTCATCCAGCGGCGCGCACCGCCGGTCGCGCGTTCGGCGATTGACGCCCGCGCACGCACCGCGTCGGCGATCTCGCGTGCGTGCTCGTCGATCTCGCGCTCCATCAGCGCCAGGAACAGGTCCTCCTTGCCGTCGAAGTTCGAGTACAGCGCACCCGTCGAGAAGCCCGCTTCGGAGGCGATCTCCTCGACCGACGCGCCGTGGAACCCGCTGCGCGCAAACACGCTGCGCGCGGCCGCCAGCAGGCGGTCGCGGGTGTTCGCGCGGCTCTGCTCGCGGGTCATGCGGCTGCCGGCCACAGCCGCCGGGGCGCCGTCGCCGCTCACGTCCAAGTCGTCGCGCTCGTCTGCCATCCATTGAGATCTTACTTGACAGAGCGGACGTTATTTCGATAATGTTCATTATCCAATTCGGACCACTGAGGCGAGAGGAGCACCACGATGGCGACCGTGACGAGCCCGACCGCAGCTGATGCCGCCAACCTGGGCGGCCTGCCCGCCGACGCGATCTCCTACGAGGATCTGTACGCGCGCTGGGAGCGCGGCAACTGGTCGGCCACCGAGCTGGACTTCAGCGAGGACGCGCGCCAGTGGCGCGAGGACTTCACCGATTTCGAGCGCCAGGCGGCGGTGTGGAACTACTGCCTGTTCTTTTGGGGTGAGGATGCTGTCGCGGACAACCTGTCTCCATACATCGACGCCGCGCCGCGTGAGGAGCAGAAGTACTTCCTCGCCACCCAGCAGGTCGACGAGGCCCGCCATGCGGTGTTCTTCAAGCGCTTCATGCAGGAGGTATGCGGCATCGGCGACGGCTCCATGTCCAGCGGCCTGCAGGCGGCCAGGCCCCAGCTGACGTCCGGCTTCCGCAAGATCTTCGAGCGCCTGGACCGCATGGCCGACGAACTGCGCGCCGACCACTCGCCCGCGAAACTGGCGGCCGCTGTGACGCTGTACCACATAGTCGTGGAGGCGGCGCTCGCCCAGCCGGGACAGCACTTCATCTGCGGCTATCTGGAGAAGCGCGACCAGCTGCCCGCCTTCCGCGCGGGCATGGCGAACATCGCCGCCGACGAGCAGCGCCACATCGGCTTCGGCGTGAAGCTCCTGTCGGACCTCAATCGCGAAGACCCTGTGGGCGTGCCGAAGGCCGTCAGCCGCATCCTGCACGAGGTCACCCGCTACACCTCCCAGGTGCTGATGCCGCCAGGGTGGGACGAACGCTACATAACGGTCTTCGGCTCCACCTACGATGAGGTCGGCGTGGAGGGCCTGACCTCGATGACCACCAAGCTGCGCTCCGCCGGCCTCGCCATCGACACCCTGCCCGGCCCTCCGCTGCTGCCGCCGGGGCTGTCGCCGCTGGAGGTCTCCCAGCGCGGGCGCGCGCTCGCCAAAGCCGGCGTGATCGGCGTGCGCGAAGGTCCCACGATGCGCGACCCTGAGACGCTGGCGCTGCTGTTCGACACGATCCGCCGCCAGGTGAACCCCAACCATGGGCTCAAGCGCCCGACGACCTTCCAGTGGGAGTTCACAGACCCGGACGTCCCCACCTGGCATCTGACCGTCAACAACGGCTCGAGCACGGTCGAGCAGGGCGAGGCTCCCAACCCCGACCTGCGCCTGCGCCTGTCCTACCAGGACTGGGCGGACCTCGTAGGAGAACGCCTGGACCCCCTGCGGCTGGTAGCCACCGGCAGGCTGCGCCCGCGCGGCAACCCGCTGGCGCTCAGGCGTCTGGGCAAGGTCTTCCCGCGGGCCTGAGCCCCCAGGCGTGATCTACCCAGGGGCGTGATCTACCCGGGAGGGCGATCGACTCCAGGACGCGATCGATCTACCCCGGGGTGTGGGCTGTCAGTTGCTCCTTGCGACTGGTGTATAGCTATAGCGATACACCACTTCAAAAGAGGAAACCCGACACGGCACCCGATCTACCCCGGGTGTCGGTTGTCAGTTGCTCCTTGCGACCGGTGTATAGCTATAGCGATACACCACTTCAAAAGAGGAAACCCGACACGGCACACCGACACCGTCATGCCGCCGAAGGTCAACCCGGCGCGAACTCACGCTCGGCGGCGACCGCGTTGCCGGGCAGAGGAGCTGGCGAGGACGCGCCGCCAGCCGGTTCCGAGGCTACGCCGCCACCGGACCCTCCGGACCCTCCGGCGGAGGATTTGCCCGCCGCTGACGGAGCGGCTGAGCTAGAGGAGGAGGAGGAGGAGGCCGATCGCGCGGTGGGCTCCTGGCTGGCGCTGGAGGCGGTCGCACCGGCGGCGCTGGACGCCAGCGCCTGCTCGGGCCCGAACTCGCGGCTGGCCCTGGCGGCGGCGGTGAGCGGCACGGACGCCCGCCCGGCTTCGGGAGCGGATCCACCGGCGCCGGCCCCGCGATCGCCGAGCTGGTCGGCGGCGTACGTGAGCACAGTCCCATGGGTCCGCGACTGAGACGCGTGGCGCGGCCTGTGGCCGGGCGGGGACGCGCGATGTCCGCCGTCGAGCGCGACACAGCCGGCGCCGACACCGAGGGCGAGCATGCATCCGACGGCCAGCTTGGCGCCGAATCCGCCCGCCCCGAGGAGCCAGCCCCCTCCCGCGGCGCCGCCCGCGCCGGCGGCGCCGGAAGCCGGCAGCGCGCCACCGAGCCCCCGCCCGGCCTGCAGGCCCGCGCCCGTCCCGCCGCTGGCCGCTCCGGAAGCCCCGGACGTTCCGGCCGCTCCACTGGCGTGCATGCCTTCACCGGCGCGGGCGAGGACGCCGGCGCCGAGCCCCCACGGCATGAAGACGGGTGGCAGCACGGCGGCGAGTCCGCGCAGCGAGGCGACGTAGGCGCGGCAGGCGGGACACTGGCTGCTGTGCATGAGCGCGAGCTGGTAGCGCTCCCCGTCTGGATCGAGGATTCCGTAGGCGAAGGCGCGCATGAGCGAGCCCTGCTGCTCGCACCAGCTGCCATCGCGGATGGCGTCGACGAGCGCGCCGACCTTGCCGGCGACGCCGGGCCGCTCCGGGCCTTGGCCCTCCATGAGCTTGCGCATCCGCGCCTCGCTGACACCGAGCCGCGCGGCGGCCTCGGCGCGCGAGAGGCCCTGCAGGTAGCACAGCGTGGCGGCCTCGCGCTCGCGCCCGTCGAGGCGGCCGCGCAACCCCTCGAAGAGCTGACGCAGGCGCGCGCGGTCGTCGAGCTCGTCGGCGAAGTCGCGCTCCGCGCCAGTGGCTCGCTCCATCCCATTGGCTGTCTCTATCTCGGGCGCGGCGCGGTGGAGGCGACCGCGCGCGCGGTGCTCCTCGATGGCGCGACGGAAGGTGACGAGCACGAGCCAGCCGGCGGGGTTGGCGATCTGCTGCCCGTCGAGCACGGCGGTGTAGAGGCCCTGCCACGCCTGGGCGTAGCAGGCGTCGAGATCGCCCTGATCGAGTCTGACGCCGCTGGCGGCGAGCCGCCGGCGCACGCTGGCGAGCACCCGTCCGCGCAGACCCTCGAACTCCCGACGCAGCAGTCGCTCGGCGCGGTAGCGGCGGACGCTGAGTGGGCTCATGCGCGGGAAGGTTATGTAAATCCCGCCTGCGAGGCGAGTTCTAGATGCTGGCTATCTGCTCGAGGCTGAACTCGCGCATGTCCTTCCCTTGACGGTGAGCGCGATGCCACTGGACGACCAGCTCGAGCGCGTCCTCGAGGCGCCCGGCGGGACGCCACCCGAGCTGCCGTTCGGCGGCGCTGGAGTCGAGCTCGAGGTGGCCGGCCTCGGGCGGGTTGGGCCGCTGGTCGAGCTGCCATGCGAGCTCACCGTGCCACAAGTGCGCGAGCCGCTGCACGACCCAGCTGACCGGTCGGGCGTCCCCGGCGGGGGGTCCGAAGTTCCATGCGCGGGCAACCTCGGGGCCGTCGGGCAGCGACAGCGCTTCGGCGAGGCGCAGGTAGCCGCTGAGCGGGCTGAGCAGGTGCTGCCAGGGACGCACGGCGTGGGGGTTGCGAACCTCGAGCGGCGTGCGGCTGTCGACGGCGCGGACGGCGTCGGGCACGAGCCGGTCCTCGCCCCAGTCGCCGCCGCCGATGACGTTGCCGGCGCGCGCGGTGGCGAGCCGCGACGAGTCTGGGGCGGAGAAGAACGACCGCCGGTAGGCGCTGACGAGCAGCTCGGCGCAGGCCTTGGAGTTGGAGTAGGGGTCCGCTCCCCCGAGCGGATCGTCCTCGACGAAGCGCCGCGAGTCGTGGCCGGGGTTCTGGTAGCACTTGTCGGAGGTGACGACGACGACGGCGCGCACGTCGTGGCCGGCCTGGCGGACGGCGTCGAGCACGTTGACGGTGCCCATGACGTTGATGTCGTACGTGAGTGCGGGCTCACGCAGCGAGCGCCTGACCATGGGCTGCGCGGCGAGATGGAGCACGACCTGGGGGCGCTCCTGGGATACGGCGCTGAGCACGGCGGCGGCGTCGCGCACGTCGACCTGTTGCTGGCGCATGTGCGCGCCGACGTCGGCGAGCTCGTACAGCGACGGCCGCGTGGGTACGCCGGGCGCGAGACCGGTGACGCGGGCGCCGAGCGATTGCAGCCACAGCGACAGCCAGGCGCCCTTGAAACCGGTGTGGCCGGTGACGAGCACCCGCCGGCGCATCCAGAAGTCGGGGTCGATCTCCACGAGGGCGGGTATCTTCACGCAATCGCGTCGCCGCCTGCCCGCACCCCTCCGAACTCGGCCGTTCCCGAGCCGCCCCCGCGGGCGGAGATCCTGGACGTGCCGCTGGCGATCTCCGACTACGAGCGGGTGATGGACTGGATGCAGGCGGTGGTGGCGGCGGACGCGCGCGCGTACGTGACGGCGGCGGCGGTGAACCTGGTGATGTCGGCGCGCGAGGACAGGCGGACGCTGACGGCGGTGCTGGAGGCGACGCTGGCGGTGCCGGATGGGCAGCCGCTGGTGTGGGCGCTGCGCGCGCTGGGCCACGCGCGCGCGACGCGCGTGTACGGCCCGGACCTGATGGCGCGCTTCTTCGCGCGCGCGGCGCGCGACGGCACGCCGATGTACCTGTATGGCGGGCGCACGCGGGAGGCGCTGGAGCTGCTCGAACGGCGTCTGCGCGAGCGCTTTCCGGGCGTGCGGATCGTGGGGGGCTTCTCGCCGCCGTTTCGCGCGCTGAGCGAGCGGGAGGAGCGCGAGGTGGCGGCGACGATCGACGCGTCGGGCGCGCAGGTGGTGTGGGTGGGGACGGGCCAGCCGAAGCAGGAGCTGTGGATGCACGCGATGCGCCCGCGCCTGGCGGCGCCGCTGCTGGTGGGGGTGGGCGCGGCGTTCGACTTCCACGCGGGCCTGGTGCGCCAGGCGCCGGCGTGGATGCAGCGCGCGGGCGTGGAGTGGGTGTACCGCCTGTGGCGCGAGCCGCGGCGCCTGTGGCGGCGCTACGCGCGCTACAACCCGCTGTTCGTGGTGGGCTTCGCGCGCCAGTACGTGCGCCATGTGCGCGACGATCGCGGCTGAGCGGTGTTATCGGCTGTGGGCGCAGGGCGGATCCCGGCGCCGCTAACCTCATGGCTTCGATGAACGCGTCTGATAGCACCGCCGATGTGGCCGTGGTGGGCCTTGGCCGCGTGGGCCTGCCGCTGGCGCTGTCGTTCGCCGACCGCGGCCTGCGGGTGGTGGGGATCGACAACGACCAGACGCGTCTTGGCGCGGTGCGCGACGGGAGGATGCCGTTCGAGGAGACGGACGCGCAGGCGCTGCTCGATCGCGTTCTATCGGATCCCGCCCACCGTCGGCTGTGGCTGTCAGAGCGCGTGGCGGACGCGGCGCGCGCGCGCCACATAGTGATCACGCTGGGGACGCCGTCGTTCTCGCACATAGAGATCGACATGCGCGACATCCGCTCGGCGCTGGACGACCTGTTGGGAGTGCTGGCGCCGGGGCACTCGCTGATCCTGCGCTCGACGGTGGCGCCGGGGACGACGGAGTTCGTGGCGGGCTACGTGGCGAAGCACCGCGGCTTCGAGATCGGCGAGGAGGTGTTCGTGGCGCACGCGCCGGAGCGCATCGCGGCGGGGCGCTTCCTGGAGGAGATCGACACGCTGCCGTGCATAGTGGGCGGCGTGGGCGCGCGCTCGGGCGAGGTGGTGGGCGAGCTGTTCGGCGCGTTCGCGGCGCCGATCGTGCAGACGACGCCGGTGCAGGCGGAGCTGGCGAAGATCTGGACGAACATCCTGCGCTACGCGACGTTCGCGCTGCCGAACCTGCTGATGATGGACTGCGAGCGCTACGCGGCGAACGTGTTCGAGGTGATCGATCTGATCAACCGCGACTACCCGCGCGGCGGCATCGCGCGGCCGGGCTTCACGGCGGGCACGTGCCTGCGCAAGGACTTCGCGTTCTCGGAGGAGCGCTCGGCGGCGCCGGGGATGCTGCTGGCGGTGTCGCGCGTGAACGAGTCGGTGCCGCTGTTCCTGCTGGAAGGGGCGAAACGGCGCATGGGCTCGCTGGCGAACCGCAAGGTGGCGGTGCTGGGGCTGGCGTTCAAGGCGGACACGGACGACGAGCGCGACTCGCTGGCGCACAAGCTGATCCGGCTGCTGGAGCGCGAGCTGGCGGATGTGGCGGTGCACGATCCGCACGTGGCGACGCCGACGGCGTCGTTGGAGGAGGCGCTGGACGGCGCGGAGCTGGTGGTGGTGGCGGCCAACCACGCGGAGTTCCGCGACCCGCGCGCGCTGGCGGCGATCGTGGAGCGCGCGGGCGGCGACTGCCTGGTGGTGGATCCGTGGAACTGCTGGGGGGCGGCTCAGGTGTTCGCGTACGCGTCGGAGCTAGGTGTGTTGGCGCCCACCCCCCCGCGCGGATGAGCCGCGTGCTGGTGACAGGCGGCGCGGGCACGATCGGAGCGGCGGTCGTGCGTAGGCTGCTGGCGGACCCGGACTACGAGGTGCGCGTGTCCGACCAGCGCGAGGCGCCGCAGTGGATGCGCGAGGGCTGCGAGGTGCACACGGGCGATCTGCGCGTGGCGAAGGAGGCGCGCACGGCGACGAAGGGCTGCACGCACGTGATCCACCTGGCGGCGATCGTGGGGGGGATCGCGAACTTCCACCGCCTCCCGCACACGCTGACGGAGGTCAACAACGCGCTGTACAACTCGGTGATCCGCGCGGCGCTGGACGTGGAGGTGGAGCGCTTCGTGTACGTGTCGTCGTCGATGGTGTTCGAGCAGGCGGAGCTGTTTCCGACGCCGGAGGACTACCTGCCGCGCTGCCCGACGCCGATCTCTGCGTACGGCTTCTCGAAGCTGACGGGGGAGGTGTACTGCCGGGCGGCGCACGACGAGCACGGCTTCCCGTACACGATCTGCCGCCCATTCAACGCGTATGGCCCGGGCGAGGTGCCGGACGCGGAACCGGGGATCGCGCACGCGGTGCCGGACCTGATCGAGAAGGTGCTGTCGGGGCAGCGGCCGCTGCGGATCTTCGGCTCTGGCGAGCAGACGCGGACGCTCACCCACATCGACGACATCGCCGACGGGGTTGTCACCGCGATGAGCTCCCCGGCGGGGCTGAACGAGGACTTCAACATCTCGGCGGCGCGCGAGCTGACGGTGGCGGAGATCGCGCGGATCGTGTGGGAGACATGCGGCGAGGACCCGGAGGCTTTCGAGCTGGAGCACCTGCCGACGTTCGCGGTGGACGTGCAGCGCCGCTGGCCGTCGGTGGAGAAGGCGCGCACGCTGCTGGGCTGGCAGGCGAAGATCGAGGTCGAGGACGGGATCGCGGCGACCGTGCGCTGGCTGCGCGAGCGGAAAGGCGATGGCGCTGGCGTTTCCCCGGAGCCGGCGTCGGCGGCGTCGCGATGAGCATCCACGGGCCCATCGCCGGCGGCCGATAGGCTCCCGGCCATGCCAGAGAAACGTTCAGCCCTGATCACGGGCGTCACCGGCCAGGACGGCTCATACCTCGCGGAGCTGCTGCTGGAGAAGGGCTATGAGGTCCACGGGATGGTGCGGCGCGCGTCGACGGAGAAGTTCGACCGCATCGAGCACATCCGCGATCGCATCACCCTGCACCAGGGCGACCTGCTCGACCAGCGCTCGCTGGTGGACGCGCTGCGGGCGTCCAAACCGGCGGAGATCTACAACCTTGCGGCGATGTCGTTCGTGGCGGTGTCGTGGATCCAGCCGACGCTGACGGCGGAGTTCACGGGCACGGGCGTGACGCGCATGCTGGAGGCGATGCGCGAAGTGTGCCCGGAGGCGCGCCTCTACCAGGCGTCCTCGAGCGAGATGTTCGGCAAGGTGCTGGAGGTCCCGCAGACGGAGACGACCCCCTTCTACCCGCGCTCGCCGTACGGGGTGGCGAAGGCGTACGGCCACTTCATCACAGTGAACTACCGCGAGTCCTACGACCTCCACGCGACGTCGGGGATACTTTTCAATCACGAGAGTCCACGTCGGGGATTGGAGTTCGTGACCCGCAAGATCACGTGGCATGCGGCGGCGATCAAGCACGGTTTGGCGAAGGAGCTGCGTCTGGGCAACCTGGACGCGGAACGCGACTGGGGCTTCGCGAAGGACTACGTGGAAGCGATGTGGCTGATGCTGCAGCGCGACACTCCGGAGGACTACGTGATCGCGACGGGGAAGGCGAACTCGGTGCGCGAGTGCTGTGAGGTGGCGTTCGACGAGGCGGGCCTGGGCGACTTCGCGCGGTACGTGACGATCGACCCGGCGTTCGTGCGCCCGGCGGAGGTGGACCACCTGATCGGCGACCCGTCGAAGGCCGAGCGCGATCTCGGCTGGGTGCCGGGGACGAGCTTCGAGGAGCTGATCCGCCTGATGACGCGGGCGGATCTCGAGCTGCTGAAGCCGCGCTGAACCCGATGGGGGTGGCGCTGTTCGACACGTCGACGCCGCTTCTGCCCTTGCGCGAGGAGCTGCGCGCGGCGATCGACCGGGTGCTCGACTCCGAGCGCTACATCCTCGGCCCGGAGGTGAGCGCGTTCGAGGACGAGTTCGCGGCCTACTGCGGCTCCCGCCATGCGGTGGGGGTGGCGAACGGCACGGACGCGATCACGATCGCGTTGCGGGCGATGGGCGTCGGTCCGGGCGATGAGGTGGTGGTGCCGTCGTTCACCTTCTACGCGTCAGCCGAGGCGATCCCGCCTACGGGAGCGACGCCGGTGTTCTGCGACGTCGACCCGGACACGTACTGCGTCAATGCTGAGACTGTCCGCGCAGTTTTGACACCCCGCACGAGGGCCGTCATCGCTGTGCACCTGTTCGGCAACGTAGCCCCGATCGCGGAGATAGAGGCATTGGGTGTGCCGGTGCTCGAGGACGCGGCGCAGGCGGCCGGCTCCACGGTGGGCGAGCAGGGGGATCTGCGCCCGGGCGCGCTGGGCACGGCGGCGACGTTCTCGTTCTTCCCGTCCAAGAACCTCGGCTGCTTCGGCGACGGCGGCGTGATCACGACGAGCGACGAGCAGATCGCCGAGCGCGCACGCACGCTGCGCTTCCACGGCTCCCACGACAAGGTCACGTACGAGCAGCTCGGCTACAACTCGCGCCTGGACGAGCTGCAGGCGGCGATCCTGCGCGTGCAGCTCCCCCACGTCGACGATTGGGCCGACGGACGCAGGCGGGCCGCCGGCTACTACGAGCAGGCGGGGCTCGGCGACCTGCTCACCCTGCCCCATCCCACCGCGGGATCGTCACCTGCATGGCACCTGTACGTGGTCAGCGACCCGCACGTCGAGCGCGTGGAAGGCGCGCTCGCGACGGCGGGCATCGGCCACAAGGCCTACTACCGAACCCCCGTCCACCGGCAGGCGGCGATGCGCGAGTGGGGCGCGGGGGTCGAGCTACCGGGAACCGAGCAGGCAGCGCACACGCACCTGGCGATCCCAATGAGCCCAGTGCTCACACGCGAGCAGGCCAATGCGGTCGTTGCGGCGATCAAAGCCGAGCGCGGCTGACTTACGCGGTTTCGGCTGCCTCGGGTATGCATGCCAGCCGGGGCGCAGCGGGTACCTATGGGTCATACGCCGGCGCGACGATCGGCACCGGAGATGAGAACCTCTTGCGGAGCGGCCGATCTGGCCACGAACCTAGTCGAGCACCTCGGCACCATTGTTCGGCTAGCGCCAGCGTGACGCACGCAGACTACGAGCAACAGTCCGCGACGCTCGCTCGGAATCGATCGTACGAGCCCGAAACGCCCAACGCGGGCTCGTCTGCCGCGCCCTTGGCCGCGATCGCTTCTGCGATCCTAATTGAGTCAGACTCTCGGTACTCTGGGAAGCTCTTACGCTCGGCCGCCGTGAGTTGCGAGGGTCGAACCGCTCGCGCCAATCGCTCCTTCGCATTTTCGATCCGGCCCGGAGGAGTTGCAGCTCTCGGCTCAACCCACCGCTTGTAGCAAGTAGCTACGACCTCCGGCCACATGAACCACCAAGCCTCAATCTCCCATGCGGGGACGACTGCGTGCACTTTACCCGGCGTCCCAGCGTCCCGGAGTGTGCGCTCGATCCGCTCAGCGATGCTCTCGTGCGCCGGCTCGGTTGCGTCCGCGTCCTCGTGTGCAAGCACACACCTCACGGCGTCGCGCGCATGGACAGCCCGGACAGCCGCAGCGACGCGGTCAGCCCTTGACGGTGTGTCCGAGGGAGAGGCGTTCTTGATAAGCACCAGCGGACTCCGCGCAATCTTTGTCCGAGCCTTCGGACAAAGTGCGCGAACCAGCGTTGCGATCGCCTTCCGGTCATTGTCACTCTCGCCGAAGATCATAACCAGGCCCGCTCCATCGTGGCTCTTCATTCGGGGACTCCTCCCAATGTGCCCGAGAACCACAGCTCACCAAGACCAAGCTCGGTCGCCTCGGCGGCTGCCTTTTCCACCTGTTCGCCAGTGATCGCCGGAATCGCCGAGCCGCCTGTCTCGGGATCTCTCTCGCAGACAATCAACTCGCATGGCTTGAGTCGGTTCACAAATGCAGGTGAATGGGTTGCGACGATGAGTTGCGTGCGCTTCGAGGCTTCGCGCAATCGGTCGGTAAGCCGGTCGAAGACATATGGGTGAAGGCCATGATCGATCTCCTCGACACAGGTTAGTCGTGGTGGGTGAGGGTCGTATAGGAGCGCTAGAAGTGCAAGTGCACGAATTGTCCCAAACGACGCATGCGAGAGAGGCGTACGACCGGGAAGCACCAGCTCCTCGATCTCAATCGCAACTGCCTCGTCGGACCCTCCGATCGACACGAAGTGCAGCTCGTCCAACCCCGGCACAAACGCGCGCGCATCGTCAACCAGCCTCGCGAACTGCTCCGGGTCACTCCTGAGGCGAAGCAGAAATGCAGCCAGGTTGCTGGCATCTGCGGCGAGGCGGGTATCGCTCGTCACCGGGGCCGGTTGGCGGGCAGCCGCGACATCGATGTCATACACGCGAAACGAGGAGAACAGTTCAGCAATTTCGCGGATCTGAGTACCCCCTGCCTCATCTGACAGGCGCGGCAAGGTCGAGAGTCCCAGTGAATCGGATCTGAGCAGCGCACGCGACTCGCTCTTCTCCTGCCCACCGATTCCCTCATCGACCACCTCCACCTTTGAGCCGTCGATCGTGATGCGGCGGCCGCGCGTCCTGGTTCGCTTGAACTTGAATGACTCTTCTCTCACGAGCAAGCGGGTTGCGCTCTTGGCCGATTTCCCGATCCAAAACTCTAGTTGATAGTCATCGAGCGCCGTGGGACTACTGTACGACGTCACATTCGTGAGGACGCGAATGTGGATATGACGCCGTTTGGCGGCCCGGAAACAGATTGCATCGAATCCGCCACGCAGATCTATCGCAGGTCCAAGGTCGGTGCGAACCGAGTCGCCGATAAACCGAATCAGGTCCAGCAGATTGCTCTTCCCGGACGCATTTGGACCCACGAGAACATTGAAGTCCCCGAGGTCTACATCGACGTCTCGAAGGCTCCGGAAGTTCTCGGCTGCCAGCTTTACGAGAGCGGGCACCCTACTATCCTCGAAGTCCCATGCCGTGGCCATATCCCGCTGGGCAGCAACTATCCTCGGCGGCGCCAGCAAGCGGAGCGGTGAGGAAATCGGCTGCCACGAATCGTGATCCTATATGCATCCCGGCCCAGCATGAAAGACCGGCGCGCGGCGGCGGTGCGGATCTGGACCCGACTGAGATCGGATCATTCCGAGCGGATGTTAGTAGCGCGGTCAAACAACTGCCGAACCCTGTGGGCACAGACCACATAATTCAAGGCCCACGTCCCTCACCGGGAACCGGCGCGGATCGGCGTCTCGCTGAGATCGCACGCGAGGGGACTTGAACTGCAGGAGGCACTCAGGCACCCCTCGGACCAGGCGAGCGAGCGGCTTCGGGTAACCGCTGTCAGCGCCAGCGCTCCAGCAGGTCCTCGTCACCGACCTCGCGCACCACACGCGCCGGCACCCCCATCACCACCGCCCGCGCGGGGACGTCGCTTGTCACCACCGCGCCGGCCGCCACGAACGCCTCCTCGCCGATCTCCACGCCGGGGGTCAGCACCGCGCCGCCGCCCACGCGGCACGCGCGGCGCAGCGTCGCGCCGCGCGTGGGCGTCTCCGGGCCATGGCGGGCCATCGTGTCGTCGTTCGTGGTCAGCGCGCCGGGGCCTACGAACACGTCGTCCTCCACGATCGTGAACGCCGTCAGGTAAACGTTCGTCTGCACGCGCACGCGCGCGCCAATGAGCACATCGTTGTCTACAACGCTGCCGCGGCCGATCACCGAGCGCTCGCCGATCGACGTGCGCTCGCGCACGAACGACTGATCGCCCAGGATCACCTGCGCGCCCACGCTCGTGCCCGCGAACACCACCGCGCCCGTGCCCACGCTCGCGCCAGCGCCCAGCTCCAGCGCGCCCACCTGGCCGGCCGCGCTCGAGTGGGCCGCCAGCCGCGGGCGCTTGCCCAGCACCGCGTGATCCTCGATCGAGCACTCATCCCCCACGATCGTGCCGTCATGCACCACCACGTACGCGCCGAACCGCACGCCCGCGCCCACCCGCACGCCCGCGCCCAGCAGCGGCCCGCCCGCGTCCGGCAGCGGCCCGCCCGCGCCCAGCAGCGGCCCGCCCGCGCCGGTGTCCTGGCCGGCGGCGCTCACAGGCGCACGACGTTGTTCGCCGCCGAGCTGCGCGTGACCCCGCGCAGGTCCACGATCAGACGTGCGCGCCGGGCGATCAGCTCGTGGTCGACCTCCGGGTGGGCGGTCACGATCAGCACCAGGTCGGCGTCCGCGATGGCGTCCTCGAGCGGGGTGCTCGTCAGCGCGAACTCGCTCAGCACCGGCACGTGCGGGTCGTGATAGAGGACCTCCGCGCCCAGGCCCTTCAGCAGCGAGATGATCTTCAGCGCCGGCGACTCGCGCACGTCCCCCACGCCCGGCTTGTAGCTCACGCCCACGACCGCCACGCGCGCGCCTTTGACCGACATGCCCGTGTCGTTGAGCGCACGCTGCGCCTTCGCCACGCAGTGATAGGGCATCTGCTGGTTGACCTTGCCCGCCAGCTCGATGAACTCCGTCGCCATGTCGAACTCGCGCGCGCGCCAGCTGAGGTAGAAGGGATCCACCGGCAGGCAGTGGCCGCCCATGCCCGGGCCCGGCTCGAAGCGCATGAACCCGTACGGCTTCGTCGCCGCCGCGTCGACCACCTCCCAGATGTCGATGCCCATGCGATCGGTCAGCATCGCCAGCTCGTTCACCAGCGCTATGTTCACCGAGCGGAAGATGTTCTCCAGCAGCTTCGTCAGCTCCGCCGCCTCCGGGCTCGACACACGCACCACGCTGTCGCACACCAGCCCGTACAGCTCGTGCGCGCGTTCCGCGCACGCCTCCGTCAGCCCGCCAAGAACCTTGGGGGTGTTGCGCAGAGTGAAGTCGACACGCCCCGGATCCACGCGCTCCGGCGAGAACGCCAGGTGGAAGTCACGTCCCGCCGCCAGCCCCGAGCGCTCCTCCAGCAACGGCGCCACGCGCTCGCGTGTCGTGCCCGGATAGGTCGTCGACTCGAGCACCACCAGCTGGTCCGCCTGCAGCACCTCCCCCAAGGCGCGCGTGGCATCCACCAGCGGACCGAGATCGGGCTCGCGGTTGCGCGTCAGCGGCGTCGGCACGCACACCAGCACCGCGTCAGCCTTCGCCAGATCCGCATACCGCGTCGTCGCGTGCATGCGCCCCGCGACCGCGCTCAACGTCTCCGACGCCACGTCCTCGATGTAGGACTCGCCCGCGCGCACCGCCTCCACCTTGCGCGAGTCCACGTCCACCGCGATCACGTCGCAGCCCTCCTGCGCGAACGCCACCGCGAGCGGCAGGCCGACGTAGCCCAGGCCAATCACTCCGACGGTCGTCATCAGGCCCGCAAGTGTAGGGCCTCACTTGGACGTTCACCGGCCTCGCCGGGACGCGGCCGCCTCACCGCGACGCCCGCGGCGCCCCGCCGGGACACCGGAATACGGCTACGCCGTCGCCGCCGCGCGCAGCGAGCGCACGTCGGCATTCACCATCCGCGCCACCAGCTCCTGGAAGCCCACGCGCGGCTCCCAGCCGAGCCGCTCGCGCGCCTTCGTCGGGTCGCCCACGCTCGGCGTCGCCTCCGCCGCGCGCACCAACGCGGGGTCCACGCGCACATGGCGCTCCGCGTCCAGGCCCACGTGCGCGAACGCCGCAGCCGCGAACTCCGCCACCGTGTGCGCCACGCCGCTCGCCAGGATGTAGTCGTCCGCGCGCTCCCGCTGGAGCATCAGCCACGCGCCGTGCATGATGTCCCCCGCGAACGACCAGTCGCGCACGGCATCCAGCGAGCCCAGCGTCAGCTCCCGCTCCAGGCCCAGGCTGATCGCAGCCGCCGCGCGCGTGATCTTTCGCGTCACGAACCGCTCCGGCCGGCGCTCGGACTCGTGGTTGTAAACGATGCCCGAGCTCGCGTGCAGCCCCTCGTTGGCTCGCAGCACGCCCACCAGCTGATGCGCCGCCAGCTTCGCTATCGCATACGGGCTGGTCGGCCGGCACCGCGTGCCCTCGCGCTGCGGGCTCTCCAGCGCCTCGCCGAAGATCGCGCCTGACGCCGGCACGAACACGCGCGCGTCGACGTCAACGTCGCGCACCGCCTCCAGCACCGCCGCGCACGAGCCCGCGATCGCCCGCATCGTCTCCTCCGGGCGCCGCCACGAGTCGGGCACGAACGACGGCGCCGCCAGGTGGTAGATCTCGCGCGGGCGCACCCGCTCGATCGCCGCGCGCAGCGTCCGCGGCGCCAGCAGGTCGCCCGCCACCAGCTCCAGCCGCGCGCGCAGGTGCTCCGAGCAGCCCAGCGGCGCGCCCGCGCCGCCCCTCACCACGCCCGTCACGCCGTAGCCCTTCTCCAGCAGCAGCTCCGCCAGGAACGAGCCGTCCTGGCCGGTGATGCCCGTGATCAGGGCGCTGGGAGCGGTGGGCACCGGCGCAGCTTACGTGCCGTCGTACACGTCCGCCAGCGCGCCCGCCACCACCTCCGGCGCGCACAGCGCGCGCACCCGCTCGCGACCGCGCTCGCCCGCCGCGCGATCCCCCGCCAGGCGCGCGATCGCGCCCGCCAGCGCGCGCGCGTCGCCCGGCGCCACCAGCGCCCACTCGTCGAGCAGCTCCCCCAGCGCGCCCACGCGGCTCGCCGCCACCGGCAGCCCCGCCGCCATCGCCTCCGCCACCGCCAGCCCGAACGTCTCCGCCGAGCGCGACGGCGCCAGCGCGATCGCCGCGTCCGCGCGCAGCGCCGCCAGCTGCTCGTCGTCCACCCTGCCCACGAAACGCACCTCGCCGTCGCCCGCGCGCCGCGCCAGCGCCGCGCGCTCCGGGCCGTCGCCCGCCACCACCAGCGGCACGCCCGCCATCCGGCACGCGTCGATCGCCACATCCACGCCCTTCTCCGGCGCCAGGCGCGCAACCACGAGTGCGTACGAGCCCACGCGCGCACTCGCTCCAGCCGGCCGATCCGATCCCTTAAACCCATCCAAGCCAGCCCTCGCCGGCGGCACGCGCAGCGGCGGCGCCAACACGTGCACGCGCTCCCAGCGCAGCGGCGCGCCGAGCTGCCGCAGCCGCTCGCGCGCGAACGCGCTCGGGACGATCACCGCGTCCGCCTGCTCCACCAGCCGGCGCTGCCACAGCGCCAGCGACGTGCCATACGCCAGCGCCTCCGGCACGCTGCCGCGACAGTTCATGCGCACCCCCGGCAGCGTGTCGCGCCCGTGGCAGCGCGTGCACTCCGCGCCGCGCGTGAAGCACACGCCGATCGCGCACACCAGGCGGTACTGGTGCAGGTGCAGCACCACCCGCGCGCCCGCCGCGCGCGCCGCCGCCAGCGCGCGCCAGCCCAGCGCCGGCTGCAGGTTGTGCGCGTGCACCACCCGCGCGCCGCTCAGCCGCACCGCGCCCGCCACGTCCGCCGGCGCCAGCCCGCCGCGCAGAAGGCCCGCCGCCGCGCGCGCGCGCCCGAGGCCCGCCGAGTCGCGCTCCAGCAGCTCCGCCCGCTCGCCCAGGTGCTCGCGCACCAGCCACATCAGGTCCTCCACCGCGCGCTCCTCGCCGCCGGCGCCGCGATAGCGGTTGTGCAGGAACAGGACCATCTGTGCGTCAAACCTAGACTCTCTGGCAGTCATGGCCCCGCCCGCATCGATCGTCATCCCCACGCGCGAGCGCCTGCCCTACCTGCAGGTCGCGCTGTCGTCGATCGCGCCGCAGGCCGCGCACGTGGGCGCGGAGGTGCTCGTCGTCGACGACGCCGGCGCCTCGCCCGCCGCGCGTGAGCTCGCGCGGCGCTTCGCCGCGCGCTACCAGCCCCTCCCCCGCCCGCTCGGCCTGAACGCCGCGCGCAACGCCGGCGTCCAGCGCTCCACCGGCGAGCTCGTCGTGTTCGTCGACGACGACATCCGCGCCGGCGCCGGCTGGCTGCAAGCGCTGCTCGACGCCGCCGCGCGCAACCCCCACGTGGACGTGTTCGCCGGGCCCATCCGCGTGCGGCTGGAGGGGCACGCTCCGCACAGCTGCGCCCGCCAGCACCCGCCCATCACCACCCTCGAGCTCGGCCAGCACGACACCGACGCCCGCTTCGCGTGGGGCGCCAACATGGCCATCCGCCGCACAGCTCTGGAGCGGGTGGGGCCGTTCGACGTGTCGCTCGAGCACGGCGGCGACGAGCAGGAGTGGCAGGAACGGCTGCGTGCGCTCGCGCCTGATGCGCGCGTCCTGTACGTCGCCGGCGCCTCCGTCGAGCACCGCCGCGCCGGCGCCGACACGCGCCTGCGCGCGCTCTCGCGCGGCGCCCACGCCCGCGGGCGCGCCGCCAGGCGCTTCGACGCCCGCCGCGGAGAAGCGCCCTCGCTGCGCACCGAGCTGCTCACGCTCGGCCGCTGCCTCGCGCACGTCCTGCGCCGCCGCTGCCCCGCCGGGCTCACCATGGCCGCCCACAGCTGGGGCCGGCTGCGCGAAGGCGCGCGCGAACGCGCCTCCACGCCTACCCCCCGCAGTAACGCCGTCGCCCGCGACGACTTCCTCAGCGGCGCCAGCGGCACAGTCGGCGGCCTCGACGCGGTCCGCCGCGAGGCGCTCGACACGGCCGTCGACGCGTGGGAGCTGCTCAGCGCCAAACGCCTGCGGCTCGCGCTCGCCGCCCGCCACGCCCCGCCGCCGCGGCGCGTGCTCGTGCTGGGGATCGAGCGCCCCGAGCACCATCAGCTCGCCGCCGCCGCCCACGCCGAGCTCCTGCGTTCGCGCCACCACGTCGAGCTGCACACCGCCCCACCGGGCGCTCGCGGCAAGTTCGAGAACCTCAACCTGCTGCTCCACGCGCGGGAGCGTGGCACTGGGGTTGGGGGTGGGGGTAGGGGTGGGGCTCCAATCAACGAACACGACTGGCTGCTGGTGATCGACGACGACGTGCAGCTGCCGCGCGGCTTCCTCGACCGCTTCCTGTTCCTGTGCGAGCGCTTCTCGCTGGCGCTCGCACAGCCCGCGCACCGCCTGCACTCGCACGCCGCGTGGCCGGTCACGCGGCGGTGCGCCCGCAGCGTCGTGCGCGAGACCAGCTTCGTGGAGATCGGCCCCGTCACCGCCTTCGCCAGCGCCACGTTCCCCGTGCTGCTCCCCTTCCCCGACCTGCGCATGGGCTGGGGGCTGGATTTGCACTGGGCGGCGCTCGCGCGCGAGCACGGCTGGCGCTGCGGCGTGCTCGACGCCGTCGCCATCGGACACCGCGCCGCCCCCGCCGCCGCCGCCTACGCGCGCGACGACGCGCTCGCCGAGGCGCGCGCGTTCCTCGCCCAGCGCCCGTACCTGAGCGCGCGCGAGGCCGACCGCACCCTAACGACCCACCGCAGCTGGTGAGCGCCTCCGCCCCCGGCCGCCCGCGGGTGGCGGTCGTCGCCGAGTTCTACCCCAGCGTGCGCGACCCTGTGCTCGGCGTGTGGGCGCACCGCCAGGCGCTCGCCGCGCGCGACGCCGGCGCCGACGTGCGCGTGCTCGTGCTGCACCGCCTCGTGCCGCCGCGCTCCGCGCTCGCCGCCGGTCCGCGCGCCGGCGCCCACGCGCTCGCCGAGCTCGTGCGCGAGCCGCGCGCGCAGACGCGCGACGGGCTCGCCGTCGCCTACGTGCCCTTCCTGTCGCCCACGCGCGAGCGCACGTACGCCGCCTGGGGAGCGTGGGCCGCCGCTCCGCTCGCACTCGCGCTGCGCCGGCTCGCGCGATCGTTCCCCTTCGACGTCATCCACGCCCACAACGCCGTGCCCGCCGGCGACGCCGTCCGCCGCGCGGGCGTCAAGCGCCCGATCGTCGTGTCCGTGCACGGCGGCGACGTGCTGTACACCGCCAGGCGCGACCACGCCGGCGCGCACGCCGTCGCGCGCGGCCTCGGCGCCGCCGCGCTGGTGCTCGCCAACAGCCACGGCATCGCCGAGCTCGCCCGCGCGCACGGCGCCGGCGAGACGCGCGTGGTGCACCTCGGCGCCGAGCTCCCCTCCGCCGAGCGCGCCGTACACGGCAACGGGCGCGGCGGCGGTGGGACAAGCGGGGCCGCTGGAGCGGGCGGTAGCCGCGGGGCGGGCGGGGCGGGCGGGCCTCCGTCGTTGGTCACCGTCGCGCACCTCGTCGCGCGCAAGCGCCACGGCGACGTCCTGCGCGCGCTCGCCGTGCTCTCCCAGCGCCACCCCACGCTGCGCTACGCGATCATCGGCGAAGGCCCCGAGCGGATCGCGCTGGAAGGCCTCGCCGTGCGCTTGGGGGTCGCCGAGCGGGTCGACTTCATCGGACAGCTGCCACCGGAGCAGGCGCTCGAGCGCGCGCGCCGCTGCACGCTGTTCGTCATGCCCTCCACAGACGAGGCCTTCGGCGTCGCCTACGTCGAGGCGATGGCCGCCGGCGTGCCCGCCATCGGCTGCCGCGGCGAGCCCGGGCCCGAGGAGATCGCCGCCGCCGGCGACGGCTTCCTGCTCGTTCCCCCCGGCGACATCGAGCGCCTGACCCAGCGCATCGACGAGCTGCTGTCCGACCCCCGCCGCCTGCGCGAGGCCGGGCAGCGCGCGCGCGCGACCGTCGCCGCCAACTTCACCTGGCGGCGCTGCGGCGAGCAGACGCTGGCCGCGTACGAGCATGTGCTGGGGATGGAGCCGGCGCACGCGCCCCGATGAAGCGCCCCGTAGCGATGAAGCCCGTCCTGTTCGTCACCGGCCACGCGCCCGCCTACCGTGTGGGCGCGTTCGCGCGCCTGCACGAGCGCGAGCACATCGAGCTGGCGCTGTTCGGCGGGCGCTCCAAGCACGGCGGCGCGGACTTCGCCGCGGAGCTGCCGTTCCCGCACCGCCACGTGCGCCCGCACGAGCTCGCGTCGCTGGCCGCCAGCGGGCGCTACCGCGCCGTCGTGTGCCCCACCGGCGGTCGCCTCGCGCCGCTCGCCACGTGGGCGGGCGCGCGTCGTCGCCGTGTCCCGCTGATCCTGTGGGCTTCCCTGTGGGCGCACCCGCGCAGCGCCGCGCACGCGCTCAGCTACCTGCCGCTGCTGCGCCTGTACCGCTCGGCCGACGCCGTCGTCACCTACGGCCCGCACGTCAGCGCCTACGTCAAAGCACGCGGCGCGCGCAACGTCCACGTCGCCCCCCAGTCCGTCGACAACGACTTCTGGCGCTCTCCCAAGGTGAGCGTGCCGAGCGGGGCGGGCGGGCGTCGATTCCCGGCCGACGCCGCCGTCAGGTTCCTGTTCGTCGGCCGAGCGGCGCCGGAGAAGGGCGTGGCGGTGCTCGTCGACGCCTGGCGCGCGTCGCGGCTGTCCCCACCCGCCGCCGCGCTCCTGCTCGCCGGGATCGGCTCGAGCTCGCTCGACGGCCAGCGCGAGGCGTCGGCGTCCTCGATCGTCTGCCTCGGCTCCCTGCAGCCGCCGCGGCTGCGCGACGTGTACGCCGCCTGCCACGTGCTCGTCGTGCCGTCGGTCCCCACGCGCACCTTTCGCGAGCCGTGGGGGTTGGTTGTCAACGAGGCCATGAACCGCGGGCTTGCAGTGATCGCCACAGACGCCGTCGGCGCCGCCGCCGGCGGCCTGGTGCGTGACGGCCGCAACGGCCTGATCGTCCCCGCCGGCCAGCGGCAGGCGCTCGCGGGCGCGATCGCGCGGCTCGCCGCCGACCCGCAGCTGCGCGTCCGCATGGGCGCCGCCGGACGCGCCGACGTACTGGCCTACGACCACCGTGCGTGGGCCGACGGCTTCTCGCGCGCGCTGTCCAGCGTCGGCGTCTCCCGTCGCGACTCGCCCGAAGGCATTGGTAGCGTTGGATAGTCAGCCCATGAGAATCCCCCGTCTCGAGAGCCGACCGATCACCGGCCGACCGGCTGCCGTGGCCGCGCTCGTGGCGCTCGCGGTGGGCATGCTCCTCGTGCTCGCCCAGCCGGCGCACGCGACGAGCGTCGGCGAAAAGATCATCCTGCGCTGCACCGGCGGAGAATCGCTGAGCGGGTTCAGCCAGAGCGACTACCAGCAGGCGCTGAAAGACCTCAACGGCGACGTCGAAGAGTACAGCCCCGAGTGCTCGTCGCTGATCCACCAGGCCGAGCTCGCCGCCGCCGCCGGCGCGCGCGGCGGCGGCAGCGTCGCCACCGGCCAGACCGGCGCGGCCCCCGTGGCGATCGCCGCCACGCCTTCCGAGCAGCGGGCGATCACACACGCCGAGCACGCCAACCCCGAATCGGTCAGATTGGGCGGCGCGGTGATCCATCCGGGCGTCGTCCACGCCGACATCTCATCCGCGCTCAGCTCCCTGCCCACCCCCCTGCTCGTGATCCTCGCCTTCCTGCTCGCCTGCCTGCTGGCGGTCGGGGGCGGCGCACTGCACAAGCGCGTCCGTCGGTGAGCGCAGACCGGCTCGGCGCCCGGCGCCTGCTGCTGTGGTGGCCGGCGCTGCTGATCGCGGCGATCTTCTGCTTCGTCACGTTCTACGCCAAGGGCGGGCTGAACCTCGAATCGATGACCACCACCGAGATGGCGCTGACGCTCGGGGCGGGCGTGGTGGTGGCCGGCGCCGTGATCGCGGCGCCGTCGGGCGCGCGCACGTACGGGCTGTGGCCCATCGGGCTGCTGCTCGCGTTCACCGCGCTCACGGTGGTGTCGATCGTGTGGTCGGTGCAGCCCGACCACAGCTGGCAGGACTCCGGCCGGATGCTCGCCTACAGCGGCGTGTTCGGCGCGGGCGTGGCGCTCGCGCGGGCCGCCCCCGGCCGCTGGCCGGCGGTGCTCGGCGGGCTGACGCTGGCGGCGGTCGTGGTGTGCGGCTACGCGCTGGCGACGAAGGTGTTCCCGGGCCTCGCCCCGTCCAACACCTTCGCCCGCCTGAACGAGCCGTACGAATACTGGAACGCCGTCGGCCTGACGGCCGCGATGGGCGTGATCTGCTGCATGTGGCTGGGCGCCCGCCGCAGCGGCCACGCGCTGGCGCGCGCGGCCGCATACCCGGCGATGGGCCTGCTGCTGGCGACGCTCGTGCTCGCGTACTCGCGCGGCGCCCTCGCGGCGCTGGCGCTCGGCCTGCTGCTGTGGTTCTGCGTCACGCCCCTGCGCCTGCGCGGCGCCGCGCTGCTGATCGTCGGCGCGCTCGGCGCGCTGGCGGTGGTCGCGTGGGACTTCTCCAAGCCCGCGCTCAGCTCCGAAGGCGTGCCGCTGGCCGAACGCGCCACCGCGGGACACCAGCTGGGCGCGCTGCTGGTGGCGATGCTCGTGGCGCTCGCCCTCGCCGGGATCGCGCTCGGGTTCCTGACCGGTCGCCACGCGCCGCGGCCCGCCGTGCGCCGCCAGGCGGGGACGCTGCTGCTCGCGCTGATCGCGATCGCGCTGATCGTCTTCGCCGGGGCGCTCGCCCACAGCCAGCGGGGGCTGACCGGAAGCGTCTCGCACGTGTTCGACACCCTCACCAACCCGAACGCCAAAGCGCCCCCCAACACGCCCGGCCGCCTGACCGCCGTCGCCAGCGTGCGCGCGCGCTACTGGAAGGAGGCGCTGCAGGTCTTCGAAGCGCATCCCGTGCTCGGCGCGGGCGCCGAAGGATTCCGCACGGCGCATCTGCGCTACGAAACGCAGACGCTCGAAGTGCGCCACGCGCACGGCTTCATCGTGCAGACGCTCGCCGACCTCGGCGTCGTCGGCCTCGCGCTCGCGCTCGCGCTGCTGATCGCCTGGATGGCAGCCGCGGGGCGCGCCACGCATCCGTTCAACCGCAGCTGGACGAGCTGGCGCGCGTGGCTGGGAATCCGCTCCGGCGAGCGCCCCGGCTGGCGGCGCCTGCGCGAGCGCGAGCTCGCTCGCTACACGCCCGAGCGGATCGGCATGCTGAGCATGCTCTGCCTGGTGGTGGTGTTCGGCGCGCACTCGCTGATCGACTGGACGTGGTACGTGCCCGGCGACGCCTGCGTGGCGCTGCTGTGCGCCGGCTGGCTCGCCGGCCGCGGGCCGCTGAGCGCGCCGGCGCTCGCGCCACGTGCGCGGCCGGGACGCGGCCGCCTCCTGGTCGGCGCCTGCGTGATCGTCGCCGCGCTGCTCGCGGCGTGGTCGCAGTGGCAGCCCCAGCGCTCCGAAGAAGCGGTCGCCGAAGCGGGCGGGCTGCTGGCGGCGCACGACACCGGTGGCGCGATCGCCGCCGCCAACCGCGCGATCTCACGCGACCCGCTGTCCGTCGAAGCGCTGTTCACGCTCGCCACCGTCGAGCAGGTGGCCGAACGGCCGGCGCTCGCGCGGGCGACGTTCGTGCGAGCCGTGCGCCTGCAGCCCTCCAACCCGGAAACGTGGCTGAAGCTCGGGCGCTACGACGTCAAAAGCGACCCCCGAGCGGCCGTGCAGGAGCTGCGCGCGGCCATCTACCTGGATCCCGAGTCGATCAGCCCCGAACTGATCGCCGAGGGACGCCGCGAAGCGATCGAAATCCAGAACGACTACATCCAGGCGTTACAGGCCGCGGCGCAGGCGAGCGCGGCGCACACGACCCCCACGCGGGTGACCTCGACACGGCCGGCCACAGCGCTCAAAAGCGCGACCGAATCGCCTGCGCGAGCAGCAGCCGGCGCGCGCCCGGCGCCCCGCCGGCGCCGTTCACCTCGATCCCATCGAAGCCGAAGTCACCTATGAGCCGGGCGAGCGTCTGGCGGTTGTAGAAGCGCAGGTGGTCGCCCAGCGGGTCGAAATGCTCGGCGAAGGCGCGCCTGGACAGCGCCAGGCGCATGAGCTCGAGCCGCCCGTGGGCGGGCGTGCTCACGAGCAGGCGCCCGCCCGAGCGCAGCACACGGCGGACCTCGGACAGCCACGCGGCGGTGTCGGCGACGTGCTCGATCACCTCCCCCGCCCACACGACGTCGAAGCTCGCGTCCTCGAGCTCCCAGCTGCCTTCGCCGTCGTCGAGCAGGCGCAAGTCCAGCTCCGGGTGGCGCTCGCGCGCGCGGCGCAGCGGCTCCTGCGCGACGTCTACCCCCACCACCAGCGTGCCCGCGCGAGCCAGCTCCTCCGTGAAGGCACCCTCGCCGCAGCCGACGTCCAGCACACGCTCGCCCGCCGCCACGCGCCCCAATAGGAAACTCCTGCGCAACGCGAAGTCAGATGGCTCGAGGCCTTCTGGCAGCGCGTGCCACAGGGCTTCGTAGTAATCCCGCATTGGCATCGCCGCAGGCTATATCCGGTAGGAGCGTTGTACGCGCTGCAGCAAGGCTGTCATCCCTGTCCAATGGCCCGCAAAGCGATTAGTGTTGGCGCGGTGAAGGTTGCGTTCGACAGCCGTCCCGTATCCGATCTGGACGGCGTCGGGCGCTACTCGCGCTGTCTGCTCGCAGCCCTCGCCGACACGGCGGCGGCGAGCGACCAGCTCGTGGAGACGCACCGGCCCTCGGTGCTGGCGCGCTCGCGCAGCGCCGACGTCTTCCACTCGCCGTGGATGGACGGCGCGATGCTGCACAGCCCCTGCCCGACGGTCGTGACGATCCACGATCTCGCGGCGCTCAAACGCCGCAGCGAGCACCTGCGTTGCGGTGGTCTGCACCTGCGCTTGCGCCGCCTCGCGCTGCAGCGAGCGACGCACGTGATCGTCCCAAGCGAGGCGGTCGCGCAGGACGCGGTCGTCGCGCTTGGACTGGAGCGAAGCCGCGTGATAGTCATTCCGATCGACTCCGATTGGCACACGATCGCCCGGACGACCTGGAGCGTCTACAGGCAGGCTGCCGTTCCCGCCACCCGCGACAGGGTCGCCGGCACGCGCCTGGGGGCTGCTCGCGGCCCCCTGCTCCGCCCTCCTCAGTAGGCCCCGCGCCGCGTCAGCACGGCGGGGATGGTCTTCAGCAGGATCGTGAGATCGAGCGCGAGCGACCAGTTCTCGAGGTAGATGAAGTCGAGGTGCACGAGGTCGTTGAAGTCGAGCTCCGAGCGGCCCGAGACCTGCCACAGGCCGGTCAGCCCGGGGAGCACCAGGTAGCGCTTGCGGTGCCAGTCCTCGAGCATCGCGTAGTCGCGTTCGGGCAGCGGGCGCGGCCCCACCAGCGACATCTCCCCGCGCAGCACGTTGACCAGCTGCGGCAGCTCGTCCAGCGAGAAGCGCCGCAGAAGGTGGCCGATGGGGGTCAGGCGCGGATCCTCGCGGATCTTGAACAGGGCCCCGGAGGCCTCGTTGAGCTCTTCCAGCTCGGCCTGGGACTCCTCGGCGTCGGTGTGCATGGTGCGGAACTTCAGGCACGCGAACGGGCGCTGGCCGATCCCGCGGCGCATCGAGTGGTAAAGCACGGGGCCGCGCGAGCTGAGGCGCACGGCGAGCGTGATCGCCAGCAGCAGCGGGCTGAGCAGGATCAGCAGCAGCGTCGCGCCGACCACGTCGAAGGTGCGCTTGAGGGCGAAGTCTATGCCGGCGAACACCGGCGGGCCGAGTTCGAACAGGGGGACGGACTGGCCGGGGATGAACTCCGCGCGGTGGATCAGGATCTCCATCGTCGACGGCGCCAGGCGCACGCGCACCCCGCGCTGGTGGCACAGGTCGACGAGCTCGACGGCGTCGTCCTGCGGGAACTCGGGGTCGGCGATGATCACCTCGTCGACGCGCTCGCCGCTGAGCACCGCCTGCAGGTTCGCCAGCGAGCCGAGCGCGCGCAGGCCGTTGTCGGCGAGCGGCTTGGACGACAGGAAGCCGACGACCTCGATCGGCGCGTGTGGCACGTCGGCGAGCGCGTGCGCGACGTCGACGATGTGGCTGCCGCTGCCCACGAGCACCGCGCGACGCTGGTATCCGGCCGCTCGCAGCAGCACCGCGGTGACCCGCTCGAAGCCGGCGCGCGCCGCGCCTATGTAGAAGACCGCCAACGCGAGCGTGCTCCAGAAGAGGTAGTAGCTGGAGAAGTGTTCGCCGCTGACGACCGCGAAGATCAGCGCCACGAACGCGACCTGGAACAAGGAGCCGACGATCCGCGAGAGCCCGGGCCGCAGGGCGCGCTGCGCGTACAGCCCCGAGCGCGCGAACAGCAGCGCCGTGAGCAGGTAGGCGAACGGCAGGAAGTGTTCGGTCGTTTCGCGGGAGTGCACCGCCTGCACGCTGCCGTGCACCGCTTCCTTGAGCACGAGCGCCGTGAAGACCGCGAGCGCGACGCCCGCGAAGTCGATCGCCAACAGCGACACGACGCGCGAGACGCGCCACACGGTGGCCATGCGCAGCAGCAACGTCAGCGCGGGCGGGCGCTTGCGGCGGATGTCATGGTCGGAGCGCTCGATGCGCCGCGTCGTCGCGGAAAGCGTGGTTTCCGGCAGGCGTGGTCCCATCTCGCTGCTCACAACACCTCACACTCGCACATGGAGCGGTTGCGCGGCCTGACAGCAGCGCCGCCGGGACCGCTCCGCCGGTCAGCTCGCGCCGCCACCGATCAGCAGCTCGACGCCCGACTGCTCGATCGTCCGCCGCAACCCCTCCCGCAAGGGCACCTCCGGCGACCACCCCAGCAGCTCCCCGGCGAGCTCGATGTTGGGCTTGCGCTGCTTGGGGTCGTCCTCGGGCAAGGCCTCGTAGACGATCTCGGCGGTGGAGCCCGTCAGCTCTTTGACGATCTCCGCCAGTTCCAGCAGCGTGAACTCGTCGGGGTTGCCGATGTTCACGGGGTAGTGGTGGCCGGACTCGGCAAGGGCGATGATCCCGCGGATGAGGTCTGAGACGTAGCAGAAGGAGCGCGTCTGGCTGCCGTTGCCGAACACCGTGATCGGCCGGTTGGCCAGCGCCTGGCGCAGGAACGTCGGGATCGCGCGGCCGTCGTGCGGGCGCATCCTCGCGCCGTACGTGTTCTTGGCCATGACTCCGGTGCCTGCCCAGAAGTTTTCAAGCCCCGGAACAGAGAAGTCGTAGACGAGCGGCGTCGCATCGATTTCCTCGATGCCAGTCACCTTGGCCCAGACGAGGTCGCCGGTGACGCGCGCGTTCAGCTTCTGCGTTACGCCCGCGTCCCAGTCGAGGGGACTCCACGGCGACACATTGCCAAGTGTCACGGTCCAGAATGGATATTCGCGATCGCCGGTCTTCTTGCTGATGCGCGAGGAGTAGCGCCCGACCGACGGAACCAGGCCAAAGCGCGCGAACGCGACGATGAGGTCATCCTTCAGCTCATCGCTGGTCGTGACGAACGCGTGCCGGATGCCCTCTCGCAGGCGCTGCCCGGAGTGGACACCATCCCCCTCGCGATATCCCTCCAGGAACCACTTCAGCCGGCTCAGCGGCAAGCCCAGGACCCAACCCGGAATGCGCTTGCGATTGCCTTCGAAACCGAGGTGATCCATCAGCCTCAACAGCAGCTTGGAATGGACGAAGATCGCCGCGGCGCGCTCAGGGCTTGCGGGCGCGCAGACGACATGGAGTCCGAGCTCGCGCTCCATGACCTCCCTGGCGCGAGCGAGCACGGCCTCCTCGCATGAGATCGTCAGGAATGCTCCCTTACTGCTCTCATGCCACGAGCCCTCCGCGACCCACAAACCCAGCAACCACAGCAGCGCATCGGTGATCTCGATCGTCGCCGGCAACGAGATGCTCCTACCCGCATGCGCCTGACGCACGCGTGCGCCGACTGGCAGTTGCGTCAGTAGGCGGCGCACGATCGGCAGCGGCACGCGGTTCGTGCGGCGCATCCGGATCAGCTTCGTCCAGGCACCGTTGCGCCAGTTCGGACCTTTGTTGCGGCGCATCGAGACCAACAGGCCAAACAGCTCGTGCCGATGTGCCCAGGCAAGCTCTCCGAGACCTTCGGCTTCGACGGTCAAGTCCCACTGGTCGGCCTCAGCTCGGCACCACACATCGAGCATGCTCACGCTCTCGCGGTCGCGCTCGGGGACCTCGATCCGCCTTGCTATCGCGACCCGGTCTCCGGGCTCGAGCTCTTCGACTGGCTGTGCCACCGGCTGCCCGTCGGGCCCCTCGACAAAGATCGAGTGGTCGCCGGTGACGCGAATCGAGCGGCCGTAACGCGTTCGCACTTCGAAGCAGCGAGCGTCGGTCGGATGGGCTATGAGATGCGTCGCCGACGCGGCGACTTGACGCCCGCCCGACTCGAACGCCGGCACCGTGTATCCATCGAGCGGATACTCGAGCGCGGGTCTCAATGCCGTCGCGGTCGAACCGGCGCCTCGCGGCAGCCGCCTCGGAACGTACCCCGCGGCGAACGCGTACGGAAGCAGCCGTGCGGCGGCCTGCTCGACCGGCTCGCGTCGCAGTTCTGTCCCATCGTCATACAGCACCTGCTCGTCGGCGAGGATCGAGTTGAAGATCCGAACGATCGAAGTGTCAACCCCCTGCTGGCGGTGGTAGGCCATGGTCAGCGCCTCGGCGTAGCGCTTGGCCTCGTCGTACACGCCGCGCGGGCCGATCGGGTTGACGTGCCCCCAGTAGCTCTCCGACTGCGGGTGTTCGAGCGGGTCGCCGTAGACCTCGCTGGTCGACGCCGTCAGGAAGCGGGCGCGCTTGGCCTTTGCCAGCCCAAGCGTGTGGTGCGTTCCGTAGGAGCCGACCTTCAGCGTGTGCAGCGGCAGGCGCAGGTAGTCGATCGGCGAGGCCGGCGAGGCGAAGTGGTAGACGAAGTCGACCGGCTCCTCGACGAAGTACGGCGCGGTGATGTCGATATGCAGAAACTCGAAGCGCTCGGGGTCGCGGATGTGCTCGATGTTGGCCAGCGATCCCGTCTCGAGGTTGTCCACGCAGATCACGCGGTTGCCGCGCGCGAGCAGCTCATCGCACAGGTGCGAACCCAGGAACCCGGCGCCACCGGTGACGAGACAGGTAGACATGCGCGGTTGAAGCTTAGTGACCAGTCGATCGGAGGGTCCCTCCAGCGCGGCTGCTCCTCCGGTCGGAGGATAAGCACGACTATTCTTTTGAGCTATGGCCACAACTGCGCACGGCACAACCGAGGAGCACCTGACCGTCGCGCCGATCGTCGGCCCCGACGATCCGCGCCGCTTCACCGACTCCGGCATCGAGATCTCAGAGCTGTACACGCAGGCGGACCTGCCGCGGAACCTCGACCTCGGCGAGCCGGGAGATTTCCCGTACACGCGCGGCGTGCACCGCGAGATGTACCGCAAGCAGCCTTGGACGATGCGCCAGTACGCGGGCTACGCGTCGGCGAAGGAGTCAAACGTTCGCTACCGCTACCTGCTCTCGAAGGGCTCCACGGGGCTGTCGATGGCCTTCGACCTGCCGACACAGCTGGGCCTGGACTCCGACAACCCGCGCTGCCTGGGCGAGGTGGGCCGCACGGGCGTGGCGATCGACACGATCGACGACATGCGCACGGCCTTCGACGGCATCCCGCTCGACCAGGTGTCCACCTCGATGACGATCAACGCCCCCGCTGCGTGCCTGCTGCTGCTGTACGAGCTCGTCGGCGAGGAGCAGGGCGTGCCCTCGCAGATGCTGCGCGGCACGACGCAGAACGACGTGCTCAAGGAGTACATCGCCCGCGGCAACTACATCTACCCGCCTGAGCCGACCATGCGCCTGACGACCGACCTGTTCGCGTACTGCCAGGAGCGCGTGCCGAAGTGGAACACGATCTCGATCTCCGGCTACCACTTCCGCGAGAAGGGCTGCTCGGCGGTGCAGGAGGTCGCCTTCACGCTGTCCTCGGGGATCGCGTACGTGCAGGCGGCGATCGACAAGGGCCTGTCGGTCGACGACTTCGCGCCGCGCCTGGCGTTCTTCTTCAACGGCCACAACAACGTCTTCCAGGAGGTCGCCAAGTTCCGCGCCGCGCGGCGGATGTGGGCGCACATCATGCGCGAGCGCTTCGGCGCCACCAACCCGAAGGCGACGATGCTGCGCTTCCACACGCAGACGGGCGGCGTGACGCTGACGGCGCAGCAGCCGGAGAACAACATCGTGCGCGTGGCGCTGCAGGGCTTCGCCGCCGTGTGCGGCGGCACGCAGTCGCTGCACACCAACGGCTTCGACGAGGCGCTCGCGCTGCCGACCGAGCGCGCGGCGAAAATCGCGCTGCGCACGCAGCAGATCCTGGCGCACGAGTCGGGCGCGACCGACACCGTGGACCCGTTCGCGGGCTCGTACTTCGTCGAGTCGCTGACCGACGAGATCGAAGCGCGCGCTAACGAGCTGATCGCGAAGGTCGACGCGCTCGGCGGCTCTGTCCACGCGATCGAGTTCATCACCGGCGAGATCGACGAGTCCGCGTGGGGCTACCAGGAGCGCTACCGCATCGGCCAGGACATCGTCGTCGGCGTGAACGCCTACAAGGAGGACGACATCGAGGTCCCCGACCTGCTGCGCGTCGACCCCGAGTCCGAGCGCGAGCAGCTGCAGCGCCTGAAAGATTTCAAGTCCGCCCGGGATGGTCGGTTGGTTGAGCTGCGCCTCGGCGAGTTGCGCGACGTCGCCCGCGGCGCCGACAACCTGCTCCCGGCGATCCGCCAAGCGCTCAAGGACCGCTGCTCCTTGGGCGAGGTGTGCGGCGCGATGCAGGACGTGTTCGGCAAGTACGCGCCGACGTTCTGAGGACGCGCCGTCGCGGAGTATTGCTTTTCGACGTGGTGTATAGCCATCGCTATACACCACCCGTGTGCGGAGTCACCCGCCGAACACACTGTATCGCCATGGCTATACACCGCGGGTGTGCGGAGTATTCGCCACCGGAACGTACTGTATAGCCATAGCTATACATCAGACCCGACGAGAGACATCCGGCCGGTAAGCGTTTAGGGTGCCGGGCATGCTCGCTGACCCGGCGGCGTCCCTATTCGAAGTAGTTCTGGCGATTCACATCATGGCGGTGGTGGTCGCGTTCGGCGTGACGTTCGCGTACCCGATCATGTTCGCGGTGGCGGCCCGCCATGACCCGCGCGGCCTGCCGCTGCTGCACCGCATCGAGTACACGGTCGAGCGCATGCTGGTCAACCCGGGGCTGCTGGTGGTGATCGTCGCCGGGATCTACCTCGCGAGCAAGGGCCATTACTGGAGCGAGTTCTTCGTGCAGTGGGGTCTGGCGGCGGCGATCGTGATCGGCGCGCTGATCGGCGCGGTGATGATCCCGACGGCGAAACGCGCCGAGCAGACGGCGGCGCGCGACGTGGCGGCGGCGCGCGAGGGAGAGGTGGAGATGAGCGTGGAGTACCGCGCGCTTGTGCGCCGGCTTACAACCGTCGGCTCGCTGTTGAGCACGCTCGTGCTGGTGACCATTCTGTTCATGGCGATCAAGCCTTAGCTCCCAGCTAATCTCCCCGCATGAGCTCTGAGGGCTATCGGCTGGCGGTCGTGGGCGCCACTGGGCAGGTCGGCACGCTGATGCTGAAGCTGCTGCACGAGCGCGGCTTCCCCGCGCGCGAGATCGTGCCGTTTGCCTCGGAGCGCTCCGTTGGGCGTGAGCTGGAGGGCGGGCTGGTGGTGCGGGGTCTCAGCGACGAGTCGATCCAGGGCTTCGACCTGGCGCTGTTCTCCGCCGGCGGGTCCACGTCTGGGGAGTGGGCGCCGAAGTTCGCCGCGGCGGGAGCTGTGGTGATCGACAACTCCTCGCGCTGGCGCATGCAGGATGACGTCCCGCTGGTCGTCAGCGAGGTGAACCCGGAGGCGCTCGACTCCCACCACGGGATCGTCGCGAACCCCAACTGCTCGACGATGCAGATGGTGGTGGCGCTGAAGCCGCTGCACGACGAGGCTGGGATCGAGCGTCTGGTGGTCAGCACCTACCAGGCGGTGTCGGGCACGGGCAAGGCGGCGGTGGACGAGCTGCTCGACCAGTCGCACGCGCTTTTGCATGAGCGCGAGATCGAGCCGCCGAGCGCGTACGCCCACCAGATCGCGTTCAACGCGCTTCCACACGCGGGCTCGTTCGCGCCCGGCGAGGACCACACCGACGAGGAGCGCAAGTTGATCAACGAGACGCGCAAGATCCTGGGCGATCCCGCCATCGGCATCTCGGCGACGTGCGTGCGCGTTCCGGTCGTCAACGGCCACTCGGAGGCCGTGAACGTGCAGACGCGCCGTGAGCTGACCCCCGAGCGCGCGCGCGAGCTGCTCACCGCTGCGCCCGGCGTGACGGTGCTCGACGACCCCGAGGCGGCGCTGTACCCGCTCGCGATCGACGCCACGGGCAGCGACGAGGTGTTCGTGGGGCGCATCCGCCGCGACCCCGGCCACGAGCGCGCGCTGGACCTGTGGATCGTCGCCGACAACCTGCGCAAGGGCGCGGCGACGAACGCGGTGCAGCTGGCGGAGCTGCTCGACCAGCTGGACCTCGTGCACGCACGCGAGCAATCGCCCGCAGCGTAGAGCGAAACGCTGCACCGTCACGCTCCAGGAAAGCTGCGGCGCCGAAAAGGTGATCGCCAAGTTGAAGCTGTCGAAGGCCAAAACGCTGACGCTCAAACTGGCCGCGCCGACCAAGCCCGGCGAAACCTTCTACTACCGCGCACAGACCAAAATCGCGGGTGGCGCCACCTACTCGCTGCCGATCGGCGTGAGCAGCCGGGAATAGGCCAAACGCCCTAACCGACGATGCGCTGAAGGAGTAGGCGGGGATCGCTCGAATCCTTCAGGCGATGATCTCCTCGGAGGTGCAGCGCACGCTGGTCAAGTCGCCGCCCGAGCTGTGGGCCGAGCTCAGCGATCCCGACGCACTGGCCCGCCACCTCGGCGAGCTCGGCGAGGTCCGGATCGTCCGCACAGAGCCCGAAAGCACCGTCGAGTGGGCCGCCGAGGACACCACCGGCACCGTCTCCATCAAGCCCTCCGGCTGGGGAACCAAAGTGACGCTCAGCGTGATCCGCGAGATCTCCGCCGAGCCGGCCGTCGAGACAGATGCCACGATCGAGCAGGCGCCCGGCGCTGAGCCGGAGGCCGGCGCCGAGCCTCTGGAGATGCCGACCACCGAGACGGAGGCCGTCCCTGAGCCAGAGGAGACGCCCGTCGCCGAGCCGCAGCCCACCGCCAAGCTCGCGAGCGAGCCGCGTCGTGGCTTCTTCGCGCGCGTGTTCGGCCGTCGCCGGCGGGCGGAGGCGACCGAGTCCTCAGAGGCGACCGCAGCGCCGGAGCTGTCGGGCGACCCTCCCGCGGAGCAGGAGGCGGACACGTCCGCGCCAATGCGCTCGCCCGAGCAGCCTGACGCGTTTGCGGCGGTGAGAGAGGCGCTGGCGCCGGAGACCTTCGCAACGGCACACCCGTTCGCCGCCCTTCCCGACGTCAAGCCAACGCCTGAGCCGCCGCCGCCGACGACGACGACGACGACTGAGGTAGTCGAGGCGACAGCAGGGGATACACGGGCGGAACCGGTCGGCGACATCTCCGCGGAGCTGATGGCGGCGGAGGAAGTGGCCGAGGAGGAGGTGACGGCGGTGCTCACGGCGGTGCTCGATCGGCTCGGCGCCGCGCACCACCGGCCGTTCTCGCGGTCGTAGCCGAGCCGACGGAAACCACCCGCGGATAACATCCCGGGCCGAATGGCGAGCAGCCCCCACGATCGACAGGCCGACGCGGCGCTATTGGCGACCTCGCGCAGCGGTCACCGCAAGCCGCCGCGCCAGAAGGCGCCGGAGACTTACGAGGAGAAGCTGGCGCAGTTGCAGGAGCTGCGCGTGGCGGCCCTGCACTCGGCGCCGGAGGCGGAGGAGAAGCAGCACGCGCGCGGCAAGTACACGGCGCGCGAGCGGGTGGAGAAGCTGCTGGACCCGGGCTCCTTCCAGGAGCTGGACACGTTCGTGCGCCATCGCACGTACGACTTCGACATGCAGAAAAACCGGCCGTGGGGCGACGCGGTGGTGACCGGCCACGGCACGATCGACGGCCGCACGGTGTGCGTGTTCAGCCAGGACTTCACGGTGTTCGGCGGCTCCTTGGGCGAGGTGATGGGCGAGAAGATGTGCAAGATCATGGATCTGGCGGCGAAGATCGGCTGCCCGGTGATCGGCATCAACGACTCGGGCGGCGCGCGCATCCAGGAGGGCGTGGTGTCGCTGGGCTCATACGGCGACGTGTTCCTGCGCAACGTGCGCTGCTCGGGCGTGATCCCACAGATCAGCCTGGTGATGGGCCCGTGCGCGGGCGGCGCGGTGTACTCGCCGGCGATCACGGACTTCATCTTCATGGTCAAGGAGACCTCGCACATGTTCATCACCGGCCCCGACGTGATCAAGACGGTCACGGGCGAGGAGGTGGGCTTCGAGGAGCTGGGCGGCGCGATGTCCCACAACAGCAAGTCGGGCGTGGCGCAGTTCGCGTCAGAGGACGAGGACGCGTGCCTGGAGGACTGCCGCTACCTGCTGAGCTTCCTGCCGCAGAACAACCTGCAGGGCACGCCGCGGGTGCAGCCGACGGATGACCCCGAGCGCATGGACCCGGAGCTCGACCACGTGGTCCCGGACAACCCGAACAAGCCGTACGACATGCGCGACGTGGTCAAGCTGATCGTCGACGACGAGGAGTTCTTCGAGGTGCATGAGCACTACGCGAAGAACATCATCTGCGGCTTCTCGCGCATGGACGGCTACACGGTGGGCATCGTCGGCAACCAGCCGGCGCAGCTGGCGGGCGTGCTCGACATCGCGGCGTCGGAGAAGGCGGCGCGCTTCGTGCGCACGTGCGACGCGTTCAACATCCCGCTACTGACGTTCTGCGACGTGCCGGGCTTCCTGCCGGGCACCGCGCAGGAGTGGGGCGGCATCATCCGTCACGGCGCGAAGCTGCTGTACGCGTTCGCGGAGGCGACGGTGCCGAAGGTGACGATCATCACGCGCAAGGCGTACGGCGGCGCGTACGACGTGATGTCCTCCAAGCACCTGGGCGCGGACTTCAACTTCGCGTGGCCGACCTCCGAGGTCGCGGTGATGGGCCCGGAGGGCGCTGTCAACATCATCTACAGGCGCGACCTCGCCGCGAGCCCGACGCCGGATGAGCGGCGCAAGAAGCTGATGGACGACTACAAGGCGCGCTTCGCCAACCCGTACACGGCGGCCGAGCGCGGCTACATCGACGACGTGATCGTGCCGCACGAGACCCGCCCGCGGCTGATCGTGGCGCTTCGCACGCTGCAGGGCAAGCGCGAGCCGGGGCCCAAGCGCAAGCACGGCAACATCCCGCTGTGATCCGCCGCCCTCCTCCTCCTCCTCCTCCACCACCACCACCACCACCACCACCACGTAATAACGATTGCGCACACTGCACGTAAACAGAGCAATCGCCCCCACCCCCTCCCCCGAAGAGGCCGCGGCGATCGTGGCGGCGCTGGAGTGCTTCATCCGCGCCACCGCCCCTCCGCGTAGCCAGCCTGCCCCCACCCTCGACGGCTGGCAACGCGCGGCCCTCCAGGAGGGCGTCGAGCGCGGGCCGCACGGGGATCTGCGCGACCCCTGGATAAATACCTAAAAGCCGCTAGGCTTTAGCGCAATAGCTGTCCAGTGACCGGTGTGGTCGAACACAGCCCGGGCCGCGAGCCCGGGTCAGGAGGTTTCGCAACATGGAGCCAGGTTCCATCTCCGCCCAGCGCGGCACGCTCGCAGACCCGGAGGTTCTGCAGAACGTCCCTGGGCACGTGATCCCGATCCTCGAGCGGGAGTTCGACGACTTCAAGACAGAAGCGACGAGATACCTCGCCGGCGACACGCCGGAGGACGAGTTCATCAAGTTCCGCCTCAAGCAGGGCGTGTACGGACAGCGCCAGGCGGACGTGCAGATGATCCGCGTGAAGCTGCCGTTCGGCGGGGTGACGCCGGAGCAGATGGAGGCGTTCGCGGCGGTGGTCGAGAAGTACGTGCCGCTCAACAAGGGCCACATCACGACCCGCCAGAACATCCAGATGCACCACGTCCCGCTGCCGGATGCGGAGAGGCTGATCCGCGAGCTCGGCGAGTCCGGGCTGTCCAGCCGCGAGGGCTGCGGAAACACGATGCGCAACGTCACCGGCGACCCGTGGGCGGGCGTGGCCAAGGACGAGCTGTTCGACCTGACCCCGTACGTGGGCGCGTACGTGCGCTACTTCGTGCGCCACCCGACGACCCAGGGGATGCCGCGCAAGGTCAAGACGTCATTCGACGGCAGCCCGCGCGACCGCGCGATCAGCGGCATCCACGACGTGGCCTTCAGGGCGCGCGTGCGCGAGAGCGCCGAGGGAGAGGTTCGCGGCGTGCAGATGCTCGTCGGCGGCGGCACGTCGATCATGCCGAGGGTCGCGCAGGTGCTGTACGAGTTCCTGGAGCTCGACAACGGCGAGTACCTGAAGGTCACGGAGGCGGTGATGCGCATCTTCGACCGCCAGGAGTGGCTGCGCGCCAATCGCGCCCGCGCGCGCATCAAGGTGTTCGTCGACAAGTACGGCATCGACGAGCTGCGCAGGCAGGTGGAGGAGGAGCTGAAGGGCGACTGGGTGGCAGAACGCGACTTCTCGATCGAGCAGCGCCTGTTCCTCGACGACGAGCGCGAGTCGGCGCCCGCCCTGCCGCAGGCCTACGACAGCCCGAACGGCGACCTGCAGGAGTTCGAGCGCTTCCGCGCGGCCAACGTGGCGGAGCAGAAGCAGGACGGCTTCGTGACGGTCGAGGCGAAGATCACCCGCGGCGACCTCACGCCGGAGCAGTTCCGGGGCCTTGCGAAGATCATGCGCGAGTACGCGGGTGGCTATGCGCGCACGACGGTGCAGCAGAACTTCGTGTTGCGGTGGGTGCGCGAGGAGAGCGTGTACGACGTGTGGCGAGCGCTGTCGGAGCTGGGGTTCGGCGACGCGGGCTCGCGCGAGATCAGCGACGTGGTCTCGTGCCCTGGCACCGACTCGTGCAAGCTGGGGATCACCAGCTCGATGGGCGTCAACCAGGCCGTGCAGGAGCGGATCGAGGCGATGAACATCACCGACGCGCTGACGCGTCGGCTGAACATCAAGATCAGCGGCTGCCCCAACGGCTGCGGCCAGCACCACGTCGGCGGCATCGGCTTCACGGGCGCGTCGATCAAAGTCGGCGAGCACACGATCCCGGCGTACATTCCGCACGTCGGCGGCGTGTTCGAAGGCGGCGAGGTGAAGTTCGGCACGCGTCTGAAGCTGCGCCTGCCGTCCAAGCGGGTGCCCGAGGCGGTCGATCGCTGGGTCCGCCACTACGAGGCCAGCCGCGAGGACGGCGAGGAGTGGACGGACTTCGTCGAGCGCGTGGGCACGAGCGAGCTCGAGGCGCTGGTGAAGGACCTGTCGATGCCGGTGGACTTCGGGTTGGAGACGATGAACACGTTCATCGACTGGAACCGCAGCGTCCCATTTGAAGTGATCCGCGGCGAGGGCGAGTGCGCGGTATAGGGCGAGCACGCGCGGTATGAGCCTAAAGAACTCGATGAAACGAGACGACCAGATCAGATGCCTCCTCTAGAGACGCACATTGCGCCGGTGAGCACCCAACTCGACCCGACCTTGAGCCTGACGCACACGCTGCGCGAGGCTGCGCGCCACGGCGAGCGCGCGGTGCTGCTGTGCTCCTTCCAGAAGGAGGAGTCGGTGCTGATCGACGAGCTGCTGCGCCTCGACCAGGGCACCGGCAAGACGGTACGAATCGTGACAATCGACACCGGCGTGCTCTTCCCCGAGACACTCGAGACCTGGCGCGCGTTTGAACAGCGCTTCGACGTCAAGATCGAGGTCCAGGACGCTAGCAGCGGCGACACGCCGTGGAGCGGCCCCGAGCACTGCTGCTCGGTTGCGAAGGTGGCGGCGCTGGAGAGCGCGCTGGACGGCGCGGAGGGCTGGATCACGGGCATCCGCCGCGAGCAGGGCCCGACGCGCGCCAGCACTGAGCTGATCGAACGCGACGCCAAGCGCGAGCTGTGGAAGTACAACCCGCTGGCGCACTGGACGGACAAGGACTTGTGGCGGCGCATCCACTCGCGCGGACTCCCCTATCACCCACTTCACGACCGCGGCTACGAGTCGATCGGCTGCGCGCCGTGCACCCAGCCGGGCTCGGGCCGCGAGGGCCGCTGGGCGGGAACCGAGAAGACGGAGTGCGGATTGCACGTGGAGGTGGTGGAGCCGTGAACGCCCACCGAAGCTCCGATGACTCCTTCCCGCAAAGCGGAGTGTCGGGCACGAGCTCTCCTCACGCGTCAGCGTCTGGAGAGCTCGGGAACGACGCGGAGCGCCGATGAGCGTCGCGGCGCGCCCCCAGCTGAGCCACCTGCGCGCGTTGGAGTCGGAGGCGATCCACGTGATGCGCGAGGTGGCGGCGGAATTCGAGCGCCCGGTGCTGCTGTTCAGCGGCGGCAAGGACTCGATCGTGCTGCTGCGCCTGGCGGAGAAGGCGTTCCGCCCGGCGCCGTTCCCGTTCCCGCTGATGCACGTGGACACCGAGCACAACTTCCCGGAGGTGATCGAGTACCGCGACCGCCGCGTGGCGGAGCTGGGCGAGCGCCTGATCGTGGCGAGCGTGCAGGACTCGATCGACAACGGCCGCGCGGTGGAGGAGACGGGGCCGCGCGCGTCGCGCAACAAGCTGCAGACGGTGACGCTGCTGGACGCGATCGCGGAGCACGGCTTCGACGCGGCGTTCGGCGGCGCGCGCCGCGACGAGGAGCGCGCGCGGGCGAAGGAGCGCGTGTTCTCCTTCCGCGACGACTTCGGCCAGTGGGACCCGAAGAACCAGCGCCCGGAGCTGTGGAACCTGTACAACGGGCGCATCAGGAAGGGCGAGCACGTGCGCGTGTTCCCGCTGTCGAACTGGACGGAGCTGGACGTGTGGGAGTACATCGACCAGGAGCGGCTGGAGGTGCCGTCGATCTACTTCGCGCACGAGCGCCGGGTGTTCGAGCGCGACGACATGCTGTACGCGTGGCGCGAGGGCACGGAGCTGATCGACGGCGAGCAGGTGTTCACGGAAACGGTGCGCTACCGGACGGTGGGCGACATGAGCTGCACGGGCGGCGTGCGCTCGCAGGCGGCGACGCTGGAGGAGGTGGTGCTGGAGATCGCGGCGACGCGCATCACCGAGCGCGGCGAGACCCGTGCGGATGACCGCGTGTCGGAGGCGGCGATGGAGGACCGCAAGAAGGCCGGTTACTTCTAGGATGCCTGCGTCGGCATCCAGCCGCCGCCCCTCTGAGGACGGCCGCCCTCCGGGCGGCCGTGGTCGGGGCCTTCGGCCCCTTCTCCTTACGAGCCGATGACCCTCGATCTCTTGAGGTTCACCACCGCCGGCTCGGTGGACGACGGCAAGAGCACGCTGATCGGGCGGCTGCTGTACGACAGCAAGCAGGTGTTCGAGGATCAGCTGGCGCAGGTGGCGCAGGCGTCTGAGCGCCGTGGCGGCGAGGGCACGCTGGACCTGGCGCTGCTGACGGACGGCCTGCGCGCCGAGCGCGAGCAGGGCATCACGATCGATGTCGCGTACCGCTACTTCGCCACGGCCAAGCGGCGGTTCATCATCGCCGACTGCCCTGGCCACCGCCAGTACACGCGCAACATGGTCACAGGCGCGTCGACGGCGGACGTGGCGGTGGTGCTGATCGACGCGCGCGGCGGCGTGCTGGAGCAGTCCAAGCGCCACGCGTTCCTCAGCGCGCTGCTGGGAATCCCGCAGATGGTGGTGGCGATCAACAAGATGGATCTGGTCGACTACTCCCAGGCGCGCTACGAGGAGCTGGTGGAGGAGTTCGAGCTGTTCGCGGAAAAGCTGCGCGGCGGCAAGAACCCGCGACGCACGGCGACCTCCTACATCCCGATTTCGGCGCTGAACGGCGACAACGTGGTGGCGCGCTCGCAGAACATGAGCTGGTACGACGGCCCCGTTCTACTGGACCTGCTGGAGCAGGTGGAGGTGGCGTACGACCACCCCGACGAGAAGCCCGCGCGCTTCCCCGTGCAGTGGGTGATCCGCCCGGGCGCGAGCGCAACGGCGGTGGGCAACGGCGGGGCGGCGGGCGGCCTGGCGGCGGGTGGCGGGACGACGGCCGAGGACTATCGCGGCTACTCGGGGCAGCTGGCGAGCGGCGCGCTGCGGCTGGGCGACGAGGTGGCGGTGCTGCCGACGGGTGGACGCACGCGCATCGCGGGCATCGACACGTACGACGGCGAGCTGGAGGAGGCGATGGCGCCGATGTCGCTGACGCTGCGCCTGGAGGACGAGCTGGACGTTGCTCGCGGCGAGCTGATCTGCCACCCGGAGGATGCGCCGGTGGTGGCGCGCGAGCTGCGGGCGGACGTGTGCTGGATGGCCGAGCAGCCGCTGCGGGCGGGCGCTCGCTACGTGCTCAAGCACACCTCGCGCAACGCGACGGCGGTGGTGGATGCGATCGAGGACGTGCTCGACGTGCACACGCTCGAGCGCGACCCGCCAACGGGTGAGCTCGCGCTGAACGACATCGGCCGCGTGCGCCTGCGCACGAGCGCGCCGCTGGTGTTCGACTCGTACACGAGCAATCGGCGCACCGGCAGCTTCATCCTGATCGACGAGTCGAGCAACGGCACGGTCGGCGCGGGGATGATCGTCGGCGCGCCGGCCTGACTCAGCGGAGCTCGCGCGGGGCGCGCTCGCGGTAGGCGCGGACCTTCGTGCGGTTGCCGCACACCGCCATGTCGCACCACACGCCGGAGCGGTTGCGCGAGCGGTCGTAGAACGCCCACGTGCAGTCGGCGGCGCGACATGCCTTTGCGCGCTGCCAGCGCCCGTCGGCCATCGCCCGCGCGACGGGCACGAGCAGCCGTGCCAGCGCGGCGTCGACGCCCTCGCCGCCAGCCTCGACGCCGACTGAGCCGTCAGCGGCGAAGTGGACGCCGAGCTCGCCTCTGCGAGCGACAAGCTCGAGTTGGCGGCTTGCGCGCTCGCGCTCGGTCTCGGTCTCGGTCGCATGCGGCGCATGCGCGCGCTGGCCCTCCGCGTGCTCGTGGTGGGAGCCGTTGTTGGCGAGCATCAGCGTGCGCAGGGCCTCGCGCAGCTCGATCGCGTGGCCGAGCTCGACGTCGCGCGCGGGCGTCGTGGACACGCTCGTGAGCCCACGGCCGGCCAGCCACGCGTCGAGCTCACGCGCACCGCCGAGCTCGTCTCGGCCCGCCTCCACGTCGAGGGTGTTGACGAAGTCGATCACCAAATCGAGCTCGTCCGGCGTAGACGATGCGCTCATCGTGAAACCGGTGTATTCATATGATAGGTTACAGACACCGTCTAACTACTTTCGGAGGTGTCTGACAGATGATAGCCCAACGTGCTGTGCTCAGCGGCGAAAAGAGCTTCTCCTGGCGCCTGGACCGCACCGCGTCGCGTGCGCTCGAACCCGGCCCGCTGGCAATGTTGGCCGCGAGAGTCCGTGTCGGCTCGCTGAACCGCTCGCTTATCGCGCACGGCGACCCCGCCGAATCCCGCCAGCTTGCCGCGCGGGCGCAGCAGTTGACCTCGCCACGCTCCCGTGCAGCGCTGGCGAGCGATCTCGACCGTCTGCTGTGGAGCGCGCAGGCGCCCGCCGGTCGCTGGCGCGTGCCCCTCCACCGCGAGGCGGTGTGCGCCAACGCGTCCGCGCTGGGCGAGCTCGCCGGCCTGCTCGCGAGCCCGACGCCGCTGTACGCGCCCGGCGTGGCGGCACTCGAGGAGCTGCTGAGCGACGGCCTCGGACCGGTTTACCGCGGCGACGGCGAGGCCCTGGCGTGTCGGCTGGGAGCGTGCCGCGCGGCGATGACCGGCGGCGCCTGAGCGTGGGCCTCGCCGAGCCCCCGCCCGTGACGGTCGCGAATGCCGCGACCGGCCGCCCGGTGGTGATCCTGGTGGTACACTCGCTGCATGCCCACCTCCCACCCTCGTGTCCAAGTCACGCTCGACCCCGAGTTCGCACGCGCCGTCGACCGTGCCGGCGCGCATCTCGACAGCACTCACGGGCGCGCTGGGCTGATACGCACACTGGCGTTGCGCGGCGCCGAGGAGATCTCCCGCCAAGCCGACAGCGAGACACAAGCTCGTGCACGGGCGATCGAGGAGCTGCTCGCGTACGACTTCTCGCAGCTGAGCGACGTCGTCGCGAAACGCGAGTCAGACCTTCCGGACGGGCTGCCTCCGTCGCAGCGGCCACGACCGACGTGAGGTATGGCACGGGCGTCGCGCTCGTCGTGGACACGTCAGCTTGGGCGCGCCAGCGTCACCCGAAGGTCGCCGCACACTTCCGCGACACGGCACAGGCAGATCTGCTGGTCGGTTGCCCGGTGGTGGCGCTCGAGCTTCTCACCACGGCAAAGGACGAGGTCGAGCACGGACTGCTCGCCAAGCGGCTGAGCTCCCTGCGCCAAGCGCCCATCACACAAGGAGTGTGCGCCGCGGCCCTGACCGCGTCTGGCGAGCTGGCGAGCGCGAACCAACCCCGGGTGCCCGTCGCCGACTACCTGATCGCCGCAGCCGCCGCCGAGCGGGGATTCGGTGTGCTGCACTACGACCACCACTACGACACGCTCGCCGACGCGCTGGGGTTCGAGAGCGTGTGGATCGTTCCGCCCGGAACGATCTGACAGGTGCGCCAGCTCAACGCCAGCCCGCGACCCGCGGGGCGGCCCTTGAGGCCGCCTTATAAATAAGCTGTCCAGCCAATGTTCTCCAAGGTCCTTGTAGCCAACCGCGGCGAGATCGCCGTGCGCGTCATCCGCGCGCTCGACGAGCTGGGCGTGGCGAGCGTCGCCGTGTACTCCGAGCTCGACCGCGACGCGCCGCACGTCAAGCGCGCCGGTGAGTCCTACAACCTCGGCGACGGGCCCGCCGCCGAGAACTACCTGAGCGTCGAGAAGATCCTCGACGCCGCCGCCCGCGCGGGCGCCGAGGCGATCCACCCCGGCTACGGCTTCCTCGCCGAGAACGCGCCCTTTGCTCAGGCGTGCGAGGACGCCGGCATCGTCTTCATCGGCCCGCCCGCGAGCGCGATCGAGGCGATGGGATCGAAGACCCGCGCCCGCGAGCTGATGCAGGCGGCCGGCGTGCCG
>DATHPE010000034.1:0-15978 GCA_035484215.1 Solirubrobacteraceae bacterium | reverse complement strand
CCCGACAGCGTGAACTCGTGCATGCACAGCCGGTCAAAGGCGACCGGCAGGTACTCCAGGACGCCGAGCGACCGCAGCCGGGCGAGCAGGTAGTTGGCGTTCAGCACCGCCGTCTCGGAGGCGTCGCGCAGCCCCTCGGCGCCGAGCGAGCAGATGTAGGCGTAGGCGCGCACGAAGCAGCCGTAGTTGCCCTGGAAGCCGCGCAGGCGGCCGATCGTCTTGGAGCCGACGATCCCGGAGCCGTAGTCGAGGTCGAAGACAGCGGCGGAGGACGACTCGCCCGCGTGCGGTGCCGCGCCGTTGCCCTCCCCCGGCGGGCCCCCCTTGCGCCTTACCACGGCCGGCACCGGCAGGAAGGGCGCGATGCGCTCGGAGACAGCGATCGGCCCGGAGCCGGGGCCACCGCCGCCATGGGGCTGGGTGAAGGACTTGTGGAGGTTGAAGTGGACGATGTCGAAGCCGGCGTCCCCGGGCCGCGAGAGGCCCATGACGGCGTTGAGGTTGGCGCCGTCGTAGTAGAGGACAGCGCCGGCGTCGTGGACGATGCGGGCGATGGCCTCGATGTTGGGGTCGAACAGCCCGAGCGTGTTGGGGTTGGTGAGCATCAGGCAGGCGACGTCGCGGTCGGCCTTGGCGCGAAGGTCGTCGATCTCGATGCCGCCGTGCTCGTTGGTCGCCAGCTTGACGACCTCCAAGCCCGCGAGCGTGACGGTCGCGGGGTTGGTCCCGTGGGCGGTGTCGGGGGTGAGCACCTTGTGGCGCGTCTCGCCCCTGTCCTCGTGGTAGGCGCGCGTGAGCAGCACGCCCGCGAGCTCGCCGTGGGAGCCGGCGGAGGGCTGCAGCGAGACGTGAGGCAGGCCCGCTATCTCCGACAGGGCGCCCTGCAGGTTCCACATCAGCTCGAGCGCGCCCTGCGCGCGCTCGGGGTCCTGCAGCGGATGCAGGCGCGCGTGGCCGGGCAGCGCCGCCGCGCGCTCGTGCAGGCGGGGGTTGTGCTTCATCGTGCACGACCCCAGCGGGTAGAAGCCGGAGTCGAGGTCGAAGTTGCGCTTGGACAGCCCGACGTAGTGGCGCACGATCTCCGGCTCGGAGACTTCCGGCAGCCGCGGCGGCTGGGTCCGCCGCATGTGCTCGGGCAGCAGCCGCGCGACGTCCACCGCCGGCACGTCCAGCGCCGGGCAGGCGAACGCGCGCCGTCCGGGCGCGCCCTTCTGGAAGATCGTCCGCGCGCGCTCGCGCTGCAGCGGCGGGGTCATACCGCCACCGTCGCGTGGCGCTCGGCCGCGACGGCGGTCCCGAGCACGTCGGCCAGCCGGTCGATGTCGGCGCGCGAGCGCCGCTCGGTGATCGCCACGAGCAGCCCGCCGCGGTCCTCGGCGCGGCCGGTGAGCGCGTGCAGGTCGGCGCCGGGGTTGACGCCCTCGCGCGCGCAGCGGCGGCGCACGGACGCGACGTCGGCGTCAAGGCGCAGCGCGAACTCGCGGATCACCGGCTGCTCGTGCAGCTTCTCCACCCCGGGAAGCGCGGCGAGCGTCTCGCGCGCGTAGTGGGTGCGCGCCAGCAGCAGCTCGTCGAGCTCGACGATCCCGCGCCGGCCGAGCCAGCTCAGGTACACGACGCCCGCGAACGCGTTGAGCGCCTGGGAGGTGCAGATGTTCGAGGTGGCCTTCTCGCGGCGAATGTGCTGCTCGCGGGTCTGCAGCGTGAGCACGAACCCGCGGCGCCCGTCGACGTCGACGGTCTCGCCGGCGATGCGCCCGGGCATGCGCCGCAGGTACTCCTCGCGGGCGGCGAACAGGCCGAAGGACGGCCCGCCGAAGTCCAGGCGGTTGCCCAGCGCCTGACCCTCGCCGACGGCGACGTCGACGTCGCACTCGCCGGGGGGCCTGAGGATGCCGAGCGTGATCGGATCGACCTGGCAGATCACGACCGGATCGCTGGGGCGGGCGAATCCGGCGCCATCGGCGCCAGAGCTCGCCGCGGCCGCCGACTTCGCGGACGCGCTCAGCGCGGCGGCGTCCTCGACGGCGCCGTAGAAGTTGGGCTGGGCGAAGATCGCCGCGCTCGTTTCAGCGTCCATCGCCCCCGTCCACGCGTCGGGGTCGGTGACGCCGTCGCGCAGGGGCACCTCGACGACCTCCATGTCGTAGCCGTGGGCGTATGTGCGAAGCGTCTGGATCGAGTGCGGGTGCAGGCCGGCGCTGACGACGAGCCGTCGCCGGCCGTTGTGCAGCTTCGCCAGATACCCGGCGGCGGCGACCGCGGAGGGCCCCTCGTACACGGAGGCGTTGGCGACGGGCAGCGCGGTCAGCTCGCTGATGGCGGTCTGGTACTCGAACATCACCTGCAGGCCGCCCTGGGAGATCTCGGGCTGGTAGGGGGTGTAGGGCGTGAGGAACTCCGAGCGCTCGGTGAGCATGTCGATCAGCGCGGGGACGTAGTGGTCGTACATCCCGGCGCCGAGGAAGCTGAGCTCGTCCTCGGCGCTGGTGTTGCGCGCGGCCAGCGCGCGCAGGTGCTCGTAGACGTCCTGCTCGGGCAGCCCGTCGGCCAGATCCAGCCGGCGGCGCAGCCGCACGGCCTCGGGTATCTGGCGATCGAATATCTCCTGCAGTGAGCCAACCCCGATGGCCGCGAGCATCGCGGCGAGATCCTCAGAGGTGATGGCGGTGTAACGGCTCAACTACCGTCCAGCCTAGCCGGCCAGCGTGGCCATGTAGGAGGCGGCGTCGAGCAGCGCCTCGCGCTCGGAGGGGTCGGACAGGCGCACCTTCACCAGCCAGCCCTCGCCGTAGGGGTCCTCGTTGATCGTCGCCGGGTTCTCCGCGAGAGCCTGGTTGACCTCGACGACCTCCCCGGAGAGAGGCGCGACGACGTCGGAGACGGCCTTCACCGACTCGACCTCCGTGTAGGGCTCGTCCTTGGTGAGCATCGTCCCGAGCGCGGGCGCCTCGAAGAACACGACCTCGCCGAGCGAGTCCTGCGCGTACCAGGTGATCCCGAGGGTCGCCAGGCCGGAGCCATCGTCCTCGATGCGCGCCCAGTCGTGCTCGGGGTGATACAGGAGCTCCGCGGGGTAGCTGGCCTGCGCCATTCAAGCGTCCTTTCTGTAGAGCGGCTTGTCCTTGACCACGGCGGGGCGCATCTTGCCACGAACGTCTATCTGCAGTTGGGTGCCGGTGGCTGCCCGCTCGGCGGGCACGTAGGCGAGGCCGATGCCCGTCTGCAGGCACGGCGAAAGCGTGCCGCTGGTCACCTCCCCGCCGCCCGCCACGGGGTTGCCCTGGCGGGCGATCCCTGGTCCGTCGATCGCGAACGCGACGAGCCTCTCGGCCGGCCCGCGCTCGCGCACCGCGCGCACGGCGTCGGAGCCGATGAAGCTGGTGTCCTCCTTGCAGCACCAGCCGAGGCCGGCCTCGATCGGGCCGCGCTCGACGCTCAGGTCGTTGCCGTACAGGTGGAAGCACACCTCCAGGCGCAGCGTGTCGCGCGCGCCGAGCCCGGCGGGCGTGGCGCCGCGGCGCACGATCTCATCCCACAGCGCGGCGGCGTGCTCAGGCGCGCACAGCAGCTCGACGCCGTCCTCGCCGGTGTAGCCGGTGCCGCACACGAGCACCTCCGCCCCGGCCACGCGCCTGGGCTCCGCGCGCATGCGCGCGGGCAGCGGCGAGTCGGAGATCGCCTGCACGATCTCGCGCGCGAGCGGCCCCTGCACGGCGAGCATCGCCCACTCGTCGATGCGGTCGTGAACCTCGACGTCGGGCACGTCGATGGCGTGGGCGTTGAACCACGCGAGGTCTTGGACGTGGTTGGCGGCGTTGGTGATCGTCAGGTAGCGATCGACATCCAGGCGGTAGGTGAACAGGTCGTCGAGCACGCCGCCGTCCTCGCGGCAGAGCACGCTGTACTGCGCGCCGCCGGGCGCGATCTTGGCTACGTCGTTGGAGAGCAGCCGTTGCAGCAGCGCCGGGGATCCCGGGCCGCTTGTCTCGATCTCGCCCATGTGCGAGACGTCGAAGATGCCGCACGCCTCGCGCACGGCCATGTGCTCCTGGATGAGGGCGGGCGGGCCTCCGTAGTAGACGGGCATCTCCCAGCCGGCGAAGTCGACGAGCTTGGCGCCGGCGGCGACGTGGCGGTCGAACAGGGGCGTGCGGCGCAGGGTCGGCGTAGCCGTCGAGGACATCTCGCCCAGGCTAGCGGGGAGACCGAGGTCGCGGCGCTTCACGCAGCGATGGTCAGATGAAGCGCCTCTCGCTCACGCTGGTCGTCCGCCGATCTCTGCTCGGGCGAGAGCATCAGCCGCAACGCGTCGATGACGTTGGCGCGAGCCTCCTCACGAGTCCGGCCCTGGCTGTGGGACGCCGGCCACCTCAGGGATCGAGGCGATGATCCAGCCGTCCTCTCCGGGCTCGTAGACGATGGTCAGGTCGAGCTTTTCCTCGACGCCTTCCGTCTCGCGCGAGAGCGTCGCGTAGCGGCGCACGTAGGCCGTGGTGGCGGCGGAGACGGTCTGGTAGCCGCTGCTCACCCACGCGCGCGCGTCCGCACACAGATCAGGGGCCGGCAGCTCGGCTTTCTGAACTTCGTCGGCGGCAGCGGAGCGCACGAGCCGAGTCACGGCGAGATCGCTCCAGCCCAAGGGCGAGACCGCCCGCGCGAACGCGCGGTCACGGCTGTATTCGGCGTGTTCTGCAACCCCAAAGGCAGCGCCCGTCTCCTCGGCGGCGATCTCCGCCTCACTGGCGGTCGGCGGCACGCCGGAGGTCGGTTTCGGCATGTTCGCCAGCACGCCCGGACATTCCGCGTGAAGCCGCGTGGCGAGCGCTTCGATCGCCGCGATCGCCGCCGGGAAGTCCTTGACCTCGGCGCGGTCCGTGGCGTAGTTCGCGCGCAGATAGCTCGCGGTCGCGGCTGCGTCGCCGGCGCTCACCTGCGCGAGCGCCACGGGCGCCGACAGCCAACTCAAGAGCGCCGCGGTCGCCGCCACCCCCCATATCGCCGAACGGCCCATCGGCGCGAGTCTGGCAGCTGCTGCGGATGCCTGCCCAGACGCGATCGACGCTGTTCAGCCGGCGCATGCGCCGGCTGAGGGAGCGCACATGTGCGCTCCCATCGAAGCCGCACATGTGCGGCTTCGCCGGATGGCGCATGCGCCATCCGGTCCCCCTGAGCGACTCAGCGGAGAAACGGCGGCACGTCGATGTCCTCGTCGGAGATCTCCAGCGTCGAGCGCTGGCGATCGGAGATACGAGGATTGCGGTCGCGCGGGGTCGTGCGCGAGTCGCGGCGGGCGCTCGTGCGTCCCGGCCGATGGTCGAAGCCGGTGCCGATGACGGTGACGCGCACCTCGTCGGACATGCTCTCGTCGATGACCGCGCCGAAGATGATGTTGGCGTTGGGGTCGGCCTCGTTCTGGATGATCTCGGCGGCGTCGTTGACCTCGAACAGGCCGAGGTCCTTGCCGCCGGTGATGTTCAGCAGGATCCCGGTGGCGCCGTCGACGGACTCTTCCAGCAGCGGCGAGGAGATGGCGGCCCTGGCGGCGTCGGCGCAGCGGCTCTCGCCGCTGGCGGTGCCGATGCCCATCAGCGCCGAGCCGGCGTCCTGCATGATCGTGCGCACGTCTGCGAAGTCGAGGTTGATCAGCCCGGGGATCGTGATCAGGTCGGTGATCCCCTGCACACCCTGGCGCAGCACGTTGTCGGCCTCGCGGAAGGCGTCGAGCATCGACGTGCGCCGCTCGACGACCGCCAGCAGCTTCTCGTTGGGGATCACGATCAGCGTGTCGACGACCTCGCGCAGACGCTCGATGCCCTCGATCGCCTGGCGACCGCGCTGGGAGCCCTCGAACTCGAACGGGCGCGTGACCACGCCGACGGTGAGCGCGCCGATCTCGTTCTTGGCGATCTCGGCGATGACGGGCGCCGCGCCGGTTCCCGTGCCGCCGCCCTCGCCGGCGGTCACGAACACCATGTCGGCGCCCTTCAGCGCCTCCTTGATGTCATCGCGCGACTCCGACGCCGCGGCGAGACCGACGTCCGGGTTGGCTCCGGCGCCGAGGCCCTTGGTCGACTCGTGGCCGATGTTCAGCTTGATGTCGGCGTCGCACATGGCGAGCGCCTGCGCGTCGGTGTTGGCGGCGATGAACTCCACGCCGCGCAGTCCCGCGTCGACCATGCGACTGACCGCGTTGGTGCCGCCGCCGCCGACGCCGACGACCTTGATGACTGCCAGATAGCTGCCGCTTCTCTCCATGATGGTTCTGTCCGAAGCCTTCAGTAGAAATGTAGGGTTGGCAGCATACTGATCGCCGAACCGCCGGGTTGTGCACGTTATGCAGGGAACTTCGCCCTGTCAACGACTTCGTCCACTCTCGCAACAAACGTTGCAGATCGCCCGACTCTCAAGCACTGCCTGAGAATGCCGCCCGAGCATGCCTTATCCTCAAGTTGAGGTCGAGACTCTGTCACCCCCCCGCTGTGGAGGTTTCGGGCGCCGCTTCGGTGGGAGCCTGTGAAGTCGCTTCGCCAGGCTGTTCGCTCGTTTCAGATTCCGTGGAGGAGCCTGCGCCGGAGGGTTCGCCGGGCGTGGAGGAGGAGGTTTCGGCGTTGGTTTCACCCGCGAGCACGGCGGCCAGCGAGGCGACCGTCGATTCGGCGGTCCCAGCTGGCTCTGTGGGAGTTTCCGCGGTGCTCGCGTCGGGCGCAGTCACGCCCGCCGGGAACCCGGCGGCCGGCCGCGCGGGCAGGCGCACGTCGATGTACGACGCGCCGGCGGAGCTGGAGTCGGCGAGCACCCGCGCCAGCGAGAGCCACTTCGCGCGTGGCTGGCCGGCGTTGCCGAAGTACACGATCAGGCCGTTGCGCATGGCGACGGTGAGACCCTTCGCCCCTTCGAAGACGCGTTCGACGTGCCTGGCGAGCAGCTCCGGCGCGGCGCCGAGCACCGCCAGAGCGCCCAGCAGGCTGGCGCCGCCGACGCGGTGACCGGGAGCCGGCACGAGGGAGCCGCCAACGCTCGGCAGGGAGCCTGACACGAGCGCGGGTCCGAGCACCACGCCGTCGGCGGCCACCGCCGTCTTCACCCCGGCCGCCGTCAGAACCGCGACCGGCAACTGCTCGCTGACCTCGATGCGAAGCCCGTGCGGGAAACGCGCGACCGCGCGCACCGCGCGCACGAGGTGCAGCGGCGCGACCGCCGCGCGCAGCGCGCCGACGTTCACGTCGAGCGTGCTCATGCTGTGCGCCGCCTGCGTGAGCGCCGCGTCCACCGCCTGCGCGTCGGCGCCGTGCACGCCCGCGATCTGCACCTGCTCGACAGACACGAACGAGGACTGGCGCAGCCACAGCCAGCCGCCGCCGAGAAGCGGCAGGGCGATCACGACCGCCAGCAGCGCGATGCGCAGCCGCCGTCGCGCCAACGCGAAGGCGACGCCCGCGCGCAACAGGCCCGCGGCGCCGGTCAGCGGACGCAGGACGCCGGGGCTCGACGGCGTCGATCCACGAGGGATGCGCCTGGGAGCGGGTGCGGCGAGCGAGCGAGCCATGCCCGACCTCTTCGACCTCGCGCGTGGAACCCCTACCCGATTCTCAACGAGCCAGCGGCTGCAGTTCCACCCACTCCTCGTAGCTGTCGAGGATCGTCAGGAATGGGCCCAGGCCCGTCAGTCCGAGCAGGCCGAAGGCCCACGGCCAGGGATCGCAGAAATAGACGGTGGGACTCCACACGTGGCTGCTCGAGCCATCATCACGCAACTCGAGCTGAACATTTGCCGCTCTGCCGGTCGTGCGCAGGCCGCCGACGACGATCTCATGGCTAGGTGCGATTGCGAGATCGATGCCTGCCAAATCGGCGACGTGCGCGCCCATGCGGATGTCGCTCGCCCCAGTGTCCAGCAGGCAGGCTTGGGGGGCGAGCTCCAGTCCCTCCACAACGACGTCGACGATCGGTCGCGGCCTCCCGGCAAGACCAGGAAGCGCCTGGAACGAATGCTTCACAGCGGCGCCAGGCCGCTGGCCTGGAACTCGCTATCGGGCACACGAAACATGCTGTCCGCTCGCTGGCGATGCTCTGCGAGCCAGCTCACGACCGTGCTCGGGTCTTCAGCTGCGACGAGCACTTCCTGCCCCTTCGTGGCGACCCACTGGCCGATGAACGGTTCGAGCGCCTCAGCGCTGGCACGCTTCAGCCCAGTCCCTCCCCCTCGCCGAGAATGTGCGGCAGCCGAGCGAGCGTCGAGGTGTCCGTCGGACCCGTTCTCCATATTGAGCAGATCCCGCCGCGGGCGCCGACCAGCTGGGAACCCAAGCCCAGTGAGGATGCGCCGTGCCTGATGCGATGTGAAATCCGCTCGGTCGAGTCCCGTGACCACGCCGACGACCTGCTTGGGCGGGTAGCGTCGGCGATCTATGACGACATAGTGGCTGGCGATAGGCTCGGGCAGGATGCGGCGCATGGCCTGCTCCACCCGGTCGCGCCGCAGCTCGAATCGCTGTCGTGCCACCGTAACTGTTCTGACCCCTGTCTCTGCCATGGCTTCTCTGACTCGGTTTCTCTGTTATGTCTCTGCAAGGTTATAGCAATGTCTTGCGGTCGAGGACTCACGGCGGCCTCTCACCATGTGCGAACATATGTTCGCATGGGACCGGGACCGTACCATCCAGGGCGCGAACTCGAACGGGCTGTCGAGCGCGGCGACCTGCGCCTGGCAGTGGCCATCGCCAAGGACATCACCCGCGAGAGCGGACGCCCGATCCCACTGGCGCTCGCCCGCAGGCTGCTGCCGCTGGTCGCGGTCGAGCGGCCCGACGCGTACGACGCCTGGGCCTGCCGCTGGCTGGCGCGGTGGCTGAGCGAGGCGCACGAGGCGACCATCGACGGCGCGGCCGACCTCGCGGCGGCGCTCGCCGACCTCCCATCCGAGCCGGTCAGCGCGCAGGACACGATCAAACGACTCGGTGGGTAGCTTAGATCAGACTGTCCGCGAAACCGCTAGGCAGCGCCCATGTGTCCTACACCGTGCGCAGGGTTGGTCGGGGTGCCACGGAATGGACAGTGCGCATCGTCGTGTACGTCGCTGGCGGCGACATAGGTCGCGTCGATAGATTGAGGCAATGCCTCAAGAAAGCCGTTTGGGTCGGCCATAGGGTCCAGCTCGACCTGCGAGCAAAGATACGTCCACATCGATTCCTCGCTCGCCCGCGTGTCCTGGCCGAGAAACAGCTCTAGCTCTGGTTTCCCGTTTAGCTGCACCTTCGCGAGCAATCGGCGACGACCAGCAAGCGGATCATTGCTGATTATGTCCACGTGCCGAACACGTTTAGACATACGATGCTCCTACCCGAGGTACAAAAGTTAAACCAAATATCATAGCCACGGTATCAGACGGAAAGCTTGCCTTCTACAGCGATTCTTGCGGCGCGCGTAAAGACTCCTTCAAGCTCTGGCGGATCAAGAAACAGCGCTAGTCTCGACTCCGCTCTTTCGGAGACGAAGTGCTGAACTTCCTTGAGTAGGTCGTCAGGCAGCGGCTCGTCTTTATGCCTGGCCGCGAACTCGCTGTTGCTCGCGGCCTCCTCAAATGCGTGTCCGTGATCGATGAGAGCCACATGCGGCAACTCGTCGATGACCCCCCAATTGCCGGGATTCCGATCGGTGTTCGCCGCCAGCGTGTCGAGAACCGCGACTCGCCAGGACACATGCTCGGGACAATCGAATGCTTCAACGCCAGCATCGAGCGCGGTCATGAAACGAGGCCAGAGCACCTGGACGGACCCGCAGACCATCGTCGTGACATCGAACGACGCCGGCATCTTGCGAAGCACGGTCGCCGGAACGAATCGATCGATGCCAAGTTCGCATGCGAGCAACCACGCCGCAACCTCGCGCTTCGCGCGTTTTAGCTGCTCTGGAGTTCCACCCGCCTTGGCGGCTACTCCAACACCTCCCTGAAGGACGAGCGTCATCTTATCTGGATGTCCGCCGCCTCCTTCAAGCGGCCTCACCCGCTCGATATTGGCGCTCCTGAGATGGAACTCCAGCGCGCCACATCGCGCGAACAGATCCAGAAGTTGCAAGGTCATCAATCTAGTGCCCCAGTCGGTCAGTTGGCCGAAAAACGCGGCTTAGACTTGTGCCAGAGGCGCGACACAGACACACATACGCAGAAGAGGCCACGCGCGCCGCTTTCAGCGGTACGGAGCATGGCCGCCTACCACGGGAAGCGCACGTCGCCCAGCGTCTGCACCTCCGGCTCGAGCGCCACGCCGAAGCGCTCCAGCACGCGGCGGCGGCCCTCGGCCATCACCGCGATCACGTCCGCTGTCGTGGCCGCGCCGGTGTTCTCTATGAAGTTGGCGTGCTTGGGCGCGAAGCGCGCGCCGCCGTGCGCCAGGCCGTTGCAGCCGGCCTCCGACAGCAGCAGCCCCGCGCTACGGCCCTCGGCGCGGGGGTCGTCGGGGTTCTTGAACGTCGAGCCGAACGTCTTGATCCCCTGCGGCTGGGCCTCGTGGCGCCAGCGGCGCATCTCCTCCAGCGTGGCCTTGATCGCCGCGGGCTCCCCCGGAGCCAGCAGCAGGCTCGCGCGCGCGACGATCTCGCCGTCGGCGAGATCAGAGCGCCGGTAGGCGAGGCCGAGCTCGCGCGGCTCGCGGCGCTCGATGCCCGACGCCGTCGCGATCTGCACCCACTCGAGCACCGACTCCAGCTCGCCGCCGTACGCGTTGGCGTTCATCCGCACCGCTCCCCCCACCGTGCCGGGGATGTTCACGCCGAACTCGATCCCCGACAGGCCCGCACGCGCCGCGCGCGCCGCCACCGCCGGCAGGCGCGCGCCGCCGCCGCACTGCATGCGCTGCCCGTCCACGGAGATGGCCGCCAGTTCGCGGTCCAGCCTCAGGACCAGGCCGCGCACGCCCTCGTCGGCGATCAGCAGGTTCGAGCCCGAGCCCACGACGCTGACTGCCACGTCCTCTGCGGCCGCCCATGCCAGCAGCTCCAGCAGCTGCTGCTCGCTGCCCGCGCGCGCGAAGAACTGCCCGACTCCGCCCGTGCGCACCGTCGTCAGGCGCGCCAGCGGGAAGTCACGGCGCACTCCCGCCGGCACGCTCACCGCTCGTCCTCTGGCTCGCCGGCCACCGCCAGCGCGCGCCCCAGCGCATCGACGTCGCCCGCGCCCATCACCACACACACATCGCCTTCCTCCAGCACCGCGCGCAGTACCGGCTCGGCGTCGGCGAAGCCCGGCAGCCAGTACACCGGCCTGCCGCGGGCGGCGTCGGCGGCGCTCTCCGCGATCAGCAGCCCGCTCACCCCCGGGAAGTCCTCCGCGCGCTCGCGCGCCGCGTACACGTCCAGCACGACCACCACGTCCGCGAGCGCCAGCGCCCGCCCGAACTCCCGCGCGAGCAGCGCCGTGCGCGAGTACAGGTGCGGTTGGAACACCGCCACCAGGCGCCCGCCTGTGCCCGCCGGAGTATGCGACAGCGTGCGCGCCCCCCGCAGCGTGGCCTCGATCTCGCTCGGGTGGTGGGCGTAGTCCTCATACAGCAGCGCACCGTGCGGCCCCGCGCCGAGCGGCTGGAAGCGCCGTCCGGCGCCGTGGAACTGCGCCAGTCCGGCGACCGCCGCCGCGTCGTCCGCTCCGGCGATCCGCGCCGCCTCCAGCGCGCCCGCGGCGTCGATCGCGTTGTGGACGCCAGGGACCGCCAGCGCCACCTCGTGGCCGCGCCAATCGAAGCGCGAGCCTCCGGGCACGAGCACAGGGTCGAGCGCGTCGTAGGGGACGATCTCGACCCCATGCGCGTCCCGCGCCAGCGTCAGCAGCTCCGGCCTGTCCCACACGACGACAGCCGTGCGCGCCCGTGCGAGGAACTCGCGAAACGCCTCGCGCAGCTGCGCCAGCGACGCGAACGCCGTGTGGTGGTCGAGCTCTACGTTCGTCAGCACCGCCACGTCCACGCTCAGGCTCAGCATCGAGCGGTCGGACTCGTCCGCCTCCACCACCAGCCACTCGCCCTCCCCCCACTCCGCGTTCGGCAGGCCGCCGCCGATCGGCGCCCCCACCAGCCACCCCGGCGCCATCCCCGCCGCGCGCAGCGCGTGCGCGATCATCGACGACGTGGTCGTCTTGCCGTGCGTGCCCGCGACCGCGATCGTCCGCCGCATCGCGCTCAGCTCGCCCAGCAGCTCCGCGCGCGGGCGCTCGGGGATGCCGCGCTCGCGCGCGGCGGCACGCTCGACGTTCTCCGCGCCCACCGCCGAGGAGTACACGAGCTCCACCCCCTCCCCCGCCGGCACGTTCCGCGCGCTGTGGCCGATGTGCGCCCGCAGCACGCCATCCGCCGCCAGGCGCTCCAGGTACGGGCCGTCCGCACCATCCGAACCGCTCACCTCCGCGCCCAGCGCGTGCGCCGCGCGCGCGTAGCCGCTCATGCCCGCCCCGCCCACCCCCACGAAGTGCAGGCGCCGCCCGCTCCACGGCGCGCCCGACGCGGCGCTCATCCGGCGGCTCCCAGCGGCTGCTCGACATCTCTACCCGCCCCCGCAGCCCGCAGCAGCTCACCGGCGATGTCCTTCGCGGCGTCGGGGCGGGCGAGGCTCCTGGCGGCGGCGGACATCGCCGCCAGGCGCTCGCGATCGGCCAGCAGCGTCGCCACCTCGCCACCCAGGCGCGCGCCGCTCAGCTCCGCGTCGGCTATCACCACCGCCGCGCCCGCGTCGGACATCCAGCGCGCGTTCGCGCTCTGGTGGTCGGCTGAGGCGTGCGGGTAGGGAACGAGGATCGCCGGCAGACCGTGCGCGGCGATCTCGAACACCGAGCCTCCCGCGCGTGCGACCACCAGGTCGGCGGCGGCGAGCGCGTCGGCGAACTCGCCCAGCGGCAGGTACTCGCGCAGGTCGTAGTCCAGGGGCAGCTCGCGAGCGAGCAGCTCGGGGTGATCGCGCCGGCCGCTGACGTGCAGCACGTGGAAGGGCGCGCCCGCGAACGCCTCCACCGCCGCCAGGTTGATCGAGCGCGCGCCCAGCGAGCCGCCGAACACCAGCACGCACGTCTCATCCGGGTCGATCCCGAAGCGCGCGCGCGCGGCCGCGCGGTCGTCGGAGCCCCGCGGCGCCGGCCGGCCGGTGACGCGATAGCGCCGGCCTTCGCGGCCGGGCAGCGCGAACGCCAGGCACACGCGCCGCGCGAACGGCGCCAGCAGGCGGTTGGTCAGCCCCAGGTGGCTGTCGGCCTCCGTCAGCACCAGCGGGACGCGCATGCTCAGCGCCGCCACGCCCACAGGGCCCGCGACGTAGCCGCCGCCGCCCATCACCGCATCCGGCGCCAGGCCCCTGAGCAGCGCACGCGCACGCGCGACCGCCGCCACGGCCAGCACCAGCGCGCGCGCCGCGCGCAGCGGGTTGCGGCGATGCAGCCCACGCACCGTGATCGTGTGCAGCGCGTAGCCCGCCGCTGGCACCAGCTGCGCCTCCGCGCGGCCGCCGCCGATGAACGCGACCTCCGCGCCCTCAGCCCGCAGCGCGTCCGCCACCGCGAGAGCCGGCACCACGTGCCCGGCGGTCCCGCCGGCGGCGATCACGATCTTCCTCGGCGTTGCCATCATCGCCCCATCGTGCCGGTTCGCGCGCCCGCGCGTCGGCGGAGCGTGCGCGCCGTGACGGCGCCACAGCGCGCACGTGCCCGGTCGCGCCCGAGGCCACGTTCAGCAGCAGGCCCATTCCGGCGAGCATCACGATCAGGCTGCTCGAGCCGTATGACACGAACGGCAGCGGCACCCCCGTCAGCGGCGCCAGGCCGAGCACCGCGAACGCGTTCAGCACCGCCTGCGAGACGATCAGCGCGGTGACCCCCACCGCGATCAGCGCGCTGTAGAGGCTGCGCGCCGCTTTCGCCGCGCGCAGGCCCGCATAGGCGATCAGCCCGTACAGGAACAGCAGCGCGAACACCCCCACCACGCCCAGCTCCTCGGCGATCACCGCCAGGATGAAGTCCGTCTGCGCCTCCGGCAGATAGAAGATCTTCTGCACCGACTGCCCCGGCCCCACGCCGAACAGCCCGCCAGAGCCGATCGCGATCTGACCCTGGACCGCCTGGAAGCCGCTGCCCGACGCGTGCGCCCACGGATCGATGAACGACGTCAGCCGCGCGCGCGCGTACGGCTGCACGATCGCGTACACCAGCACCAGCCCCAGCACCGAGCCGGCGATCACGCCGAGCTTTCCCAGCGGGATGCCGGCCGCGATCAGCATCGCCGCGACCGTGAACGCGATCACCATCGCCGTGCCCAGGTCCGGCTCGGTGAACACCAGCAGGCACGCCGCGCCCACCACCGCCAGCAGCGGCTTCGCAAGCGCGCGCAGGTCGTGCACCTGACGCGGGCGCTTGGCCAGCAGCGTCGCCACATACAGCACCAGCGCGAGCTTCATCAGCTCCGAGGGCTCGAACTGCAGCGATCCCGGCCCGATCCAGCGGCGCGCGCCATTGACGCTCACGCCCACGTGCGGGATGTGCACCGCCAGCACCAGCACGAACGACACCGCCAGCAGCGGCGCCGTGATGCTGTGCACTTTCGCCACCCCGTCGCGCGCCAGCACGCGCATCAGCACCAGGCCCACGGCGCCGTAGATCACGAACTTGACCAGCTCGCCGTCGCCGTAGCCTTCCCCCTGCAGCAGCGTCGTCGCCGAGGAGGCGCTGTAGACCATCACCGCGCCGAACGCCAGCAGGCACATCGTCGCGGTCAGCAGCATCCTGTGCTCGAGCGACCGATCTGGCATCCATGCTCACTTCGACACCGACGGTTCGATGCCTCCAGCAGATGGCCCAGGCGTGCTGGAGCCCCTTCACACTCCGCGACTCTGGCGGTAGATGGTGAAACCGATCGCGCCGCAGATCGACGCCACGATCCAGAAGCGCAGGATGATCTTCGTCTCAGACCAGCCCTTCAGCTCGAAGTGGTGGTGGATCGGCGCCATCAGGAACACGCGCCTGCGGGTCGTCTGAAAGGAGATCACCTGGATCGCGACCGACAGCGCCTCGACCACGAAGATGCCGCCGATCAGGATCAGCAGCAGCTCCGTCTTCGTCATCACCGCCAGGCCCGCGATCGCTCCGCCCAGGCCCAGCGAGCCGGTGTCGCCCATGAAGATCGTCGCCGGGAACGCGTTGAACCACAGGAAGCCGATGCACGCGCCCCCCAGGCAGCCCGCGAGCATCGCCATGTCGTAGTCGCCCGCCAGGAACGTGATGCCGATGTATGCGAGCAGCACGATCGCCGCGCAGCCGGCCGCCAGGCCGTCGAGGCCGTCGGTGAGGTTGACCGCGCTCGTCGTGCCGGCGACCACCAGGTAGATCAGCACCGGGAACGCCGGCCCAAGGTTGACGTGGTAGTCGGCGTAGTTCAGCTCCAGGTAGGACGGCACGTGGGCCTCGTGCACCGCCACGTACCACAGCCCCAGCGAGATCGCGATCGTCACCAACAGCTTCGTCCGCGCGCGCAGACCCAGCGAGCGGCGCCGCACGAGCTTGGTGTAGTCGTCGGCGAAGCCCAGCAGCGCGCACGCGATCGCCGCGCCGAACACACCCACCGAGCGCCATTCGTATTCGCTCAGGATCAGGAACGGCACGGCGACCGCCAGGAAGACGATGATCCCGCCCATCGTCGGCGTGCCCGCCTTCTGCAGGTGCCCCTGGGGGCCGTCCTCGCGGATCTGCTGGCCGAACTCGCGCTTGCGCAGAAACTCGATGAACTTCGGGCTGAGGAAGATGCAGATCAAAAGCGCGGCCGTCCCCCCGATCAGAATCCGGCCCATTCAGCGCCTTCCCACCGGCTGCGCCGCACCCTGCAGGATCTCCGCCACGCGCTCCAGGCCGACGCCGCGCGAGCCCTTCACGAGCACCATGTCGCCGTCGCGCAGCAGGCCCTCCAACAGTTCGCCGGCCGCCGCGGCATCGGGCACCGAGTGCGCCTCGCC
>DATHPE010000033.1:0-22286 GCA_035484215.1 Solirubrobacteraceae bacterium | reverse complement strand
ACGCCGACGGGCGCGCCACCACCGAGGCCACGATCAAGGTCTGGATTCCCACCGACACCGGCGGCGAGCGCTACGTGCGCACGGCCGAGGGCAACGGGCCGGTTCACGCCCTGGACAGGGCGCTGCGCGACGCGATCGGCGAGATCCACCCGCACCTGCGCGAGATCGAGCTCGTCAACTTCAAGGTGCGGATCCTCGATGAGACGAAGGGTACGGGGGCGGTCACACGCGTGCTGATCGACGCCTCCGATGGGCACGACGTGTGGGGCTCTATCGGGGTCGCGGAGAACCTGATCGCGGCCTCCTGGGATGCGCTGGTGGACTCGCTGGAGTACGGCATGCAGGGTCAACGCAGGCTCGCGACCGCGTCGTCGTCCCCGAAGGGGGAGTCCACGCTGCATGGATGACGTGATCCCGCTCGCCCGCCCGGTGCTGGGCGAGGCGGAGGAGCGCGCGGTGGTGGAGGTGCTGCGCTCGGGGCAGCTGTCGCTGGGGCCGCGCCTGGATGAGTTCGAGCACGGCTTCGCCGCGCTCGTGGGCGCGCCGCTGGCGAGCGCCGTCAGCAGCGGCACCGCGGGCCTGCACCTGGCGCTGCGGGCGGTCGGCGTGGGGGAGGGGGATGAGGTTGTGACGAGCCCGCTGTCGTTCGTGGCGTCGGCCAACGCCGCGCTGTACGAGCGCGCGCGCCCGGTGTTCGCCGACATCGACCCGGTGACGCTCAACCTCGACCCCGACGCCGCCGCGGCGGCCGTCACCGAGCGCACGCGCGCGCTGTTGCCGGTGCACATCTTCGGCTACCCCGCCGACATGCCCGCGTTCGAGGATCTCGCGTGCCGACACGGGCTGGCGATCGTCGAGGACGCGTGCGAGGCGCTGGGCGCGGTGCACGCGGACGGGGTGGCGGTGGGCGCGCGCGGGCATCCGGCGGTGTTCGGGTTCTACGCGAACAAGCAGCTCACCACGGGCGAGGGCGGGATGGTCACGCTGGGCGACCCGGCGCTGAAGCAGCGGATCGACTCCGAGCGCAACCAGGGGCGCGCGCCGGACATGGGCTGGCTCGATCACGACCGGCTGGGCTTCAACTACCGCCTGTCGGACATCGCGTGCGCGCTGGGCATCGCGCAGCTGGCGCGGCTGGAGGGGATGCTCGCCGATCGCGCGCGTGTGGCCGGCCTGTATCGCGAGGCCCTTGGCGACCTCGATGGGCTGGAGCTGCCGTGCGCGGACGTAGACAGAAACAAACGCGGCTGGTTCGTGTTCGTCGTCCAGCTCCCGCATGGGGTGGACCGTGACGAGGCCGTGCGTACTCTCGCAACGGTGGGCATCCAGAGCAAGCCGTATCTGCCGGCGATCCATCTGATGAGCTTCTATCGCGAGCGTTTCGGGCATCGCGAGGGCGAGTTCCCGGTGTGCGAGGACGTGGCCGCGCGCTCGCTCGCGCTGCCGTTCTTTCCGCAGATGCGCAGCGGCCAGGTCGAGCGCGTGGCCGAGGAGCTGCGCGCTGTCCTCGAGCTTGCCTGACCGGGGTCCGGCGCGTCTGATAGACCGCCGCGCGGCCCCACCGGGCTGAAGGGGTCGGCGCCGGAGCGTCTCCGACCTGAATGACGAGCGCCCCGGCGTCGACCGGACCAACCCTCGCCGATCGTGATCGGCTGGGCCATGCCGATGATACTCCGGGGTTGGAAACACGACTAGCTTTTCTTTTCAGCTGAGGTTAGGGTCCGCGCTGCAGGACAAAAAAACGATGGTGGTAGCCAGAAGATGGCCGCCAAGAAGGACCGGCGTCGTGGGGTCTCCGACCTGAACAGACGAGCGCTCGCGGAGCCGGTCGACCAACCCTCACAAGGAGAAAAGGCAACATGAAACGCATCAGGATACTGGGCATGGCCCTCGTGGCCGTGCTCGCGATGAGCGCGGTCGCGGTGGCGATCGCCTCCGCGGCAGCGCCTGAATTCAGCCCGGCAACCAACTCGGGGACATCGAAATCGGCGACGGCGACCTTCACCGAAGAAGGTGAAGCCTTCTCCATCAAATGCACCAGCAACACAGGTACGAGCACGATCACAGGGGCAAAAGCAGGAACCTTCGTGGAGACGTTCAAAGGCTGTAAAGCTGCAGGCATTGAGACCTGCACCGGCGAAGGCGAATCATCAGGGGTCATCAAAACCAAAGGCTCATTCGTGCTGGGGTACATCAAAGGTACGGAAGTTGGTCTGAAGTTCAGCCCCGAACCGACCGAATTCACGTGCGCCGGCACCAAAGTGAAGGTCACTGGGTGCGCAGCGGGTCCGATCACGCCGATCGGCGAAACCACGACCAAATTCACAGTGAAACTGACGGCAAGCAAAGGCAAACAGACGCCTGACGAATTCGAAGGCTCATCCTGCACGCTGAAATCCGAAAAAGGCGGCGGTACAGCAAAAGAAGGCGGCCAGGAACAGACAGAGGAAATCACTGAGACAACGGCGGGCGAGATCACCTGAGGACGCCTAGCGTCATCAGGACGCGCATGACCCTGAGGGTCTAGCGCTTCTCAGTGAGCTGTGGCTGTGCGGGACGCACGAGCGTCCCGCACAGCCCTGATACGGCCAGTGCTCGGAGGGCTCTGGTCGGAGGGGAGAACGGCTTTGCTATGAAGAGCACCAAACAGCTTTTGTTGGCCTGTGCGACCGCGATCGCGACGGTGGCCCTTGCCGGCTGCGGTAGCACCGGTGGCGCCGGTGATGCCGTGGCGGTCGTCGCGGGCACTCCGATCACCAAGGCGGCGCTGCGCCACTGGACGGCCGTCAAGCTCGCGATCGACTACGAAGCGAACCCGCGCAAGCCGCTGCCGTCGGGCGTCGTGTACGAACCCTCCGACTACGCCCCGTGCATCGCCCATCTGCGAGCCCTCGCGAGAGCGGCGGCCGAAAGAGCGGCAAGCGGGTTTACGGTGAACGTGGTGCGGCTCCCCGCGAGCGCCAAGAACCCGAAGGGGAGGCTCAGCTTCGTCAAGCGCGCCACCAAGCCGGCCAAGCCAGGGCCCATACCCACAAGCGCGCAGCTCGAACGCGAATGCGCGGAGCACTACCGCAGCGTGGAAATGGGCATGCTCAACGTGCTGATCGGCTTCCAGTGGGAGCTCCAGGAGGGAAAGGCCGACGGAGTGAGCCCCAGTGAAGCGGAAGTGCGCGAGGAATACGCTCGCTACAGCCGCAAGCAGTTCCCAAACCGGGGAGAACAGCAGAGACACCTGGCGGACACGGGCGAAAGCGTCGCCGACGAACTGCTGCGCGTGCGCACCGACATGATCAGCGGGCGGATATTCAAACAAGCTACCCGCAGGTTCGGCGGCATCGCCACGAAGGCAGAGCTGCAGGCCTATGGTAGATGGGCGGTGGAGACAGAAAAGCAGTGGGTTGCGAGGACGAGCTGCCGCGCCGGCTACATCGTGGAAGGCTGCAAGCAGTACAGGACAGCCTGAAGCGCGGTCGAACACAGCCTTCGGCCAGGCGGGCGTCGGGGAACCACGCTGTTTCATGCTCCTCGGTGGGTCCGCTAGCCCTGCGGCGCAGTCCGTCCGCTCGTGGAGGACGGACTGCCAGACCCCTGATCCCATTGGCAGCCATCGCTTTGCGAAAAAGGGCATCCGGCGTACCGTGAGCCCTTGTGTGTTTGCTGCACCTCATCCGCCCCCACTTGACAAGGCCCCGTCTCCATGCATAGAATACCGCTGTCATTCAGACCGGGTCCACCGAGTGGCGGGGCCTGAAACCAGGGAGGGTTCGACGGGGAGAGACGCAAAAGAGGCCAGGGACCTCAGCATGTGGAGCAGTCGCGCCCCTGCACGCGCCCGCAGTCGGCCAATCCGGCCGGCGTTCGCGGACGTGAGGAGCGCTCTTGCCGGGTCCCCTCGGATGCGCCCACACCGGCCGATCCACAACCATGATCCAACTAAAGCAAGGGAGAGGGACAAGTGAAACATGTAAAGCTGTTTGGTGCCTGTCTGGTCGCGGTTCTCGCTGTGGCGGGCATCGGCGCTAACACCGCGCTCGCGACGTCAAAACCAAAACCGCCAAAACCCAGTCTGGTGCTTTTGTACGAGGGGGCGCCGGCGCCAGCAGGCGAAACTGCATATGCAGGGCTTCTGATTGATGGATGCGTGCTGCTGACGGAAGGGACGCTCACCTCGAACCAAAAGAAGAGCGATGCGACAGCGTTCAGCACACCGTTCTTCTCAGAATGTGAAGAAGGCTACGCGATCACGGGCAAGGTGTCGTCCGCGAAACTGACCGAAACAGGCGTGATGTCGGTCAAGGCAGCGATCACCCTCACTGTCCCTGGCCCGTGCAACTACAAGATCTCGAAGTACAGCGTCACGTTCAATCCAAAAGGCACAGAATCCACTATCGGAGAAGGCGAACTCATTGCCAAACGCAAATCAGGCAAAGAAAAATCCTGTGCAGCGGATCTCACAGGGGTTTCATTCACCGCCGTTCTCCTCAATCATGAACAGGGCCTGTACGGTACGGAAACCACCTAAGAGCTGAACACAGCGCCGCGGGGCGTACCCGGGTTTGAGGGTACGCCCCGTGGTTTCACGGATTGGGTATGAGCATGGCTAGGAGGCGAGGAAAATTGAAGCGCTCGAGTGGTTGTCCGGTGGCAGCGGTCGCGGCGTGCGCTACGGCGGCATGCGCGCTCGCCCTGTGGCTGGCCACGGCCGGATCGGCACTCGCGGTGGGGATGCCGCCGAGCGTGGACGAGGCGTACACGTCGGGTGTGAGCCCGGAAGCGGCGACGCTGAACGCGGAAATCGACCCGAACGGGGCCGAAACGACCTACCGGATCGAATATGGCACGACGGCCGCGTATGGCGCGAGCGTGCCCACCGGAGAAGCGAGCGTCGGCTCGGGGACGGGCGACGTGCTCGTGAGTCAGCACATCGTCGGGCTGACGGCCGACACCGTCTACCACTACCGGGTTGTCGCGACGAGCGAAGGCGGCGACACCGTCGGGCTCGACCACACGTTCGTGTTCCAGTCGGCGCTGCCGTCCGGGGAAGGCTGCGCCAATGCGAGCCTGCGCACGGGCTACGCCGTCCACCTGCCGGACTGCCGCGCGTACGAGCAGGTCACGCCGCCGCAGTTGGAACCATACCTCCAGACGCAGGTCAGCCCCGGGAACCTCGTCGGGCCGGGGATCAGAGGGCTGGGCGAATCGGAAAGCCTCGAGGCGTCGGCCGGTGGTGAACGTTTGCTGTTCTTCTCCCCGTACGGATTTCCGGGTCAGGGAGGCGGCGCCGGCTTCTTCTTCCTCGCGAGTCGTGGACCGGACGGGTGGTCGACGGAAGATCTCGTCCCGCCGCAGTCGGTGACGAACAACGCGGCGGGCTGCACGAACGCGTACTTCCCGCTTGTGACGCCGGAACTGACGAACTGGGTGCTCGCCGACGGAGATGGGCAGGGCGTCCGCACTGACGGTTTCCACAACGACAGCATCAAGGAGCAGTATTGCCCCACCGATGAACCGGAGCTTGTCGAAGGCGAGCCGCCGGGCTTTCAGAACCTGTTCCTGCACGACGCGGGAACTGGTGTCGAAGCCGGCGCCTGGCAGCTGATCGACACGCCGCAGGGCGCGCCGGCGGGCGCGGTGGTCAACGACGCGTGGGCGCAGGGCGGCTCTGAAGATCTCAGCCAAGTGGTGTTCACCGAGGCTGCGCGGCTCACGCCCGGAGCGCCGGCGATCACGCCGCCGGTGTACCCTCCTCTGGAGGCCGAAGAACAGCGGGAAGACCACTGGTCGAACGACTCGAGTGAAGACCTATACGTGTGGTCGGACGGCGTGGTCCGCCTCGTGACGGTGCTGCCGGACGGGTCGCCGGTCGCCGGCATGCTCGCGAACGCCGACGTGCCCCACGAGGAATATGGAACGTCCGGCGGCTCGGCGACGTGGACGCATGCGATCTCCAGCGATGCCCAGCGGGTGGCCTTCGAAGCGGACGGGAACCTGTATGTGCGAGAGAACCCGCAGCAGCCGCCCGAGGAAGAATGCGCGACGCCTGCGACGGCGTGTACGGTGCAGCTCGACGCCTCGCAGGGGGGCACGGGGTCGGGCGGCGGGCACTTCGAGTGGGCGAGCAGCGACGGTGTGCGCGTGTTCTTCACTGACGAACGGGATCTTGTCGAGGGCTCGCACGCGTCGTCGGGCAGGCCCGACCTGTACGAATACGACTTCGAACGGGGGGAAGGCGAACGGCTGCAGGACGTCACCGCCGGCGCTGTGGCGGCGGACGTGCAGGGCGTGAGTGGCGCCAGCGAAGATGGCGCGAGCGTGTACTTCGTCGCCGACGCGCCGCTCACGAGCACGCAGGCCAACAGCCAGGGCGCGATCGCGCAGGCGGGAGAGCCGAACCTCTATGTGCGCAAGGAAGGCACAACGACGTTCATTGCGACGCTCGGCTCGAGCGACGTCGACGACTGGGTCTCCCCCCCGGAAGACATCACGGCGCGGGTCTCGCCAGACGGCGGGTTCATCGCGTTCGACTCGCTCGGTCAGCTGACCGGCTATGACAGCCGCGGCCCGTGCGTGGGCTCGCAGGAGCCGTTGGGAATCGGCGCGTGCCAGGAGATATACCTCTACGACGCCGAAGACCACGCGCTCAGCTGCGCCTCCTGCGCGCCCAGTGGCGAACTGCCGGGAGGCCCCGCGCGGATCTTGGGGCCAACCCGGACGGACGGCACGATCAACGAAGCGCCGGTCAGCTACCTGCGGCGGTTCGTCTCTGACAGTGGCCAGGTGTTCTTCAACACGGTCGCGCGTCTATTGCCTGGGGATACGAATGGTCTCTCGAATGTGTACGAGTATGATGACGGACAGCTTCACCTGCTCTCGCCTGGCTCGACGGGCGCAAACGCGTACTTCGTCGAAGCGAGCGCGAACGGGGACGACGTGTTCCTGGCCACCTCCGAACTGCTCGCCGACACGAACGGCGACGTGAGCGTGTTCGACGCGCGCGTGAACGGCGGCTTCCCCGAAGCCGCCGCGCCGCCGGCGTGTGGCGAAGGCGACTGCGCCTCGCCGGCGCCTGCGCCTACGTTCTCCACACCGGCGAGCGCGACGTTCTCGGGACCCGGGAATCCCGTCGCGCCCAAAGCGCAAGTCCTCGCTGAAAAAAAGGCGCTCGTCCCGCCGGCGAAGCCGCTCACGCGCGCGCAGAGGCTTGCGAAGGCGCTGAAGGCGTGCCGGACCAAACGCGACAGGCGCAGGCGCGCGAGCTGCGAAGCGCAGGCGCGTAAGCGATACGGCACCGTATCGAAGGCGAAGAAGGCCGCCGGGCCGCGAAGGGGCGAGCGATGATCGCCGCTCGGAACGGTCGCCCATCGCGCCTGGCGCTGCTCGCGCTGCTCGGAGCTGCGGTGTTCGCGCTCGCGAGTGCGCCGGCGTACGCGAGGGTCGTCCACCACATCGAAACGAGCTTCAGCGGCGAAGGAACGGGCACGCTGGGCGGTGACCTGCTGGCAGCGGCGGTCGACAGCTCTCAGGGCGCGTCGAAGGGCGACGTGTATGTGCTCGAAACGAAGTCCGAGAGTGGGGCCGGAAGCTATGCGGTGGACAAGCTCACCGCCACCGGCGCGTTCACGGGCGTGCGTATCACGGGCGCGGAAACGGCGCCCGAATCATTCGAGTTCAGCCCGTTCTTCTCGGGCGTCGCCGTCGACAGCTCGCTGTCCATAAACGCCGGCGACGTGTACGTCTCTGACACCGAACACCACGTGGTAGACCGCTTCGACGAAGACGGTGAATTCATGTGCCAGATCACGGGCAGTAGCACCGAAGCAAAGGACCCGTCTGCCAAAGAGTGCGACGCCAGCGGCAGCGGGGTCACCGGCAAGATCACCCCGGCGGGGCTCGCGGTCGACTCCAGCGGCGACGTGTACGTCGCGAACGACGCGAGCGGGGATCTCGACGAGTTCGGCCCCGGCGGGAACCTGCTGCGCACGATCACAAGCAAAGGCCACCTGTCCAAGGAAATGATGGGGATCGCCCTGGACTCCAGCGGCGATTTGTACGTCACGCTGTTCAAGGCCAGCGTGGTCGAGCTGGACAGCGCGGGGACCTTCCAGCGCGAACTCGGCGCCGGAGCGGTCGGCGTCGCGGTTAACAGCGCCACGACGCCCAACCAGGTCTACGTCGCCGAACAGCCCAAGCCGGAAGAGCACGAAAAACCGCCCGAGCCGCAAGGTCTCAGCGAGTACGAACCATCGGGTGTCCTGCGCAGCTTCACCGCGCTGTCAGGCCCGTCCTTCTTCCCCGGCTTGGCCGTCGATACTGCGACTGGGACGATCTACGCGGCCTCGGCGCAACTGGTCAGCAGCGCACCGCAGGGCAAGGGCGTCGACGTCATCGGACCCGACGTGGTGGAGCCGAACGTCGCCGCGGAAGCGTCGGCGCGCGTGGAAGCGACGGGGGCGCTGCTGCAGGGCCGCGTGGAACCGGACCTCGCCCAGGGTGGCGGCGATGTGACCTCGTGCACGTTCGAATACGTGAGCGAAGCTCAGTTTGACGAACACGGCTACGCGGGCGCGGCCGGCGCCGAGTGCGAGGCCGCGAAGCCTCTGCCGTACGCGGAACCAGAGAGCGTCTTCGCCGCAGTGGCGCTCGCGCCGAGCAGCACCTATCACTACCGGGTGGACGCCGCCGACGCAGCCTTCCCCAAGGAGGCAAACGACGGCGAAGGCGAAGCGATGCCGGAAGAGACCGTGACGACGTCCGGCCCTCCGGGCGTGCTGGCGGCGTCGGCGACGGCGCTGACGGGGGATGCGACGTTGACAGCGCGGATCGACACGTTCGGGTTCTCAACGACGTGCGAGGCGCAGCTCGTCGACGAAGCCGAATTCGCCGCCTCGGGGTATGCGACCGCGCGTACGCTGGCGTGCCCGCACGCGCTGGAAGCGGGCTTCTCGCCCGAGAGCGCGAGCGTCGAAATCAGCGGGCTGAGCGTAGGCACGACCTACCACTACCGTTTCGTGGCGAGCAACAAGGAAGGCTCGAGCACGGGCGCGGATGAGACGTTCGAGACGTTCGGGCTGCGCTCGTTCGCGCTGGAAACGCTCGACGCGGAAGGGCACCCGTACACGCAGGCTGGCGGTGTTCCCTATGTGATGCGCACGAGTTTCGCGCTTGGCACCAACGGCGGTCTGGCGCAGGCGACCGTCAGGGACACCGAAACGCGCCTGCCACCGGGCCTGATCGGCAACCCAACGGCGGTGGCGCGCTGCACGCGCGAACAGCTCACGGAATTCACGTGCCCCGGCTCGGCGCAGGTCGGGGTCGTCACACTCGACTTGGGGGAGAGCACACCGTTCGAGGAAGAGCCGCTTTATAACCTGGTGGCGCCGCAGGGTGTGCCGGCAGAGTTCGGCGTGCGCTTCAACTCGTACACGAACCTCTATATCGACTCCAACGTGCGCACAGGCGGCGACTACGGTGTGACGGCGCGGGTGTCGAGCGCCTCGCCCGCGGCCGGGGTCATCGGCGCCACCGTCGAACTGTGGGGCGTGCCCGCCGCTGCCAGCCACGACGCGCAGCGCAGGTGCCCGTCGTCCAAGCATCTATTCGAGGAAGGCCCGTGCTCGGCGGGCGTCCTCGCGCCGGCGCCGTTCCTGCGCGAGCCGACCTCCTGCGGCGGCGAATTGAGCGCGAGCATGAGCGTGGATACCTGGCAGGACCCCGGCGCGTTCGTCTCGCGCACGGCCGCGATGCCGGCGATCACCGGCTGTGAATCCCTGACGTTCGGCCCGTCGATCTCGATCGCGCCCACGGAGGCGCTTGCCGGTTCTGCCACGGGGCTCGATACGGAGGTGACGATGCCGGATGCCGAATCCTCGGCGGGGCTCACCGAATCGGCGTTGAAGGACACGACTGTCACGCTGCCGGCCGGGCTGTCACTCTCCCCGTCGGCCGCGAACGGTCTGCAGGCGTGCCCGCAGGAAGTCTTCGCCCCGCATGACGCGGAAAAGCCGTCGTGTCCAGAAGCCTCGAAGATCGGGACGGTCCTCATCCACACGCCTCTGCTGGCGGATCCGCTCGAAGGCAGCGTGTACGTGGCTGAACAGGACAACAACCCGTTCGGGTCGGTGCTCGCGATCTACCTCGCTGCCGAAGGCGATGGCGCCCTGGTGAAGCTGGCGGGGCAGGTGAGCACGAACCCGCAGACGGGGCAGCTGACGACGACGTTCAGCGAAACCCCGCAGTTGCCCTTCAGCTCGCTGAAGCTCGATCTGTGGTCCGGTCCGCGCGCGACGCTCGTGACCCCGGAAGCGTGCGGCTCCTACACGAGCGAAGCGAGCTTCGAAGCGTGGGCATCGGTCGCGCCGCTGAGCGCCTCCTCGCCGTTCCAGATCACCGCAGGCTGCAGTCCTGGGTTCTCCCCGTCGTTCACGGCCGGCACCACGAGCAGCGACGCGGGATCCTACGCGCCGTTCGTGCTGTCGTTCTCGAGGAGCGATGGGGAACAGGAACCGTCGGGGCTGACCGTGAGCCTGCCGCCCGGCCTGCTGGCGAACATCGCGAGCGTCCCCGAGTGCCCCGAAGCGCAGGCGGCGGCGGGGGACTGTCCCGAAGCCTCGCGTGTGGGCAGCGTGCAGACGACCGCCGGCCCGGGTTCCGACCCGCTCATCGACACCGGGTCCGCTTATCTCACCGGCCCCTACAAGGGCGGCCCGTATGGGATCGCCGTGGAGGTGCCGGCGATCGCCGGACCGTTCAACCTGGGCACCGTCGTCGTGCGCTCGGCGATCCACGTCGACCCGACCGACGCGCACGTCACGGTCGTCTCAGACGCGTTCCCGTCGATCCTCGACGTCACCGGCGGCGATGGGCAGAGCGACGGGTTTCCCGTCCATCTGCGCAGTGTGACCGTCACGATCGACCGGCCCGGCTTCACGCTGAACCCCACCAGCTGCGACCCAATGGCTGTCACCGGCCAGCTCACCTCGACCAAGGGCGCCACCGCGTCGCTCGAAAGCCCCTTCCAGGTCGGCGGCTGCCAATCCCTCCCGTTCCACCCGACCCTCGAAGCCTTCACCCAGGGTCAGGCCAGTAAAGCGGACGGCGCGAGCCTGACAGTGAAGGTCAGCTCCCAGGGGCTGGGCGTGGCGAACATCGCCAAGACGAAGCTGACGCTCCCGCTCGCACTGCCCTCGCGCGAGTCGACGATCGAACACGCGTGCCTCGACAGCGTCTTTGAATCCACGCCGGCCGATCCGGGCAGCGCCTGCGACGAAGGCTCTCAGATCGGCGAAGCGATCGCCCGCACCCCGATCCTGAGCTCCCCGCTCTCCGGGCCGGGCTACCTCGTCTCCCACGGCGGCGCGGCCTTCCCCGACGTCGAGTTCGTCCTGAAAGGCGAAGGGATCCTGCTGGTCCTCGATGGCAAGACGGAAATCAAGAACGGGATCACCACCTCCGAATTCAACGCCGTCCCGGACGCGCCGGTGGAGAGCTTCGAAGCGATCCTCCCGGCCGGCCCGCACTCGGCGTTCGCCACGAACATCCCGGAAACAAAGCACTATGACCTGTGTGGGGAAACCCTCACGATGCCGACCGTGATCACAGGCCAGAACGGCGCCGTGATCGAACAGGACACCAAGATCGCGATCACCGGCTGCAGCGGCGTGCTGGGCGCCAAAGCCGCCCAGCCGGCGAAGCCCACCAGGGCGCAGCTGCTCGCCAAAGCGCTGAAGACCTGCAGGAAGGACAAGAAGAAGAGCAAGCGCGTCGCCTGCGAAAAGCGGGCCCGCAAGAAGTACGGGGCCAGGACCGTCAAGAAGAAATCGCGGAAGAAGTAGCCGGCGCCAGTTACGCCGCGACGATCGCCCGTCGGGCGCTCATGCGCGTCACCAGCGCGATCGCGTCCTGCGGCCCCGTGAACGGCGCCAGGGCGATGTAGGCGAGCAGTGGCAGTTGGCGCGCCAGTGAGGCGACGTCGCCGCGCGCGATGTGGCGGTAGATCGCCTCGAACACGGCGCCGACGATCGCCTGTGAGCAGACCCGCGGCAGCGCGCGGGCCTCTGGCCTGTAGCGGTAGCCCTCCTCGAGGAACACGGTGAACGACCGCGTGATGTCCTCGGTGCGGCTGAGCGCGTCGGGACCGGCGGCGTAGCACTCGACCAGCCGCAGGTGCGCGAGCGAGGGGTGGGAGATCGTCAGCGCGAGCAGCGTGTGCAAGCCGTTCCATATGCGCTGGGGCCACTCATCCGCGGAGAAGTACGCGGCGGCGCACGCGTCGAGCACCTCCTGTGTGGAGTAGCGCTGGGCTTCCAGGAACGCGTGCAGCTTGTCGTCGAAGTGCGAGTAGAAGACGTCCCGGGCGACACCCGCTGCGGCGACGATGTCCGCCACGGTGGCGTTCGCGTAGCCCTTGGCCATCATCACCTCGGCCGTTCCGTAGATGATCCGCGTCCGCTGGCTGCGTGCGATCACGCCCGGTGGCAGGCCGTGGCGGCCGCGCGGCAGCCGCGCCGGCGCCGTGGCGGGCGCCGGGGGAGAGACATCCAGTCCAGGAGCGGGGGGCAGAAGCGCATAACACCCGGCACTCCACCGCTCGCGCCCCCCGGGGATCGCATACGAGCCGATCCACGTGAGCAGATCCTCGACCAGCGGCGGCAGCTCATCCTCGGCGTCGGTGCGCAGATGGCGAAGGGCGATGCTGCGCACCGCTCCCACCAGAGCTTCGGCGGGAATGTCCAGCGTCTGTCCGTCGCTCGCCGCGGCCCCAAGCCGGGCTTCGATGCGCCGCTCGAAACCCGCGAGCGCTCGCTCGCGCTCGCGGCGCACACGAGGGCCGGCCGCCCGCGCCTCGACAAGCAGCACCCTCCCGGCATCGGGGTTGCTCCACAGGCCGCCGAGCAGTTGGCCGAGCGCGTCGCGCGCCGGGGCCGACCAGTCGCGACCACCCGCCAGTCGCACCTGCCCCAGCACCCGTTCGGCGGTCGAGCGGTAGGCTGCCAGCAGGCAGTCTTCCTTGTCCTCGAACTGCTCGTAGAACGTCGCGCTCGAGACTCCTGCCTGGGCGCTGACCTGCGCGATGCTCACCCGCTGGTATCCCGCGCGCGCTGAGAGCTCGATCATCGCGTCCACGAGTCGCTCGCGCTGGGAGAGCTTCGGCGTGTCCGCCGACACGCTGTCGCTCGGCGTCGAGGATCGCTGGCGGCGCGAGGCCACGAGTTTTCGGGCCGGTTGCGGCATCGCTGGTGGCCCGAGAATACACCAGCGACAAAGTCGAACCATTCCCCATTTAACGTTTGATCAAAGATGACTCGACTTTCGAGGAGATGCCCTGAGCAACGGCCTTGGCGCTGAGCTCCCGTACCAGCCGGATGGCCTGCTCGCGACCGGTGAACGGGGCGAGCGCGATGTACGTGAGCTGGGGCAGCTGTCGGGGCAGATCGGCCGTCTTGCCGCCGGCGACGTGACGGTTGACGATCTCGAAGACCGCGCCCATGACCGCCTGCGAGCACAGGCGCGGCAACTCCTGGGCCTGCGGACGGTAGCTGTAGCCCTCCTCGAGGAAAATCGTGGCGGCCCTCAGGGTTTCGTCCGTGCTGCGGATCGCCTCCGCGCCGGCCGCGTGACACTCGATGAGCCGCAGATGGCTGATCGCCGGGTTCTCGGCGATCAGGCCGAGCAGCGTCCGCAGGGCTCTCCATACCCGCTCCGGCCACTCCCGCGCGGAGAAGTACGCCGTCGCGCACGTGTCGACGAGGTGCTGGGAGGCATACTGCTGTGCCGCCAGGAAAGCGCTCTGCTTGTCGGCGAAGTGTCTGTAGAACACGTCCCTGGCGATACCGGCGGCGGCGACGATGTCCGTCACCGTCGCCTGTGCGTATCCGCTGGTCATCATCACCTCGGCCGTCCCAAGGATGATCCGCGTGCGCTGGCTGCGCGCGACGACGCCCGGCGGCAGGCCGTGGCGGCCGCGCGGCAGCCGTGTGCGCCCGTGTCCAGAGCTCGGACGACGCGCTCGAGCCTGCCCCTTCGCCAGCAGCGCGTCCGGTCCCGTGCTCCACCGCGGCGCCCCGGCAGGCATCGCGTAGCAGCCTATCCACGTGATCATGTCCGCCACCAGCAGTGGCAGACGCTCCTCGCTGTGGGTGCGCAGGTGGCGGGCGACGATGCTGCGCGCCGCTCCCTCCAGCGCCGTCACGGGAATGTCAAGGATCTCGCCGTCCCCCGACGGACCATCCAGGAAGGCCTGCAGGCGCCGCTCATACCAACGCAGCAGTCGCTCCCGCTCCTTGCGGATTCGCACGCCGCCCGCGAGCACCTCGACGAACAGCACCCGCCCCGCGTCGGGGTCGACCTGCACCCGCTCGAACAGCCCGTCGAGCGTGAATCGGGCCGCGTCCGACCAGTTGCCGCCATCGGTCAGCACGGGCCGCAAGCCTTCGAACATCCGCTTTCTGGCGGCCTGGTAGGCCGCCAGAAAGCAGTCTTCCTTGTCGTCGAACTGCTGGTAGAACGTCGCGCTCGACACGCCCGCCCGCGAGCTCACTTCCGCGACGCTCAAGCCTTGGTACCCGGATGCAGCCGCAAGCGCGATCATCGCGTCGACGAGTCGCTCACGCTGGGTCTGCTTCGGCTCGCTCGCCGGCACGCTGTCCTCAGCCGCCGACAGACGCCGGTGGCGCGCTGTGGCCGGTTGTCGTGCAGGCCGCGCCATGGCTGCTCGAGGCGAGGATACACCACTGAGGTCTATGACGACCACGCGATTTCACGCCTGTGCGTCGGAGGGCTCTCGGTGGATCCGCCGGCCGTCGGGCGCCACGTCGGAGGATCCGCCCCAGGCAGCCGCGACCGCTCAGAATGCCGAGCCCGAGCATGGTCTCCGTCTATTGACACGCCGCTGCGGCAATGTTTGCATACTGTCACCATTCAGGTATGAACCAGTCAGATGCGTGCGCCGCAGCGTGATCGAGTACGCGGTCAGCGTCTGCGCCAGCGTTCCGCCCGGGCGATCAGAGCATCTACAATACATACTAAAGCATTTCAGAACTGGCAGCTCAATAGTCGAGTCGAGCGGCTCATAGCACAGCCCGCGAATGCCGTATCCGGCATATCGGAGCGGTTTATTTGTGATCCGCCCGTCCTGCTGGGCGACTCTTCGCCGCGCACGTTCACTTAGATTCCGATAGCGTTCATGTCGATGGGCCGCACGACGACAACGAAGGTGGCGCCCGCCGGCCGCGTGTACAGGCGCTCACAGCGCCTGCCGCGCGAGCACGTGAGCGAGGCTCAGCGCATGCGGATCATCGCGGCCGTGACCGAGCTCGCGTGCGAAGACGGCGCCGAATCCATCGCCGTCTCGCGCGTGATCGGCTTGGCGGGCGTCTCCAGGCGGACCTTCTACGAGCTGTTCGAGGATCGCGGCCACTGCCTGCTGGCGGCGATCGAGCAGGCGCTGGAGCTGATGGGCGAGCGCGCGGGCGCTGCCTACGGCGAGCACGAGCGCTGGGTGGACGGGGTGCGTGCCGGTCTGCTCGAGCTGCTCGCGCTGTGCGACCAGGAGCCACGGCTGGCGCGGCTGACCGTCGTGCAGTCAGCGGCCGCCGGCCCGGCTGCGCTGGAGTGTCGACGCGAGGTTCTCGCTCGCCTGGCGCTTGTGATGGACCGCGGCCGAGCGGACGCGCGCGCTGAGCCGCCGCCGCTGACCGCCGAAGGCGTGGTCGGTGGAGTGCTGAGCGTGATTCACACGCGCCTGCTCAAGCCGGACTCGGGAGCGCTGGTGGAGCTTCTGAATCCCCTGATGAGCATGATCGTGCTGCCGTACCTCGGCGCCGCCGCGGCCCGCAGGGAGCTCTCCAGGCCCAGCCCAGCGCCCCCGGCATCGGTCAAGCTCAGCTACGGGCTGAACGGTCTCAGCGTGCGCCTGACCCATCGCACCCTGGCGGTGCTGAAGGCGATCGCCGCGGAGCCCGGGCTCAGCAACAAGGAGATCGGCGGTAGGGCCGGCGTCACGGACGCGGGACAGATCTCGCGTCTGCTCGCCCGTCTCGCCGACAGGCGCCTGTTGGAGAACACCGGCGGCGGCCAGCCGATGGGAGCCGCCAACGCGTGGCGGCTCACGCGCAAGGGCGAGGAGCTCGAGCGCGCGATCAGGCGCAGGTGGCTGACCGCGCCCTTCCGCCCCGACGGTGGAGCGCCATAGACTGACCGCTGCGTGTCGCGCTTCCACGAGCCCCAGCACCCCGACTTCCAACGCATGAACGCCTCGATCGGCTTCGATCGGCGCCTGTGGCGGCAGGACATCGCGCAGTCGCGCGCGCACGCGCGCATGCTCGCCGACCGCGCCGTCATCGCCGTCGCCGACCGCGACGCGCTGCTGGCCGGCCTGGACGCGGTCGAGCTCGAGCTACGCGAGCAGCGCTTCCCGTTCGAGGCGCACGACGAGGACATCCACATGGCGATCGAGCGGCGCCTGACGGAGATCGCCGGGCCCGTCGGGGGCAGGCTGCACACCGCGCGCTCGCGCAACGACCAGGTGGTCACCGACCTGGCGATGTACACGCGCGAGCGGGCCGCCGCCGCGCGCGCGGCGATCACCGCGCTGATGCGCGAGCTGCTGATACGCGCCGAGCAGCACGTCGACTGGCCGATGCCCGGCTACACCCACCTGCAGCGCGCCCAGCCGGTGTATCTCGGACACCACCTGCTGGCGTACTTCTGGATGCTCGCGCGCGACCGCGCGCGCTTCGACTTCGTCGAGCGCCAGTGCGCGTCGCTGCCGCTCGGCGCGGGCGCGCTCGCGGGCGTCAACTTCGACACCGATCGCCGTCAGGTTGCACGCGAGCTCGGGTTCGCGGACGTCGCGCCCAACTCGATCGACGCGGTCTCCGGACGGGATTTCATCCTTGACTACCTCGGTGCCGCAGCCACCTGCTCGACGCACCTCTCGCGCCTGGGCGCCGAGCTGGTGCTGTGGTCCAGCGCCGAGTTCGGCTTCTGCGAGCTGCCCGACGCGTGGAGCTCGGGCTCCTCGATCATGCCCCAGAAGAAGAACCCGGACGCCGCCGAGCTGCTGCGCGCGAAGGCCCCCCGCGTGGTCGGCCATCTGGCGGCCTTCCACGGCGTCATGCACGCGCTGCCGCTCACCTACAACAAGGACCTGCAGGAGGACAAGGAGCACCTGTTCGACGCCGTCGACACGCTCGAGCTCACGCTCGCCGCAGCCACCGGCATGATCGCCGGCGTGAGCTTCGCGCGCGAGCGCATGCGCGCGGCCGCCGCCGACGAGCTGATCGCGGCGACCGACGTAGCCGACCTGCTCGTGCGCCTGGGCACGCCCTTCCGCGAGGCCCACGGGGTGGTCGCGGGGCTGGTGCGCGCGTCGCTGGACGCCGGCAAGCCGCTGTCCGGCCTGAGCGCCGCGGAGCTGGCCGCGCACAGCGACACGCTGGCGGCCCACATCGACGAGTTCCACGAGGTGCTCGCGCAGAGCTCGTGGCTGGAGTCCAAGGTGTCCGAGGGCGGCACCTCGCTGGCGCGCGTCCGCGAGCAGCTGGCGCTCGCCCGGACGGTGCTCGATGAAGGCGCTGGCGCCTGACTTCTACGATCGCCCCGTCGTGGAGGTCGCACGCGAGCTGATCGGATGCGTCGTCGAGCACGGCGGCGCCGCGGGGGTGATCGTGGAGACGGAGGCCTACCACGAGTCAGAGCCCGCGTGCCACGCCTTCGTCGGGCTCACGCCGCGCACACGCACGCTGCTCGGCCCACCCGGTCGCGCGTACGTATATCGCTCCTACGGCATCCACGCGATGCTGAACGCCGTCTGCGAGCAGGAGGGCGTGGGCGCGGCAGTGCTCATCCGCGCGCTCGAGCCGACCTCCGGGCTCGCGCTGATGCGCGCCCGTCGTGGCGCGACCGGCGGCTCGCCTCGCGCGGGTCTGAGCGCGGGCGCTCGCTCGGGGCGGCCGGGCGCGCGTGGCTCCCTCTCCGACCACGAGCTGTGCTCGGGTCCGGGCAAGCTCACGCAGGCGCTCGGCATCTCCCTCGCAGAGAACGGCGGCGATCTGGCGAGCGGGCCCGTGCGCATCGCGCCGCGCCCGCCGGGCTGGCTCGAGCCGGCCATCGTCGCGAGCACGCGCGTGGGTATCACCAAGGCCGTCGAGTTGCGCTGGCGCTTCTCCGTCGCCGGCAACCGCGACGTCTCGCGGCCGTGGCCGCGATCCGCCGGCGTGAGGCCTTAGCTCAGGGGGCGGGGGCGCCGCCGGTCGGCGAGGTCGCGGGCGGGGTGCCGGTCGCCGCCGGCGATGTGGGCGCGGGGGTGGCCGCCGGTGTGCTGGCGGCTTCCGGCGCGGCCGTCGGCGTGGGCGTCGCGCCGGCGTTTTCCGGGGTCGCGTTTCCCGTCCCGCCTTCCGTCTGATCGCCGGTGGCCGGCGTCGAGGCCTTGCCGTTGGCCTTGCCCGCGTTCGACGGCGCTGTGGCCGGGCTGGAGGTCGTGCTCGTGGCGGCCGGCGAGCTGCCTTCGGAGGCGGCGCCTGCGCCCGCGCCGGTCTTGCCCGCGGTGGCGTGTTCGGAGCGTTCCTGTTCGATCTGCAGCGCCGAGGTCATGAAGTCGTGCCAGATCAGCGCCGGGAACGTGCCACCGAGCACCGGGCCGTCGTCGAAGTCGTTGGTCATCGGGATGAGGCTGTCGGGAAAGCCCACCCATACCGCGACCGTGTACTTGGAGTCCCAGCCGACGAACCACGCGTCACCGTAGTTGGAGGTGGTGCCGGTCTTGCCGGCGGCGAACTGGCCGATCGCGGCAGCTTTGCCGGTGCCGTACTCGAGCACGGTTTCGAGCATCGAGGTCTCGGTGGCCGCGACTTCGGCGGGGAGGACGCGCTTCGTCACCACCTTGTTCTTGTCGCGACGCGAGCCGTCGGGGAGCGGTTGGCTGCCGGCACGCACTTCCTGGATGCCGACCGGCACCTCGCCTTCGGCCATCGTGCCGCTGACACGTTCGCCGCCGTGCGCGATCGTCTCGTACGCGTGCGCCATGTCCAGCGGCGTCACTCCGATCGTGAGCCCGCCGATCGTCATGGCCGGGTTGGTTGACAGCGGCGTGGTAATGCCCATCCTGTGCGCGAGCAGGGCGATCTTCCTGGTGCCCACCTTCAGGCCGACTTCGGCGAAGATCGAGTTGTCGGAGTACGCGATCGCGCCGGTCAGCGTGTTCTCGCCCGTGTACGCGCCTTCGTCGTTGTGCACGACGAACTTTTCCACGCCGTGGGGAGTGTGCACGAAGAAGGTCTTTTCCTTGGACGGCCACACCGAGTCGGGGGAGATGCCCTTCTCCAGGGCGGCCGCCAGGTCGAACGCCTTGAACGACGAGCCCGGCTGGCGCTCGCCCTGGGTGGCCAGGTTGAAGGGGCTTTCGTCGTAGTTGCGCCCGCCGACCATCGCGCGCACCTCGCCGGTCGAGTTTTCGATCGCCACGAGCGCCGACGAGGGGCCTTCGGGATTGGACAGGTAGTTGTTGACGGCCTGTTCGGCCGCGCGCTGGAGTTCGAGGTTGAGCGTCGTCGTGATCTTCAGGCCGCCGTCGAAGGCCCGCGGGGCGCCGTAGCGTTCGATCACCTGCTGCTGCACCCAGCTGGTGAAGTAGCCGACGTCGACTCCTTCGATCGTCTGCTCCTGCGGGGCCTGGATCTCGGTGGAGGACGGCAGCGCCTGCTTGACGCTTTCGTCGTAGATGGCCTTGCTGATGTAGCCCTGTTCGAGCATCTGCCGCAGGACGACTTCGCGGCGTTCCCTCGCGGCCATCGGATGGGTCACCGGGTCGTACTCGGTGGGCGACTGGATGATGCCCGCCAGCAGCGCCGCCTCCCATGGTTTGAGCTGCTGCACGCACGGTTCGTGGCCGGGTGTGCCGCAGTCGAGATGGTTGACTTCGTGGCCGAAGTACGTTTGTGCGGCGGCCTCTATCCCGTAGGCGCCGTTCCCGAAGTAGATCGTGTTGAGGTAGGCGGTGATGATCTTTTCCTTGGACCACTTGCGCGAGAGCTGATACGCGAGCGCCGCCTCGCGCAGCTTCTCGAAGATCGTGCGGTGCGACTGCGCCTGCAGGGCGTTCTTGATGAACTGCTCCTCGATCGTCGAGGCGCCCTGCGCGGCGCCTTTGTGCTCGATGTCGTCGACGAACGCGCGCGCGATGCCGCGCAAGTCTACGCCGCTGTTGGTCCAGAAGCGCTTGTCCTCGATCGAGATGACCGCGTCCTTGACCAGCCTTGGTATCTGCCCGGGCGTGACGATCACCCGGTTCTGCTGGCTGAGCACGCCGATCTCGTGGCCGAGATCGTCGTCCAGGACCGAGCTCTGCTCGTCCTTGTACTGCGAGAACTTGGTCAGCGACGGCAGGTCCGAGGCGACCGACACGAACATGCCGAACACGAACGACACCAGACCGAGCAGCAGCACGGCGATGAGGATGGCCAGGAAACGCAGCCGCTTCAGGCGGGTCCTGCGAGTGGACCGGATCCCGGTCGGCGCGGTGCCCGATCGTGGCCTGACGGGCGCTGTGTCCGGTGCGGTGGAACCCTCCAGGGGGCGAGAGTCTAGCATTGGCCCTGATGCCGAACGCCGACGACGTGGCCGCCGAGGAAGCGGCCAAGCTGGCCGGCAACGCCGTCGATGACCTGCCCGCGGGAGCGCTCGCGGACAAGCTCCGCACGGCGCTCACGGAGGGCCGTCGGCTGCGCGTGAAGCTGGGCATCGATCCCACGGCGCCGGACATCCACCTCGGGCACGCGGTCGTGCTGGGCAAGCTGCGCGAGTTCCAGGACGCTGGCCACCGCGTGGTGCTGATCGTCGGCGACTACACGGCTCGCGTCGGCGATCCGTCGGGTCGCTCGACGCTGCGCCCGATGCTCTCCGGCGAGGAGATCGAGGCCAACGCGGCCACCTTCCAGGAACAGGCGCTGAAGATCCTCGACCCCGACCCCGAGCGCCTGGAGGTCCGGCGTAACAGCGAATGGCTGGACATGGCGATGGTCGAGCTGCTGCGGCTGGTGGGCACGACGACGGTCGCGCAGCTGCTCGAGCGCGACGACTTCGCCAAGCGCTGGTCGGCCGGCCAGCCGATCTCGATGCTGGAGATGATGTACCCGCTTCTGCAGGGCTATGACTCGGTGGCGGTCCGCGCGGACGTCGAGCTGGGCGGCACCGATCAGAAGTTCAACCTGCTGCTGGGACGCGACATCCAGCGCGCGTACGGCCAGCCCGGGCAGGCGATCCTGACGATGCCGATCCTGGTGGGTGTGGACGGGCGCCAGAAGATGTCGAAGTCCCTGGGCAACCAGATCGGGATCACCGACTCGCCGCAGGAGATGTACGGCAGGACGATGGCCATCCCCGACGAGGCGCTGGCCGAGTACTACCGGCTGCTGCTCGGCCACCGGCCGGCGATCGGCATGGGCGCCGGCGAGCTCTCGCCGCGGGATGCCAAGCGCGAGCTGGCGCGCGAGCTGGTCGCGCGGCTGCACTCCGACGAGGACGCGCGGGCGGCCGAACGGAACTTCGACCGGGTGTTCGTGGAGCGGGCGATCCCAGAGGAGATCGAGGAGGCCCGCTTCCAGTGTGTGGACGGCGTGCTCCACCTGCCGGGCCTGATCGCCCGGGAGCTCGGCATGTCGCGCTCGGACGCCCGCCGCGTGATCGACCAGGGGGGCGTGACGCTCGGCGAGGTCCAGCTGGCGGCCGGCCAGCACGACGTGCAGTGCGAGCAGGCGGACGGCCAGGTGCTGAAGGTCGGCAGGCGCCGCTTTCGCCGTCTACGCGCCGACTAGGCCAGCGGATCGACATCGCGCTATACTCGCTGGTCGGCCCGCAAGTGCCCCTGGGCGCTGGGTCGGATCGGTCTCCTCAGAAGGAAGCCCTTTCGGTGAGGCTAGGCGGTCTTTGAAAACTCAACAGCATGCGCATCTACGATCTACTTCGTGATCGTGGTGTGCGTCCAGGTTCGACCCGCCGACGGGAGCGTCTATGACGCCTCCGGGTGGCGGTCAAGAGTCAAGTAGAGAAGTACCCCGTCATGGTTCGAGACCACGGTGTATGGGTTTCGAGCGCCACAGCCAGCCGTGCGCTTGCGTGCGACCGGCGAAGGCAAACCAATGACAGCTTTTCGTGAAGTTCTTCACGGAGAGTTTGATCCTGGCTCAGGACGAACGCTGGCGGCGTGCTTAACACATGCAAGTGGAGCGACGAACCAGGGCTTGCCCTGGGGCAGAGCCGCGAACGGGTGAGTAACACGTGGGTTACCTGCC
>DATHPE010000032.1:0-59512 GCA_035484215.1 Solirubrobacteraceae bacterium | reverse complement strand
GGTAGTCCACGAAGCGCAGCCACAGCGTCGGCGGCAGATCGGCCTTGTAGCGGGCGATGTACCACAGGCCGAGGGAGATCGCGAATGTCACGATCAGCTTTGTGCGCCCACGGAGACCCAGCGAGCGGCGCCTGACGAGCTTTGTGTAGTCGTCGGCGAAGCCGAGCAGCGCGCAGGCGATCATCGCCCCGAACACCCCGACCGAGTGCCATTCGAAGTTGGTGAGGATCAGAAACGAGGCGGACACCGCCAGGACGATCAGCACCCCGCCCATCGTCGGCGTGCCGGCCTTGACGTGGTGGCCCTGCGGTCCCTCCTCCCGGATCTGCTGCCCGAACTCGCGCTTGCGCAGGAACTCGATGAACTTGGGGCTGAGGAAGATGCAGATCAGCAGCGCGGCCGTGCCGCCGAAGAGAACGCGGCCCATTCAGCGCTGCTCCGGAGCAGCGACCGGCGCCGGCTCGTGCGCGCGGCGCGCCCGGCCGCGCAGCGACTCCAGCACCCGCTCCAGGCCCACCCCGCGCGAGCCCTTCACGAGCACCGTGTCGCCGTCGCGCAGCAGCCCGCCCACGAGCTCGCCCGCGGCCAGCGCGTCCGGCGCCGCGTAGCTCTCGCCGGCGAACGTCGAGCGCATCTCGCCCGCCAGCGGGCCGACGGTCACGAGCAGCTCCACCCCCCGCGCGCCGGCGTGCTCGCCGATCTCGCGGTGCAGGCGCGGCCCCTCCGGCCCCAGCTCGAGCATGTCGCCGAGCACCGCCACGCGACGGGTGCTCGCCGTCTCCGCCAGGTCGTCGATCGCCGCGCGCATGGACATCGGGTTGGCGTTGTAGCAGTCCGCCACCAGCACCACGCCGCCAGGCAGGCTCTCGCGCTGCCCGCGCATCGCCGAGAAGCGCACGTCCACGCGTCCCCGGGGGGTGTAACCGAGCGCCCGCGCCGCGGCCACAGCCGCGAGCAGGTTGCGCAGGTTGTGGGCCTGCGTGAACGACGGCCGCAGCTCGATCTCATCGCCGCCGTGGGCGATCAGCACCGACCCGTCCTCACGCCGCTCCAGCAGCCGCACATCGCCGCCCTCGCCGAACGTGATCGTGCGCACGTCCGCGCGCAGGTGGCCCGCCAGCAGCGGCTCGCCCGCCGGCACCACCACGCTCGCGCCCGCCACCAGCCCCGCGATCAGCTCCGCCTTCGCGGCCGCGATCGCCTCCAGCGTTCCCAGCAGCTCCAGGTGCGCCGGGCCGACGTTCACGATCACGCCCACGTCCGGCTCCGCGATCGCCGTCAGCTGCGCTATCTGCCCCCGCCCGCGCATCGCCAGCTCCGCCACCAGCACCTCCGTGTCCGCCGGGGCGCCCAGCAGCGCCAGCGGCAGGCCGATCTCGGTGTTGAGGTTCTCCGGGCTCGCCGCCACCCGCAGATGCGCGCCGAGGAGCGCCGCCAGGATGTCCTTCGTCGAGGTCTTGCCCGTCGAGCCGGTGATTGCCACCACCTGCGCCCCGCGCACCCGCAGCTCCCGCCGCCACGCCCGCGCGAGCGTCTGCAGAGCCGTCAGCGGGTCGCCGTGCGCGAGAATCGCGCCGCCCCCCGGCGCCTCGGCGGCGACATGCGCGTGCTCCGGCGCGACCAGCACACCCCACGCGCCCGCCGCCAGCGCCTGCGCCGCGTAGGCGCCACCGTCCGCCCGCTCGCCGGCCAGCCCCACGAACAGCTCGCCCGGCGCCAGCGCGCGCGAGTCGATGCTCACGCGGTCGGGACCAGGCCTGCTCAGCGCTCCCACTGGCCGGTGCACGAGCGTCGCGCCCGCCGCCGCCGCCAGGTGCCTCGCATCCCAGTCCCTCATCGCGCGCCCGCCGGCGTGGCGGCGCGAAGCGCCGCCGTGGCGACCGCCACATCGTCGAAGGGCAGCTTGTGGCCGTCCGCGAACTCCTGTCCCTGCTCGTGGCCCTTGCCCGCGATCACCACCACGTCCCCGCGCCGCGCGGCCGCGATCGCCTCCTCGATCGCCGCGCGGCGATCGACCAGCGCGCGCACGTGCGCCACTCGGGCGCCACCGTCCTCGCCCGCGCCCGCGTACGCGCCCACCGCGCCCCCGCTCCCCGCCGCGCCATCCATGATCTCCTCGATGATGCGCTCGGGGTGCTCGGAGCGCGGATTGTCGGAGGTCACGATCGACACGTCCGCCAGCCGCGCCGCGATCTCGCCCATCAACGGGCGCTTGCCGCGGTCGCGATCGCCGCCCGCTCCGAACACGCACAGCACCCGCCCCCGCTCGCCCGCGTCGGCCAGCTCGCGCGCGGCGCGCAGCACGTTCTCCAGCGAGTCCGGCGTGTGCGCGTAGTCGACCAGCACCGCGAACTCCTGGCCCTCCTGCACCGGCTCCAGGCGCCCGGGCACGCGCACGCCCCGCTCCAGCGCCGCGACGAGCACGTCGAGCTCGGCCCCCAGCGCGTGCGCGGCGGCGAGCGCGCCCAGCGCGTTGGCCACGTTGAAGCGCCCCGGCATCGGCAGCGCCAGCTCGCGCCGGCCCGCCGGCGTGTCCAGCGTGAAGCGGCACCCGTCCAGCCCGCAGCGCAGGTCGGTTGCGCTGTAATCCGCCGGCGCGTCCACCGCGAACGTCAGCGCGCCCTGCACCTCCCGCGCCAGGCGGCGTCCGTATGGGTCGGCCACGTTGATCACGCTCAGCGCCGGCCGCTCCGCCGGCGGCTCGGGCAGGAACAGCCGCCGCTTGGCCTGGAAGTAGTCCTCCATGCTCGCGTGGAAGTCGAGGTGGTCCTGGGTGAGGTTCGTGAAGATCGCCGCCGCGAATCCGATCGCGTCCACGCGCCCCAGCTCCAGCGCGTGCGAGGAGACCTCCATCGCGCACGCGCGGTCGCCGCCGTCGAGCATCGCGCGCAGATCCTCCTGCAGGTCGATCGCCTCCGGGGTCGTGCGCGCCACCTGGCGATCCTCGCCCGCGATCACCGACTTCACCGTCCCCAGCAGGCCGCACTGCTCGCCCGCCGCTTCCAGCAGAGCCCGTAGGAGGTACGTCGTCGTCGTCTTGCCGTTGGTCCCCGTCACGGCCACCACCCGCAGCTCGCGCGCCGGATCGCCGTAGAAGCGCGCCGCCGCCGGCGCCATCGCCGCGCGCGCCGACGCCACCACCACCTCCGGCACGCCGAGATCGAGCGGGCGCTCCACCACCAGCGCGGCCGCGCCCGCGCGCACCGCCTGCGCCGCGAAGTCGTGCCCGTCGCTGCGATAGCCGCTCACGCAGAAGAACAGGTCTCCCGGCGCCGCCTCGCGGCTGTCGTACGCGAGGCCCGTGATCTCCACGCCCGCCGCCTCGAAGTCGAGATCCCCCTGCGGGGACGATGCGGCAGCGATCAACCCGTCGAGTCGCATGCGCTGATGCTACTCAAGGGGTTACAGGACGCCGGCCGCACGCGCGCCGCTACCCCGGCGGGATCCCCAGGTACTGCAGCGCGAAGCTCATGATCTGCCCGAACGCCGGAGCCGCGACCGTGCCGCCGTAGATCGACCCCGACTGCGGTTCGTCGACGACCACCGCGCACAGCAGCTTCGGGTCCGACGCCGGCGCGAAGCCGATGAACGACGCCATGAATTTGCTTTCGGAGTATTCGCCCGTTTCAGGGTTGATCTTGTTGGCGGTTCCCGTCTTGCCCGCGAGCTGGTAGCCGGGGATCGAGACCTCGCTGGCGGTGCCTTCCGGACCGAGCACGCCCTCCAGCATCTGGCGCAGCTCGGCGGCGGTGGTGGTCGAGATGATGCGATGGCCGGCCGGCTGCGCCAGCGCGCGACCGCCGACCGCGCGCACGATGTGCGGGGGGCGCAGGATCCCGCCGTTGGCGATAGCCGCATACGCCGTGGCCATCTGCATCGGCGTCACCAGCTCGCCCTGCCCGATCGGCAGGTTGCCCATCGAGGAGCCCGAGTAGTGGTCCGGCGCGAGCGTCACACCCGTTTCCTCGCCCGGAAGATCCACGCCCGTCGACGCGCCGAAGCCGTAGCGGTGCACCCACTTGTTGAAGGTTTCCGCGCCCTCCAGTTTCGCGATCGTGATCGCGCCGACGTTGCTCGAGCGAGACAGGATCTGCCCCGCCGTGAGCATTTCTTCGGGGTGTTCGGTGTCGTCGTGGATCGTCTTTTCGGCGACCTGGATCTCGTCGGGGATGTTGAAGGTCGTGCTCGGCGTGATCAGCCCCGCTTCGAGCGCGCCCGAGATCGCCACCACCTTGAACGTCGAGCCCGGTTCGTAGTCCAGGCCGACCGCGCGGTCCTCCATGTCTTCTTCCGGCGACACGCTCGGGTCGTTGGCGTCCACCTGCGGCCAGTTGGCCAGCGCGAGGATCGCTCCCGTGCGCGGATCCATCACGATCGCTGTCGCGTTCGCCGGGTGATACACCTGCGCGACCGCCCCGAGCACGTCTTCCGCGCGCTGCTGGATGTTCGCGTCGAGCGTCAGCGTCAGCGACCTGCCCGCCACCTCCCTGCGCGGTTCGCTGATCGACACCGGCTGGCCGAGCGCGTCGCTGACCACGCGCCGCTGACCGGAGCGGCCGCTCAACACCGCGTTGCTCGAGTACTCCAGGCCGAACAGCCCCGTCCCTTCGGTCCCCACCTCGCCGAGCACCTGCGCCGCGAGCGTCCCGCGCGGATACACCCGGCGCATCGTCGGCGTGCCGTTGATGCCCGCCATCTTCACCGGCGTGCCGTCGGGGCCCGCGACCTTCAGCGCCAGCACCTTCCGCGCCTGCGCTTCCGGCAGCGCCCGCGCCAGGTACACGAAGCCGGTGCGCCGCGACAGCGCCGTCAACACGCTCGCCTGCGTCTGGCCGAGCAACGGCGCCAGCAGATGCGCGTCTTCCAGCGGCTTTTCGATCAGGTACGGGTCCGCCGAGATGTCCTGCGCCGGTTCGGAGACCGCCAGATCGACGCCGTTGCGGTCGGTGATCGTGCCCCGCGGCGCAATCACCGCTTCGTAGCTCAGCTGCTCGCTGCTGGCGGCCTTGCGCAAGGCCGGGCCGCGCAGCACGCCCAGATACACCGTACGTCCGGCCGCGATCACGAGCAGCACGAAGAACAGCCCGAAGATCACGCCCACACGGCGCTGGACGACCGCCACGCGCTATCCCGCGCCCGTCGGTTCGGTCCCGCCGGCGCCGCCGATGGGCGTCGCCGGCGGCGGCGTGGCGGGCTGCTGGGCGGCGGTTGCGCCCGCGTCGCCGGTGGGGCTCGCTTCTCCGGCGGGGCTCGGTTCTCCGGTGGGGCTCGTCGCCGCTGTGGCGCCGGTCGCGCCTTCGTTCGACGCGGGCGCGGGCGTTTCGGCCGTCGGCGCCTGTTCGCTCGTGCCGGGAGTCGAGCCGGACGAGGAGGACGGGGAAGCGGCGCCGGCTTCGCCCGAGCCGGCCGTCGCCGCGGCGCCCGCGGCCTGCACCGGTGTGTTCAGCGCGGCGGCGGCACGCGCGATGTCCGTGCGCGGATCGACCGCCAGGAAGCGCAGCGAGGACATCGGCACGAGCTCCATCCCCAGACGCGCCGCCTGGGACTCCACGCGTTCGCCGCCCGCCAGTTCTGAGTCTTCGATGCTCAGCGCCGCGTTCTCGCGCTGCAGCTGCGCCTCGCGCACGAGCACGTGACCGATGCTCGCGTTCAGCGCCAGCACCAGCAGTTGCAGCGTCACTATGCCGATCAGCGCGAACGCGATCAGCACGATCCACACCCGCCCCCGGATCAGGCGGTCGAGCGAGCGGTTGCCCAGCAGGCGATTCAGCGCAGCCAGCGCGCCGAGCACGAGCCCGCCCTCGGCCTGCGCCGGGCGTTGCGGCGCGGGCGCGGGACGGCTGGCCGGGCCGGAGACGCGCCTCGGCCTGGGCGGGGCGACGCGCGGACGAGCGGGGACGGCCGTGCGCGCGCGACGGAGCGGAGGAGCCGTGGCGGCGGCGGGCGGCGTCACGACCTCGCCTCCCCGTCCTCTGCCAGCTTCGTCGCGGCGCGCAGTCGCGCGGAGGCCGCGCGGGGGTTGCGGGCGACCTCCTCGGCCGACGGCACGATCGAGCGGCGGCGCAGCAGCGCCGCCTGTGGCTCGCGACCGCACACGCACACGGGCAGCTCGGGCGGGCAGACGCAGCCCTGCGCGCGCTCCGCGAGGAAGCGCTTCACGCGCCGGTCCTCCAGCGAGTGGAAGGAGATGGCCGCCATCACTCCCCCCTTGCGCAGCAGTCCCCAGGCGAGCGGCAGTGCACGATCGAGCTGCCCCAGCTCGTCGTTGACGGCGATCCGCAGCGCCTGGAAGGAGCGCTTGGCGGGATGGCCGCCGGCGAAGCGGGCGGGCGCCGGGATCGCGGAGCTGATCGTCTCGACGAGCTCCAGCGTGGTCTCGATCGGAGCCTGCTCGCGGCGGCGCACGATCGCGCGGGCGATCGCGCCCGCGTGGCGCTCCTCGCCGAAGTCGCGCAGCACGTGCGCCAGGCGGCGCTCGTCCCACTCGGCGACGATCTCGCGCGCGCTCAGCGCCTGTGCCGGGTCCATGCGCATGTCCAGCGGCGCCTCGTAGGAGTAGGAGAAGCCGCGCTCGCGCGTGTCCACCTGCATCGAGGACATGCCCAGGTCGAAGTACACGATGTCCGCGCGCACGCCCTCGCCCGCGAGCAGCTCCAGCGCCTCGGCGTAGCCGGAGCGGATGAAGCGCAACGAGCACGCCGTCTCGTCCGCCAGCGCCGCGAAGCGCTGCTCGGCCAGCGGGTCGCGGTCGATCGCCACCAGCGTCCCCGAGGAGCCGAGGCGCTCGGCCAGGAGCCGCGCGTGCCCGCCGTCGCCGAACGTGCAGTCGATCGCCACCTGGGGAGGTGGCACTCGATCCAGGTCGAGCAGCTCGATCAGCTCGCTCGCCAGCACCGGCGTGTGCGAGGTCTCCCCCGCCGCCCCGCCGCGCGCGCCCTGCGCCCCCGGCGCTCCCGGGCGCCGGCCGCGTGGCGGGCGAGCCGAGTCACCCGCGCCGCGACGCCGTCGGGCGAGCTCCGGCGAGCGGTTCTCGCAGTCGCGTTGCTCGCGGGCGTCAAGCAGCGTCATCGACACGCGCGGTGACCTCCGCGACGCCGCTGAGCAGCGTCGGTCGATGATCGTTCCAGGCGCTCTTCGCCCACAGCTCCAGACGGTCGCCCACGCCGACCACCACGACCTCCTTGACCAACGCCGCGTGCTCGCCGAGGAAGCTCGGGACCATGATGCGCCCCGCCGAGTCCAGCTCGGCGTCGTGGGAGCTGCCGTAGAAGAAGCGCTCGAGCTCGGTCAGCCGCGGAGACAGCGGCGGAAGCTCCGCCAGCGCGCGCCGGGTGTAGCGCTCGTACTCCTCCGGACGCCACACGCCCACGCACGGCTTCAGGTCCACCGGCATCGCCAGCACCACACCCTCGGACAAGGCCGCGCGGTAGCGGGCGGGCACCGTCAGGCGGTTCTTTGCGTCGAGCGTATGGTCGAAGGTGCCGCGAAAAGGGACCACTGGAGCTCCCGAGCTTGTTTACCGAGCCGAGGTGGAGGAGTGGGAGGAGCCCCTCCACCCCGGCTCGCTGCCGCGAAGATACCCCACTTTCTCCCACAATGCAACCCTATTTGCACATCTTCTCCCACTTTTCCTCCCCCCAGCCTTCCCGCGCGGCAAAACCCCTGCTATCAGGCGCCTTGCGCGATCTCCGCCGGCGCCGTCGAGAGACGCACGAAGGTGCAACGCAGCGTGCAAGCGCTCACGATGAAACACCGCTTGCAGAACTCGATCCCGCGCCGGAATCCGGCGGCGGCGCTAGGATCGCGTCCCCGCCGCCCCGACGGCCAGCGAAAGGAACGACCCCCTTGCCCTCAGCCTCCGCCTCCCTGCTTCAACCGCGTCCAGCGGCGCGCGTGCGTGCCACGTTCGCGCTCGCGATGCTGCTGGCCACGTGCGGCGTCGCGCTCGCCGGGTGCGGCTCGAGCAGCCCCGCCGGCACCGCCGCCGACCCGGCCGACGCGGTGCCAGCCTCCGCGGTGCTGTACGCAGGCGCCACCGTGCGACCGGAAGGCGCGCAGAGGACGAACGCGCTGGCGGTCGGGAAGGCGCTCACGCATCAGGCCGATCCGTACCTGCGCCTGCTCGGGGCGCTGCAGACGCCCGGCTCGGCCCGGCTGAGCTTCGCTCGCGACGTCTCGCCGTGGCTCGGCCCACACGCGGGGGTCTTCCTCACCTCGCTCGGCTCCTCCAGCGCGCTCGCGTCGCTGGTGATGCAGGGTCTGCTCGGCGGCTCGAGCTCGAGCACGTTCGCATTCGGCGCCGGCAGCGCCCAGGGCGCGATCGTGCTCGACACGAGCGACAGCGCCAAGGCGCGCACGTTCCTGGACTCCCAGGCCGCGAAGGCCGGCGCGCACGCGACCAGCTACCGCGGCGTCTCCTACGAGCTCACCGCCGGCGGCGTGGCCTTCGGGCTCGTCGACCGCTTCGCCGTCATCGGCAGCGAAGCGGGGCTGCGCGGCGTGATCGAAGCCACGCACGGCGGCGGCTCGCTGGCGCACACGAGCGGCTATGCGACGCTGCTCGCCGCGGCGCCCGCGGGCGCGCTCGCGCACATCTACTCCAACCCCGCCAGCTCGACGCAGGCGGCCGGAAGCGAAAGCTCGACCACCGAAGGCTTCGCCGGCCTGCTGCGCCTGCTCGGCGGCGCGCACGCCGCGAACATCTCGCTCGTGCCGTCCGCCAGCTCGCTGACGCTCGACGCCGACACGCTCGCGTCGAGCCCGGCCGGCGAAGCCGGAGGGCTGCTCGTCGTCGATCCGCAGGGCGCGCAGGCGCTCGATGAACTGCCGGGCCAATCGTGGCTGGCGATCGGCCTCGGTCACGTCGGCACGAGCATCAGCCAGGACGTTCAGGGCCTGCAGGCGCTCGCCTCGCTCGGCAGCACGCTCTCCGGCGGCCCCCCGGAAAGCTCGGCGGGCATCAGCCTCACCGGGCTGCTGCAGGGGCTGATCACGCCGCTGCGTGTGCTCGGCGCGCCCACCGCGCAGGCGCGACGCGACTTCGCCAGCTGGATGGGCTCGGCCGGCATCTTCGCCAGCGGCGCCAGCCTGCTCGAACTGCAGGGGGCCGTGGTGATCGCCTCGAACGACCCCGCACGCTCCCGCGCGGCGGTCGCAGAGCTCGGCGATCAGCTGAGCAAGGCCGGAGGGTCGGTCTCGCCGGTGTCGATACACGGCACCGAAGCTGCCGTGGGCGTCAGGCTCAGCGGCCTGCCCGTGGTTCTCTACATCGCCGCCGGGCGCGATGCCGCCGGCCACAGCAAGTTCGTGCTCGGCATCGGCGAAGCCTCGGTCACAAGCGCTCTGGACCCCACGAGCACGCTGGCGAGCGCCGCGTCGCGCAGCGCCGCGGCCGCGAGCCTCGCGGAAGGCATCCAGCCGAACCTGATCGTCGACTTCCCCACGCTCCTGAGCCTGCTCGAAGGCATCGGCCTGACCGAATCGCCATCGATCTCCAAGTTCGTGCCGTACCTGCGCGTAGCCACCACACTGGACGGCGGCGGGCGCGAGCTGAGCGGCGGAGTGCAGCGCCTGCGCCTCGTCGTCGGCCTGCAGCCGGCGAGCGGCTGAGCCGGGCCGCGCCTACGGGTCGGGCGGGCTGACTTCGAGCGCGCGGTCGAACACCGCGCGACCGTCGATCACACGGTCGACTCCATAGCGCGAGAGCGTCGTTTCGCCGTCCGGTTCGACCGAGTAGCGGCCGATCACCGACTTGCGGTTCCTCGTCGCGAACACGTGGTCGATCACCGTCTGACGGTCGTTCCCGCGCGCACCCGAGGCGCTGACCGCGTCGAGCACCAGTGTCATCGCCTCGTATCCGTACAGGGCATACGGACCGCCTTCGGCTTTGAAGGTCGCCCGGTAGTCGCGCAGCACCCGCTGGGCGAGCGGCGGGTACAGGCGGGTGGGAAGCGCCGGCGTGGTCAGATAGGTGCTCGCCGCCGCCGCGCCGATCTGCGAGGTGAACGCTTCGCCGACCATCGAGCTCGACCCGAACAGCAGCATGCCCGGCGCCGCCTGGTGGAGGTCCTGCCACAGTTCCGCCTCGCCTTTGCCTTCCCCGCCCGCGAGGAACACGGCCTGCGCGTGGTGTTCCACGATTTTTTCCACCTCGCCGGTGAACACCGCCCCTGGGCGCGTCGACAGGCTGTCATGCGCGATCACCGTGATGCCAGCCCGTTCGGCGTAGTTCGCGACGATGCCCGCGAGCGGAATCTCGAACGGTTCCTGATCGTCGAGCACATAGAGGGTGTGCACGCCCAGCGATTGCATCAGCCGAACCTGTGCCTCGGCCTGCACGATGTCTCCCGGCGCCAAGCGCACGAACGTGCGCCGGCCGCTCAGGTAGAAGCGATTGGGCTCGTCCTGGCCCGCTTCGAAGGACGACGTGAGACCGACGTAGGGACTGCCCGGGCTGATCTGCAGGATGCCCGCCCCGTTGATCAGCGGCAGCGAGACGGCCGTGGCGGCCGATTCGAGGTCACCCAGGTAGGCGATCGTGCTGGTGTCCTGCGCGGCGACCTTGGCGTCGGTCTCGGTCACGCCCGCGTTCCATTCGTCGGTCGTAGGGCTAGCGTCGTCGAGCGAGTCGAAGTAGATCTTGAACTGCCCCGCGCGGTCGTTCGCGTCGTGCAACGCGAGCTTCTCGCCGTCGACGATCTGCTGTGAGATCGCCGCCGAGGGCCCCTGCAGCGGCTCGCTGGAGTACACCGTCAGCCCACCGCCGGTCGCTTCGGCCACATCCGACAGCGACACGCCGCCGCAGCCGACCACCCCCAGGAATACCCCGGCGAGAGCGAGCAGGCCCAGCCAGCGCGCGAGCACGGGGGCTAGCTACGACGGCCGGGCAGATACCCGGAGAGGATCCTCAGCGAGGCCCCCGCCAGGATGACCGCCGCGGCCAGCAGAAACGCGTCGAAGCCCTTGATGCCGATCGCCCACAACACGATCCACGCGACCAGCCCGCCGGTGATGGTGATGATGAATCCCATGCCGCGCGGAATCCTACCGAGCCTGCGACAGACCCGCTGCCAGTTCGCCGAGCACCGCGCCGACAGCGTCCGCCGGATCCTCCGCCTCGCCCGCCGCGCGCACCAGTCGCGTGCCCACGATCACGCCGTCGGCGCCCGCTTGCGCCGCCCGCAGTGCCTGCTCGGGCGTGCTGATGCCGAAGCCGATCGCCACCGGCACGCGCGTGCTCGCCCTCGCCCGTGCGATCGTGCCGGCCAGGCCCTCGCCGATGTCCCGCCGCTCGCCAGTGGTGCCCACGACAGACACGGTGTAGAGGAACCCCCGCGCCCGCGCGCCGATCGCCGCCAGCCGCTCGGGCGTGGTCGTGGGCGCGACGAGCGGGATCAACGCCAGGCCGCGCTCGTCGCACGCCTCCAGCACCTCCGGCGCCTCGCCGTAGGGCAGGTCGGGCACGATCATCCCGCACGCGCCGCTACGCGCCAGGCGCTCCACGAACGCGTCGACACCGGGCGCGAACACCATGTTCGCGTAGCACATCAGCGCCACCGGGACGCTCGCGGACAGCTCGCGTGCCACCTCCAGCACACCCGCCACGTTCGCGCCGGCGGCCAGCGCGCGCGTGCCCGCGGCGTGGATCACCGGGCCATCCGCCAGAGGGTCCGAATAGGGCAGCCCCAGCTCGATCAGGTCCGCTCCCGCGCGCACGCACGCCTGCCCGATCTGCAGCGACTGCTCGAGCGTCGGGAAGCCTCCCATCACGTACGGCATCAGCGCCGCGCGCTTGCGCGTGCACGCGAACGCGTCGGCGATGCGCTCGATCCCGCTCGTCTCGATCGCGCTCACCTCTCGCCCTCCGCCAGCACCTCGGCCAGGTCCTTGTCGCCGCGACCGGACAGGCACACCAGATCCAGCTCCCCCTCCTCCTGGGCGAGCACCCACGCCAGCGCGTGCGCCGTCTCCAGCGCCGGGATGATGCCCTCCAGGCGCGCCACCTCGCGAAACGCCGACAGCGCCTGCGCGTCGGTCACGGCCACGTAGCGCGCGCGGCCGCTGTCGCGCAGAAACGCGTGCTGCGGGCCCGCGCCGGGATAGTCCAGGCCGGCGGAGATCGAATGCGCCTGCAGGATCTGCCCCTCCTCGTCCTGCATCACCGCGGAGCGAGACCCGTGCAGGATCCCCGGGCGCCCGCCCACCGTCAGCGGCGCACCATGGCGGTTGGTGCCGATGCCCTCACCCCCCGCCTCCACACCGATCAGCTCGACCTGCTCATCGGGGATGAACGCAGCGAAGATCCCCAACGCGTTGGAGCCGCCGCCGACGCACGCCACGACACGTGCCGGCAGCCTGCCCTCCTGCTCGAGCATCTGCGCGCGCGCCTCATCGCCGATGACGCGCTGCAGGTCGCGCACCAGCGCCGGATACGGCGCCGGGCCGACCACGGAGCCGATCACGTAGTGCGTGCTCCCCACGTTGGTCACCCAGTCACGGATCGCCTCCGACGTCGCCTCCTTCAAGGTCCTCGCGCCCGCGTCCACCGGCTGCACCCTCGCCCCCAGCAGCTCCATCCGCTGCACGTTCGGACGCTGGCGGCGGGTGTCCTCGACGCCCATGTACACGACGCACTCCATTCCCAGCAGCGCGCACACCGTGGCGGTCGCCACGCCGTGCTGGCCGGCGCCCGTCTCGGCGATGATCCGCCGCTTGCCCATGCGCCTGGCCAGCAGCACCTGCCCGAGCGCGTTGTTCAGCTTATGCGAGCCCGTGTGGTTGAGATCCTCGCGCTTGAGGTACACCGGCCGCCCCACGCGCTCGGACAGCCTGCGCGCGCGATACAGCGGCGTCGGGCGCCCGCCGAAGTCGCGCAGCAGCGCGGCCAGCTCCGCTCGGTACTCCGGGTCGGCGCGCGCCACCATCCACGCCCGCTCAAGCTCCGCCAGGGCGGGCATCAACGTCTCGGGCACGAACTGCCCGCCGTAGGGGCCGAAGCGGTGCTCGAGCCCCGCCTCGAGCGTGTCAGTGCTCACGCCGGGCCCTTGCCACCGGCGCTCGCCGTGGCGCTGGCCGTGGCGGTGGCGGCTGCGATCCTCGCCGGCTCCGGACCCGCCGCCGCGACCGCCGCGATGAACGCCGCCAGCTTGCGTGGATCCTTGTGACCCGGCGCGGCCTCCGTGCCGCTGGCGCCGTCCACAGCATACGGGCGCACCACGGCGATCGCCTCGGCGACGTTCTCCGCGCTCAGACCGCCGCTGAGGATCAGCGGGACCTTCGAGCGGCGCGCACGCAGCAGCCCCCAATCGAAGCTCTCCCCCGTCCCCCCGCGCATGCCCCGCCGCGCGACCGCCTTCGCGCGAGCGTCGAGCAGATGGAAGTCGACGTGGAAGCGCTCGATATCCCTGACGTCGCCGGAGCCCGACACCTGCGCCGCCTTGATCACGCGCGCGCCCGTCCTGCGCGCCACCTCCGCGCAGAACGACGGGCCCTCATCTCCGTGCAGCTGGACCATGCTCAGCCCCAGCTCCTCGCTGTCGCGCACGATCTCATGCAGGGGCGCGTTGACGAACACGCCGCACAGCTCCACACGGCGACGCAGCGCCGCGCAGATCACCTGCGCCTCGGCGGGCGAGCAGCGACGGGGAGAGCCCTCGTAGAAGATCATGCCGAGCGTCCACGCCCCCAGCTCCACCGCCAGCTCGGCGTCGGCGAGGTTCGTGATGCCGCAGATCTTCACCTTCGCGGACGCCGGCCCACCGCCTGCGAGCTCCGCTCCCGCGCCATGGTCGGGGAGCTGGGACCGTTGGGGCATGGCTGACATGGCCCCAACGGTAGCGGGCGGCCGTTGGCGAGCCGTTGCGAGCTCGCTCAGCCTTCCGGCGTCTCCGGGTTCGGCACCGAGTTAGGCCGTTGTCCGAGGGTCGTGGTCACGGTCTTGTGTTCATAAGTGCCTTTGCCAGTACCGCGCAACAGTTCGATCGTGATCTTGTCGCCCGGCTTCTTTTCCTCGATGTCGTTGGCGAGGTCTTCGGAGCTGGCCACTTCCTTGCCGTTGATCTTGACGACGATGTCGCCGCCGACCGCGACCTGCCCGTCTTCGGTCGTCGTGCTGACCGTGCCGCCGCGGATGCCCGCCTTGGCCGCGGCCGTGCCCGGCTCGACGCTCTCCACCAGCGCGCCGGCTTTGACCGGGAGGTTGAGCGCCGACAGCGACCCGTCGATCGTAATCGAGGTCAGACCGAGATACGCGCCGCGCACCTCGCCGCCCTTCTCCAGCTCGGGGAGCTCCGCCTTGGCCGTGTTGATCGGGATCGAGAAGCCGATGCCCACGCTGCCGTCGCCGCTGCCGCCGGTCTCGATCTGGGAGTTGATGCCGATCACTTCGCCCGCGGTGTTGAGCAGCGGGCCGCCCGAGTTGCCTGGATTGATCGGCGCGTCGGTCTGCAGCACGTTGTCGATCGTGAAGCCGTTGGGCGCCGTGATCTGGCGCTGCAGCGCCGAGATCACGCCTGTCGTGAGCGTGCGTTCGAGATCGAACGGGTTGCCGATCGCGTACACCGGGTCGCCGACCTGCGCGGCGGAGGAGTCGCCGAGCGTGAGCGGGTGAAGCGTCAGGCCATCCGTGGAGATACGCAGCACCGCGAGGTCGTCGGAGGGATCCGTGCCGACCACCTTCGCTTCCACCGACTTGCCTTTTTCGAAGCTGACGGTGACCTTGACCGCGTTCGCCACCACGTGGTAGTTCGTCAGGATCGTGCCGTTGCCGTTCACCACGATGCCCGAGCCGGTGTCCTCGTCCTGGCTCTGGGATTCCTGCCCGAAGAGGAACGGCGATTCGGTTTTCTGCACGACCGTCGAGGTCACGAACGCCACGCCGGGGGCGTCGCGTACGTAGGCTTCGTGCGGCGTCAGCCCACCGGCGCTCCGCTGCGAAGCATTCGAAGGAGTCGCAGGCAGGGCCTGCGACTGCACGGTCGTCACGGTCGTCGTCTTGCTTTCGCCGAGGTCACCGGCCGCGGCCACCACGGCCACGACGATGCCGCCGCCGAGCAGGGCGGCGATGAACGGGATCAGGAAGGTTCGTTTCATTGCTGACAGGATGAACGGCAGCCATCAACGCCATCTAAAGCGTTGCGCGCACCTGGCTAAATCATGTCAGGGCGCTCCGACGTGAGCGCTCTCAACGCCGCCGCGGGATCGTCCGCGCGCATCAGCGACTCCCCCACCAGCACCGCCCGCACGCCGCGCGCGCGCAGCCGGCGCACCTGCTCGACGCCCGCGATCCCCGACTCGGACACGACCGTCACGCCGCTCGGGATGTGCTCCATCAACGCCTCCGTGCGCTGCAGGTCGACGCTGAAGTCCCGCAGGTCGCGGTTGTTGATCCCCACGATGTCCGCTCCGATCTCGAGCGCGCCGCGCAGCTCCTCGCGATCGTGGACCTCTACCAAGGCGTCGAGCCCCAGCTCCAGCGCGCACGCGTGCAGCGCCGCCAGCTCCGCCGGCTTCAGCGCCGCCACGATCAGGAGCACCGCGTCCGCGTCCGCCGCCAGCGCCTCGTAGAGCTGGTAGACGTCCACGACGAAGTCCTTGCGCAGCAGCGGCAGGTCGCAGGCGGCTCGCGCGGCGCGCAGATCGTCGAGCGTGCCTTCGAAGTTCGGCCCCTCTGTGAGGATCGACACGGCCACCGCCCCGCCGCGCTCGTACGCGCTGACGATCTCCGCCAGGTCGGGCTGCTCGCGCAGCGTCCCCGCCGACGGCGAGCGGCGCTTGAACTCCGCGATCACGCCCACGCCGCTCCCGTTCAGGGCGTCGTGGAAGCGGCGCCCAGCGCTGGTGGGCCGCACGTGTCCCAGCGCCGCCGCGCGCAGCTCCCGCAGCGGTAGCTCACGCTTGCGCCGCTCCAGCTCCCTGCGCGTTTCCGCCACGATGCGCTCGAGCACGGTCGTCGTCTCCTGGCTCATCCGCTCACCCGCTCGGGCGCATGCCTGTTGCTGGCCTGCACGTAGCGCTCCAGGGCGCTCGCCGCGCGCCCATCGGCGATCGCCGCGCGCGCCGCCTGCACGCCCTCGGCGATCGAGTCTGCCCTGCCCGCCGCGTAGATCGCCGCACCCGCGTTGATCAGCGCAAGCGGCTCGCCGGGTGGCCGCTCGCCCCCGCCGGCGCCAGCGACCTCGCCGGCGTCCTCGCCAGCTCGCAGGATCGCGCGCGTGACGCGCGCGTTCTGCTCGGGCGTGCCGCCCTCCGGGCCCTCCAGCGCCGCCGAGCCCGATCCTGACTCGATCCCCACCTCACGCGGGCTCAGCACATAGCTGGTGATCTCCTCGCCGTTGACCTCGACCACCTTCGTGGGCGCGCTCGCCGAGACCTCGTCCAGCCCGTCCTCGCCGGTGACCACCAGCGCGCGATCGACGCCCAGCCTCGCCAGCGCGCCCGCCATCCTCTCCAGGAAGCTCGAGTCCGAGACGCCGATCAGCTGGCGGCGCGCGCCCGCCGGATTGGTAAGCGGCCCGAGCAGGTTGAAGATCGTGCGCACCGCCAGCTCGCGCCGGACCGGGATCACGAAGCGGGTGGCCTGATGGTGGGCCGGCGCGAACATGAAGCCGAAGCCGGCCTCGTCGATGCAGCCCGCCACGCCGTTCGGATCGAGGTCGATCCGCGCACCCAGAGCCTCCAGCAGGTCGGCCGACCCCGACCTGCTCGTGGCCGAGCGGTTGCCGTGCTTGGCCACCGCGCAGCCCGCGCCCGCCGCGATCAGCGCCGCCGTCGTCGAGACGTTGAAGCTGCTGCGCCCACCCCCCGTGCCAGCGGTGTCGAGCAGGTCCTCGCGCTCGCTCGGCACGTGCGCCGCCAGCTCGCGCATCGTGCGCGCCAGGCCCGCCAGCTCCTCGACCGTCTCCCCCTTCGTCCTCAGAGCGATCAGGAAGCCCGCGATCTGCGTCTCTGAGACCTCGCCGTGCATGATCTCCGCGAGCACCTCCGCGGTCTCCTCGGCGCTGAGATCGCGCCTGGATGCCAGCGCGTCGATCGCGCGGGTCAGGATCGCGTTGGGCATGTGGTCGGGATTAACTCTCTCGTCGTGAGTGGTGTATAGCGATGGCTATACAGTAGACAGGAAGTTGCCCAGCAGCTCGCGGCCCTGCTCGGTGAGCACCGACTCCGGGTGAAACTGAACGCCCTCCGCGGGCAGCTCGCGGTGGCGCACGCCCATCACCACGCCATCGCCGCGCGCGGACTCTTCCAGGCAGTCGGGCATATCGGCGTCGACCACCAGCGAGTGGTAGCGCCCGACCGTCAGTGGCGATGACAGGCCACGGAAGATCGTGCGGCCGTCGTGCTCGATCCGCGTGGCCTTGCCGTGCACGGGCGAGTGCAGCTTCCAGCGCCCGCCGAACGCCTGCGCGAGCGCCTGGTGACCGAGGCACACCCCGAGCGTGGGGATCCCCGCCTCGGGCATGCGCCGCACGAGCTCCAGCGTGATGCCCGCCTGCTCAGGCGTGCACGGCCCCGGCGATACCACGCAGCGATCGTAGCCTCCCGCGAGCAGCTCCTCCACGGTCGCGCGGTCGTTGCGCACCGCGTGCACCTCCGCGCCCAGCTCGCCCAGGTACTGCACGAGGTTGTACGTGAACGAGTCGTAGTTGTCCAGAACGAGGACGTTCATGCCCAATCCGGCTGTTCGCATGCCAGCTCTACCGCGCGCATCACGGCGCGTGTCTTCGCCACCGACTCCTCGTACTCGTACTCGGGCTTGGCGTCCGCGACGGTGCCGCCGCCCGCCTGCACGTGGGCGACGCCATCCTTGACGACGACCGTGCGGATGTGGATCGCGGTGTCGAGGTCGCCGGCGTAGCTGAGGTAGCCGATCGCGCCGCCGTAGCCCCCGCGCTTGACCGGCTCGAGCTCGTCGATGATCTGCATGGCGCGGACCTTGGGGGCGCCGGAGAGCGTGCCGGCCGGCAGCACCGAGCGCAGCGCGTCCATCGCGCCAACCTCCCGGCGCAGCGTTCCCGACACGGAGGAGACGATGTGCATCACGTGGCTGTAGGTCTCGATCTCCATCAGCTCGTCCACGACGACGCTCCCGTACTCGCACACACGGCCCAGGTCGTTGCGACCGAGGTCGACGAGCATCACGTGCTCGGCGCGCTCCTTCTCATCGGCCAGCAGCTCTCTCGCGATCCGCCTGTCCTCCTCCGGGGTCGCGCCTCGCGGGCGGGTTCCGGCGATCGGCTTTGTGCTCACACGCCGGCCACTGACGGTCAGCAGCGGCTCGGGGCTCGCGCCGGCCACCTGGAAGTCGCCGAAGTCCAGGAAGTACATGTACGGGCTCGGGTTGACCGCGCGCAGGCCGCGGTAGATCGAGAACGCCTCCACCGGTACCGGCGCAGACCAGCGCTGCGAGGGCACCACCTGGAAGGCGTCGCCGGCGTAGATGTAGCGCACGATGCGCGCGACCATCGCTTCGAAGCGCTCGCGCGACATGTTCGACTCGAACGCCGGCATCCGGCGCTCCGGCGGGTGCGATCCGGTCGGCGGCTCGATACGCGGGACGGGGCCGGCGAGCGCGCAGCGCACCTCGCCGATCGTGCGCGCGGCGTGCTCGTACGCGCGCTCGACGTCGGGCTCCCCCCCCGGGGACGACGCGGCCCGGAGGTCGGCGTTGGCGATGATCGTGACCGTGTGCTTGAGGTGGTCGAAGACGACCAGCGCGTCGGAGAGCATCAGTGCCATGTCGGGCAGGCCCAGGGGATCCGTGTCCGGGAGGTCCGCGGCCCGCCCGCCCAACGGATCACCGAGCGGCTCGACCGTGCGCACGAGGTCGTAGCCGAAGTAGCCCACCGCGCCGCCTATGAACGGCGGCACACCCGCGCCCGCTCCGACGGCGTCCAACGGCGCCTGCGTGAAGTGGGCGACGTGCTCGGCCGCCAGCGAATATGGGTCGCCCCCGTCGGAGAGCGACCAGCGCAGCACCGAGCGCGGTCGGAACCCGATGAACGACCAGCGTCCGACGCGCTGCCCCTGATCGGCGGACTCCAGCAGGAACGCCGGCTCGCCAGGCGCCAGCGCGCGCAGCTTCAGGAACGCCGACACGGGCGTCTCGCAGTCCTCGATGAAGCTGTAGCTGAGAGGAATCAGGTTGTGGGTGCGCGCGAGCTCCCGTGCACGCTCGAGGCTCGGCGTGACGCCCGCCGCGCTCGTCCCGGGCGGGCTAGGAGCGACGGCCATCGAGCACTCGCTCAGCGTCCTTCAGCGACCGGTCGCGGCTGTGGACGAGCACGAGCAGGTGGTAGAGGATGTCGGCGGCCTCTTCGTCGACGCGCTCGTCGGACTCCTCGCGCGCGGCGCGCGCCACCTCCTCGGCCTCCTCCATCACCTTCTCGCCGATGCGCGCGGGATCGTCGAGCAGCTCGACCGTGTAGGAGCCCGCCGGGCGCTCGCGCGCGCGCTCGGTGATCGTGCGCTCGAGCGCGGGCAGCGTCTCGTACGGCGCTCCCGAGTCGAGCTCGCCGCGGTGAAAGCAGGTGCGCTCGCCCGTGTGACAGGCCGGGCCCGCCGGCTCCACGAGCGCCAGCAGCGCGTCGCCGTCACAGTCGATGCGCAGCGCGCGCACGGCCTGCACGTTGCCGCTGGTGGCGCCCTTGTGCCACTGCTCGCCCCGCGAGCGACTCCACAGGTGCAGCTCACCTGTCTCGCGCGTGCGCGCCAGCGCCTGCTCGTTCATGTACGCCAGCGTCAGCACCTCGCCGGTGCTCCAGTCCTGCACGACGCACGGCACCAGGCCGTCGCGGTCATATTCGAGCAGCTCGTCGATCGGCTCGGCGCCAGATGTCATCATCGGCGTGATTGTAGGTCCCGTCGCCCGGTGTCCGGTTTTCAGAGACACTGCCACGGCGATGCAATCGGTGCTCGACCGCAAGCTGCTCGTGGTCACCGGCAAGGGTGGCGTGGGCAAGACGACGATCGCCGCGGCCATTGGCCTGCTGGCGGCGCGCCGGGGGCGGCGCACGATCGTGGTCGAGGTGGGCGAGGAGAGCCGGCTGCCGGGGCTGTTCGGGATCGCGCCGACGCCGGGGGGCGTCGAGTGCAAGCTGACCGAGTGCCTGTCGAGCGTGTCGATCGACCCCGACCGCGCGCTGCTGGAGTGGCTGCAGGCGCTCGGAGGCCGCGTCTCCGGCCGCGTGCTCGCGTCCAGCGGCACCTTTCAATACTTCGCCGCCGCGGCGCCGGGAGCCAGGGAGCTCGTCACGATGGTCAAGATCTGGCGGCTGACCGGCGGTGGCGAGCAGCGCAGGAGCTCCGCCGGCTATGACCTGGTCGTGCTCGACGCCCCCGCGACGGGCCACGCGCTGGGCCTGCTCGGCTCACCGCAGACCTTCGGCGCGATCGCCCGTGTCGGTCCGATCGCCGCACAGACCCGCCAGCTGCGCGAGCTGCTGGAGAGCCCTTCGCGCACCGCCTACCTGGCGGTGGCGCTGGGCACGGAGATGGCGGTCACCGAGACGCTCGAGCTGCAGGACGGCTTGCGCCGCCAGCTCGGCCGCGACCTCGCGGCGGTAGTTGTGAACGCGCTATTGCCGCTGCGCTTCACCGCCGCCGAGCTCACCCTGATCGCCTCGTCGGGCACAGACGGGGCGCGCGACGGCGGGCGCGGCGCTGAAGCGCCAGCGCCGCGCGCGCAGCGGCGGGCGGTGATCGAGTCGGCCGTACGCGCCGCCGGGGCCGTCCACGACCGCGCGCGGCTGCAGCACAACCAGCTCGAGCGCCTGCGCCGCCGCAGCTTCGACGTGCTCGGCGTGCCCTTCGTGTGGGGCGGGCCGCTCGACATGGCGGCGATCGTCAACATCGCCGGGCGACTGGAGCGCAAGCTGTGAGGGCGGCGACCGCGTAGCGCGCGGTCATAGCGCCGTCAGAGGCTCGGTCAGGGAGCCGCGAGGCGGTAGCGGCGCGTGGCGGCGTCGCGCTCGAGCAGGCCCACGGCCAGCAGCGTCGTCACATAGCGGTGCGTGGTGCTCGTGTTCATGCCAAGCATGCGGGCCAGCTCCGCGATCCCCAGATAGCCCCCATCCGCGGGAAAGCATGAGAGCACCAGCAGACCCGACAGCAGCGAGCGGGACAGGCGCCTGTCCTCCATCTGCGCCGGGTACGCCCACTCGTCGGAGTCGAGCGCCAGCGTCCAGTTGGGGTCCTTCAGGGCGGAGAGCAGCACCGACATCGTCCCTCCCTGACCGGCGCTGCGGATGACCTGATCGACCTGCGCCTTCGACAGCTCGATGGTGACCGTCTCGAATCCGCCGGCGCCATTCGCATTCGAGCGGGCCGGACGCCCTTGAGGACGTCCAGCCCGCTGCCACTGGCGAGACGACGCGGCTTTGGACGCACTGGAGCCACCCGTCTTCGGGCGCCCAGCACGGCGCCCGTTCTCTGTCCCTGCGGGCAGAACCCCAGTCGTGTTCTCATCCATCATCGCGTGCGCACAATCATGCCGTCGTCCTGACCAATCGCAAAGGCTGCTCTGAATATTCAGTTCTGACTAGTCACACCAAGATAAATAGTACAGTTGTCTGCAGAGCGGTGCATCGTCGCGGACGCCGGGGAGCCGAGATCATGCGATCGGCGAGCGCCGGGCGCCGCTATGCCGAGCGCTGCGCGTAGGCGGCGCGCCACAGCCGCAACACGGGCAGCAACACCCTGGTCAACGAGCCGCCGGCGGCGGCCAGGCGGTCGGTGTTGGCACGCATCGACGGCCCGCGCACGCGATCGTTGGACAGGTACATCGCGACCATGCACGCGGCGATCACCGCGTGCCGATGCCCGCCGGGCAGGTTGCGCGCCTCGCGTGCCGAGCGGCGGATCAGCTCGGACAGCCGCCCGACGGCGATCTCGTGGCTCGGGTAGTAAGAGAGGTAGCTGTGTTGCACGCCCGCCATGTCCGCGACCTCGTCGACGTAGCTGTCCAGCAGCGTGCTGACGGTGCAGATCCACGGAACGTAGGCCGCGTTCACCCGCGCCCAGTCGTGACCGTGACACGACGCCGTGGCCAGCAGCGCGTGAATCCCCAGCGAGCTGCTGGCGGCGGCCGTCAGCTCCCACCAGCTCGCGTCCCACTCCTCGGGGAAGTGGCGCTCGGACCATTCGCGCAACGCGACACCGCGGCGGCTGGAGTCGGGTTGGTGGTTCAAGCTCTGCACGCCGCCGCATCGGCTCGCCCCCTGCAGCAGCATGCGGCGCACGTCCTCGTAGAAGGGCAGCGACACGCAGCCCTCGCGGCACGCTTCCACGAGCGCGCGCAGGTAACCGCCGTCGTCCTTCCACGGGTGATGCAGGTAATAGTCGGAGATCGGCGCCGACGGGTCCAGCGCCTCGACCAGGGCACGATGCAGCTGACGACCGTTGTGCTGGTGGGCGGCGCGCTCATGCGCGTTGTCGAGGAACTCGATGATGATCTCGTAGGCGACCAGCATGCGCAGCAGGCGACGGTCGCGCCGTCCGGGCAGGATCGAGAACAGGCCCGCGCCTACGATGTGGGTGCGCTTGCGCTCGAGCGTCTCCAGCGCGTCCTCGCGAATCGGGCCATCGGGGATCGTGCTTGCGCGCCGTCGCCAGCCGCGCAACTCGCGCGAGGCCGCCCTCAAGCCCCAGCTGAGCTCGCGCGTAGCGGCAGCGGTCAGCGCCCGAAGCTGCCCGCGCGACAGCGGTAGGGGGTCGGACATTGAACCAATGATCGGAACTTGTCCGCACAGTAGTTAGTTCTACGGCGACACTTGGACGCCTTTGCACACCCCCGGACTCACTCCTGCGTGCTGATCGCGGGGCGCGCGCCGGCCGCTATCCGCCCCGGCACGGCGACGATCGCGACCGCCACCGCGGTGACTATCAGAAAGCTCAACAGCGCACTCGGGACCTCGGCGGAGAAGACGACCGGAAAGCCGGTCACCGTGGCAAGCGCATGACTGAGGAGGATCTGCCCGTAGATCCCGAACACGGCACCGATCGAGCAGCCGGTCCCCAGCAGCAGCACGCTCTCCAACAGCAGCGAGCGCCACAGTTCGCCGCGCCTGAAGCCATCCACCTTCAGATCCGCCAGCTGCGCGCGCCGCTGCCAGATCATCGCGCCCATCGCGGCGCCCATCGCCAGGATCGCCGCGATCAGCACCAGCCACGAGATCTCGCTCAGTCGCGCCAGGCCCTGGCGGCTGGCCGAACGCTGGCGAAGCTCGCGCTGGTGGGACGTTTCCACGCCCAGTCCCGACGTTGGCCCCAGCGCCCGCGCCAGCCGGGCGCGCGCTGGCAGTGGCGCCACCCCGGGGGCCAGCCGCACGTAGTAGGCGCTCGGATCGGCGCTCGCCCACGCACGGGCGTAGTCGGCGGAGCTCAGGATGACGGCGCCCGGCGGCCAGCCCAGGTTGGTGATCAACGCGGCCACGCGAAACACAGCCGGGCGCGGCGAGGGCAGCAGGAACCGCTGTCCGATGCGCAGATGGTGTTCCTGGGCGAGCGCCTGTGAGACGACCGCCCAGCCGCCGGCACGCAGCCTCGCCGCTGCGCTCGCCAGCTCGCCGCCCACGAGCTGACTGGGTGGGATCGGCTCGGGCGAGCCGGGTGGAGCGCCGATCACCCACACCCGCCGGTCGTCGTAGTCGAGCAGACCGCCCATGACCGGTTCGATCGCACTGACGCCAGGCGAGCTCCTTAGCGCCGAGAGCTCGATGGCGGGAAACGGGCTGCTCGCCAGCAGGTTCTCTTCGCCGGGCGGCATGATCCACAGCTGGGAGTTCGTGTTCAGCTGATGGACCAGCCGATCGAGTCCCTGTTGCAGATTGCTGTGAGCCCCCTGGATGGCAACGCTGCCGAACACCGCGATCGCGCCGGTGGCGCCGATTGCCAGCGCACGCGTGCGGTTGGCCCGCGACTGCAGCTCGATGGCCGCCAGATAGGCGGAAACCCCGGAGAAGTGCCGCCGCAACCGCTCGAGCACCGCCACCACGCCCGTGAGCGCCACCGGCAGGAACAGCAGCAGCGCGCCGATCAGGCAGACGACTCCCACGATCGCCGCCTGCGGCGCCAGCAGCAGGATCGCGGTGGTAGCGGCCACGGCGACCAGCCCACCGACGAGCGCTCTGACGATGCTGCCCTTCGAGCGCCGCTGGCGCTCGAAGGCGCGCGTCAGCGGTGAGCAGATCTCTCGTCGCAGCGGCGCCAGCACGCCGAGCACGGCCGCGACGACTCCTCCGGCGATCGCGATGGAGACGCTCTGCCAGTTGACGATCCGCTGGGAGCCGACGGGAAAACCCAGCGACAGGTAGCCGGGATTGCCGCTGAACAGCTCCACCGACAGCAGCTCGCCGAGCGCGAGTCCGGCGAGCGACGCGAGCGCACCGAGCACCAGAGCATCGAACAGCAGGACCTTGACGATCATGCCCGCGGTGTATCCGTCGAGCCGGAGGTCCTCGACGAGGTTGCGCCGCTGCGGAACCGTCAGCAGCAGCGCGTTGAACGCGAACAGAAAGCCCACGAGCGCGCTGATCGCTGAGAACAGCAACGTGGACTGGTTGGTTGGACCGGCGGCCTGGTTGAACAGCGTCGCCTCGAAGTTGGCCGGACGGACGTTCAACCCGCGGGCGCCGGCCAGGCGTGCGAGAGCGGATCGCACCTCGCGTTCGTCCCCCGGTCGCGGACGAACGAAGATGCTCGTAACCCGCCCGCGCATGCCGGCCAGTCGCTGCACGTAGAAGAGCGGGCCGAGCGCGATCGGGCTGTCCGCCAGCGGCCCGATTTCCCGCGCGGACAACGTGGTTCCCACGAGGGCCCGCGGCGCCAGGCTCCCGATCTGCAGCCTGACCGGCCGAAGCGAGCTCACGCCGATCGCCTGTGCGATCGGCGCGGGCAGCGCCAGCGCCGACAGGTCAGCCAGCCGCGCGTAGCTGAAGCGGCGCACCAGCGGACCGGCCAGATAGGCCAGGCGCGGGTTGGCCCCCAGCAGCTCCAGCGTCCGTGCGGCGGTCGGGCCGACCATGTTCACCCGCGCTTCCAGCACCGGCAGCGCCCCGATCACACCCGGCATGCTCTGGACCTCGCCCAGCAACCCTTCTTCGAAGCCTTGGGGCGCGCGCGCGGCGAGCTGGAAGCGCATGTGCCCGACGATCCCGTTGGTGATCTGCGCGACCGAGCCGTTGAGGCTGGTGCTCGCCACCTGCGAGCTGAACAGCAGCGCGACCCCGACGGCGATGCCCGACAACGCGAGCGCCTCCTGGACGAGCCGGCCGCGCAGACGCACACGGTAGAGCCGAACGACGTTCGACAGCCTCATACGCTCGTTACCTCGCCTACTCGGCGCGGACAGCGAACGCCAGCCGGTCGGGCTCGTGCTCGACGAGCCTTCCGTCCCGCAGCGCGAGCACGCGATCGGCGTGCGCGGCGGCCCGCGGGTCGTGGGTCACCAGCAGCACCGCGGTGCGCCGCTCGCGGCAGACGTCAGCGAGCAGGCCGAGCACCTCCTCGGCACGGGCGCTGTCCAGGTTGCTCGTGGGCTCGTCCGCGAGCACGAGCTTGGGGTCGGTCGAGAGTGCGCGCGCGATCATCACCCGCTGGCGCTCGCCCATCGACAGCTGCTCGGCGCGATGCCGGGCGCGCTCGCCGAGGCCCAGGCGCTCGAGCAGCGGCATCGCCCGGCGATGCGCCTCGCCGACGTCGAGGCCTGTTCCCATCAGCTTCAACGCGGCGTTGTCGAGCGCGCTGGCGCTGGCGAGCAGGTGGACCGCCTGCCGCACGTAGCCGAGCTCGCACAGGCGCAGGTGCGCGGCCTGGCGCTCGGAGAGCGTGGACACGTCCTTGCCGTCCACGATCACGGTGCCGCTGTCGGGGCGCAGAAGCGCGGCTATCAGCATCAGCAGCGTCGTCTTGCCCGAGCCGCTCGGTCCGTGCAGTGCCACGAGCTCGCCGGGGCCGAGCACGAGCGAGACACCGTCGACGGCGCGAACCGGCTCCCCGTCGCCAGCCGGATAGTGCTTGACCAGGTCCCGCAGCTCGAGCACCTACGCGGAACGCTCCGTGCTCGGGAACTCGATCACGTTGCCCGGGCGCTCGGGAGGATCGGGTGGCGTGAGGATCCGCCCGCCGCTGAGAGCCAGCATCTGATGCGCGCCCATCATCTCAGGCATGTCCGGCACGGCCATCAGCACGCCGATGCCCGCCTCGTCGGCCAGGCGGCGCAGCAGCGCGATCAGCTCTTCACGCTCGTGCACGCCGAGGTTGGCGGTGGGATCATCGATCAGCAGCAGGCTCGGCGCCCGCGCAACCCCGCGAGCGATCCCGACCAGAGCGCGCTCGCCGTCAGACAGGCTCTCCCAGTCCTGCTGGGCGCACTCGGCGACCCCAGCGCGCCCGAGCGCGTCGCGCGCGCGAGCGTATGCGCTGCGGTGCCCGTGCGAGGGGAGCAGCGGCAGCGCCACATAGTCGAGCATGCGTAGGCCGCTGCGCGGTCCGCTGCGCCGAACCCACCCGATCTGTTCGCGCATCAGCCTGGCGTGCTGGGTCTCCGACATGCACGCCATATCCTCGTCCAGGAACCGCACGCTGCCTTTGTCCGCGGCCTCCAGGCCGGCGGCGATCTTCAACAGGGTGGTCTTGCCCGCGCCACGCCTGCCCCACACGACCGTGAACTCGCCCGCGTGCGTCTCCAGCGACAGGCCGGCCAGCACCCGCAGCTCGTGCGGACCGCGCCAGTAGCTCTTGCTCACCGCCTGGAGCGTGAGCAACGCGCTCGCCATCACAGCGCTCGCAGTCGGCCCATCCGCCCGCCAGCCGGTCTGCGATCGGCCGCTCGCCGGTCGTTGAGCGCAACGGCGCTGTCAGCCCGTGATCGCTCGGAGTCCTCGAGCAGTCGCTCGAGCAGCTCGCGCGCGCTCTGCAGCCACTCGATCCGTGCTTTCCAGGACGCGATCTCGGCGTCCCTGGAGAGGATCCGCATCAGTCGCGACCACTCCCGCCTGTCCCCCGCCATCTCCCCGTCACACAGCTGTTTGAGATCTCGCAGACGACCCATGCACGCCAGTTCCTGGCCGTAGACCATGTCGATCAGGCGCGGCAGGTTGCGCGGGCGGCACAGGGCGATCTTCATGTGCAGCTCATCGCGCAACGGTGGCGCCGGGGAGGAGCCGAGCATCCACGATTCGAAGTGATCGACGCCCTCGTCGGTCGCCTCGTAGATTGTGCGCGGCGCGGCGCGCCTGGCGCGACCTGGCCCCAGCTCGCCGGCCGCGCGAACGAACTCGTCGCGGCTCAGCTGATCGAGCGCGGAGTACACGCCGGACGGCGCGAAGCCCGAGGAGCCGAAGCGCTCCTCCAAGCGCTGTGCCAGCTGGTATCCGTAACCAGGGCGCTCGATCACGAGGCCCAATACCGCGTACTTTGCCGACAATCCGCACCCTTCCTCACGAACGAACCTGAATGCAGAAGGTATCCCAAATGGCGGCGACACGCGTATCAAAGGTGGGATGAATCAGATGGGCTGGAACTCTCCGGGAGCGGATCCCTTGTGTTAATCGGAATCCTCTAAGTGATGCCCAGACGGTCGAGCAGCGCGTCGTCGCCGCGCCAGTCGCGCCGGACCCGCACCGACAGCTCCAGATGCACCTGACAGCCGAGCACCCGCTGCAGCTCGCGCCTGGCGGCTGTGCCGACCGCCTTGATCATGCGCCCGTGGGCGCCGATCAGGATCGCCTTCTGCGAGTCGCTCTCGACCCAGACCAGCGCCCGCACCCGCACCAGCCCGTCGCGGAGATCCTCGACTTCCTCCACCACCACCTCGACCGCATGCGGCAGCTCCTGGAACGTGCGCTTTATCACCGCCTCGCGGATCAACTCCGCCATCAGCAGCTCCTGCGACTGGTCGCTGCTCGTATCCGGCGCGAACAGGAACGGTCCCTCGGGCATCAGCCCCGTCAGGTGCTCGACCAGCTCGCTGATGCCCGAGCCCCTGCGCGCGGAGATCGGGAACACCTCGGCGCGCGCCTGGAGCTCGGCCGCATCCGCGAGCACAGCCATCAGCGCCGCGCGCGCGACGCGATCGACCTTGTTGACGGCGATCGTCACCGGTTTCTGCGCGCTCGCCAGCGTCCTGGCGATGAACCGGTCGCCTGGCCCGACGCCCTGCTCCGCGTTGAGCATCAACAGCGTCGCGTCGGCGCCGTCGAGCTCCTGCTGCACGCGCCGGGCCATGCGCGAGGTCAGCTCGTCGCGCGGACGCTGCACCCCCGGCAGGTCCACGAGCACGATCTGGCAGTCGCCGCTGCGGTGCACGCCGCGGATCGCCCGCCTGGTGGTCTGCGGGCGATCGGAGACGATCGCCACCTTCTCACCGACGACCGCGTTGACGAACGTCGACTTGCCGACATTGGGCCTGCCGGCCAGCGCGACGAAGCCCCCGCGCGTCACCCACCAGCTCCAGCTAGCAGCTCGCGCTGGAGCGTCAGCATCTCGCCGTCGTCGGTCTCGTGGTCCATGCCCAGCAGATGCAGCATCCCGTGGACGACCGCCTCACGCACGTCGAGCGTGTGCTGCGGGCAGATGACGATGTCGCCGAGCTCGCGCGGAACGCTCGCGACACCCGCCGCGGCTGCGACCGGCTCCACACCGTCGATCGGAAAGGACAGCACGTCCGTGGGCTCAGCCTTGCCACGGTGCTCACCGTTCAACTGCGCGATCCGCGTGCCGTCCACGAACTCGACCGCCACATGCCCCCGCTCGACGCCCATCCGCGCGGCGACGATCGTGCACAGGCGCCGCACCTCGGCTGCCGGCGGCGCCTGCGGGGCGAGGCCCGCACCGAACACCTCGACCTCTAGCATCGGCGATCAGGCGCTGCGGACGGCCGCGCGCGCCCCGATCCCGCCCTGCACGGGAGCATCACGCTGGGAGTGCGCGTCGTAGGCCTCGACGATCCGCTGCACGAGCTTGTGGCGCACGACGTCCTCGGCGCCGAAGCGAATGAACTCGATCCCCTCGACCGCGTCCAGGACGTGTCCCACCGCGATCAGACCCGACTGCTGCTCGCGCGGGAGGTCCACCTGCGTCACATCCCCCGTGACCACCATCCTCGACCCGAAGCCGAGGCGCGTGAGGAACATCTTCATCTGCTCGGGCGTCGTGTTCTGGGCCTCGTCGAGGATCACGAACGAGTCGTTGAGGGTGCGTCCGCGCATGAACGCCAGCGGCGCGATCTCGATCACGCCGCGCTCGATGTGCTGAGAGACCTTCTCGGGGTCGAGCATGTCGTGCAGGGCGTCGAACAGCGGACGCAGATACGGGTCGACCTTCGCCATCAGGTCGCCCGGCAGGAATCCAAGGCGCTCACCCGCCTCGACCGCGGGACGCGTGAGGATGATGCGATTGACCTCGTGCCGCGAGAGCGCCGCCGCCGCCATCGCGACGGCGAGGAACGTCTTGCCGGTGCCGGCGGGGCCCACGCCGAAGGTGATCGTGTTCTCGCGCACGGAGTCCACGTAGCGCTTCTGATTGACCGTGTTCGGTGCGACCCGCAGCCCGCGGTGAGCCCACACGACATCCTCGAGCACACGCGCGGGCGATTCGTGCGCGTCCAACGCGCCGGTCACGGCCGTGATCGTCCCCGGTCCGATCTGGTGGCCGCGCGCGATCAACTCCGCCAGCTCGCGCACCACGCGCTCGCCAGCGTGCGTCTCCGACTCCTCTCCGTCGAAGGTCAGCAGGTTGCCGCGCAAGAACACCTTGCAGTCCAGATGCGCCTCCAGCGCACGCAGCACCACGTCCTGACTGCCCGCAAGCTCGGCCGCGACGACGTTTGAAAGCTCGATCTGCGTCCTCATCCTTGAAGTGCCGCTCGCACGAGCTCGGACACCCGCTTTCCGTCGGCACGACCGTCGACGGCCGCCATCGCGGCCTTCATCGCCATGCCCATGTCCTTCGCCGACTCGGCTCCACTGTCGCGAACGGCCTGCTCGACGATCTCCGCCAGCTCCTGCTGGGAGAGCTCCGCGGGCAGATAGGAGCCGATCAGCTCCGCCTCGGACTCCTCGCCGTCGGCCAGGTCCTCGCGCCCGCCCTCGCGAAAGGCCTTGGCCGACTCCAGACGGCGCTTGCGCTCGCGGCGCAGCACCGCCAGCTCCCCCTCCGGGGACAATGCGTCGTCCGAGCCCTCCTTGGCCGCCTTCTGCAGCTCGGACAGCACCAGCCGCAGCGCGCCAACCCGGTCCTTCTCGCCGGCACGCATCGCACCCTTCACATCGCCCTGGATCTGCTCGAGTATGGCCATCCACAGACCAGGATACGCCGGTACGGCGACGGCGCAGGCAACTCACAGCTTCCGATCGCGCTCCAGCGGCGTCGGGCTGCCCAGACGCCCGGGCGCGGACACGTCACGGCCGAACACGAGCGCGACGTTCCAGTCCACCAGCAGGCGCAGCCTGCGCCCCATGCCGGGCATCAGCAACAGGTGATAGCTGCGCGCGACCAGCCACGCGGGCAGGCCGCGCCAGCGGATGCCCAGAGTCAGCGCCACGGCCTTGTTGCGGCCGAGCTCGGCCACGACGCCCTTGGTGCGGTAGCGAAACGGCCGCGCGCTGCCGCCGGCGAGCGTGGCGGCGACGTTGCGTGCGACCAGTCGCCCCTGGCGGATGGCGTGCTGGGCGGTGGGCGGGCACGGCTGCCCCGGACGGGAGGCGTCGGGCACCGCCGCGCAGTCGCCGATCGCCCACACGCGCGCGGTCCGCGCGCGCGGCGCGGGCAGCGCCGCGTCATCCACGCGCATCGTGCGATCGACCAGCACGCGCCCCTCCTGGTCGAGCGGAAGCCCGAGCCGAGCGACCACCGGGCTGGGCTTGACGCCTGCCGTCCACACGACGCTCCTCGCGGCGACCGTCTCGCCGTCGGAGAGCGTCGCCGAGCGCCCGTCCAGCTCGCGCAGCGTGGTGGCGGTACGCACCTCGATCCCGCGCCCGCACAGCTCGCGTTCGGCGAACTCGGACAGGCTGGCGGGGACCTCCTGCATGATCCGATCGCGCGCCTCGACCAGAACCCAGCGCATTCCCTGCGCGGCGCAGCGCGGGTACAGCTCGATCGCCTGCGCGGCGAAGTCCTGCAGCTCGGCCAGCCCCTCGACGCCCGCGTAGCCGGCGCCGACGAACACGAAGCCGAGATACTCGGCTCGCATCGCGGGGTCTTCCACGGACTCGGCGACGTCAAAGCAGCTGAGCACGCGGTTGCGCAGCGCGGTGGCATCCGACAGCGACTTCAGGCCGATCGCGTACTCGGGCAGGCCGGGGATGGGAAGCGTGCGCGAGACCGACCCGAGCGCGACGATCAGCTGGTCGTAGGGGAGGTCCAGCTGCTGGCCGTCGATGCGCTGCACGCCCAGCGTGCACGCGGCCGGGTCGGCGCCTGTGACCTCCCCGATCACGAGATCTGTCCGGCGCAGCTGCGAGCGCAGCGCCACCACCACGTGGCGCGGGTCGAGCGTAGCTCCCGCGGCGCCTGGCAGCAGCGGCGTGTAGAGCATGAAGTTGGCGTCGTTGACGAGCGTCACGCGCGCGCTCTGAGGGGGCAGCAGCCGCTCCAGGGCGCGGGCCGCGTAGAAGCCCCCGAACCCGCCGCCAGCGATCACGACCTGCCAGGCCATGCTCGACACAATAGGGTGCACGCCGTGAACGACTCGCTCTACGCCAGCGCCCTCGCCCCGTTCCTGGCCGAAGTCCGACGTCTGCGCCCGGCGCGGGCGGAAGTGATCGACGCGCACACCCACCTGGGCCTCGACGAGGACGGGCGCTCGCTGACGCTGGAGCAACTGCTCGCCCAGCTGGACCGGGCGCAGGCGCGGCGCGCGTGCGTGTTCCCGCTGCACGATCCCGAGCGAAGGCCGTCCTACAGCGTGCCCAACGACCGCGTGCTCGCGTGGGCGGCCGAGAGCGACGGCAGGCTCGTCCCGTTCTCCAGGCTGGACCCCACGGAAGGACCGTTGGCGGAGGCTGAGCGCTGCCTGGCGGCCGGCGCGCGCGGCATCAAGCTGCACCCGCGGGCACAGGACTTCGTGTTCGACGGCGGCGACATGGACGACGTCTTCAAGCTGGCCGAAGAAGCCGCCGTGCCGATCCTGATTCACGCCGGCCGCGGCCTGCCGCCGCTGGCGGACGGGCTCGTGGACCTTGCGCTGCGCCACCCGGGCGCGGTGCTGATCCTCGCGCACGGGGCGATCTGCGACCAGGGCATCCTGACCACGCGCCTGGCCGATCATCCGGGGGTCCTGTACGACATGTCGTGCTTCTTCCCGATCGACGTGATCGAGCTGTTCGCGCGCGTGCCGGCGGAGCGGATCGTGTTCGCCTCCGACCCCCCCTACGGGCTGCCGGCAACCACCCTGTACATGGCGCTGCGGGTGGCGTGGCAGGCGGGCCTTGACGAGCAGACCACCAAGGCGGTCCTCGGCGGCACGATGGCCGCGCTGCTCGACGGCCCCGGCCTGCCGCCCGCCGGCCCGGTGCGACGGGGCCCCACGATCGAGCTGTCGGGCCGCCTGGCGCGCGTTTACGGATACGCGAGCCTCGTCGGACCGGCGCTGTTCGGCGGCGCGATCGAGCAGGCGGGCGCGATGCTCGACATGGCGATCGCCGCCTGCCGCGACCCGGTGCCGGGCGCCGTGGGCGAGGCGCTGGAGACGATCGGCGCGGCGCTTGGCGCGGCGGGCGTGCTGATGCAGGAGGAGGACGGCGTGCGCCCGGCGATCGACCTGGTCTACCGCGCGATCGTGCGCGCCTCGACGGAGGTCCCGGACAGCGTCTGAAGCATCGTCCCCGAAGGACCTGGTCGGCGCGCGCGGCGCGCGCTCTCAGGCTGCGCTCAGCCACATGGCCGCCCACTCGCCGCTGACGCGCCGCTCGCGCTCGCGCATGCCCAGGCGCTCGGCGAAGGCGAGGCCGATCTCGTCGGCCTCGTGCGCGAGCAGCCCGCCGGCGAGCAGGTGGGTGGGCGCCGCGGGCATCGTGTCTGCGAGCGCGAGCAGGAGCGGGCGCAAGAGGTTCGCGAGCACCACCGGCGGCTCGCCCGACCCGTCTGCGCCGCTCAACCACGGCAGCTCCTGGCGGCGCAGGTCGAAGCGGCGGACATCGATGTCGACGCCGTTGACGGCGGCGTTCTGGCGGGCCGCGTCGACGCTCTCCCGCTCGTGGTCGAGCCCGAGCACGGGATGGAAGCCGAGTCCGGCGGCGGCGATCGCGAGCACGCCGGAGCCCGTGCCTACGTCCAGCAGCGCTCCCGCCGGATGCTCGCTGCCGGCCAGCGCGAGCAGCAGCTCCAGGCACAGGCGCGTGCTGGCATGGCCGCCCGTGCCGAACGCCTGGCCGGGGTCGATCACGATCTCGCGCACGGCGCCTGCGCGCGCGTCGGCGCTTGCGCAAGCGCTCGGCGTGTTTGGCGCCTCCCACGGCGGTCGCACGCGCAGGTCGGGCACCCGCCTGCGCTCGCCCGCGCGCGGCGGAGGCGCATGGATCAGGACGGGCCTGTGAAATTGCCTCCAGCGCTCGTGCCAGTCGTCGGGGATCTCGGTGGTGGAGATCTCCACCAGCGCACCGCCGACGGCCGCGCGCACGTCGGGGAGCGCCGGCAGCTCGCCCGGCGCGCCGTAGACGGCGTACTCGACCGTCCCCCCCTCCCCCTGCAGCTCCTCCACGCCGGCGGGCGCCAGCTCGAGCATCTCAGCCAGCACGAGCTCGGCGTGCTCGCCACTGACACGAACGGCGAGCCTGATCACGCAGCCTGGCTGCCGAGCGCGCGCCGCAGCTTCGTGAACACCGACTCCTGCGAGCGCAGGTTCTCATCGCTGAGGGTGTCGTTCAGGCGCTCCATCAGCTCGCGCTGCTCGGGGCTCAGGCGGCGTGGCACGACGACGTTGACGACGATGCGCAGGTCGCCGTGCCGGGCGCGCTTGAGCGCTGGCATCCCCGCTCCGCGCACGGTCAGAACCTCTCCCGGCTGGGTGCCGGCGGGGAGCTCGACGGAGGCGCTGCCTTCGAGCGTCGGCACCTCGAGCGTGCCGCCGAGCGCGGCCAGCGGCGCGGCGACGTCGAGCGCGGTGATCAGGTCGTCGCCTTCGCGCACGAAGCGCTCGTCCGCGCGCACACGCACGACCACGTACAGGTCGCCGTCGGGCGCGCCCGCCTCGCCGGCGTGGCCGCGCCCACCGACGCGAATGCGCTGCCCGTCGGAGATGCCGGCGGGCACGTCGACCTCGAGCGTGCGCCTGCTCGCCAGCCGGCCGCGACCCCTGCACTGCGCGCAAGGCTGCTCCGGCACGCGCCCATCGCCGTGGCACTCCTCGCAGACGACCGCGCGCACCATCTGCCCCAGCAGCGTGCGCGTCACCGCCTGCAGCTGGCCGGCGCCGCCGCAGCGCGCGCACGTGTGGATGGGCGTGCCGGGCTCGGCGCCGTTGCCGTGACAGTGCTCGCAGCGCTCGACCGCCTCGTAGGAGACCTCCACGTTGGCGCCGTTGGCGGCTTCGAGCAGGTCGAGCTCGATCGCGACGGCTACATCGCCACCCTGCGCCGGCCCGCCACGCCCGCCCGCGCCACCGCCGAAGAACGCGTTGAACAGATCGCTGATCGATCCGAAGCCGTCGAAGTTGGGGGCGTAGCCGCCCGACCTGAGCCCCTCGTGGCCGTAGCGATCGTAGGTCGCCCGCCGCTCGGGGTCCGACAGGATCTCGTTGGCCTCAGCCGCCTCCTTGAACTTCTCCTCGGCATCCGGGTCGTGCGCGTTGACGTCGGGGTGCAGCTCCATCGCGAGCTGGCGAAAGGCCTTCTTGATGTCCTGCGCGGAGGCGTCGCGCGCGACGCCCAGCACCTCGTAGGGATCGCGAGGCATGCGCGGTCCTTCAGTTCTCGGCGTAGGCATCTTCGACGAAGCGCGAGAGCTGGTGCGCGGCCTCGCGCACGGTCGCGATCGCGCCTGCGTAGTCCATGCGCACGGGTCCGATCAGCGACACCGTCCCCAGCTTGCGCCGCATCATCCCGTAGCCGGTCGCGACGAGGGCTAGCGAGTGCATCGCCGGCAGCTCGTTCTCGTGGCCGATACGAACGTACACGCCAGGCTCGGCCAGAGCCGCGCGCAGCACCTGCAGCAAGGCCACGCGCCGCTCGAGCAGCTCGATCAACTCGTTCACCCTGGTGGTGTCCTCGATGTGCCCGGACTCGAACAGCCGCGCGGTCCCCTCCACGAACAGCGAGTCCTCTCCCTCCGAGGCGAGCTCGCCGAAGGCGGGCGCGAAGCGCGCGAGGAACGCGAGCTCGGTGGACGACAGGCTCGGCTCCACCAGGCGCTGCTGGAGCATGCGGGCGCCCAGGCCAAGGCCGACGAGCCGCTCGTTCAGGTACTCCCCCGCCCAAGCCACGAGGCCGGGGTCGACCGCACGGTCGAAGGTCGCGAACATCTTCGACACGTTCCCGGCGGAGGTGATGATCACGACCAGCACGACCTGTGGCTGCAGCGCCAGCACCTCGATGTGCCGGATGGTCGCGGTGTTCAGCGACGGGGCCGACACCACCGCCAGCAGGTTGGTCATCTGCGACAGCGTCTCGGTGGTCGCACGCATCGCCTCCTCGACCTCCCGCCGAATCAGCGACAGCTCGAGGCGATGCCCCAACGCAGGTCCCGGCTCCGAGCTGAGCATGCGGTCCACGACGTATCGGTGGCCGGCGTCGGTGGGTACCCGCCCGGCGGACACGTGGGGATGGGCGAGCAGCCCGTGCTCCTCCAGCAAGGCCAGTTCGTTGCGCACGGTCGACGGACCGCAGTCGAGGTCGGGGGCGGCCGCGATCGCGCGCGACGCGACGGGCTGTCCCGTGCGCAGGTAGTCATCGACCACCTTGCACAGAATGCGCTCCTGGCGGGGGCTGAGCATGGATGTGATTGTAGGCGGCGCCCTGACGGCGCCAGCGCGCACGCCGCCGCTAGAGCTCGAGCTCTGCCTGCGCGTTGCGGATGATCTGGCTGCCCGCCTGCTCGGCGACCGTGTCGACGACCGCGCGCCCGTCGGCCACCTCGCGCACGGTGCCGCTCACCACGACCTCCTGCTCGGGCACGCCCATCCCGCGAAACTGCACGGACAGGCGCTTGAGGTGCTCCGGACCGCCGGCCGCCTCGGTCTGGGCACGCGCCACCTGCGCCATCGTCCACAGCCCGTGCAGGATCCGCCCCGGCAGCCCGACCGCGCGCGCGAACTCCTCGTCGATGTGGATCGGGTTGAAGTCTCCAGAGGCGCCCGCGTAGCGCACCGTGAGGTACTTGTCAGGCGTGATCCGCACCTCGGGGATCTGCTCGCCCGCCTTCAGCTCTGCCATGCCGATCACACTCCCCGGACGATGTCCGTCCACGTTCCGCGACATACCTGCTCGCCGCGCTGATTGGTCGAGATCGACTCGAACACGTAGTAGCCGCGGCCGTCCCGTTCTGAGATGTCCTTGACGCTCGCGACCGTCGTGATCTCATCGCCGGCCACCACCGGCGGACCCCACACGAACTCCTGTCCGCCGTGGACCATCATCGCGAAGTTGAGCTCGATCTCGGGGTCGAAGATCGGCGGCCCCACCGCCGGGGCGCTGTAGACGACGGCGAACATCGGCGGCGCCACCACGTCGGCGTAACCCGCCGCGCGGGCCGCCTGCTCATCGAGGTGCACCGGGTTGGTCTCGCCCACGGCGCGGGCGTACTCCTTGATCTTCTCGCGCCCCACCGCGTAAAGCACAGGTGCGTAGGTCTTGCCGATCGCTTTCGTGTTCACTGGCATCGCAGGAGGGCTCCTTGCAGGGCGAGGCTGATCTCTGGTTGCGCCGCGGCGCGCCAGTTTACGCACAGCGCCACGGAGGATGCCTCCACGGCGCCTGACTGGACCCTTAAACACAAAATGCCCCCCAGGGGCCAACTGTGGGGACGGTGGGGCGCCGCATGAGCGCCCCACCGTCGGCTGCGACTAGAAGACGAGATCGTCCTCCTCGACGCCGGCGCCGACGCCGACCAGCTCGCGGCCGCCCTCGCCGTCGGCCGCTGCCTCGCCGTCGCCTGAGAGCTCCTCGCCCCCGGCCCCGGACTGCGAGCGCTCACCGGGGCTGTCCAGGAACTGGACGGTGTCGGCGACGATGCTGACCGCCTGACGGCGCTCCTGCTCGGCGGTTTCCCACTCGCGCCACTCCAGCCGGCCATCGATGGCCACGCGGCTGCCCCGACGCATGTAGCGGCTCACGCTCTCGGCGGCCGCGCCGTAGACGCTGACGTCGAAGAAGTTCGGCCGCTCGGTGAACTCTCCATCGGCCTCGCGGCGACTGGAGTTGCACGCGATCCGCAGGCCGCACACGGACGTCCCGGAGGGCAGCGCACGCAGCTCGGGGTCACGGGTGAGACGCCCAACCAGAACGACGCGATTGATGGCGAAGTAGGACATGATCGGTCTCCATTGCTAGATGGTGAACCCCCCACTGGCAAGCTACGCACCGCTTGGGACGGTACTCTCGCCCGCCTCCCGCCCGCGCTGATCCCCGTCCGCCAGCGCGTCGAGCTGGACAAGCGCGATCCGCTCGCCTGCCTGTGCTCGCTCGATCGCTCGCGCGAGTGGCCGCTCGACCTCCGGCGCGGCGAGGTACAGCGTGCCCGCGACACAGCGGCAGCGCGCCCATGCCCGGCAGATCTCCACCAGCCGCCGCGGAGCCTTGATCGTGAGCTCGACCTCGACAGCGACCGGCAGTCGCTCGCGCACGCCATCCGGCCAGAGCACCAGATCGGGCCGGTGCAACAGCGGAGCCCCGCCCGGTCCGCGCCCCAGGCACGCGCTCGCCAGCGCGGCTGTGGATTCGCGCTCGTGCAGTCGCAGCTCGCGCTCGCCCATGACCCGGTGATCCGGATAGGCGCGCTCCAAAGCCGCCGCCACCCCGGCGCACGCGATCGCGTGCGGGGCGCCGGCGACGCTCACCCGGCACGGCTCGAACCCGTGTAGGCCCGACACGCGCAGACCGGCGCGCGTGACCGTGAAAAGCGCCGGCTGGCCGGACAGCACGCGCCAGCGGCGCAACACACCGGTGCGCTCGGCCGCGAGCAGCCGGGCGCGCGCCGATGCGGGCGTCCAACCGCAATGCTGAGCCACGGCCTCCGCCGTGACGGCGCCGAGACGGACCGTCCAGCGCAGTACCTCCAGCTGCACGGGCGAATATTCCCTGCCTGCTCGAATCATCGGTCCTCCTTCTTGTGGTTGTTGAACATGCGAGCGACGCGCACGCGGGCGCCGTCGCCGAGCACCAGCACCGCCGCCCAACCACGGCCCAGGCTCATCACTCGATCCGCGTCGAGCACCGGCTCGCGGGTTCTCACGCGCGTGGTCCTGCCGTCGCTGTGGCGCGAGACCTTCCACGCGCCCCTGGTACCGGCCACGTCGGCGATCAGCTCCGCCGAGCTGGGGACCACCTGGCGATGAGCGATCAGCGCGGACAGGTTGCCGAGCACCTGCTCGAGCAGCCTCTCGCGCCCCGGGGGCCTCAGATCGGAGAGCTCCTGCGTGCCCAGCAGCAGGCTGAGCCCGGCTGAGCGGGCGCGGCCGAACAGCCTCACCACCTGCTCGGCGGCGATCGCGGAGAACTCGTCGATCACGACCAGCGTCGGCGCTGGGTGTTCCTGCAGAGACGCCACGACCGTCTGCAGGTCCTGCACGATCGCCGCGCCGAGCATCTCGCTCAGCAGGGGTCGGCTGTCGGACTCGAGGCTGAAGTAGACGACCGCCCGCGCGCGCACCGCCGCGAGCAGATCGAACCGCCGGGCGCCCGGCGTCTGCGGATCCAGCCACGGCCCGACGTCGGACTCGGCCAGGATCGCCAGCCGGTCGCGTACTCCCGCCAGCTCGCTGTGCTGACGGGATGACAGCGAGTCCAAGTACGCGAACGCGGCGCGAGCGTCGGCGTCCGGCAGGTCGCGGGCGAGCACCTCCAGCCGAGCTGGATCCAGCTGCTCCACCATCGCCCGCAGGCTGACCTCGGTTCCGCTCTGTTGGAGCACCCGCACCACGTGGCCGAGATAGCGCTGGGCCTGGCGCAGGTAGTGCGGCTCGGTGAAGCGCTCGCCCGCGAGCGCCTTGTCAGCGATCTCACTCGCGCCTCCCCGCGCAAACGGGTTGTAGACGCTGTCGCCGTCGGGCGTCCATTCGATGAACGGCCTTCCGGCTGCCAGCGCGGCACGGCGCACCTGCTCACGCATGCCGCCGTCGCCCTTCGGGTCGATGACGACCGCGCCCATCCCGTGCTCGATGGCGCGCACGGCGATCCAGGTCTGGGTGACGGTCTTGCCCGAGCCGGTGGCGCCCACCACGAGCGTGTGCGTGCCCCCATCGCAGCCTCCGAATGCGATCGACACCATGCGCCCGCTCTCCTCGACGCCCACCTGCAGCTCCCCGCCGCGCAGCCACCGCCGCGCGCCCAGGCGCTCGCGAACACGCCGCTGCGCCATGTGCGCAAGCGCACCCAGGAGGTCCAGCGGCCGGCTCCTGCGGGCCGCGATGTCGGCGAGATCGGCGCCCGTCTCGATGTCTTCGCGATGCCAGCGCCGCCCGCGGATGGCCGCGCACGCAGCCGCGAGCGCCAGCGTGAACGCCCAGTCGCCGAGACCTGGACGGACCAGCGCGATCAACCCGAGCGCCCCCGCCGCCCAACTCCAGTGCAGATGCCTGCCGCGCATCAGCCTCGCGGCGAGCACGCCCAGCGCCAGGCCGACCGTGCAGTGCACCGCCGCCGTAAGCAGCCAGTGCAGCAATTCCTCGACAGTCGACAGAGGATCAACCGCGCCTTCGGGGGGATATTGGTTAGAGGGCATTGCGCCACTCCCTTCCCGGGCCTGGCCCATGGGCCAGGCCCGCTCCGACCGGCACCAGCCGGTCATTGGTGGTTAACGACCGATGGCGGGCCCAGAGGCCCGCCATCGGGGTGCTGCGTGTTGCCTGCCACGGGCTGCTCGCGCCCGCAGAAGATTTGTGTGCGAGTGGCCGTACGCGCAGCGCAGCGCAGCCGCGTCGCTGCGCTCAGGTCAGCCGGTAGCCGACCCCCCAGACGCTGATCACCCATCGACGCGCCCCGTCCGGGGCAAGTTTGCGACGGAGCCTGCTTGCGTGGCTGTCGAGGGTCCTGGTCGATCCGCCGGAGCGGTATCCCCACACGGCGCGCAGGAGCTCGTCCTTGGCGAACACCCGCTCCGGTTCACGGGCGAGGTGCACGAGCAGCTCGAACTCCATTCGGCGCAGCGACACATCCCGGCCGTCGACGCTGACCAGGTGAGCATCGGTGTCGATCGCGAGCGGCCCGACCTCGATCACGCGTACGGGGCACGGGCCGTCGGTGGTGCGGCGCAGGATCGCTCGCAGGCGAGCCCTCAGCTCGAGGTATGTGGCCGGCCTTGCCAGGAAGTCGTCCGCCCCGGCTTCGAATGCGCGCAACATGTCGAGCTCGCGAGCCGTGGAGCCAACGACGATCGCTGGCAGCGCCCGGTCCCACGGCGTGTCGGAACGACCGGACCGACGTATCTCGCGCAGCAGCTCCAATGCACCGCATGGCGAGTCGAGCCATCCGAGCACCGCAAGCCTCGGCGTGCGGGCGCGCGCCAGGATCCGGGCGTGCTCGGCGCTGCGCGCAAGCTCGACACTGAAGCCATCCGCGAGCAACTGCTCGACCATCGCCTGACCGAGATGCCGATCGGACTCGACGATGAGGATCGATCCGGCCGGGTCGAGGCTCATCAGAGTTCGACCTCGCGCGGGCTCAAGCCCAGCCCGCGGCGCGCTATCAGTGCGAGCACGTCGCTGTGGATCCAGGGCGTGGGGTCGCTGTGCCCGCCCTCCGGCAGCAGCCCGAGACGGCGAGCCAGCCAGCTGGTCTCGCCGCTCTCGTTGCCACGGCGGTCGCGCTTGACGCGCCCGCAGCGCAGCGATATCTCGCTCATGCTCAGCTCATGGCGCGCGACCGTCGCGAGCACGACCTCGCGCAGGCGCCGGTTGAGCACGATCGGGCTCTCCCGCACCCTCGCCAGCTCCAACCGCAGCACCGCCGTTGAGACCTCCTCGCCACCGGCACGCCGCGAGAGCCCCCCGAGCGTGAGCGCACACACCGGCTCGTAGCTCTCCAGAGCGGCGACCGCTTCGCGCGCGCTCACGACCTCACCCACGCCGCCCGCGTGCGGAGGATGCCGACGCCAGCGCAGCTCGGGGATCGACATTCCGCTGTGGACGAGCTCGAGTCGGTAGAGGCAGCCGCGCCGGTCGACCGGCTGCGCTTCGCCTTGGGGCGGATCCACGCTCCCGTCCGCCGACTCCGCGAAGGGCGCGATCCGCGCATCCTCTGACGTCAACAGCCGGCAGCGGCGTCGAGTCGCGACGGGGTGCTCGAGGTAGCGCTCGCAGATCAGCGCCGCGTTCTCGCAGGGCTCGTCGGCCGCGAGATGCGCCACCAGGCGGGGGTCGCCGTGTGTGGCGCTGTCACGATCGACGACAAGTGTGCTTCCCGCCGCGCCGCCGCGTGCGATCACCTCGCGAGCGTGGCCCTGCTCGTCGGCGTAGCGGCCGAGCACGTGCTGGTCGTGGCTGGCGCGCTGGCGTTGGATGCGGGTCGGGCGGCGACGCTGGGATGCGCTGGTGTCGCGGCTGGCGCTTCGGCGTGCGACGGGGGATGGGGATGTGAGAGTGCTCGTCATGGCTGGCTCCTGCCGGTCGGATCGGCGCCACCGGACGGGCGGCGCGAGGGGTGGTTCGGCCGGCTTGTAGGAGCAGCGCGGGCGCTCGTCAAGGGGCATGCATCGACGCTCAGGGGGCGCGCGCGGCACTCCGAGAACCCCTAAAGGGGGTTCTCGGCAATCGCGATTCGAATGGGCGCGCGCGGGCGAACTTGGCGCGATCGCGCTCGTCGCCGATGTGGCCGTGTGGAGGTCCATGCGGGCGCGCGGGCCGGCTGCAGAGGTGCGCGGGAAGCGGGATCCCGGTCTGCTGGATGGCTCGCCGCGGCGGCTATGGATGCGTGGCCGGCAGATGCCGGAACGGCTCAGGGAGAGAGGAGATGAAGAGCGGTGAGCGTAGCGAGCCGTCTCGATTGCGATCGGCGCGCACGCCCGCCGGGGCCCAGCTCGACGCCGTTGCCCGCACGCACCCGCCGCAGTTTGGCTCTGCGATGCGGAACTGCGCGACAATCAGGCACAGTCGCGCGCCCGATGTAGGCGAGGGCGACTGCACCATGTGCGCCCCCGCAAGAATGGCGACTGCTCGGGATGGGCACGCAAAAGCGCCACTCGCGTACCCGAATGCGTGAGCCCGAGCGCGCCACATCTCCGCAAGAGGAGCTGGCGGACGAGCGGGAGCTCGCGCTGCGTGTGGGCGATTTGGTGCCGACGGGGCGCTAAGCGCCGGCATCCGCCGCGGCGCCCGGGAGCTCGCGCTGCTCGACCGTCGCCTCGGCGGCGCGCGGATCCCCATGCGCGGCTGCCACGCGAACCTCGGGCGGCAGGCGAGGGACACAATAAGCACGCAGTAGACCCTCGTGCACATCGCGCTCGGCGACGAACAGAATCCGCTCCCTGCTCGGGTACTCCCAGTCGCGCGGGTACTCCCCGGCGTAGGCGCGACAGGCGCTCAGCACGGGGTCCGCGGCTCTGGCGCACTCGCGCGCTCGCTGGCGATCCCGACACACGAACACGACGAGCGGGACCGCCTCCGCACGCTGGCCATAGCGCTGGGTATGCGTCGACCAACCCGCCAGGAAGTGGTCGTAGCGCTCGAGCTTGCGCACGGCCCGTCCCACAGCAGGCCGGTCATCGAGCTCGACGATCACGTCGGTCCGCGGCGCTGGCGATCCCTGTGCACGGACCTCGACGATCGCATCAGCGCGCACCGTCTCGAAGCGCTCCACCTCGACACGTACACCGGCAGCGTCGGAGCGCAGGAAGTCGTGGGGCGTCCGTCCGCCCGGCAGACGCAGATCGCCGGGGGCGAGCGCCGCCCGTCCCCCGGGGCTCGAGTGCGTGGGTGGTGAGAGCACGGACTCCCCCGGTCCTCGCAGCGCCGCGCGGAACCCCCTGGCGGCCGCGGCGAACGCCAGCGCCCAGCCGGCGACATGGACGTCGTGACGTGCCTGTCGCAGCGTGCTCTCGCTCGAGTCGATTCTCGCCGGCCCGCGAGCGCCACAGTCGCCCGACCCGCCCCCCTGCGCCGCTGGGCGGTCGTGGTCCGCCAGCATCCGCAGGCCGCCTGCGGCGATCACGTAGCACATCGGTGTTCCCCCTCCGTCGCGACGATGAAACTGAAAGCGCTCGACCAGGCCCGCGTCTGAGAGTCGCTTGAGTCGTCGCTGCGTGGTCGTGGCGGCACGCTCGGGGTTGAACCGGCGGTGCAGCTGGCTGGTCAGCACATGCCTCATCGTGGCGATCAGGCCGAGCATCTCCAGGTCGAGCTCTTCAGGCTCCAACGCACCGCCGAGCTCGATCCGCCTCGCCCAGCGCACGCTGTGCGCCCCGTCGAGATCCACCAGCTCGCGATAGCTCTCGGCGGGAGCGCGCGCAGGGCCCGAGTCCGTCACCGGGGCCGCACCCACCGGCGGGCCCGCCGGCAGGGCGTCCTCGGCCGCGGAGCGCCGACGATCCCAGTGCGGCTGGCGCAGATCGGTGCGATGACGGGCGCCGCGCTGATGCTGTCGGGCGGCGTGGAGCGCGAGGCGCTCGCGATCCACGCGCAGCGGGATCGTCTCGGCGACGAACGGGGCCTGGCGCCCCTCGGGAGTGACCCAGCTTGCGATCGCGTGGTGCTTGGGCAGATGCAGCCGTACGTCGGGGTGGCCGAGGGTCGACAGCCGCTCGATGCCGGGACGCACCATGTCCGAGAACTCGGCCATCGTCAGCGCGACCGCCGCGCGCGCATCGCGTTCCGAGGCTGTGGCGAAGTACACGCGGTGAGCGAACAACGCGTCCAGCTGATCGCGCAGCTCGCGTTCGGTCCACTGGGCGTCGGCCTGCCAGCAGGCGAGCGTCTCCAGGCCGGCCGAGCGCTTCAGCGCCATCGTCTCGGCGAACCCGCGGTTGATGACAAGCGGCGCCTCGTCGACCTTCAGCGCGACCGCCACCCTGCGCTCGGGGGCAACGAGATCCTGTTGACGCGCCAAGGCCGCGTCGAGCATCCCGACGAGCAACTGCATCAACACCGAGGTGTTGCCCGCCCCCATCGCGCCGAGCGCGCCCTTGACGACCAGCACCTCTTCGCCGGCGATCACGCGGTCGAGATCGAGCCGCAGCGACTCGTTGAGAAGAACTCGCTTGATCGATGGCGAGTTGAGTAGCCGCGCGAGCTTGTTGACGGGAGCGTCCAGCTTCGCGGTGGTCGTGCTGCGCGCGTCGGCGAGCTGTGCGGTCAGCTCGGCGGTGAAGAACTCGGAGATCTCCTTGAACTCCGGCAGCGTGCGCACTCGCGCCGCCACACCGCTGCGGTAGGCGTATCCCTCCTCACCGACCGACAGCAGGCGCGCGGCGTCCCACAGCGTCGACCCACGGTCGTATGCGAGCACCGCGATGATCGCGTTGCGCAGGTAGCGATCGGACGAGGCGCGGATGTCGGCGTCGGTGAAGAGGTTCTTGAGCGCCGCCACCACGTAGTCGGCGATCACGTCGGCGGGGGCGTCCACGGCCAGCGGGTTGAAGCCGCAGGTCGGATGAGCGAGGTCGAGCAGCGTGCACGTCCGCTCGGCCGGCACCACGCTGACGGCGGCCTCGGCCGCGTCTCCCTTGGGGTCGAGCACGATCACCGCGCAACGCTCACGGCGGAGATCCTCGACGACAGTGGCCACCAGGTAGCTGGACTTGCCCTGCTCGACCGTTCCCGGTACGGCGGTGTTCTGCTTTCGCAGATCCACGTGGATCGAGACCTCCCCGACGGCGTCGCGCAGAGTGCCCTGGCCATCGGGAGGCCTGAAGATCGCGGGCGGTGCCGGGGCCAGCGGCAGGCCGCAGCGCGCGAACGGAACCGTCAGGTAGTCCACTGACGGCAGTTGCCACATAGGAGCCAGCTCGCTCGACGCGAACACCCCCTTGTGGAATGAGGGCAGTGGGTTGCCCTCTCCACGCTGGACGCGGCGCGTGTAGAGCCCGAGCAGACCGTGGCGGACGGTGGTTCCGCGCTCGACCAACCGGTTCTCCGCCCCCTGGGCGCGCAGCTCCGATGCGATGCGCTCGCAGACCGAGCGATCAGGCGCGATGACGCGCAGATCCACGAAGAACAGGGGTTTGTGCTGCACGTCCAAGCCGCCGCGGAGCTCGGCGTCCTCGACCATCGAGCGATCGCGAACCAGCAGGTGCTCCCTGCGCTCGCGCGACAGGTGCGCCTCGTGGCGCTTGTACAGGCGCTTGGCGAACGCCTCGAACAAGGCCGGTGTCGGCGTCAGCGCCATCTGCACGAACGCCGGCTCGGCGCAGGCGCCCATGACGGTGAGCAGTCGGTTCACGATCGACTCGGAGTCGCGCTCGAAGCGATCCGGCGTCTTCACGCGCTTGATGAACTCCGCGTGCTTCTTCAACCGCAGCACCGCCGGCGGCACGCCGACCGGCAGATCGCACGAACGCAGCCGGCAGTTCGGGTAGGTGCCCTGCAGAGCGGCCTCCAAGAGCCGCTCGTGTCCGGCCGGGCAGGTGAGCGCGAGCCAGACGGAGTGTGCCGGGCCGACCGTGTGATGCACCTCCAGCGCCAGCGAGGGCTGGCCGAACAGCAACCGCCGCCACCAGCGCCGCAGCAGGCGCTTGTGCAGCGCGGCGAACATCGTCGCCACGGCCTCGGCGCCGGCATGATCGCCGCGGTAGGCCTCGACCCGCAGACGCACGTAGCGACGCCTGCGACGGGTGCGTGCGCGCGTGAGGGCGATCGCGGCGAGCAGCGCTGAGACGAGCGCAACCAGGAGCTTCGCGGGCGCGACGCTCGGCGCGGGCGTCCAGTTCCAGGCTGCGTCCACCCAGCGATCGAGCGCGCCCACGAGAGCGCCCGCCGACAGGTGAGCGACGCCTGCCGCGCCGCCGCGCAGCAGCTTCCCCGGTCCGCCGTCGATGAACCACGCGACCAGCGCGAACCCCGCGATGACCGCGATCAAGCCCAGCAGCCGCCACAGCAGGAAGCGAAGCACCTGGCTCCTGCTCCGACCGCCGGCCGGACATGGGACAGCTATGCCACGCTCAGCGTGGCCGAGTCGCTCTCTCCACCTGCGCGCCCCGTGCGGTCAGGTGCCATGCGTTCGCGGCGCCCTTCTCCTGCCCCTCGCCCAGGTTCTCCACAAGCTTCAGCCGTGCGAGCCGGTTCAGGAGCTTGGAGATCTGGCCCTGGTCGACGATGCCCGATCCTTCGGCTATCTCGCGATTGCTCGCCCCCGGATGCTCAGCGATGACCATGAGCACGCGTACGGTCCGGTACGTGAGACGCATGTTCAGGCCTTCCAGCGGATCCTTGTGTCGAGCCAGCGCGCGGGAGCGCCCGTCGCTCGGCAGCTCCAGCGGCGGCCGGCTCAGTTCTCTGCCCGCTGCCCGCGCTCCCAGATACGGGAGCACGATCATGCTCATGAGCGGGCCGAGAAGATCGGTGAGCGGCTCCTGGCCTTGATCGAGCACGCGCGTGTGCAGCACCGCGAAGATCGCGCCCACCACGCCTTCGGCCGTGACCTCTGGTGGTTCGCGGGTGGCGTTGGTGGCCGCCCGTCCCCGGTCGATCACCTCCGCGAGCCGCTCGAGCACTTTCGCCCGGCGGTCGAGAACCCTCTCGCCAGCTCCGAGCGCCTCGACGATGCACAGCTTCGCAAGCCCGGGCTCTTCGTCCATGAACACCAGCAGTCTCGCCAGCGCCGCACGGATGCCCTCACGCCAGCTGGTCTGGCCCTCGTAGGCCTCTGTCGCGATGAGCGTGGCCTGGCTGAGCGCCTGCTCAAACGCCGCCAGGAAGCAGTCCTCCCGGTCGGTGAAGACGTCATAGAAGGTCTTGCGCGACACCCTCGCACGACTGATCACCTGGGCGACGGTCATACGCGCGTAGCCCACATCCTCCACCGCCTCGACAGCGGCCGCGAGCATCCGGCTGCGTTGAATCTGCGTGACCTGCCCGCGCGGCAGACCACCAGGGCCCGGACGCAATCGCGGCGTCGCGGTGCGTGTCTTGTACATAACAGTCATGTCTACCCCGCCTAGTCGTTCCGTTTCGCCAGTAATAGTGAACACTCAGAGCCGCTCCGAGCCAGGGCGCCCGGTGGGACTCCGCCAACCAGCGGGCGCCATGCCCACTCGTACGTGTACAGGAGATTCACGGGTCTAGACGCTTAAGTCGAGACGCGTCTCTGACTTTTTCCCGCCGGTTCGAATGCCCTTCCCGTAGGTTCGACCGGGGTTGACGATCGGGCCGGAGCCTCCGCCGAGTTATCGAAGGTCCCACGTAGTCCACTATCCAGAAAATATCCCGCCTAGAGTCAAGGCTACCCTCGACAAGGGACGTCACGGGAAGCTGCGGTCTCGCAAGCTGTGCCCCGTGCACATCCGTCCGAGCCCAGGACCGTGGACGGGCTCAGCCAGCGGCGACGGGTGCGTCGCCGAAGGCCGCGATCACCGCTTCCGCATCGGTTCTGCTCGTGGCGCCCCGCGGCTCCGGGGCGACCGGCGGAGCACATCACACCGGGGCCCGTCGCGGGAGATGCTAGGGCGAGACGAGTACCGCTACCGGGATTCGAACCCGGGTTTCCGCCATGAGAGGGCGGCGTCCTAGTCCCCTGGACGATAGCGGCGCGAAATCGATCGACCCGAGGCTAGCAAAGCGCGCCACCCATCGCGGACCGTCAGACCGGCAGCGACCATCGGCTGCGCCCATGCCCAGCCGATATCCCGCCTGCCGACCGTGTCTGCGATATCTTCGCATCCGCACGCGGATGTGGCGGAATTGGTAGACGCGCACGGTTCAGGTCCGTGTCGGGGCAACCCGGTGGAGGTTCGAGTCCTCTCATCCGCATCGCGAAGCTACGGCGCGGTCGTATCGGCCCGCCGTGGCTCCGCTATCGAAAGATGCCGGGCCGCGCTCAGCGCCGGCTGTGGCTGCGCTGACGGCGCTGCATCACGACGATCGAGATGCCTGCGCCCATGAGGAGCAGCCCGATGCCTACGTCCCAGCGCAGGTCGAAGCCGGTGAACGGCAACGTGCTTGCTTTTTCGCTGGTGATCGGGGTGGTGCTCGTCGTCGCGGGCGCCGCTTCGGCCGCTGGCGTGGTCGCCGGTTTTTCGGCTTCTTTCGCCGGCGCCGTGCCGGTTTTGGGTGTTTTGGGTTCCTGGTTGTAGCCGGACTTGGATTCCGTTGCCGCCGCGGCACCGGGCATCACGAGCGCCAGAGCCAGCGCCAACACGACGGGCACAGCCAACAGCCCGCGCCAAGTCCTGGGCGATCCTTTCCTCGTCGACGCTGCGTCTGGTGTCCGTGGCCTACTCGAGGCCATGACATCGGTCCGAGTCATGCCAACCTCCATTTGATGGTGGGGTGAACGCTGCGGCCCTGCTTCCAGGGCCTCTTCCGTGCTTGTCCAATCGGTTCTGCTCTGGCAAGGCATCATTTCTGGTTCGCCGTCTGCAGGCGCTCGCCTGCTTTCGCGGCCCAAGGTCTAGCACCTATCGTGGTCGCCACGACGTCCGCATGCGCCTCTTGCGCCCCGCGAGGCATCCAAAGCCACCTCACGAGACCAGCACGCGCCCCTCGAGCGTCCCCTCCGCCAGCCGCCCGCGCAGCACCTTCTTGTCGAACTTGCCGACGCTCGTCTTGGGGATCTCGGCGACGAACGCGAACTCATCCGGCAGCCACCATCTCGCGACCCTGCCCCGCAGGTGCTCGACCAGGTCCGGCGCGGTCGTGGCGGCCTGCTCGCGTAGCACCACGCAGCACAGCGGCCGCTCGGCCCAGCGCTCGTCCGGCTTGGCGATGACGGCAGCCTCGACGACGTCCGGGTGGGCCATCAGCTCATTCTCCAGCTCGACTGAGGAGATCCACTCGCCCCCGGACTTGATCACATCCTTGGAGCGATCGGTGATATGCACCGTGCCGCGCTCATCGACGGAGGCGATGTCGCCGGTGCGCAGCCAGCCGGTGGCGAACTTCTCGTCTTCGGAGCTGTCGGCGAAGTAGCGCGAGGCGACCCACGGCCCGCGCACTTCGATCTCCCCCGTAGATGCGCCATCCCACGGGACCTCGCCGCCGCCGTCCGCCAGGCGCAGCTCGACCCACGGCAGCGGCCGCCCCTGCATCGCGCGTTCGTCCCAGTAGGAGTCGTCGTGCTGGCGCTCCCGCGGCCGGGCGTAGGTCGCCACGGGACTCGTCTCGGTCATGCCCCACGCCTGGAAGATGCGCACGTCGTGGCGCTCCTCGAAGTCCTTCATCAGCTGTCGCGGCACCGCCGAGCCGCCGCAGGCCGCGTTGGAGAGCGAGGAGAGATCGACCTCGGGATGCTCGTCGGCGTAGCGCAGCAGCGCCAGGAAGATCGTCGGAACACAGCCGACCATCGTCGCGCGCTCGCTCGCGATCAGGCCGGCGAGCGGCTCCGGCGCCAGGTAGCGGTCGGGCAGAATCAGGTCCGCGCCCGCCAGCGCCGCGCCGTAGGGCAGCCCCCACGCGTTTACGTGGAACATCGGGACGACCGCGAGGATACGGTCGGCGCGGGAGAGGCCGGTCCCGTCCCTCGCGAGCGTGACGGTGGTGTGCAGGCTGATCGAGCGGTGCGAGTAGAGCACGCCCTTGGGATTGCCGGTGGTGCCGCTCGTGTAGCAGAGCGAGGCCGCCTGACGCTCATCGAGGTCAGGGTAGTCGAACTCCCCAGGCCCCGCCTGCTCGAGCAGATCCTCGTACAGCAGCGCGCCCGGGAGCTGGTCGATCTCCTCGCGCGCCAGTTCACCGTCGCCCATGACCACGTAGTGCTCGACGCCGTCGAACGTCGGCGCTAGTTTCGCAAGCGCCGGGACGAGCGATTCATCGACGAAGACGACACGGTCCTCGGCGTGATTGACGATGTAGGTGAGCTGCTCCTCGAACAGTCGGATGTTGAGCGTGTGCAGCACCGCGCCAATGCACGGAACGGCGAAGTACAGCTCGAAGTGGCGCTGGTTGTTCCACGCGAACGTGCCGACGCGATCGCCCTGTTCGATGCCGAGCGCGAGCAGCGCCCGTGCGAGCCGGTCGACGCGCTCGGAGACCTCCGCATGGGTCGCCTGGTAGACCGACGATTCGTCCGCGGCCAGCGTCACGACCTTCGCGCCGTGGTTGTAGCCGGCCAGCCTGCGGCGGATGTGGTTGAGCGTCAGCGGAAAGTCGTCCTGCATCAACCCCTCGAGCATCTCCTTCATCCCCTCCCCACCTCCTCACGTGGCGCCAGCTCGCGCAGCGAATCGTAGATGCCGCGCGTGCGCTGCGCGATGTCATCCCAGTCGAAGCGCAGCACGTGCTCGGAGGCCTCCGTCACGAGGCGGTCGCGCAGCCCCTCGTCGACGAGCAGCCGTTCGATCATCACGCCCAGGTGCTCGGCGTCACCGCCGTTGAAGCGCAACCCCACGCGCTCGCCCACCGGCACCACCTCACGCAGCCCGCCGGTGTCGGCGACGATGCACGGGCAGCCGGAGGCCATCGCCTCCAGCGCCACCAGCCCGAACGGCTCGTAGATCGACGGCACCACGCACAGGTCGGCGATCCGGTAGAGCGAGTGCAGCACGTCGTCGCCGATCCAGCCAAGGAACGTCCCGTGCTCGGACAGGCCCAGTCGCGCCGCCTGCGCCTTCAACTCCGCCTCGTGGGTGCCGCTGCCGGCCACGAGGAAGCGCACGTTTCCGACCTGCTCGATCACGCTCGGGAGCGCGTCGAGCGCGAGCTGGAAGCCCTTCTCGTAGACCAGCCGACCGACCAGCAGCACGAGCTGCTCGTGCGGCGCCGCGAACCCGCGCCGCAGCGCCCGCAGGTCGCCCGTCGGTCGCAGTTCGCTGGGGTCCACCCCGTTGGGGATGACAGCCACCCGCCGCTCGTCGATGTCGAAGATGTCGGCGACGTGGCCGCGCATGTAGTAGGAGCAGACGATCACCGCATCGGCGCGGCGGGCCATCCACCGCTCGACCGAGTGGATGTGCGACTGCGGCGGGTTCTCGACCCAGCCCTGGTGGCGGCCGTGCTCGGTGGCGTGGATGGTCGTGACGTACGGCACGCCCAGCCTGTCGGCGAGCTCGGCCGAGGCCTGCCCGACGAGCCAGTCGTGGCCGTGCACAAGGTCGTAGGAGTGCTCTTGCGCGAGCGCCTCGCCCGCCGCGAGCATGTCCTCGTTCATCTGCTCCACCCACGCCACGAAGCGGTCGAGGTCGCGCGGCCAGCCGGGCTCGCGCACACGATGAACGCTCACGCCGCCGCTATCCGATGGGCAGGCTCGGCCGAGATCCAGTTCGGAGCCTACGCCGCGGGTGAGCACGTCGATGCAGACGCCCTGGCGGACCAGCGCCTCCGCCAGCTTGCGCACGTGCCGGGCCAGTCCGCCCTCGATGACCGGTGGGTACTCCCAGGAGAGGATGAGCACGCGGCTGCTCATTCCCGAGACCCTATATCCCCACGCCGGAACATCCGCTCATCGCGATGTCACCCCTGGGCGCGAGAGCGCGCGGATGACGCCACGATGGGCGCCGGCGCTCATCAAATGCCGATCAGCCCGAGCTCGTCGATGGCGCGCGCCGCCGGAGAGGCCCACGCCTCCCCGGCGGCGAAGCACACCAGGCCAGCCTCGGAGAGTCGACCCAGCACCGTCTGCAGCAGCTCGCCCTGGATGCGCAGCTCGGCGGCCAGCTCCCCGTAGGACCACCTGCGCTCGCCCTCGCCGCTCAGCAGCGTCAGGACGATCGCCCGCTCGAGCCTACGGTCACCTGCGGCCTGCGATAGCTCGTTCATAGGAGCATTGTGTCTGGTTGAGCCGACACTGGGTTGAGTCATACTCATCCTCACCGCACCGAGCTGAGTTCCACGATCACTGGAATCTCCCCGTGACGAGCGTCCTGAACAGCATCGGCGAAGGATTGTCCAATGCCTTTCTGATGGCCTGGAACATCTGGTGGGCGCTGGTGCTGGGCTTCACCATCTCCGGGATCGTGCAGGCGTGGGTCCCGCCCGATAGGGTCGAACGCTCACTCGGGGGTTCTGGGGTTCGCGCCGTGACGCTTGCTACAGGACTGGGAGCGGCCTCCTCCTCCTGCTCCTACGCGGCCGTGGCCATCGCCAGGGCGCTGTTCGCCGCCGGTGCGTCGGCCGCCACCACGCTTGCCTTCCAGTTCGCCTCGACCAATCTGGTGGTCGAGCTGGGCATCGTGCTGTGGCTGTTGATCGGCTGGCAGTTCACGCTCGCCGAGCTCGTCGGCGGGGTTGTGCTGGTCGCCATCACGACGATGCTGCTGCGCCTGTTCGTCTCCGCGCGCCTGGAAGCCCAGGCGCGCGATCACGCCCGTGCGGCCGACCCCGGCCATCAGCACCGCTCGGCCGGGGCGAGCATCTCCATACGCCCGCGCCTGACCTCCGTGGAGGCATGGTCGGACGTGGCGCACAACTTCCGCAACGACTGGGCGATGGTCTACAGGGACATCCTCGTCGGCCTCCTGCTGGCGGGCTTCGTCGGCCTGCTCGGCAACGGCTTCCTGGGCGAGCTGTTCGCAAGGCAGGCCCCCGAAGCGCTGCGCCTGGCCGAGAACGTGCTCGTGGGCCCGCTGCTGGCGGTCCTCAGCTTCGTCTGCTCGATCGGCAACGTCCCACTCGCCGCGGTGCTGTGGTCAGGGGGCATCGGCTTCGCCGGCGTGATCGCGTTCATCTTCGCCGACCTGATCATCCTGCCGATCGTGGCCATCTACCGCAAGTGCTACGGCCGGCGCTTCGCGGCGCGAATCGTCGCGCTGATGCTGGTCGCGATGATCCTCGCCGCGCTGATCGTCGACGGTCTGTTCAGCGTAGCCGGCCTGATCCCCCACGCTCGCCCCACGCGAGCGCGGATCTTCAGCGGCGTGACGGTCGACTACAGGCTGTTCGCGAACATCCTCGGCGTGGCTGTCTTCGCGGTCCTGTTCGCACTGACGACGCGTCGTCGCTCAGCCGACGGCTTCGAGCCGCATACACATGCTTGCGGCGCACCGTCCACCGAGACACCGCCCCGCGAGGCGGGGCCTTGAGCGCCCACGCTCAAACCTCCGGCTGCTCCGGCTCCGGCGCCGGCGACAGGTTGATCTGCAGCTGGCGCGGGGAGGGTCGCAGGGGCTCGCTCGTCTGCCGCGGGCGCCCGCGCTTTGCCCAGTGGCCGATCACCTCGCGACTGCGGCAGCTGTAGTGATTGACCCGCCGGTCGGTCGGCTGGATCGCCAAGCCGCCGGGCGCCGATCCGGTGACCACGGCGTGAAAGCGCCGACCCTTGTGATCGACTTCGACGATGTCGCCGGTATGGATGCCCTCGAGTCGCATTGCAGCGAGCAACTCCAGCAGGAACGCCGGCGCGACGCGGCTCGGGCGGGCCAGGCCGTAGGCTTGCTCGCGGTGCGCTGGCTCGTAGACGGGATGAACGTGATCGGCACGCGACCGGACGCGTGGTGGAAGGACCGGCACGGCGCGATGGTCAAGCTGGTCATCATGCTCGAGCGATGGGCCGCCGCGAGCGGCGCTGACGTGACTGTCGTGTTCGAGCAGCCCCCCTCGCCGCCGATCCGCTCGACGGTGATCGTGGTGACGCACGCCCCGCGCCCCCGACGCGACTCGGCCGATGACGAGATCGTCCGCCTGCTCAGCGCGGACGCCCAGCCGGGCACGATCCGCGTGGTCACCTCCGACCTGTGGCTGTCCGACCGTGTGCACGCCGCGGGCGCGACGGTGGAGCCATCGGCGGCGTTTCGCGCGCTGCTCGAAGAGGAATGACCGTGCCCACAACCCGCTACGCGCGCAGCGAGGGCGCGAGCATCGCCTACCAGGTGATTGGCGACGGCCCGCTCGACATGCTGTTCGTGACCGGCTGGCTGACACAGCTGGAGCAGCTGTGGGAGGCGCCCGCCAATCGCCGCTTCCTCGAACGACTGGCGACATTCGGGCGGCTGATCATGTTCGACGGCCGCGGTACCGGGCTGTCCGAGCGCGTGCTCGAGACTTACACGATCGAGCAGGAGGCGCAGGACGCGATCGCGGTGCTCGACGCAGCCGGCAGCGAACGCGCGGCGCTGTTCACCTACCAGCAGGGAGGGCTCGTGGGTGCGCTGCTGGCCGCCGAGCACCCTGAGCGGATCGGAGCGCTGGTGATGTACGCGTCGATCGCGCGCACCTCGTGGGCTCCCGACTACGACTGGGCAATGACCAGGGAGGACCGCGAAGCGCTGACCGAGCGCAACATCGCCACGTGGGGCGAGGCCAACAGCGACGCGATGTCCGCGTGGGCGCCGTCGATGGCCAACGACCCGGCGCTGATCGCGTGGTTCGCGCGCATGCAGCGGCTCGCGGCCAGCCCCGGCGAGGCGCGGGTCATCTTCAGGGCGATGGTCGACCAGGACGTTCGCCACATGCTGCCGCGCATCCGCGTGCCGACGCTGATCATGCACCGGCCCAACGAGCAGATGTGGGACGTGCGGCACTCGCGCTACCTCGCCGAGCACATCGACGGCGCGCGTTACGTCGAGCTGGATGGGATCGACTCGCTGCCGTTCCTCGGCGACAGCGACGCGATCGTCGAGGAGGTCGAGGAGTTCCTCACCGGCGTGCGCAGCGGCGGCGAATTCTCGCGCGCTCTGCTGACGGTGCTGTTCACGGACATCGTCGACGCAACCGCGCACGCGGCGAAGCTGGGCGACGGGCGCTGGCGCGACCTGCTCGCCCACCACGACGAGCAGGTGCGCGCCCAGCTCGCGCGCTTCGGCGGGCGCGAGGTCAAGACCGTGGGCGACGGCTTCCTGGCCACGTTCGACGGTCCTCCCTCGCGGGCCCTGCGCTGCGCGCTCGCGATCACGCGCGCCGCGCGCGAGCTCGGCATCGAGGTGCGCATCGGCGCGCACACCGGCGAGTGCGAGCTGATCGGCCGGGACGTCGGCGGCATGGCCGTGCACATAGCCTCGCGCGTCAGCGGCCTGGCAGCCCCCGGCGAGGTGCTCGTCTCAGGCACCGTGTTCGGCACGGTCGTCGGCGGCCCGTTCGCGTTCGACGACCGGGGCTTCCACGAGCTCAAGGGCGTCCCCGGCCGCTGGCCGCTGTTCGCGCTCGGAGCTTGAAGCGTCCAAGCGACGCAGCATCGCCGCAGAAGCGCCGGTAGCCGCCGCACCACGTCACAGCACGGACAGGCGATCACTCGCAAACGTCCGACAAGCGTTTCAATCGCGGCGAACGGTTAGAGCTGGCTTTCCTACGCGGCTTTCGGGGCGCCTGCGGTCCCAAATTGCGGCGAGTACATCGTCAAGGACCGGCGACCCAACGGCGAGCTGACGCCAGTTCCCGACACCTATCCAGCGGTCGTGCCCGAGTACGACGGACGTCCCGCAACGCCAGAGGGGTTTGCCGCCTTCGAGGCCGAGTACGGCCGTTCCTGCCGGCTGACGGCGAGGGGCGAAGCAGCGCGCGGAGCTCAGCCGACCGGCGCCCTGTCGACCACGAACGTCTGCTGGGCCCGGACGAGCGGCCGATGGTTCTGATCGAGCAGGATCACCTGGAAGTCGAACTTCCCGCGCCTCGGCGGCGACGGGATCCATATCGGCACTTCCCTGGATTGGTCGGGTCCGCGTGGCTGGAGCCGCGCGGCTTCCTGGTGGTAGATGGGTTCAGCCAGCGGAATGCCCGTGGCGTCGTCGAGCACGGTCCACATGAGGAAGGTGTTCCTGCCCTGTTCGCCCTGGAGATGGATGCCCACCGTGAACTCGAAGCCTTCCTCGGCCAGTTCATACGCGGTGAGGCTCGTCGTCGGCTTGTCGATTTCCGCGAGGAAGGCGCCAAGGGTCTTGTCGGCGCTGACCAGCTGAGGGCGCGTGAGGTGGGAGCTGATCACCGCCGGTGGCGGTGTCACCGGGTTCACCTCCTTCCCGAACCAGTCGAACAGCGAGGTGCTGCTGCTCAGAAGGCCGATCACGGTCGCCGCGACCGTCAGCGCTCCGATGAGCTGCTTGCGGCTGAAGCGCCTAGCTTTCGACTCAGCGCCCAAGCTCCTCTCCGCCCGTCGGCGCCCTTGTGGCTCCGGTGACTTGCGATCGGCGGTCTGCTTGACGGTCGGGTGGGCGCTGCGCCCGCCTCGCCCCCGACGCGAACGGTTGGTCTGCGGTGTCACGGGCCAATGCGCACGCGGCGAGCCACAGTCAGTGGTGCTCCATTCCCTGAGCGCACGATGATGCGAATCAGATAGGTGCCCGGCCGTGCCCCCGCCGGCACTCGGACGCGCAAACGGACTGTCCCCCCGCTCACGTGCCAGCGATGGGAGGCCACCCGGCGGCGCCCCTTGGTCAGCTCCCCGACAACCGTGGCGCGAGCGTTCACCGAGAAGACGATCAGCAGCTCTCGACGGTGCCCATGGCCACGGACGACCACCTGCTTCACCCGTGCGGCGAACGCGGGCATCGGCATTCCCGGGCCTTTGGGGGCATTGCTCTGAATCGAGTCACTGACCCCTCCGATCCCGGCGCCGCCCACGGTGCTGATGCTGTCGGTGGTCGCCTTCGCCGCTTGGGTGTATCGCTTGTGCCAGCGTCTGCCGTGAGGGCGGACGGGGAAGTATTCGACCCCCAGGTTCTGGACTGCCTCCCAGTCCGGATCCTGGTTGTCGCCGACATGCTCCGTCAGGTCGATGTCTTCGGACCCTTCACTGGCTTCTGGGTTGAGGACGTAGATGTCGGACTGCCCGCCGGCGCAGGTCTTCTGATAGACGATGAATTCCCCTTTTGGCGACCAGTCTGGTGCGGTGTTCTCACATGAGTCGTTCGTCAGGGCATCGAATTCAATGCTGTTGGGTTCCGCGAACGGTGCTGTCCCTCCCGAGTGTCGGAGGGTCGTGGATTCGGCGATGTCGATCTGACTGGGCCCTCCTTCCTGTTCGGCGCCGGCGAACGCGAGCGTGTCTTTGCCGATGCTGAAGTCGTTGCCGTCGGGTGCATACACGAACCAGCTCGGGTTCGAGCTGGCGAGCTGGCCCGACGTCACCTCTCGCGGTGTGCCGCCCACGAAGTGGTTGTTGGATCGCGTGACCTGCATGACCCAGATCTCGCGCACTCCTCCCTGATCGCTGTCGAAGGTGAGATAGCTTTCGTTGTCGCGCCCCGCCGCCCAGCTGGGATTCGCGTAGTCCGCTCCGGAGCTGTTGGTCAGGTCCGTCTCGTCGCTGCCGTCGAAGTTCGCGATGAAGATGTCGTGGTGACCGTTGACGCTGCGCTCGAAGGCGATCGGAGGGTATTCGTCAGGTGGTGAGCCGGCCTCCCCGAGCACGGTCCCCCAAGGCGCCCAAGCAGGAGCGGTATCCGCCCCGGCCTCCTGCGTCACCGGGACCGCCCGCCCCGCCGGTTCCGGCTTGGCTGCGTCGATGGCGTAGATGTTCGTGTTGCCGTCCGCGGTGGTTCTCTGGAACGCGATCATCCTCGGTCGGGCTTCCGGCTGAGGGTATTCACATTCGTTCTGCGGTTCTGGAGGCGACCACGATGGGTGTGCGTCGTCCGGACCTGTGGTGATCTGGATTGGCGTGGTCGTTGGCGTGGGCGGTGTCTCGGGCTGTTCCCACGGTGGCAGGGAGCCTTTCCCGCTGGGCTCGGGCGGTGCTTCAATCGCATAGATGTCACGCGCGCCGTTGCGAAGGCTGTCGAACGCGATACGCCCGCTGAAACACCCGCGAATGGCTGCCGCAGCCGGGGAGCAGACGATGACGGAGGCGATCCCGATGGCCGCCAGCGCCACCATGGGCGCGTGCCAACGTGCCCGAAGCCTGAGAAGGGCGGCGGTCACGGCAGCAGCCAGCCTCGGCCCCATCGCGTCCTGGCGGGCCGCGTCCTGACAGCTCTTGGCAACTTCGTCACCCGTGAGTCCCCCTGTCCCGACCATCTGCACGGTGCGCGCAGGTGATACGCGAAATACTACGGCTTCCTCCGATCGCCCTAACCGGACGGTATTTGAACGACGAGGTCGTCACGGCGATCGAGCGGCTGCATGGGACGCTGCAGGCTTCGGTCAGCGACAGCTCGTCGCAGTGGCGAGCGCCGAGCAGACCGCGGCCAGCTTCTCCGGGCCAAGCGTCGTGATGCGCTCGGTCAGGAACGCCTTTTCGGCGGAGAGGGTGTTGTCGAGCGCAAGCACGCACTCGATCGGCATCCCATCGGCGGGTCCGATCTCGACCTCCGTTGCAAGACCGCGGACAGTGCCCGTCGCCGGGACCGCGATCACGTTGAAGACGCGATCGACGGCCTCGTCGCGGGTGAGGATCAGGACCGGCCGTCGCTTGCTATCCGGCGGCTCATGCCACCAGACCTCACCGCGCCTCACGAGCTGCGGTGCTGCTCCCAGGAGAAGCCGGCCCTCGCCTCCTCCTCGTCCAAGCGACGCAGCACCGCCGCAGAAGCGCGGGCGCTGAACTCATCGAGATCACCCCACCCATCCACGGCAGGCTCTGCGTGCTCGCGCTCCACCGCACGCAGAGCCACCTCGGCATCATGCTCGCTCCAGCCGGGCGCTTGCTGCAACAGCTGCTCCTTCGCGGTCATACCCCACCAATGGTAGCCGCCGCGCCGCGCGGCAGCACGGACGGGGCGATGAGGCACTGCGTGGGTAGTTCGTATTTGCGGTCAGGCGCGCGCTACCGCGATCGGCCGACTCGCATGTTGGGTGTTCCTGTGTCTACGTCGAGCAAGACAGGCGGCTGCGGCCGAACGGGCTACTCCTCGTCGGCAACCCGGACGATGCCACGCCCATCACGCCCCCATTCGTCCCAGTATGCGAACCGTCCGGCCAGGAACGCGCGTCGCTCCACCGACATCCAATCGCTGCAGGCGACGGCCTCTGCCTTCCCGTGGATGAGCCTCCACTCGCTAGCGTGGCGAGGTCCGACGGTGACCGTCGGCGGCACACTCACCGCCTCATATCCGGCTGTTCTGAGTTGGGCAGAGAGATAGCCGAAGCATTCCGCGTCGGGCTTGAGGTGCTCATAGGGCACGACAAACCGCGTTCGCGTCGTCAGATGCCTGCGGAGCTTCGCGATCGCCTCTGGATTCTCGCGCTGCCGACCGTAGATCAGCACATGGATTGGCTCAATCTCGCGACGCCGTATTACGCGGGGAATGTCGTATGCCTCCATAAAGACGGACTGATTCTGGGCGGTCTCAACTGGTCCTCGCAACACGTTGATCGTGGAGGTGTTGATGGGCCGGCCAGCTGGGTGGATGACGGAGTTGACGGGCAGGGCGCCGATGAAGTCTCCGGGGAAGCCGTCGTTGCGGCGGGACGTGGAGC
>DATHPE010000031.1:0-1673 GCA_035484215.1 Solirubrobacteraceae bacterium | reverse complement strand
TTCCCGACAGTGAGCTGGGAATCGGCGCGGACAGCATCATCGATCCCCGCGGTGACGGCCCCCGCATCTGGTTCCATGTGATGCCGGACGCCAAGGTGGTCAAGAACCGCCTCCACCTCGACATCCACGCCAGCGGCGGCGCCGGCACGACCGACCGTTCGGTCCCGCTCGCCGCCCGCATACAGCGAGTCGACGCCGAGGCCAGGCGGCTGACGGATCTCGGCGCCACGCTCACCGGAGCCCTGAGCGCCGACGGCCTCGATCACTACGCGGTGGGGATGAAGGACCCGGAGGGCAACGAGTTCGACATCAATTGACGCCTTCGCATCAGCCGACCAGCAGCACGAGCTTCCCGCGCACGTGACCGTCCTCGCTGACGCGGTGCGCCTCCGCGATCTCGGCGAGCGGGAAGGTCTGCGCGACGGGGAGCGAGAAGCGCCCGGACTCGATCAGCTCGCCGATCTCGACGAGCGCGTGGACCGCGCGGCCGGAATCCCCGCTGCTGAACCTCACCCCGTACTCCCGCGCGCCACCGAAGTCGGCGATCGTCACGACGTGCTCCGGGCCGCCCGCGAGCTCGATGAGCTCGGGCAGGACGCCGCTCCCGGCGACGTCGAGCGCCGCGTCGACGCCGCCGGGCGCGAGCGCGCGAACCCGCTCGACGAGGCCCTCGCCGTAGACGACGGGCTCGGCCCCCAGTGAGCGCAGGTAGTCGTGATTGGCATGACTGGCGGTCCCGATCACGCGCGCACCGCGAACCACGGCGAGCTGAACCGCGGCGCTGCCGACGCTTCCGGAGGCGCCGTTGATGAGCAGCGTGCTGCCGCTCCCGACGCCGAGCTGGTCGAGCGCGCGCATGGCCGTCTCGATGGCGGCCGGCAGCGCGGCAGCGCCGGGAAAGCCGAGCGACGGCGGGATCGGCGCATAGTAGGACAGCACCGCCAGCTCGGCCTGCGCAGCCCCCTCGGCGGACAAGCCGAACACGCGATCGCCGACGGCCACGTCCGCAACGCCCTCGCCGAGCTCGTCGACGACGCCCGCCGCCTCGTGGCCCATGGTCTGCGGGAGCTCCGGATCCATCAAGCCCTTGCGCTTCTTCCAGTCGCTCGGGTTGACGCCGGCCGCACGCACCGCAATCCGGACCTGGCCAGGACCCGGATGCGGGTCGGGGAGATCCACGATCTCGAGCACCTCCGGGCCGCCGAACTGGCTGAACCTGACCGCCTTCAACATTCGCTCCGATCTCGACCCCGGGTGTCGCGCTTGCCGCGGGCTCTACAGTCTGCCAGCCCTCGCGTGCCGAGCCCGCGCTAGGTTCGGTGCGCACCGGTGCGCATCCTCCAGGGTGGATAGCCGCGACCGACGGTTGGTAGCGTCTTAGTGCGCGGATCCGGCCGAGATCAGCCCTGCGGCGTGACCGGCAGTGCTGCGCCCGGCCGGGCGGGAAGCGCGGGAGCGATCTGGCTGCGGGAGCTGACGCTGAGCTTGGAGAACACCTTCCGCAGGTGGTAGGCGACGGTGGATCGGCTGATGAACAGCTGCGCGGCGATCTGCGGGTTGGAGGCGCCCTCGCCGGCCAGGCGGGCGATCAGCGCCTCCTGCGCGGTCAGGGTATCGGGCGTCTGGACGGCGCGTTCGGTGGCCTGGCCGCCGCTGGCCCGCAGCTCGACGCG
>DATHPE010000030.1:0-1551 GCA_035484215.1 Solirubrobacteraceae bacterium | reverse complement strand
CACGAAATGCACGAGCGGCGCGGCCCAGCCCGCCGCGTCGTCGCACACGAACACCGCGACGAGCCCGCCGGGGATGCGCTGCCCGCGATAGATCGTCGTATCGGGCCTGGTTTCGATCACGGGGCGCTCCTCGGGGGCGGGGGCAGGATGGCATCGTTCGCGGCCCTGATCGCGTCGACCTGGGCGTGCAACAGGCCGAGCGTGCCGACCCCCGCGCCCCGGTTGTAGGCGGCATAGACCGCGCGCTGGAAGACGGGCGGGACGAGCCCCCAATGAGGGCGGCACATCAGCAGGTGGTCGGGCAGCTCGACGCCGCAGCGCCGCGCCGGGCAGATATGGGTCATGGCTGCGCCCCTTCCGCTTCGCGATCGCACGCCCTCGCGGCGGCCAGGTGCGCAGCGCGGGCGACGGTGACCTGCTGACGCCACTCGCGCACGTGCTCGCAGTCGGGCAGCGTGCGGACCAAGACGTTGTAGGCCATCCACGCTTGCTCGCGCGCTGCCTCCAGCTCGGCGCGCGTCACGGCGTGTCCCGCTCGGCGTCGTCGTGGGCCTGGGTGACGGCGAGCCGCGCGCCCATGCTGCGCACCGCGTCGAGACTGTCGAGCACCGCCTTCGCTTCGGTGAACGTCAGCTTGGCCGTGCTCGGCACCTGACGGCCCGCCCACGTCGACACGAGCGACAGGCCCTCGTCGCGATCGCTGATCCCGATCTCGCGCAGCCCGGCGTGCAACTTGTCGAGCTGCGGCTTGGTGATCATCTCGGGGGCGGCGTCGGCGGGCTCCTCGGGCACGGCGCGAGCGTTCGCTGCGGCGACCGCGGGGGGCTCGTCGGCGGCGCGCGGGAGCGGAGGCCCGGCGGGCAGCGCGGGGGGCGGGCTCGCCGCCTTGCGCTTGACCGTGCGCGTCTTGGCCTTGGGCTGCTCGCCGTTGCTGTCGCCGGGGCCGGCCTCGATCGCGAGGGGCGCGTGCTCGTCCAGCTCGTCTATGAGCTCCTCGGCGATGTAGGGAATGCCGAGGATCGCGTCTGAGGCGATCCAGCGGGCAGCCTCGGCGGTCGCGCGGGCGACGAGCATCGACGTCGGCTGGCGTCGCCACTGGCCGTATTCCTTGCCGGGGTAGAGCCCGAGTGTCTTCGCCCGGTCTAGCGTCCAGGTCGACTCTTGGACCTCGGTGTCCCCGGCGCGGCGGGCGCGCACGACTGCGCGCGTCGCGGTCGACTCGGCGACCCATATGTCGTGCCCGGCGTTCTGGAGCACGGCGCGCAGAGTGAGCGCTGCGAGCGCGGGCGTGTTATTGATCACCGCGATAGACCGCAGCGCGGCCATCGGCTTGAGCCCGATTTCCTGCCCGGTCAATATCGCGGCCGCCGCCGTCGCGGTCGTGCTATCGAGGTCGAGCCGGTAGGCCCTGCCGTCCTTGCCGTCGAGCAGCTCGTTATGCTCGCCCCGGTGGTAGCGCTTGAGGCTCTCGGGGATGAACGCCGTGGGCGCGAGCTGCCGCGCGATCACGGCGGCGGCTTCCAGCTCAGCCGCCCACGATCGGATGGATAG
>DATHPE010000029.1:0-49755 GCA_035484215.1 Solirubrobacteraceae bacterium | reverse complement strand
ATTGCTGGCTCTGGTTGCTCGCTGCTGACGCTGGGTGGGGGTGTGACGTTCGTGAACGATGGCACGACGACGCTGGGTGTTCCTGGGGGTATCGCGGGTCAGCTCGATATGCAGGAAGGTGCGCAGCTGGAGAACGTTGGGACGTTCAATGCTGATTCCTACCAGGCGAGTTGTGTTCCTGGAAGCAACGCGGCGGCGATCCAGAACAACGGTTATGGGAGCGCGCCGGCAGTGACGAACACCGGGACTTTCAACGTGAACGTTGGCAGCGGAAACACGGTCATAACAAACGTGCCATTCGAGAATCAGGGTGCAGTGCATCTGCAAAGCGGGACGCTGTCGCCCACCGGTGGCGGGTCCTCGTCAGGCGGAACTTGGACGACGGCTTCCGGCACCTCAGTGAACCTCACCACCGGCACGTACTCTCTCACCGGCGGCACCGACGCATCGGGGGCGACGTTTGTCGTGAGCGCGGGAACGCTGAGCGCGCCCAGCGGCGGCACCGCGACGGTCGGTGTCCTCTCGCTGTCCGGCGGGACGGCCAGCGTCGTTGGGCAGCTCGACGTGAGCTCATCGTTTTCGAACGGGAACGCAACGATCAGCGGCTCGGGGCGCTTGGTGGTAAAGGCGGGGGCGACAGCCTCCGTCGACGGCACAGCCTGCACCCTCCTGATGCTCACGGCCGGCGCGACATTCGTCAATGAAGGCACAATGACACTCGGCTCTTCCGGCGGGGCTGCAGGTCAGCTAGATATGCAGGAAGGCGCGCAGCTGCAGAACGACGGCACCTTTAATGCAGACTCCTACGCGGCGTCCTGCGTTCCTGGCAGCAACCAGGCAGCGATCCAGAACAACGACATTGGGAGCGCACCGGCGGTGACGAACACCGGCACGTTTAAGGTGAACGTTGGAAGCTCAAACACTTTCGCCATCAGTGTCCCCTTCACCAACCAGGGCACCGTCAGCTTGACGAGCGGCGGGCTCCAACTCTCGGGTGGCGGGGTAGCTGAACAGGTCTCGACTGGCAGCTGGCGCGGTATCGAATCAGCCGGCATCAGGATGAGCAGCGGCACATACACGATCGAGGAAGGCGTTGAGTTCGACGTAGACTCCGAAGGCGCGACGCTCATATGGGTGCCCGCACACCCAAGAGGGACACTGGAAGTGGCCTCGCCCGCTGCGGGAGCCGTGACGATCGCCGGTCGCGGCGAAGGCGGCGTGGCAGGCACCCTGGCAAGCGCCGAAGTCGAAATCGCCCCTGTCAGCACGAGCGAATGGCACACGCTGTGCGGTCCTCTGGTCCCGGGCGCGTTCGGCGAATTCAGCTGCTCTTGGAACACCAGCTCCGGCAGCTATCCGGATGGCGAGTATCAACTGCGCGCGCTGCTGAGCACAAGCTCGACGCCGGTCGCAACCGGCTACACGCCGACGATCGAAGTGCTCGTCGACAACACCGCGCCGAGCGGATCGCTGAGCGTCCCGTCGCACACCGTCGGCGGCTGGCCGACGATCACCGGCAGCGCCACCGACAGCGGCTCGGGCGTCGCCTCCTGGCAGCTGCAGATCGCGCCCGAAGGCGGCTCGGAATGGACGAGCGCATGTCCTGAGCAGACCACCCCGATCAGCTCCAACGTATACGGCTGCACGCTGAATACCGCGGCGCGCAGCGACGGCGCCTACCAGCTCCGTGCGCTCATCACCGATCGTGCCGGCAATGCCTACACGACATCCACCGCCACGCTGCACATCGACAACGCGACGCCGACCGGGACTCTGGCCGCCCCCGCCGTCTACGTGGGCAAAACCGTCGAACTGTCCGGGACGGCGCTCGCGACGGGCGCATCCGTCGCGAGCTGGTCGGTGCAGCTCGCCCCGGCCGGCACGAACGAATGGAGCAGCGGCTGCAGCGCGACGACGCCTGCCTCCGGAAGTGAATACCGGTGCAGCCTCAACACGACGACGCTCACCGACGGCGAATACGAACTGCGCGCGGTGATCGCAGACAGCGAAGGCGACACGTACACGACCGCCTCGCGCGCGAGCACGATCGACAACACGCCGCCGACAGGGGCGCTGTACCCGCTGCCGGCAAAGGTCACCGGGAACGTCGAAGTCGACGGCTACGCCCACGACGATGGGTCGGGCGTCGCGAGCTGGAAGCTGCAGATCGCCGCCGCCGGCAGCGAAAGCTACGAAGAAGCGTGCACCTCCGAAGGCCAGCTGATCTCAGGGGTCATCTACGGGTGCACGCTCGAAACTCGTCATCTTTCCAGCGGCATCTACCATCTGCGCGCGATCATGACCGACCGGGTCGGCAACAGCGGCACGACCCCCGTCGTCACCGTCGACGTCGAAAATGCCGCGCCCAGCTCGAGCACGGCGCCGGGGATCACCGGAGAAGCCGTCGACGGCAGGACGCTGAGCGCGAGCACAGGCGAATGGGATGGTGACGGCCCGATCTCCTACACCTACCAGTGGCAGCGCTGCAACAGCACCGGCGAAAGCTGCACGGACATCGAAGGCGCGACAAGCGCGACCTACGTGCTGACGAGCTCGGACGTCGGGCACACGCTGCGCGTGGCCGTGACGGCCAGCAACGCCGTCGGCGAAGCGAGCGCCGGCTCAGCGGCCAGCGAAGCGGTGGCAGCGAGCACGCTCGCCAACGTCTCAGCGCCGTCGATCGCGGGCAGCGCCCGCGTCGATGGCGCCGTCACCGCTGACCCCGGTCGCTGGCGCGGCGCGCCCCCGATCTCCTACAGCTACCAATGGCAGCGCTGCAGCAGCACCGGCGAAAGCTGCACGAACATCGAAGAAGCCACCCAGCAGAGCTACGCACCGGTCGCCGCTGACCTCTCGCACACGCTGCGGGTCCAGGTCACCGCAAGCAACGGCGAAGGATCTGCCAGCGCCACCTCGGCCGCCTCGCCGCAGGTGGTGGAAGGCGCGGGCTCCGGGATCCGCTACCTGTACGACGAAGCAGGCCAGCTCGACCTCGTCGACGACCCGACACAGGGCGCCGCCGTCTACAAGTGGGATGCCGACGGCAACCTGCTGTCGATCAAGCGTTACAGCGCCAGCAGCGTCGCTGTGCTGCAGATCACGCCAGCGCACGCACCCCCCGGCACCGCGGTCGACATCACCGGGACCGGCTTCAGCACCGAACCTTCGAACGACGAAGTCAGCTTCAACGGCACGCCGGCGACGGTCAGCAGGGCGACGGCGACCGACATCTACACGACAGTGCCGGAAGGCGCGACGACGGGCACTGTCACCGTCAAAGTCGGCGAACACAGCGGCGAAAGCCCCGGCGTGTTCAAACCGTTCGTCAGCCGACGGACCGACACGACCATGCAGGCTTCCGTGTCCCGGCCCGACGCCAGCACCCCGTCGAGCGTCGGACCGGCGCCGGTCTCCCTAGAACAGCCACCAGCCGGGCCTGCTTCCTCTTACCGCTCGCCCTACACCTCGACCTGGCAGCCGGGCGCGAAGAACGAGCGTGACGGCAACTGGGTCACCGGCAGGCGGGCTTCGCCTTGGGTACGGCTTCCCAAGCTCAGCGCACGGCGAGGCACGACGGCTCTCAGCGGTCAGTCGCTCGTGATCGACGGGACTCCGCTCGCCGGTGTGACGATCTCGCTGCAGGGTGCCGACAAGCAGACACGGACCGACAGCAGCGGGCGATTCCTGCTGAGCGACCTGCCCGCCGGTCATCAGGTTCTCGTGATCGAAGGCCAGACCGCGCACGCGAAAGGCAAGCGGTTCGGCCGCTTCACGGTCGGCGTCGACCTGCTCGAGGGCAAGACCAACTCGCTCGGCTACACGATCTGGATGACGCCGCTGGACCCGGCCGGCGACAGCCGCATCCCGGCACAGCTCAAGCACGAAACCGTCCTTACCAACCCGGACATGCCCGGGCTGGAAGTGCGCCTACCCGCTGGCACGACCGTGCGCTCGGCCAGCGGTGCCGTCGTGCACCACCTGAACCTCACCGCGATCCCGATCGACCGGCCGCCTTTCCCGCTGCCTTTCGTCACCGGGATCCCGACCTACTTCACGGTTCAGCCCGGCGAGGCGTATCTCAACAAGGGCGCCCAGATCATCTACCCCAACTGGGGGCACCTACCGCCCGGTCAGCGCGTCGACTTCTGGAATTACGACCCGACCGATCGCGGCTGGTACGTCTACGGGCAGGGCACGGTCAGCAAAGACGACAAGCAGGTGATCCCCGACCCCGACGTGCGCGTATGGGAATTCACCGGTGCGATGATGTCCACCGAAGGTGGCAACCCAGGTGGACCGCCTCCGGGTGGCGGCCCCAACGGTGGCGATCCTGTTGATCTGGGCACCGGTCTGTTCGTCTACCGGCACACCGATCTGGAGGCCCCCGACTCGGTCATGCCGTTCGAACTGACGCGCACCTACCGCCCGAACGACAACAACTCGCACAGCTTCGGCATCGGCACGGAGAGCCCATTCGACCTGCGCCTGTGGTCGGACGAAAACTACCGCGCAGCGGATCTGGTGCTGCCGGACGGCGGGGAGGTCAAGTTCAAACGCACCTCGCCGGGCAGCGGCTATTCAGAAGCCGTCTACTCCGCGGTCGAAACGCCAGGTCTGTGGCAGGGCGCGGTGCTCCAGTGGTACACGCCTGAAGGCGGTTGGGTGGTGCGAAGGCGCGACGGGATGAAGTTCTACTTCCCGGACTACGACCCTGTGCGGATGATCGAAGATCGCAATGGCGATCGCATCCACATCATCCGCGAAGGTGGCGGCACCGGCCCCGTCATCGAAGTTCGCGGGCCTAACGACAACTCGATCTATCTACGCCACGACAGCTACAACCGCATCACTGAAGCGACCAACAGCGCCGGGCAGAAAGTCAACTACGAATACGACTCCTCGGGTCGGCTGGTGAAGTTCACCGACGCGACGGGCGCGGTCACGCGCTACAGCTACAACGCGGCGAACGACATGACGTCCGTGACGGAAGGCCGGGGCAACGTGGTGATCTCGAACAGCTACGACGAAAGCGGTCACCTACGGTCTCAGTGGCTGGCGACCAAGGGGACCTACCAGTTCCTTCCGCTGCCGACCTGCTCGGGCTGCGAAGCAAAAGGCGTTACCGCCACCCAGGTCATCGATCCGGATGGCAGGAAGCGCGACTACTACTTCACCAACGGCCTGGTGACGAGCGAAGTCTTCGATCCAGGCCCCTCGGAGCAGTGGGCGACCTATACGCGCGACAGTGAAGGAGACGTTGCCAAGATCACCGGCTCCGCAGGGAACAGCTCCTACACGTACGACAGCGAAGGCAATGTCGCCAGCGAAACACGCGAAGCCACTGGCGCCGCGGCGCTGACGACGCGCTACACCTACAACGCGTTCGCCGAGCCGACCAGCCTCACGAACCCGCTCGGGTTGACCACCAACTACTCCTACGACAGCAACGGCAACCTGATCTCGGTGACCGACCCTATGGGTCGCCAGACGGTGAATGGCTATGACGCGCAAGGCGAGCTCACGTCGGTCACCAACCCGCAAGGGGAAACCACGAAATACACCTATTCCGAGGGAGAGCTGAGCACGGCGACCGATCCGCTCGGGCACACGACCGAATTCACCTACAGCACCGCCGGCCTGCCGGTCAGCGTCCGCGACCCGGAAGGCAGGACGACGACGTACAAATACAACGCCGACAACGAGCTCGAAGCGGTCACCGATCCGGCAGGGGACACGACGACGTACAAGCGCAACGCAGACGGCAAGGTGATCGAAGTCACCGATCCTCGCGGGCACAGCCAAACCGGTCGCTACAACGCCTTCGACCAGCTCGCGGAATGGACCGACGCGTTGGGCAGCACGACGCACTACGAATATGACCCCGCCGGAGCGCTTGCGAGCGTCACCAACGCGGATGGTCAGACCACGCGCTACTTCTACAACGGTCTCGGCTGGCTCATCGAGGTCTCCTACGGCGCGGTCGGCGAAGGTGCTCCGACGAGCACGGTCAGCTACAGCTACGACGCCGCCGGCGACTTGACGAAAGTCACCGACTCACGCGCCGGCACCTGGACGCTGGCCTACGACCCGTTCCATCGGCTGATCGAAGAGGCCGGACCCACAGGGACCGTCACCTACGCCTACAACGCCGGCGGCGAGCGCACCCGGATGAGCCTCGACGGCGAAGAAGCCACCAACTACGCCTACAACGAAGACGGCCAGCTGACGGGGATCACCTCACCGGCCGGCAACGTGACCCTGTCATACAACCGCGACGGGCAGAAGTCGCAGACGGTTCTGCCTGACGGGGACGTCGAGCGCTACGGCTACGACGCAGACGGTCAGCTCGCGGGAATCGGCTACTACAAGTCATCGGGCGAAGCGATCGGCGACCTCCAGTACGGGCGCGACGCGCTCGGGCGCGTCACCACGGTCAAGGGCAGGGAGGCGCGCGTGACGCTGCCGCCCGAAGTCAGCGAAGCCAGCTACAACGCCGCCAATGAGCTGACGTCCTGGAACGGGCAGACCCTCAAATACAACAACGACGGCGAGCTCACCTCGGAGGGCAGCTCGAACTTCGCATGGAACGACCGCGGCCAGCTCACCGGCGTCGAAGACGGCTTGGACAGCTGGAGCTTCACCTACGACCCGTTCGGCCGGCGAACCAGCAAGACGGCCAACGCCACGGAAACCAAGTACGTCTACGATGGCCGCAACGTGCTTGCGGAAACGACAGCCGGCACGACGGCGACGCTGCTCAACGGGCTCGCGCCCGATCAACGCTTCGCTCGCAGCACCTCGTCGGGCACGGTCTCCTATTTGACCGAACAGCTGGAAAGCACGATCGGACTCGCGGGCAGCAGCGGCACGCCCGTGACCGAATACACCTACGGGCCGTTTGGGGGAGCCACCGCCACCGGCACGAGTAGCGGCAACGACTTCGAGTACACCGGCCGAGAAGCCGAAGAAGACGGGCTCCAGTACAACCGCGCCCGCTACTACGATCCCAGCATTGGTCGCTTCATCAGCCGGGATCCGCTTGGGATGACGGGCAGCGGCGACAATCTCTACCGCTACGTCGGCGATGCGCCGTCGAACGCTGCCGACCCCAGCGGCATGTACAACTCGCTCGAAACTGAGCCAAGGGGCCAGTGCGAAGCAGAAAAAAAGCTCTATGAAGGCACTTCCGAAGAAATGCCTGGAACGTGTGGTCCCGCGGAAGTCCCGCCGAGCGTCATCAAAGCAGGATGCGAAGCAGCAGTGGGCACCGTAGCTGGGCAGGTCCCAATTCCCGGCGGCAGCGAGGTTGTGGAAAAAGTAGGGCACGCGGTGCTCGAACACGTGGCGCCGGGAGTCTGTGGAGAAGAAGAAAAAACCTTCTCCGGATAGCGATGCGATTGCAGGAGGCAGAGGTCACATGTTGTATGTGCCATCATTGCCTACGATGAGCGGCTGGGGAGGAAATTGGCAGGCGTGTCAAGCGTGAGGGCCTTCTCGATCACCGGCCTCTCGGGGTGTGTTCGAGTTGAGCTACCGACGGCGGTTTAATGGCCCGCCTGACCCGTCGTGAGGCCTTGTCGGGGGCTGCTCTGCTCGGTCTGGGAGCGGGCGTGGATCACCTGGTTGGGAGTGTGTCTGGTGGCTCGGTGAGGTCGGTCCCGGATGCCTCGAGCGAGGCGGTAGCTTTCTACGGGGCGCATCAGGCGGGAATCGCGACCCCAGCGCAGGACTATCTGTATTTCGCGTCCTTTGACGTTACGAGCGGCGCGGTGGGTGAACTGCAGGCGATGCTCGCGCAGTGGACCGCCGCGGCTACGTCGCTGACAGCAGGAGTGCCATATCGGCCGTCTGGCTCTGAACCGCTGGATGAGGCGCCCGTCGAAACGGGCGAGGCGCTTGGTCTTGGTCCGTCGCGGCTGACTTTGACCTTCGGTTTCGGCCCGAGCCTGTTCGGCGCAAGCGGCCCCGACCGCTTCGGCCTAGCGCGTCGGCGGCCGGTTGAGCTTGCGCCGCTGCCGCCGTTTCAGGGCGAGAGCCTGCAGCTCGAAAGCTCCGGGGGGGACCTGTGCGTGCAAGCATGCGCGGATGACCCGCAGGTCGCGTTTCACGCGGTTCACGTGCTCGCGCGGATCGGCGACGGCACAGCTGTGCTGCGGTGGGCGCAGGAGGGGTTCGGGCGCACCTCGAGCACGACTCGGACGCAGACCACGCCTCGGAACCTGATGGGGTTCAAGGACGGCACCGACAACATCCGCGCCGAGGAGACGCACGGCATGAATGACTACGTGTGGGTCCAACCCAGTGACGGTCCTTCCTGGATGATCGGTGGCAGCTACGTGATCGCGCGGCGGATCAGGATTCTGTTCGACGTCTGGGACGCGACGAGCGTTGAAGGGCAGCAGCGTGTGATCGGGCGGGACAAGCTGACCGGCGCCCCGCTCGGCGAGCGCGCAGAGTACGACCCCGTGAATTTGAACGCGACCAGCAACGGCGAACTGCTGATCCCTGAGAACGCCCATATTCGCCTTGCGAATCCCGACAACAACAACGGGCAGCGCATCCTCAGACGCGGCTACTCCTACAGTGAAGGCATCGAACCGGGAACCGGCGAGATCGACGCGGGCCTGTTCTTCATCGCCTTCCAGCGCAGCCCGCGTCGCCAGTTCATACCGCTGCAGCGGCGGTTGGCCGCCTCTGACGCGCTGAACCGGCACACGCTGCACACCACCAGCTCGATCTTTGCCTGCCCGCCCGGGCCGAGACCAGGCGGGTCGATCGGCGACGCTCTCTTCGCCGCCGCCTTCTCCTGAGGGCCGAGGTCGACCGCCGCATCGGCCGCACGTAATCGGCGTCACGCCGGCAGTACGGCCTGCGCCGAGGCCGCATAAGCGGCCGAGCGCCCACCGCGTGAGCGCTCCCTGAGCGCTCTCGGAAGCCAAAGCGCAACTTTCTCCTCATTCACAGGTTTGACAGTCACCAATCAAATCTGTCCGGGGGGTTAATCGGATGTGGACTGTCTGTAGGAATTACACGACGGCTGTGGTGCTGGGCGCCGTGACGGTGTTTATCGCGCTGGCCGGTGTCAGCGCCGCCGCGGTCAACGTGAGCGACTCCGGCTGGGCGTGGGGGAATCCCACACCCCAGGGCAGGACCCTGCACGCGATCGCCTTCTCCGGAGGGGTCGGCTACGCCGCCGGGAACGGTGGGACGGTCCTCTCCACGAGCAACGCCGGAGCGTCCTGGAGCGGTCTCACCACGGGGACCATCGGCGACCTGGAAAGCGTGCAGGCGCTTTCACCGTCAACCGTCGTCGTGGGGGGTGGAGGAGGCTGCATCACGCGTATCTCCACCAACGGTGGGCAGACGTTCACGCGGATCTTCAACGTCGCCGAATCGAGCTGCCCGGAACCGGTCGCCGCGTTTGACTTCGTCTCCGCGCAGGACGGCTTCCTGCTGCTTCGCAACGGCTCGCTGGAGGCCACCACCGATGGGGGTGAAACGTTCTCGCGCAAGACCGGGATACCGGGAACGCCGTCCTCCAGCGGTGGCGGCGGCGACGCGGGCGTCGCGCTTCACTTCAACACGCCCGAGGCCGGCATCGTGTTCGTCAACGAACCGTCCGGGGTGAGCTCCGCGTACACGACACCCGACGGGGGCGTGTCGTGGAGCCAGGTGAGCCTGCCGGCCGGCGCCAAGGTCACGGCGGTGCACTTCGTCAACGCCACCGACGCCTACGCGATCGGGCCGAACACGCTGCTGCGCTCGACCAACGGCGGTGAAACATGGGTAGCGCAGAAGGTCGCCGCCGGCAACGACTTCAACTCGATCGACTGCGCGAGCGCCGAAGAATGCATGCTCACGGTGACAGCTGGCAACGAGCTGGTGAAGACCACCGACGGCGGTGCCACCGACACGGTCATCACCACGTCGAGCTCGCTGATCTACGGCGCCGCGTACGCCAGCCCCACGCAGATCGTGGCCGTGGGGGAGAGCGGAGCCACCGTTCTCTCCAGCGACGGCGGCGCCACGTTCACGCCATCCAGCGCCGACATCGGCGGCGAATACAGCCGCCTGCGCGCCGGGCCCGACGGACTCGTGCTCGCGCCCGGCGCCAAAGGCGACTTCGCGCTCTCCGCCAACGGCGGGCAGAGCTGGCGCCTCATCGCCACGCAGACATCCGCCGAGCTCCTCGACGTGGCGTTCTCCACGCCGCAGATCGGCTACGCGCTGGATGTCAACGGCGGGCTGCAGCAGACCGGAAACGGCGGCGCCAGCTGGCAGACGCTGAACCCCGGAACGACCACGCCCGCCAGGGCGGTGGTCGCGCTCGGCGCCAGCGCCGTGCTGCTGATCGGCCCCGTCGGCATCCATCGAGCCGTCGACGGTGGGCGCTTCGAAGCGGTCAACGGGAAGGCGGTCGCCTCGGCCCGGCTCTCCGACTACGACCTCGCCGGCTCCACCGTGCTCGCGTTCGGCGCCGGCACGCACACGCTGATCCGCTCCACCGACCTCGGCGCGAGCTGGAGGGCGATCCGCCTGCCGCTCACCGACAGGAAGGGCAGGACCAGCGAGTCCATCCGCAGCGTCGCGTTCACCAGCGCCGACCACGGCTTCCTGCTCGACACCAACGGTCGCATCTGGCAGACCCGCAATGGAGGGGACACGTGGAGGGAGATCCTCTCCGCGGGCACCAGCGACGGGATCCAGCTCGCGTTCTCCGACCCCATGCACGGCTTTCTCAGCGTCGGCTCGTTCGGGCCCGAAGAAGGCAATGCGTATGTCCTGCGTACCGACGACGGCGGGGTCAGCTGGCACCCGCAGGAGATCACCGACGGCTCCATCCCCAGCGACGGGATCCTCGCGAGCAGCGCGCTCGACGCCTCGCTGCTGATCGACGGCACCTCGGTCACCAACGCGCCGCTCGACCGCCTGCTGTTCACCACCAGCAGCGGCGGGGACGTCGCCGGACCGCAGGAGTCGCTGTCGCTGAGCACGCCCAGACGGCGTCTCAGCAGGCGGACGCTGAAGGCCGCGCACGACACCGTCACCGTCAACGGCACGCTCGCCGGCGCGATCGGCGGCGAACAGATCGTGGTCTCCTCGCGCAGCCTCTCCGGCGGCCCCTGGCGCCACCAGCAGGTCGTCGCAGGCGCCAACGGCGGCAGCTTCACCACCAGCTGGCGGATCACCGGCTCGTCGGTGTTCGTCGCCCAGTGGGCCGGCGCCAGCGGCCGTCCGGGCGCCGGCTCGACGGTGCTCAGCGTGACCGTGCGCTAATCCAAGGGCGTCGTGTACGCGCCGCTGAGGCCGCCGTCGACCAGGAACGTCGACGCGGTCACGAAGCTCGACTCCTCGCTGGCGAGGAACAGCGCGCCGTTGGCGATCTCCTCGGCGTGGGCGAAGCGGCCCATCGGCACGTGCACCAGCCGGCGCGCCGCCTTCTCGGGATCCTTGGCGAACAGCTCGCGCAGCAGCGGCGTGTCGACGGGGCCGGGGCACAGCGCGTTCACGCGCACGCCGCGGCGGGCGAACTCCACGCCCAGCTCGCGCGAGAGCGCCAGCACGCCACCCTTGGAGGCGGTGTAGGAGATCTGCGAGGTCGCCGCGCCCATCACCGCCACGAACGACGCCGTGTTGATCACCGAGCCGCGCGCCGGGCCGTCGTTCTCGAGCAGGTGGGGGATGCCGTGCTTGCAGCACAGGAACACGCTGCGCAGGTTCACGCTCTGCACGCGCTCCCACGCCTCGAGCGTCGTCTGCAGCACCGAGCCGTCGTCGTTGGGGGAGATGCCGGCGTTGTTGAACAGCACGTCGATGCGCCCGTAGCGCTCGCGCACCGTCTGGTAGGCCTCGCGCACCTGCCGCTCGTCGGTGACGTCCGCCTGCAGCGCGAGCTCACCGGGCGAGTCCGGCTGCACATCGACGCCCACGACCGTCGCGCCCTCGCGCTGGAACACCGCGACTGTGGCTGCGCCGATGCCGCCGAGGGCGCCCGTCACCACGCATACGCGCCCCGCGAGCCTGCCCGTCGTCGCCGCCATCATCCCTCCCCCTCCGTCGCGTAGAAGATCGTCTTGACCTCGGTATACGCCTCCAGCGCGTGCGGGCCGAGCTCGCGCCCGTAGCCCGACTGCTTGAAGCCGCCGAAGGGGGTGCTCACGCGCACCGAGGTGTTGGCGTTGATCGACAGCACGCCCGTCTCGACCGCGCGTGCGACCCGCAGCGCACGGGCGCCGTCGCGCGTCCAGATCGACCCCGACAGGCCGTAGATCGTGTCGTTGGCCAGCCGGATCGCCTCGGCCTCGTCGCTGAAGGAGATCACCGCGGCGATCGGGCCGAACACCTCCTCCTGGGCGACGCGGTCGCCCGGCTTGACGGGAGCGAGCACCGTGGGGGCGAACCAGAAGCCGGCGCCCTCGGGCGCGCTGCCGCGGAACGCCACCGGCGCGTGGCCGTCGAGAAACGAGGCGACGGTCTCACGCTGGGCGGCGGAGATGAGCGGGCCCATCTGCGTTGACTCGTCGAGCGGGTCGCCGACGCGCAGCGCCTTCACGTGCGCCTCCAGAAGCTCCAGGAAGCGATCGACGGCGCCCTCCTGCACGAGGATGCGCGAGCGCGCGCAACAGTCCTGACCGGCGTTGCCGAACACCGCCGACGGGGCCGCCGCGGCGGCCGCCTCGAGGTCGGCGTCGGCGAAGATGATGTTGGCGGACTTGCCGCCCAGCTCGAGCGTCACGCGCTTGATGCTCTCAGCGGCCCCCGCGGCGATCGAGCGCCCCACCTCGGTCGAGCCCGTGAACGCGATCTTCGCCACATCGGGGTGCTCGACCAGGCGCTGCCCGCACGTGCGCCCGGGGCCGACGACCACGTTCACGACGCCGTCCGGCAGGCCCGCCTCGCGCGCGAGCTCGGCGAAGCGCAACGCGGTCAGCGGCGTCAGCTCCGCGGGCTTGAGCACTACCGTGTTGCCCGCCGCGAGCGCCGGCGCGAGCTTCCACGAGGCGATCGTCAGCGGGAAGTTCCACGGCGTGATCAGCCCCACCACGCCGACCGGCTCACGCACCGTGAACGCCTGCCCGCCCGCCACCGGGATCGTGTCGCCGAGCAGCCGCTCGGGAGCGCCCGCGTAGTAGCGGAACGTGTCCACCACCATCCCCATCTCCCCGCGCGCGTCGGAGATCGCCTTGCCGGCGTTGCGCGCCTCCAGCAAGGCCAGCTCCTCGCGGTGCTCCGCCAGCGTGTCGGTCAGGGCGTGCAGCGCCAGCGCGCGCTCGCCCGGCGCCAGCGCGCGCCACGCTGGCAGCGCCGCCCGCGCGCGCGCGACCGCCGCGTCGACCTCCGCGACGCCCGCGCGCGGAACCTCGGCGAGCACCGCCTCGGTGGCGGGCTCGAGCACTGTCAGTACGTCGGCCACTCCCTACGGCGCCTGGGCGAGGTCCGGGAGCGCGACGTCCGCGTCGAGCTCGTCGATCGTGCGGATCGGCCCCTTGAACGTCTTTTTCGCCCAGCCCGCGAACCAGATCGTGACGACCGCCATCACCCCGATCGTCACGATCGGCGCGTAGTTGACCGCCGACCAGTTGAACGTCTTTTCCCACGGAACTCCTTCGGGGGAGAACGGCAGGCAGAAGATCACCACGCACAGGGCCACCCACACGACCGCGATCGGATTGATCCACTTGTACTTGCCGCCGAGCGTCCACGTCCCCGTGACGAAGCTGTCGCCCGCGCGCCAGCGCAGGTACACGGGGATCGTGTACGCGATGTACAGGCCGATCACGGAGATCGACGTGACGGCGAGGAACGCCACCGGCGTGCCCAGGTGGTTCGGGAAGTACGCGGGCACGGTGATGACGATCGCGAACAGCACCACGAAGAACACGGCCCAGTTGGGGGTCTTGCTCGCGCCCAGGCGACGCCACAGGTTGTGCCCGGGGACGGCGCCGTCGCGTGAGAACGCGAACGTCATGCGCGAGGCGCTCGTGATGCACGCCATGCCGCAGAACAGCTGGCCGACCGTGGAGATCAGCACGACGGCCTTGTCACCCGCTGAGCTGAGCGCGGTGGTGAAGATCGCCAGCGCCGGGAAGCCGGCTTTGTAGATCTCTGCTTCGTGGCCCTTCTGGATCGCGAACGTGATCGCCAGCAGCACGATCCAGCCGAAGATCGCCGAGTAGAAGACCGAACGCCAGACGCCCTGCGCGGAGGAGTGTTCGGCGCCGTGCGTCTCCTCGGAGATGTGCGCCGAGGCGTCATAGCCGGTGATCGTGTACATCGTCAGCAGGAACCCGAGCGGCAGTATGTAGATCCAGAATTTGAGCCCGCTGGTCGCGCCCCCGGCGAAGCCCGATTCGTTGGCTTTGTGGCTGAAGACGTAGGACAGGCTGGCGTGGTGGGAGGGCACGGCGATGAGGATCACCACGATCGCCAGGACGCCGACGACGTTCCACCAGACCGAGAAGCTGTACAGGACGGATACGAGGTGGCTGCGGAAGACGTTGATCATCCCGGCGACGATCGCTATGAAGACGAACATCGCGAAGTTGACGTGCGCCGAGTAGTGGACGTTCGTTCCCGCCGCCGCCTTGACGAAGTTGAAGATGAAGTGCACTTCGTAGAGGCCGAGCAGGTTGATCAGGAAGGTCGCGCTCACGTAGATCACCGACGCGACCACCGCGACCAGGCCGATCAGGTTGAACCAGCCGGTGAACCAGCCCCAGCCCGGTCCCCCCAGGCGCGAGGCCCAATAGTAGATGCCGCCGGCCGTCGGGTACGCCGAGGCCAGCTCGGACATCGAGACCGCGACGGCCATGATCAGCACGCAGATCAGCGGCCACGCGATCGAGATCGCGATCGGCCCGCCGTTCTTCAGCGCCTGGCCGTAGGTCGTGAAGCAGCCGGCGAGGATGCAGATGATCGAGAACGAGATCGCGAAGTTCGAGAACCCGCTCCAGCCGCGGTTCAGCTCCTGTTTGTAGCCGAGCTCGGCAAGCTTCTGCTCGTCGCTGCCCAAACTTTCCGTCGCGCTCATCGCTGGCCCCCTCCAAGAAAAGGTTTGGTTGTCCGTCCTTCATTCGTGACAATAAGCTCGATCCCGGACGGATGTCAAGTCCCCTTGGCGCAAATCCCGCGATTTGCGAGGGACAGCTGGCCAAGGGGGCGAGGGAAGCGGGGGAGACGCCGGCCGGGCGGGCACATGTGCCCGCCCGTGGGGCCGCACATGTGCGGCCCCAAGACGAGCCGCATGCGGCTCGTCACGGCCGGCGCATGCGCCGGCCGGGGGATCGCACATGTGCGATCCCCAACGGCGAACCCGAGCAGGTGTGCGACTGCGCCCGATCAGCCGCCCGGCAGCAGGCCGGCGAGGATGTGCTCGGTGCCCTGCAGGTGCTCGGTCATGATCTGCGCCGCGCGCATTCCGTCGCGCTCGCGCACCGCCGCCAGCAGCCGGCGGTGCTGCGTGTTGGAGGACGACAGCACCTGCGGCGGGTGTGCGATGTAGGCGATCAGGTCGGTCATCGCGCCCTGCGTCTCGGTCATCGCCCGCACCAGCTGCGTCGAGCGCGTGGACTCGGCGAGGCCCACGTGCAGGCGCACGTCCGCCTGGCGGTAGGCGGCGAAGTCCTCCAGCGCCCCCTCCAGCGTCGCCGCGAGCTCGTCGAGTGCGTCCAGGTCGGCGCGCTCGGCGCGCTCGGCCGCGAGCACCGCCACGCCCAGCTCGACCGCCAGGCGCTGGTCGCACGTCTCGCGCCACAGCGCGAGCATCTCCGGCGAGGGCGGGTCGGTGGGCGGCTGCGGGTCGGACACGAACGTGCCGCCGCCGCGCCCGCGCGTGGCGAACACGTGCCCGCTCTGGCTGAGCGCCGTCAGCGCCTGGCGCAAGGTGGAGCGAGCGATCCCCAGGCGCGCGCACAGCTCGCGCTCGGCCGGCAGCCGCGAGCCCGGCGTCAGCAGGCCGAGCTTGATCGCCGTGCCCAGCCGCTCGACCGTCTCCTCGAAGGCGGTCAGCGAGCGCACGGGCGCGAACACGGCGTTGGGAAGCATCCGCGCGGTGCGACGTTCAGCCGTGCCTGCCATCGCTCTCCTGCTTGCGGGCGCTCACAGTCGCTCGAACCCTCGCACGCGCTCCCAGTCGGTCACCGCCGCCTGGAAGGCCTCCAGCTCGACGTCCGCCGCGTTGAGGTAGTGCGCGACGACCTCCTCGCCGAAGGCTGTACGGGCGACGTCGCTTGCGGCGAACAGCTCGCGCGCGTGCGCGAGCGTGCGCGGCAGGTGCGGGCGCTCGTGCGCGGCGTACGCGCTGCCCTCCAGCGGCGGCCCGAGCTCGAGGCCCGCGTCGACCCCGTGCAGGCCCGACGCGACGATCGCGCTCAGCGCGAGATACGGGTTCAGGTCGGCGCCGCCGACGCGGTTCTCGAAGCGCAGCGACGGGCCGTGGCCGACCACGCGCAGCGAGCACGTGCGGTTGTCGTGGCCCCACGCGACGGTCGTCGGCGCGAAGCTGGCGGCGGCGTAGCGCTTGTAGGAGTTGACGTGCGGCGCCAGCAGCAGCGTCATCTCGCGCAGGCACGCCAGCTGCCCCGCCAGGAACGAGCGGAACAGGCCCTCATCGCGCGCGAACAGCGGGGCGGGTGGGTCCGAGTCATCCGCGAGCGAGAAGTGAATGTGGCACGAGTTGCCCTCGCGCTGGTCGAACTTGGCCATGAACGTGATCGCCACGCCCTCCTCGGCGGCGATCTCCTTGGCGCCGTTCTTGTAGATCGAGTGCTCGTCCGCCGTGCGCAGCGCGTCGGCGTAGTGGAAGTTGATCTCGTGCTGGCCGAAGTTGCACTCGCCCTTGGAGTCCTCCACGACCATCCCCGCGGCGACCATGCTGTTGCGGATGCGGCGGATCAGCGGCTCCACGCGCGCGGTTCCCAGCAGCGAGTAGTCGACGTTGTAAAGGTTCGCCGGGCTCAGGTCGCGGTAGCCCTTCCGCCACGCCTGCTCGTAGGTGTCCTGGAAGACCAGGAACTCGAGCTCGGTGCCCGCGTTGGCGCTCCAGCCACGCTCGGCCAGGCGCGCCAGCTGGCGGCGCAGGATCTGGCGCGGGGAGGCGACCACGTCCGAGCCGTCCGGCCACGCGACGTCGGCCAGGCACACGACCGTGCCCTCCTGCCACGGCACGGGGCGCAGCGTGTCGAGGTCGGGCGCCAGCACCATGTCGCCGTAGCCGCCCTCCCACGAGGACATCGCGTAGCCGTCCACCGTGCGCATGTCGACGTCGACCGCCAGCAGGTAGTTGCAGCTCTCGGCGCCGTGCTCGGCCACCTCGTCGAGGAAGTGGCTCGCCGTCAGGCGCTTGCCCTGAAGGCGCCCCTGCATGTCGGTCATCGCCAGCAGGACCGTGTCGATCGCACCCCTGCCAACCGCGTCGGTCAGTTCGTCGAGTGTCACGATCGTGAAGGTACTGGAGTCGGACCTCTGGCGTGAGGGCGGGTGCGCGCGCGGCGATCACCGTCGGTAGCGTCCCCACGGTCATGGCACGGGCGAACCGCTGATGGACGAGGAGCTTGCCGGGCCGCCGAGCCCCGACGCCACGCTGGCGAGCCTCGACGAGCGCCAGCTGCGGGCCTTGCGCGAGGTGGGGCATCAGTGGAGCCAGGTCTGCGCCGATCCGCGCGTGTGGCGGCGGGCGCTGCCGGTGGACCCCAACCTCGGCTCCTTCCCCGACCCCCAGGAGGTCCGCCCGACCCGCTTCGGGCGCTTCGTCGCTGTACAGAGCGAGCCGTCGCCGGAGGTCGAAGCCACGCCTCGGGCCGACGTGGTGGCGTCCTCGCCGGCGCTGCGCGCCGGTCACGAGCTGCGCCGCGCGCTGCTCGGCCCGCCGCTGCGGAGCACCGCGATCGCCCGCGAGCGGATGCGCAAGCTGGTGGCGCTGCCGGTGCTCTCCGCCGACGCGCTCTCCTCGGTGGCGTACGGACCGGAAGCGATGCTCGCGATCCTCGTGCTGGCGGGCGGCGCGGGGCTGGGCTGGTCGCTGCCGATCGCGGGCACGATCGCCTTCCTGATGCTCGCCGTCGGCGTGTCCTATCGGCAGACGATCCGCGCGTACCCACACGGCGGTGGCTCCTACATCGTCGCCACCGACAACCTCGGCCGCACGCCGGGGCTGATCGCGGCCGCCGGCCTGATGACCGACTACATCCTCACAGTCGCGGTGTCGGTCTCCTCGGGCCTGGAAGCGGTCACCTCGGCGATCCCCTCGTTGACCTCGGACAAAGTCGTGATCGGGGTGGGCGTGATCGTGGTGCTGCTCGCGGGCAACCTGCGCGGCGTGCGCCAGGCGGGAGCGTTGTTCGCGGCGCCCACGTACCTGTTCATCCTCTCCATCTTCGTGCTCGTGATCGTCGGCCTGGTCCACTCCGCAGGCGACGGCTTTCACCCCACGCCCCGCCCGGCGCTGGGCGCGACCGAGGGGGTGGGCGTGCTGCTGGTGCTGCGCGCGTTCTCCTCCGGCTCGACGGCGATGACGGGGATCGAGGCGATCTCCAACGCCGTGCCCGTGTTCAAGCCGACCGAGTGGCGCAACGCGCGCACGACTCTCACGTGGATGGTCGGCCTCTTGATCGCGCTGTTCGCGGGCACGATCGCGATGGTGCAGCTCGGCGGGATCGTGCCCAACGCGCACGAAACGGTGCTCTCGCAGCTCGCCCACCGCAGCTTCGGCTCGGACTTCATGTATCCGGTCACGCAGGCGGCGACCGCCGCGATCCTGCTGCTCGCTGCGAACACCGCGTACAACGACTTCCCGCGGGTGCTGTTCCTGCTGGCGCGCGACTACCAGGCGCCGCGTCTGTTCCTGCGCATGGGCGACCGCCTGGCGTTCTCCAACGGCATCATCGCGCTGTCGCTCGTGGCGGTGGTCATCTTCGTCGCCTTCGGCGGCCGGACCGCTCCGCTGATACCGCTGTACGCCGTCGGCGTGTTCCTCGCGTTCACCCTCTCGCAGTCGGGGATGGTGGTGCACTGGTGGCGCCTGCGCGACCGCAACTGGCGGCGCAGCATGGCCTTCAACGCCACCGGCGCGTTCCTGTCGGCGATCGTGTTCATCACCGCCGGCATCACCAAGTTCACCGCCGGCGCGTGGGTCTCGCTGGTGGCGGTCGGCCTCGTCATCTTCACGGCCGGGCGCATCCGCCGTCACTACCAGCTCGTCGGCGAAGCGGTCGCGCTGCGTCCGGGCACGGCCGAGATACCCGCGCACCCGATCGGGCCGCGAGCGCTCACACGCGATGGCGCCGCCGGCGTCGGAGCGGCGACAGGGTCAGCGGCCAAGGACCCCGGCGCAGGCGAGCAGGCGCGTGCGCAGTCGGGGGAGACCGAGGACACGCCCGAGGAGATCCACCACCTGATACTCGTGGCCGTCGCCGCGCTCGACCTCTCCAGCATGCGCGCGCTCGCCTACGCGGCGTCGCTGTCGCAGCCGGTGCTGGCGCTGCACGTGAGCCCCAGCGAGCAGGAGGCCGAGCGCTTTCGCGACTACTGGCGCACGTGGGGCGACCACCTGCCGCTGGAGGTCGTCGTCTCCCCCTACCGGGCGATCGTCGCGCCGATGGTCAACTACATCGAGTCGCTGCACCGGCTGAGCCCGGACCTGACGCTGACGGTCATCGTCCCGGAGATCGTCGTGCCGCACCGGTGGCAGCGCGTCCTGCACAACGGCATCGCGCCGCGGCTGCGCCGAGCGCTGGCGCCGCTGCCGAAGATCGTCGTCACCTCGGTCGCCTTCCATCCGCAGATGTAGGCGGGCGGCGTCGGCAGCTCGCGCCCGCGCGAATCGCGCTCAGGCGGGCGCGCCGGCGGACAGGCCGGCGAGCTCTGCGCTGCGCTCCCACAGGCCCCGCGAGAGCGTGTCGTCCTGCGCCTGCGCGCTGGGCGCCGTCACCTTCTCGTCCTGGACGTACTCGCCGGTGAGGCTCGCGGCCTGCTCGGACAGCGCCAGCCACACGAGCGAGCGCGCGCCGCGCTGCGGCGAGCGGAAGAACGGCCCGCCGAGCGTCGTCAGCGCCTTCCAGATGCCGTTCTCGTTCTTGCCGAAGCCGGTGCGCACGACACCGGGGTGAAAGCAGTTGGCGTGCAGCTCCGGCGCGCGCCTGGCGAGCTCGCGCGTGAACAGGATGTTGCACAGCTTCGAGGTGCCGTACACGCGCATCGCCGCGTAGCCCTTCTCCGATTGCAGGTCGTCGAGGTCCAGGCGCCCGGACGTGTGGGCGTCAGAAGCGGTGGTGACGACACGCCCGCCTGTCACGCGGTCGCGCAGCAGGTTGGTAAGCAGGAACGGCGCGAGGTGATTCAGCGCGAACGTCCGCTCCAGGCCCTCGGAGGTGAGCTGGCGCGAGGCGAACAGCGCGCCCGCGTTGTTGGCGAGCACGTCGATGTGCTCGTAGCGCCCGCGGACGTCCTCTGCGAGCGCCCGCACGTCGGCCATCAGCATCAGGTCGGCCACGTGCTCGTGCACCGGCGCGCCGCCGCCGGCCGCTCGCGCCTGCTGAGCGACGTCCTTCACGCGCTCCGCGTCGCGGCCCACCAGCGCCACCTCGGCTCCCTGGCGGGCGATCTCGATGGCCGCGGCCTGGCCGATGCCGCGGGTGGCTCCGGTGATGAGGACCAAGGTCACGCTGCCCACTGTACAGGCGCGCGAGGGAGGGGGGTTGAGCGCGTCGCTCAGCGTTTGAGGTAATCGGCCTTCAGCCAGGCGACGGTTTCCCGAAGGCCGGTCGCGTAGTCGACGCGCGGCTCCCAGCCGAGCACCTGCCGCAGCGCGAGGTTGCTGAAGTCCTGATTCCTGCCCAGCACCTGCACGGCCTGGCGCGAGAGCAGCGGCGGCGCGCTCAGGCCGGTGGACGTGCGCAGCAGCCGGTAGCCGTGCTCGAGCGCGAAGCCGATGCCGTTGGCCAGCCGGTGGGGCAGGCTCCAGCGGACCTGTGGGCAGCCGAGGCCGGCGGCGAGGTCATCGGTGAACTGCTTCCAGGTGACGGCGAGGCCGTCGCTGACGTTGAACGCGCGCCCAGGAGCGGCGTCGTGGCGCAAAGCTAGAACGGCGGCGTCGATCAGGTTCTCGACGTAGCACAGGCCGGCCAGCGGGCGACCGCGGTCGATCAGCAGCATGTGGCGACCCTGCATCGCGCGCGCGATCTCACCGATGACGTCGGTGGAGCCGGGTCCGTAGACGGTCGCCGGTCGCAGGACGACGGCGTCGAGCGCACCAGTCGCCTCCACGCGTCGGAGCTCAGCCTCGGCGTCGCGCTTCGTCTGCGCATACCAGTTGCCGAATGTGCGAGCGACGTAGGACTCGTCGATCGCGGCTCCGTCGGGATGGCTGTAGACATCGGTGGTGCTGAAGTGAATGAACCGCCGCGCCGATGCGCCGACGGACGCTTCGAGCAGCTGCCGCGTGCCATCGACGTTGGTGCGGGTGATCTCCTCTGTGGTGGCCCAGTCCGAGACGAGCGCGCCGCAGTGGAGCACGTACCGGCAGCCCGCGACTGCGCGGGCGAGCGAGGCCGTGTCGGTGAGGTCGCCGACCTTGATCTCGACACCGAGCTCGTGTAGCCGCGAGGTGTCGCTGCTCGCGCGCACCAGGCAGCGCACCGCGTATCCCTCATGCGACAGACGCGCCGCCAGGCGTCCGCCGATGAACCCGCTCGCGCCGGTGACGAGGCAGGTGTCATCGCGCGCAGGGTCGATGGTCGCGTCGCGAGAGCGCGTGGCGTCGCTCACGAGAGCTTCGGTCGCCCGCGACGGCGGAGCGTCGAGACGGCGATGTCGCGCACGACCGCGAGGTTCTTGCTGGAGCTGCCGTGACACTCGGCGAGCACGGCGTCGAGCGCGGCGAGGAAGCTGTGCGCCTCGCTGTCTGAGAGCGTCAGCGGCGGCAGCAGCTTGATCACGTCGTTCTTGCCGGCCGCCATGGTGATGACGCCGTGGTCGCGGTGCAGCGGGATGACGATCAGCTGCGGGAACAGCCCCTCGCTGGCCATGTGGATCAAGTGCCAGTTGAACCGGGCGACGCGGGTGCTGGGGGGGCCGAGCTCGATTCCCAGCATGAGCCCGCTGGCGCGGATCTCCTTGATCATCTCGTAGCGCTGCTGGAGCTCGGCGAGCCCGTCGCGCAGCAGCGCGCCGATGCGCGCGGCGTGCTCGACGAGCTGGTCGCGCTCGATGATCCTCATCGTGGCCAGGCCGGCGGCCATCGACAGGCGATTGCGCCCGAACGTCGACTGATGCACGTATGAGCGCTCGAGCGTGCCCACGGCCTTCTGGTAGATCTCGCGGCGGGTGACCATCGCGGCGACCGGCATGTAGCCTCCGCTGAGGGCCTTGCCGACGAGCACGAAGTCCGGCTCCAGCGCCCAGTGCTCGAGCGCGAACCACTTCCCCGTGCGCCCGAGCCCGGTCTGTATCTCGTCGACGACGAACATCGTCCCGTAACGCCGGCACAGCTCCTGCGCGCCCTGCAGGTAGCCGTCGGGCGGAAGTGTGACCATGCGCCCCTGGATCGGCTCGACGACGAACGCCGCGACGTCCTCCGCGCGCAGCTCCGCCTCCAGGCGCGCGAGGTCGCCGAACGGAACCTGCGCGCAGCCCGGCAGCAGCGGGCCGAAGCCCTCCTTGAAGAACTCGTCGCCGACGATCGACAGCGGGCCGAGCGTGATGCCGTGAAAGCCGCTCTCGCAGGAGATCAGCCGCGGCCGACCGGTGGCGGCGCGCGCGAACTTCATCGCCGAGTCCACCGCCTCGGCGCCCGTGCTGGCGAAGAACATCGCGTCTAGCCCTTGCGGCAGACGCTCCGACAGCGCCTCGGCGAGCATGCCGGCGAGCGGCGAGTAGTGGATCTGCACGCCGTCGAGGAGGTCGGCGTCGAGCGTCGCGTGCAGGACCTCGCGCACGTCGGGATGGCTGTGACCCAAGCTCGCGAACCCCTCGCCGCTGTGGAAGTCGAGATACGCGCGACCGGCGGCATCGTAGACGTATGACCCCTGTGCGGAGACGTACTGCTTGTCGAAGCCAAGGATGCCGAGCACGTCGACGAGCGACGAGTCGAGATGGCGCGAGGCGAGGTCCAGCGTCTCCTCCATGCGCGCCATGGCGTCTGCTACGACGCCGAGGGAATCGACCTGCTGGGTCGGCTGGGCGTCGGCTCTTACGGTGCTCAGGGTGTCTCCTGTTCGTCTGTCGCCAGTGTTGGGCGCTAGCAGGGTAGTCGACAGGCAGCGAGACGGACGGCAGTCGCTCGCGCCACGCGGAGTCGGCGCTGGCCGTCGAGCTCAGAAGATCTGCCTGTCGAGGAATCCGCTCGTGAGCACGAGCCATCCGCCGATCTCGGCGACGATCAGGGTGAGCATGTAGGCGTGGAGGCCCGGCATGGGCTTGCGGAACTGGTTGTCCGTGTCTTCCCGCCAGCCGTGCACGGCGTATCCGGCCACGGACACGTAGAAGTAGAGCGTCATCGCACCCGCAGCCACGAGGTTGACGGTGGCGCTCCATCCGCTCAGCTCGACGAAGGTCGCGATCAGCAGCAGGCCGAAGCTGTAGAACAGGGCGACGCGGTGGGCGATGTCCACGTAGACGTGCGCGGCGTGGCTCTCGGAGGTCGTGATCTGGCGGTACTTCCACACGCCGAGCAGTTGCGCCAGCAGGAACATCCCCGCGTCTGCGACCAGGATCGCCTTGGTGTCGGCGGCGAGATGCAGTGCGACGCTCATGAGCCTGGTCCGGGCTGCCGCGGTGGGCTTGCGCTTCCAGGGTTGGGGGCCGAGTCAGCCCTTGCGCTGGCCGCCAGGCCTTCGTAGAGCACGGCAAGCTCCTCGCCCGTTGGGATCGCCTGGGGGTCGAGCAGCGCCTGCAGCTGGAGCCCGTCGACGACCGCGAGGATGTATGAGGCCAGGACTTCCTGGAAGCGCGGTGGCAGGTCGCGGCCACTGTTGCTGGCCGCGATCGAGCGCATTGCCCGCCGGCGCTGCTCGGCGTAGTGCTCGGAGAGCTGGCGGTGAAGCTCGGGCGAGCGTCTGGCTTGCAACAGCGCCTCGAGGAACACGACGAACGCGGGCTGCGCTGCGGGTAGGTCGTCGACCATTGCACGGGCGCGCGCGGCGAGCTGCGCCAGCGGCTCGGCGTCGGGGTCGACGTCCACCTCGGTGACACGGTCGCTCCATTCCAGGAAGTACTCCAGCACCGCCCGGTTGAGCAGCTTCTCGCGGCTGCCGAAGTGGTAGTTGACAGCCGCGATGTTCGTCCCCGCCGCCGCCGCGAGCTCGCGGACGCTCGTAGCGGCGTAGCCGCGCTCGCCCACCAGCTGCTTGGCCGCGTCCAGCAGGGCGGTCTTGGTGTCGGCGCTGGCCATGGTCAAACGATCGTATCATACAAGCGTTTGTTTGATGTGGCCGTTTAGCTCCACGTGCGGTTCGGATCTATCTGACCGGCGGTTCGACGGCGTGAGCGCAGCCCGCTCGTTTTCGAGGAGGGCAGAGTCGCCGTCCATCACTTTGACCTCTACTCGCAGGCGCTGTCGAAGATCGAGCGCGGCTTCGAGCAGGATCTCGCCGACGTGCGCAGCATGCTCACCGGCCCTCACCCGTCGCGTGGGTCGTCGTCGCTCAGGTTGCGACTGCGGCAGCCGCCACTTCATGGCCGGCGAGGACCATGAGCCACAGGTAGAGGACGTCGCTCTCGAGCTCCGGCAGCGAGCTGACGCGATCCTCTCGGATGTACTGCGTCGTGAGCTCGACCGCACCGACCACGATCGCGTGCGCCACGACATCCGGGACGGTCGGCAGCCCAGGCTGCTGCGCCCTTGCTCGTTCGGCGACGGTTCGGTACAGGCGCGCGAAGCTTCGCAGGGTCTGTTCGCGATGAGCCAGTGCCTCGCTGCCGGCGGCCATGACCTCGAGCGTGCACACGCGTGCCGCGTCGGGGCGCTCGCTCCAGAATTTCAAGTAGGCGCGCACGCCGTCGCGTATGCCCTCGACGTAGCTCGGCTGGCTTGTTCCCGCGGCGACCATCTGGTCCAGAAGTTCGCGCGTTGTCGCGTCGTAGGCGGCGAGAAAGCAGGCTTCCTTGTTGGCGAACTGCTCGTAGAAGGTGTCGCGCGAAACCCGTGCACGATGGGTGATATCGCCGATCGTCGTCGATCCGTAGCCCTTCGTCGCGGCCGCGGCGATCATCCCGGCGAGGATGCGCTCGCGCTGATGGTTCCCAACCTGCTCGCGAGAGAGGCGGTGCGGTCCGCGTGGGAGCCGCTCGATACCAGCGCGCGCAGTGGTGTACATGCTGGTACATTACTCGATGAGTGGAGGACTCGACGGTCCACCAATACCCGGTGGACGTACATCAAGGAGGGACGGGGAGCGATGAGGACGCACACATGCACGGGGGTGTCTGCTGGTCGACGCGACGGCCGCGTCGGGGGGAGACGGTTTGCGAGGAACCGCATTCTTGCGGCGCTCACGGTAGTCGCGGCTGGGATGTGCTTCCCGGCTGCCGCCGCGGCGTCGTACAACGTGTCACTGACCCGGACCACGGGCGGCGTCGCGAACATCTCCGGCGAAAGCTTTGCCGACGTCGGATTCGGAATCGGCTACGCACAGGCGCAGGACGGAATCTGCCTGCTCGCCGAAACCTTCCTGACGGTCGACGGCGAACGTTCCGCGTTCCTCGGCCCAGAAGGGGTCTTCAAGAACGAAGCCGAGGGGGGTCTGCAGTTCACGAACCTCAACTCGGACATCTACTGGACCTCGATCAAGGACGATCGCACGGTCCAGAAGCTGCTGAGGCTTCCCTACCCGCAGGGCCCCTCGACGGAAGGGCTCGAAGCGGTGCGCGGCTACGCCGCCGGCTATGACGCCTACCTCAAGCACATCGGCGGGGCGAGCGGCGTCACGAACCCCGCCTGCAAAGGTGCGGCGTGGGTGAGGCCGATCAAGGCGATCGACGTCTGGCGCCGCATCTACCAGGTCGACGACCTCGCGGGCAACTCCGCCCTCGGACCGTACACCGAGGCGAATCCGGCGTACGGTCCGCCGGCGGACGTGCGCGCGGAGTCGGCGAAGGGGCAGAGCGCGTCGAAGGTCTCGATCGGGAGCATCTCGATCGGGAGCCTCGCGCTGATCGGGCACAGCAAGCTGTTGGGCTCCAACGGTCTCGCCGTCGGCAGCGAAGACACCACCAACGGAGGCGGCGTCGTGCTCGCCAACCCGCACTTCCCGTGGCATGGCGCGGAACGCTTCTGGGAGATGAACGTCGAAGTCCCCGGCCAGTACCACGCGACCGGTGTGGGAATCTGGGGGTTGCCGGGGATCAACATCGGTCACAACCAGGACGTCGCGTGGACGCACACCGTCTCGACGAACACGACGATCACGTTCTGGTACCTGCTCGGACCGACCGAGTACAGCTACATCTACAAGGGCAAAAAGGTGGCGATGAAGACGCGCAAAGTGACGGTCGAGGCGCTGGAACACGGCGAGCTGGCGCCGCGCACCGGCACCCTCTACTACAGCCACTATGGGCCGGTGATCTGGGAGGACGGTCACGCGCTCGCGGTCGCTGACGCCAATGCCAACAACCTCCGGGGTGTCAACCAGTGGCTCGCGATCAGCAAAGCCGAAAACGCGTCTCAGGTGATCGAATCCGAGCGCGCAATCCAGGGCGTGCCGTGGGTGAACACGATAGGTGCCGACGACGAGGGCAACGCGTTCTACACGGAGATCGTCGTGGCCGCGAGCCTGACGAAGCACTACGTCGACTCGTCGTGCGATCTAGGCGGCGCCGGAGCAGTTGAGGGCCCGTTCTTGGGCAACGGTGAATGCGAACCGCCCGAAAGCCCGGGTGCGATCGTGCCGGGCATCATCGCGGGCAGCGACGAGCCGTCGCTGATCCGCAAAGACTATGTCGAGAACTCGAACAACTCGTTCTGGCTCGCCAACGCGAACAGCCCGCTCACCGGGTTCTCGCCTGCCCTCGGCGGCGAAGAAGAAAACCCGGGCATGCGCGCTCAGACGGGGATCGACATGGTCGCCCAGCGCATGGGCACGTACAACAGCGGCGTACCGACCGACGGGATCTCGCCGACGCCCGGGTTCACAGCCGAAACGATGCAGGACTCGTGGACCAAGTTCCGCTCGCTCCCAGCTGAACGCGCCCTCCCGGGTCTGCGCGAAATCTGCGACAACGCGGTAGCCGAAGACGGCGGCGTGATCGACGGCGTCGACGTGAGCGAAGCGTGCCCGGTCCTCGACGGCTACGGCGCGACCGCGACGCTCGAAGACAAGGGCGGCTGGCTGTTCCAAGAATGGTTCGAACACGCGCCCAACGGCCAGGCGGGCTTCTGGGTCCACCCTTGGACGGTGGCCGAACCGGTCTACACCCCCAACACGCTCAACACCTCGCTGCAGGCGAGCAAGGAAGCGCTCGCGACAGCGGTGAGCTCGATGGAGGCACGCGGGATCCCGCTCGACGCCAGCGTCGGCGAAGTGCAGCGTGCACCGCAGGCCGGCGCGGCTCCGATGCCCGGCTGCTTGGAGGGGGACGGCTGCTACGCGGCCATCGGATCGTCCTTCCCGACGCCCACCTCGAAACAGGCCGAAGTGACAGGCGGCACGAGCATCGTGATGTTCACGGAACTGCAGGCCGGCCACGAACCGGTCGCGAAAGCCCTATTGGCCTACTCGCAGTCGGAAGACCCGACGTCTCCCTACTACGAAGACCAGACCCAGCGCTTCTCCAAAAACGAATGGATCACGCTGCCGTGGACGCCGGCCTCGGTCGCCGAAGACGCGATCGCTCCGACGCTGCACCTGAAATAGACGCAGACGACGGGAGCGGCCCGGGAGGAGGCCGTGCCGCTCCCGCGCCGCGCCGCCGTGGTCTACTGACGCCATGCCCTTCGCCAACATCGAGGTCGGTTCGGTCGGCCCTCGCGGCAACATCACCCTGAACCGCCCGGACAAGCTGAACCCCCTCAGCACCGAGACGCTCCGCGCGCTCGTCGACGCCGCGCACTGGCTCGACGAACAGCCCGAGATCAAGGTCGTCGTGCTCGCCGGCAACGGCCGCGCGTTCAGCGCAGGAGCCGACGTAGCGCTCTTCTCGGGCGAGGACCCGGGCGTCGCCGCTCGGCGAGAGGCAGCCGATGCGGGCTGGCAGATGGCCGAGGCCATCGAGGCGATGCGAGCCATTACGATCGCCCGCATCCATGGCCACTGCGTTGGCGGCGCCGTCCTTCTGGCCGCCGCCTGCGACCTGCGCGTCGCAGCCGACACGACCCGCTTCTCGATCCCCGAGCTCCAACTCGGCATCCCACTGGGGTGGGGCGGCATCCCCCGACTCGTACGCGAGATCGGACCCGCCATGACCAAGGAGCTCGTGCTGAGCGGCCGTCCCTTCACAGCGCAGGAAGCCCGTGGCCTGGGCTTCGTCAACCGGGTGGTCGGCGAGCAGTTCCTCGACGAGACCATCGAGGAGCTGGCAGCTCAACTCGTCGAGAAGTCCGCGCTCACGCTCGCCGCGACCAAGCTCGCCGTGAACGCCACCAGTCGTGCGATTGCGTCAACCTCAGGTGCCTGGAGCGACGCCGACGTGCTGCTCACGGCCCTCAGCGACCCGGAATCCAGGCGCGTCGCCGATGACTACCTCGACCGTCTGGACCGTCGCTGAGGCCGCTCTGAGCGTGCCCGAGGCTCGCTTTCCCGGCAGGGCGCGCAGGCTGCGCCAAACCGGCGGCTTTTCAAACCGGCGGCTTTTGTTTCAGATGAGGGTCGCGAGCGTGGGCCACGGGTTTGAGTCCGAGGAGTTAGCGTTGAGTCCCGGATACTCTCCTTCCTCAAAATGCGCCCGAGTGGACTCGAACCACCACCCCGTTTACACAGGACAAGGCCCTCAACCTTGCGCGTCTACCAATTCCGCCACGGGCGCAGGGGGGCGAGTATATCCCCGGGCTCACGCCCATCGCAGGCGGCCTCGCCCGCCCGGGACTTGCATCCGTCCACGGCCGTCGCTACAGTGCGAACACATGTTCGTCGTAGGTCGCAATCCACGCCCACCGGGAGGCACGTCTATATGGACTTGACCAAGCGTCAGCAGGAGATCTTCGACTTCATCCGCAAGTACTCGGCCAAGTACGGCTATCCGCCGACGGTGCGCGACATCGGCAAGGCGGTCGGCTTGGCCTCCTCGTCGACGGTGCACGCGCATCTGGCCAACCTGGAGAAGATCGGGCTGCTCCGCCGCGACCCGTCCAAGCCGCGGGCGATCGAGCTGCTCGACCGGGCGGTGGGCAACGCCGTGGACAGCGTGCGCGGGATCGTGCGGGCCGAAGGACTCCCGCTGCTGGGCTCCGTCGCCGCGGGTGAGCCGATGCTCGCGGAGGGCAACATCGAGGACTACGTCTCCGTCCCCGAGATCGCCGGTGGTGGCGACGGCGAGTACCTGCTGCGGATTCGCGGCGACTCGATGAAGGACGCCGGCATCCTCGAGGGCGACTACGTGGTCGTGCACCCGCAGGACACCGCGAGCGACGGCGAGGTGGTGGTGGCCCTGCTCGGCGAGGAGGCGACCGTCAAGCGCTTCTTCCGCGAGGCCGACCACATCCGCCTGCAGCCGGAGAACGACGCGATGGAGCCCATTCGCAGCAAGGAGGTCAAGGTGCTCGGCCGCGTGGTGGGTCTGCTCAGGAAGGTGTGACCGTAGTTCGCCCGGCGGCGGGGGAGGGCGGGTCCTCGCTCCCAGACCTTCACAGGGGCGGCTGCACGCGCTAGGTTGCTCGTGGAGATCAGGCAGCCGCGGGGGCGATCTCGCCTTCGAGGAAAGTCCGGACATCAAAGGGCAGGGTGGTCGAGGTATCGACCCGGGGAAACCCGCGGGAAAGTGCCACAGAAACAAACCGCCTACGTCCGCCGTCCCACGTGAACGGCGGGCCGGCAAGGGTGAAATGGTGCGGTAAGAGCGCACCAGCGTCGCGGTGACGCGACGGCTGGGCAAACCCCACCCGATGCAAGGCCAAACAGGACCGTTTGCAGGTGCCCGCCGAGGTCCAGGTAGGCCGCTCAGATGGATGACTGCTCAACGACAGAATCCGGCTTATCGATCTCCTAAGGGAAAGCCCCGCTCCGGCGGGGCTTTTCTATGGGCTCAGGCGGTGAGCTCAGCGGGCGCCGACTCGAGCGCGGCCTCGATGGCGGCCACGAGCTCACGCGCCGAGGCCGCCGTCAGCTCGACCGCTACCCGCGCCGCGAACCGCCGCGCGATCTCCTTCGTCGCCCGGTCATATCCCGGCATGTGGTGGATCACCACCACTCCGCCGCGGGACTCCTCACCGGCGGGCCGAGCGCGATACGCCTCGACGTCATCGCCGCCGATCAGCACGGTCTCCGCGCACAACGAATCGCTCATCGGCACGATTCAATCACTACCGCGGGGGTTGGCCGGCGCGCCGCGGCGCCTCGTGGCTGGTGGCGGCGATCACGACGCCAGACGCATCGGTCGCAGGCGCCGTGAGCACGTGAAGCAGTAGCCGTCGGTGGGGATCGGCTGGGCGCACGCGCACGGCTGTGAGTGCGGCGCGCGCGCCACCAGACGCTCCTTCAGGTGGCTCAGCGCGTGTCGAACACGGTCGATCTGCCATTCGCACGTTTCCAGGTCGAAGTCCGGCTCCGCTTCCATCCTCGCGAGCATCCCGTCCGGTATGTCCTGCAGCAGCGCGAGCGCCGATCTGATTCCCTCTCGCGCCGGAGCCGCCGCGCCCACCGGTGGAGCGGGCCTCGCGCGTCTGATTCTCGGCCCGCCCGCTTGCGCGCTGGCGAGCGTGAGCGCCTTGCGCACGCCCACGCCCGCCGGCAGATTGCGCGGGTCGGGGTAGCTCGCCCGGAGCCGCATGTATTCGCTTGCCACCTGCTGGGAGCCGGCGAAGTGCTCGGCGATCCACGCCAGCCACGCGCCGTGCTTCTGTGCCAGCTTCGCGCGTCGCAGCGCATCGCCGCTGCGCCACGCATGTGTCAGCGCGTCGCCGAGCGAACGCTCCACTTCGCTGTGCTCGCGGTTGGCCTGCTCCACCAGCTCCGCTGCGCTTGTCTGCACCGACAGCATCGCCAGCAAACGATCTCGCGCATGCCGCCTGCTGTCATCGCCGCCACCGTCCATCTGTCGCCCCCAGCTAGCGGACCGTCCGCGTTCCCGCTAGCTGCAACGGGCCGCTGCCGGCCGCCGACTCCGCCGTCAGGAGTTCTGGTTCTCGCTCGGCGGCGCCGTCTTGTACTTCGACGGGCACTTCGTGATCAGCGAGTTGCGTTCCCCCGCATACCCGCCGTTCGGCTGCTTCTCCACCGTCACGATCACCTCGCGTCCTTCACGAAACGGGTCCGGCACGGTGCCCGTGTACGCCAACCCGACAACCGTCCCCCCAGCCCGATCCTCCACCGCGAAATCGAGCGTCGCGCCATGACGACGGACCGACCCCTTAACGACCGTGCCCGTCAGCTGATACGCCCGACCTGGCACCGCCTGACGCACCAGCTGGCTGGGCGAGAGAGCCGGCGAGGCCGCGCTGAAGCTCGTGTAGATCAACGCAGACGCCAGCGCCACAGCCACCGCCAACGCCACGACCAAACGCACCACACGCCGCCGAGCGGGATCCATCGCCTTCAAGTATCTCAACCCCTTCTTTGGCCCTGCCGCACGCCCACCACGTGCGCATAGAAACACTCAGCCGCGACAGTACCATGGGCGGCAGTGTCAACGTTCGAGCTGCCGATGAGCTCCGCGGCCATGCGGCGCTGGCTGCATGGCGACGCGGGCGACGTGGTTCGGATCGTGCCCGCGCGGCGCGATCGCGAGCGGGCCCCGCTCGGTCTGCGCGACGGCCTTCCGCGCTGGCGGCGGCGGATCGACCGGCGCAGGACCGCGGCCCTCGTCCGTCGCTGGCTGCTGCTCGGGCTCGCCCTGGCCGTGGTCGTGGAGCTGATCGCGGCGGTGGCGGGGGTGTCCGGGCGTGCGCTCTGGCTCATCCTGCCTGGCGCGATCACCATCGCCGGCATCGCCGCCGGCCTGCGTGCGCGCGTCGATCCGGCGCAGGCCACGCTGCTGCTCGACCGCCAGCTCGGCCTGTCCGAGCGGCTGACCACCGCGCTGGAGCTGACCCGCGCCGATAGCGCGAGCGGCCCGTTGGCCGCGCTGGTCTTGGGCGAGGCGGACTCGGCGATCGACGGGAGCCTCGCGCACTCACGAGCCAGCGACCCGAGCGCCGCGCGCGAGTGGCTGGCGGGCGTCGTCGTGGCGCTGGCGCTCGCGGGGGCCCTCGCGCTGGGGAACGGGAGCTCCGGCGCCCATCCGCGCCGGCTCGCCCGGGCGAGCGGCGCCACGCCAGTCGCCGGCAAGGGCGCCGCCGCTCCCGCGCCGGCCCGTGGGACGCTCCGATCACGTTCGAGCCACGCCGCCGTTGCCCAGGCGGGGACAGGCGCACGGGCGCGCAAGCTGACCGGCTCCACACGGCCGGCCTCCGCCGCGCACCAGGCGCAGCCGGCCAGGAGCCCGACCGGCCAGGGGCGCGCGCCGGCTGAAGGCGCGCGCGCGGGCGCGACGACGCAGTCGCGCAACGGCTCGACGTCGAGTGCCGGCGCGAGCTCGCACGCGTTGGCGGGCGCCGGGCGCGGCGCCGCGACGAGCTCCGCCACCTCCACGCAAACGGCCGCCGCGCGAGGCGCGAGCGTGAAGACGGGGGCGACCGCAAACACCGGCGCCAGCGCGAAGGCCGGCGCGACGGCGAAGACGGGTGCGACGGGGCTCGCCGGCGGCGCGGCACGGGCGGGGAGCAGGACTGACAGCACGAGCGCCGCCGCCCGCCCCAGCGCGGCCTCAGCGCACGCCGGCGCCGCCTCACCGGCGGCCTCCAGGGGAGCGGGCGCGGTCCCCGGGCGCGCCCCGGGCGTGGGCAGCCGTGCTCCCTCGCGTCAGGCCGCCGGCACGTCCCCGCTGCCGATCCAATCGGGCTACACGGCCAGTCAGCAGCACCATCCCTTCGCGCCCGCCACCGGCGACAGCGCCGGCAAAGGCAACGGGAGGCCGACGCAGCCTGAGCTCGCGTCCTCGACCGCGGGCGCGCCGGCGGCATCATTCGCGTTCATCCCGTTCGCGGACGCCGGCCTGCCGCCCTCCGACGCGCCTCTGCTGCTCGGCTACTTCGGGCCGTTCGCGTCGCTGGCCGGCCTGGCTTGGTGATGTCGGCGTGACGCTGCTGAGCGCGTGGGCGCTCGCCGGGCTCGTCCTGATCGCGCCGCTCGTGCTGGCGCACCTGCGCCGGAGCCGCCCACCCTTGCGTGAGGTTCCCAGCCTGCTGATCTGGCAGGAGCTGCAGCATCTGGACACGGGTGGGCAGCGGCGACTGCCGATCCCTCGCCTGCCCCTGCTTCTGTTGCTGCAGCTGCTTGCGCTGGTGGCGCTCGTGCTGGCGCTCGCACGGCCGGCGGGTGGCGCGCCGGCGGGCGCCGGCTCGGCGCGCGTGCTGGTGCTCGACGACTCCGTGTGGATGACCGTCCCCGGGCGCCTGGCCGCCGGCGAGCGCGAGCTCGAGCGCGTCGCCGCGAGCGCGCCCCGGGGCTCACGGCTCGCGGTCGTCGTGGCCGCGAGCGCTCCGTACGTCCTCTACCGCGGTGGTGAGCAGGGACTCGCCGCGGCGCTGGCGCGCGTCCACCCGACGGCCGCCCCCACCCGGCTGGGGGAAGCGCTCACGCTCGCGGGCGCGCTGCTCAAGCCGGGTGGGCGGATCGCGCTCGCGCGCGCGCCCGAGGATCAGCTGCCGTCGATGCTCTCCACGCCGGGCGAGCTCCGGGACGCGGTGGCGGGCCCGGCCCTGGGCCAGCAGGGGATCTTCTCGCCCGCGGCGCGCTGCGGCATCGGCAGCGCCGGCGGATGCGAGGTGCTGGCGAGCGTGCGCAACAGCGCCGCCGCGACGGTGACCGACGAGTACACCGTCGAAGGCATCGGCGCGGCGTCCGGGCCCAGGAGCGTGAGCGTTCCCGCGGGGGGGCACGCGGAAATCGCGTTCTCGGCACCACCCGGCGCGAACGTCAGTCTCCGGCTGCTCGGAGCCGACACGCTGGCGGCCGCCGCACGCGCCCGTGTGAGCGTCCCCGACGCGGACGGCGTGCCGTCGCCTACACGCGTGACCCTGGTGGGCGAACCGGCCGACGCCCTGCCGGTGGCACGGGCGCTGGCCGCCGTGGCGGGCGTCAGGCTGCGCCTGCGCACCCCCGGCGACTACCGGGCGCGCGACGCTCGCGAAAGCGACCTGGTGGTGCTCGATCGATCGCTCCCCGGCGGCTCGCTGCCATCCGCGCCGGGCGTCCTGCTGATCGACCCGCCGCGCGTGCCCGGCGGGCACGTGGGAGCGGCGATGCGCGAATCCGTGCTGAGCGGCGGCGATCCCACGAGCCCGCTGCTGGAAGGGGTCGAACTGAGCTCGCTGGCGCTGGACGCCGGCGGCGCGCGCGTGCTGTCGCTGCCGGCCGGGCTGCGCTGGATCGCCTGGAGCCCCGAAGGCCCGCTGCTCGCATCTGGCCTCGACGCCGGCCGGCGGCTGGCGGTGCTGGCATTCGATCCCGCCAAGTCCGACCTTCCCCAGCTGCCTGCGTTCCCGCTGCTCATCGCCAACCTCCTACGCGCCCTCACCAGCCCCGAGCAGGGCGAAGCCAGCCTCGCCAGCCCGACCGAACAGCCGTCGGTGATCGACGCGCGCGCGGCCGCGGGCGCCGTCGCGGGTGGCCCGCGGGCGAACCTCGCGCCGTGGCTCCTGCTCGCAGCGCTGCTGGTGGTGGCGCTCGAGGCGGGCTACGGCGTGAGGCGGCGCGGGCGGGGGATGGGGGACAGGGCGGTGGCGGCGTGAGCCTGCGCTTCGCCGCGCCGCTGTTCCTGCTCGCGCTGGCGCCGGTGCTCGCGCTGGCGCCGCTCGCGTGGCCGGCACCAGGTCGGCGTCCGTCGGTGTGGATGCTCCTGCGCACGCTCGCCGCGGCGCTGCTCGTGCTCGCGCTCGCACAGCCGCAGCTCGGCGCCGACACGCGGCGCACGACGATCCTCGTCGTCGATCGCTCGGCGCGGGTGGACCGCCAGATGCGCGCTACCGAGGCGAGCTGGGCGGGGCAGGCGCGCGCGGCCTGTCCGTCGCCGTGCCAGATCGTCGAGTTCGCCGACGGCGCGCGCGCGCTCCCTGACGCCGCCACGGCGCCCTCGTCCGCCGCCCCGCTTCCCGCGAGCGCGAGCGACATCGAACAGGGCGTGCGCCTCGGCCTCGGCCTGGTCCCCCGCGGCGGGCTGCTGGCGCTGCTCAGCGGCGGCGGTGAGACGCAGGGCGACGTGCTCGCGACGACGGGGCTGGCGCGCGCCAGGGGTGTGCGCGTCGACGTGGTGGCGCTCAGCGACGTCCACCGGCGCGATGCGGCGATCACGCGGATGACCGCCCCCGCGAGCGTCCACTCGGGCGATCCGATCCCGCTGGCGCTGACCGTGCGCAGCACCGTCGCTGCGCACGCGAGCTTGTATGTGAGCCGCGACGGCGCGCTCGTCGGCCATCAGACGATCGTCCTGCGCGCCGGCGACAACCCGCTGCTGCTCTCCTACACCGCCACGGGTGTCGGCTGGGAGTCCTTCACGGCGCGCATCGCGCTGTCCGGGGACGCGCTGCCCGAGAACGACTCGCTGTCGAGCACCACCGACGTGCTCGCACGCCCGCGGGTGCTCGCGGTCGACGCCGGGGCCGCGCCGCGGGGCCTGTTGACACGGCTCGGCTTCGCGCTCACGAGCGTGCCCGCCGCGGCGCTGCCCGCGCAGGCGGGCGGCTACGCCGGCCTCGACGCGGTCGTGTTCGACGACGTCCCAGCCTCGGCGCTCGGCTCGCGCCAGACGGCCGCCCTCGACAGCGCCGTGCGCGACGGCGGTCTGGGCGTGGTGGCCCTCGGCGGACCCCACAGCTTCTCCGGCGGCGGCTACGCCCACTCGGCGATCGAAGCGCTGCTCCCGGTGGAAAGCCTCGTGCCGGGCAACCTCCAGCGGCGCAACGTCGCGATCGAGCTCGTGCTCGACCGCTCAGGCAGCATGATCGACCTCGCCGGCGGCTATCCCAAGATCGAAATGGTCCGCCTGGGCGGGGTCCAGACGGCGCAGTTCGTCGCCTCCCACGAAGACGAGCTGGGCGTGGTCGCCTTCGACGCCGTGCCGCACGTCCTCGTGCCGGTGCAGCGCGTGACCCCAGGGGCGAGCGAACGTCGCATCGTCGCCGCCATCGACGGCCTGACCGCGGAAGGCGGCACGAACCTCTACCTCGGGCTGCAGGCCGGGTTTCGCCAGCTGCAGTCGAGCACCGCCCCCTCAAAGCACATCGTGCTCGTGACCGACGGCATCAGCGAACCGGAGGAATACGCGCCGCTGCTGCGGCAGATAGAGGACAGCCATGTGAGCGTGGCGACGGTCGCGCTCGGCGCCGAAGCCGACACCGGCCTGCTCGAGCGGATCGCGCACGCAACCGGCGGCGACTTCTACGCGGCGAGCAGCGCGCGCGAACTGCCGCAGATCTTCGCCAAGGAGTCCCGCTTCGCCGCCAAGCCGGTACAGGCGTACGGCTCGCTGCCGGTGCTGGCGGGCGCCGACAGCCCGATCGTCTCCTCGCTGAGCGGCAGCTCGCTCGCGCGGCTGACGGGCGAGGAGCTGACGAACCTCAAGCCCGGCGCGCAGGCGGACCTGCTCGCTGAGGTCAAGCCGTCCGAGCTGGTGCCCGCGCTCGCGCAATGGCAGGACGGCGCCGGGCGCGTGGTCGCATGGACCCCCGGCTTCGGCTCGCCTTGGGCCAGCGGCTGGAGCGGCGAGACGCAGACGTGGAACGAGATGGTGCGCTGGAGCGAGCGCGCGGCCCCGGCGCCCGCGCCGGCCGTGGAAGTGCGTCCCGGCGCCCCCCCGTCGCTGCGCGTGGATCTGGCGCTGCAGGGCGCCAGCGCGTTTCCCATCTCCACGCTCGCGGTGACGCTGACGTCGAGCGGCGGCGCGCGCAGCGCGCTCACGCTGCGGCGTACGGGTCCGAGCATCTACACCGCGCCGCTCACGGGTCTCGCCGCCGGCGTCTACCGCTACACGCTGGCCGCGGGCACGATCGGCGCCAGCGGCGAGCTCGCGGTGCCCTACTCGCAGGAGTACCTGCCCGAACCCACGGCGGCCACGCCGCTGGGGCAGCTCGCGAGCGCCACCGGCGGACGCGAGCTCTCCGAGCAGGACCCCGGGGCGCTGCTCGCCGGCGCCAGGACGAGCCTGTGGTGGGTGCTCGCGCTGGGCGCGCTCGTGGTCTTCCTGCTCGCCGTGTTCGGGGAGCTGCTGCGCGGTCGCGGGCCTGACGGCGGGCCCCCACACCGGCGGTCGCGACTCGGCGGCGAGGACGGCTACGAGGCCACGAGTCCCGCGGAGCGGGCCCCCGCCGCCAGCAGGTCGAGCGGCTCCACCTCGGTGGGCGCCAGCACATAGCGGGCGCCCACCGCGCGCACGCTCCGCTCCACCCCCGAGCGGAAACGCTCGGCCAGCCGCGCGTATGACGCGGCCGCGCGGGAGCTCAACGTCAGATCCAGCACCTGGCCGGTCTCGAGGTCGCGCAGCTCCAGCGGACCATCGCCGGGCGCGCGCAGCTCGGAGGCGTCGAGCACGTGCACGAACGCCAGGCTCGGCGCCTGCCCCGCGAGCTCGGTGAGCGCAGCCGTCAGCGCCGCCGGCGGCACCAGCCCATCGCTGATCAGCACGACCAGGTCCGCGTGCTCGCGCACCCGTCGATACGCGTGCACCGCCGCCGGCAGATCCGTGCGCGCTCCCCCCGACAGCGAGGCCACCTGGTCGCTAAGGGCGCCCACCATGCTCGGGGCGTCCATCCGCGAGCCCGGCTCGAGCGCCGTGCCGGCGAGGCCGTAGCTGCGCACCACGTCCGCGTGCAGCAGGCCCACCGCTCCGATCGCGACGGCCAGGCGGCGGGCGTGCCACAGCTTGTTCGGGTCGCCGAAGTCCATCGAGCGGCTCATGTCGATGAGGATGTCGATCTCCGCGCTGCGCTCCTCCGGCGCAACCTTCACGAGCAGCTCGCCCAGCCGCGCACGGATGTTCCAGTCGACGTAGCGCAGGTCATCCCCGGGCACGTACGGCCTGTAGTCGGCGAACTCCAACCCCGCCGGGCCGACGCCCCACGGGCGCTGGCCGGCGACGCCCGTCAGCATCGCCTGCAACGAGACGATGCTGAGGCGTTCGAGCTGGCGCAGGTCGCGGGCGTCCAGCAGCGCCCGCCGGCCGGCGGGCCTCGCGCCCGTGGAGGAGGGCGGTCGCGGTGGTCGGCGGCGCAGGCGCATCACGACGGCTCGGGCGTGCGCTCGATCGCCTGGGCGATGATCGCGTCCGGCTCGACGGCGTCGCGCTCGGCGTCCAGTCCAAGGATCAGCCGGTGGCGCAGCGCCAGCGGCGCGACCGCGCGGATGTCCTCGAAGGCGAGGTTGTGCCGACCATCCATCAGCGCCGCGATACGCCCGGCCAGCGCCAGCGCCTGGGCGCCACGGGGGCTCGGCCCGAGCCGCACGTAATCGTCGACCAGCGGCGCGGCCCCCGCGCCGGGATGCAGCGCCAGCACCAGGCGGCTGGCGTAGTCGAGCACCTGCTCGGCGGCGGGGACCTCGCGCGCGAACGCGCCCAGCCGCGGCAGCAGCGTGGGGTCGGGGCCCGCCTGTGCCCGCTCGCTCGACGCGGGCGCGGTGGCGGAGTCCTCGGCGCCGGTCGTTCGCCGAACTATGTCGGTGAGCTCCGATCGGCTCGGGTATCCGAAGCGCAGCTTGAGGAAGAAGCGGTCGAGCTGTGCCTCGGGGAGGGGATAGGTGCCGCGTAGCTCGACAGGGTTCTGGGTGGCGAGCACGCAGAACGGCCGCGGCAGCGGGTGGGTGGTCCCGGCGACGGTCACCGTCGCCTCCTGCATCGCCTCCAGCAAGGCGCTCTGGGTCCTGGGCGAGGCGCGATTGATCTCGTCCGCGAGCACCACGCTGGTGAAGATCGGACCCGGCTGGAAGCGCATCTGCATCGCGCCGCCCTGGTGCTCCGCCAGAACGGTCGTCCCAGTGATGTCGGCGGGCATCAGATCAGGCGTGAACTGGATGCGGCTGTGGGGCAGGCCGAGCGCGGCCGCGTAGGCCAGCACCATCGTCGTCTTGCCGAGCCCCGGCACGCCCTCGAGCAGCGCGTGACCGCCGGCTATGAGGCAGATGAGCGTCCCGCGCAGCGCCTCCTGCTGGCCGACGATCGCACCTGCCACCTCTTGCTCGATCGCGAGCGCCGCCGCGCGCAGCTCGACCAGATCGGGGGGCTCGACGGTGGCGGGCAAACTACGCGGGTCGGGGTAACTCTCCGTGGCGCTCGCCCGAGTCAGCCGGCGATGCCCGCGGACGTCGAGGGCGTCGCACACGCGGACAGGCCGGCGTCGGTGGCCAGCGCTCCGGCGGGGACCGCGGCGAGCTGGTCGCCGAGCGAGCTGACGGTCGCGCTGTGACCGCCGCCGGCGGCGGTCGAGATGCGCGCGAGCAGCGCGTCGCCCTGCTCCAGGGCCGCCAGGTAGCGGGTGAGCGCGGGCTTGTCGGACGTGGATGCGTGCAGCGCGCTCAGGCTCTGCTGCAACCGGGCCGTCGCGGAGCGTGTGCTGGTCGCGTAGCTGGCGAGTGCCTTCAGGTTGCGCGGCACCGGCAGCGCCGCGATCTGCGCGTCGGTCGACCGGCAGACGGCGTTGGCGCGACTGACCAGCTGCGCGTGCGTCAGCGTCCCGCTGCTCCCACAGCCGGCGAGCGCGACAGCGGTGCCGGCCAACGTCCACAACAGGCGGCATCTGCGCGTCCGGATTCTGTGCGATGCGCTCGTCACCCGCGTGGGATACTAGCGTCTGCCGGCGCGACGCAGCGACTCATTCGCGGCGAGCTACCATGGACTCGGCATGAGTGGCAGAAACAGCCTGTACCGACGCCTTGGCGCCGCCGTCGCGACAGCGCTCGTGGGGGTGGGGGCGGGTATGTACGCGACGCTGCCGGCGCAGGCGACGACGGGAAACGCCGACGGTCTGCCGGAGCCGAAAGTGCTGGTCAATCCGGCAATTGGTGACGCTTACATCGGGCGCTTTTACCTGTCGCGCATCGAACGCCGCGCCGGCCTGGTGAGCGCCGTGCTCGACATCGACTACACCGAATCGGTCGAGCACGAGTTCATGGTCGGGGACGGCGAGTTCTACCAGTACGACAAACGAGGCGAACTGACGAGCTGGACGGCGTCGCTGTACCCGTTCGAATACAGAAATGGCGTGATGACGTGCAACCTGCTGGTGCCCGGCACCACCACCCAGGTTCTCGGCAGGCTCGTGCTGGACAAGCCGTCGGATCTCGACACTCCCGCGCACCCCAACCAGGAGAAACTCAACGGCACTCTGACGGTGGGCGGCACGAGCTACTCAGCGAGCTTTCGCCAGGTCGAAGACGACCTGCCCGCGCCGACGGTGCTGCCGCGGGCGGCGCAGGTCGGCGCCGCCCCGACTGCAAGTCCGGAAGCCCCCGCCGCGGTGAGGCAGGAATCCTCCGCTGCTGCGCCCAACGCCAACGCCGACGCAGGCGTGTATGCGTCCGTGGTGGCGCTGGTCAAAGCGCTGAGCTGAAAGAGTTACGGCTGCGGCGACGCGGAGAAGCGCACGTAGTCAGCCTCTACGGTTCCGATGCCTTCCACCTGGGCGGTGCCGGAGAGCATGCCGGGCCCCGTGCTGGTGGCGCTGAACGAGCCGACGACCGGCCCGACGAACGCGCCGCCGTTGATCTTCGCGTGTCGGGTGCCGCCGCTGGAGGTCAGATACGTCAGGTAGACGAGCTCGTTGCCCCCTGGCGCCTGCAGGTTGAGGATGCCGCTGGGAACCAGAGGCGCCCCCTTCTTGACTTCCCGCATGAACAGCGTCAGCTCGCCGCGCGTCGGTCCGACGGCCGCGAGTACCTGCTGGCAGGCCGCCGCCGCCGCGCTGAACACCGCCGCCTGAGCGTCTGCGTGGCTGGAGCCGGAGCCGCCCTGGCCGGCGAGGGGGACTACGCGCAGGTGATAGCGACCCAGGTAGCTCGCCTGGGCGCCCCAGCCGCTGCCCGTGGATTCCGCTCCCAAGCTGACGGGGGCGAGCAGGGCAAGCGATGCGCTCACGGTTGCGGCGAGCGCCGTCACGCGCGCGGTCAATGTCATCGATCGTTCACCCCCTTCACGCAGCTGAGTCTAGACCAGCGCCCGAGCTTTGGTGGGCTCGGGCGCTGGGATTGGGTCGGGTCTTGTGATGTGCGGCTTGACCGCCTGTCGTGCGCTACTTCGTGGAGTGTGTGATTTCCATCGTCACGAAGTCGGCGACCTCTTGCTTTTCCTTGGCGGAGAGCACTTCCTTGAACGACGGCATCGCACCGAGCGGTTCGGTGAGCTGCTTGATCACGCCCGCGTCGCTGTGCGCCCGTTCCATCGCGTTGAGGTTCGGGCCGCCGTTGCCGCCGGTACCGGCGATCCCGTGACAGGTGGAGCAGTTGTCGGCGAAGATCGCCTTGCCGGCCGCCACCGATGCGGTTGACACCGAAGGCACTGACGCTTCCTTCTTCGGTTCTTCCTTCTTGGGTTCTTCTTTCTTGGGTTCTTCCTTCTTCTTGCCCGTACCCGCGTGAGTGATCGCCGTGGTGGGAGTCGTCGGAGCGGCGACCGGGCCCTTGGTTCCGGTGAGCGAGAACTGCCACAGGTTGTCCCCATGCGGCGAGCCGGCGAGCGCGTTGCCGCCCGCGAGCTCGACGACGTGCTCCTGCCCGCCGTATTCGTACACCGCCGCCGCGGCGTTGGCGCCGGCGCCGGTCTGGAAGCTCCACAGCTGTTCACCGGTGGTCGCGTTGTACGCCACGAATTCACCGTTGTTGCGACCCGAGAACACGACGTTGCCGGCGGTCGAGGTCGCACCGCTGTAGCACGATTCCTTCGGGAAGCTCTTCTGCCAGGCGATCTTCCCCGTCTTCATGTCATACGCCGTCAGGAACCCGGGCGTGTCGAACCCGGAGAAGCCGATCGCCGGGTTGCTGCCCGTGAACGTTTCCCCGGCTTTGTACACCTTCTTCTTCGTGCTCGCGACCGCGAGGTTGATCGCTACGGAGCCCGACTGCGAGCACACGTAGTAGTAGTCGTTGGTCGGGTCGAAGCTGCTCGGCGGCCAGTTGTCGCCACCGACGGCCACGTTGTTGGCTGACTCGATCGTGTTCGGATTGGCCGGTTCCCACGGCGTGAACAGCTTGCCCGCGATCACCGTCGGCACCTTCTGGCCGGCCGGCGTGGAGGCCTTGACCGCTTCCTGGAGCAGCTTCTGCTGTTCGGGTGAGACCTTCTCGGGGCTGAACGGCGGCATCGTCGGTATCGGCTGCGTGGGTGAGGTCGCGTCGGCGGCGCTCTGGGGAACGGGCGTCTCCGGTATCGGGAAGATCGGCTTGCCTGTGGCCCGGTTCAGGAAGTACACGTAGCCGGTCTTGCTCGGCTCGGCGATCCCTTCTTCCATTTTGCCGTTCACTTCGACGTTCATCAGCACCGTCGGGCTCGGGTCGTCGAAGTCCCAGATGTCGTGGTGAACCGTCTGGTAGAACCACACCATCTTGCCGGTTTTTATGTTCCTCGCGATGATCGAGGAGGAGTACAGGTTGTCGCCCGGGCGTTCCTTGCCTTCGAAGTCTTCGCCCGCGTTGGCGGTCGAGTAGTACATCAGCCCGAGTTTGGGGTCGAACGTCGGCGTGTTCCATGTCGTCGCGCCGCCGTGTTCCCACAGGTTGTTATCGCTCGGCCAGCTGCTGTGGCCCGGTTCGCCGGGACCGGGGATGTTGTACTGCTTCCAGATCAGTTTGCCGGTGGTCGCGCTGTAGGCGGCCATGGAGCCACGCACGCCGTACTCGGCGCCGACGGGGCCGACGAAGACCATGCCCTCCTCATACAGAGGCGCCATCGTGACGGTGTTGCCCGCGGTGACGGGGGCGACTTCGGTCTTCCAGAGAACTTCGCCGGTCTTCTGGCTGAGCGCCTCGATGTAGCCGTTGAGAACGCTGGTGAAGACCATGCCGTCGCCGATCGCGACCCCGCGGTTGTCCCACCCGCAGCACACAGACGTCGCGGTCGACGCGGGCAGGTTCGCCTTGGTCTCCCACAGGATCTTGCCGGTGGCCGCGGAGATCGCGAACACGTCGTCGGCGCCGGTCGCGATGTAGATCACGCCGTCGTACTCCACCGGCGAGGCCTCCTGCGAGTACTTCTCGAGCGTGCCGCTGCCGTTCAGCGCCGTCAGCCAGTCGCCTTTCAGCTGCGAGGCGTTCGACGCGTTGATCTGAGTCAGCGCCGAGTAGCGGTCGCCCATCGTGCCGCCCGGAGGCGTGATCCAGTTCTGGGTGGGCAGCGAGGCCAGTTCCGCGGACGTGAACGAAGGCGCGAGCGGTATTTCCGCAGCCGAGCTGATCGTGGCGGTACTGGCAGTAGTAGTGGTGGTGGTATTCGAGTTATTGCTGCTCCCGCACGCTGCGACTATGAGCAGTACGGCGACCCCCATAACTACCGTCACGATCGACTTGCGCTTCATCAAGGCTCAGCTCCATTTCATCGAGCGCAGACGTGGCTGCGCGACTGGTGACACCGGCTCCCTCAGGTCAACGCGTCGGCATGCTACCAACGCGGGTGGACATAATAGCTACTTATGTCTCTAAAGATAGGATGACCATATCCTCGCGCGCCTGGTCCGCTATGCCAGGCGAAAAACGAACATCCTGCCTTCGCCTGGCGGGGCGTCGCCCGGGACGCTGAGCTGGGAGCCGCCGGCGGCGATGGCTATGTACTCGACGCCGGCGAGCTCGTATGCGATCGGCGCCGAGCCGATGCGCAGGCCGAGATGCGCCCGCCAGAGGATCGCGCCCGAGCGCGCATCGAGCGCATAGAGGTATCCGTCGTCATCGCCGACGAACACCAGGCCGCCGGCTGTCGCGAGGGCGCCGCCCGTCGCTGGCCGCGGCAGCGGCCTGCTCCAAGCGACGTGGCCCGTGCTCGCGTCGACGGCCGCGATCACCCCTGTGGCGGGGCCGACCTGAATGGCCGCGCCGTCGAGATCCGGCTCGCCCGAGCGATGGCGCTCGATCGCGCTCGCGGAGTCGACTGTGTAGCGCATGCACATGTCGGTGCCCGGCAGATAGACCGATTGGCTGAGCGGGCTGTAGGCGGGAGGCCCATACTCCAGTCCGCCGAAGATCCCAGGACACACGATCGCGCCCGCGCGGCTCGGTCTGCGATGCGGACGCGAGTAGCGCGTCAGCTCGGGGGAGCGCGCGAGCAGCGAGCCCGATCTGGCGTCGAGGATCGAGTAGAAGCCGGACTTGTTGCCGTCGCCGAGCGCGCGCACCGTGCGTCCGTTGACGTGGACGTCGAACAGCGTGGGCGACTGGTCTGTGTCGTAGTCCCAGCTGTCTTCGCACAGCTCGCTGTGGCCCCACTCCAGCGCGCCGGTCCTCGCGTCGAGGGCGACCGTCGCGTCGCTCCACCGGTCACAGCCCTTGCGCTGGGCGTTGCTGAACGCGGGGGTGGGGTCGCCCGTGGCGACGTACACGGTCGCGGACGCCGCGTCGACGGTCGGCGGCATCCACACGTCGCCCCCGCCGTGCGCGCCGCCGCCGGCCAGCCATCCCTGGCCACGCGGCGGGATGACGTACGTACGCCACAGCTGGCGACCGCTGCTCGCGGCATAGGCCGCCACGAAGCCGCGCAGCCCGGCGTCACCCGCGGGCCCGCCGATGATGATCTCGCCATCCCAGTAGGTCCCGGGGGAGTTCTCCGAGTACCCGGCGTCGGGATCGGCGACACGCACGTCCCACAGGCGCTTGCCGCCGCCGCTGCTCAGCGCGATCAGCTGATCGTCGGCGGTCAGCTCATAGACACGACCGCCTCCCACCGTCACGCCCCTGCTGACGGGCACGGCGTCCACTCCCTGCGGGCCCAGGAGAAAGTCGACCTCGGGAACGTAGCTCCAGCGCAGCCGCCCCGTGCGCGCGTCGACCGCCAGCACCTCGTCGGTGTCGGTCGTGTAGTACATGGTCGTGCCAACAACGACGGGGAAGGTCTCCCACTCGAACTGGCCGAATCCCTCGGGGCGCGTCCACGACAAGCGCAGACGGCCGACATCGGTCGTGTTGACCTGGCTCAACGTCGCGAAATGCGTGTTCTCGGCGGTGTTGCCCCATGATGGCCAGTCGACGTTCGCCTGTGACGGCCGGGCCCCGCCACAGCCCGTGCACGCGATCGCCACCGTCAGCCCCAGCGAGAGGCTCACCAGGCGCGCAGGCTCGGCCGCGAGACGCCGCAGGCGATGTGCGAGGGTCGCGCTCATGGCCCCTTCCTTATCACGCCGCGATGTGCTGGGATGGGTTGCGGATGAGGAGCTTCAGCCGCAGCCGCTCTCTCAGTGGGTCGTATGCAAGCTCGAGGATCGCCCGGATCGCCCTGGGGCTCGGGCTCCTCGCTCTCTCGCTGGCGGCCTGTGGCGGCAGCGGTGCCAGCACCTCGGCGACGGCGGCCGCACACCGACAGGAGGTGTCGATCGGATCGCACGCCGCGGGGAGCGTGCGGTTCGCGCCGGTGACGCTCAGCGTGCCGGCTGGCAACGGGGCGTCACCGCTCGATGTCGCGCGTACGGTGACGATCCCCACCGGCTGGAGCGCGGAGGTTTGGGCGCGGGTGCCGCTGGCGCGCTTCGCGCTGTGGGCGCCCAACCGCGACCTGCTGGTGAGCGCGGCGAGCGCCGGCAAGGTGCTCGAGCTGATCCCCGGCCGCACGGCGGCCGCGCCTCCCCGCCAGCGGGTGCTGCTCTCCGGGCTCACGTTGCCGCAGGGCATGGCCTTCGACACGCTGAAAGGCGTGCGCGTGCTGTATCTCGCGCAGTCCAACCAGATCGACCGCTATCCGTGGCTGGCGGGCGGGCGCCTCGGGCCGCGCACGGTCGTGGTCGCGAGCCTGCCCGACACCGGCCCCGCGGGGGAAGACACCCACCGCCTGAAGAGCCTCGCGATCGGGCCCGGCCACACGATCTACGTGTCGGTCGGCAGCGTGTCCAACGCCCTCGCGCCCAACCCCGGCGAATACCCTCCGCGCGCAACGATCCTGTCCTTCAGCCCCGACGGGAGCGATATGCACGTGGTGGCCAGCGGCGTGCGCAACGGCGAGGGGCTGGCGTTCGCACCGGACGGCTCGCTGTGGACGGCGGTCAACGAGCGCGACGAAGTCACCTACCCCTTCCATCGCGCCGCCGGGGGGCTCTCCGAAGCCTTCGGGCGGGTCGTGCGCAGCTACGTCGACGAACACCCGCCGGACGAGCTCGCGCGGCTGACGCCCGGGCGCAACCTTGGCTGGCCCTTCTGCAATCCCGACCCCGACGACACCCCGGGCGAGCCCGAACTGGGCCTGCACTACGCCAACCTGGGCTTCGTCGCGGACGCCGTGACCAACCCCGGCGAAAAGGTGCTCGACTGCGCGACGCTGGCGCCGTTGCAGCGGGGGCTGCCGGCGCACAGCGCGCCCCTCGGCTTGACCTTCCTCGAGCGCACCGCGATCGGCGCCCCGTGGTCGAGCGGCGCGGTGCTCGCGGTGCACGGCTCATGGGATCGAACTCCTCCCCGCGCCCCCGCGGTGCTGTGGCTGCCGTGGAACGACAGCGAGCACACGCTCGGCGAACCGATCTCGCTCGTCTCCGGCTTCCAGCTGACATCCGGCGAACGCTGGGGGAGGCCCGTCGACGCCCTCCCGGGCCCCGAAGGCGCGCTGTACGTGACCGATGACCTCGCCGGCGCCGTGTATCGCATCGTCCCTAGCGCGCGCTAGCGCGCAACGCGGCGCGTGACGGTGTCAGCTCGAGCCCGACAACGCGCGGCCACCGAGCTTCAGCGCCACGATCTCCGCACCGATGGCCCCCAGTTTCTCGGAGGCCGTCAACGCTGAGCCGCCGAGCGCCGCCAGCACGTACTCCTGGCCGTCGATCGTGTAGATGACCGGCGCCGAGCCGAAGGCGAGCCCAAGGCTGCCGGTCCACAGTGTCTTGCCGGTCTTCGCTTCGAAGGCGTACAGCGTGCCGTGCTGGTCGCCGGTGAAGACGATGCCGCCGGCGCTCGCCGTCGCCCCGCCGATCATCGGCGTGGGCATCTTGTGAGCCCACATGATCTTGCCGGTGGTCACGTTCACGGCCGTGAACGTCCCCGCGGGCTTCTCCTTGGAGGGCGTGGTGCGATCTCCGCCGAAGCGCTTCTCGCCGCCGACGACCTTCGTCGTCACGGTGAGGATCTGGCAGAGGTTGATGCCCGACACGTACACGGCGCCCGCTTCGGGGTCGAACGCCAGCGGCGCGTACTGCGAGCCGCCGACGGCCCCTGGGCACTCGAGCGTTCCCTTGGCGGTGGGTGGCGTGTGGCTCTCCTTGACGAACGCCACCCGTGGGAACAGGTCTTCTCCGGTCGCCGCGTTGAGGATGAACAGGTAGCCGCTCTTGCCGGCCTCGGCGACGGCCCGCACCGGGCGGCCTTTGACCTTCGTGTCGAACAGCACCGGGGGGGACTCGGCGTCGTAGTCCCAGAGGTCGTGGGCGACCTCCTGGTGGTACCAGACGAGGTGTCCCGTGGACGCCTGCAGCGCGAGGATCGAGTCGGTGTAGAGGTCGGGGCCGGGACGCTTGGTGCCGACGATCGCGGGCGCGGGGTTGGCGGTGCCGACGTACAGGATGCCGCTGCTCGTGTCGATCGTCGGGGCCATGTACACGGTCCCGCCGCCGCCTTCCTTGGGCACCCAGCCAGTGCCGGCGCGCGGGATCGTGTAGAAGCGCCACAGTTCCTTGCCGGTGCTCTCGTCGTAGGCGGCGACGAAGCCGCGCACGCCGTCCTCGGAGCCGGAGTCGCCGACGAACACCATGCCGTCGTAAACGGTCGGGGCCATCGTCTCGTAGGCCCCCGTGCTGTCGTTGACGACCGAGGTCGACCACAGCTCCTCTCCGGTCGCCTGACTGATCGCCTGCAGATGGTCGTCGAAGGTGAGCAGGAACAGCTTGCCGTCATCGACGGCGACACCGCGGTTGACGGAGACCCCGTAGCCGCCGACGCCGGTCGACAGCGAGAAGTCGACCGGCGGCGTGTAGACCCAATCCACGTGGCCCGTCACGGCGTTGATCGCCTGCACCTCGTCGGTCGAGGTCGTGATGTAGATCGTATGTCCGACGACTACCGGGAAGGACTCCATCAGGTACTGCTCGGCCCCCAGGCTGGTGCTCCACGCGAGACCGAGATGGCTGACGTCGGAGGCGTTGATCTGCTTCTGTGGCGCGAAGCGGGTGTTGTCGCGGTCGCGCCCGAAGTACGGCCAGTCGCTGTAGCTGGGCGGACGATAGGAGAGGCTGGCGCTGTTGCCGGCGGAGCTTGCGCCGCAGCCGCTCAGCGCCGCCGCGAGCGCGATCGCCGCGCCGACGGACAGGAGCACGGTCCTGATGCGCATCACGCGGGGCACGGAGAGGGCGCGGCCATAGCCATAGGAGTCTCCTGTGATCATGTTGACCTCCCGACCGATCGGCCTGCGGAAGTCCGACAGCGTACGCGGCAAATTCATCCCCGGATTCAGTTACTGGACCTCCTGACGCCGGCGATACTACACAAAGCGCTCCGCTGAGCTACGACGAGCGCGTCAGCGGCGCGCCCCCGCCGGGGTGAGGCTGGCGATCGGCTCGAGGTCCGCGGCGACGAGGTTCCCCAAGCGCCGGATCAGGTTGGCGTAGCGCTCCGCGGCGCGCTCCTCCCGGTCGAGCGCGGCCCAGTAGGCGGCGTGCCACAGCCCCGCGTCGCACGGCCGCGCGGCGCTCCAGCGGGAGTAGGCGATCCACACCGCGCCGCACTGCTCGCGCCAGCCGAGGTAGGCGTCCATCGTCTCGTTCACCAACTTGCGGCGCTTGTTTCGCATACGAGGGGATCTAGGCCATGGCGCGTCCCTGTCCAGTCAGTGGCTATTTCGTCGAGTGCGTGATTTCCATCGTCACGAAGTCGGCGACCTCTTCCTTTTCCTTGGCGGAGAGCACTTCCTTGAACGACGGCATCGCACCGAGCGGTTCGGTGAGCTGTTTGATCACGCCCGCGACGCTGTGCGCCAGTTCCTCGTCGTTGAGGTTCGGGCCGCCGTTGCCGCCGGTACCGGCGATTCCGTGACACGTCGCGCAGTTGTCAGCAAACAGCGTCTTGCCGGCGGCCACGGCCGCCGCCGAGGTGGAGGCTTCTTTCTTCGGTTCTTCTTTCTTCGGTTCTTCTTTCTTGGCTTCTTCTTTCTTCGGTTCTTCTTTCTTTTTTGCCACGCCGGCGTGTTCGACCGCAGTGGTGGGGGTCGTGGGGGCCGCGACGGGGCCCTTGGTTCCGGTGAGCGAGAACTGCCACAGGTTGTCTCCGTGCGGCGAGCCGGCGAGCGCGTTGCCGCCCGCGAGCTCGACGACGTGCTCCTGCCCGCCGTATTCGTAGATCGCCGGCGCGGCGTTGGCGCCGGCGCCGGTCTGGAAGCTCCACAGCTGTTCACCGGTGGTCGCGTTGTACGCCACGAATTCACCGTTGTTGCGACCCGAGAACACGACGTTGCCGGCGGTCGAGGTCGCACCGCTGTAGCACGATT
>DATHPE010000028.1:0-31722 GCA_035484215.1 Solirubrobacteraceae bacterium | reverse complement strand
GAGGTGGGATCGGGGGTCCGGACACCGGCGATGGACGCATACCGCCCTCAGGCGCCGTTCCTGGACGAGCTGTTCGAGGACGACGGGACGCCGCGGCCGACCGCGCGCGCGCTCGTCGAGGAGCTGCGCAGGCTCGGGCCGGAGGGGCTGATGGAGGCGGGCCGCCGGCGCGACGCGATCTTCATGCAGCAGGGGATCACGTTCGAGACCAAAGGCGCGGACGACGGCGAGGGCGCGACCAAGGAACGGCCGTTCCCGCTGGACCTCGTGCCGCGCGTGCTGAGCGGCACGGAGTGGCGCGAGATCAAGCGGGGCCTCGCGCAGCGCATCCGCGCGCTCAACCACTTTGTCGATGACGTCTACCACGCCCGCGAGATCGTGCGCGAGGGGATCGTGCCGTGGCGGCTGGTGGCCGGCTGTCCGCACTTCGCGCGCGCGGTGCATGGCATCCGGCCGCCCGGCGGCGTCTACACCCACGTGTCGGGGTGCGATCTGGTGCGCCACTCCGACGGCACGTGGAAGGTGATCGAGGACAACGTGCGCATCCCGTCGGGCATCTCCTACGTGCTGGAGAACCGCGCGGCGATGGCGCGCCTGGTGCCGGAGCTGTTCGCGTCATACCGCGTGCGCCCGGTGGACCACTACCCGCAGCTGCTGCTGAGCGCGCTGCGCTCGGTGGCGCCGTCGGCGGAGAGCGAGGCGACGGTCGTGGTGTGGACGCCGGGGCCGGCCAACCCGGCGTACTTCGAGCACGCGTTCCTGGCCCGCCAGATGGGGGTCGAGCTGGTCGAGGCCTCCGACCTGGTGGTGCGCGACGACGTCCTGTACATGCGCACCACGCGCGGCCTGGAGCGCGCGCACGCGGTGTATCGGCGGCTGGACGACGACTTCGTCGATCCGCTGGAGTTCCGCGGGGACTCGCTGCTGGGTGTCCCCGGGCTGGTGCGCGCCTACCGCGCGGGCAGCGTGGCGATCGCCAACGCGTTCGGCACGGGGGTCGCCGACGACAAGGCGATCTACTGCTTCGTGCCGGAGATGATCAAGTTCTACCTGGGCGAGGAGCCGATTCTGGAGAACGTCAAGACCTACCTGCTGTCTGAGCCGGAAGTACTGGAGCACGTGCTCGCGCACCTCGATCAGCTGGTCGTCAAGCCGACCGGCGAGTCGGGCGGCAAGGGGGTGATGATCGGTCCGCACGCCGACGAGGTCGAACTGCAGCGAATGCGCCGGGTGATCAGCACGCACCCCGACCGCTGGATCGCGCAGGACGTGGTGTGCCTGTCGACGGTGCCGACGGTCGGTCCCGAGGGCCTGCTGGCGCCGCGCCACGTCGACCTGCGTCCGTTCGCGGTGTTCGGCGAGCGCATCGACATCGTGCCCGGAGGGCTGACGCGCGTGGCGCTGGAGGATGGGTCGCTGATCGTCAACTCCTCGCGCGGCGGCGGCTCGAAGGACACGTGGGTGCTCGAGGACGGCGAGGACGCCGACCGCGCGGGCGTGGGCGGTTTTCCGATCGCGGACACCCAGCCGCCGGCGCTGCCCGACCTGCGCTATGGGGCGTGGACCGGCCAGCAGCAGCAACAGCAACAGCAGGAACACCAGCAGCGACAGCGGCGACCGCGCGCCTCGCCGGGCTGATGCTGGCGCGCATCGCGAACGAGCTCTACTGGCTGGGGCGCAACCTGGCGCGGGCGGAGTTCACGGCGCGTGCGGTGGAGGCGGTCTTCCAGGCGGAGCTGCAGAGCACCTCCGAGAGCACGCCAGGTGTGAGCTTCGGCTCGGGCGGGCTGCTGGCGATGTTCGGCGACGTCGATGAGAAGCCCACCCACCCGCGCCCGAGGCAGGCGCTGGGCGGGCATTCGCTGAGCGGGCATGCGCTCGGCCAGCTCACGCTCGACCCTGAGCGCCCTGGATCGATGCTCGCGAGCATCGAGCGTGCGCGCGAGGGCGCGCGTACGGTGCGCGACGTGATCAGCGCGGAGATGTGGGAGGCGATCAACACGACCGCGCTGGGCCTGCGCGGCGGGACTAATTGGGGCCCGCCCACCCGGGCGGGATTCCACTCGCCGGCCCCCGCGGGCCCGACGCTCGCGTCGCAGTACGTCAAGGAACGCACAGCGCTGATCTGGGGTGTGGCCAACCGCTCGATGCTGCGCGACGAGGCCAAGTGCTTCCTGGACGCGGGCGGCCTGATCGAGATCTCGGACATGGTGCTGCGCATGCTGCGCGTAGCGCTGCCGACCACCACCTCCGGCGGCGGCGCCCGCGACTCGGCGCCGGCGGACGGACACGCGCTGATTCTGCTGCAGGCGGTGGGCGGCTTTCACGCCTACCTGCGCGCGGTCACGGCTCCTCCCAACGCGCGCCCGGTGGCCCGCTTCCTGCTGTTCGAGCGCGCCTACCCGGACAGCGTGGCCGCGTGTGTGGACTCCTTGCATGAGGTCTTCGCGAGCGCCGACGCGGGGCCGCGCAACTCCAAGCCGGTGCTGCGCGTGAGCCGACTGGCGGCGGACCTAGACTTCCAGCGCAGGGCGCTTCCGGACGGCGCGGAGCTGACGGGAATATGCGAACAGACACAGCAGGAGCTGGCGCGCATCGACCAGGACGTGGCCGAGCGCTACTTCGCGGGCGCGGCCGCGGCGGGCCTGAGGAGGTGACGCGCGCATGCACTTCGCGATCCGCTTCCTGACCGAGTACCACTACGACGCGCCCGTCACCGACAACCTCAACGCCCTGCGCGTGCGCCCGGCGACGACCTCCACGCAGCGCTGCGACGAGTTCCACACGCGCATCGAGCCCGAGGCGCGCGTGAGCCGCCACCTGGACTACTTCGGCACGGAGGTGCTCGAGTTCGGCATCCCCACCAGCCACGAGCAGCTGACGATCGACGTGCGCGCGCGCGTGGTCACCTCCCCCGCCCCCGAGCCCCCGGACGGCTCGTGGGAGAGCCTCTCGAGCCCGTCCTACGTGGACGCGGCGGGCGAGTTCGCGCTGCCGTGGCAGGACCAGCCGGCGCTCGCGGGGCTCGACGATCTGCACGCGGCGCTCGAGGCCGACAGCCCGCTGGAGACGCTCGAGCTGCTGTGCGAGCTGGTCCCGGACCGCTTCGAATACCGGCCGGGGGCGACGTACGTGGGCTCGAGCGTGCGCGACCTGCTGGATGCGGGCGCGGGCGTGTGCCAGGACTTCGTGCACCTGTCGCTGGTGATGCTGCGCCGCCGCGGCATCGCCGCGCGCTATGTCTCCGGCTACCTGTGGGCGGCCCCCGAGGATCACGGCGCGGACTCGGTGGAGGTCGACACGCACGCGTGGCTGGAGGCGCTGCTGCCGAGCACCGACGGGCACGGCGAGCCGGTGTGGGTGAGCGCCGACCCCACCAACCGCCGCCTGACGGGCGAGACGCACGTGAAGATCGGCCATGGGCGCTTCTACTCGGACGTGCCCCCCGTCAAGGGCCTTTACATGGGCGGGGCCAGCTCCGAGCTGGCGGCGGCGGTGACGATGTCGCGCCTTGACCCGCAGACGAGCGCGCGCGCGTGAGAGCGGCTCAGGACCTCAGCGGATGACCTTCGTGTCCGTCTTGCCACAAATCGCACATTTGCGCTCCAGAATGTAGCCTTTCGCGCTGCCTTTACCCCAGGCTCGCTCCCATTCGCCCCATTTGTGCTTGTGCCAGAGACGCACCCAGGCATTATTGCGAGCGGCCCGGCGGCGAGCCTGGAAACGCGCGATCGCACCCACGACCGACCGCATCGCCCCGGCTAGCTTTGGCTGAGCGCGAACGGCGTCGCCTCGGAGTCCTTGCAGATCGCCCAGCGCTCGCCCGGGTGGATGACCTGCCCGCCGAGCGCCTGCACCCGCTCGAGCGCCGCGGCGAGGTCGCCGACGGCGAAGTAGGGCAGCGAGAAGGAGTCGCCGGGCCCGCGCCCGCGGGCGTGAACGCCGACAGCTGGCGCACCCGAGTGCGTCTGCCAGCCCTCCCCCTCTGAATCCGCGCGCGGCTCCAGCTCGACACCGAGAAGCTCGGCCCAGAAGCGCCGCGCTCGCTCGGGCTCGTCCGCTGGAAACTCGATCAGCGACAGTGGGGACGGTGGCACCGCCCGCACGATAGCGATGACTCGGGAGTCAGCAGCACGCGCAGTAAACTAGTTGTGTGAGCAACCAAACGGTCCGGGCACCGCAACGGCCCCTGTCGCGCAGGCTGGTACTGCTGATGGCGGTGGCGTGCGGCGCGGCGGCCGCGAACATCTACTACGCCCAGCCCCTGCTGGGCACGATCGCGCGCGACTTCTCCGTCTCCGACGGCACCGCGGGGCTGCTGGTGACGGCGTCGCAGGTCGGCTACGCGGCGGGCCTGGTGGCGCTGGTGCCGCTGGGCGATCTGCTCGAGCGTCGCAGCCTGATCACGCGGATCATGCTGATCACGGCGGTCGCGCTGGCGGCGACGGCGGCCAGCCCGAGCTTCACGGCGCTCGCCGCCGCGCTGGTGGTCGTGGGGCTGACCTCCGTGGTGGCGCAGATCCTGGTGCCGCTGTCGAGCATGCTCGCGGCCGAGCACGAGCGCGGACGCGTCGTCGGCAACGTCATGAGCGGCCTGCTGGTGGGCATCCTCGTGGCCCGCACCGCCAGCGGCGCGATCGCGGAGATCGGCGGCTGGCGGCTCGTGTTCGCCGTGTCCGCGGCGCTGATGCTGGTGCTGTGCGCCGTGCTGCGCAGCGCCCTGCCGGAAGTGCGCCCGACGACGACTCTCTCCTACGCGGGCCTGTTGCGCTCGATCGGGCACCTGGTGGTGGAGCAGCCGTCCTTGCGGATGCGCATGCTCTACGGAGCTCTCGGCATGGGGCAGTTCAGCGTCCTGTGGACCACCGTGGCGTTCCTGCTCGCGGGCTCGCCCTACCGCTACGGGACCGCCACCATCGGCCTGTTCGGCCTCGTCGGGCTCGTTGGCGCGCTGGCGGCGCAGGCGGCCGGTCGCCTGGCCGACCGCGGACGCCATCACCGCTCGACAGGCGTGTTCTTCGCGACGATGCTGCTCTCGTGGGCTCTGATCGCGGCCGGGCACAGCTCGCTGGGCGCTCTGATCCTTGGGATCGCGCTCCTCGACCTCGGCATCCAGGGCGCGCAGATCACCAACCAGAGCGTGATCTACCGGCTGGCGCCGTCCGCGCGCAGCCGTCTGACGACCGCGTACATGACCGCCGCGTTCGCCTCGGCCGCCGTGTGCTCGGCGCTGGCCTCGGCGCTGTACGACGCCGACGGGTGGAGCGCCGTCTCAGCGCTGGGCGGCGGGCTGGCGGGTGCGGGCGTGCTCGCGTGGCTGCTCGAGCAGGTGCGCGTGCGACGCCGGAGTCGCCATGGCGCCATGATCGCCGCGCCGTCGGACGACTCAGCGCGGCAAGCGCGATCGCCCGGCCCGCCGGCGGGCGCTCAGGCGCCGGCGACCGCCAGCTGCTCGTCGCTGTAGCTCTCGCCGCGCTCTCCCCTCTCGACCAGCGAAGCGGGCGGCTCGAAGCGCTCGCCATAGCGCTCGGCCAGCTCTCGCGCGCGGGCGACGAAGGCCGCGGGGCCGACCTGGCCGTCAGCGCTCTCGTAGCCGTTGACGTACTGCAGCACCCCGCCCGTCCAGGCAGGGAAGCCGATGCCGAAGATCGAGCCGATGTTGGCGTCGGCCACGGACTCGATGACGCCCTCGTCCAGGCATCTGACGGTCTCGAGCGACTCGATGAACAGCATCCGCTCCTCGAGATCCTTCAGGGAGATCGAGGCCGGGTCGTCGGTCTCGGGGAACATCTCTTTGAGGCCCTTCCACAGACCCGTGCGCTTGCCCTCGGCGTAGTCGTAGTAGCCCGCGCCGGCGAGCTTGCCTCCGCGTCCGGCCTCCAGCATCTGATCGACGATCTGGAAGGACGGCCTGTCCTGCCACACCCCGCCTTCGGCCTCCACGGCGGCCTTGGTGGCATCGCGGATCTTCCTGGCCAGGTTGAGGTTGAGCTCGTCGGAGAGCTGCAGCACCGGGGCCGGGTAGCCGGCCTGGTTGGATGCCTGCTCGATCGAGGCCGCGGGGACGCCCTCCAGGAGCATGCCCACGCCCTCGTTGATGAACGTGCCGATGACGCGGCTGGTGAAGAAGCCGCGACTGTCGTTGACCACGATCGGCGTCTTCTTGATCTGCTTGGCCAGGTCCAGAGCCCGGTAGAGGGTCTCCTCGCTGGTCTTCTCGCCCTTGATGATCTCGAGCAGCGGCATCTTGTCGACGGGGCTGAAGAAGTGCAGGCCGATGAAGTCATCGGGCCGCGTGACTCCCTCGGCGAGGTCGGTGATGGGCAGCGTGGAGGTGTTGGACCCCAGCAGCGCGCCGGGGGCCAGGTGCGGCTCGATCTCCGCGAAGACCTGGGCCTTGACGGCCGGGTCCTCGAAGACGGCCTCGATCACCAGGTCCGCTCCGGCTGCCGCCGCAGGGTCGTCGGTGGGCGTGATGCGGGCCAGCAGCTCGTCGGCCTGCTCCTGCGTGGAGCGCCCGCGCGCGATGGCCTTCTCGAGCAGGCCCTGTGAGTAGGCCTTGCCCGTCTCTGCAGCCTCCTGGGAGACGTCCTTGAGCACGACCTCGATGCCCGCTTTGGCGCACACGTAGGAGATCGCGGCGCCCATCATGCCGGCGCCCAGCACGACGACCTTGTGTGCCTTGAAGGGCTCCAGGCCCTCCGGCCTGTTGCGCTCCCCGTTGACCTGCTGCAGGTCGAAGAAGAAGGCCTGGATCATGTTCTTGGCGACCTGGCTGGTCAGCAGGTCGACGAAGTAGCGGCCCTCGATCTCGATGGCCGTGTCGAAGTCGACCTGGGCGCCCTCGACGGCCGCGGACATGATGTGGTGCGGAGCCGGGTAGTTGGCGCCCTTGATCTGCTTGCGCAGGTTGGCCGGGAAGGCGGGCAGGTTCTGCGCGAGCTTGGGGTTGGAAGGCGTGCCGCCGGGGATCTTGTAGCCCTTGACGTCCCACGGCTGCACCGTCGGCTCATCGGCCGGCTGGGCCTTGATCCATGCCTTGGCGGCCGGCACCAGCTCCTCGCGCGTGGCTAGGAGCTCGTCCACCAGGCCCATCTCCCTGGCCTTGGCGGGACGAACTTCCTGGCCCTGCATCAACAGGTTCATGAGCGCGTCGACGATGCCGAACATGCGCACCGAGCGCACCACGCCGCCGGCGCCCGGCAGCAGGCCCAGCTTGACCTCGGGGAAGCCCAGCTTGACCTTCGGCTCGTCAAGGGCGACGCGGTGGTGGCAGGCGAGGCAGATCTCCAGGCCCCCGCCCAGCGCGGCGCCGTTGATGGCGGCCACGACGGGCTTGCCCAGCGTCTCCAGGCGGCGCAGCTGCGCCTTGCCGGCGCGCACCATCTCGGCCAGCTGGGGAGCGTCGTCCTTGCCGGCGGCCTTCAGGTCGTTGAGGTCCCCGCCGGCGAAGAAGGTCTTCTTGGCGGAGGTGATGACGACGCCCGTGATGGAGTCCTTCTCAGCCTCCAGGCGATCGACGGTGGCCGCCATCGACTCCGCGTAGGCGCGGTTCATGGTGTTGGCCGACTGGTTGGGGTCGTCCAGCGTCAGCAGGACGATGCCGTCCGCGTCCTGCTCCCATTTGATCGTGGAAGCGCTCAGCGGGGCATCCGGCCCCGCATCCTGATTGTGACTCTCGACCTCCGGCCTGTCGTTGATAGCCATGATCAGATCGCCTCCACGACTGTCGCGATTCCCATACCGCCGCCGACGCACAGCGTCGCCAGCCCGTAGCGCCCGCCGGTGCGGTGCAGCTCCTCGATCAGCGTGCCGAGGATCATGCCCCCGGTCGCGCCCAGCGGGTGGCCCATGGCGATGGCGCCGCCGTTGACGTTGACCCTCTCCATGTCCAGACCCATGTCCCTGACGAAGCGCAGCACCACCGCGGCGAAGGCCTCGTTGATCTCCACCAGGTCGAGCTGGTCGACCGTGATGCCCGCCTTCTCCAAGGCCTTGCGGCTGGCGGGCGCGGGGCCGGTCAGCATGATGGTCGGATCCGCCCCCGACAGGGCCGTGGCGAGAATGCGGGCCTTGGGCTTCATGCCCAGCTGCTCACCCGTCTTCTCGTTGCCGATGGTCAGCAGCGAAGCGCCGTCGACGATGCCCGATGAGTTGCCGGGCGTGTGGACGTGCTCGATCTTCTCGACCCAGTGGTACTTCTGCAGGGCCACGGCGTCGAAGCCGCCCATCTCGCCCATGACGGCGAAGGAGGGCTTGAGGTTGCCCAGCGTCTCGACGGTCGTGCCGGGGCGGATGAACTCGTCGCGGTCGAGCACGACGTTTTCGTTGAGGTCCTTGACGGGGATCACCGTGTTGGCGAAGCGACCCTCCTGCTGGGCGTTCCACGCGCGCTCCTGCGAGCGCGCGGCGTACGCGTCGACGTCGTCGCGGCTGAACTCCTCAAGCGTCGCGATCAGGTCGGCGCTGACGCCCTGGGGGACGAAGGAGGTGTCGTAGTTGGTCTCCGGGTCCATCGCCCACGCGCCGCCGTCGGAGCCCATCGGCACGCGCGACATCGACTCGACGCCGCCGGCGAACACGAGGTCCTCCCAGCCGGAGGCGACCTTCTGGGCGGCGATGTTGACCGCCTCCAGACCCGAGGCGCAGAAGCGGTTGACCTGCACGCCGGCGACCGTGTCGGGCAGGCCGGCCTTGATGGCGGCGGTCTTGGCGATGTCCGCGCCCTGGTCGCCGACGGGCGAGACGCAGCCGAGCACCACATCGTCGATCCGCGAAGGGTCGAGTTTCTCGTTGCGCACGAGCGTCTCGTGCATCAGGCCGACGACGAGGTCGACCGGCTTGGTGCCGTGCAGGGAGCCGTTGAACTTGCCCTTGCCGCGTGGCGTGCGGATCGCGTCGAAGACCAGTGCGTCGGTCGCTGCCATCAGTGAGACCTCCTGTGTCGTCGAACCTCAGGCTGTGGGCGCGGGTCCGGGGTCGAAACTCGGGGCGCAAGGCTACCACACAAACGTTCGTGCGCGAACGCAAATATGTCTAAGATCACCGGCATGGCAGTAGCCGCGAGCCCCTCCCCACGCCGCAGCCAGGCCGAGCGCAGCGCGGCCACACGCGACGCGCTGCTGGACGCGACGATCGCCTGCCTGGTGGAGAACGGCTACGCGAACACGACCACGAGCCGCGTGGCCGAACGCGCGGGCGTCTCCCGCGGCGCGCACCTCCACCACTTCCAGACGCGCCAGGCGCTGGTGGCGGCGGCGATGGAGCGCCTGGCCGAGCGCCGCGGCGCGGAGCTGCTGGCCGCCGCCGAGAAGCTCCCCGACGGGCGCGAGCGCCTCGTGCAGGGCCTGGACCTGCTGTGGGCGAGCTACGCGAACCCGCTGTTCCAGGCGGCGCTCGATCTGTGGTCGCACGCGCGCACCGACGCCGATCTGCGCGAGCGGCTGGTCCCGGTCGAGCGGCGGCTGGACCGCCAGACGCTCGAGATCACCAGGCGGCTGTTCCCGGCGATCGCCGAGAAGGACGACTTCGATCGGCTGATCGAGATGGCCGTGTCGACCATCCGCGGCCTCGCCCTCCTGGACACGCTGCACCCCGGCGACGGACGCAACCGCAAGCAGTGGCGCTACAGCCGCGCACGGCTGGTGGAGCTGTTCGAGGCGGTCTCGTGACCCTGTAGGCGCTCAGCCCTTGTCGGTGATGGCGAGGCGCTCATGCACCGATCGCACGGCGCTCGATCCCTCGCCGACGGCCGCCGCTACCCGCTTCATCGAGCCGTGGCGGACGTCGCCGGCGGCGAACACTCCGGGCACGGAGGTCTCGAACGGCAGAGGATCGGATGCGCCCACGCCGAGCGGTCCGGACAGCTGGCGGTCGGTGAGGACGAACCCGTCGGGGTCGAGCAGCACGGTGCCTCCCAGCCAATCGGTCGCGGGACGCGCGCCGATGAAGCAGAACAGGCCTACGCAGGCGATCGTCTGGCGCACGCCGGTGTTGGTGTTGCTCACGGTGACCTGCTCGAGGCGTTCCCGACCCGCCAGCTCCTTGACTTCCACGCGGGCGAGGAGATGGATGTTCGGGTCGGCGTCGATCCGCTCGATCAGGTACTGCGACATGGTCTGGCTGAGGTCCTCGCGCCGGATGGCGAGCGTCACCACGCAGTTGCTCTGGCTCAGGTAGACGGCGGCCTGTCCGGCGGAGTTCCCGCCGCCGACGATCACGACCGGCGCGCCAGCGCAGACACGCGCCTCCAGGTCGGTTGCCGCGTAGTACACGCCTGCGCCCTCGAAGCGCTCCAGATCATCGACGGCCAGACGTCGATAGAGCGCCCCCGAGGCCACGATCACCGCTCGCGTGGGGATCTCGCTGCCGTCCCTGAGCAGGATCACGTGAAAGCTCCCTTCGGCTCGCAGCCCCACCACCTCGCAGGGGGCGTTCAGCCGAGCCCCCAGGCGCAGCGCCTGCACGGCGGCACGTGCCGTGAGATCTCCTCCGGAGATGCCGTTGGGAAAGCCCGTGTAGTTCTCGATGCGCGAGCTCGAGCCGGCCTGGCCGCCGGTCGCGACCGCGTCCAGCGAGACGGTGCGCAGGCCCTCGGAGGCGCCGTAGACGGCCGCGGCGAGGCCGGCGGGGCCGCTGCCGATCACGACCAGATCGAAGATGTAGCCGGGCACGGGCTGGAAGGTCAGGCCGAGATGCTCGGCGAACGTCGCGGGCGTAGCGCGAAGCAGCGTGCCGGTGGGCGTGATCACGACGGGGATGTCCCGCGCGCGCACGCCCATGCTGGCGAGCAGCATCTCGGCGTCCTCGGCTTCCTCGAGGTCGAGCCACGTGTGGGCCAGGCGCGAGTGCTCGGCGAACGAGCGCAGGCTCATGGCCTGCGGCGAGTAGCGCGAGCCGATGATCCGGATCGCCTGGGCGCCCTGCCCCGACCTTAGGAACTCCCGCCGCGCGAGCAGCGCGTTGAAGATGATCTCGCCGAGCGCAGGGCGCAGGCTCATGAGCCGGCGCAGCTCGATCTGCTCGATCACCAGCACGCGGCCGGGCCGTGAGACGCGCCCGGTCAGGAAGCGCCGCTGGCCGGTCAGCAGCGTCAGCTCACCGATGAAATTGCCGGGTTCGAACGCGGCGACGACGACCTCCTCCGCGGGGTCGGAGCGCACGACCTGCACTTCGCCCTCGAGCACGACGAACAGGTCGAACGACGCCTCTCCGGCCTCGAACAGCACCTCTCCTGCCTGCGTCGCGCGCTCGCTGCCGAACGCGGCCATGTCGGCGAGCTGGGAGTCGCTCAGCACCGGCCACGCGTCTGGCTCATCTCTGCGGCTGCTTGTGCTCATCGCCGGCGGGTGATCGGTTTGAGGGGGCTCGACGCGGGCATCAGGTGATGCATCAGCAAAGTAGCAGCGCCATCACCGTCGGCGGGGTGCGAGCTCTTCCCGGCTCAGCGTGCCGCCCGTCGCGGCGATTGTCCAGCACGCTGCCGACCGGCGGCGTCATCGGTGGCCGCGACGCGGTCCTCGCGCAGTAGGCTGGAACGATGGGAAGGCGGGCAGGCGTCGTGCTTTACGCGCTCGCGCTGGTAACGGTCGTGGTCGGCGTGGACGTCTTGTTCTTCAGGCATCGGTTCTGGGAGCGTCTGATGGTGAACGTCGGGATTGTCCTGGTGTTCGGGGCGTTCTATTTGAGGTTCGTGAAGCGAGCATGAGCGGGGCTCCGATGAACGCAGCCAACGACAAACGCAGCTCGGAAAGGTCTTGGCGGAGTTGTTGGGGTGCTGAACTTCGCGGGTGGCTACTGGTACATCACCATCGCTCGCTCCGCACTTCCGCCAGCGTGAGCCCGCGCGTCTCGCCACGCAGTAAGAAGCTCGGCGATGTGGTCCTTCATCGGACGCGTACCTCGGCGTTCACACCGGGAGCATCAACAGCCGGCCTTTCGTGGGCGCCGCCTATGCTGGCGGCGACTCGCTGCGGTCATAACGAAAAAGACCACCACGAGAGAAGGGCAAACGCATGAAACTGACGACCACCACGCAGGTTTCCGTCGACGGTGTGATGCAGGGACCCGGCGGGCCGGACGAGGACCGCAGGGGCGGATTCGAGCGCGGCGGATGGGCCATGGGGCACCCCGACAAGGAGGCCATGACGTTCATCGTCGAGCTCTACCAGCGCGCCGACGCGTTCCTGTTCGGCCGGTGGACCTTCGAGCTCTTCGCCGGCCACTGGGGAGTAATGGAGGCGGGCAGCCACCCCATCGCGGACGCCTTGAACACGCGGCCCAAATACGTGGCATCGAGCACGCTCACCGACCCGCGGTGGGCGGACACGACCGTTCTCTCCGGCGACGTCGCGGCAGCCATCGGCGAGCTGAAAGCCAAGCCGGGAGGTGATCTGCAGGTGCACGGCAGCGGCAAGCTGATTCGCTGGCTCCTGGACAACCAGCTGGTCGACGAGATGAACCTGCTCATCGTCCCCGTGGTCGTCGGCGAGGGCACGCGGCTATTCCCTGACGCCGGCCCGGACACAGCACTTGACATGGTCGACTCGCGAGCCTTCCCGACGGGCGCAACGCTACAGGTCTACCGGCCCACCGGCCGGGGTGCGGTACGCAACGGCCACCGCCGGCGTGAAGAAGGAACGCGCTGAGGCCACCCCCTAGCGAAGCCGCCGCCTGCTCGGGGCAGAAGCTCAGCAGATAGCCGAGTGGCAGACAAACGGCGGCACGATCGCGCGACCTTGCGACCGGCAAACCGGCCGCAGAACGACCGCACGGTATTCGAACCAAGCGGCGGTCGGGGCGACGTATGTCACAACCAGACTGTGTGCTAGTCGGGTCGTTCGGTTGATTCGGACTGCGGTCGGTCAGCCAGTCGGGTAGCCGGCAACAGCAACCTGTCGAGCAGGAGGGCGAGGGCGACGCCGAAGGTTGAGGGGTCCACGGTGTCCGGATCGGCGATGTGCTCGATGGCGATGCCGTTGGAGAGCGCAAGCACGACGACCGCGAGTTGATCGGCTGGTGCGGGGAGATTGACCTCGGCCTGTTCTGCCTGTGCTTCGAGGAACTGTGCAATAAGTCCGCGCACAGAGCGTCGCTCGTGAACGAACTCGTTGTGCAGTGCCGGGTCGCGAACTGCTCGTGCCCAGAACTCGATGAACAGTAGGTGCCAATCACGCTGGCTTGACATGAGCTGGGCCAGGCCACTACCGGCGTCGCGCGTCATGTCTGAGACCGTCGCCTGGCGGTCGACGGCTTCTGTGACGAGTGCTAGACGCTCATCGATGCGTTTCCGCATGAGGGCATAGAACAAGTCGTCCTTGCCGGCGAAGCTGGAGTACACGGCACCCTTGGTCAGACCGGCGGCAGTGGCAACTTCATCGAGTGAGGCGCGATCATACCCGCGCTCGGCGAACACCTCGCCCGCGGCCTGCAGCAGCAGCTGGCGGGTTTGCGCGCGCGTTGGGCGCTGACGCTTTGGCTTCTGAATGGGTGCCACGGGCAAGATGATACCGTTGGGTATTCAGTACCGTCTAGTATTGAAGTCGAGCGGTCTCACTCCGAAGCCAGAAAGGCCAAGATGCCCACCCTCACTCAACCTCTGACGCCCGAGGCTCGCGGCACGTCTCTCGGCCACGAGCGACTCGCGGGACGCAAGATCCTGATTGTCGGTGCCGGCCAGCAGAACTACGACATCGAGGATCCCCCCATCGGCAACGGCCGTGCGATCAGCAGACTCCTCGCCCGCGAAGGAGCACACGTAGCGGTAGCTGATGTCGATGACGCCGCGGTCGAGGAGACGGCCCGCCAAGTACATGCCGAGGGCCAAGCAGCGGTGGCCATCGTTGCCGATGTCGGTGAGCCGTCCGAGATCGAACGCATGGTGGGCGACGCCCGCGCAGGACTCGACGGCATCGACGGTCTCGTCGTGAACGTTGGCATCGCCGGCGGGTGGGGACTTGAGCACACCAGCGCCGAGGACTGGGACCGCGTCTTTCAGATCAACGTCCGCGCGCACTACCTGACCTGCAAGCACGCACTCGCCGCAATGGGAGACGGTGGCGCAATCGTGCTCACATCCTCGATCGCCGCACTGATGCCAGCCAACGAGGTCGTCGCGTACCACTCCTCCAAGGCCGCCATGCACGGTCTGTGCATGTGGCTGGCCAAGCACGCCGCAGCGCGAGCCATCCGCGTCAACCTCGTCGTCCCGGGATTGATCGACACCTCACTCGGACGCCTCGCCAGCAAAGCCGACCCAAGCCGGCAGGAGAGACCAATCCCACTCGGACGGCAGGGCACCGCGTGGGAGGTCGCCCATGCGACCTCGTTCCTGCTCAGCGACGAGGCCAGCTACATCACCGGACACGCACTCCTGGTCGATGGTGGACTCCAAGCCCTGCGCTGAGAAGCATGGCCCAACTCCCTTACACCGATCCCCAGACCACATCGCCCGACGTGCGCGAGGCGCTCGCCGCGCTCCCGGCGCTGAACATCTTCGCGATGCTCGCCCACGCCGATACAGCCTTCATCCCCTACCTCACCCTCGGCGGTGTCCTGCTCACACAACTGGATCTCGACCCCAAGCTCCGCGAGCTGGCGATCCTCCTCGTCGCCGCACACACCGGCGCGGAGTACGAGTGGATCCAACACGTGGGCATCTCAAGAGCAATCGGCATCGATGACGAACAGATCGCCGCCGTGCAGCGCGGCGACCTACAAGCCGCCTGCCTGAACCTGGACGCTCGCGTCCTGCTGCGCTTCACTAACGAAGTGCTACAGCGACCACGCGCCGACGAGGACACCTTCACAGCGCTGCGCGAGCGCTTCCCGCCCCGCGAGATCGTCGAGCTACTGCTCGTCATCGGCAACTACCACATGCTCGCCCGGATAATGACCAGCCTCGACATCGACCTCGACCCCGCCGCCAGCAGCACCGTCATCGACGAAGCAAACCGCCACCTCCCCGACTAGACATAACGACGCGCGCGCGGCCAGCGACCACTCCGACCACATGACAGCGAGCGCCGGCCGGGCCCGCCTTGATGCTTGCGCATAGGTCGAAAGGTACGCGCGCCGTGCTGGGCGGCATCAGCCGCACAGATGCTCGGCCGACCGCCGCAAACGTTCTGCAAACGTCCGACCGTCGAAACCCCACGAAACCGGGCGAAGCGACTCACGCGATCCCCCGTGCTTTCGGGGTTTCTTGTTTGCTCGACGTCGCAGAACATGAAGCTGTCGGGGAGCAGGGTTCAGATCGGCTTTGCTGAGCTGACCTTTCCGGCTACGAGGATGCTTCTGAGCAGTGGTGGGAAGCCTATGGCCACGGTGAACCCCGTTGCGATGATCTGGTGGGCCTCCTCGCGAGCACCGAGGCGGCACGGCATCACCTGCTCATCAGCGACGGCGTCTGTGGGTATGACCTCTAGACGCGACCCTCACCACGATGAGTCGGATGTTGTTGCCGGCAAGCGCCTGAACCAGCAACGTGGCGGCGACTGCAATGACGATCGTGGAGAGCACGCCACGCTCGATCAGCTTCGCTGAGGCGTTGTTGGCCCGGAAGGTCTGGACGCTTGAGCAGAAGCGTTCATTGACGTGCGTCATGCGATAGTAAAACTGGTCTTCTAGTTCGGACGGTGGCTCACGTTCATGAGTTGTACAAACCAGAACCGTCTTTTTGCGCTGGACATGCGCCCCAGCTTCCAATGCTGCCCGGTCAGGTTCTTGATGGGGGGTCGACATTTCGACGACCGCATCGAGCTTTAGTGGTTCCGCAAGGTTCTCGTTGAGGTGCTGGCCTTCTACCCAAAATGGAACGTTGCCAACTCCGGTCACCACTTCTTCTTCCCCTGCTTCTTCCAGCGGGCCTACGGCTGGGCTGGTGAGATAGCAGGAGCCGTATCCAGCGGTGTGCGCTGCCATTAGTGTGAGGCGGAACTGAGCAGCTACGTCTGAGACAGTCCAGCGGGCGATAGGGCTGAGCGCGATAGCGGCACCTTCGTCGCGAACGAGTGGCACGGTGTGCCAGGTGGGTTCCTTCGGATTTACTGGATAGATCGACGCGACGCTATTTACTTCGGCATGCAGTATGCGCACGCCAGCGGTCGCGACGAGTAGGCGGGTCGGTTGTTTGATCCGATCCAAAAGTTCCGTTGGCTCCCATTGGAGACGCCCCGTGACAATGGCCGGGCCTTCGCAGTTTGTCGGAGCTTCAATGTGCAGGTTTAGGAGCCAGCTTGGTTCGTGAGTGGGCCGTTCCGAGGTGGCTTCGACATCGGTACTGACCCATAGGTGCCACGGTTCAGCAGGGTTTGGCGTCGGCGCGAAATTCGGTCTCACCAGGAGCCAGCCGCCAGCTAGTAGGGCGAGGCCAACGATCAGCAAAAGCAGTCGCGTTTTCCAGCTGGTGCCCCGCAGCAGAAGCTCCGATTCAATCGTCGTACCGGCAGCAGGCTCGTACGGGTGGCGCCGCAGCCATGCCCTCCGTTTCATGTCGACAGCACGGCATCAAGGGGCATTAGGGAACGACCGAGGTCAAGGCTCTAGCAACGGGCACCAATGCAGAAGACGGCTCACGTGAGCCGTCTTCTGCTGGCGATGGTACTAGCTTCGAAAGCATAGTTGGGGAGACAGGTTCAAATTGGCTCTGGTTCGTCCGCAACGTTCGCAGTCTTGACAAGCTGGAATCTCCCGACGACATAGCTGACAAGTTCGACGTTTCAGAGGAGATCGATCTCAGACCGGTGATCAGATTCGTGGCCGTGTCGAGACGCTTGCGAAGAGCTGGACCCTATTTGATTCCATCAGGGCTACGATCTCGGCACATTCAACCAGCTCGATCATGTCCTGCGCGCAGGCATGCGTGCGATCATCGAGTCTCATCCCGGAACACCCCACACGTTCCCCGTGACGCTTCTCGCGTGGAGCAAGCACCTGAAGATGGCGATCCTCACCTAAGGTGCCTACTTCGCGGCATTCCACGAGCCGTTCCAACAGTATGTAGGTGGTGGAGCCGACATCGTATGGTCAGCTTGGCCGGTCGTGCCACCGATCCTGTAGCGACCGACGATCCAGTCCACAGCGGCCGCGCCGCCAGCAGACTGGCCGCAAAGTGGCCGCAAGAGCTTTCTGCGGCCACTTTGCGGCCGCCCAGACCGCGAACAGCAACGAAGCGAGGCGAACAGCATCTCGCGAAACCTAGTAGCTGCAGGGATTCCGCCTTCTATTCGCGGATCGTCAAAGGTCTTGAACCTGCGACTTTTCATCGGGGAGACAGGCTCAGGTTGGCTTTGCTATGCGGTTTTCCACCATTCTGCGGTCTTTCTGCGGTCCCCAGACCATCGCAGCGCCAAGCCGCCGGCAAGCGAAGCCAAGCGTATGCCATCGTGATCATCTGTTGCCCGTGCATATTCGGGCGCAACGGGGATGCTGCAGACGTACGTCTGTTCCGTCTGATGCCAGAATACTGTCGATTTCCCGCCGACCCGGTGCTAGAGTTCTGCAGATGAGCCTTGCCTACGCTGAAGAGGCGATCCACGTCCACGACACCGGGCACCTCTCCGACCGCGACATCGCCCGCGCGACGGGCGCAGCGCCGAGCACGGTGCGGGAATGGCTCGCTCGCCGCAGCGCTCCGAGCGGAGTCCGCGCCGAGCGCCTCGCCGAGCTCTCATCGCTGGTCGAACGACTCGCACGCGTCATCCGCCCAACCTACATCCCCGTCTGGCTCAGCAAGCCCATCCCCGCGCTCGACGACGACAAGCCGATCGACCGCATCGCCAATGGCGACTACCGAGCAGTAGCCCGCCTGATCTCCGGCCTCGAGGATCCAGGCGCAAGCTGACGTGCCGCCAGAAGTCGCAGCGATCGCGGTACGCGGACGCTGGGTCAAGCACACCTACCCCGGATCACCACCGCTCCCCGAACGCGACCCGCCACCGGACAATCGCTGGCAGCGTGGCGACGTCGTGGACGCGCTCTACCTCGCCGAGAGCGAGCAGACCGTATGGGCAGAGTGGTACCGACACCTTGCCGAGCGGGCAATCCCGCCCCTTGCGCAGATGCCTCGCGCACTGTGGACATGGGAAGTCGACGTGGAAGTGGCCGACCTCTCCTCAACAGAGCGCCTTTCGACGGTCGGCCTCCCCTCGCCCGCTCCCGGCCACTTGAGCTGGCCGGCCTTCCAGGAGGTTGGCGAGCAGCTATCGCACGCAGGGTGGGCCGGACTACTCGCTCCGAGCGCGGCTCGTCCCGCCGGACAAGTCCTGTGCCTCTTCCGCAACGCACACGGCGTGCACGGAGCAACACCACTCTCACCACCGCGTCTTATTGCCGAGCCACCACCGCCACCGACAGGTCTGCGCACGTAGCATCCGTGATCCATCGGACTCATGCCGGACACTCTTCCGATGCCCTCCAGATCGACGACCAAGACACACAACATCGAGGTCAGAATCACGGAGGAGGAGCACAACCTCGAGCAAGCAGCAGCAGCCGTCAGCGGCGAGACACGCAGCGAGTTCGTACGACGAGCGGCACGCCGCGAGGCTGAGCGCTTCCTTGCGAGCGCACCCGCTACATCCTCGACGATGAAGCAGCCCAGCGGTTCCTGACCGCGCTGGAGCAGCCTCCCCCGCCTCCGAACGAGGGCTACGCCGCCTCACCGAGAAGCCAAGCGTCCTGCCCGACACGTATGGACGCAGCTCGGCGCAACGGCCCCGATTCGTGGGCGACACGTGCCGAGTTTGTGGACGACTGTCGCGACCCTGCACTGTCCCGTACACGTGGAACGCATACCCAGAGCGCGTAAAGCCTGCTCGGCCCCGCAGCTACGGATTCTGAACACCTGAGCCGGGCTGAGTCTGACGGAGGCGGGGTTTGTAGGTTCCCTATCTTGTTTTGATGGGGATGGTTGCCCTGCTTTTCGCAGCGTAGAGTTCCTCGACTTCTCGTGGTGGCCGGTCATCGAGGGCTTCGTGCAGGCGCTCGTTGTTGAACCACGCGACGTACTCGACGACGGCGAGCTCGAGCTGGCTGCGGGTCGCCCAGGTGCGGTCGGTGATCAGGTCGGTCTTGAAGCTGTCGACGAAGCTCTCAGCAACGGCGTTGTCGTAGGCATCGCCGACGGTGCCGATCGAGGCGAGCACGCCGTGGTCGTTCAGTGCCTGGGTGTAGTCAAACGACGTGTATTGACTCCCGGCGTCGGTGTGTTGAATGAGCGCGACATCCGCGCCGGACTGGCGTTGATGCAGCGCCATCCGCAGCGCGTCAAGGACGAGCGTGGTGCGCATGTGCGCCGCGAACTGCCAGCCCACGATCCGCGGGCTGTAGGCGTCGATCACGAAGCTGAAGAACACCAGCCCCTCCCAGCAGCGCAGGTAGGTGAAGTCCGCGAACCACTTCTCATCCGGCCGGGATGCCATGAAGTCGCGCTGAACGAGATCACCAGGCGGCGTGGCCTTCGGATCGGGTTTGGTGGTGCGCCAGGGCTTGCCGCGCCGCTTGGCGCCCTGGATAGCGTTCTGGCGCATCAGCCGCCGCACACGATCACGGCCGACGTTCTCGCCAGCGCGCAGCAGCGCCTTCCAGGTCCGCCGGTAGCCATAGGCGCAGTAGTTGGCCTCGTGCAGCTCGCTGATCTTCGCAAGCAGCCGCTCGTCCTCGACCTGACGCTCGGACCGGCGGCCCGAGGCACGCTCGTAGTAGGCGGACACCGACACGCCCAGGGTATGGCAGATCGGCTCGACCCCGAAGCGCTCGCGATACTCCTCGATGAACGCGCTCACTTCGGCCGGTTCGGGTCGAGCTCGCCGGCGAAAAACACGCTCGCCGCCTTGAGGATCTCATTCGCCCGCCGCAGGTGCGCAACCTAGCGGCGCAGCTGCTTGATCTCCTCACGCTCCTGGCTGCTCAACAGGTCCTTGCGCTTGCCCTCATCGGCTTCGGTGCGCCGCACGTATTTGCGCAGCGTCTCAGAATCGACGCCCAGATCACGCGCGACATGCGCGATCGGGCGACCGGACTCGAACACCAGCCGCGTACCATCTCCAACAGCTCCTCGGGATACTTCCTCGCTCTTGCCATAACGGAAGACTCTCCTCCCCCGCGGACGAAACCGCAGATCAAAGTGATCTGCCCCGGCCACGATGGCCTCGGCAACGAGCGATCCATCGGATTCTTGCGGGCGGGAGTTCCAGCCCCCTGCGGAACACGGCCCACAGACCCACGCCAGTAGCCTTGGCTCCAGGGCATGTCCCCCACCCGCGCCGACTTTCATCGCGGCTGCAACGTTTTGGGCGATGCCGGAGATAGATAGATGGTGGCTAATTTCGATGACAGTCGTGGAGATACCCTTGCGGCGCAGCGACTAGAGGAGCTGTTTGTCGCGCACCGCAAGGCCGTTGTTTCCTATGCGCGTAGTCGTGCGCCCGCGGAGAGCGTTGATGATGTCGTGGCCGAGACGTTCCTGATCGCTTGGCGGCGCCTTGAGCGTGTGCCGGCCGACTCGCCGCTGCCGTGGCTGCTGGCGGTCGCGCGCAACCTGATCGCAAACCAGCGCCGCGGCGCAGGCAGACGCGACGCGCTCAGCCTGCGTCTGCAAGAGATGACGGCAGAAGCGATCGATCCTCCGAGCGTTCAGGAGACGGGGGCCGTGGTTGCAGCGATGGCCCGTCTCGGCGAGAAGGACCGCGAGGCGCTTGAGCTGGTCGCCATCGACGGTCTGCTGCCGCGGGAGGCCGCGACGGTCTTGGGCGAGCTGCCGGGCACTTTCCGTGCGCGCCTTCATCGCGCCAAACGCCGCCTCAGACGTCTGCTCGTCGAGGAGCAGAGCAGGCAGCCAGTCGAGCCGTCCCCAAGGCCCCCTGAAAGCCAAACAGCTCAGCCGTACCCACGCCCCCTCAAAGCCAAGGAGACCAGAACATGAGCAAACGCAAGTCGATGAGCGATGAGCAGCTGTACGCGCTCATCCGCGAATCCCGTCCACCTGATGAGAGCTTCCCTCCCTCCGCCGCCGAGACCGAAGGCGACCGCGTGCTGAGCCAGATCCTCGCCAGTGACCGCAGCGAGACCGAGCAACCCCGCGCCAAGCGACGCCGCAGGATGGTTCGTACCGGCGCATTGAGCGTCGGCGCAGCGCTGGTGCTGTCGGGCAGCGCCCTGGCAGCCGGCAGCGCGCTCGGCGTGATCGAACTCGGCGGAGGAGACACCGCAGAAGCGCTCACGAGCGTACCGACCCCCTACACCTCGAACGGCAAGACCTACGAGATCAACGCCAAGCCGGGCACCGCCTATGCCTACAGGCTGGTCGGCGGCGTACCCCCCTCGCGGATGCGCTGTGCGGACCCGCAGCTGACGGTGGAAAGCAACCGCCAGCTCAGCAAGGAAGAACTACACAAAATACTCCTCGAAGAATCCGAAGGGCCGACTCGCGTGGGAAGCGACCTTCTTCCTCCCGGCGTGGAGAGCGTCGGCTGGGGGTGCGTCGGAGCACGTCCGGCTGCGAGCCCGAGCACCCAGGCCGAAGCCGAAGCCGAAGGCTGGAACAGGGATAAGTGGCGTGAACTAAGCCCCAGGATCGCTGGACACGGGTGATGCCCGCTCGGCCGTTGGCTTGCTGAGTGTGGCTACCGCGTCGGCTGCGAGGGACGCATCAGTCATTCTGAAAGCGCAGCTACGGCCTTGCGCCCGACTACGAAGACACAAGGGCGCGCGAACCATGTCGGCTGGGCGATCCCGGCCTACAAACTCGACACCCTCGCCGTCCAGGTCACCTGACAGACTTCCCGATCGACCCCGCTCATACAGAGCGCTAACTCGCAGAAACGGCCGCGCCTGAAAAGCGCGGCCGTTTCACTTCTTAGACCCGGCTTATTTGCGGGGCAAGTAGCCCCCGTCGCAGGCCGCGCGCATCGCGGGCGGTGCGAAGGAGGTCGCTGGGTTTATCCTCTTGTCCTACAAAAACCGGGCCGAGTGGATAACTACGAATACTTGTACGCTTCGAGGACCGTACCGTACGGGCCGATGCCGACATACCATTCGTTGGGACCACCTTCAAAGTAGCCGAAGCATTCCCACTGAACGTAGCCGGGTAGATCAACGCCACTTTCAACGCATCCGAACAGGCGGGGACCGTTATGCCAGGTTTCAGCCGCGTAAACCAGTGCCGTTTCGTCCGCTTGGAGATGCGACCAGAGAGGTTTCACTTTGATCTCAGAGCCAGCTTGCACTTTGCTTTCAGAGCCAGCGGCCACCGGCCCTGGAACGGCACTTCCGTCGGCCTCGGCTGCCTTAAGCGCCTGGCGCGCGCTCGTAATTGTCGGGGTCGCCTGTGCCATCGCCGGAGCGACCGCGAAGGCAGCGCTGACGAGCAACGGCGTCAGACCAATCAAGAACTTCTTGCGCATCGGTATACTTCCTTTCGCCTAGTTGGTGATGGCCCCGGAGCGCCCGTCTTTTGCGAGAGGTGCGGTCCGGGGCCTTACCTTTATACGCTCGCTGTCGCGGGCGTCGCCAAGGGATATCAACCGCCACGGGATCGCGCAAGGGAGCCTGCCAGCTAGTGGCGACAGCCTGCTCCGGAAGTTGCCGGCTATTTATGTTACTTGCTGTAACTTCGCCCGATTCGGACGACGACAAGTGCCCGCTTCGGACGACAAAGGCCGACACCTGTTGCGGGTTAGCCGCAGTTCGGGCAAGTCTTCGCGAGTCTACGGAGCCGATGGCAAGTTGAAGGGCACTTTCGCTGGCGGCCCGCCGTTCGGCGTCCCCTCGCACGCAGCAGCGTCGCTGATCGGCGGGGCGACCGTCAGGCGGACATAAGCTGATCGACGGGCTACACATCAAACCCGAGACGCTGCTTGACGGCATCTACCGGGAGCAGACCAGCAGCGATTGAGCCGGCTCGTTCCGGTGGGCTCGGCCAGCGCATGTTCAGGCGCGTGGGCAAGAGTTGACCACAGTGCTGATCGCGGCCAGCAGGATACGGACGAGTCCGGCGTCGCCTTCGATCTCGATGCCGGTGAGGTCTTCGTCGAGGATCGCGTCCCACCAAGCGAGCGGCAGCGCGCGTGCGCTGACGCGGGGTTGGACGGCTCCCGGCCGGCGCTGGCAGATGCGCCCGTGCTCAAGCGCGACCTCGACGTCGGGCCAGCCACGCTCGCCCTCGCAGCGGACGACATGCAGCAGCACCACGCCACTGGCGTCGCGGGGTGCGCGCAGCGGCGCAAGCTCAAGCAGCTTGAGGAAGCTGGGCAGATCGCCGATCAGCCACGGCGCCTCCTCGGGGGTCATGCGCCAGCGCAGGCGGGCGGCGCGCGCCAGCGCGCGCGCGAGTGCCGGCGCCAGCTCGGTCAGCTCATAGGTGTGCTCCTCCCCCTGCGGCCCAGGTTGCACGCGCACGAGCCCGCATGGGACGAGCAGAGCGAGATGCTTTGCGAAGGCGCTTTCCGAAAGCTCAGGCAGCCGCGAGCGCAACTCGGTGTAGGGCAGCGGTCCATCGACCAGCTTGGGGGCGATCATGCGCGCGCATTCCTCGGCGAGCGCGCTCATCAGCGACGGCGACCGTGGGCCACGCAGTTCCCGCGGCGCGCACGCTTCGACGGCCATGACTTCAAGCGTGCACAGCAGCAGTTCCCTAGCGGCCGGCGTCAGCTCGAACAGCCTTTCTCGCAGGTCGGAATCGTCTGGCCGGCTCGTGAGAAGCCCCGCGAGCCTCAGGCTGCGCAGCGCACGTTCGAAGGTGGAAGCCGAAATGTAGGGGACACGTTCCTTCAGTTCGCGACGCCGCATCGCGCCGTGCTCGAATAGCTCCTCCAAGAGCAGGCCATTGGTTTCGTGCCGCAGCAGGCTCAGATAGCCCTTGGGCGGCGCAGAGAACCGGCCCGGTGATCCGATCGAGGGTGCGCGTCGAACCGTCGTTGCGTGGGCACGACGCTCCAGCGAAACTCTCGCACCCGGCATCTTGTCTCCCTTGAACTGCCCCCCATTGGACTCTGTTTACCTGCTGGACTCGCGATCACCAACGAACGGAACGCTACCAAAGGTTTATATCGTGCTGCACCGGCTAGAACTGACTCGCGCCATCGACCCGGTTTGGTCGAGCGCCTGTAGCTGGGCAATGGCCCTCCTCGACACCTGAATCCCCGGCGGCCACGCCTGTCTGGACTGGGTGATCGCTGGCGTATCGTGTCCAAGGGATGAAGCCGGTCTACCTTTCGATCTGCGCCATCTTCAAGGACGAGGCCCCGTACTACCTGAGTAGATCGAGTTCCACCGATCGGTCGGCGTCGAGCGCTTCTTTCTCTACGACAACCTCAGCAGTGACTCGGGCAGAGAGACGCTTGGACCGTGGGCTCGGGCCGGGTTCGTGTCGATATCAGACTGCTCGATGCCGCTGGCGCCAGGCGGTCAGAGCTGGGCCTACACAGACGCGCTGACGCACGCACGAGGCCACACGCGATGGCTTGCGTTCATCGACCTCGATGAGTTCCTGTTCTCGCCGGAAGGGCGCCCCCTGCCCGATGTGCTCGCCGAGTATGAGCAGCATCCGGGCGTCGTCGTCAACTGGCAGGTCTATGGCTCATCGGGACTCACGACGCGGCCCGGCGGGCTCCTGATCGACAGCTTCGTCAAGCGGGCGAGGACGCAGTGGGTCCGTAATCGGCGGGTCAAGAGCATCGTGGACCCGGCGCGCGCCGTGCGTCCGCTCGGGCCACACTTCTTCGAGTACGCAGACGGAGCGCTGGCGGTTACAGAGGACCACAGGCCAGTGCGAGTGATCGAGCGCCGAGCTTGGGCACGACGACTTCGGCGCGGACTCTCGCGGCTGCCACTGATCGAGACCTACCCCTACGCGGTACGCCACTCATCGGCCAGGCACGTCTCGGTGACCCGCCTCCGACTGAATCACTACGCCGTCCGCTCCCGGCAGGAGTTCACGCAGAAGATCGCGCGGCACAGCGCCTCGCGCCTGGCCTCCCGCTACTTCGACTACCACGACCGAAACGAAGTTCACGACCCAGCACTCGCGCCCTACGCGAGCGAGGTTCGAGCCCGGCTCGCTGCCGCCACTGAAGGGCGGGTGCAATGACCGAGGACCGCGAGTGGTTTGTCTGGCACGAGCACTACGACGATTGGCTCAAGGGAACGTAGGGCGCGTTCCGTGTCGCGGGTGTACGCTGCCACGACGTGATTCCACGCACGCCGATCGTGTCCTCCGACTGCGCCGGTTTGTTGGCGTTCCGGGACGTCCGTGCGGGGTATCAGCAGGGCGGGCGTGCCGGGCTGATCTTGGAGGACGTGTCGCTTGACCTAGACGCCAAGCAGACCGTCGCCGTGGTCGGCCAGCGCTGGGAGGGCAAGACGACGCTGCTGCGCCTGGCAGCCGGCATGGAACTCGCCGAACACGGCCAGGTGCTTTTCGAGGGCGCGGACTTCGCCACCCGTTCGCGGCGCAAGCGCGCGAAGCTACCCGGCCGCGAGATCGTGTGGCTGGACCGCACGGAGTCCGACCTGGGATTGACGACGCTCGACCCGCCCCGCTCTCGGCTCGGCCGTGCAGCCCGCGTTTAGTCCTGCATTCTTCTCAGCAAGCGCGACGGGAGCGACTTCGGGGTGCCCGGACTCGACCGCCCTCCGAAAGCCCTGCAACGGATTCGCAACGGAGTCCGCGTCCGCTGCAACGGATTCGCAACGGATATGCCGGCGAAAGCCCGCGAACATAGGCGAAACAGCCCACGCCGATCCCCGTGTTTTCGGGGGTTTTCGCCCGTGTTTGCTGACCTTCGCCGAACATGAACGTATCGGGGAGTAAGGTGCAGGTTGGCTTTCCTATGCGGTTTTCCGCCCTTCTGCGGTCTTTTTGCGGTCCCAAATCCCAAGCTGTCCGCCGGGGCTTATGCGTCATCGAGCAGCGCCTTGGTCCGGCGACAGGCACTGTCGGCGAGGCCGCTGGATTCAGGGCCGGTGATCGGAATGGGCACCTACGACAGAAAGCCCAAAGCGCGGGTGCTCACGGTACGGGCACGCGCCGATCGGGGGCGCGGACGACGAAGCGACGACCACAGCTGCGGTGTGTCAGAGCCACAGGCCGGGTCCGATCGGCGCCATCCTCGGGGAAACTGGGCTCACGCGCCAGGTCCAATCATGCGCCCCCGTGACGGCGGCGGCCAGCGCCAGTCCATGTACATGTCGAGCGTCGCATCGCTCAGCTCGAACAGCGTGTTGATGTGTTCGTGCCTGGCGGCGACCTCGGCGGCGCGGCCACCCTGCTGTTTCCAACCGTAATCGGGGGACATCGCATGCCTATCCGAGAGCTCGTGAGCGGTCAACACGACGATCCGCCCGTAGTGAGGCATTCCCTTCCCCCTGCTCGCGAGCTTCACGAGCGCCACACGCTCACGGGGCTCAAGCTCGGACCGCAGCGTCGCGAACACCATCGTCGCCTCGGGGAACTCGCGGAGGATCCGCTCCGCGCGGCGGAAGTCCTCCGGCTCGAAGTGGTTGAACGTCTTCGCCTCGCCAAAGACGAGCCTAGGTGGCTCGTCGTCGAGCTCGTACTGCAGCCAGACCCCGAAGTCGACCTCGAACAGCTCGCCGTTCCGATCGCCCTCGAGGCTCGTCGTCCAGGTCTGCCGGACCGACATGAAGCCGAAGAACAGGAAAAATCGGATCGCGAGCGCGACCGCGTAGGCGCCGTGCGCGTGATTCGGGGCGGCGAACGGACCGATCGGACGGTATCCCCAGTCAGTCGTCCGCGGGGGAGGCGAGGACGGGAACATGAACGTGCGCGAGCAGCGCCGGCAATCAAGCGAATCCTCGAGCTCCGCCGGCGTGTACCAGTTGCGCTGCGAGCACCACGGGCACACCGCGCAGACCACGGGTTGCACAACACCTTTATCGGCCAGGAAAGCGACGTGGTTGTTCATCTGCTCCCTGTGATTGCCGTACTGGCGTCCGAGCACCTGAAGGAGCTCAGGGAGCCTGATCACGCCCCCCGGACTCGCCGCGGCACCTCCGATCAGCTTCACCAGCTCCGGTGTGCCGACGTGGATCGCGACGTGCGGGCCGCCTAGCTTTCGAATCAGCTCCTCGGTCGTTTTGCCGGCGGCGGATACCTTCGCGTTGATGTCGCGCCGTCCGAGCCAGTCGATGAACAGCTCCGTACCCGTCGGGATCCGCCACCAGCACTGGCGGCGGTAAGAGCCAAAGCGGGCGACCAGACCCTCCGTCGTCGCGGTGACCGGGTCTCGAGGGCCAGCCGGTATCAGCAGGTCCGTGATATCCCTGAGATCCCGCGGGTAGACTTGCGCGAGGTCGCTACGGAAGGCGTTCTCGGTGACGGTCACCGCGCTTGCCCACGCGCTCGGGCGGTTCACGGTCGGGCTGCCGCGCAGCGGAGGCTCCGGTGTCACGAGAGTCAGGTGGCGGTTCTCGAGGATCATGTCGGCCTGCGATTCAGTTGCGGTCACCTCCACGCGCGGCAGTCTGCGCTCGGCCATCTCCGGCGAGTCCCAGAGGCGAATCAGACGTCCCGGGACCGGGGCCAACAGCCCGTCCTCGGCCGCGCGGTCCGTGAGGGCCTCGGTGGCAAGCTGAAGATCCTTCGAGGAGACAGACGGACCCGGGCTGACCGTCATCGGATAGGAACCGTCGCCCCCGACGTCGTAGCCCTCCCGAAGGGCCCGGTCCAAGCCGAGACGGAAGGAGGCCACGTACGGCAGCGGGACTGGGAAGATCATTAGCCCGTACGCGCGCATGCTCCACATGTGCAGGACATCGATCACCGACGCCGGGTCGAACACATAGTAGATCGCCCTGTAGTCAAGGACGCGTTTCATTTTCAGACCCCAGGTGGTGGCGGCCAGAGGCGTCGTCAAGATCGGCCGAAGCACCAGGTCAGCGAAGCTCCCCTCCCCCACGACCACCGGCGAAGCGTCGAACGTGTAGGAGTAACCGTCTTGAAGCCGGCCCTCCAGCAGCCCGAAATATGCGGCGGCCCAGAGAGCATCGGCGGGTGTCGCCGGGTCGCATCGGACAGCGTCCTCGGGGTGACGTTGAGTGAAGCGGTAGACCTCCTCATAGGCGGAGGCGTAGGCGCGCCACACGGTCGTTGCGGCGAGCCGCAAGCCGTGCTCGGCCCGGATGTCGGTCGTTGAGAGCACCAGCCCAGCGTCATAGCCCGTGTGGGAGGCGAGGCCCGGGGTCATCTCGACGAGCGCGTCCGGCTCGAACGCGTCAAGCCAGCCGTTCGTGAGATTCCCAGGCTTCTGGCACGCCCATTTGGGAGTCCGGCGGTAGACCGGAACGATCGGGCAGAGCGCGCCGCCCCAGATACGGCAGCACTCCTGGATCGCCTGCAATGCCTGGAGGCGGCTGTCGCGCTCGATCAGGAACGCGAGACGCAGCGGGCGAAGACGCTGCGTGACGGTGACTGTGCGGGTGTCGTTTTGATCCATGGCGGTAGGGAGGCTGACCGAGAGTTATTCCGTTTCGACCTTTCCCAAGGTTGCTGGGCACCCCAACCGAGTGGGCCCGCCCGTCAGCCTCGCACGATCAATGACGCGGACGTGATCTACTCGCGCGTGCTCGACGCGTCGGGTGCGGATGGACCCTACTGGCCGATGCGTGTTCTACAACGTGAGACACGCTTGATGGTCTGACTGGCTCGCCGAGGCGCTCTGAGTAGACGCCGCGAGCACAGCCTGACTTAGGCACCTCGAGATGGCAGCGTCCAAACAACAACCTCCTAGCTTGCCTGAGCGGATCTACGTGCACTTGCGGGCCGCCGGACATTGGCCGGACGTCGAAACGATCCAGCGAGAGATCGCCGGGGACGGCGGCAGCGAGGAAGTCCGCCAGGCCGTTATGAACTCGGCCGATCTGATGTTCATCGGCGATCAGGAAAGCACCCTCGGCCTGACGTTGCGCGGACTCGCGACCCTTCCAGAGGCTCAGCCGGTGCTCGAGGGCTACCTACTGGCTCTGCATCGGATGATCGAGCGCTTCTCGAACAAAGGAGAGCAGGCTCGTTACACCCGCGAGGATGTGCGCACCCTAGGCCTCGATAGCGAGACGGAAGCGATCCTCGCACTGATTCTCCGTCAGGACGGCTGGCCGTTTCGCAGCGGCAGTTCTGGCGAGGACTGGGACTTCGAGATCTCACCGTCTGTCCTGAAAGCGCGGGAGATCCACGACGTCCGCCGTATGCTCGCGCTCCGCCACGGAGAACCCGAGCCGGCACCCGAGCCCCCACCGCCCCCCAAGACACAACCGCTTCCGTCCCGCACAGAAGCCGAGCCCTCCGTGAGCTCGGATAATCCGATCAAGCGTGCTGAGGAAGATCTACTGAACCGCGGCAGCCTCGCGCAGGTGATCGCGAGTACCGCCTCAGCTCAGCCCGGCGCGCAAGGGCTCGTGATCGGCCTGACCGGCAGCTGGGGGAGTGGAAAGACCTCGCTCCTGAACCTAGCTGCTGAGAGAATCGAAGGCGAGGACAGCGGGATCATGCTGCGCTTTGACCCCTGGCTGTTTTCGAGTTCCGAGGAACTGGTGCTGCGCTTCCTGCGGGAGATTTATGCCCAGCTGCGACCACAGCGGCGTACCCGAAAGCTAGCCCAGACGATTGGCGATTACGCGCAGATCCTCGCCCCACTCGGGGCTGCCGCACTCCCATGGGCGTCCCCGGCCACACTCAGCGTTGCTGCTCTGGCTAGACGACTCAAAGACCGCGGCAGGACAGTTTCGACCGAAGCTCAGCGGGACGCCATTAAGTCCGAGCTCAACAAGCTCGAGCGCCGCCTAGTCGTTCTAATCGATGACCTCGACCGGCTCGCACCCGAGGAGATCCGGGACGTGGTGAGGCTCGTGAAGCTCGTCGGGGACTTCCCGAACACCAGCTACCTCCTTGCCTACGACGAGAGACGGGTGGCCGCCGCGCTCGGCACGGGGGATTCTCAGGCGGGCCGTGAGTTTCTTCAGAAGATCGTGCAGGTCAGCTTCGAAGTGCCCGAAACTACGCCCGAGACCCGCGGGCGGCTGCTCGGCGAGGCGATCGCCGCCGCCGCCGGAGACCTCTCTCGCTACCGGTTCGACCAGGACGCCTACACGAATCTGTTCGCCAGCGGACTCACAGGCCTATTCGCGACCGTTCGAGACATCCGCCGCTACACCAACTCCCTTCCCGGCGCTCTAGCGCTCGTTGGCCAGGAGGTCGAGCTGGCAGACCTGTTGGCAATCGAGGCGATCCGAAGCCGGCTACCCAAGAGCTTCGAGCTGATGCACGCGTTCAAAGACGTGCTCGTCAGCGCTCCCACCCCTGGGTTCGCGGCTCCTGCAGAGCAGGACGCACGAACTGCCGCGCAGCTGCGAGAGATCCTAGATGCCGCCGGCGAGCACGAGCCTACGATGCGGGAGGTGCTCATGCGGCTATTCCCGGCGGCCGGACGGCACTTCGGGGCCGCCGGCTACACAAGCGAGTGGTATCCCGTATGGCGGCGCGGGCTGCGCCTCGCGCATCCCGAAGTGCTCGCGATCTACTTCGCAAAGACGCTGCCGACCGGGCAGCTCTCGGCCGCGTTTGTAGATGACGTGTTCGAAGCGCTCGAGGAACGTGAGCGCCTACAGCAACGCCTGTCCGACCTCAATAGCGAGACATTCGAGGTGCTGCTCGAGCGTCTTGAGCACTACGAGGCCGAGTTTCCCACCACGGCGCCGCAGATCCCGGTCGCGGTGCTCTACGCACACCGCCATCGCCTGCGCGAGCACAAACACCACGTTTTCGACCCTGGTGCCGACCACAAGGTCAGCCGCGTAGTCCTTCGCCTTCTGCGTCGCCTTCCAGCCGAGCAGGCAGCGCATGCAACACGCGAAGCCTTGAAGGAGATAAGTGGGCTTTCAGACCGCGGGGAGCTCGTGCGCCTCGTCGGCTACCGCGATGACTCGGGGGCCAAGCTCGTCAGCGAAACCGACGCGCGCGAGTTCGAGCTGGCCCTCTTTGATGAGATCCTCGCCCGTGGAGCCCACGAACTAGCCGGCGAGCGCGACCTCGTGCGACTGCTGTGGTGGGTTTACACCGAGCGACCGGAGCAAACGTCCGCACGAGTGAGCGCGCATTCCGCCGACGACGACTTTCTTCTTGCGCTGCTTGCTGACGCGGCCAGCGAACATCTCGCGCAAGCCGCCGGGCAGGCTGCGGTTCAGCGCACGTTCAAGCTGAACCGGGAGACGCTTGCAACGTGGGTGCAGGTCGAGTATCTGAACAAACGTGTGAGCGAGCTCGTGACCCGAATAGATGCGGATACGCTCGACGAGCGCACTCGCTCCGCGCTGGAACAGGCGCTCGCACACACTCAGACGATCGGCGGCGTTGACGACGAAGTCAGCGGTTCTCCCTAGACCGATCAGGCAACACCAATTGCTCTTGTGAGCATCCGTGAGAGACCACTTCGATACCGGACTGGCTGTCGCTGTGGGCTCGTCTGCGGTGCCCCGGCCGATGGATGTGCGCCGAGGTGCAGGATCGACGACCTCTCACGCCGCAGAGATCGGCATCCAGAGCCAAAGCCGAAGCACCAGCCGCCTTAGGCTGGGCTGTCTCCGGGTGCTCCCGACAGTTGGGGGCTCGATAGGTCTTTGAGGTTTGGACGGGTTCCCCGGCCGGGGAACCCGTCCGTGCCTCGGCTCAGGCTGCCTCCTTCACCGCCAAGTGAAGAGAGAGGTTGAGCC
>DATHPE010000027.1:0-46148 GCA_035484215.1 Solirubrobacteraceae bacterium | reverse complement strand
CGTGGCGTCGTACTTCTCGTTATAGGCCTTGATGAAGGAGCGGATGACCGCCTGCATGGAGACGTCGAGGCCGATGGTGGGCTCATCGAGGAAGAGGACCTTGGGACGATGCACCAGCGCCGCTGCCAGCTCGCACTTCATCCGCTCGCCCAGGGAGAGCTGCCGGCTGGGCTTGTTGACCAGCTCTCCCAGTTCGAGCAGGTTGGACAGCTCGCGCATCGTCTCGGCGAACTGCGCTTTGGGGACGTCGTAGATCGCCCGGTTCATCTCGAAGGTGTCCGCCGGCGGGAGATCCCAGATGAGCTGCTGCTTCTGGCCCATCACCAGCATGATCTTCTTGAGGAACGCGTCCTCACGGCGCTTGGGGATGTGCCCGTCGATGGTCGCTTCGCCGCTGGTCGGGTGGAGCAGACCGGACAGCACCTTGAGGGTGGTGGTCTTGCCCGCGCCGTTGGGGCCGAGGAACCCGTAGACGTCGCCGTGGCGTACGTTGAGGTCGATGTGGTCGACGGCGAGCACGTCCTTGTAGCGCTTGACCAGCCCGCGCGCTCTCACTGGCTGGGCCTCATCACCCCGAGGCGGCGCCGCCTCGTGGCTCACTACAGGCCTCGTGCGACCGCTTCGATGGCGGCGGGGGCGACGGAGCCCGCCAGCAGGTAGCGCACGCCGGAGCGCTCGAACGTGAGCAGCGTGCCGAGCTCGGTGCGCAGCTCGCTGGCGCTGGTGCCGTCGATGCTGACCTTGGGCAGTCCTTCCAGCGCTTCGCCGGCGTCCGCGTTGGTCTTGCTCGAGAGCACGGCGATCGTGGACGGGCCGTGCCCGTCGGTGGTGACGTTGGGCTTGTCCGTGGACGAGTGTGAGGCGTGCGGGGCGCTGGAGGACGGGGCGCTGACTTCCTCGATCTTGGCGTCCGCGGGCGGGTTGATTTCGAACACGGACGCGGCGACCGGCCCGTAGGAGACTTCGGTGGCGGCTAGTTCGATCACCGGCGAGGGCGTGGTGGAGGAGTAGATGGCGGCGCGCAGCGGCTGGCCGTTGTTGGCGTCGAAGGAGAGCTCGACGCCTCCGAGCAGGCTTCCGCCTTCGTTGGGGGATACGCGTACGGAGTACGCGGGCTGGCCGGCGACGTCGGTGGGCGTGGCGCCGGACACGTCGGCGTGCTTGCTGAGGTGGGCTATGGCTTCTTCGATGCTGGCGACGCTGGGGACTTCATGCTCGCCGGTCATGGGTGCGTCCGACCCGGATCCTTCATCGCCGGCTTTTTCGCCGGCCGGCGGCGTGTAGCGGTAGAGCGTGTTGGTGGCGGCGTCGTACAGCGACAGCGTGTGCCCGTCGTAGAGGATCTGGGTGTCGCCCTTCTGGGACTGCAGCTCGAGACGGACGTCCCCGTCCGTGGCGATCCACAGCCGGCCGGAGGCGCCGGCGATGAGTGGGCTGGAGGTCAATTCCCCCTCCGGGGACGATGCGCCGTCGTGTCCGCCGGTGGCGAGGCTGGCGCCTTCGAGCAGATGGTCGGTGAGCGTGATGTTGGCGCTGACGCCCTGGGGCTGTTCGCCGCGCGCGCGGCTGAGAGCGTCGTGCACCGCCTGAGCGAGCGACTTGGGCGGCGGCGTGGGGCCCGCGCCGACGGCGAAGGCGAGCGCGGTGGCGGAGATGCCGATGACCGCAGCGAGCGCGCACAGGAGCAGCAGTCGCGAGAGGGGAAGGCGTCGAAGAATGTTCACGGCTTGCGTCCACGTCCTTCAGGTTTCCGGGCCACGTTCCAGGTTAGCGCGGCGCCTTCGCGGCTCCTAAAGGTGGGAGAGCTCTCATGCTGGGGTCTGGGAGAGGGCTCGGGAGGGCGTCTTTGTGTCATTCCCCAGCGCCACCCGATATCTTCTCGCGGGCATGACCGTCCTGATCATCATCTGGGCCGTAATCACGGTGGCGGTTCTCGTGATCGCCCTGCGTGCCGGCCCCCGCGGCCATCGGGCGTCCCTGCCCGCCGACCAGTCGGGCGTGAGCCAGCGCGCGATCACGTTGGGGATCGTGGTGGTGTTCGCGTTTGGCTTGGCCGTGCCGGCGATCGTGCTGGCGTTCAACGGCGAGCACAAGGCGAGCGAGGACGTGGGTGTGCACCTGAACAGCCAGGAGGTCAAAGGCCGCGAACTGTTTGCCCTCAAATGCGGCGGCTGCCACACGCTGGCGGGGGTCAACGCGGTCGGGCGCATCGGTCCGAACCTGGACGTGCTGGTGGGCGGCATCTCCAGCGCGCGGGCACGCAGGGCGCTGGTGCTGAGCACGATCCTGACGGGCCCGGCGTACGGCGTCGGCAACATGCCGGCGGACCTGTACGAGGGCAAGGAAGCCGAAGACGTCGCCGACTTCGTCTCAGCCGTCGCCGGCCACCACTGAGGCGACCGATGACCTTCGCGGGGCGGCGTCCTCGGTCGCTCGCGTGCGCAGCACGCCACGCTCCCTGCGTCCTTGCCCCACTCGATCCTCGGCCGCCTCAGGGGCGCGGTGTTTCCGCATCGCCGCGCGGCGGAACCCGTTTGGCCAAACGTCGATAGCGGCCGGCGATGGGCATGAGCTAGGGTCAGCTGGGTGAGCGACCAGCCGAAGACAGCTGAGGACGTGAAGGCGTTCGTTCAGGAGCGCGACATCCGTTTCATCCGCTTCTGGTTCACGGACATCCTGGGGCAGCTGAAGTCGTTTTCGATCAACGCGGCGGAGCTGGACGACGCGTTCGAGGCGGGGATGGGCTTCGACGGCTCGTCGATCACGGGCTTCAACGCGATCGAGGAGTCGGACATGATCGCGATGCCCGACCCGAGCACGTTCGCGGTGCTGCCGTGGCGCCCGGAGGAGCAGGGCGTGGGGCGCATGTTCTGCGACGTGATCACGCCCGAGAAAACGCCGTACGAGGGTGATCCGCGGCATGTGCTGCGCCGGGCGGTGCAGCGCGCGAAGGACATGGGCTTCGACACGTTCAACGTGGGCCCGGAGCTGGAGTACTTCCTGTTCAAGGACTCACGCTCGACGGAGGTGCTGGACGAAGGCGGCTACTTCGACCTGACGACGCTGGACGCGGGCTCGGACGTGCGCCGCGAGACGGTGCTGGCGCTGGAGCAGCTGGGCATCCACGTGGAGTACACGCACCACGAGGTGGGGCCCTCCCAGCACGAGATCGACATGCGCTACGCGGACGCGATGAAGATGGCGGACGACTGCATGACGTACCGCATCACGGTGAAGGAGTACGCGATGAAGTACGGATGGCACGCGACGTTCATGCCGAAGCCGCTGTTCGGCGAGAACGGCTCTGGCATGCACACGCACCAGTCGCTGTTCACGGGCGGCAAGAACGCGTTCTACGACCCCGACGACCAGTACTTCCTGTCGGACGTGGGCAAGGCGTTCATCGCGGGCCAGCTCAAGCACGCGCGCGAGATCTGCTCGATCTTCGCGCAGTGGGTGAACTCCTACAAGCGCTTGGTCCCGGGCTTCGAGGCGCCGGTGTACGTGGCGTGGTCGCGACGCAACCGCTCGGCGCTCGTGCGTGTGCCGCTGTACCACCCGGGCACGGAGAAGGCGACGCGCATGGAGCTGCGCTGCCCGGACCCGGCGTGCAACCCGTATCTGACGTTCGCGGTGCTGCTGCAGGCGGGCCTGGAGGGGATCGAGAAGGGCTATGAGCTGCCGGAGCCGATGGAGAAGAACCTGTACCACCTCTCCGGCGAGGAACACAGGCGTCTGGGCGTGGAGCAGCTGCCGGAGAGCCTCGGCGAGGCGATCGAGATCACGGCCGAGTCGGAGCTGGCGCTGCGCACGCTCGGCGAGCACATGTTCAATCGCTACGTCGAGATCAAGCGCCAGGAGTGGGACGACTACCGCGTGCACGTGACGCAGTGGGAGCTCGACCGCTACCTGTCGATCCTGTAGGCGATCTCTTTTCAGGGCCTACGCCCTGTCGGGCTCCGGCTCTCGGGGTCGGGCGTGGTGTTGATGGGGACAGGTGTAGCGGCTATCGTCCATGGCGTAAACCCCAAGCAGTCTGTTGCCGAAAGGCTGATGATGGCTTCAACGCTCGACACCCACGCGACGAACCAGGGAGAGGATCTGCCCGAGGAGGTCGTCGCGGTGATAGACGCAGCGGAGTTCAAGGCGGCTAGCCAGGATCCGCGCGTCCGTTCGTTTCTCACCGAGGCTGACGCCTACCTCGTCGAGCTCGAGCAGCAGGCTCGCAACCGCTAACCCACCGGCTCCAGCGGTAGCCAGAGCCGCTTGGGCTTCCTCACTTCGGCCGAAGGTCGAAAGCCGTAGCGTTCACGCCACATCGCCGCCGTCCTCTCATCGAACGGGTCGACGACGAGCACAGCTGTGGCCTGCAGTTCGGCGGCACGGCGGGCGGTAGCGACCGCGTGGAGCAGCAGCAGCTTGCCTTCGATCTCGGCTCGCCTGTCCTTGGCGATCCAGGTGATAAGGGCTGCGGGCACTCGTACAGGCGCGACGTCGGCACGTCGGCGATCGCGCTGACTGAGTTCGACCTGCGCCGACGCGAGCGAGTAGAAGCCGGCTACGCGACCGCCGGCGATGAGTAGACGGGTGCGCGAGGTTTGATGAGCAGCGACCGCCTCGGTCTGTGGCCCTCCTTTGAGAAGCCTGCTTCGGCGTCTAACGGCGACTCAGTCTCCCACTCCGTGCGCCGACTCATCAAACCGATTGGCCGGCACGGCGCAAGCGATCGGGCGAGCGGGGGAGAGGTGCCAGTGCAGCGCCTGCAGCATGTGGCCGAACGCGGTGGGGTGGCGCGGGGCGATGTCGGCGACGAGCGCGAGCGCGCCGAGGGCTTGGCGTTCGTACCGGTCGTCGCCGGTTAGCTGGGCCAGGCGCAGCAGGCCGACGGCGGCGCTGGAGGAGCCGGAGGGTATGGGGGAGTCCTCGAGGTCCTTGCGCCTGACGATCAGCGCTTCGGCGTCGGCGGCGGTCGAGAAGAAGCCGCCGTGCTGGGGGTCGGCGAAGCGCTCGATGATCTCGCCGGCGAGCGCGATGGCCTGGTGGAGCCAGCGCTCCTCGCAGCTCGCTTCGAACAGCGCGAGCAGCGCCTCCAGCAGGAACGCGTGGTCCTCCAGGTAGCCGTCGATCCGGGCCTGCCCGTGGTTGTACGTGCGCAGCAGGCGCCCGCGATCGTCGCGCATCTGGCCCTGCAGGAACTCCGCGCACGCGATCGCAGCGTCGAGGTAGCGCGGCTCGTCGAGCGCGGCCCCGGCGTCGGCGAGCGCGCAGATCATCAGGGCGTTCCAGCTGGTCAGGCGCTTGTCGTCGAGCGCCGGGCGCTCACGCCGTTCGCGCGCCGCCAGCAGCCGCTCGCGGATGCGCTCGCGGGTCTGATGATCGGGTATCCGCCCGTCCCCGCGATCGGTGAGGACGTTGAGGCCCGGCTCGGGGTGGTGCGGGTCCTGGAAGTTCCCCTGCTCTGTGGCTCCCAGCCACGCGATCGCGGCGGCGGCGTCCTCGCCGAGCACGTCGTCGAGCTCGGCGACGGTCCACACGTAGAAGCGGCCCTCGACGCCCTCCGAGTCGGCGTCGAGCGCGCTGTAGAAGCCTCCCTCCGGGCCGCGCATCTCGCGCAGCGCCCAGTCGAGCGTGTCCCTGCACACGTCCAGCAGCCGTGCGTCGCCGGTGGCCTGCGCCGGCTGCGCGCCCGGCGCGTCGCCTGCGCCGCGCGAGGCCTGCCAGCCGTGCAGATACGCCCGCGCTAGCAGCGCGTTGTCGTAGAGCATCTTCTCGAAGTGGGGCACCGTCCAGCTGGCGTCGACGCTGTAGCGCGCGAAGCCACCGCCGATCTGGTCGTGGATGCCGCCGCCGGCCATCGCGTGAAGCGTGGTCAGCGACATCGTGCGCTCGCCGCGCGCGAGCAGGAGCTCGAGCACGGGCGCCTGCGGGAACTTCGGCGCCCCACCAAAGCCCCCGTGGCGCGCGTCGAAGCTCTCGGCCAAGCTCGCGACGGCCTGTTCGAGCGCGCGCTCGCCGGGAGGGTCGCTCGACGGCGACAGCCGCGCGCCACCGGACAGCCGCTCGCGCAGGCGCTCGCCGCCCGCGCGGATCTCCTCGCGGTTGTGCTCCCAGGACTCGGCGATCGCCTGCAGCACCTGCGTCCACGCGGGCATGCCGTGGCGAGCGTCAGGTGGGAAGTACGTGCCGCCGTAGAACGGCAGCTGCTCGGGCGTGAGGAACACGTTCAGCGGCCAGCCGCCGTGGCCGGTCATCCCCTGGACGGCCTCCATGTACAGCGCGTCGATGTCCGGGCGCTCCTCGCGATCGACCTTCACGCACACGAAGCTATCGTTCATCACGCTGGCCGTGCGCGGGTCCTCGAAGGACTCGCGCTCCATCACGTGGCACCAGTGGCAGGCGGAGTAGCCGATCGACACCAGCAGCGGCTTGTCGCGCTCGCGCGCTCGCGCGAGCGCGACGGGCCCCCACGGCAGCCAGTCGACCGGGTTCTCGGCGTGCTGGCGCAGGTACGGGGAGGTCTCCTGCGCTAGGGCGTTGGGCACCCGCTCAGGGTAGCCACGACCACAGCGTGCGGCCGTCGCCGTCGAGCGCGCGCTCGCCGTGGCGGGCGAGCAGCTCGAGCACGGCGGAGCGAGAGGGCCATTCGCCGCCCCCGGCGCTCACACGCGAGAGCTTGACCTTGGCGAGGTTGATGGCGAAGCGCCGACCGCCGAGCGTGCCTGTGACGTTCTCCGAGGCGCCGCCGAAGCGCACCGTCCCGGACGCGGCCTGCGTGCCGGAGATGCGGATGTTGGTGGCCTGCAGCTGGCCGTCGCGCACGGGAAACGTGGCTGTCAGCTGCACGCCGGGCACGAACGCGAGGTCCTTGAGGGTCGCCGCGGAGCCGGTGAGCTTGGCGTAGCCTCCGTGCAGGCCGCCGAAGCTCGAGCCGCTGGGCAGTTCCTGCTCGGCCTGTAGCGTGGCCGCGACCACCTGGCGGTTGAGGTCCACGAGCGTGTCGAGCACCGCCACGAGCGTGCGCCCGCGCTTGCCGCCGAGCTGTGCCGGCGGGTGTATGTCGGCGAGCTTGATGGGGGTGAGCGGGGTGGGCGCGAACGGGTTGCCGGCGGGTGCGCATGGCTGGATCTGACCCCCACCCACCCCGCCGGCGAAGAACGCGGTGACGGCCAGTGAAGAGCAGTCGCTGAGGTCGCTGCCGAGCACCGAGTGCCCGGTGAACGGCACCACCAGCAGCTGTGCGTCGGGTATCAGCGCGGCAACCCGGCGCGCATCGGCGGTGGGCGTTCTCAGGTCCTGCTCGCCGGAGAGGATCAGCGTGGGCACGTTCGGCAGCGGGCTCGCGGCGGGCGGCGGCGGCGATGCGTCCGGCCACCCGGCGCAGTCGGGGACGAGGCTGTTGGCGTACGCGGTGACCGCGTCGAACGGGTAGAAGTCGCCGGCCGGCTGGGCGTGCAGGTAGTCGAGCGCTTCGGCGAGCCGGGCGCTCTGCGAGGCGTCGCGCTGCCACGGGAACGGGGTCTCCTCGCACGACGTGGCCACGAACAGCGTTTCGTCGATCTCCTGCGAGGCTTCGCCGACGGAGCCTTCTTTGGGCACGCTGGGGATCAGCCCCTCGGAGAGCGCGCGCAGGCGCAGCAGCGGATCGGGTTCGTGGCGCAGCGCCGACTGCACGGCCGCGGGCAGCAGCGCGCGCAGGGCGGGGTTCAGGTCGCCGGCCTCGAGGATGTCCAGCAGCCCCTGCTCGTCCAGCGTGCTCGAGTGGCGCCTGCCGGAGCCGTCGTACACCGACCCGCTCAGCGCGCGCTTGCCCAGCTGCGCGGTGAGGGTGGCGACGTTGGCGAGCGGGTTGGAGCTGATCCCCGCGCACGCGCCGTTCGCGCACAGCTCGTCAAGCACGCCAGCGATCGCCTCGAACGTGGGGATCGCGAACGGTTCCGGCCCGTTGGTGGGCACGACCGAGTCGAGCACCAGCGCTTCGACGTTCTGGGGATAGCGTTCGGCGTACTCCAGTGCGACCTTCGTGCCGTAGGAGGTGCCGTACAGCACGAGCTTCTGATAGCCGCCCGCCTGCCGCAGGGCCTCGATGTCCTGCACCGATTCCTGCGTGGTGAACGCGCCGCGCGCGGGCCCCAGCTCAGACGCGCACTGCCCGAACAGCTCGCTCACGGGCTCGCTGCTGAACGCTTCGAACGCGGAGCAGCTCAGCGGGTCCGAGGAGCCGGTGCCGCGCTGGTCGAACACCAGCAGGTCGCGCGAGCCGAGCGCTGGAGCGATCGTCTGGGCGATGAATTCGGCGAGCGGCAGGGCCGCCTGGCCGGGGCCGCCGGCGAGCGCGACGACCGCGTCGCGGCTTGGGCTGGCGCCGGCGAGCTTGCGCTCTACGCTCAGCGAGATCGTCCCCGGCGCCGCGCCGCCGCGGTCGAGCGGCACCGGCAGCGACGCGCACGAGAACGTCGCGCTGTCGGGGCAGGTGACGAAGCTAAGGCCGGAGGAGGCGTTCGAGGACGCCGGCCAGCTCGCGAGCAGCAGCGCCGCCAGGGCCAGAAATGGAGCTAGCCGCCGCATCGTCCTCGACAATAGCCGCACTCGCGGTGGTGGGGTCGAACTGGATGTTGCGGCCGGCGAGGCGCCCGACGTACTGGCCGTGCGGGTTGCGTCGCAGCGTGCCGTGCGCGGCGCTGGCGCCGGCGATCTGCAGGTCCCCGGTTTCCAGGCGGAGGGTGCCCGAGAGGGTCACGCCGGGGACGTAGGAGTAGTCGTCGAAGCTGAAAGCGCCGTTGGCGTACTCGGCCCAGCCGCCGCGCAGGCCGCCGACGCGCAGCGTCGGCAGCGTCAGTTCCGAGGAGGCGACCCCCGCGAGCTTGAACGCGAACTGGCGGCCGAAGTCGGCGAGCGTCAGCGCGAACGCGCGCAGCGTGCGCCCGGGCCGGCCGCCGTATCCGCTGACCGGCGACAGCGAGGACAGTCGCAGCGGCGGCAGCGGCGGGGGGCGCAGGCTCTCCGGCGGCGGCGCCGCGCTGCACGGCTTCACCGACTTCGCGGCGAACAGCGCGAGCATCGCTTCACGCGCGCACGCGGTGGGCTCGTCGCTCAACACCGAGTGGCCGGTGTAGGGCACGACCAGCAGGTGCGCGTCGGGGATCTCGGCGGCCACTTCGCGGGCGTTTGCGGTCGGTGTGCGCAGGTCGTCGGCGCCGCTGAGGATCAGCGTGGGGACGTTCGGCAGGGGCGCGTCGTCGAGCGCCGGCGCGGGCGTGGTGTAAGGCCAGTAGGCGCAGCCCGAGATGTCGCTGAGCGCGAGCGCGTTGGCCGCCGTGAACGGCCCCAGCACGCTCGCCGGCAGCGCCTTGGCCGCTGCCTTCGCTTCGGCGAGGCGCACGCTCGGGCTCGACGCGCGGTTGAACGGGAAGTCCTGCTCTTCGCAGGTCGTGGCGTAGTACAGCGGGTTGTCGAAGTCTTCCGCTTCGCTTTCGCCGCTTTCCGCGGCTTCCAGCAGCCGTGCCAGCGGCGCATTGTCCCCGCGCGCGGCGGCGCTGATCGACGTGAGAAATTCGGCGCGCAGCAGCGTCGAGAAGTCTCCCGCGAGCAGCAGTCCGACGAGATCGTTGGAGGTGACCGACACGGTGTGCGCCTTGCCCTCGCCGTTGAACACGTGTCCGCGCAGCGGCGCGCGCGCCATCTCGCGCACCACTCGCGCGAGGTCGGCGACGGGATCGGCGGTGACGCCCGCGCAGGCGCGGTAGGCGCACATCTGGCTCAGCACGCGCGGCACGGCCGCGAACGTGGACTGCTCGAGCGTGTCCGGCCCGTTGGGCGGCACGACCGAGTCGAGGATCAGCGCTTCGACGTGTTCGGGGTACTCCTGCGCGTACTCCTCGGCGACCTTCGTGCCGTAGGAGGTGCCGTACAGCACGAGCTTTTCATAGCCGCCGGCCTGGCGGATGGCCTCGATGTCGGCGACCGTGTCGGCGGTGGTGTAGAAGGCGCGATCGGGGCCCAGCTGGTCGCCGCACGCTTCGATCAGCGCTCCGTAGGAGTGGTAGAGGTCGGGGCGTTCGAACGCGTGGCAGGAGAGCGGAGCGGAGAGCCCGATCCCGCGCTGGTCGAAGACGATCAGATCGCGCGTGGCGGCGATCGGGCCGAGCAGCTCGGCGAACTGTTCGGCGAACGGCAGCGCGGGCTGTCCGGGTCCGCCCGCCAGCGCGATGATCGCGCTGCGCGCTTCGCCGACGGACGCGCGGTGGCGCTGCAGCGCCAGCGTGATCGTCCCGGGGGTGGCGCCGCTGGGGTCCAACGGCACGGTCACGTGCCCGCAGGCGAATTCGTTGCTTTCGCCGCAGGGCGTGAACGCGATCTGGGCTTGCGCGGACGCGGCCAGCTGGGAGCCGCCGAGCACGCCGATCCACATGCACGCGGTCAACAGCGCCGCCGCGAGCTTGCGCCCCCAAGGTTGCATTGATTGGAATCTAACGCCTCGGCCGGCACCACGGCGCCGGTTGCTCGCCGGCGGCGGTGAAGCGGGCGCTCGCCGCTTGCCCGATCGCGCGCGGTAGGGTCTCCCCGATGGCGGGTGAGCGCGAGACCGTGGACGCACCGCAGGCGCCGTCGGCGATCGGTCCGTACAGCCATGCCGTGCGTGTGGGCGAGCTGCTGTTCTGCTCGGGGCAGATACCGCTCGACCCCGCCAGCGGGGAGATCGTGGGGGCCACGGCGGCTGAGCAGGCCAGCCGCTGCCTGGAGAACCTGCGGGCGGTGTGCGAGAGCGCCGGCACGAGCCTGCGCCGCGCGGTGCGCATGACCGTGTACATGACCGATCTGGCGGCGTTCGCGGATGTCAACGAGGTGTACGGATCGTTCTTCGACGACGATCCGCCTGCGCGTGTGGCTATCGGGGTGGCGGCGCTGCCGCGGGGCGCGCAGGTCGAGATCGACGCGATCGTCGCGCTCGGCTGAGCTGGCTTGCGGCCTCAGGCGGAGATCGACGCGACCGCGGCGGGATGCGCCTCGCCGTCGGCGGGCTCGACGCTGCGCAGCGCGCGGTTGAGCAGCTCGTGCAGGGTCCTGCGCTCGTCGGAGTCGAGCGCCGCGAGCACCTCGTCCTCGATCGCCGTCTGGGCTCGTTCGGCGTCGCTCAGCGCCGTGCGCCCGGACGGCGTGATCGCCACCAGGTGGCGGCGGCGGTCGCTGGGGTCTCGCAGGCGGGTGACGTAGCCGAGCTGCTCCAGCTCGTTGAGCAGCAGCACGACGTTGTTGGCGTCCATGCAGAAGGCGTCGGCGAGGTCCTGCTGGGGGCATTCGTCGTGGTCTGAGACGTAGCTGAGCGAGATGAGATGACGCAGGTGCATCCCCAGCCGCCGCTCGTCGCTGCGGCGGTACACCTGCTTCGCCAAACGGCTCAGCAGCACCGCCGAGCCGGGGGCACACTCGCACTGATCAGCCATGTTCACAAGTTTATACATATCAAAGCGTCAATCGTCACATTAGCAGGGATCGCCAATTTTTCATAGATCATCCTTGTTGTATGGATGATAGATGCTATGGTGTGTTCTACGCAACCCAGGAGGACACCCATGACATCTCTGCTTCGCCGCTCCAACGCCACCTCGCAGCCCGTCAGCTCGCAGTCCGCCGCCTCCGAGCGCCGGCGCTGGATCGCGCTCGGCGTTCTGTGCCTCGGACAGCTGATGATGGTGCTGGACGCGACGATCGTGAACGTCGCGCTGCCATCGATCCAGCGCGAGCTGCACTTCACGCAGGCGAACCTTACGTGGGTGATAGACGGCTACATGATCACGTTCGGCGGCTTCCTGCTGCTGGCCGGGCGCTTCGGCGACCTGGTGGGCCGCAAGAAGGTCTTCCTCAGCGGCCTGGTGCTGTTCGTGTCGGCGTCGATCCTGTGCGGCGTGTCGGACAGCCAGGCGATGCTGATCGGCGCGCGCCTGCTGCAGGGGGTCGGCGGCGCGGTCGCCTCGAGCGTGATCCTGGCGATCATCGTGACCGAGTTCCCCGAGCGCGTCGAGCAGGCGAAGGCGATGGGCATGTACGCGTTCGTGTCCGCCGGAGGCGGCTCGATCGGCCTGCTCGCCGGCGGCGCGCTCACGCAGTCGCTGAGCTGGCACTGGATCTTCTTCGTGAACGTGCCGATCGGCGTGCTCGCGTTCGTGTTCGGGTCGATGCTGATCAAGGAGAACGAGGGCATCGGCCTGGCCGGCGGGGTGGACGTGCTCGGCTCGATCCTGATCACGCTGGCGACCGTGCTGGGCGCGTTCGCGATCGTCAAGTCCGGCGACTATGGCCTGCTGTCGGCGCGCACGCTGGGCGCCGCCGGCGCCTCGCTGGTCCTGCTCGGCTCGTTTCTCGCGTGGGAGGCGCGTGTCGCCAACCCGATCATGCCGCTGCGCGTGCTGCGGCTGCGCACGCTGATGGGCTCGAGCCTCGTCCGCGGCCTGCTCGTCACGGGCATGTACTCGGCGTTCTTCCTCGGCGCGCTGTATCTCGAGCGGGTGCTCGGCTACAACGCGATCGACACCGGCCTCGCGTTCATGCCGCTGACAGTCGCGATCGCGGTGCTGTCGCTGGGCGTGGCGGCGCGCGCGGTGGAGCGCTTCGGCGCGGTGCCCACGCTCGCCACTGGACTGGCGGGGATCATCGTCGGGCTGCTGCTGCTGGCCGTGCAGGGCGTTCACGCCGCCTACTTCCCGGGTCTGTTCTTCGCCTTCCTGGCGCTCGGTCTCGGCGCGGGGGCGTCGTTCCTGCCGCTGCTGACTCTGGGGATGGCCGACGCTCCCGCGCGTGACGCGGGCCTGGCGTCGGGCATCATCAACGTGTCCGTGCAGCTGTTCGGCGCGATCGGCCTGGCGGCGCTCGGCACGGTCGCGACCGACCACACGAAAGCGCTGAGCGCCGCCGGCCACCCGCTGCTCGCGTCGCTCACCGGCGGCTACCACCTGGCTTACGTGGTCGCCTCCGTGTGCGTCAGCCTGGGCATCCTCGCGGCGTTCCTGGTGCTGCGCCCACCCGCTTGGAGAGCGCAGGAGGTCGAGGACGAGGAGCGCGTGGGCTCCGAGCTGGCCGAGCCGATCGCGCAGGCAGCATGAGCCCCCCGGCAGGACACAGCGAGCAGGTCACCCGGCGGCACGCGGCGCAGCGCGTGCGCGCCGCCGGGCGCTCGCGCCGCGCCGACGCGGGCGCCGTCACCGAGATGGCGCGCTCGCTGCTGCGCGACGCGCGCGCCGCCGACACCGCCGAGGAGCGGTGCCGGCGGGGTGGCATCGCGCGGGCGGAGCGCGCGGTGCGGCGCGAGCTGGCGGGCGGGAGCGTGCGTCTCAGCTCGCGCCCGTTCGCGGACGCCAGCGCGAGCGGGCGCCTCAGCTCGCGCCCGCTCGCAGCTCGGCGCGCTTGACCTTGCCAGAGGCCGTCTTCGGCAGCTCGGCCACGAAGTCGATGACGCGGGGGTACTTGTAGGGGGCGGTCTCGCGCTTGACGTGCTCCTGCAGCTCGCGCACGAGCTCGGGCGAGGGGGCGTACTCGCCCGATCGCAGCACGACTACCGCGCGCACTACCGAGCCACGCTCCTCGTCCGGCGCCGCGACCGCGGCGGCCTCGGCGACGGCCGGGTGGGCGACGAGCGCGGACTCGACCTCGAACGGGCCGATGCGATAGCCGGCGGAGACGATCACGTCGTCGCCGCGTCCCTCGAAATACAGCCAGCCGTCCTCGTCCCGCGTGACCCGGTCGCCGGTGTGCCACGGTCCGGCCGCGCGCCGGTCCTCGACTGTCCACATGCCGTCGTCGCCGCGGCGGACGTGCTCGTGTAGATAGCCGAGGAAGAACGTCGGCACGCTCGCGGGGTCGACCGTCAGCTCGCCGTCCACGATCGTCAGGCCCATGCCCGGCAGCGCCCTGCCCATCGAGCCGGGCCGCGCGGCGGTGTGCAGCGGCGTGCCGGTCGTCTGTCCCGTCTCGGTCTGGCCGTAGCCGTCGCGGATCTCCAGGCCTGTCGCCTCGTGCCAGGCGCGCAGCACCTCCGGGTTGAGCGCCTCGCCGGCGGCGACCATCCCCCGCAGGTGCGCCAGCGGGCGCGGTGTCGCGCGCTTGGCGATCACGCGGTACTCGGTCGGCGCCATGCACAGCACGTTCACGCGCTCGCGCTCGAGCAGCTCCAGGCGCTCCTCGGGGTCGAAGCGCGCGTCGTGCAGCAGCGCCGCCGCGCCCGACAGCCACGGCGCGATGAACACGTTGCGCGCCGACTTCGACCAGCCGCTGGCGGCGGTGCACCACACCAGCTCGCCGGTGCGCGCGCCGAGCCAGTGCTCGGCCTGCACGCGCTGGCCGTCCAGGTAGCGCTGTGCGTGCACGACCGCCTTCGGCTCGCCGGCGGTGCCGCTCGTGAACGTCAGCAGGCACGGATCGTCGTCGGCGAGCTCGACGGCGGGCGCGCGCTCCGCGGCGAACAGGCTCTCGTCGGGCACGTACGCGATCGCCGGCGTCGGTGCGGCGCTGGCGGTGGCCGCGCGCAGCTCCTCCTCGTTGCGCTCATCCGCGAGGATCAGCGTGGGGCGGGTGGCTTCGATGCGCATGCGCAGGTCCTTCGCGCGCAGCTGCTCGGTGCACGGCAGCACGACGGCGCCGACGCGAAAGCACGCCGCCATGCTCAGCACCCACTCGGGGCGGTTGCCGATCAGCGTCATCACGACATCGCCGCGGCCTACGCCCAGCTGCCCCAGCGTGCCAGCCAGGCGCGCCGCGCGGTCGCTCACCTCGCCAAAGCTCCACTCGCGCCTGCCGCCGTCGCGCGCCAGCTCCAGGAGGGCGAGGTCCCGGGGGTTGCGCCGGTCGAGGACATCGCGCGCGAAGTTCACGACGGTATTCTCCTCTAAAGGGTGGCGCAGGCGGCCGCAGGTCGCCAAGCGGGCCCCTCCGTAGTTCATTCAGACGCCAAGACGACCCTGGAGCGCAGATCAGATGGCCGTAGCCGCCTCCCAGTACACCGACATGAACGACGAGCAGAGGGCGATCACCGAGATGGTGCATCAGTTCGCCGACGAGCAGATTCTGCCCAACGCCGAGCACTACGACCACGAGGACGAGTTCCCGGAGCCGATCGTCGAGCAGATGAAGGAGCTGGGCCTGTTCGGGGTGACGATCCCCGAGGAGTACGGCGGGATGGGGCTGGACCTGACGACGTACGCCATGATCGTCGAGGAGCTCTCGCGCGGCTGGATCTCGATCTCGGGCGTCATCAACACGCACTTCATCGGCTCCTACCTGCTGATGAAGTTCGGCAGCGAGGAGCAGAAGCAGAAGTACCTGCCGCGCATGTCCACCGGCGAGATCCGCGCGGCGTTCTCGCTGTCCGAGCCGGAGCTCGGCTCCGATGTGCAGGCGATCAAAACCTCCGCCAAGAAGGCCGCGGACGGCTCGTATGAGATCAACGGCCAGAAGATGTGGGTGACCAACGGCCTGCGCTCGGACCTCGTGTTCGTGCTCGTCAAGACCGACCCCAACGCCGAGAAGGCCTACCAGGGCATGACGTGCTTCATCGCCGAGAAGGAAGGCGGCGTCAGCGAGAACACCGGCCCGTACGCCGGGCTCACGGTCCCACCGCAGCTGCGCAAGATGGGCTACAAGGGCGTGGAGTCGACCGAGCTCGTGTTCGACGGCTACAAATGCCCGGCCGAGAACGTCCTCGGTGGCGAGGACGCGGGTCTCAACAAGGGCTTCCCGCAGATGATGGACGCGCTGGAGGTCGGGCGGGTCAACGTGGCCGCGCGCGGGGTCGGCATCGCCCAGCGCGCGCTCGAGCTGGCGCTGCGCTACTCCCAGGAGCGCAGGACGTTCGGCAAGCCGATCTCAGAGCACCAGGCGATCCAGTTCAAGCTCGCCGACATGGCCACGCAGGTGGACGCCGCGCGCCTGCTGACGCTGCGCGCCGCGCGCATGAAGGACGCCGGCCAGCGCTCAGACCTGGAGGCGGGCATGGCCAAGCTGTTCGCCTCTGAGGCCGGCCGCTTTTGTGTGGAGGAATCCTTCCGCATACACGGCGGCTATGGATACTCGAAGGAGTATGAGATCGAGCGTCTCTATCGCGACGCCCCCCTGCTGCTGATCGGAGAGGGCACCTCGGAGATCCAGCGCATGGTGATCGGGCGCAAGCTGCTGGCGCGTCATAAGATCTGAGCGGAAAACCAGGGACCGCGACAAGGTCCAGGAGGGGAGAGCAGCTACATGGCCGATGACGCCAAGGCTCTGATCGAGCTAGCGACCCGCAGGTTCGTGAGCGAAGTGTCCGCGCTGGAGCCGATCAAGCTCGTCGTCGGCGTAGAGCTCCGAGGCCGCGGCGATATCCAGCACTTCCGCCTGGAGATGCCCGGCGTGAAGGTCACCAAGGGACCGGCCGCGGACGCGCGCGTGCGGGTGGACATGCGCCGCGAGTTCTTCAACGTGATGGCCCGCGAAGCGAAGGTCGCCGACTGGATCGAGGCGTTCGCCTACGGGCAGGCCAAGGCGTCGGGTCCAGACCAGTTCATCCGCCTGATCGTCAACGTGGTCGAGCGCCAGCAGGAGCGCGAACGCACGCCGAAGGCGCGCAAGCACGTGTAGAGCGTCTACCCCAGCAGGTGTGGCATCGACCGTGATGCGTTATCGCGCATACTTGCCATAACGCATCACAAATGATGTAGCGCATGGTGAGAGTGGTGCTATACTGGGGCATCAGATCAGATGCATTATCGCCGTATATGCGCCTAACAACTCAGAACTGATGCGCCTAGATGAGCTTATGACCGACGATGCCGTGCTCGACGAGCTCGGCCGCAGGCTCGTGCGCCAGCGCGTCCAACGCAACATCACTCAGGCTGAGATGGCCGAGCAGGCGGGGATCGGTCGAGCCACTCTGCAGCGTCTCGAGCGGGGGGAGTCGGTGCAGATGACCTCCATGATCAAGCTGCTGCGGGCGCTCGGACTGCTGAGCGCGCTCGACGCCGCCGTGCCCGAGTCGATCGATCTCCCCATCGCCGAGCTGGAGCGCGAGCGGCACAGGACTCGCCGGCGCGCACGCGGCCGTCGCGGCCGCCAGTCCGCGGAGTCCGCTGGGGCGCCGTGGAGGTGGGGCGAGGAGCCGGACGCGGGCGTATGACGGTCGCGTCCGTGAACCTGTGGGGGACACGGATCGCCGCCGTCTCCATTCGCGCCGGTGCGCGTTACGCGACGTTCCAGTACGACCCCGCGTTCGTGCGCAGCGGCGTCCAGGTCGCGCCCGTGCGAATGCCGTTGCGCGAGGAGCCCTATAGGTTCCCGGGACTGCCCGAGGATGCCTTCGATGGGCTGCCGGGACTGCTGGCCGACGCGCTGCCCGATCGGTGGGGGACGGCTCTCGTCAACGCCTGGCTGGCCTCTCAGGGACGGGACGAGTCGACATTCGACGTCGTTCAACGGCTCTGCTACGTCGGCACCCGTGGGATGGGCGCGCTCGAGTTCCAACCTGCTCACGAGCCGGACACCCCCGGCCGCGAGGACCTCCAGCTCGATGCGCTCGTGCGTCTGGCGAGCGAGGCGCTCGCCGAACGCGCCGAGTTCGTCGCCGAGCTGAGCGATCACCCCGACGAGGAGGCGATGAAGCAGATACTCGCCGTCGGCACCTCCGCCGGCGGAGCGCGACCGAAGGCCATCATCGCCTACAACGACGCCACCAGCCAGGTCCGCTCCGGGCAACTCGACGCGGGCGCCGGCTTTCGACAGTGGCTCTTGAAGTTCGACGGCGTGTCTCGCGCGGGCGATCACGGGCTCACCGACCCGCAGGGCTGGGGAGCGATGGAGTACGCCTATTGGAAGATGGCCACGGCTGCCGGTGTGGAGATGACGGAGTGTCGGCTCTTGGAGGAGAACGGTCGCCGGCACTTCATGACCCGTCGCTTCGACCGCCCTGATGACGGCGGCAGGCTGCACATGCAGACGCTTGGTGCGCTGGAGCACGTCAGCTACAACGAGCCGGGTGCCTACAGCTACGAGCAGGCCCTGCTGTTGATCCGGCGGATGGGCCTCGGCACACCAGCTGTGGAGCAGCAGTTCCGCCGGATGATCTTCAACGTCGTCGCACGCAACCAGGACGACCACGTCAAGAACATCGCCTTCCTCATGGATCGCGGCGGCACGTGGTCGCTGGCCCCGGCCTACGACGTGATCTGGGCGTGGAGGCCCGGCAACCGCTGGCTCGACAGCCACCAGATGTCGATCAACGGCAAGCGCGAGGGGTTCGCCGTCGCCGACCTGCGAGCGGTTGCCCGCCTCGCCGGCCTCAAGCGCGGTCGCGCCGAGGCGATCCTCGCCGAGGTCAGCGATGTCGTCGCCGGCTGGCGAGCGATCGCCGAGGAAGTCGGAGTCGAGGAGCACATGGCCGAGCAGATCGCTCGCTCGCACCGCCTGAAGCTGCCCGCAGGCTGACCCGCGCGAACCAGACGCACACCGCCGCGGTGCGAGGTCAGTGGTAGGCGGAGAGCTGCTCGGCCAGGAACGCCAGCGAGCCGAGCAGGAAGATGCACATGACGACCAGGGAGAAGTTTTCGTTCATGGTCTCACCATCAAAGATAGTGGACCGGGCGGCCTACAGCGCGGCGCCATCCTCGTAGAGCTTGAGCACGCGCACGGGGTGGGTGGGATTCGACTCGACGGCGTCAAGGCACAGCCGGCACAGCACGCACTCGTCGAGGTTCTTCTCAACGATCTCCACGCCGCCGTCGCCGGCCACGGCGAAGATGTCCACGGGGCACACCTCCGCCAGCTTGGCCGCGACCGCCGGGTCCGACGCGATCGCGTCGTCGACCTCGACGGCGATGAACATTCCGTCCTTGCGCATCAGGAGGCGCTCCTCTCTCCCTGCGGGGACGATGCGGCGATCTTCGCGCGGATCATCGCCGGGATGTCCTCGATCCGCTCGGCGACCGTGATGCCGGCCTGCGCCAGGCGCGCGATCTTCTCCGAGGCGGTGTCCTCCTTGCCTTCGACGATCGTGCCCGCGTGGCCGAAGCTCATGCCGGGCATCTCGTCCATGAAGCGCCCCGCCATGAACGCGACGATCGGCAGCCGCGAGTCGTGCTCGGTCACCCAGCGCGCGAGCTCCGCCTCCATGCGTCCGCCCGGCTCGGTGTAGATGACGATCCCCTGCGTCCGCTCGTCGGCCTCGAACAGCGGCATCAGCTCGGCGTAGCTGGAGCCGATGATCGCGTCGCCGCCGATCGACACCGCCGTCGACTGGCCGAGGCCGGCGGCGCTGAGGGTCGAGGACATCTCCGTGGTCATGCCGCCGGAGCGCGAGATCACGCCGATCGGGCCCGGCGTGTAGGCCTGCGCGGCGTTTTTCGCAGGGCCGCCGATGCCGCCCATCTTGACCACGTCCGGCACGATTATCCCCAGGCAGTTGGGGCCGATGATGCGCGCGCCGCGCAGCGTCGCCAGCTCGACCATCTCCGCGACGTCGCGGCGGGGGATGCGCTCGGTCACGATCACCACCAGCTTCACGCCGTTCTCGACCGCCTCGAACACCGCGTCCTTGGTGAAAGCGGGGGGGACCGTCACTACCGACCCGTAGATCGGCGATCCATGATGAGCGACCGCCTGGGCGACCGTGTCGAACACCGGCACACCGTGCACCTCGCGCCCGAGCCGCCCCGGGGTCACCCCGCCGACAACCTTCGCGCCCGCCCCGTAGTCCAGGCACTCGCGCGTCAGGTTCACCGCCTCGCGGCCGGTGATGCCCTGGACGATGAACGTCGTGTCAGCGTCGATCAGGATGCTCACGCCGCGGCCCCTTGGATCTTCTCGACCGCGCGGCGAGCCGCCTCGTTGAGAGAGACGCTCCGGTCGGCGTAGTCGACGCCGTACTTCTCGAGGATCTTGAAGCCCTCCTCCTCCCACGCGCCGGGGATGCGGAAGATGGCGATCTTCTCGGCGGGGTCGTGGCCGAGCTCGATGCAGGCTTTGATCACGCCGCGCGCGACGATGTCCACACGCGTGTTGGAGACGATCGACATCATCACCGCGATCTTGTCCACGCCGGGCTTCTGCAGCACGAGCTTGGCCAGGCCACAGGCCTTGGCGACGGAAGGGTTGCCGCCGATCTCGCAGTAGTTGGCGGGCTTGCCGCCGTGCGCGCGCACGGCGTCGAACAGCGTCAGCGAGCCGCCGCCGGCGCCGATCACGAGGCCGAGGTTGCCGTCGAACTCGGTCACGTTGCCGGCCACGCCGCGGTGGTCCTGGGAGTCTACTTCCTCGCCGGCGAGCTCGAACGGGGTCGCCTCGCGCGCCTGGCGCGTCTCCTCCTCGCCGACGCCCAGGTCGGCGAGCAGCTTCCTGTGGCGGCCGCGGGCCTCGTTCTCCATGTCCATGTGCGCGTCCAGCGCCACGAACGAGCCATCCGCCAGCCGCCCGAGCGGGTTGATCTCGGCGAGCACCATGTCGTTCTCGACGAACAGCTTCGCCAGTCGCGTGACGATCGGGACGAGCTTGTTGAGCGCCGAGCCGGTGACGCCGCTGGAGGCGATCACCTCCTTGGCCTGGAAGTCGCTGAAGGGAAGGATGTTGGAGAAGTGTCTCCGTCCGACCGCCTCAGGCTGCTCCTCGGCGACCTGCTCGATGTCGATGCCGCCGACCGGCGAGAAGATCATCACCGGCTGCTTGCGGATGCCGTCCCACACGACGCCCGCGTAGTACTCCTGCTCGACCTCCGCCTTGGGGTCGACGAGCACGCCGCGCGGCATGTGCCCGTTGATCTCCAGCGCCAGGATCTCGCGGGCGTACGTCTCCGCCTCCTCGGGCGTGTCGGCGAACTTGACGCCCCCCGCCTTCATGCGCCCGCCGGTCAGCACCTGCGACTTGATCACCGTCGGGCCGCCGATGCGCTCGGCGATCTGGCGCGCCTCGGCCGGATCGGTCGTGAAGCCGAAGTCGGTGACCGGTATGCCGGCGCGTCTGACGACCTCGCGCGCCTCGAACTCGAAGAATCTCATCGCGGCGCGGAAGCCTACACGGCCGCCGCAGGCACGAGCCCGTAGGCCTCCGCCAACTCGGGATCCTTCCTGGCGAGCATTTCGGCGAGGTTGACCATCACCTTGCACTGCTTCCACGTGGCGTCGTCCTGCATCTTGCCGTCGATCATGTGCACGCCGCGCCCGTCGGGGATCGCCGCGATGACCTTTTTGGCGAACGCCACCTCGTCGGGATCGGGGGAGAAGACCTTCTTGGCGATCGCGATCTGCACCGGGTGCAGCGACCACGCGCCGACGCAGCCGAGCAGGAAGGACGCGCGGAACTGGGTCTCGCAGCCCTCCACGTCCTTGATGTCTCCGTACGGGCCGTAGAAGGGCAGCGCGCCGACGGACGTGCACGCGTCGACCATGCGCGCGATCGAGTAGTGCCATGGGTCCTGCTGGTAGCTCGGGCGGGGGGCGTCGGGGTTCTCGGGGTCGGGGTCGGCGATCGTGCGGTAGCCGGGGTGCCCGCCGCCGACGCGCGTGGTCTTCATGCGCCGCGACGCCGCCAGGTCGGCCGGTCCGAAGCTCATGCCCTGGATGCGCGGGCTCGCGCACGCGATCTCCTCGAGGTTGGCGACGCCCTGGGCGGTCTCGAGCACCGCGTGCACGAGGATCGGGCGCTCGAGCCCGGCCTTGGCCTCGAGCTGGGCGAGCAGGCGGTCGACGTAGTGGATGTCCCACGGGCCCTCGATCTTGGGGACCATGATCACCTCGAGCTTGTCGCCGATCTCCATCACCAGTTCGGTCAGGTCGTCGAGCACCCACGGCGAGGCGAGCTCGTTGACACGCGTCCACAGCGCGGTGTCGCCGAGCTCCATCTCGCGTCCCACCTTGATCAGGCCCGCGCGCGCGGCCTCCTTGCGGTCCACGGGCACGGCGTCCTCGAGGTTGCCCAGCAGGATGTCGACCGTCGGCGCGATGTCGGGCACCTTCGCGACCATCTTCTCGTTGGAGAAGTCGAGGAAGTGGATCATCCGCGAGGGCTTGAAGGGGATCTCGCGCGCCGGCTCGGGCGCGTCGATGGCGAGGGGCTTGAGGAAGTCTCGGGGGTTGCGCAAGGGCTCTCCTGGATGGGCTCGGGGGACGGCGCTAGGATCGTTACCGGAATCGCTACCGGGAAGTATTGATCATGCGCCGTCCTCTGACCACGCTGGTGCTGGTCGCGACGTGCGGCTCGCTCGCGGCGCTCATTGCCTGGGCGCTCGCCGGCGGGGTGGCGTCGGGCACGGCCAGCGCGTCCAGGCGCGCCGACCTCGCCGCCGCCACGCGTACGTTGCAAGTGAGCCTGTCGCCGGCGCCCGGTGAGCTGGCGCTGGCGCAGATCAGCTTCCACGGCTCGCGCCGGGAACGGATCTCTGCGCGCTCGCTGCACGTGGCGGTGAGCGGTCCATTCGGCGACGACTACCTGGCGGTGGCAGTGCCGCGGCTGGCCACGGCGAGTGCGCCGCGGGCGCTGGTGCTGCTCGTCAATCGACCCTCGCCGCTGCTCGACCCGGTGTCCGTGCACCTACGGATCGCCGCCCGACGCTCGCTCGGAGCGTCCGTCGTTCGCAGCGTCACCAACCCGTTCACGCGCGCGGACACCGGCGGTGCGCCCGCGCTGTGCGACCTCCCGCTCGACGAAGGCACTCTGGGCGCCGCCGAGCTGAGCCCGCTGCACTCGCGCGGGTCGGCGCTCGCCGGGTTCGGCGTGGCGAGCGCCGTAGCGCAGGCGTATGACGTCGTCTGCCGGCTGCCCTACGAGAGCTCATTCGAGCAGGCCGTCCAGCAGGCCGCTTTCGCGTCCCCGATCCCCACGGCCCCCGAATCGCCTTCCCCGGCGCCGCCCACGCCGCCCATCGGCAAGCTCCCGGGCGAAGGCTGCGAGCCGAAGCCCGGCTACGCGTGTCCAGGGGCCGTCGCACGCGCCGTCCCGGCCCCGGCCGTCGGCGGCGCGCGGCGGGCATCCGCGGGCGCGCACTAGAGTTGAGGTTGCGAGCTGCGGCTCCACACGTCCCCTGCCACCGGAGGCCCACGACCCACATGAGCGCTACCGAGACCGTTGAGACAGTCGAGACCGACCAGGCCGCGCGCGAGGCGAGCGGCGCGCACCCGTACGGCCGCTATCTCGAGGAGTTCGAGGTGGGCGCCGTCTACAAGCACTGGCCGGCGAAGACCGTCACCGAGGCCGACGACCACCTGTTCTGCCTGATCACCATGAACCACCACCCGCTGCACATCAACGACGTGTACGCGCACAAATCCCAGCAGGGACGCAACGTGGTGGTGGGCCCGCTCGTGTACTCGCTGGCGCTGGGCATGTCGGTGAGCGACGTCAGCGGCAAGGCGATCGCCAACCTCGCGACCGAAGAGCTCAAGCATCCCGCGCCGGTGTTCCACGGCGACACGCTCTTCTGCGAGTCCGAGGTGCTGGAGAAGAAGGAGTCGCAGTCCAAGCCCGACCGCGGGACGGTGCGGGTGCACACGCGCGTGCTCAACCAGGACGGCGTGCTGGTGGCCGAGTTCAAGCGCCTGGTGCTCGTGCCCCGCAGGACACCCGGCGCCGGCGCGGTCGAGGGGAACGTCGAGTAGCGGGCCCCACTTGTGGGGGGCTGGGGTCGTGCGATACCCTTCTCTTCTCGCCCACGGATGGGCGTTTTTCTGTTCCCCGGCGCCAGCCCTGGCCCGACCGCAGCGCCGCCGATCGTAGATCGCCCAGCGCGCCGCTCACCCCCCGCGAACCGAGGAGCCGCTTGGATCCCATGAACACCACCGTTCCCGCCCCCACCACGAACGAGCGACTGCTGACCTGGGTCGACGACGTCGCCGCTCTCACCGAACCCGACGCGATCTACTGGTGCGACGGGTCCGCCGAGGAGTATGACCGTCTCTGTCAGGACCTCGTCGACGCGGGCACTTTCGAGCGGCTCTCCGACGCCAAGCGGCCGAACTCCTACCTGGCGCTGTCCGACCCGGGCGACGTGGCGCGCGTGGAGGACCGCACGTTCATCTGCTCGCCCACCGAGGCGGAAGCCGGCCCGACGAACAACTGGCGAGATCCGGGCGAGATGCGCGAGACGCTGACGGAGCTGTTCACCGGCTCGATGAAGGGACGCACGATGTACGTGGTGCCGTTCTCGATGGGCCCCCTGGGATCGGACAAGAGCCACGTGGGCGTGCAGCTGACCGACTCGACGTACGTGGCGGTGAGCATGCGCATCATGACGCGCATGGGCCAGGGCGCGCTCGACGCGCTCGGCGGGGGCGAGTTCGTCCCGTGCCTGCACAGCGTGGGCATGCCGCTGGCGGACGGCGCGGCGGACGTGTCGTGGCCGTGCAACGCCGAGAACAAGTACATCGTGCACTTCCCCGACACGCGCGAGATCTGGTCCTACGGCTCGGGCTACGGCGGCAACGCGCTGCTGGGCAAGAAGTGCTTCGCGCTGCGCATCGCCTCGGTGATGGCGCGCGACGAGGGCTGGATGGCCGAGCACATGCTGATCCTCAAGCTGACCTCGCCCGAGGGCGAGGTCAAGTACATCACCGGCGCGTTCCCCAGCGCCTGCGGCAAGACCAACCTGGCGATGCTGATCCCGACGCTCGAGGGCTGGACGGTGGAGACGATCGGCGATGACATCGCGTGGATGAAGTTCGGGCAGGATGGCCGCCTGTACGCGATCAACCCGGAGTCCGGCTTCTTCGGCGTGGCGCCGGGGACGGGCGAGGACACCAACCCGAACGCGATCCGCACGATCGAGTCCAACTCGATCTTCACCAACTGCGCCAAGACGGACGACGGCGACGTGTGGTGGGAGGGCCTGACCAAGGAGCCGCCGGCCCATCTGATCGACTGGCACGGCAACGACTGGACGCCGGAGTCGGAGACGCCATCGGCGCACCCGAACGCGCGCTTCACGACGCCCGCGGCGCAGGACCCGGCGATTGCGCCCGAGTGGGAGGATCCGGCGGGCGTGCCGATCGACGCGATGCTGTTCGGCGGGCGTCGCTCCACGGTCATCCCGCTGGTGACCGAGGCGCTCGACTGGGAGCACGGCGTGTTCCTCGGCTCGGTGATGAGCTCCGAGAAGACCGCCGCGGCGGCTGGCACCGTCGGCGAGCTGCGCTTCGACCCGTTCGCGATGCTGCCCTTCTGCGGCTACAACATGGCCGACTACTTCGCCCACTGGCTGGAGATGGGGCGGCGCGACGGCGCGACGCTGCCGAAGATCTTCTATGTCAACTGGTTCCGCAAGGATGCCGACGGGAAGTTCCTGTGGCCCGGCTACGGCGAGAACTCGCGCGTGCTCTCATGGGTGTTCGCGCGCTGCGCCGGGCACGGCGCGGCGACCGAGACGCCGATCGGCTGGATGCCGCCCGTCGGTCCCGACGGCATCGACACGCGCGGTGTCGACGTCACCGAAGAGGCGATGGCCGAGCTGCTGCGCGTGGACATCGACGAGTGGCGCGCCCAGCTGCCCCAGTTCCGCGAGTACCTCGCGAAATTCGAGAACCTGCCGCCCGAGCTGAGCGCCCAGCTCGACGCGCTCGAGCAGCGCCTCGGCTGAGCGTCCTGCAGCGGCCTCTAGGACGTCGATAGGCAAGCGAGTCAAGGGACGCAGGGAGCGTGGCGTGCTGCGCACGCGAGCGACCGAGGACGCAGAATCGCGCCGCCTAGCGGCGTCCTAGTCGTGGCCGTGGTTCTCGCCGCCCGCCGCCGGGGGGCGAGACTCCTCGGCCAAGGAGGTGATCGTCAGCGCGCCGCGCGCGGACGACTCGAGCACTTCGGTGGCCTCCTCCAAGGAGCGCGCGTACAGCTCTACCAGCAGGTGCACGATGATGCGGGCGTCGTCTTCGTGCTTGTGGAAGCGCACGTGCGTGAAGAACTCGCGCACGCCGTGCTCGCCGAAGGCTGCGTAGGAGAGCGCGTCGCCCGCCTCCGGCCCGGAGCAGCTCTCGACGTCTTCGGAGTCGACGGTGACGGTGCACGAGGCGACCCACGGGGTGCCGGCGATCATCCGTTCCCAGCGATCCTCGATCGGCTCCACGCGCCCGTTGTTGAAGCCGAGGTGCGGCTGGTCGTGCATGCAGTCCAGGCACTGCACGACCGCCTCCTGGAGCTCGTCGACGACTTCCGCGCGCTCGCCCGTGTCGGGATCGATCTTGTGGATGCCCTCGTAGTGGACCTGCACCTCCAGATCCTGAGACCAGCAGCGGTAGCAGCGCAGCCAGCTGCGTGCGCTCGTCTCAGCCATTGAGCCTTCCATGCGCACCATTGTAGGCGCGCGGCGGGCGACGATCGCTCGTCGCCCGCGCGCATGGGCCTTCAGCTCACTTCTTGTGCTTGTGCCTGGCGGGTGTGATCGTGATGGTGCGCGTCGTCAGGAACGTGCCGCCGTTGGCTTTCTCGGAGATCAGCAGCTTTGCGCTCGCGCGTCCGTGATGGACGGACAGGTAGTGCCGGCCGGCCTTCGTCAGGTGAACGGTCAGCTTGTGCGGGCCTTTGCTCGTGATCGTGAACTTGCCGGTTCCCAGCGTGATCGTGATTGCGTGCCGACGCTTCTTCTTGCGCGCGGCGCTGGCCGTCGCCGGCGGGTCGACGGTGATCGTGATCGTGACGGTGCACGGGACCACCGCGCATGTGATCGTCACGGTCACCGTCGTGCCGGTGCTCGCCGCTGTGCCGCCGAGCGTGGTGGCGGGGGTGACGGTCAGCACCTCTGAGCCGCATGCGCTGGCGCTGGCCTGGTTGCCGGCCGCGCCTACGCTGCTCGCATTGCCGCTGTAGCTCGCCCGCCAGTAGTAGGTGCCCTGTGGGAGCGGGGTGGAGACGGCGAATGGCGCCGCGATACCTCCGCTGACCGTGGCCGAGTCGGAGACGGTCGGAGTGCCAGTACAGGACGAGTTCCCGTAGAGGGCGTAGTCGACGGTGCCGACGGCAGTGCTCGCGTTTGCTCCCGCGACCGTCGCCGCGTCGCTCTCACCGATCGTGCCGGCAGGGATCGTGATGGACGCGCCTTTCGTCGTGCCGGAGGTCTGGGAGGTAGTGAGGCTCGTAGGCGTCGGCGGCGGCGTCGCGAGTTCCTGGTAGTTGACGGCCTGCAGGAAGACCTGTGTTCCGGTGCCTGGGTCGAAGGCGTAGGCGATCTCAGCGTTGCCGGAGCCGACGCCCGCGATCACGCCGTCGGCGGTGTATGGGATCGGGGTGACGACCGCTCCGTCCCATTTGGCGCCCCCGTTGCCGCTGTAGTCGAGCACCGCTTTGCCGCTTTCCCAGAGTGCGTATACGCCGGTGCTGGAGTCCTCGGATAGATCGAGCGAATCGACGCCATCGAGAACTTCCTGGGTTACGTTGGCGAGTTCCACGCCGGGACCGAATGAGCCGCCGGTGGCCGTCGCGTCAAACGGGTGGTAGTCGAGCGTGTATTCCGATCCGGCCCCGTCGATGCCGTTGCCTTCCTCCTCGACCAAGCCGATACCATCCTGGCCGCCGCTCGCGAGCACGGGCGCCAGCGCGGAGCAGGCGAGCACCCCATATCCTGGCAGCGCCTTGTCGTTGAGCGTGCCCGTCGCATTCGACGTCCCGTCGACCTTGCCGACGGAGACACCGAATCCGGTGCCTTCTTTGTTGAGGCAGCCGGGCAGTGCTTCGGGAGGGCCGGCGAAGTTGTCGCCTACGCCGACCACGACGTCGCTGCCCGCGGCGGCCGGCGCGGGGGCGGGCTCGGCGCCGATCTCCGGTCCGTCGGTGTCTTGGGCCTTTCTCGGAAACAGACCGCCCGGGTTGCTGTTCGGTTCGGAGAATGCCGGAGACTCGGTGGTGAGCGTCGAGTCGCTGAAATTATCTGCGTCAAGGCTGCCCAGCAGCCCGACGTCGCCGCTACTAAGTGCGACGGCGTTGCCGGTGGGGTAGTAGAGCGAGACGGGACTGATCGGCTCGCCGCCGTTCTCCAGGCCGTGTTCGCCCGACAGGAAGGCCGCGCCGCCGGCAGGCGACGCCCACGCGAGGCTGCCCACCCCCCCCTGTGCTGTTGCGCCGATCACTGTCGCCTCACCGCCCGGGAGGACGACGAGTCCACCGATGACCGGTGCTGCCGAGCCTGTGAAGTGCGAGTCGGTCAGCAGTACAGGCCCGCCCCCGGCGCATGCGGTGACGTCCGCCGGCAGGACGCACAGGTCGATGCCGGTGCCTGTCTGGCTTGACCAAGCAACGTACGTCGTCTCCGTCGTCGGGTCATAGGCGATTTGTGGCGGGGTTCCATTCTCCGGGGCATCGAGCGCGATAGGCGCGGGTGTTGCAGACGCCGAAGCCGGAAGCACGACTACCCAGGCCAGCGCACCGGCCGCAACCGCAAGCGCCACGCCCAGCGTGGTTCGGACAGCCACACACGCGCCGCGCAGGCTCCTGAGCAAGTTCGCCTTGCCGATTCCCGTGGCGCCCATATGGTCGACCCCCTCCTTACTCGCCGTGCATTGAGCGTCGGCGAGCGTCGCTTTGCAGGTAACGGAGCCGCACACTACCGAATCGAGCGGAGCACGACGCGGTGGCTAGCCAAATGTGAAGTCGTACGCGACCACGCCGTTCTCGAAGCGCAGCGACAGGCGATGCTGCTGGTCGTCTGGCAGCGAAACGAGCGAGTACAGGCGCTGGCGGCGGACGGTCACCACGCCGTCGTGGACGTCCGCGCCCGAGTCCGCGGGCGGGATCGGACGCCCGTCGAGCAGCACGCGCACGGTCAGCGGGCGTTCGTCCTGGGAGCTCAGCACGAGGTACACGCGCTTGGCCTTGAACTCCATGTCGATGCCCGCTTGCGAGATCGCTTCCGCGGGCTGGCTGGCGATGTTCCAAGTGCCGCTGAACTCGAAGTCGTTGAGCGCCAGTTCACTCGTGTTCGGCGGGCCGTAGTCGTGCACGCCCGCCTTCGGGCCGTTGATCCAGCCTTCCGCGCGGTTGGTACCGGTGTAGGTCTCCGGCGTCGCCACTTCGGAGGGCGCCACCACGTCCGTCGGGTGGCTCCTGGCGCCCACCTGGTGGCCGGCTTCCGCCAGCAGCGCGCGGATCGCCGTTTCGGTCGTGCCGTAGCTGCCCTCGCCGAACGTCGTGTAGCGCAGGTCGCCGTGCGCGTCGATCAGGTAGTCGGCCGGCCAGTACTCGTTTTCGTACGCGTCCCACGTGGCCAGGTTGTTGTCCTGGACGACCGGGTAGTGGATGCCGAACTGCTCGATCGCGTCCTTCACGTTGCTCGCCTCCTTCTCGAACGCGAACTCCGGCGCCTCCACGCCGACGATCGTCAGGCCGTCCTTCGCGTACGCGGCGTTCCACGCCTTCAGGTAGGGCAGCGTGCGGATGCAGTTGATGCACGTGTACGTCCAGAAGTCGACCAGAACCACCCGTCCACGCAGCCCAGCCAGCGTCAGCGGGCGGTCGCCCCGCGTGTTGAACCAGTCCTCGGTGCCCGTGAATTCCGGCGCCGCGCCCTTGTCGGGCAGCGATTCCGCGTCGGCCAGCAGCGTCGCCTGCGAGGCGTCCTTCGCCGCCGTGTGCAGCTTCGTCGAGGAGCCTTCGCAGGGGGACGCGCCGTTGGATGCCTTGAAGCGCTGCCTGCGCCCGGTGATCTCGTGCAGGCGTCCCGTCACTTCCTTCGAGCACTCCAGCGACGCCGTGAGGTTGACGTTCGGGATCTTTTCGGCGACGAACTGGTCGAAGTTCACGTCGAGGTTCGTCACGATCGCAACCGCCGTCAGGATCATCACCGTGCCCAGCGCGCGCTGCAGCAGCGGCCCGCGCCCGGCCCTGCGGATGCGGTCGAACAGGCGTCTTCCGCCGAGCGACAGCGCCAGCAGGATCACCGCCGAGCCGAGCGCGTACGCGATCGCGATCACGACCGTCCTGCCCGACGCGGCGCTGACGGAGATGACCGCCGCGAGGATCGGGCTCGCGCACGGGGTGTACACGAAGCCGAGCGCGCCCCCCACCAGCAGCCCCGACAGGAAGCCGTCGCCGCGGGTGCGCGGCCCGAAGCGCGCGAGCCGCGACAGCGGCGCCTCCAGGCGCGCGGAGGCGCCCGGCACGAGCAGCGTCAGCCCGAACGCCAGCAGCACCGCGATCGCCACGTCGCGCAGCGGGTCGCTGCCCAGGCCCACGCCGTCGACCACGTTCGCGAGCCCCACGATCGTCACCGTGAACGTCACCGACAGCCCCAGCACGATGCCCAGCGGCCGGCGCCGCCCGCCCACGCCGCCCGCCGACAGCAGCGCCGGCAGCACCGGCAGCACGCACGGCGACAGCGCCGTGCCCGCCCCGGCGAGGACTGCGAAGGTCACGAGGATGAGCATCTACTGCCTTACAGACTTCCGCGAGGCGGTTTTGTTACAACACGCGTCGCCGGCGGCATCTCCGCGCAAGGCTACGCGCGCCGATCCGGCTACGCGCCAGCTGCCGCGCGCCGCTCCAGCGCCGCCACCAGCGCCGCCACCAGCGCCGCCACGTCCATGCCGGGATCCTGCTCGGCCAGCAGCGCCTCCGCCGCGCGGCGCCCGCCGAGCGCGCGCAGTCCGCGCTCGCCGTGCTCGACCGCGAAGTCCGTCAGCGCGCCCGCCCGCCGCGCGCGCAGCCGCCGCGCGGCGACGTCCAGCCCCTCGCTGTGCTCCTCCAGCGCCGCCACCAGCTCCTCGATGCCGCTCGGCGGAGCCAGCGAGGAGACCGCGAGCACGCGTGTGGCCCGCGAGCCGAGCGAGCGCAGCGCCGCGCTCAGGTCGCGCCGTGCGCTCACCGCCAGCTGGCCGAGGTCGGCCTTCGTCACCACCAGCACGTCGGGGATTTCCATGATCCCCGACTTCAGGAACTGCAGCACGTCGCCGCTGCCCGGCTGCACGACGACCACGACCGTGTCGGCCACGTCCGCCACGTCGGTCTCCGCCTGGCCCACGCCGACCGTCTCGATCACCACCACGTCGAACGCCGCCGCCAGCGCACCCGCCGAGACACGCGTCGCCCGCGCCAGCCCTCCCAGGCGCTGTTCGGCGGCGCTCGAGCGGATCAGCGTGCCACGGTCGGCCGGGTCGAACTCGATCCGCGCGCGGTCGCCCAGCAGCGAGCCCCCCGAGCTGCGCGAGCTCGGGTCCACCGCCAGCATCGCGACCGTTCGCTCGCGCGTACGCCAAGCGTGCAGCAAGGCCGACAGCAGCGTCGACTTGCCCGCGCCCGGCGGGCCCGTCACGCCGATCACGTGCGCGCGCGCCTCGCCGCCGAGGGCCGCCGGGGAGACCTCGCGCAAAAGCGCCGCCGCCTGCTCGCGGTCGGCGGGGGCGGTGCTCTCCAGCAGGTTCAGCGCCGCCGGCGCCGCGCTCAGGTCTCGCTCGCGCAGGCGCGCGCCCAGGGCGGCGCCGTCGGCGCTCACGCCGAGCCGTTGGCCGAGGCGTCCCCGTTGGCGCTCGTCCCGCCGTTCGTGCCCGCGCCGACCAGCGCCACGATGTCGCGCATGATGCGGTTGATGTCGAAGTCCTTGGGCGTGTACACCGCCGCCACGCCCGCCTCGCGCAGCGCCGCCACATCCTGGTCGGGGATGATCCCGCCGACGACCACCGGCGCGCTCACGCCCGCGTCGTGCAGCGCGTCGAGCACCGCCGGGATCAGCTCGCGGTGCGAGCCCGACAGGATCGACAGGCCGATCACGTGCACGCCCTCCTGCAAGGCCGACGAGGCGATCTGCGCGGGGGTCAGGCGGATGCCTTCGTAGACCACGTCCATGCCCGAGTCGCGCGCGCGCACCGCGATCTGCTCGGCGCCGTTGGAGTGCCCGTCCAGGCCCGGCTTGCCGACGAGGATCTTCGGCCGGCGACCGAGCTTCTCCCGCAGGCGCGAGACCTCCTCGCGCAGCTCGCCCAGCTCAGCGCCCGCGTCCGTCTTTCCGATCGCCGCCGCCTCGCCCACACCCGTCGGGCCGTGATAGCTGCCGAACACCTCGCGCAACGTCCGCGACCACTCGCCCGTCGTCGCGCCCGCGCGTGCGGCCGCGATCGTCGGCAGCATCAGGTTGACCTCGGCGTCGCCGTCACCGGCAGCCGCGGCGAGCGCCGCGAGAGCGTCATCGACAGCAGTCTGGTCGCGCTCCGTCCGCCAGCGGCGCACGTCCTCGATCTGCTGCGCTTCCAGCGCCGGATCGACGACCAGGATGCCGCCCTCTGCATCCGCCGTCAGCGGCGAGACCTCCGTCTCGGTGAAGCGATTCTGCCCGACCACGATCTGCTCGCCCGCCTCGATGCGGCGAATGCGCTCGCGGTGGGACTCCACCAGCGCCGCCTTCATGTAGGGGACGGCCTCGACCGCGCCGCCGTGCTCGGACACGACCGCCATCTCCGCGCGCGCGCCCTCCAACAGCTCCGCCACCAGCGCCTCCATCACCTTCGAGCCCTCGAAGATGTCCGGGTACTCGAGGATGTCCGTTTCGTACGCCAGCACCTGCTGGATGCGCAGCGACCACTGCTGGTCCCACGGGCGCGGCAGGCCCAGCGCCTCGTTCCACGCCGGCAGCTGGATCGCGCGAGCGCGCGCGTCGCGCCCGAGCGTCACCGCCAGCGCCTCCAGCACGATCCGCTGCACGTTGTTCTCCGGCTGGGCCTCGGTGAGACCGAGCGAGTTGACCTGCACGCCGTAGCGGAAGCGCAGGTGGCGCGCGTCCCGCACGCCGTAGCGCTCGCGCCCCAGCTCCTCCCACAGGACCGACATCGCGCGCAGCTTCGCGTGCTCCTCCACGAAGCGCACGCCCGCGTTCACGAAGAACGAGATGCGCCCGAAGACCTGTTCCAGACGCTCCTCCGGCACCCGCTCGCGGGCGGCGTCCAGCACCGCGATCGCGTTGCTCATCGCGTACGCGATCTCCTGCACCGGCGTCGCGCCCGCCTCCTGCAGATGGTAGGAGCAGATGTTGATCGGGTTCCACTTCGGCACGTGCTCGACCGTGTACGCGATCATGTCCGCGATCAGGCGCATCGACGGAGCGGGGGGGAAGGCGTAGGTGCCGCGCGCCAGGAACTCCTTGATGATGTCGTTCTGCGTGGTCCCCTGAAGCTGCTCCTGCGCCACGCCCTGCTCCTCCGCCACGACGATGTACAGCGCCAACAGCCACGCCGCCGTCGCGTTGATCGTCATCGACGTGTTCATCGCGTCCAGCGGGATGCCGTCCATCAGCGCGGCCATGTCGCCGCGGTGGGAGATCGGCACGCCCACCTTGCCCACCTCGCCGCGCGCGAGCTCGTCGTCGGGGTCATAGCCCGTCTGCGTCGGCAGGTCGAACGCGATCGACAGGCCCGTCTGGCCCTTCTCCAGATTGCGCCGATAGAGCTCGTTCGACGCCTTCGCCGTCGAATGACCCGCGTACGTGCGCATCATCCACGGCCGGTCGCGCTCGGGCAGCCGCGCAGATCGCTCGCCGGAGTGCTCGCCGCTCATGCGCTCAATTGTACGTCCGCGCCGCGCGCTTTATCCTGGCGGCAATGGACCAGACGATCGAGCGCCCACGCACGGCAGGGCCCGGGAGCGGCCTCGGCGGCGATTGGAGGGTGATCGTCCGCAACGACGACCACAACACCTTCGACCACGTCGCGCGCACGCTCGCCCGCTTCATACCCGGCGTCTCGCTCAAGCGCGGCATGGAGATCGCCAACGTCATCCACGCCTCCGGCCAGGCGATCGTCTACAGCGGCCAGCAGGAGACCGCCGAGCACTACTGGGAGCAGCTGAAGGGGGCGGGGTTGACGATGGCGCCGCTGGAGCAGGGCTGACGGGCGCCCGCCATGCATGGTCTGCCAAGGCGCTACTCGCGTTCGACTCTCGCGGCCAAGTCGACCATGCTCACGCCGAGCGCCGCAGCGATCCGCCGCACCGTCGACCACTCCGGAGATGACTGGCCGAGCTCGATCCGCGCGAGCGACCCGGACGTGAGCTGCGCCTGGTAGGCGAGCGCTTCCTGGGAGAGCCCGCTCTCCACGCGCAGCCGGCGCAGCGCCGCGGCGAGCTGCTGGTCGGCTCTCGGCGACTGGGGTGGCATCCCGGCACCCTCGCATGCCCCCTGTCGTCAAGTCCATGCCGCACGCACTCCGTGGTGTATCACCCGTGGTCTGCCGTGGTAGGCTTTGCGCAACGTGCACGCAAGACGGTCCACCGCAAGCAAGCTGGGCTCTCGCAATCAGCCCTCGCGGCCAGGAGCTTCCTGTGCCACTACGACGTCTCCGCGCTCGAGCGTCAGAAACTGCCAACCTTCCGGTTCGACCTTCTGATCCTCGCTGACGCTCTAGACCTACTTCCTGGAGACTTGCTCGCGGATCTCCCCGTTCCCCGCCGCCAGAAGAACGCCAAGCGATCATTTCCGCAGTGCGTCGCCACTCCGATGAGTATGACGGTAGTGATACAGACATCTTGCCGCCAGCGCGGCACTCATTTTGACGCGAACACAGACTTGCCGGCCGAAGGCCGGTTGCTCTGCGAGGTCGCCGGCCCATGCGGCCAGCGGGGTGCGCGTGCCTGAAACTCCCCAGATCGTCACGGTGGTCGTTGGGGGCTTGGAGCCACTGGTGGGGCGTGGCGTGGCTCATGTACTGGGCGCGGATCCTCGCGTCGACGTCCTCGCCAGTGATCTGGAGGTCGATACGCTGGAAAGGGTCGTCGCGCAACGGGGACCGCAGGTGGTCATCCTGGGTGAGACGGTGGAGTACGGCCTGCTCGCGCGTCTCAAATCAATGCAGCCGGCGACCGGCGTGCTCGTTCTCGCGCGGGATCCCTCGCGCTTGTCGGGGACGACGCTACTCGCGGACGGTGCTACGTGCCTGGCTTGGAATGTCTCCTCGGTCGCTCTCATGGCTGCGGTGCACCTCACGGCGCAGGGAGAACCCACGTTCCTCTGTGCCGACGGTGCTCAGGTCGCACGGAGCGGTCCCAGCAAGGGCCTGCTCACTCCGACTGAGATCAAGGTGTTCAGACATCTCAGGATGGGCAGATCCTACGCCTATATTGGACGTGCCCTGCATATGGCTCCCGAAACCGTCCGAAAGCACACGATCAGCATCTGCCGCAAGCTCAACGTCAAAAGCAAGCGAGAACTGATTGGCCTCCCCGCGACACCAAGCAGGGGCGTCGTAGTTGACAGTAGTCACGTGACTTAGTCTCTACATTTCATACCCGAAAGTACCCGCTTTTCGGGTATATACAGGCGGCTTCGGATCGGATACGGTCAGTCATAACTGTTCTGATCTTCCGCCGGGCTGCTCGCCTGGGACACTCTCTTATTGGGGGCGAAATATGAGGTTGGCCGTGCGGGGACTCGCGATTTGGCCGTCGTTCTGTATGAGTAGAGGAGTCGCGGTGTGCCCACTGCTGCCACACCCGATGGTGCTAGTGGGATGAGGCGCTCATGGACGGGGAAGAGCGGCCGACGGTGGACTGCGGGCGGGTTGGGTGGATGTCTGGTGGCGACGCTGGTGTGGATTGTGGCGTCCGGGGCGAGCACAGCGGCGGTGAGCGTGGGTGTGATGTTGGGGAGTGCGTCGCCTGCCCTCGGCGAATCATCGCTGTCTAGCACGCTCGTGGTCCCAGGTATGCAGGTGCTCGACGGCGAGCAGCAGGCCTTGGATGCCGAACGTGCGCGGCATGCGAGCCCGAGCGCGTTCCTGGCTAGGGTGCGCTCGCGCACAGAGTTCGCGCATATGGGGACGGTGGTTGCGGCAAGGGTCGATCGGGAAGCGTTTCCGGCGCTGGTCGAACAGCATGATGGTGGGCTGCCGACGCTTCCAGCGGGGGAGAAGCTCCGGCGGTTCAGTGCCGAGAACGTCGCACAGATCTCCCTGCCCGATCACGAGCGTGGGGTCGTTGAATCAATCGAGCCGATGGCGATCCGTACCCGTTCCGGACAGCTTGACCCAGTCGACCTCGCGCTCAAGGATGAAGGCGCCTCCTTTACGCCGATCTCTTCGCAGGTGGCTGTGAAGATTCCCAAGCATCTTGGAGGAGGCGTTCGTGCTCCCGGGAGCGGTGTCTCGCTGACCCCGGCCGATGGTAAGGGCGACGCGCTCGACGGATCGGAGGGCTCCGTTGACGGCGCGAGTGTCCTGTATGCCAACACGCAAACCGATACTGACACGCTCGCCAAGCCCACGAGTGTCGGCTTTGAGTTGAGCGCGATTCTGCGCTCGGAAGCGAGCCCGCACAAACTCTACTACCGTCTCGGGCTCCCCAGTGGTGCGACCCTTGTGCAGCATCAGCAGCATAGTCCGGTGCAGGTCGTCAAGCAAGGTGTCATGATCGGGATGGTGCTGCCGCCCACCGCAGTCGATGCGGCCGGCACGCCTGTGCCTGTCACGACGGCGGTCGATGGCGATCTCTTGACCGTGAGCGTGCAAGACGCCTCAGGCGAATACCAGTACCCGGTGCAGGTCGATCCGGAATACGTCACGGGCAAGGATCGCAGCCTCACGGGCGGCGTGTGGCCCGTCGAACATCCCAAGGAAGGCGAAACAAACTGGGTTCCCTTTTTTTCGTCGGCGTTCAGCGTGGAACACACGTATAAAAAACAGTATGGACTTGGGGGCAATCCGGAATGGTACGAACAATCGTGGTACATCGAACCTAACCAGGGATATAGCGCGGACGAATTCGCGGGTTTGCGATATCGGACGCAGGGTGAATCCACGATCTACAACCTCGAAATGGATGTCGAGGGCGAAAACGAACCGAGCCAGACCGCAACGGCGGTCGAATACCGCTACAACGAGAACAAAAACGAAGGCGAAGAAGAAGGGCAAGACAATCATGTCACCTTGTCGGAAGGCATCCACCAGACGCGCTATGAAGCCAAGCCCTTGTCGATGACGTCGGGATATCTCAGCAATCCCTTGGAAACGCCTCGTCACAACGACGTGAGGCTCATGGACTACACCACGCAACCTGAGAGCGTGTACGGGTTCTGGACCTGGATCTACGATGCTCAGGTTTATGTGGCCCAAGAAGAATCGAAGCACCCCGAAGTGGAATCGTCATCCGCGTGTCCGCAGTGTGGGTTCAACAAAGCAAGTTCGACGATCGCGGGGGCAGGGGGGAGCCGGGCCAATGTCTTGTACGGATCTGGAACCTGGCTGAGCCCTTATCAAGGTGCGTTTGAAGCGACCGCGCATGACCCTGGCATCGGGGTCAGCTTCGCTGGGTTCACCGGAACTGTCGGATATCACCCACACTGGATCCGAAACGAAGAAGGCAAATGCCTTGGTATCCAATGCCCGGAGACCTACAGCGACGTGATGACGTATAACGAAAGCATGCCTAATGGGGATGACGGAGTCGAGTTCTTCGCGGAGGACGCCGCGGGAATGATCGAAACGAATGGCGAGACCGTCAAAGTCGATGCCTCGAAACCCTACAATCTTGGCTTCACCGGAATGCCCGAAGTGGACGCTGAAATAAGCGCTGCTCCGCACAAACTCACGGTGCACGCGACCGATGGAAAAAAACCGACGCCGAGCTCGGGGATTCGGTCTGTGTCGGTGTCGATCGACGGCGGCGCGCCGACCGAATTGTCGGGTGCGAGTTGCTCGGAAGGGGAATGCACGGCGAGCGGCGAATACATGCTCGACGGCGAAAGTCTCTCCGAAGGGGTACACACACTTGTCGTGTCTGCCGTCAGCAACTCGGGCGAGCCGGAAACAGACGAGTTCTTGTTCGATGTGCGTCACGCGAGTCCCGTTTCGGTGGGTCCGGGGTCGGTAGATCCGACGACGGGTCAGTTCACGCTCACGGCAAGCGACGTTTCGCTTGGTGGTGCGAGCGGTGTCTCGCGCGCCTACCAGTCGCGAAACCTCGCCGCTGGCGCAAGCGAGCCGTTCGGGCCGCAGTGGGCGATGAGCGTAGGAGGTGGTGAGAGCCTGGTCGCCCTGGCAAACGGCGGTGTGTCGGTCGTCTCAGAAAGCGGAGGGCGCACAACGTTCTCGCTGAACAGCAAAAGCGAATTTGAATCGCCAAAGGGTGATGAAAACCTCAAGATGGAATACAAGGCCACCGAACACAAGTATGTACTGAAAGACGAAAAGGCAGGTGCCGAAACGGTCTTCGAACAGCCAAAAGGAACGGAAGACACGTCTCCTCAGGACGCGAATCAATTCGGGGCGGAATCGTCCACGCTCGAGCAGCCGTACGGCGCCGCGATCGACTCCAGCGGTAACGTATGGGTCGCTGATGGGGGACACGATCGACTTGTGGAGTTCTCACGCACGGGGGCACTGATCGCCGCTTATCGCTCATACGGGTCGGAACCCGGGCAGCTGAACGCACCGTGGGGGATCGCGATCAATCAGAGCACGGGGAACATTTACGTCACAGACGAAGGCAACAATCGGGTGGATGAGTTCTCCTCGAGCGGCTCCTTCGTACGGTCTTTCGGCAGTTACGGCTCAGGCATCGGGCAGCTCTATACCCCAAAGGGCATAGCGATCAACGCCAGCGGTGACGTGTGGGTGTCCGACTACAGCAACGACAGGATCGAGGAGTTCAGCGAAGCCGGCACGCCCATGGCCACATTCGGCTTCGGGGTGCTCAACGGCGAAGAAAAACTCGAGATGTGCACGAGCAGCTGTCTCGCTGGTAAGCCCGGCTCGGGTAACGGTCAGTTTGACAATCCTGCGGGCCTGGCCTTCTCCGGCGGGAACCTGTACGTCTCTGAATACACGAACGATAGAGTGCAGGAGCTGTCCGGCTCGGGGACCTACGTCTCAAAGTTTGGTGGCAGCGGTTCAGGCGAAGGCCAGTTCAGCAGTCCGCGGGGTATAGCCGCTGAACCGGGAACGGGCAATCTCTATGTGGCCGATACCGGCAACGATCGGGTGGAGGAGTTCACCGCCGCCGGCGCGTACGTAGCGAAGTTCGGCTCGGCTGGGTCAGGTACCGGGCAATTCTCGGAAGACAAGGGCATTGCGGTCAGCTCCTCCGGAGGCATTTATGTAACCGACATGAACAATAACCGCGTGGAGGAGTGGACGCGCTCCACTTGGTGGCCGACCAGCGCCAAGGGCGCGCTGTCCAAAAGCACGACATACCTGTATGAGTCAGTGATGGGCAGCGAAGGCACGTCAATCGAGCCATCCGAGGTACTGGCCCCTACGCCGGAAGGTGTTTCGTGTGGCACGAAAACAGAAGAACTAAAAGAAGAAAGAGACAGGGGCTGTCATGCACTGACGTTCAAGTACGCGACCGAAACGACCGCCAAAGGCGAAAACCCGACCCAATGGGGCGAATACATGGGGCACCTCACCCAGGTGAGCTTCCATGCCTGGAATCCGTCGAGCAAAGCGATGGAAGAAAAGCCCGTCGCGCAATACTCATACGACAAACAGGGTCGCTTGCGCGCTGAGTGGGACCCGCGGGTAGAAGCCAGCACGGCATGCGGGAAAACCTGCTCGGCGCTCAAGACGACCTACGGATATGACACCGAAGGACACGTCACGGCGCTGACGCCGCCAGGCCAGCAACCTTGGACATTTTTGTACGGCACGATTGCCGGCGACGCGAACACCGGGCGTCTGCTGAAGGTCACACGGGCCCATCCGAAAGCGAGCTGGTCTGAAAAAGAAGTGACAGAAAAGCTGCATGAACAGGAAGTGACCCCCAAAAACACTGAAGGACAAGCACCGAAAATCACAGGCACGCCCGCGGTAGGAGTTAGGCTTGCTGCGTCCAACGGCGAATGGTCGGGAAGCCCGGTGGCGTACACCTACCAATGGCAAGACTGCAACACCAAAGGGGAAGAATGCGCGCCGATCCTCGGCGCAACGAACGAGAACTACACCCCCGTATCGAGTGATGTCGGACACACGCTGGTGGTCAAGATCACGGCGACGAACGGTGCTGGCTCAGCGGTCGCCTCCAGTGCTGCCAGTACGCCCGTGCTTGCCAAGGCGGGGATGTTCACACAGACAGTGGACAGCGGATACAGCCTCAACGCGGTCTCGTGCATCTCGAGTACGACCGATTGCGTGCTCTCAGACAGCACGGGCAAGGCGCTGTATGCGACGAACATGAGCTCCTCCGCGGCGGCCACGTGGAAAACGTGGAGCGGCCCCAGCGGAGAGAGTCCCAGCCAAGCCGTCGATTGTCCCTCGACCTCGGTCTGCCTGCTGGCCGACGGTAAAGAAGCGGCAGGCGGCAAACTGTATTACGCGACGTCGCTCGGCGGAGCGTTCAGCGAAGCCTACAGTCCGTCCTATGGTGTAGATGCGCTCTCGTGCGCGTCCTCAGCATTCTGCGTGGACGGGCAGGACGCCGGCGGCGACTTCCGTTACTCCACGAGTCCGGCGTCGACTTCATGGACCGTCGAGCAGCAGGGAACGGCGGCGATCAAGGGGGTCTTCTGCCTGTCGTCGTCGTTTTGCGCGCTGGGCGACTCGAAAGGTGATGTGCACATCGCCACGAGCACGAGTCAGATCGAGTCCTCCGCCTGGAAGGAAACGGACGTCGACGGTTCGACCGGCCTCAACGGCGTCGCGTGTACCGCAACGATATCGTGCGTGGCCGTCGACGGGTCTGGGAATGCGCTCAAGCTGACGATCGAAAGCAGCGGCGCCGCAACTGCCGCCAAACACGACATCGACGGCACGACCAGCCTGACAGCCGTCACGTGCACAGGCAGCACGACCTGCGTCGCGGTGGACAGCTCCGGCAACGTGTTCGTATCGAAAAACAGCGGCGAATCCTGGACCAAGGAATACACACTCAGCGACAAACTGACCAGCGTCTCGTGCGCGTCCATTTCGCTATGTGCCACGGTGGACACGACGGGCAACGTGACCGCGTTCAATCCGGGCGGCGGCTCGGGCACTGAAGGCGAATACCACGCTCCCCAGCCTGGCTCCACGATCGAGTACCGCGTACCGGTATCGGGCTCTGGAGCGCCATACACGCTGAGCAAGGAAGAAGTCGAAAAATGGGGCCAGAGAGACACGAACGAATACGAAGACAACGATCCCGTCGAAGGCATGGCGGTGTTTGCGCCAGACGAACCGCAGAGCTGGCCCGCGACCCATTACACGCGGGCGACGCTCGACTACATCAACAGCAAGGGACTGACCGTCAATACCATCACCCCCACAGGTGGTATCGCGACAACCGAATACAACGAACTCAACGAGGCGGTGCGTACGCTGGACGCTGACAACCGCGCGACCGCGATGAAAGAAGGATGCAAATCAGTCCTCAAAAAAGAATGCCAGTCGGCGGAAGTCTCGGAAAAACTAGACACCAAAACCGAATATAACGGGTTTGGCAGCGAGATCTTGAAAGTAATGGGTCCGGAACACACGGTCAAACTCTCGTCCGGCGAAGAAGTCGAGGCGCGAGCGGTTACGCACAACTACTACGACGAAGACGCGAAACAAGCCGAAGAAAAGAACAACGAAACGTATAACCTAATAACCAAGACAAGCAGTGCGGCGCTGCTCGCCAACGGCGAAGAAAGGGATACGCGCACCGATACGATCTCCTACAACGGCCAAGAAGACCTCGGCTGGAAGCTGCGTAAACCGACCTCTACGACCACCGATCCCGCAGGCCTGGACCTCATTCACAAGACGCTGTACAGCGCGACGACAGGAGACGTGATCGAAACGACGACGCCCGCGAGCAACGCGGAAGTGGTGTACCCGCCCGTCTACCTGTCGGCGTTCGGGTCCTTGGGGTCCGGTAACGTCCAGTTCAACCACCCCTATGGTGTGGCGGTGGACGCCGGCGGGAACGTGTGGGTCGCCGACACGAGCAACAACCGTATCGAGAAGCTCTCCAGCTCCGGCACGTTCATCGGCGCATACAACTCCGGGACGGGCGACCTTGCGTTCTCCGCGCCGGAGGGCGTCGCTGTCAACCAGAGTACCGGCAATGTCTACGTCACCGACACAAACAACAACCGTATCATCGAGCTGAACTCCTCCGGCGGATTCGTCGAGGCGCTGGGCTGGGGCGTCAGCGACGGCAAATCGGAACTGGAGGTCTGCAAAGCCAGCTGCAAAGTGGGCCTCTCTGGCTCCGGTGAAGGGGAGCTCAGCGACCCTGTCGGGGTGACGATCGACTCAAAGGGCGATATCTGGCTCGCTGACCTGGGCAACAACCGCGTCCAGGAGTTCTCCGAAGCGGGCGCCTACGTCGGCCAGTTCGGCAGCAAAGGCTCGGGCAACGGGCAGCTGGACGAACCGACAGGTGTCGCGATCTCCGAAGGCGAGCTCTACGTCGTGGACTCGGGCAACGACCGGATCGAGGAGTTCTCCCCGTCCGGTAGCTACCTTGCGCGGTTCGGGAGCAAAGGCTCGGCCGAAGGGCAGCTCAGCGAACCGGTCGGGATCGCGGTCAATCCCACCAGTGGCGATCTGTATGTCTCCGATGCCGGGAATGAGCGGATGCAGGAGTTCAGCCCGGCCGGGAAGTTCCTGACGGAATTCGGCTACTACGGGACCGGGAAGGGCGAGTTCCACTACCCCCGCGGGGTGGCGATCAGCGCCAGCGGCGAGCTGTATATCGCCGATGAGTACAACGCGCGGATCGCGGAGTGGCAGCCACAGGGCGCTGGCGGGGCGCGCATGGTCTACGCCCAGCAGTTCGGCAGCGAAGGCTCCGGCAACGGACAGTTCTACACCCCGATAGAGCCCGCGATCGACGGGAACGGAAACGTTTGGGTCACCGACTACTACAACAACCGTGTCCAGGAGTTCTCCACCGCCGGGAAATTCATCGCGGCATACGGCTCCAAAGGCTCCGGCGAAGTCGAGTTCTCAGGGCCGACGGGCATGGCGATCAACCAGAGCACCGGCAACGTCTATGTCGGGGACTGTGGCAACAAACGTATCGAGGAGCTCAACTCCTCCGGCGGGTACGTCCGCTCGTTCACCGGCGCCGGCTCAGAAGCCGGGGCGATCGGCTGCCCGGCGGGGATCAAGATCGACTCAAGCGGCGACGTGTGGGTCGCCGACGTCGAACATAACCGCATCGAGGAGTTCTCCTCGGCCGGCACATGGATGGCCGCCTACGGAAGCAAAGGCTCCGGGGAACTGCAGTTCGACGAACCGGTCGACCTGGCGTTCTCGGGCGCGAACCTCTATGTCGCCGACGCTGGCAATGACCGCATCGAGGAGCTGTCCTCCGCCGGGAAATACCTGGGACAGTTTGGTAGCGAAGGTAGCGGCAGCGGCGAACTCAAACGCCCCGAAGCGATCGCCGCGGACCCCGCCGGCAACCTGTACGTCGTGGATAACGGCAACGATCGCTTCCAGGAGTTCAGCGCCTCGGGCACGTTCCTGGGGAGCTTCGCCTCCGTGGGGAAAGGCGAAGGGCAGCTCGGCAACCCCTCGGGGATCGCGATCAACGCCGCTGGCAGCGTCTACATCGCCGACAGCGCCAACCAGCGCATCGAGCAATGGACCTCGGCCAACCAGGCCGCACACAACACTAAGACGATCTACTACACCGCCAAAGAAGAAGCTGGAGTGGCGACGTGTCGCAATCGTCCAGAATGGACAGGACTGGTCTGCCAGGTACAGCCCGTCTCCCAGCCCGACCGCGGCCTGCCAGAACTCCCGATCACGACGGTCGCCCTATACAACCTCTGGGGCGAGGCGGAAAAGACCGAAGAAAAGTTCGGGACGGGGTCCAAAGCGGTCAGTCGCACGAAGACAGAGACCTACGATCCGGCCGGGCGCGCCCTGACCAGCGAAGAGACAGCGTCCCCAGCGACCGACAGCGCGTTGCCGAAGGTCATCGACGAATACAACGCAGAAACCGGTGCCGTCGAAAAGCAGAGCACCAGCGAAGGGACGATCACGAGCGAGGACAACACGCTCGGCCAGCTCACCGAATACAAGGACGCCTCTGGGAACGTGGCGAAGTACACCTACGAAGAAGGTAGCGACGGTCGCCTTGAGGAAGTCAGCGAAGGCAAGAGCGGAGAAGCGAAAAGCACTGAGACCTACTCTTACAACACGACGACCGGCTTCATGGAAAAGCTGATCGACACTGCGGCAGGTATGACCTCTGCCCAGGGCACCTTCACGGCGCGCTACGATGTCGGAGGCGAGATGACCAACGAGACCTACCCCAACAACATGACGGCCAGCTACACCATCAACTCGGTTGGCCAGACGACAGGGCTCGTCTACGAAAAGAACGCCGACTGCGCATCGACATGCCCCGAAACGTGGTTCAGCGACGGCGTCGTCCCATCGATCCACGGCGAAACACTGCAGCAGGCGAGTTCGCTGGCAAAAGAGAGCTACGCCTACGACAACGCCGGCCGTCTGTTGGAAACCCAGGAAACGCCGACCGGCAAAGGCTGCGTGGTGCGCCTGTATGCGTATGAAGAAGAATCGAACCGAACCAGCGAGTCCACGCGTGAACCTAGTACGGAAGGCAAATGCGCGGCCGAAGGCGGGACCGTCGAACGACACACCTACGACGAAGCAAATCGCCTCGCAGACGAAGGTATAGAATACGAAACGTTCGGGAACGCGATGAAAATGCCGTCAGGAGACGCCGGTGGACACGAAATCGTGAGCACGTACTACGTCGACAATCAGATCGCAAGCGAGGAACAAAACAAGCAGCTGCTCGACTTCAAGTACGATCCAATGGGCAGGACGATAGAAGCGGCGTCGGAAAACAAGGAAACCAAAGCCAAAGCGGATGTGATCTCGCACTACGCGGGCTATGGCAATGCGCTCACTTGGACGAGCGAAGGTACAGAAAAATGGACCCGCAACATCCCCGGCATCGACGGGACCCTATCCGCAACTCAAGAAGTCGGCAAAGCGCCAATGCTGCAACTGCACGACCTCGAGGGCAACATCGTGGGTGCCGTGGAAGACAATGAAACCGTGACAAAACTAGCGTCTACCTACAACAGCACCGAATTCGGCGTACCCAGCGAAGGCAAAACACCGCCCAAGTACGCATGGCTGGGAGCCACGGGAGTGTCGACGGAAACGTCCTTTGGGTCGGGAACGGCCACGCAGGCCGGAGCGTCCTACGTGCCACAAGTAGCTCGCGCACTGCAGACAGCGCCTGTCGTGCCGCCCGGCGCCTTCCCCAACGGCTCGCCCGGTACCCAGTTTACGGCTGCGCCGGTGACCGCCGGCGCGATCGCAGGCGCGCAGGAAATCGCGACGCAGTTCTGGCAACAAGCGGAAGCCGAACGGCAGAAAGCTCGGGAAAACGAAGCGGCAGAAGCACTGCGGAAATGCCAAGAAGAGGGTGGGTGTGGGGCGGAGGTTAGCGGCGAGGAAGAATACTATTATGGGCAGGCGCAGGCTCTCGCGGAAGAACAAGAAGCGAGCGACGAAGGGGGCACGAATGCGACCATTGCATCGTATAAACTTCGTCTCAGTGTGGGCTGCCTCGAAGCCGGATTCTGGACCTACTGCGCTGGTAAATACAACGGCAAATGGACCAACAACAAGGTTGAAACCTATCCCCATACTAAGGGCAAGACGTTCGAAGATGTGATTCGGGGAGGCGGTGCCGTAGCGGGTCTCGGATTTATGGTGAAGGGTGGTGCGCAGGTGCTGGGGTGCGTTACCGCGGCGGCCGCCACTCCGGAGGATGAGGGCTATCCCTTCTTGCCCCTCGAGATTCACTGTGCTGCCAGTGGTTTTAGTAACCTCATATTTGGTGCCGTCGCGGTGGGCGTGTCTATCTTTGGGTGACCCAAAATACGAACGCTCATGTGGAATGCGCGGGTTCCTAACCCTGGGAGATTACTATGATCGGATGGGTATTGCTCGTGGTTGGAGTCGCGGTGCTGGTGCAGGAGTTGTGGTGGCAGCCGCGTGGCATGGCGAAGGTGCGCGCCGGTGTGGCGCGGCGTGGTGATCCGAGCAAGTTCGACCGGTATCTCCGGTCGCGGTTGTATAGGTGGGGTCGGTGGTGGGCCCTGGGTGGCGGAGCGTTTCTAGTCGTCGGCGGCCTATTGCTGGTGAGTGGTGTCGCGTGACACTGGTAAGCGTTCAGTCCCTGGCTTTCAGGCGAGGGATGGGGGTGGGTCGCCGCGGGCGTTGGTGGCGAGCAGGTCGGTGAGGTAGGCGAACAGCGAGCGGTGCTGTAGCCGGCAGGTGATCGAGGCTGAGAGCAGCCGCTCG
>DATHPE010000026.1:0-55040 GCA_035484215.1 Solirubrobacteraceae bacterium | reverse complement strand
AGGCTCAACCTCTCTCTTCACTTGGCGGTGAAGGAGGCAGCCTGAGCCGAGGCACGGACGGGTTCCCCGGCCGGGGAACCCGTCCAAACCTCAAAGACCTATCGAGCCCCCAACTGTCGGGAGCACCCGGAGACAGCCCAGTCTAAACCGCGACGCCCTGGAGCGCGCCGTCGCGCTGCGAGGTCCGCGCGTCGCCATTGTTGGTGAAACCGCGGAAGCAAGCCTCTTGGCCCGCCTGAAATCGAGCCGGCCAACGACGGCTGTCGTCGTGATCGCACACGACCCGACACCGCAGTTGGGGACGCTTTTGCTGGCCGCCGGCGCAACTTGCCTAGCGCAGAGTGTTGCTGTCGTAGATATCCTCTCTGCGGTCCACCAGAGCGCGCAAGGCGAGCGGGTGTTTGTGGGCATCGACGGCCGTCGACCCCGAGGTCACGGCGGTACGCAAACGCTCACTAGACGTGAGGTGGAGGTGTTCAGGCATCTGAGCAACGGTGCTCGCCAGTCCGTAATCGCGTTCGAGATGGGAATCAGCGTCGAGACTGTCCGCAGTCACGCTAAGTCGATTTATCGCAAGCTCGGCGTGCAGAACGGCCAGCAGCTCATCGGGAGAGAGCTGTCAGGCTCGTCCGACCGGGGGATGGCCTGATAACTATCTCGTACATAGGCCCCCACGTTTCATGCCCCCAATTCACCCCTTTTGGGGCTGGACACAGACAAAAGCACGCAATACGCTCTCGCGTGACGGTTCATCAAGTCAGCGCTACTACGTCGCTCCACGCTGAGTGCTTTAGGGCGCAGTAAGACGCCAGTGATCCATCGAAAGGGGATGAGAAAGCAATGCTCCGGAAGTTCGCAGGTGCGCCGATCGGCCTACTCGTCGCGCTCGCGATGCTCATTAGCTCCCCGGTTTCGGCGTCAGCGGCTACGTCACCCGCGTTTGCCGCCCCGGGAACATTTACCTGCAAAGCCGCCACGGCGGCTAATGAGATTCCCAGTCCGCCGCCTCTCTGGGAACTCTCTGGAAAGAGGCCGAGCGCAGCCGAAATGGCGACTGCTAACGCGACCAAGTCTCTTTGTCCGGAAGGTCAGGTTCCTTCGGCCATCACCACGAGCGGCGTGGTGTCCCCCGATGCTACGCCGGCCACCGAAACCACGACCGCACTAGGCGCGCCGAGGGGGACGAGTGTTCCGTCTGAACAAAGTGCCACCTCGCCATGTGCGCACGAAGGGAAAAACAAGGGGTGCTCGTGCCAGGAAGAAGGCTGCTACTGGTGGGCTGAAAACACCTTTCTAGGCACCGCAATCGGAATGGAATACACAACAGAGGTGTCAGAGCCGCATGTCTCTTCGTTCGGTCTTGCTCATTCCATCGACCAGCTAGCTGTGGGCGCTGGGACGGAAGGCAATCAGTATACAATCGAGGCTGGTTGGGATGTGGATCCGGCGTACTTTACGTCGTCAACCGCGAATCCGCATTTCTTTATCTTCGTCAACCCAGACAAATACGGAAGCGAAAGTTGCTACGACTGCCATTTTACTCCAGCTGCAGAAGCCAAAATCACACCAGGCGAGGCACTTGAACCAAGCACGACGAACTTCACGATCGGAGTCAAGTATTCGGGCGGAAACTGGTGGATCTGGGCTGGAACACAGTGGATTGGGTACGTGTCTGGAAGCGCATGGGGTGATCATTTCACCAAAGGGACGTCAGAGTCCAACTATGGCGAGGTCTTCGACCGCGAATCGGACCCGACTACGCAGATGGGAGACGGCCAGCCCGGCGCGAGCGCCAATGCGACGCCGATGACAGCACCGGTCATACTTCTAAGTGAAAGCTCATATGAGACCACCGGACTGGAAGCATACACAACGAACTCGTCGCTCTACTCAATAGGCGACATAAACGCTGGGCGAACTGAATGGCACTTCGGCGGGAACGGTCTCAATCCTCCGGAGCAGTGGTATGGGCCACTTGCGCTTGGCATGAAAACACTGGGCTCCGGACCGGCCGCAGCCGTTACTGGGAGCGGCGAACAGGTTGTGGTTTGGAAGGGTGAAAACGGTGGGCTGTGGGAGGCCGACTACAACGGCACGTGGCATGGGCCGTTTGAAATACCGGGCATGGCGGTTCTAGGCTCGCAGCCGACCGTGGCGATCACGCCTAGTGGTGAACAGGTCGTGTTTTGGAAGGGTGGGAACGGTGGGCTGTGGGAGGCCGACTACAACGGCACGTGGCATGGGCCGTTTGAAATACCGGGCATGGCGGTTCTAGGCTCGCAGCCGTCTGTCGCCGTCAGCTCGAAAGATGAACAGGTCGTGTTTTGGAAGGGTGGGAACGGTGGGCTCTGGGAGGGCTATTACAACGGTACATGGCATGGGCCGCTCGAAGTGCCTGGGATGGCAGTGATGGGATCGCAGCCCACGGTCGCCGACTCCCCGAGCGGTGAACAAAACGTTTGGTGGGAGGGCGGCGAAAACTCGCTCTACGAGGCTTACTACAACGGTACATGGCATGGGCCGGTCGCCTTGGGCATGAAAAGTCTAGCTTCTGCGCCGTCAGCGGCGATAACCTCAGGTGACGAACAGCTTGTCTTTTGGAAGGGTGAGAACGGTGGCCTTCTGAAGGGCTACTACAACGGCACATGGCACGGCCCAGTCGAAATACCGGGGATGGCGACACTAGGGGCGCAGCCCGCCGCCGCGGTAAACTCAAAAGACGAAGAGGAGGTCTGGTGGGAGGGGGGCGAAGGCTCTCTTTGGGAGGCGTTTTACGGCGAAATGGGATGACACCGCCGGACTACAGGAGAACGGAAAGGCGGAAGGCGGAGGAGCATCGGATACGCTTGGGTGCTCCTCCCCCGAGTGGGAGACCGCGCACGAGCTGGCCGGCTCGTCCGAGAAGGGCTCTGCGGATCGGGATCGGGATCGGGATCAATACGCGTCGCGATCTGCAAGACTTCCCGGCCATGAGCGCTCAAGAGCCCGGTCCTAGATATCTCTCGCGGCAGTATGTGAAGCTGTGCGAGCGCCCGGACTTCGAGGACCCGGAGTTTCTAGCGGTGCTCCGGGAGATCGCACCCGGACACAGTCCGACAGAAGAGCTACACCGGAAGTATTGGGAATATGCGATGCTCGGGTTGTTCCTACAGGAGGTTGGCGCGCTGCGCGACGACGCTACGGCCCTGTCGGTCGCGGCAGGACACGAGGCGCCACTGTATTGGATGGCTAACAAGATCGCTCGAATGGTGGCCACTGACATTTACGGGCACGGTTCCTTTTCTGCACGCGAGGCGGACTCGTCCATGCTCACCGATCCCGCATCGTTCGCTCCATACGCATATCGTCGAGATCACCTGGAGGTACGCGATATGAATGCTCTCCACCTCGACTTTCCCGACGCAAGCTTTGACATCGTTTTCTCGCTGTCCTCTATCGAGCACTTTGGGGGTCCGCGAGCTGCGGCAGAGGCCGCACGGGAGATGAGTCGCGTTCTCCGTCCCGGAGGGCATCTGGTGATCACGACTGAGTGTCTAGTGGCGAGTCACATCCTCGACTGGCCTCCCCTGCAGCTAGCGATTCGCATGGCGACTCTTGGGCGACGGTGCGGGCACTCAACGCTGCGCAGGCGCGTGGTCGATGCATTTACCCCGCATGAGATTGAGCGCTATATCGTGCTCCCGACCGGGCTCGAGCTCGTCCAACCGCTCGATGTGCGCATATCGGCTGATAGCTATGACAACGTGCTTCGGTGGAGCGAGGACGGGAGCCTGACGCAAAGTGCTACAGGGGAGCAATGGCCCCACATTATGCTGAAGGGACACGGAGCCCCTTGGACGTCGGCATTCCTCGCGCTGCGTAAGCAAGCAGACGTCGAGTGAGGTCTTTCCTCGACGTTCAGTCTTTGCCCCCTGCGCCCGGACCGAAAGCTCGGCCCACTCCTCCCACAGCGCGAGCCGTCGCGCGTACTCCTCACGGATGATCTGCAGCGGCCCGTCGCCGAAGAACACGCGCAGCGGCGGGTTCTCGGCATCGACGATCTCCAGGATCGCCGGGCCGGTCGCCTGCGGGTCGCCGCGGCGGCTGCGCACCGCGCCGAAGGCTGCCGCAACCTGCTCGCGTACGGGCTCATATGCGGTGATCGGCTCGGCGTGCACAGCGGATGGGCCGCTCCAGTCGGTGCTGTAGCCGGTCGGCTCGACGATCGTTACGTTGATCTCGAAGCCGGCGACCTCGGCGGCGAGCGACTGGCTGAAGCCCTCCAGGCCCCACTTCGAGGCGTTGTAGAGAGCGACGGTCGGGAACGCCTGCAACGCCGCCGATCGAGGAGACTTGGATGATGTGACCGGATCCCTGCTCGCGTAGGATCGGCAGGGCGGCTTTCGTGACCCACAGCGGGCCGAACAGGTTCGTCTCGATCTGCGCGCGCGCCTGCTCCTCGCTGACCTCCTCGATCGTCCCGAACAGCCCGTAGCCGGCGTTGTTGACGACCACGTCCAGGCGTCCGAGGCGCTCGTGTGCGGCGATGACCGCCGCATCGACGGGGGGCTTGTCAGTGACGTCCAGCTGCAGCGTCAGGACCGCGTCGCCGTATGTCTCGGTGAGCGCGGCGAGCGTGTCCACGTTGCGCGCCGTCGCCACGACCTGGTCGCCCCGCTGCAGTGCCGCCTCGGCCCAGATTCGCCCGAAGCCCTTGGATGTTCCCGTGATGAACCACACCTTCGCCATGCTCGCGCTCCTCTCCAGTCGATCAGTGGTGCTCGCTCGTGACGAGGCCGCGGGCGAGCTCGTCGTACCAGCCGCTTTGGCCGCTCGCTCATCTCTAGCAGCTCCCACCGCCCAGCATCTCCAGCGGCATCTGCGCGATCGCCACCGCTCACCGCGCGACAACGCCACACGCAGTGGAGATGCGCGTCGTGCCGACTAGGACGTCGAGACGCTCTTCTCGAAGGCATCGACGAGCGCGAGTAGTTCGCCGCACTCCCAGACTCGTCCCCATTTGCGCTCGTTGAGCCTCTTCAGGATGCCGGCTCCCTCGAGCTTGGCGATCGCGTTGCCGACGGCGACGTGAGACTTCCCGGTGAGCTGCTGGGCGGCGGCCACGTCGATGATCGGCTGTTCGGGCAATGCCCGGACGAGTTCACGTATGGCGGCATCTCGGCGTGGCTCACCCAGGCGCTTCAGCCACGCGGCCTGTAGTTCCTCGATGTTTTGCGCGAGTCGCTCGGCTTCGCTGGAAGCGCGCACTGTCGCGTGCGCGAATCGGGCACACCAGCTGCTGAGCTTTCCTCGGCTATAGGCACCCAGGCCGCCAACGTAGCTCTTTGGCTGACTTCCCAGCACGAGGCTGATCGGAGGGATGTAGTTGCTGATCTCTCCCCGACGGCGCAGGACGGTGTATATGAGCGCGCGCCCGGTGCGGCCGTTCCCATCTATGAACGGGTGGATGTTCTCGAACTGGGCGTGGGCGATCGCCGCCTGCGCCACTGCGGCGAGGTCCGTCCGGTTGACGAACACGCATAGGTCCTCCACGAGGGCGTGAACGTGCTCATGCGGAGGACCTACGTACGGTGCGCCGATCGGGTTGTAGTCGTTGCCGCCGATCCAACTCTGCTTGGTACGGAGCACGCCGGCGATCTCGCGGTCGTCGGTGAACCGCAAGAGCTTTCGATGTATGTCTTGGACGTCGGCGATGGTCAAGGGCTCGGCGCTTGTGCCCAGGTCGATGGCGTGCTCCATCGCTTCGACGTTTCCCAGGACTTCTGCGGCGCGATTGTCGCCGCGTCGAGCGCCTGCCCGCGCGTCCGCCCTCGCGTACGCCGCGCGTGCCAGCCGCTTGTGCGAGATCTTCACTCCCTCGATGCGGGATGACGCCGCGCTCTCGGCGCGCAGCAGGTTACGCGCGAGAGCCGCCAGCGAGGTCAGTTGCGGGCGAGTGTCATTGAGATGTCCCAATGCCTTCGTTGCCTCGGCAACCGCGCCGACCGTCTCGCCATCGAGCGTGAACTCGTGTGCGGCTATCGGATCCGGGATGAACACCTCGTAGGCCCCGCCACGCTGGCCGCCGAGGGGCGCTGTGGGGTCGGCCGGCCAGTACCGCTCTTCGTGACGCCCAAGAGCTCTCCTGGCCGCGCTCTCGGTGGCGGGCGGCATCGCGTTCCTTTCAGAGCTTGGTCTGCTTTGTAAGGATAGCGCGCGATCCTTACGGAGTCCGCTGTGCTCCCAAAGGCTATTCAAGGGCCGCGCCCGGCTGGCCGTGAGCGATTAGGATTGACTCGTGGACTTCGGTGTCGGCTACTTCCCCACCCACGACGGCGTCAGCCCTGGGGCGCTCGCGCGCCTGGTCGAGGAGCGCGGGCACGAGTCGCTGTTCTTCCCAGAGCACACGCACATCCCCGCCGGCCGCGAGACGCCATACCCGGCCGGCGGCGAGCTGCCGCGCAAATACTTCCACACGTATGACCTGTTCGTCGCGCTGACGGCGGCCGCCGCGGCGACGAGCAAGCTGCGCATCGCGAGCGGGATCTGCCTGGTCATCGAGCGCGACCCGATCACGACCGCCAAGGAGGTCGCGAGCGTCGATCACCTCTCCGGCGGGCGCATGGAGTTCGGCGTGGGCGCGGGCTGGAACCGGGAGGAGATGCGCAACCACGGCACCGACCCGCGTGTGCGCATGGAGGTCATGCGCGAGCGGGTCGAGGCGATGAAGGAGATCTGGACGCAAGGGGAGGCCAGCTACCACGGCAAGTACGTGGACTTCGATCGCATCTGGTCGTGGCCCAAGCCGGCCCAGCGCCCCCATCCGCCGGTGCTGGTGGGCGGCAACGGCCCGACGGTGCTCGACCGCGTGCTGAGCTTCGGAGACGCGTGGATGCCCAACAACACGGGCGAAGACCTGGTCGCGCGCGCACGCGAGCTGTGGGGGCGCGCCGATCGCCCGATCGAGGTGATGATCATGGGCGCGCCGGCGAAGGCCGCCGTGCTGGAGGAGTTCGCGGACGCGGGCGTGCGCAGGGTCGTGCGCTGGATCCCCTCGGCGACGCTGGGGCCGGTAGAACGGGCGCTGGAGCGCTGGGAGGACGCGATCGCCGAGCTGCACGGCGAGTGACCGCGCGGGACGCGCGGGCCCGCTTCGCCGCGGCGCGCGTGGCACGGCTGGCGACGGTCGACGCGCACGGCCGGCCACATCTCGTCCCGATCGTCTTCGCGCTGGCAGGTGAGACGATCTACAGCGTCGTCGACGCCAAGCCCAAGCGCACGACCGAGCTGCGCCGGCTGCGGAACGTCAGCTCCAACCCGTATGTCTCGGTGCTCGTCGATCATTACGACGACGCCGACTGGAGCGCGCTGTGGTGGGTGCGCGCCGACGGAGTCGCGCGGGTGCTGGAGCTGACCGAGCCTGGGGCTCGCGACGCCGTGCGGCTGCTGGCGGAGCGCTACCCGCGCCAGCGCGCCACCGGCCCGGTGCTGGCGATCGACATCGAGCGCTGGTCGGGTTGGTCGGCGCGCTGAGCGACTCGAGCGCTCGTCCACGTTGAAGTGCCAGGTCACGAGCGACATGCGCTGCACGTGGAATCCGGGATTTGACTACGATTCTGACCTATGGGGGAGCGGGTCAAGAGGGAGCGTTTGATGCGTTCTTCGGTCAATTGGACCGTTTTGGGTCTTGTGATCGAACGTGCGAGCTATGGGTGGGAGTTGTGGACTCGTTTCGAGCGACTGTATGGCGATGTGCTGCCGATTGGCAGCGAGTCGAATGTCTATGGTGCGCTCGACGCGCTTCGGGACAGGGGGTTCATCGAGGGGGTGAGGGAGCCGCGGAGGGACGGCTCTGGCGCTAACCGCCAGCCGAAGCCGCACTATCGTGCCACGGCTGAGGGCGTGGACGCGTACGCGGCGTGGGTGATCGCGCAGGCGCGTGAGCATAATCGTCGCTCGCTGTTGTTCGCGCGCCAGCTGGGGGCTCTTGCTCAGCAGCCGCAGACGGCTCTGGGGATTCTCGAGCGGTATGAGCTGGCGTGCTTGGATGACAAGGGGGCGAAGACCCCGACGGTGAGTGAGTTTCCAGCTCGTGTCGTGCCGGGGCTCGCGGACCGTCTGGCGTCCGCGTACGGTCGCAGCGTGATGGCGGCGACATTCGGGTGGATCGATTACGCGCGCCGCGAGTTCGCGGCTCTTGCCGGCAGGAGGCCTCGGTCGCTATGAGCCTGCTCGAGCTCAGGGGCGTCAGCAAGTCCCATGCGCGACGGTCGCGTCGCATCCGGGTGCTGCAGGATGTGTCGCTGGAGGTCGAAGCTGGCGAACTTGTGGCCGTCTGGGGTCTGCGGCGCTCGGGGCGTTCGACGCTTCTCGCGGTGGCGGCCGGCATCGACCCGCCGGATACCGGCGGGGTGTTCTTCGAAGGGAGGGATCTGGCTGCTCGGGGCGCGAGCGTGTTGGGCGATGGGGTCGGCTATTGCCACCAGGGCGTTGGTGTAGCCGGTGGGCGGAGGGTGATCGACAGCGTGCGTGCTGGTTTGCTCGCGCGTGGGGTGGCGGTGGCTGTCGCGGATTCTCGTGCGCATGAGGCACTGGGGCGGGTAGGGGTTGAGCGATCCGACGAGCTGCTGTTGGGAGACCTCGATGCGGGTGAGGCCGTGCGGGTCGCGATCGCGTGCGCGCTGGTCCTTGGGCCGCGTGTGCTCGTGATAGACGAGCCGACGAAGGGCGTTGACCTGTTGGAGCGCGATGAGATCGTGCTGTTGCTGCGCTCGCTGGCCGATGAAGGCATTGCGATCCTGCTCAGCGATGGTGACGGCAGTGGGCTCTCAGATGCCGATCGTGCGCTGACGCTGGCTGGAGGTGAGCTGCGTGGCAGGACGAGCCCGGAGATCGGGGAGGTCCTCCCGTTGCAGCGCCGGGCGGGGAAGAGCACCGCGGCGTGAACGCCCCCGTGCGTCGGCGCGATTTGCGTCGGCTCGAGCTTGAGGGGGTCGTCAAGCATTACCGTGGTGTTGGCGAGGAGGTGCGGGCGGTCGATGGCGTGAGCATGACCGTCGTCGAGGGTGAGATGGTCTCGTTGTTGGGGCCGAGCGGCTCGGGTAAGACGACGCTTCTGTTGCTGATGGCCGCGCTGCTGCGACCCGAAGCGGGAGCGATTCGATACGGGGAGCGAGACCTCGCATCGCTGTCGGAGCGCGAGGTCTCTGGATACCTGATGCATGAGGTCGGGTTCGTCTTTCAGCACAGCCATCTGTGGCCCCGTAGCTCGGCTGTCAGAAACGCGTCGGAGAAGCTGGTCGCGACCGGAGTCGGGGTTGTGGACGCGCGCGAGCGGGTGATCCCGTGGCTCGAGCGTGTCGGTCTCGGCGAACGCCTCGAGCATGCCGCGGCGCAGCTGTCCGCCGGCGAGCGCCAGAGGGTGGCGATCGCGCGAGTGCTCGCGTGCGAGCCGCGGCTGATCCTCGCTGATGAGCCGACAGGCAGTCTCGATAGCGCGCGCAGCCGTGAGATCGTGGAGCTGCTGCGCTCGATCGCCCACGACCGCGGCGCGATGGTCGTGCTCGTCACACACGACAGGGACGTGGCCGCCCTGGTGGACCGCTGCTACACGCTGCACGACGGCAAGCTGCTCTGCGACGAGAGCTCTAGCGCGCCACCTGCCTCATCAGCGATGCGGGACTGAGCGGGATGGCGCGCTTCGAGAGCGTACCGCCCCGGACCTTCATGGGTCTGCCGGGGCTGCTCTTCTTCTATCGCGAGCGCCTCCGCGAGCAGCGCGTCGAGGAGCTGTTCGCAGGGTTGGGGATCGCGGTCGCGGTGGCCCTGCTGTTCGCGGTGACGGTCGCAAGTCAGAGCATCGCGAGCTCGGCTGAAGAAGTGAATCGCACGCTGGTTGGGCCTGCCACGCTTCAACTGCGCGCGCGTGGCCCTGAAGGCCTCGCTGAACACATGCTTGGCCGCGTGGAAGATCTCAAGGGAGTGCGGCACGCCGCTCCGCTTCTGGAAGAGGACGCGACGATCGTGGCACACGGCGGCGCCAGTGTGCCGGTGACTCTCGCTGGCACCGACGTCAGCCTGGCGGTCCTTGACGGGCTCGTGCACACACTGCCGATATCGACGCTTTCGAGCGAAGGGATTGGGCTGAGCAAGGCCAGCGCCGAAGCCCTGCGGCTGCCGCGCGCGCAGGCGCAGTCGCCTGAGCCTGCGGTACGGCTCGAGCTACGGGGACACGCGATACGCCTACCGGTCAACACCGTGCTCGGAGCCGAAACCTTCGGGGCGCTCTCGCAAGCCCGCGTAGCGATCATGCCGCTTGAACGCCTACAGGCGCTCGCTGGTCTGCCTCATCGCTTGACGCGCATCCTCGTGCAGAGCGCGCCGGGCGAGCAGGCACGCGTGCGCTCGGAGCTCACGGCACTTGCCGCCGGACGGCTTACCGTCGCGCCGGCCAATCAGGATGTGCGGCTACTGCACGTGGCTCTGCGCCCCAGCGAACAGGCGAGCCTGTTCTTCGCCGCGATCAGCGCACTGCTCGGCTTCCTGCTGACGTTCAACGCGTTCCTCCTGACTGTGCCTGAGCGCCGTCGCGCAATCGCGGACCTGCGGCTGCGAGGCGTCTCGTCCAGCGCGATAGCGCAGATGGTCCTATTCCAAGCGCTCTGCCTCGGAGTGATAGCAACGGCAGTGGGATTGCTCGTCGGCTATGGGTTGTCGGTCGACGTCTTCGCACAGACGCCCAGCTATCTCGCAAAGGGATTCACGCTCGGCAGCAGCACGGTCGTCGGCGTGGCTCCGCTGTTGGTCGCGGGAATCGGGGGCGTGCTGGCGACATGCCTCGCCTCAATCGTCCCGCTGCTCGATCTGCGCCGTAGCCGCGCGGCAAACGCTGTGTATCTCGAGGACGGCGAGCCCGGAAACGCGCTCGGCAGCCGGGCAGCGCTCGGACTCGCCCTCATCGCCGTCGCACTCGTCATCGTACGCATGGGAGCCAACTCTCTGTGGCCGTCCCTCGCTCTGGCTTGGACCGCCATGCTGGCGCTCGCGGCCGTTCTCTGCGTCCCCATCCTCTTCAGGAGCGCCCTGTGGGTTGGCGACGCGATCGCGCGGCGCTTCCAGGCTCATCTCAAGCTCCTGCCATTGGCGCTGGAATCACTCAGGGAGACCACGCTGCGCTCGCTTGCGCTCGTGGCGACCGGCGCCGCGGCCCTCTTCGGCGCGGTCGCGCTCGGCGGTGCCCGCGACGACCTGGTACGCGGAATCGGCGGGTTCGCTGCCCACTACTCGAGAGGGGCGGGCATCTGGGTCGTTACGCCTGGCGATAACCAGTCGGTCATCGCATTCTCGTCAAATGACCGTGAGCAACGCGTTGCTGGCCTTCCCGGGGTCGGGAGTGTGGACGCCCTGAGTGGCAGCATGCTCGACGTCGGAAACCGCCGGATATGGGTTCTCGCGTGGCCATCAAACAGTCGCCTAGCATTGCTGGACGGCCAGATCATCAAGGGCAACCTAGCGACGGCGGTCGCGCGGTTGCGCGCAGGTGGCTGGGCTACCGTCTCACAGCAGCTCGCGGCAGAACACGACGCAGGAGTTGGCGGAGCCCTTGCGTTGCCCACGCCGACGGGTGAGCTACGCGTGAGAATCGCCGCGCTGACGACGAACTTTGGCTGGACTCCGGGAGCGGTGTTGCTCAATACCACCGATTATGCGCACGCCTGGGATACGACGCAGAAGACGGCGCTCGCGGTGCAAATCCGACAGGGGGTCAACCCCTCAGTCGTGCAGGGCGCGATAGAGCACGCCCTCGGCCCCGGCAATGGGCTCGAAGTGCTTACTGCGCACGACCGAGAAGCGAAGATCAATGGCTCGGCACGGGAAGGATTGAGCCAGCTCGCGACGATATCGACGCTCTTGGTGCTCGCCTCGATCCTGGCGATGGCCGCCGCGCTGGCCTCGGCGATCTGGCAGCGGCGAAGCACGCTCGCGTCGCTGAAGCTCTCGGGTGTGAGGTCGTCCCGCCTGCGAAGGCTGTTGCTGCTCGAATCGGCGGTCATGCTCGGCGTCGGCGCGGTCACAGGCGCGGCTTGGGGTATCTATGGCCAGGTCGCGCTCGATGGCTATCTGACGGCCTCGACAGGCTTCCCAGTCATGCGTCTCGAGGCCAGCTGGCGGCCGTTCGAGGTGCTCGTGGTCGTGTTCATCGCCTCACTGGCCGTCTCGGCGATCCCAGCCTGGTTCACGGCACGCGTATCAGCGCGCGTCGCGCTCCAGGAGTAGCCGTCTCCCCGCGACAGTAATGTTGAGCATCGGGAACAGGCGGGTACGCTGCGGGTGACCGGCCATGCCTTGCACAGGTGATCGACAGTTCTCGGCGCGTGCCGGGTGGGCGCTGGCGCTCGCGCACGCCCGCTACTGGTCGAGTGTCGCGCCGATCGTGCGCGGTCAACTGCGCCGATGGGAATCTCGCGCCGCGGAGATTCCCGACCCACGTCTGAGAGGTCTCGCGTGTGGCAAGCTGGCAAACGAGCGCTTCAATGTCGAGGTCGCTGCGATGGTCGCGACGATCGCGCCATCGCACCACCGCGAACGCACGGTGGAAGCGGTCGTGGCGCTTCAGGTGATGTTCGACTACCTCGACGCGCTGACAGAGCGGCTGGCCACCGACCCCATACGCGACGGCCTGCAGCTCTCGAAGGCTTTCACCGACGCGGTGACCGTGTCTGCGGAGCCGGCGGGAAACTACTACGCCCATCACCCGGGAGCCGGCGACGCAGGCTATCTCGCAGACCTGGCCGTCACGGTACGCGCTGCGCTGATGCGCTTGCCAGCCATCGACGCCGTCGCGGAGGTCATTTCCATGATCGCCTCTCGCTGCGCAGAGGCACAGGTTCGCGCACACGCATCCGCCCTACTGGGGATCGCACAACTAGAATGCTGGGCAACGCACGAGGCAGCGGACACCGAGCTTCAGTGGCGTGAGTTCGTCTTCGGCGCGATGGGGTCCGTCCTCGCCGCCAACGCGCTCATCGTAGCCGCAGCCGACGAGCGCACGACGCGCGAGCAGGCCAGCGAGCTCGACTCCACCTATTTATCAATCTGTGTTCTGACCACGACGCTCGACCACCTTGTGGACCACGAACGCGACGCGCTCACGGGCGAGCAGAGCTACCTATACCTCTACGACACACACTCTATCCTCGCTCACGAGATCACCACGATCGCCGGTCAAGTGATGGAGCGCACACGCACCATTTCCAATGGCCCTCACCATGCGGTGATCCTTGCTGGCGTCGTCGCTTACTACACCTCTCAGCGAAGCGCGATGAGACAGTCCGCGCGTCCGGTCACCGAACGGGTTCGCGACCAGCTGCGCCCGCTGATCACGCCAACGCTCGCGAGCTTGCACGTCTGGCGCCTGGCGAAGCGGGTGCGGACACTATACGCGACGCGGCCGGCGCGGACAGGGAACGGAGGTATGGGCGGTCGCCACGGTGTCGTCCTGGAAAGTGAACTGGGCCTTGAAAGGGAAGCCGCCATAGGGGCAGACCGGGGGCAGGATAAGTCCGCGTGGGGAGTAGGCGACCCGCCGCCCATGCACTGAGCGGTAGTACACGAAGCGGTCTGGGCCGGCTACTGTCGTGCCGAGCGTCATCTGAAAGCGTGTAACCGCGACGTCGGGAGCACCAGGCACGGTTGGAACAAGCGGAACATTGGTGTCGATGCCCTCACCGTAAGGCAGAGGGGCAGGGATCACCGTCGCGGGAAACACTAGTTGGGCATAGACCGGCGACAGAGCGTTCGCGTACACCATCAGAGCCAGACGACCCTCCTGCACACGGGCTGAAAAGACTTCGATCTGCGCACTCTCGACCACCGGTTCGCCTCCAATTGGGATTTCCGCCGTCGCCGTGCCGCGTCCCATCAGCGAGTCCGACGGGCAGCCTTCCGTGCCGAGTTCTTCCAAGCGAGAGAGCATGCAGTTCTCAAGTCCAAGACCGCTCGTCGCGAGGCCCATTTCGCTCGGCAGGAACAGACTGACGTTCGTCAGGGGCATCGGGTTCCCCACAGGGATACTCGAGATCTGAAACCCAACGGAGATCGTCGTGGCCACCCCAAGGCGATCGGGGCTGAACGCCGCTTGCAGGCTGGCGACCTGCGTCGCCTCCGCGCCGGCGCAGGAACACGTCGCGAGCAACACCGCGACCGAGGAGGCTAGAAGAAAACCAGCAGGCCGCAAGCTTGTCCCCATGGCTGCCCCGCTAGTAGGAGAGACTGCCGGTCGTCTGTATGGTCACGTCGAGTGTGTCGCGATCATATACGCCGTAGAGTCGACCGCCGCCGCGGGCGTGGGCGTAGCGACCGGTACCGCCGTCCACCGTCACCGTGCCGCCGAAGCTCGCATAGCGCCCGGATTCGTGCAGCTGGCCGACGCCACTGCCGCTGATCGTCCCACCATACGGGTAGAACGTGAACGAGCCGGAAATGTCGGCCGTGACCCGAATCCGCGCCTTCACGAGACCAGCCAGCGGCCCGGCCGCCTTACCTTCCTCGATCAAGTACGAGCCCCGAGCGTCGACATAACGCAGGTGGGCGGTGATCGTGAGACGCGCGGAGCGCGCCGTCCGCGCCCTCGCGTGCGGCTTGGCGCTGGCACCAGAGGGCAGCGCCGCGGCAAGCGCCACCGTGGCTGTAGCGCGAGCCAGCACCCTCAACCATGAGGGGACGCTCCTCGCTCGCCTCGTCATGCGAAGAATTCTACTCCTCGGCGACCGCCGTCGGGCGTGGTAGAGAGCATGAGGCCCGCCGGCCTGAGCACCCTCAGAAACCTGAGCCCTCAAGAACTGCATTACTTCCAGCAGCCGGGACTGGCAACGTGACAGGAATGCGACGCGCCGAGGAGCGAGGCCGATCTCGACGAGCGCATGAGCCGCGCGCCGCGCCGGCGCTGCAGCCTCGTCTGCACCGCACAACAGCAAGGTCCACCGCTATGTCACGACGCTTGTGGCGGCTGGGCTGGCGCAGCGCGATCCCGCGACACGGAAGTACAGGCTCGTGAGCGACGTGCGTGAGTTTGGCCGTGGTTGAGCTTGGCTGTTCGCCGGCCCGCGGAGGGAGCTCCGCCGGGGAGCGGGTGTGTGTCGAGCTGTCGGCGGCTCAGGTTGACAAGGTGGTCCGCGCGGTCTCAGACGGCGGCAGCATGTCGGTGCTCTTCTCCGGGCTCGCGGACGTGCGGGCGATGCTGGCGGCCAGGCCCGATGAGTTGGAGAATGCGCGGCTGTCGCGGTCGCTGCTGGCCGGGCTTCTCATGCTTGCGTCCTTTCCGAGCGACAGGAGCTACGTAGGCATCGCGGAGCTGGCGCGGATGCTCGACATGAGCCCGAGCACCACGCACCGGTACGTGACCACGCTGCTGGCTGTGGGGCTGCTCGAGCGCGACCCGCGGACCCGTCAGTACAGGCTCGCGGATGCAGGCTGAGAGAGGTCCCCGTGCGCTGCTGAGCGCGTGCTCTGGGTCGCCATCTGGCAAGCAACGGGGCGCCGGTGAGCGGGAGGCGCCGGCGGGGGGCGAGGATGTCGAGTTGAGCGTCGTTCGCGGCACGCCGGCTGTCGGCAGCCTGGTGGCGTATCTGCGGTCAGGTGAGCGGGAGCATCCGGTGGTAGCGATTGCGCGGTCGTTGGAGACGGGCGGGCCGGTGCTGGATCCGGCTGATGTGCGGGTGATCGTTGGGGTCGGCCCGCGGATCTACTACCTGCCCGACGTGGAGACGCTGGAGGCTTTGGAGAGGATGCTCGGGCGTGTCCTTGCGCTGCCTGTCGGGGGCGTGCGGGTGTGGTGGCCGGGCCTGTCGCCGCATAGCCGCGCGGGTGAGCACCCAGTGGTGTTGGCGCTCGACGGTGAGCCGCATGCGAGGCTGCTGGCGGAGTTCGCGCGCGAGTTCGATCTCAGCCGGCCGCGTGTGCGTGGGGAGATCGGGCTGATCGAAGATCTGCGCAGGCTCGCCGAGCGTGAGCTCTCGCTTGCGAGGGAGCAGAATCGCAATATGAAGATCGAACGCCACGACGCGCTCACTCGCGCCGAGGAGGCTGAGGCGAGGCTGCGGGAGGTGATGCGCCAGCTCGAGGAGAAGGGCTCGGGACAGAACGAGTCCTGAGATCGTGAAAGGCTTTCTCAGGCGGGATCCTGCGAGCTGTACGGATCGTCGTCGCCGCGCAGGTCGCGGTAGCGGCGGTCGAACAGCTCGAGCACGGCGGTCACGTCCGCCGGCCCGCGCACCTCGTGGCTGACGGCGTCGGAGGAGGGAGTGGGAGCGGCGGGCTGGGCGTCGCCGTGCTCGACCAGCTCGTCGTGCTCTGGATGTGAGAAGCGCAGCTCCGCCACGCCGCGGTCGGGATCGAGCACGCCGAGCTCGAGCTGCTCGTAGCGCACGAGCGCGGCGCCGTCCGCACGGCGCTCGACGTTGACGCCGGGCCACGTGTCGAGCTCGTTGGCGATCTCATCGACCAGTGCGGACGCGTGGGACATGGACCGATCCTAGACGCTCCGCGCGATGCCGGCTGGACTGCGGTCACGGGCTCGCTGACGCGGCGGCCGTCAGGTACGCGCGCCGCTTCGTCGCCCGCACGGCGTCGGTGAGCGTGGCGATGTCGTAGGCGCCGTAGTGGCGGCGCCCGTTGACGAAGAACGTCGGCGTTCCGGCGACGCCGCTTTCGTCGGCGCTGGCCACGTCCTCGGCCACCCGCGGCGCGTACACGCGCCGGCGCACCTCGTCGAGCAGGCGATCGGCGTCGAGGTCGAGCTCGTTGGCGTACTCCTCCAGGTGGTTGGGGAGCAGCTCGCCCTGGTGCAGGAGCAGGGTGTCGTGCATCTCCCAGAAGCGCCCCTGGGCGGCGGCGGCCTCGGATGCCTCGGCGGCGAGCTGGGCCTCGGCGTGGACGTCGGTGAGCGGCAGATGGCGCCAGACGTAGCGCACGTCGTCGTCGTGGGCCGCGAGCAGTTCACGGATGGCCCCCTCGGCCTGTCCGCAGAAGGGGCACTCGAAGTCGCCGTACTCCACAAGCGTCACGAGCGCGTCTTCGGGCCCGCGGATGTGGTCGCGGCTGGGGTCGACCTCCCGAGAGAGATCGAGGATGTCCTCGGCCGTGCCCGCGAGCTGACGCGCACGCACCGCCGGCGGCAGGCGCCTGACCACCAGCAGGACCGTCCACCCGAGCAGCGGCGCGAGCGGCACCGACACGAGCGCGCCGAGCTTGGCCTCGTCGAGATGCTCCCCGGTGAACGCTAGGCTCGAGATCAGCAGTGAGACGGTGAAGCCGATCCCGGCGAACGCGCCGCCGGCGGCGAGCAGCGGCGCGCTCAGCGGCGAGCGCGGCCCGTGCAGAGCCGGGCGCGATGCGATCCACGAGGCGCCGGCGATGCCCACCGGCTTGCCGATCACGTAGCCGCACAGGATGCCGATCGTGATCGGGGAGCTGACCGCGTCGCTGAGCAGCCCCCCGGTTATGTGCACACCGGCGTTGGCGAGCGCGAACAGCGGCACGATCACGTAGCTGGTCCACGGGTGCAGGCTGTACTGCAGGCGCTCGTTGGCGGAGATCGCCGACATCAATCCCTCCTGGGCGGAGCGGGCCAGCTCCGGTGTGGGCTGCTCGCGAAACGAGCGCGCGAGCACCGTCGCGCGCTCGAGGTCCTCGCGCGGTGGCGGATAGGCGCTCGTCACCAGCCCGACCGCCAGTCCCGAGATCACCGGATCGACACCCGACTTGAACATCGCGATCCACAGGCCGATCGCCACGACCCACGACGCGGGGCGGCGTCCAACAGGTGCGTAGCGCAGCAGCAGGATCACGCCGAACAGCGCCACCGCGACCGCCAGCGCGACGATCGACACGTGCGTCGTGTACACGGTCGCGATCACCAGCAGCGCGCACAGGTCGTCGACGACCGCCAGCGTCAGCAGGAAGACCCGCAGCCTCGTGGCCGTGCGCGGCGCGAGCAGCGCCAGGGCGCCGAGGGCGAACGCGGTGTCCGTCGACATCGCCGCGCCCCAGCCGTGCGCGCCGGGACCGCCGGCGTTGAACGCCAGGTAGATCGCGATCGGCACCGTCATGCCGCCGATCGCCGCGAACACGGGAATCGCCACGCGGCGGCGCTCGCGCAGCTCGCCGAGGTCGAGCTCGCGCTTGGCCTCGAGTCCGACGACGAGGAAGAAGAACGTCATCAGCCCCTCGTTGACCCAGTGGCGTAGATCCGTGGAGACGCCGCCGCCGCCGACGGTGATCGCCAGCTTCGTGCTCCACAGCGACTCGTAGGAATGCGACCAGGGCGAGTTGGCCCATGCCAGCGCGATGATCGCGCCCGCCAGCAGCACGCTCGCACCGCCCGTCTCGGTGCCGAGGAAGTCGCGCACCGGCGCTGCCAGGTTGCGCGCCCACGCCGTCCGCCCGGCGTATGCCGAAGTGTCGGCGTCGACATGCATCGTCTACGTACTATCAGTTCATCGGCGACGGGCATTCGCAGAGGAGCCGAAGGGGGCCGATGCCACTATGGACAGCGTGGATGTCGAACAGCGGAGCCGTCCCAGCGTCTCCTCCGATGACCTGGAGGCGCCTCCAGAGCTGAGCCGGCGAAAGCTGCGCACGCGGCTGGCGCTGCTGGCCGCGCTGATCCTCGCGGTCGTCGCGATCGTGACGCTGCTTCCGGGGCTCGAAGGCCTGCGCACCCACCTGTCGCACGCGCGGCCTGGATGGCTGGCGCTCGGTGTCGGGCTGAAGGTGCTCTCCGGGCTGGGATACGTGGCCGTCTTTCGCATGGTGTTCTGCCGGCGCATGAGCTGGCGCGTGAGCTACCAGGTGGGCATGTCCGAGCTCGGCGCCAACGCGCTGTTCCCCACCGGCGGCGCCGGCGGCCTGGCGCTCGGAGCTTGGGCGCTGAAACGCGGCGGCATGCCCGCGAGCGAGATCGCCCGGCGCACGGTCGCCTTCTTCCTGTTGACGAGCGTGCCGAACGTCGTCGGCGTGGTCGCCGTCGGGGTCGGCCTCGCGCTGGGGGTGTTCCCCGGCGAGAGCAACCTCGCGCTGACGCTCCTGCCGGCCGCCATCGCGGCGATGTCGATCGTGGCGGCGCTGCTCGCGGGGCGCACCGGCGCACGCCTGCACGCGCGGCTGGCACGCGCCGAAGCCGGCGGGAGCTCACGCCGCACGACGGTCGTGCTGAAGGCCCTCGTCGCGGGCGCCGACGGCGTCAACGAGGCGGTGTCGCTTCTGCGCGAGGGCAACGCCTGGCTGATCGTCGGGCTCCTCGCCTACCTCGCCTTCGACCTGACGGTCCTGTGGGCGACGTTTCGCGCCTTCGGCCCGGCGCCGCCGCTGGCGATCGTGTGGATCGCCTACCTGATCGGCGAGCTCGGGGGGCTGATTCCCGTTCCGGGAGGGATCGGCGGCATCGACGCGGGTCTGGTGGGAACCTTCGTCCTGTACGGCGTGTCGATCACGTCGGCCGCCTCGGCCGTGCTCGCCTATCGCGCGATCGCGCTGTGGGTGCCCGCGGTGCTCGGCGCCATCGCCTTCGTGTTCCTGCGCCGACTGCTGCGCAGCGAGTCCAATGAGCTCGCCGTGTGCGCGCCGCACACGGAGATGGAGGTCATCGGGCTGGGCCGCGTGATCGTCGGCCCGCCGAGGCGCGTTCAGTGACTATTCGATCAGCCCGCCGCGCAGGGCGATGGCGACCGCCGCCGTGCGGTCGCGGACGCCGAGCTTGCGATAGATGTGTTCGAGGTGGGTCTTGACGGTGGCGGGGCTGATCGTGAGGTGCTCGGCGATCCTGCGCACGGGCAGGCCCTGTCCGGCGAGCGCCAGCACCTGTGTCTCGCGCGGGCTCAACGGAGACAGGCTGAGCTCACCCCGCCGACGTGCGAAGAACGCGCCGAGCGCATGCCCGGCGTGTGCGAGCACATGCATCAGATGGACGCTCAGCTCGGCTTGGGCGGTCGAGTACAGCTCCACCACCCCCAGCACCTCGTCGTCCTTGAAGCAGGGGAGGGCGATCGACGGACGCAGGCCATGCGGCGGGTCCGCGCGGCGTGTGGGCCAGCCACGGGTGCCGAACGTCGGCCGATCGACCGCCTCGCGCTGTTCCCACGCACAGCCGGCCAGGCCGACGCCTCTGGGAACTCGCAGCCCGTCGAGCGCGTGCGCGAATGCCTCACGGTCGATGATCGGCATGCTCCAGATCGCGCGTGTGACCATCATCTCCTCGTGGGGCAGCCACAGCGCGCCCGCCATCTGCCCCAGCGCACCGGCGAGCTCAGCCAGCAGGCGCTCGCTGCCGTGCTCGAAGGAGTCCCACTCGGTCAGCGACGTGAGCACGGCGAGCAGGACGGCAAGCTCGCGCTCGGCGTCGTCTAGAGCAGCCTTGGGCCGCCGGGTGGTGTCGATCTCGGAACGGGCCAGGCGCTCGCGGGACTGATGGCGTGGGGCTCGTCCGCAAGACATACAGGTCTGTCTAGTTGACTATACATACCTGTCTGGCTACCTTGCGTAGATGACCGCCAGGGAGGCAGGCGCGGCCGCACGGGAGGAGCATCACAATCGCGATCCCCTGCGCATCAACGGCGCGCGCGCGCGGATCCTAGATACCGCCTACGCGCTGTTCTCGCGCCACGGCATCCACGCGGTTGGGATCGATCGGATCATCGCGGAGGCGGACGTCGCAAAGGCGACCCTGTACCACCACTTCCCCTCGAAGGAGGCGCTGGTGATCGCCTTTCTCGAGCTCCGCAACGAGCGCTGGATCCACGATTGGCTGGAAGTGGAAGCCGAGCGCCGGGCGACGAACCCGCAGGGGCGCGCGCTCGCGGTCTTCGATGCGCTGGACGAGTGGTTTCACCGCCCGGACTTCGAGGGCTGCTCGTTCGTGAACACGCTGCTGGAGATCACCGACGCCGACAGCCCTGTCCACGAAGAGGCGGTCCGCCAGATGGGACACGTTCGCGGGGTGCTCGAGGGCTACGCCCAGCAGGCCGGTGTGAAGGATCCGGTCCAGACCGGCTACCAGCTGCAGATCATCGTGGTCGGCTCGATCGTGTGCGCGTGCGGCGCGGACCCGGACGCTGCGCAGCGCGCGCGACCGCTCGTGGCATCGCTGCTGGCGAGCGCGAGCTGACGCGCCCCGGCGCCCCGGTCGCACGACGCTCGCCACTGTCAGCCCTCTCGCGCGAGCGGCTAGAAGATCCCGATGCGATCGGGCGGCCAGTAGGTGGCGATCGCCTGTCCGATGATCCAGCCGGTGGGGACCGGTCCCCAGAATCTGCTGTCGTCGGAGTTGCCGCGGTTGTCTCCCATCATGAACCAGTGTCCCGGCGGGATCTTGATCGGCGTGGTGAAGTTGCACTCAGAGCTTGACCCGCAGGCTTTGATGTAGGAGTCCTGCTCGGCCACGAACTGGCTCTTGCCGGCTGCCTTGCGAAAGACGTGGCCTTCCTTGACGTAGATTTCATCGCCCGGTCCGGCGACGATCCGCTTTATGAAGTTGACGCTCGCCTCCTTGGACAAGGGCTGCGAGCAGGCTGCGCCCCCGGGATCGACAGAATGCGCCGTCGGACCGCACAGCTGCTGTTCGGCGCCTTCCGGCGGGTGGAACACCGCGATCTCGCCTACGTGTGGTTCGCTGAAATCCGTGCCTATGCGGTTGACGAGCACGCGCTGGCCGACCTTGAGCGTCGGTTCCATCGAGCCGCTGGGAATGCGGTAGGGCTTGACGACAAATGCCTGGATGGCGAGCGCCAGGCCGAGCGCGACAGCGACTATCACGACGAGCTCGACGATCGAGCTGGTGAGGGATTTCTCGCGCTTCACGGCCCCAGCGTATCTATCGCGAATCGCCGGTGAGCCGGCGCGGTTGGGAGAAGGTAAGCGCGCGTCTATAGTCGAATGCGATGCAGGCGGTCGTGGTGCACGAGCCTGGTGGGCCCGGGGTGCTGAAGCTGGAGGAGCGTCCGATCCCCGATCCGACCTCTGGCTGGGTGCTGGTACGTGTGCGGGCGTTCGGCTTGAACCACTCCGAGTTGATCACGCGCGCGGGGGGTTCGGGCGACGCGGTGCGCTTTCCGCGGGTGCTCGGCATCGAGTGCGTCGGCGAGGTGGTGCTGGCGCCCGGCTCGGACCTGACGCCGGGGCAGCGGATCGTGGCCGCGATGGGCGGGATGGGACGTGACTTCGACGGCGGCTACGAGCAGTACGCGCTGCTGCCCGCAAGCCAGGCGATCCCCGTGCGCACGACGCTCGAGTGGCCACAGCTGGGCGCGATCCCGGAGAGCTTCGGCACGGCGTGGGGCACGCTCGAGCAGCTGGAGCTGAGCGCGGGGCAGTCGTTGCTCGTGCACGGGGGGACATCTTCGGTCGGCATGGCGGCGATCGCGATCGCCGCCGACCGCGGCCTGACGGTGCTCGCGACCACGCGCCAGCAGGCCAAGCGCGCGGCGCTGGTCGCGGCCGGCGCGCGGCACGTGATCGTGAGCGCCGGCGATGTGACGGCGGTGGTGCGCGAGCTGCTGCCCGACGGCGTGGACGGGATCTGCGAGTTGATCGGACCGGGTGCGTTGCTGCAGGCGCTGCCGGCGCTTGCACCCGGCGGGAGGGTGTGCATGACGGGGTTCCTGGAGGGTGACTGGAACACCGAGCGCGTGGAGGCGCAGGCGGGACGGCTGGGGGTACAGCTGCGCCACTTCGGCAGCGGCGTGATCAACCGCGACAGCTACGGCGCGGTCTTCCAGGAGATCATCGAGGCTGTGCAGGACGGCCGCTACGCAGTCAATCTCGACCGCGTGTTCGCGATGAGTGAGATCGCCGACGCGCACCGCTACATGGAGGCCGACCGCGCCGTCGGCAAGGTCGTGGGGCTGGCGCCGCAGGACTGAACGCACACGAATTAGGGTCACCTAAGTTGTGGTATCGTCCCCGCCGGGATATCCGAGCTGTGCTGTCGGATATTGCTCCCGGAAGCCCGTGCGAAGCCATGACGACGCCAGCCCGCAGAACACCTCGCATGGCCAGTCTCGTGGCCGGGCTGGCGCTCGCGTGCGCGGCGCTGGCTGGGTGCGGGAGCTCATCGGGCTCGGGCCAGTCGCTCACGCTGTACAACGGCCAGCACGTGCAGACGACCGACGCGCTGGTGGCGGCCTTCGAGAAGGCGACGGGGATCACGGTGAACGTGCGCAGCGACGACGAGGACACGCTGGTGGACGAGATCCAGACGGAGGGCTCCAACTCGCCGGCTGACGTCGTGTACACGGAGAACTCGCCCGCGCTGGAGTACCTGCAGGACAAGGGACTGTTCGCCCCGGTGGACTCCTCGACGCTGGCGCTCACCCCGAGCAGGTACAACTCGCCGCAGGGCGACTGGGTCGGCGTGTCGGCGCGGGTGAGCGTGCTGATCTACAACCCCAGCCTGATCAGCGTCAGTCAGCTTCCGAGCTCGGTCGTGCAACTGGCGGAACCGAGGTACGACGGCAAGCTCGCCTTCGCCGCGGGCGAGACCGACTTCCAGCCGATCGTCACCTCCATGGACCGGACCTACGGCGAAGCGGCGACGCTGAGGTGGCTGGAAGCGATCAAGACGAATGCCGCCGGCCACGTCTACCCCGACAACGAGACGATCTCCGACGAGGTCAACCGCGGCGCCGTCGCGTTCGGCGTGATCAACCAGTACTACTGGTATCGACTGCGCGCCGAGCTCGGCGCGGGAAGCATTCACTCCAAGATCGCGTACTTCGCCCCGCGCGACCCCGGCTATGTGATCGACGTCTCGGGCGCGGGGATCCTGAAGTCCTCCAGGCACAACGCCGCCGCGCAGAAGTTCCTCGCCTTCCTGGTGAGCAAACAGGGCCAGGAGATCATCGCCCACTCGCTGAGCTACGAGTACCCGATCGCCTCGGGGGTCACCACGGCGGCGCCGGAGACCCCCTTTGCCGATCTGCAGCCCAACCCGATCACCATCCCAGAGCTCGGTGACGGGTCGACGGCGATCGCGCTGCTGAGCAAGGCGGGGCTGCTGTGAGCCGCTGTCAGGCTCCGCGGGAGATCTGAGATGAGCGCGCCGGCGCCGGTCCTGCCCCGAGCACGATCGCCGCAGGTCGCCGGCGCGGGTGTGCCCGCGCGGCGTGCGCGGCGGCCGCGGTGGCTGCTCGCGCTCAGCCTGGCGGTGGCGCTGGTGCTGGTGGCGCCGCTCGCGTTCCTGCTGATCGAGGCGCACGGCGCGGGGACCTCGACGATTGTCAACCTGATCTTCCGCTCACTGACGGCGACGCTGGTGTGGAACACGGTGCGGCTGACCGTGGTCGTGACGGCGCTGTGCGCAGTCATCGGCACGGCGGCGGCGTGGTTCGTCGAGCGGACCGACCTGCCGGGCCGGCGCGTGTGGGCGGTGCTGGTGGTGGTGCCGCTGGCGATCCCCGACTTCGTCGTGAGCTTCGGCTGGTCGTCGCTGAGCACATGGGTGGAGGGCTTTCGCGGCGCTGTTCTGGTGATGACGCTGGCGGTGTATCCACTGGTGTACCTGCCCGTCGCCGCGAGCTTGCGCAACGCCGACCCCGGTCAGGAGGAGCTGGCGCGCAGCCTCGGCGCGGGACGCCTGGCGACGTTCTGGCGGGTCACGATCGGGCAGGCGCGGGTGGCGATCCTCGGCGGCTGCCTGCTGGTCGCGCTCGTGCTGCTGGCGGAGTACGGCGCGTTCGAGATCGTCGGCTATCAGACGTTCACGACGGAGATCTTCACGGAGTTCGACGTCTCGTTCAACGTGGCGAGCGCGTCGGCGCTGTCGCTGGTGCTCGTGCTCCTCAGCCTGGTGGCGCTCTCCGGCGAGGGGGCGGCGCGGGGCCGGGGCCGCGGTCGCCTCAGCCGCTCCGGCCCGCTCGCCCAGCGAGTCGCCGCGCCACAGCGGCTGGGACGGGCGAAGCCGGTGGTGCTGGTGGGCTTCGTCGCGCTCGTCGGGCTGGCGCTGGGGGTGCCGATCGGCGCGAGCGTGTACTGGATGCTCGACGCGGGGCACTCGTTCCTCGCCGGCGTCTCACTCGTCAACGCGGCCTGGCACACGGCTTCCTACAGCGCCGTCGCGGCGGCGCTGGCGACGGTCATGGCGCTGCCGGTGGCGCTGCTCGCCCTGCGCCATCGCGGGCGCGGCTATCAGCTGCTCGAACGCAGCACGTACCTGGTCCTGGCGATGCCCGGCCTGGTGATCGCGCTGGCGCTGTCGTACTTCACCGAGCGCTACGCCAACGGGTTTCTCTACCAAGGCGCGCCGCTGCTGGTGCTCGCCTACGCGATCATGTTCTTCCCGCTGGCGCTGGTGGGCGTGCGCGCGTCGGTCGCGCAGGCGCCGGTCGGCCTGGAGGATGTCGCGCGCTCGCTCGGCCAGCGGCGCCTGTCGGTGCTGTGGCGCGTGACGCTGCCGCTGATCGGCCCCGGGCTGGCCGCGGCCTTCTGCCTGGTGTTCCTCTCGGCGGCGACGGAGCTGACGGCCACGCTGATCCTGATCCCGACGGGCGTGCAGACGCTCGCGACGCAGTTCTGGGCCTACCAGCAGAACCTCGCCTACGGACAGGCGGCGCCGTTCGCGCTCGCGATCATCGCCATCGCCGCGGTGCCGAGCTACGTGCTCGGCCGCTTCTTCGACAGGCTCCCCTCGCGGGCGCTGACGGCGACATGAGCGGCCTGCGCATCAGCGGCCTGCACAAGAGCTTCGGGAGGCACGCGGTGCTCACCGGCCTGGACCTCGACGTGCCCGCCGGAGCGCTGACGGCCATCCTTGGGCCTTCGGGCAGCGGCAAGACGACGCTGCTGCGGCTGCTGGCGGGCTTCGAGGCGCCCGACGGGGGCACGTTGCGGATCGGCGAGCGGCTCGTCGACGGCGAGGGCGCCCACGTGCACCCCGAGCAGCGCCGCATCGGCTACGTGCCGCAGGAGGGGGGGCTGTTCCCGCATCTGACGGTCGAGGCGAACATCGCCTTCGGGCTCTCGCGCGCGGCGCGCCGGGAAGGAGTGGGCAGCCTGCTCGATCTCATCGGGCTGGGCGACCTCGCCCGCCGCTACCCCCACCAGCTCTCCGGCGGCCAGCAGCAGCGGGTCGCGCTCGCGCGGGCGCTCGCGATCGAGCCCGAGGTGGTGCTCATGGACGAGCCGTTCGCGTCGCTGGACGCGCATCAGCGCGTGAGCGTTCGCGAGGAGGTCGCGAGGATCCTGCGCGCATCCTCGACGACCACGCTGCTGGTAACCCACGATCAGGACGAGGCGCTGTCGTTCGCCGACCTCGTGGCGGTTCTGCGCGACGGCAGGATCGCCCAGTGCGCCGCCCCGCAGGAGCTGTACGCGCGCCCGGTCGATCACGAGCTGGCGCGCTTCGTCGGCGATGCCAACCTGCTCGACGGCGTGCTCGACGGCGCGCTCGTGGACACGCCGCTGGGAAGGCTGCCCGCCGAGTGGCGCGACGGGCAGCTGCCGACACCGTGCCCGGTGACCATCCTGATCCGCCCCGAGCAGATCGAGCTGCACCCTGCCGACGGACGAGAGGCCGCCACCGGACTGATCGTGAGCTGCGGCTATCACGGGCACGACGCCGTCGTGCGGGTGCAGATCGGGGAGGGGCAGGACGAGCGCGTGCTCACGGTGCGCACCCTGGGAGACGCCGGTCTGTCGCCTGGCGCGAGCGTCGGGCTCAGCGCACGCGGCCCCGTGCTCGTGTGGCCCGCGCCGGCGAGCAACGGGCGCCAACCGCCCGACGAGCAGGAGTAGCCCGCGCGCCAGCGGCCGAGCGCGCATACTGGGCCGGTGCCCGACGCGGAACCCGGCTGAGCTGCGCGCCGCGCTGGGGCTGAGCGCGCTTCACGACGCTTGAAGGCTGCTATTCGTCGAGATTGACGGGATGTCAACCCCCTGCCCTGCTAGCGTGCCCGCCGCATGAGCGCGCAGCGTCCCACAAAGCCGTCCGATGGGGCGTCTGTCCAGGCGAGTCACGCTTGGCTTGCATTTCGCGGGGGGAGCGTTTCGCGGAGCGCGCTCGTGGGGTTCGTGCTCTCAACCGTGCTGCTGCTCGTCGTGTCGAGCGCCCGTGCTCAGGCTGAAACGCCGGTCACCGTCCAGCCGGCCGAAGTCTCGACAGCGCTCTTCGTGGCGGGCGACATCGCCCGGCTGAGCAAGGTCCCGGGCGGCAGCGAGGAACTCGTCCTGGAGAAGGCTCTGCAGCAGATGTACGCCGACGAACCGGCCCTCGCTCCGGCTACCGCCGAGGGCTATGTCGGTGAGATGAAAGCCCTGCTGGCGGCCCCTTCGGCGCCGTCGCAGGCGAGCCTGCGGCTGATGGCCGGCAACCAGCGGATCGTCGCGCTGCTCGCGGCGCTGGAGCGCCCCTCCGGCTCGCCGGGCTCAGAACTGCAGCCGGCGGCGAGGCTCGCCGTCACACATCTCGCCGCCGTGGCGCTGTCGGGCGCGTCGGACATCTTCGCGAACGCAGAAGAACCCCAGTATTTCGAACCAGAGGCCGACGCTCGCACCAACCTCACCTACACCACGTTCGCGCCGGCGACCGTGCTGCGGGCCACGCACGAGCTGGCCGCCGTCAACAGGCCGTTCGGGGAAGCCCGCGACGCGCTGTGGGCGCAGGCCAGCGAAGAGAGCGTCTTCTCCGAATGGAAAGAGCTGCTCGGCGAAAGCAAGCAGGTGCTCGACTCCGAAGCGCTGAAGGAGCTGCGCGAAGCGGTCGAAAAAGGCGACGGCACGATCACCGAGGAACCGACGAAACTCGCCGAGCTGTTCACCGCGGACCAGAAAACGACCCAGGAACAGTCCTGCGAACACGCGGGGGGCCCAGAAGAAGAAATCGGCGGGAACTCGATCAGCGGCGTCCCTCGCCTGCAGTGCAGCGGCGGAGCGCTGGATGAAGCCTCGAAAGCGCGGAAATGCCCCAGCAAAGGAGCATGCGAACAGGAACTGGCAGAACTGCCGACGCACGCCCAGAAGCAGGCCAGAGCGATCGCCGAAGAGCGCGCCGCGATGATCGCCGCGGCGGAACTGCTGCGGCCATCCGACAACACGGCGGCGGCGCTCGAGCAGGCTACGGCGCAGGCGCAGACGCAGATCACCGAAGAGGAAACGGCGTACGCCAACTACGAAGCCGAAAAGGCCCAGAAGGAAGCGATCGCAGGCGGGGTCAAAAGCGGCCTCGAGGGCGGCACCGCGGTGCTGGCGATCGCCACCGGGAACTACTCCGAAGGGATCAGCGGGTTGATCGGCGTGGGCTTCGAACTCTACGAACACACCGAAGAAGGGCTGTCGCATCCCCCGCCCGGCCCCCAGCAGATCACGTTGGAAGACCTGGCCGACATCAGCACGCAGCTCGCCGGCTTCCAGCAGTACACCCAGGAAGCCTTCCATGCGCTCAACACGCAGCTGGCACAGCTCACATCGCAGATGGCGCGGGAAAACTACGAACTGAAAGAAGAACTCGGCGCGCTGGGCGAAAAGCTCGAGAAGGAGCAGGGCACGATCTTCGCCCTGCAGGATCAGGTCAAGGAACTGTTCTCCGCCCAGACGAAAGCCGACCTGCAGACGACGATCGAAGACAGCGTCGGCTGGCTGCGGCGCACCGGTGAACCGCTGTCCGGGCCGAAGGTCCAGGAATCGCTCGTCGCGCTCAAAAAATACGCGACCGAAATCGCCAACGGCGCGCTCGTCAACAACGCGGAGACCCAGCCCTACACCTTCGAAGGTGCCGCCCTGCAGCTGACGAGCAAAACGACCGGCGAACCGGCGGAACTGAACGAAGACATCACCTACCTCGGGCGCTTCCCGGAGGAACAGGGCTGGGTGGCCGGGGCCGCGCCGGCGTCGCTCGCCAACACGACCTTCTGGTCGGAAAGCGCGCGCGCCTACGCGCAGCTGCTGCTCGAAAACGCAAGCCACGCGACCGCGCCCGACGTCGACGGTCTGAAGGCGCTCGAAAAAGAAGGTGTGACGCTCGAGAACGCGGCGGCGGCGTGGTCCGCTCCCTCCGCTGGCGCCAAAACAGGGAACGCGATCCTCGACCAGGCCCTCGTGAGCTTCGAAAAACAGGCCAAAGGGGAAGGCGCGGGCGGCGCGAGCTCGATCAAGGGACTGCTCGAAGAAGCGGCCGAAAAGTACGTGACCCACAACCTGATCACCGGCAGCCCGTCAGCGGGCAACCCGACTAGCCTCAAACTGTGGGGTGGCCCCGAACAGTCCTTCGCCGAAGGCCAGGTGGCGGCGGCCAAATATCCAGCCCTCAAATGGGAAGAATGCGGCGGCGTCGGCAAAAATCCCACGGCGCTGATGCCCGAAGGCTTCATCGCGAGCCTGCCGGCGGCGCTCGTCGACGGCGTCAGGCTGGGGGTCGTCGGCGCCCCTGGCTCCGGCGACCCGCTCATCCTCAAAGGGTGTCGCACGATCACCAAGAAAATCTCGAGCGAAAGCACGACACACGCCAATCGATACGAAGAAGACTGCAGCGTCGACGTCGGCAATGACTGCCGTGTCTTCTATGAAGCTGAAGCAACCGAGGAAAAGGAAGCCGAAGCCGTCAACGAGACTCTGACCCTGCAGGAGGGAGAAGGCGGCGCCACCCTGGCTGCGCCGTCCGTCGGCGAATGCAAACAGACCTCGCTGTTCTGGAAAGGCAAAGGCTACGACGAATCCTGGGACCCGACGACCGGAGGCGCCCACGGGGATTGGGACGAAACATCGTATTTCGGCGGAGAATTCGAAGACGATCGCCACGTCGGCACGATCGAAAGTCTCTCCTTCGAAGGCAACACCTTGCATTGGACGCACTCCGAAGGCGCCATCGAAGGCACGCAATGTCCCCACGAAGGCAGCGAAGAAAAGGCGGGCATCGAGTACGCGGACTACAGCGCAAGCGAAAAAGCGCTCGCCTCGGCGGAACCGACGATCGTCAAAGACATCGACGAGAAGCTGCGCGAGCTCCAGGAAGGCGCGTATGACGAAGGTCTGAGCACGCTCGAAAACCTGCCCGCGAATAACCCGTCCCTCAGCCTCGCGGGCGCCAGGGCGCTCGTGCAGAGCTACGTCAAGCTCGGCTTCCCGCAGGCCGTCGACAGCGACCCCGTGCTCGAGAGCGACGTCGAGGGCGTCGGCGCGCAATTCCTGGACCCGGAACCGGGATCCCCGCGGCCGCTTCCGGAAGAGCTGACGAGCCTCGTCGGCAGCTGGGTCAAACACCTCAAAAACGCTTCAGGGCCAGAAGTCGAACAGCTGGTCAAGAAGAACCTGATCGGCGAAGTCGCCGAACGCTCGTCGAAGTGGACCGGTGAAATCACCGAACAGCTCAAGCCCTACGTCGAAGGCAAGGTTCCAGGCTTCAAGGAAAGCGGCACGGAAGCGGTCGGCGAGTCCTCGCCGCTGGTCGAATCGACGCTCAACCGTCTGCAGCTGACCCGTGACGTGCTCTCAGAATCGAGGGCGCCGAACGCTGAAACGCTGACGCCGAGCAACGACATCGGCGTCACCGAAGCGACGGTCCGGGGCGAAGTCGACCCCAACGGCGGCGTGGCTGAATCGTGCGTCTTCGAATACGGCTCAACGGAATACTATGGCCACAGCGTCGCATGCTCGGCGATCCCCCTCGCCACCGAAAAAGCGGTCGTGGTGTCGGCGAAGATCGCGAACTGGACGCCGGAAGGCAGCTTCCACGAGCGGATCGTCGTGAAGACCTGGGGCGGCACCAGCTACGGCGAGGACGTCAAGGTGCAGCTCGCGCAGTCCGCGCAGGCGCCCCGCGGTCTGGTGATCGCCAGCACCGACACGCCGGAAGCGACGATCGGCGCGTTCAAAGCCGAAGAACTGCCGGGGAGCGTCGCGCTGCCCAATGGTGTGGAGCAGATCGTCGGCTCGCTCAAATTCACAGTCAACGTGACGCCCGGCGCCAGCGCGCGGGTGAAGATCGAACTGCCGCCCGGCAGCGACCCCACGACGCTCTACAAGCTCGTGCACGTCGCCGGGGGAGGCGAGGAATACAAAGAAGTGCCCTCCTCGCTCTACACGATCACGGGCAACGTGATCGAATTGACGCTGGTGGACGGCGGACCCGACGACGAAGACGGCGAAGTCAATGGGGTGATCGTCGACCCGCTCGTGCCGGCCGTCGGGACACCACAGGCTCTCTCACCGCCAGCCACCCCGCCCGCCGTCACGACCGCCCCAGTCGCGCCACCGTCCGCGACGATCGTCTCGCCTGCCGGCGGCGGCTCCTACACCGTGGGCGCGGTGGTCAAGACAAGGTTCGACTGCGCTGAGGGCTCGGGCGGACCGGGGATGGCGTCCTGCGTGGACTCCAACGGCGCCGACGGCGGCTCGGGCAAGCTCGACACGGCCAAGCCCGGCAGGTACACGTATACGGTGACCGCCAAGAGCCGCGACGGCCAGAGCTCACGGGACAGCTTCCTGTACACCGTCGTCGCGCCACGCGAGTGCGTGAGCCACCGAGAGGTGGCGGTGCACGTGGCGTACCACGTGACGATGCCGGCGGGGACGACGCTCGAGCGCAGCAGGATCCTGCTGAAAGGGCGCGTCGTGGCCAAGCTGAGCGGCCCGGCGGAGGTCGCCGTGGTGAACTTCGCCGGCCTGCACAAGGGCCCCTATGAGCTCACGCTGATCGCGACGCTCTCCAACGGCGAAACGCGCAAGGTAACGCTCGTCTTCCACACGTGTGCCGTGGCCGCGAAGCCGGTGTCGAGCAGACGATAGAAGACGAAAAAGGGCCCCGCGCCCCTGCATCTGAAGCCGACATTTGCGGACGCGGCCACGCGGGTCTACGCTTGCTAGCCGATGCGCAAGGATGGGGTAGCGCCGTTGAGCGATCTGGACTCGAGCGTGCTGGCCGAGGAGCATGCGGCGCTGCGGCGGGTCGCGACGCTGGTCGCGCGTGGGGTGCCGCCCGAGCAGTTGTTCGCGGCCGTCACCGAGGAGGTCGGGCGGCTGCTTCCGGTCGAGTTCGCGGTTCTGTGCCGCTACGACCGTGACGACAGGCTCGCGTTCATCTCGGGCTGGGGCTCCTCCGTGGAGCACTTCCCCGCTGGAACGCGCTGGGACCTCGCGGGGCAGAACGCCAGCACGCTGGTGTTCGAGACGGGTCGTCCGGCGCGAGTGGACGGATATCCCGATAGCTCCTCCGGCACGATCGGCGTCACCGCACGCGAGGGGGGTATCCAGTCCACGGTTGGGGCGCCGATCGTCGTGGAGGGTCGTCTGTGGGGGGTGATGACCATTGGCTCGACGCTGGGGGCCCCGCCACTACCGGCCGGTATCGAGGCGCGCCTCGTGGACTTCACCGATCTCGTGGCGATGGCGATCGGCAACGCAGAGAGCCGCGCTGGTCTCGCCCTGCTGGCCGAGGAGCAGGAGGCGCTGCGTCGCGTCGCAATCTTGGTTGCCCGGGGCGACCCGCCTGAGCAGGTGTTCGCGTCGGTCACCGAGGAGGTCGAGCGGCTGCTTCCTTCCGACGTGGCGAATCTGGCCCGCTTTGAATCCGACGGTACGTTCACCATCGTCGCCAGTTCAGGGGAGCGCTTTCCTGTTGGCCGCCGATTGCCGATGGGGGGAGAGAACATCGCCACGATCCTGTTCGAGACCGGGCGTCCATGCCGGCTCGACAACGTCATTGCCACGGGACCGCTGGCTGATCACATCCGCGAGGCGGGCGTAAGCTCGGCGGTCGGGACGCCGATCATCGTCGAGGGCCACCTGTGGGGAGGGCTATCCGTCGGCTCGACCCGCGAGGCGCTGCCTGCCGATACGGAGGCGCGCCTCGCGGGATTCACGGAGCTGGTGGCGATGGCGGTCGCCAACGCGCAGAGTCGCGCTGCGCTGCGTCCGGTCGAGCGGATGCGCTCGCAGGCCGAGCAGATCACCGAGCGCGAGCTCTCCGCGCGTCTACCGGTGTCTGATGACACGGGCGAGGTGACGGCGCTCGGGCGGACGTTGAACGCGATGCTCGATCGCGTCGAGGAAGCCGTCGCGCGGGAGCGGCGAGTCGTCAGCGACGCCAGCCACGAGCTGCGCACGCCGCTGACGACGCTGCGCGCCGAGGTCGACCTCGCGCTGATGGGCGACCGCGACAAGAGCGAGCTTCGCGCGGCGCTCGAATCCGCGTCCGAGGAGGCCAAGCGCATGTCGCGACTCGCGGATGACCTGCTCGTGCTGGCACGCGCGGACCAGGGCCGCCTGCCGCTGCATCCCCAGCCGCTCGCGGCGCGCGCGCTGCTCGAGGACGCCGCGCTACGCGCACACGCCGGCGCTGAGGTCAGGGGGCGCTCTATCGCCGTCACCGAGGTCGCCGAGGACTGCGTGGTTCGCGCGGACCCGGACCGTGCCGCGCAGGCGCTCGACAACCTGATCACCAACGCGCTGCTTTACGGCGACGGCACCATCAGCTTGAGCTTCCGGGGACAGCCTGAGCATGTCGAGCTGCACGTCAGCGACGAGGGGCGCGGCTTTCCCGAGGAGCTGCTCCCGCGAGCGTTCGAGCGGTTCGGGCGCGGCTCACACGCTCGGGCCAACGAGCCGGGCAGCGGCCTCGGGCTGGCGCTCGTCAGAGCGGTGGCGCTCGCCCACGGCGGTCGCGCACACGCACGCAACCGCCGCGACGGCGGCGCCGACGTCTCGATCACACTCCCACGCGCCTGATCCGTCCCTGGCCTCAGATCAATCGGCACGATCGGGCCCTCATGTCCCTCTCATCCGGCACTGGGAGCATCCCCACGTCGAGCTGCCGGCGATACCGACGGTCACTCTCTTAACGCTGCAAAGGAGAAGGAGAATGTCCACCACCATCCATTCGACGCCTCGCGGGCGGGATCTGCTGAAGGACCCGCGTCTGAACCGGGGCACAGCCTTCACGGTCGAGGAGCGCAACGCGCTGGGTCTCGACGGACTGCTCCCAGTGAGCGTTCAATCACTGGAGGAGCAGTCGCGGCGCGCCTACGAGCAATACGGACGCCAGCCCGACGACCTTGCGCGCAACACCTTCCTCGCGGCGCTGCACGACCGCAACGAGGTGCTCTACTTCAAGCTGCTGCAGGATCACCTTGTGGAGATGCTGCCGGTCGTCTATGACCCGGTGGTGGCGCAGGCGATAGAGCGCTTCAGTCATGAGTTTCGTCGGCCGGACGGTGTGTACCTGTCGGTCGACGACCTGGATGGCATCGAGACCGCCTTTCATGACTACGGGCTTGGCGCCGACGATGTCGATTTGATCGTCGCCACCGACGCCCAGGAGATCCTCGGTATAGGCGACTGGGGCGCCAACGGGATGGACATCTCCATCGGCAAGCTGGCCGTCTACACGGCGGCAGCGGGCATTCATCCGGACCGCGTGATCCCGGTCATGCTCGACGTGGGCACCGACCGTGAGTCGCTGCTGAACGACCCGCTTTATGTCGGTAATCGCCACAGCCGTGCGCGCGGCAAGCGCTACGACGCGCTTATCGCGGCCTATGTGGACTGCGCGAGCCGGCTTTTCCCGAATGCGCTGTTGCACTTCGAGGACTTCGGCCCTTCGAACGCGCGGCGGATTCTGGAAGAGTACCGCGAGAAAGCCTGCCTGTTCAACGACGATGTGCAGGGGACGGGCGCGATCACGCTGTCGGCTGCGCTGGCGGGAATGCGAATCGCCGGGTCTCGTCCGCGCGAGCAGCGGGTGGTGATCTTCGGCGCGGGCACCGCGGGGATTGGAATCGCGGACCAGATCCGCGTGGTCGTCGAGCGTGACGGTCTCGATCGAGACGAGGCCACGCGCCGCTTCTGGTGCGTCGACAAGCAGGGGCTGCTGGTCGACGACATGAAGGATCTGCGCGACTTCCAGACCCCATATGCGCGGCCGCGATCTGAGGTCGCAGGCTGGAAGGCCAACGAACGCGACAGGTCGATCGGCCTGGCGGAGGTCGTCGCACGGGTTCATCCGACGATGATCATCGGCACCTCGACCCAGGGTGGCGCGTTCACGCAGGAGATCATCGAAGACATCGCCGCACACGTGCAGCGCCCGATGGTGTTCACGCTGTCCAATCCGACCGAGCTGATCGAGGCCAGGCCTGCCGATGTCATCAAGTGGACAGACGGGCGCGGCCTGGTCGGCACCGGCACTCCTTGGCCACCGGTGCCGTACAAGGGCATTGACCACCAGATCGGTCAGGCGAACAACGCCCTCGTCTACCCTGGAATTGGCCTGGGCACGATCGTCGCACGCGCGAGCCGTGTCACCGACGGCATGCTGCTTGCCGCGGCGGAAGCGATCGCAGGCCTGGTCGACGTCTCCCCACCCGGGGCCGGCGTGCTGCCGCTGGTCGAAAACCTGCGCACGAGCTCAGCCACGGTCGCCGTCGCCGTGGCGGAACAGGCGGCCAGGGATGGGGTCGCCCGAGTCAAGCTCTCCGATCCGGTTCAAGCCGTCCAGCGGGCGATGTGGCAGGCGAGCTACCCGAGCCTGGAGGTGGATTGAGTGGCGGCGGTGGCGGAGCGCGGTGGGGTTCTCATCTGTCGCTCATACCCTCGCCGACGAAAGTCGTAGAGGACATGGCATCGCGCGTTGCGGTGGGCGCTTCCACCGATCGGACGGTCAGGAGACGGCAGTTGGAGCATCCACTGCAATGGCTCGGTCGGCGCGACCCCGACCTTGCCGCGCTGCGGCGTGCCGGGCGGGCCGCGATCGTGATGCCGGCGGCCTTCGCGTTTTGCGAGGAGGTGATCGGTGACCCGACCACGGCGCTGTTCGCGGCGTTTGGGTCGTTTGCGCTGCTGGTGCTGGTCGACTTCCACGACCCGATGCTCAACCGCCTGCGCAACCAGGCCACGCTCGTGGTGGCGTGTTGCGCGTTGATCTGCCTCGGCACGTTGGTGTGTCGGGACGCCTGGCTCGCCGCGGCAACGATGGCGGTCGTTGGCTTCGTGGTGCTCTTTGTGGGCGTAGTCAGCTCTGTGCTGGCGGGAGCCACCACCGCGCTTCTGCTCGCCTTCGTCTTGCCAGCGACTCTCTCCGCGCCGTTGTCCGCGCTGCCGGACCGGCTGGCGGGCTGGGCGCTGGCGGGCGGCGCCTCGCTGATCGCCGTCGGACTGCTGTGGCCTGCGCCGACACGTGGGCCGCTGCTCTCCGCCGCCACCGCCGCCTGCAGGGCACTGGCGGCGCGCATGCGTGCGCGGGTGGCGTGGTTGGTGAGCGACGACGACGAGCAGGCATCGCGCGATTACGATCGTGCCGTTGCGCAGGCGAGCGATGCGGTCGCAGCGCTACACCGCGGGTTCCTCGCGACGCCCTACCGGCCGACCAGCTTGAGCACCGGCGCAAGGGCGACCGTGCGCTTGGTGGACGACCTGTGCTGGCTGGGCATCGTCGTCGTTCGGCCCGTTCAGCATGCCGAGAGCTCAGTCAGCGATGCGGCGCGTGCGGTCCTCCTCGCGGCTGCCGCCGTGCTCGAACGGGGGGCAGATCTACTCGAGCGGACGGGCATGGACAGCGATGCTCTGCAAGGGGCCAGGGACGAGCTGAGCGAGGCGATGAGGACAATGGAAGCGAGGGCCACCGACCTGCCGGTCACGCGTGCACCAGCCGCGCACAGCTCGGCGGCCGTCGAGCAACAGATCACCGAGCTCATCACATCGCTTGATCCGAGCTTCCACGCGCAGGAGATCGGCTTTGCGGTCTCGCGCATCGGGGGCAACATCGACCTCGCGGCGTCAGCCGAGCGACGTGGCTGGCTGGAACGCCTTCTCGGCCGCGGACCGGATGGTCTTGCCGGGACGCTATCGGCCGCGCGCGAGCGCGCGAGCGCTCACATGAATCGACGTTCGGTGTGGCTGCACAACAGCGTACGCGGCGCTATCGGACTGGGGATCGCGGTCTATGTCGCGGACCGAACCGGAGCGCAGCACGCGTTCTGGGTGGCCCTTGGCACATTGTCTGTGCTGCGATCGAACGCGCTGAGCACCGGACAGAACGCGCTTCGTGCCGTGCTGGGCACGGTCGCCGGGTTCATCGTAGGGGCAGCGATACTCGCGCTGATCGGCACCAACACGACGCTCCTGTGGTTTCTTCTGCCGCTGGCGATCTTTCTCACCGCGGTCACGCCCGCCGCGATCTCGTTCGTGGTGGGCCAGGCCGCGTTCACCCTGATGGTGGTGTTTCTCTTCAACATACTCGCGCCCACCGGATGGCGGGTGGGCCTGTACCGACTGGAGGATGTTGCCCTTGGGTGTGGCGTGAGCGTGCTCGTGGGGGCGCTCTTCTGGCCGCGTGGCGCGGGGGCTGCGCTGCGCCGAGCGTTGTCCGAGGCGTACGCCGACAGTGCTGACTACCTCGCCCGCGCCGTCGATTTCGGGACGCGCTGTTGCGAGGTCAGCCCTCCCTCTCCCGCCGCTCCGACGGGCGATGCCGCCCGTGCCGCCGCAGCGGTCCAGCGATTGGACGACACCTTTCGTGGCTATCTGGCCGAGCACGGCGCCAAGCCGGTCCCGCTCGCCGAGGTGACCCGTCTTCTGACCGGTGTCACCAACCTGCGTCTCGCAGCCGACGCGATTCTCGACCTGTGGCAGCATGGTGACGGCGCAGCCACGGGCGATCGGTCTGCCGCACGCCACGAGGTTCTGGTCTCGAGCGAGCTCGTGAAGCACTGGTATGAGGACCTCGCCGTGAGCCTCGCCACCGGAGCGGCGCCGCGCGAGCCGCTCCCTGATGACAGGGTTGCCGACCAGCGACTCCTCGCCGCCGTGCGTCGCGACCTACGCGGCAACGATGGCGAGGCGAGGACCGCCATACGCATGATCTGGACGGGCGATCATCTGGATGCGGCCCGTCGGCTGCAGAGGGTGATCGTCGAGCCGGCACGTCTCGCAACCGCGCATGCCGCGAGCTAGGCGCGCATGAGAGCGACGCGGCTCTCATCTGCGCCTCATTCGGCCGTGGGAAGGTCTCGCTCGCCAGGCAATCCCGCAACTGTCGAGGAGGCAGCTATGAGCAGCACACTCCAGCACACCGGTAATGGCAAAGGCGGCCCGCAGCCCGTCGCCGACGGTCGCGGCGCGACGATCCTGGGGCCGCAGAACGTGCCCCTCGAGCTTCAGAACCCCGACGTCCTGGTCTCGCCGGTGACCGATGCCGGCACCATCCCGAACCTAAAGTTCTCTTACGCGATGGCGCGCAACCGTGTCCTCTCCGGTGGGTTCGCGCGGGAGATCACTGTCCGTGAGCTCCCGGTCGCCACCGAGATCGCGGGCGTCGACATGCGCCTCACCCCGGGGGGCATCCGCGAGCTTCACTGGCACAAGGAGGCGGAGTGGGCGTACGTGATCGCAGGCAGCTGCCGTGTCAGCATCCTCGACGAGGAGGGCCGCCTGTTCATCGACGACGTGGCAGCCGGCGATCTCTGGTACTTCCCGTCCGGGCTCCCCCACTCGATTCAGGCGCTCCAGGACGGCGTCGAGTTCCTGCTCGCGTTCGACTCCGGCAACTTCTCCGAGAACGAGACGTTCCTGATCACCGATTGGTTCGAGCACACGCCGCGCGAGGTGCTGGCAAAGAACTTCCGCGTCTCGGAGTCCACCTTCGACGTTCTGCCGAAGGACATAGAGCACACGCGCTACATGTTCGCCGGCGCCGTTCCGCCATCGCTCGCAGCGGACGCGCCGCCCGTCGCCCAGCCGCCACAGTCATACACGTGGCACATGCACGCACAGGAGCCCAACAAAGGTCCTGGCGGCCAGGTGCGCATCACCGACTCGCGCAACTTCACCGTCTCCAAGACGATCGCCGCCGCGCTCATCGAGGTCGAGCCGGGCGCGATCCGCGAAATGCACTGGCACCCGAACGCCGACGAGTGGCAATACTGGCTGCGGGGCCAGGGACGGATGACCGTGTTCGCCTCCGGCGGCAAAGCTCGGACATTCGACTACCGGGCGGGCGACGTCGGCTACGCGCCGCGCGCGATGGGCCACTACGTGGAGAACACCGGCGATGAGCCACTCGCGTTCCTCGGGCTGTTCCGCTCCGACCACTACGCCGACATCTCGCTCTCCCAGTGGATGGGGGTGCTGCCGCCCGAGCTCGTCAAGGCGCATCTGAACCTCGACGACAAGGTGATCGCCAAACTCCCCAAGGCCGAGACGTGGGTGGTGTGAGGACGAGGGTTGCCTTCATTCAATCGTGGCGTAGGCATCGAGCGGACCGACGCCTACGCCGCGGCCTCCGATCCCAACCTTCATAGGAGCGAGAAAGATGCGTGTCTCCACCGACGTCTCACCGAAGATCCTCGACCTGCCGATCGGTCTCGACGCGGCGGGCAAAAGACGCGAGTTCGACAGCCTCGGGGATGTCGAGGTTCCCGCCGACCGCTACTGGGGCGCCCAGACCCAGCGCAGCCTCGAGCATTTCGACATCGGCGACGACCGCATGCCGAAGGAGGTCTACCACGCCTACGGTTATGTCAAGAAGGCGGCCGCCATCATCAACACCGACGCCGGGCGAATGCCGGAGTGGAAGGGGAAGCTGATCGAGCGCGTGTGCGACGAGGTGATCGCCGGCGAACTGGACGAGGACTTCCCTCTGTATGTCTGGCAGACGGGCTCTGGGACGCAGTCGAACATGAACGTCAACGAGGTGATCTCAAACCGCTGCATCCAGCTCGTCGGCGGAACGCTCGGCTCGCAGGAGCCCGTACATCCAAACGACCACGTGAACATGGGCCAGTCGAGCAACGACACGTTTCCGACGGCGATGCACATCGCGGCCTACACACTGGCCGTCGAGAAGACGATTCCCGCTCTCAGGCGGCTGCGCGACGCGGTTGAGCAGCGCTCGCGGAAATGGGACGACGTGGTCAAGATCGGCCGCACGCACCTCGAGGACGCCACGCCGTTGACCGTCGGGCAGGAGTGGTCGGGCTACGTCGGCGCCCTGGACGACGCCGTCGCCGAGGTCGAGCACGCCACGCACGGACTGCTGAAGGTCGCGATGGGGGGAACGGCTGTCGGCACGGGTCTGAACGCCCCCGCGGGCTTCGGCCGGGAGGTTGCTGAGCAGATCACCGGGATGACGGGCTATACGTTCGAGACGGCGTCGAACAAGTTCACCGCGCAGGGCACGCTCGACCGGATCGTACGGGCGCATGCGGGGCTGAAGGCGGCTGCGGTGACGCTGTACAAGATCGCCAATGATCTGCGCTGGCTCGGCTCGGGTCCGCGCACGGGCATCCACGAGCTGCTGCTGCCCGCCAACGAGCCGGGCTCCTCGATCATGCCCGGCAAGGTCAACCCGACGCAGGCGGAGGCGATGCTGATGGTGTGCATCCAGATCATTGCCTCCGACGTGGCGGTGACGATGGGCGGAGCCGAGGGTAACTTCGAGCTGAACGCCTTCCGTCCGATCCTGATCGACAACTACCTGCACTCTGCGCGAATCATGGGCGACATGTGCGACCACCTGCGCAAGTTCATGGTCGAAGGCGCCGAGCTGAACAAGCCCAGGCTCGAGGAGAACATAGAACGCTCGGTGATGATGGTGACGGCGCTCTCGCCGATCATCGGCTACGACAAGGCGTCGGTCATCTCGCATTACGCGGTCGACAAGGATCTGACGTTGAAGGAAGCCGCCCTGGCCAATGGTGTCAGCGAGGATCTCTACGACCGCGTCGTCGACCCGCTCGCGCTCACCAAGGGCGGGTCGGCCGACCTGGCGGGCAGCGGCAAGGGGAGCTGACATTCTCTCCGGAGGCGCGGCCGTCCTTGCCCGCTACGGCGGCCAGTCGCTGCAGCCCTGGGACACGGCGTTGGTGCTGTCGTTGCGGCCTGTGGCTGGTCGTCGCGGCGCGGCGGTGTGCGGTTCGCTGCTGGCACTCGCGTTCTTCGGGAACCACGGCCACCTCGCGGCGACCATCCCCACCCCGGCATGTCCTGGCAGGCCGCCGGCTTTGAGGCGATCCTCGCCTCCGGCCTGCCACCACCCAAAACCAAAAGCCGGTGTGCCCTACGCGTGAGGGCGGCTTGCTGGCTGTGATGGGTATCGTCGTCATTGGGATCCCTCCGGTTATGAGTGTCATGTTCCGCTGAGGCCGCGCTCACGATCGTCAGCCTCGGGCGACTCGGTCGAACTCTGGCGTGGTTGGATGAGAGAGCCATGAGTGGCTGTGCCGAAGCGAGCGATCGCGGTCGCGTGCGCTCATCTTCATCTCATCAACGCAATACAAGATCGCCATGTAGGCTCATGGACAAGGACGAGCTGAGATGACCGCTCACCAAGTGCCCCGTACCGGCGCCGTCGTGCGAGGGTGGAGTTGAGCGTGCACTCCGCGCGTGGGATGCTGAATGGCAACGTGCGAGTGCTGGTCGTCGAGGACGAGGTCAAGCTGGCGGCGTTGATCCGCAAGGCGCTGTGCGAGCAGGGCATGCTCGCTGACGTGGCGATCAAAGGTGAGGACGCCCTGTGGATGGCTGCGGCAACCCCTTATGACGTGCTGATGCTCGACGTCAACCTGCCGGGGATCGACGGGTTCGAGGTCTGCCATCGCCTACGTGCGGATGGTGTGAGAACCCCGATCCTGATGCTGACGGCGCGCGACGGCGTCGACGACCGCATCACCGGTCTGAATACCGGTGCAGATGACTACGTGGTCAAGCCGTTTGACTTCGACGAACTGTTCGCGCGTATCCGCGCGCTTGCGCGGCGCGGGCCGGTGGAGCGCGGGCCGACGCTCACCGTCGGGGATCTGAGCCTCGACGTGGCCACGCACATCGTCACGCGCGCGGGTGTCGAGATCGAGCTGTCGACGAAGGAGCTGCAGCTGCTCGAGGTGTTCATGCGCCGGCCGGGGCAAGTGCTCACGCGCTACGACCTGCTCGAAGGCGCGTGGGAGATGGACTACGAGAACCGCTCGAATGTCGTCGACGTCTACGTCGGCTATCTGCGTGAGAAGATCGACCGCCCATTCGGCGTGGAGACGATCGAGACCGTCCGCGGCTCGGGATATCGCCTGCTGCCCGGCGACAGCTGATAGGCCACAGGACACCGGGTCGACTTCACGCCGCCACTGACTCCTCGAGAGCCGGCACACCAGTTTCGGGTTTTCCCTACCACACGGCGTCGGAGGAGCGGCGATTATGGGCGCGTGCCGCAATCCATTCTCGTCGTCGATGACGACCCGGAGTTCCGTGAACTGGCCGTGAGGCTGCTCACGGCGACCGGGCTGACAATCGCCAGGTCAGTGGCTGACGTCGGTCCGGCTTCCTGATGACGCACGGCGCTCATGGCAGAGTGCTTCCCCCCCTGTCGACAAACGCGGGGCCCGCCACGTTCGCGTGGCTAGATGAGAGGGAGATGAGAGCCCTCCTCCGCAAAGGGGCGAGACCCGCCGCGTCTCGCCCCTATCGATCGCCTAATCGTCGGCGCCGATAACCTTGAATTCCTGGTTGACGAAGATGTGGTGCGGCCAGTTGACGCCGATGTTGTGGACCTCGTAATCGCCGTTGCTCAGCTTCACGACACGGTCGACGACGCCTCCCGGGTAGGCGGCCAGTGCAGCTTCGGTCGCTTTGTTAGCTGTCGTTCCGCTGACGATCGTACCCGTCCCCTGCTTGTAGCTGGCTGGGATCTGACCGACCTGCTTCGACGATCCCTGTGCGCCCTTCTGGAAGGGGACCACTTCTGCCGTCGAGGAGGGTGCAGGTCCGCCCTCGGTCGGTTGCACGACGACCTTGCTGGCCGTGATGGTCGTTCCGTTGGTCGTCCCAAGCACGAGGACGCTCACGCCTTTCTTGACGGCACTGGTCGAGCTCGAGCTCGACCCCTTGTCGTATTTCGTGGAGGACGTCTTCTTGACGGTCACCTTCTGACCCGCTGAGGTCGATATTGTGAAGCTCGACTTGGAGACGCTGTCGACCGTCCCGGATGATCCCCCTGCGGCCGGTCCAGACCTAGCGTTGGATCCTCCGCTGTGGGGCACGACTTGGCTCGAGATGGCCGCGGCGGGCGTGGCTGTTGTCGCGGCGCCCGAGCCGGTGCTGGCGGTTGCGCCGACGATGCCGTAGGCGCCGCCCCCGATCGCGATGGCCGCGCCGCCGATGGCGAGAGACCTGGTGAGCTTGCGGGAGAACATTGGGATCGCTTCCTTTCGTTTGGGTGGATGTACACCGAGCGTCGCAATTCACGCTGGGGCCCCGCTGGGAGGGGGCTGGGACATTCCTGAGAGAGCGGATGCGGCGCGCGGCGCCCTGGCGTCAGCGCTCAGACGCCAGGCGCTCGTGGTGTCTGACGTAGTGCTCGTGATCGGTCAGGTGGAGGTCGTGGATCCAACTGTCCCGCACATGGCTCATCGCGCCTGCCGAGCCTCCGCGGCCGGCGGCGAGCCCGACAGCGCTGGCCTTGGCGCTGCCTTCCTGAAGTGTGGTAGGGGTCGACGACGGGCCGCTGCTGTTGACCGTCGCGGCCTCGGCGCTGGCCGAGCTTCCGACGGCGAGCGCGGCCGGGAGGACGGCGCTACCGATCACGAGCTGTTTGAGTCGCTTCAACATCATGGTTGCTCCTTGTAGTGGCCGGGGCGTCCCCGGGTGTGAGTGCCACTATGCTCGGAGTTCCTATGGGCATTGTCAGAGGATCCTGAGGATCTCCAGAGATCGCGTCTCCCAGCTGCTTATGCGCGTACTCTCATGGTTCTCTCAGCCGGGCTGTCGATAATTCAACATGTGATAGATCAGCAGGAGAGCGCGCGTGTCCTCGTCGTGGACGATGAGCCCAGCATCGTCGACGTTATCTCGATGGCATTGCGCCACCATGGATTCAGTGTCGAGGCGGCAGGGAGCGGCAAGGAGGCTCTCGAGGTGGTGCGCAGGTGGCGTCCGCACGTGATGGTGCTCGATGTGATGCTGCCAGACATGGACGGGTTCGAGGTTGCGCGGAGGCTGTCGGCTGAGCACGCTGAGGTCCCGATCCTGTTCCTCAGCGCCCGGGACACCACCGCCGACAAGGTGCGCGGCCTGACCGCCGGCGGCGATGACTATGTGACCAAGCCCTTCAGCCTCGAGGAGCTGATCGCGCGGCTGCGGAACATCCTCCGTCGCACGGGTGCCTACGCGGAGTCCTCCAGCCGCCTGAGCTTCGCTGACCTCGAGCTCGACGAGGACACGTTCGAGGTCTCCCGAGCCGGTCGACCGATCGAGCTCACGGCGACCGAGTTCCGACTGCTGCGCTACCTGATGCTCAATCCTCGGCGGGTGCTCACACGGGCGCAGCTGCTCGATCACGTCTGGAGCTACGACTTCAACGGCGACGCGCGCGTGCTCGAGACCTACATCAGCTATCTGCGCAAGAAGATCGACGCCGACGGGCCACCGCTGGTGCACACGGTGCGGGGCGTCGGCTACTCCCTGCGGCTCCCAAAGGGCTGACGCGCTTGTCGCTGCGCGCGCGCCTGCTCATCGGTCTCGTCGCGCTGACTGCGGTCGGCCTCGGCGCCGCCGCGATCGTGACATACGAGGAGCAGCGTTCGTTCCTACTCACGAGGGTCAATCAGCAGGTGGGCGACTCCAGGCTCCCCGTGTCCGTCGCGCTCGGTCTCGTGAACCCAGGCCAGTCCAAAACCGATCACGCTGGTTCAGGAACCACCTCCGGTCAGGCGCCGAGCACTTTCCAGACCTCCGGGACCTACGGGGTGCTGCTCGACGCGAGCGGCAAGGTGATCGAGATTCACTCGTTCACCTACGGCGAGGAAGCGCCCTCAGCTCCGGCGCTGCCGGCCAAGCTGCCGATCTCGCAGTTCAAATCGACACGGTTTGCCTTGATCACGGTCGACTCGAAGTCCGGCGCGGGCCTGCGCTATCGCGTGGCGGCGTTCTCGATTTCCGGTGGCCGCGTACTGGTGATCGCGGTACCGCTGCGCGAAGTCGATCAGACGCTACAGCGGCTGATCCTCGTCGAGCTGCTGGTCGGTGCTGGCGTGATCCTTGCGCTGATAGCCCTCGGATGGGTCGTGATCCGAGTGGGCCTGCGGCCGCTGGAGCGAATGGGACGGGTCGCCAGCGACATCGCGCACGGAGATCTCACGCGTCGCGTCAGTCCCGACGATCAGCGAACGGAGGTCGGGCGGCTCGGATCGTCGCTGAACGAGATGCTCGTACGGATCGAGCAGGCATTCGAAGCTCGCGCCGAGAGCGAGGACCGCCTGCGCCGCTTCCTGTCCGACGCCTCGCACGAGCTGCGCACGCCGCTCGCGTCCATCCGCGGCTACGCCGAGCTGTTCCGCCTCGGCGCCGCGAGCGAGCCCGAGGAGCTCGAGCGAGTGATGGCCCGGATCGAGGCCGAGGCGACCAGGATGGGGGTCCTGGTCGAGAACCTGCTCGTGCTCGCACGGCTCGACGAGCTGCCCGAGATGCGACTCGTCCCGGTGGATCTGCGCGAGCTTGCCGAACAGGCCGCGCAGGACACGCGGGCAATCGCTCCGCAGCGTGAGATTCGGCTCACGACAGACGGCCATGTCCGAGTACTGGCAGATCCCGAGCAACTGCGTCAGGTGCTCGCCAACCTCACCCGCAACGCGGCGATTCACACGCCCGCGGAAACCGCGATCGAGGTCAGCGTTCGGCCTGAGGGTGACCGAGCCGTACTCGAGGTTCGCGACCACGGACCCGGTCTGCCGGCCGACGCCGGAGACCGGGTGTTCGATCGCTTCTGGCGCACGGAGGGAGGACGCAGCCGGGGACCAGGCGGATCCGGCCTGGGCCTGGCGATCGTCAAGGCGATCGTTCAAGCCCATCACGGCGAAGTGCACGCCGGCAACGCCCCCGACGGTGGCGCGGTGTTCCGAGTGACGCTTCCGATGGTGCGCGCATCCCGACCCACAGGGACGAGCCAGGAGCCCAGCACCTAGCCCGCGTCGGGCCGCAGGCGGTACCCTGCGCCGCGGACGGTCTCGATCGTCTCCACGCCGAATGGGCGGTCGATCTTCTCACGCAGATAGCGGACGTACACGTCGACGACGTTCGAGCGGTTCTCGTAGTCGATCTCCCAGGCTCCCTCCAGCAGGTCGTAGCGGGAGAGCACCTGGCCGGGCCGGCGCATGAACACCTCGAGCAGCTGCAGTTCCTTCGTCGAGACCTGGATCTCGACATCTCCGCGCATGACCACGTGGGTGGCCACGTCGAGGCTCAGATCCCCGACGCTCAGCGTCGGCCCGCGCTCCACCGGCCCGCGCCGCGCGAGCGCGCGGATCCGCGCGAACAGCTCGTTGAAGTCAAACGGCTTCACCATGTAGTCATCCGCGCCGGTGTCAAGCCCGCGGATGCGGTCGTCGATGCCGTCGCGCGCGGTCAGCATCAGGATCGGCGTTCGAACCCCATCGAGACGTAGGCGGTGGCAGGTCTCGAACCCGTCGATCCCGGGCAGGTTGAGATCGAGCACCACCACGTCATACGGTGTCGCTCCGGCCATCCAGAGAGCGTCCTCGCCGGTGATCGCGACGTCGGCGAGCATGCCCTGTTCGCGCAGCGCCCTGCGGATCAGTGACGCCAGCTTCACCTCATCCTCGACGACCAGCACTCGCACGGAGCCCACGAGCATCCCAGGCGCACACGGGGAAATCAAGCGAGCCGCCGCCCCAAGGTGACAGCTGGACCGAAATCCCGGAGCTGGACCGAAATCCCGGCGCGAACACTCATGTCCTTCTCATCAGTGCACGCGAGCCTACCCACAGCGATGAGGTGGACCACCTCGTCGCATGTCCATATGAATCGAGCGCCAAAGAAGGTGAGCAATGACCCCTGTGAACGTTCGCGTCGGATTGCTGGGTGTTGGGCTGATGGGTTCCGCGATGGCCCATCGGCTGCTCGATCGGGGGATCGCGGTGAGCGCGTGGGACCGCGACCTCGATCATCTTCGCGGTCTCGAAGGTCGCGGCGGCGAGCCGGTCAAAGCGCCGGGCGAGGTGCTGAGCGGCGCCACGGTCGTGATCACCATGCTCCCGACCGCCACCGCCGTCCTCGATGTCGTGGAGCCGCTGCTCGAGGATTGGCCCGAGGGCACCGTCTGGCTGCAGATGAGCAGCGTGGGGGCGGCCGAGGCGGACCAGCTGACGCGGGCGGCCGAGCAGCACGGGGTCACGCTCGTCGATGCGCCCGTCTCGGGCAGCACGCATCCCGCCGAGGAGGGCCAGTTGACGATCCTGGCCTCTGGGCCCGACTCGGCGCGCGCTGCTGTAGAGCCGGTCTTCGACGCGCTGGCGTCGCGGGTGCTGTGGGTGGGGGAGGCCGGGATGGGCTCGCGGCTGAAGCTGGCCGCGAACCACTGGATGATCAGCATGGTCACCGCGCTGGCGGAGTCGATGCATCTCTGTCAGGCCATGGGGCTCGATCAGCAGCAGTTCGTGGCGCTGCTCGACGGCGGGCCGCTGGGCTCGGCCTATGCCATGCAGAAGCTCGACGAGATGCGCCGTCACGAGTACCCGGCCGGCTTTCCGGTCCGGCTCGCCTTGAAGGACCTGGAGCTCGTGCGCGAGGTCGAGCAGAGCGCACGAGCGTCGATGCCGCTGCTGGACGTGGTGCTCGAGCGCTTCGCGAGCGCAGGCGAGGACCTCGTCGATCAGGACCTGGCTGCGATCTACGAGCTTGACAGGGCCGTCACGGCGTAGATGGGCGGGCGCTGCGCACGAACCACGCACGAAAGCGGAGCTCAAAGGAGACGCGATGGCCACCTCAGCGAACATCGATCCAGTCGCTCACGGCGAGGGTATACGCGACGTGCTGATCGTGGCACTGACGCTCGCGAGCGGTTTTGTCGAGGCGATCAGCTATCTCGGGCTGGGGCATGTCTTCTCCGTGGCCCAGACCGGGAACATGGCGGTCCTCGGGATACGTGTCTCGGGGAATGCCGGGCCGAACCTGCCGCGTACCGTCGCTGCGCTGCTCGGCTTCGGCGCCGGCGCGCTCGTGGGCGGGCTGATCATCAGGCAGTTCCACAGGCGCGCCGCACGTGCCGCAGATGCGGCCGTCGTCTGGAGCCGTGGGGTGACCTTTGGCGTCGCGGCGGGGCTGCTGCTTCAGGCGTTGTTCCTGGGCCTCTGGCTCGGAGTCGGCGGACATCCCTCCGGTGAAGGAGCCGACGTCTTGATCGCGATCTCAGCCGGCGCGATGGGCCTGCAGACGACCGCGGTCGGTTCGCTCGGGGTGCGCGCCGTGTTCACCACGGCGGTAACGGCCACGTGGGGGATATTGATGGGCGACCTCTCCGGGTGGGCTCAGTCGCGCGGTGAGCGCCGGCGGCTCGCCGGGGTGATCCTGGCGTTGATCGTGGGCGCGCTGTTCGGGGGGTTGCTGATGCTGAACGGAGTGCGCGACTGGACGCCGGTCTTTCCACTCGCAGTGAGCGTGGGGGTCGTCGCGGCGGCCGCGCTGATCTTCCACCGCGGGCGAGTGCCCGCGGGATCCGCGTCACGGTCCGGTGCGAGCTCGAGATCACGCGCCGGCGAAGCACACATCTCTTTCCCTTGAACGCTGCCTCATGCCGACTGGTGGCTCGGTGAGCGCGCGCCGCGATGCAGCAGCGCGAGCCCGACCAGGGCGGCAAAGCCGCAGGAGGCGGCGCCGAGGGCGAGGGACGAGCGCGGCCCGAAGTGGTCGGCGATCAGGCCGACGATCGGTGCGCCGATCGGTGTGCTGCCCACGAGTGCGGTCGACCACAGCGCCGTGACCCGTCCGCGGAACTCCGGCGCGGCGGCGAGCTGCGCGGTGCTGTTGCCGGTGATCAGGAACGTCACGCTGGTGGCGCCCACCAGCGGCAGCAGAGCGACCGCGATCCAGAAGGATGGCGCCAGCGCCACCGCCAGTGTGGCGAGACCAAAGCCTGTCGCGCTGCCCACGAGTGCACGGATACCTGTGGCAGCGCGCTTGGCGGCTCGCAGCGCTCCGAAGATGGCTCCACATCCGAACGCGCCGAGCAGCCAGCTGTAGGCGGTGGTCCCCCCATGGAATGTGCTCCGTGCGAGCAGCGGCAGCGAGACTTCGAACTCATACGCGAACGTGCCGATCAGGGTCATCATCAGTAGCGGCGCGAGGATCACGCGCCGCGCCCGCGCGTAGCGCAGGCCGTCGCGTAGCCACCCCCGTGCGGGCGCTCTGGCGGCGGCGGGATGCAACTGGCTGGCGTCGAGCGTCGCGAGTGCCAGCACGACCGCTACGAAGCTCGCGGCGTTGACCAGAAAGCACGCGCCAAGGCCGACCGTGATGACGAGCACGCCGGCGACCGCGGGCCCGATCGCCCGCGCGACGTTGACCATGGTGGTGTTGAGCGTGACCGCGTCACGCAGTAGCTGGCGGTCGACCATCTCCCCGACGAACGACAGCCGAGTCGGGTTGTCGAGCGCGGCCAGCACGCCGAACAGCGTTGCGAGGAGCGCCACCTGCCACAGCCTCACGGCATTGGTGATGACCAATAGCCCGAGCGTGAGCGACACCAGCGCCAGGCCCACCTGTGTGACGAACAGCAGCCGGCGCTTTGGGTATCGATCGGCGAGTACGCCGCCGTATGGCGAGAGCAGCAATGTGGGCGCGAACCGGGCCGCGGTGATCAGTCCGAGCACGGTGCCCGAGTGGCTGAGCCGAAGCACGAGCAGCGCCTGCGCGACGGTCTCCGTCCAGGTGCCGATCAGGCTGACACCTTGGCCGCTGACGAATCGGCGGAAGTTGGGGACCGCCAGGGCCGCGAACGTCCCTCCGCTCGATGGAGCCGTGACGATGCTCAATGGGCGACACGTTCACGTGGCCCGATGAGAGGGCCATGAGACTGCGTCGCCGACTCGACGGCGGCTAGGCTGGACCCAGCTCGCCGGCCATCGCGCGGCGGTGTACCTCAGCGAGCGACTCGCCGCGGGCGGCGGCCTCGGCGATTCGGGCTGGGTCCACGAACACGCCGATGGGGTTCGCCTGGAAGTCGGGGCTCGTGCGCATCCACTCCCTCGATGCCGCCCAGTCGCCGAAGTTGTCGACCTGCAGCTCGACGCGGTTCCCGTCGGGATCCTTGTAGTAGTAGGACAGCGTCATCCCATGGTCGATGCACATGTCGGGCTCGATGCCGACATCGCGCAGCCGCAGATAGCTGTCGTTCAGCTCGGTGAAGCTGGCGTACTCGAACGCGCTGTGGTGCATCCCGGTCCGCGTCTCGCGGTCGGGATCGTCGAGGAAGCCGGGGAAGCACAGCAGCGCGATGCGGTGATTGGCGGCGTCGTTGGTCAGCCATGCCCCGGTTGCGTCCTGAAAGACGACCTCCGCTCCGACGACGGTCGCGTACCAGTCGATCAGCTCCTGCAGCCGCGTGGTCTTGAGGTTGAAGTGATGGAACGTCGGCCTGATTGGTGTGTCGGCGCTCATCGGCGAGCCTCTCTGTCGCTTGCCGGTCGTCTCACCACGGGACCGAAGCGCTGGTTTCATGCACCAGGCCGGGGCCGATGTCCGACTCGCGGTGGACGTGTCGCGGCGGCGTGTAGAAGGTCGCGTACGGGCGTAGCCGGAGCGCCACGCGGTGCTCCTGGCGCGCTCCCTCGGCGACCATCGGGCGAACGTCCTCCGACATCGGCGTGCCCGCCATCACGCCCGCGATGCGCATCATCACGTCGACGACCGAATCGAAGTCGCTGTCGATCTCCGCGTGGCAGTACACCTGCAGGTAGCTGGGCGGCCACTGCTCGTCGAGCACGCACAGCGAGACCTTCGGCGAGCGCGCCACCGCCTTCGCCTTCGCCCGCGCGGCCATCGTCGAGACGACGATCTCCTCGCCGTCGATCGCGTAGTAGACGATCGACATCGCCGGTCCGTGCACCTTGCGTGGGTAGCCGAAGATCGCGGTGCGGTGCTCGCCCACGAACCGTCGGCGCTCCTCGGGATTCACACTCGTCCTCCTCTGATCGTCGGTGACTCGCTCAGCCGCTCACGAGCCTCGGCGGAGAGCACGGGGGCGAGCAGCGTGCGCAGCGCCCCGATGTGGCGCTCGCGCTCAGGCGGAGCGCCGATCGCCGTCTGCACGGCGACCCCTTGGAAGGCGCCGATCAGGACGCGCGCGAGCGCGTCGGCGTCGGCGTGAGGATCCAAATGGCCGGTCCTCTGCGCTCGGCCGATCAGCCCGACGACCGTTTGGAGCGTCGCTTCGAACGCTTGGCGCGAAACCTCCGCGATCGACTCGTTGCGCAGCGCCTCTCCCGCCAGCTGTAGGTCCAGCAGCAGATCCTCCTCACGCACGAGCTCCTCGCGCGTGCCCGCGGCCAGAAGCCGCAGCGCCTCGATTGGATCCTCGATCAGCTCGAGCGCCTCGCGTCGCGCCCGCGCGTCGCGCAGCCGCTCCTCACCGAGAGCGCGAACGATCTGCTCCTTGCTCGCGAAATGGTTGTAAACCCCGCCCGGGCTCAACCCGCACTCGCGGTAAATGTCGCGCATCGACGTCGCGTGAAAGCCCTCGCGCGCGAAGCACGCCCTAGCAGCGGCGAGTATCTCCTCGCGGCGATGCGCCATGTACTCGTCGCTCACCCTCGGCATAAATCGATCAGCCGATCTTTATAGCAGCCTCGGCCGCCCGGAAGCACAGCACCCCCTCATCGTCGTCTCATCCACGCACGCCAGAGTGAGTCAACCCCAGCTCAGAGGAAGCCCGTCCAACGGCGCGCCGACGCTGCTCGGCCGCCGCGGCAGCCGCGATCCTCACAACCAAAACCCATCTCAACCTGAGAGGAGCGACCATGCACCAGACAGCGATCGAGACCACACAGCTCGGCCGGACGGGCCTGGAGATCACGCGCGTGGGGTTCGGCGCGTGGGCGATCGGCGGCGGCGGCTGGGAGTTCGGCTGGGGTCCGCAGGACGATGCGGAGTCAATCGACGCGATTCACCGCGCGCTCGAGCAGGGAGTGAATTGGATCGATACCGCCGCCGCGTACGGCTTCGGCCGCTCCGAGCAGATCGTCGGCCGAGCGCTCGAGGGCGTCGCCGCGCGGCCGTACGTGTTCACCAAGTGCTCGTTGCTGGAAGGCCCCGACCGTACGGTCGCGCACAGCCTCAAGCGAGACTCGATCATGCGTGAGGCCGAGAACAGCCTCGAGCGCCTCGGCGTCGACGCGATCGACCTCTACCAGATCCACTGGCCGATTCCCGCCGCCGACATCGAGGAGGGGTGGGCGGCGCTCGCGGAGCTCAAGGAGCGGGGTCTCGTGCGCCACATCGGCGTGTCCAACTTCGACGTCGGCCAACTGGGTGCTATCCAGCAGATCGCGCCCGTGGAGACGCTGCAGCCGCAGTACTCGCTGATCGAGCGCGACATCGAGCGGGAGATTCTGCCGTTCGTCGAGCGGGAAGGGATCGGCGTGATCGTCTACTCGCCGATGGGCTCGGGGATGCTGAGCGGAGGCATGACCCGCGAGCGCGTCGAAAGCCTGCCCGACGACGACTGGCGCAAGCGCGACGTGCGATTCAGGGAGCCGCGGCTGTCGAGCAACCTGAAGCTGGTCGAGCGCCTGAAGACGGTCGCGGATCGCTATGACACCACACCGGGCGCCGTGGCGGTGGCGTGGACGCTGCGCAACCCCGCCGTCGACGCCGCGATCGTCGGGTTCCGTCGCCCCTACCAGGTCGACCCGATCCTGCCCGCGGCGAGCCTGGAGCTGACCGACCAGGACGTGGCCGAGATCGAAGGGGGCTCGCGATGAGCACCACCGGCTTGCTGGTCTCGGTCCAGCGACAGCGCCGCTAATCACCCGCTTCCGGGCCGGAGCCGGGCCTGAAGTGCTGGCCGGTCGCTCCGCACGCCTTGAATGCTTCCTGGCGCGCGGGGTTGCCGGCGCTCGAGATGGCGCCGCCAGCCGGCGGCGATCCTGACTGGGTCGACGGCCCGCTGCCCGGGGTGTGCGCCGGCATCGTGACGCCGTGTTGTTGCATGCACTGCGCGAACGCGGTGCGGGTGGCGGTCGTGGTGCTGGCGCTTGCCGTCTTGCTGGTGGAGCCGCCACTGAACGCGACGACCGCCACCGCGATCAGCAGGACCGTGACGAGTCCGGCGAGGCCGAGCATCACTCGGCGGGCTCGTCGGGATGTGGGTTTGCGGAGTGTCATCGGGAGTGTCCTTTCCTAAGGGTGTCGATCAGCTGGTGCTGGCCGATTCCACGCTGTGATTCAGTGCGCGACGAGCGCCAGATCCAGACCGTCCGCCGAGACCTCGACGGCTTGTTGGGGCGCGCCAAGCCCGACGCGGCCGCCGGTGATGACGGCGATGCGCTGCGCGCGGCGGGCAACGCTGCTGTCGTGTGTGACGGTGATGAGCGTGAGGCCGCGCTCGCGCCAGAGGCGCTCGAGCAGCGCGACGATCTCGTCGCGCATCTCTTCGTCGAGGTTGCCGGTGGGCTCGTCGGCGAGCAGCACCTTGGGGTTCTTGACGAGCGCTCTGGCGATCGCGACGCGTTGCTGCTGGCCACCTGAGAGCTCGGAGGGCAGGTGCTCGGCGCGGTCACCAAGACCGAGTTCCCCCAGCAGCTCCCTGGCGCGCTGCTGGCGCTCATGCGACGGTGTGCGGGCGGGCACGAGCGCTGTTTCGACGTTCTCCTTCGCGGTCAGGGTGGGGATCAGGTTGAATGACTGAAAGACGAACCCGAACGCCGAGCCCCGCAGCTCGACGAGCTCGCGCTCGCTGAGCGTCGCGAGGTCGCGCCCGTCGAAACGGATGCTGCCCGCGCTCGGGCGGTCGAGGCCGCCGAGTAGCAGCAGCAGCGTCGACTTGCCCTGCCCGGTCGGCCCCTGGATGGCCAGGAACTCGCCGTCGGCGATGTCCAGGTCGACGCCGGCGAGGGCGTGAACGCTGTCGACGCCCTTGCCGAAGTGCTTGTGGACGCCGTTCAGCTCATAGATGTTCTTGCCGTTCATCTGGTGCATGTCCTTGTCTCCGTGTGATTGTTCGACCGCTGTGGTCGGGGTTCTCGGGCTGGGTATCTGTGTGCTCATGCGATCCTCCTGAGGGCCGCCGCGGGGCGCATGCGCGCGGCGCGCCATGCCCCGAACGCTCCGGCGATCAGTCCACCGGCGAGCGCCAACGCTACGGCGACGGCGAGCGTGCCTCCTTCGAGCGGCGCGCTCAGGTGCACGAGCACGGTGTGCGCGGCGTCCGCCGCGTGGTGGAACGTGCTCGCGAACGCGCCGTTAACGGCTGGCGCTCCGGTGGTTGCGCTCAGCGACGGAGAGACGGCGGAGATGACCTCCGCGCCGGCGATGCCGAGCACGATCCCCGCGATACCTCCGGTGATGCCGATCACGAGACCCTCTCCTATGACCTGGCCGACGATGCGTCGTGTGCGCCAGCCGATCGCCTTGAGTGTGCCGAACTCACGCACTCGCCGCGAGACGGTCGCCATCATCAACAGGGCCGCGACCACGAACGCGACCGCAAGCGCTGCGATCGACACCCATTTGCCGAGGCTCGTCGCGAGGCTGGACGCGCTCTGCAGCGAGCCGCTGACCTGGTTGGCAAGCGATTCGGATGTCGCCACGGTCGAGCCTGGGACCGCCTTTTCAATGCTCGATGCCAGCGATGAGACACCCGAGGCGCTGGAGGCGCTGACGAAGATCGTGGTGACGTCGCCGTTCAGGCCGGAGAGACTCTGTGCGGTGCCGAGTGGCAGGTACACTTCCGCGCCGCCGCTGGGGACCTGCGCGATACCGATAACCGACAGCGTGTTGGACGCGACTGTTATGTCAGAGCCGACCTTCACATCGTGCTGCGTGGCGTAGGAGGAGCTCACGATCGCCACCTTCGCGGTGTTGTCCGCCTGCGTGAAGTAGCTGCCCTGCGTGACCTGCGAGGAGCTCAGCGGGCCGACGTCAGAGCTCGAGATCTGCACCCCGTCGACGCTTAGGCTGGGCAGCCTCCGAGATGTGCCGACAGGTGCGGCTCATCTTGCCTCCATCTTTTGGGCCCGGTAGACGATGTCTGCGGGGATGCGTCCTTGTGTGAGTCTGCCGTGGTGTGCGCGGTCGGTGTTGTAGAAGCGCAGGTA
>DATHPE010000025.1:0-67273 GCA_035484215.1 Solirubrobacteraceae bacterium | reverse complement strand
GTCAGCCCGGCCAGTCCGACCCACAGCTGCACGAGCAGCCAGACGCCGATCAACAGCGCCGCTGGAACCTCGACGATCGTCGCCATGAACGGGATCAGCGCGACGCCGATCACGCGAGCGCGCGGGTACAGCGACAGATACGCGCCGAGCACGGCGGCGAGCGCGCCGGTGGCGCCGAGCAGCGGAGCGTGGGAGCTCGGCGCGAGCAGCACGGTGAGCGTCAGCGCGACGAGCGCGCCAAGGACGTAGAAGGCGAGGAAGCGCACGCGGCCGAGCGCGTCCTCGACGTTGAGGCCGAACAGCGCGAGCGCGATCGTGTTGGCGAGCAGCTGCAGCAGGCTGCTGGCGATGAAGATCGAGCTGAGCGCGCCGCTCCAGCCGAGCTTCGCCGGCGTCGCTCCGTGAGCGATCGCGAAGGCGCGCGATGGTCCGGAGAGGAAGCTGCCGCCGTGCAGGATCGCGACGATGTAGACGACGACGTTGGCGAGCACGAGCGCGATCGAGACGAGCGGCAGGCGCAGCAGCGTGACGTTGTCTTTGACGGGAACGATCGCGCGAGCCTATCCGCGCTCGGCCGACGGCTGCCGCGGCGCGCTAGAGCTGCGCGGCGAGCGGCCCGACGCCGGCGCGCGGTTGCGGCACGTGCTGGTCGGCGTGGTATGAGGAGCGCACGAGCGGGCCGGCGGCGACGTGGTCGAAGCCGAGCGCGTAGGCGGCGTCCTCGAGCGCCTCGAACTCGTCGGGATGCCAGTAGCGGACGACGGGCAGGTGGCGCTCGGACGGGCGCAGGTACTGCCCGACGGTGAGCACCTGCACGCCGTGCTCGCGCAGCACGGCGAACGTCTCGACGAGCTCGTCGTGCGTCTCACCGAGTCCGACCATCAGGCCGGACTTGGTGACTACGTCGCCTTCGCCGATCTCGCCGGCGAGCTTCAGCACGCGGCAGGAGCGGCTGAACTCGGAGCCGCGGCGCGCGATCGAGTACAGGCGCGGGACGACCTCGACGTTGTGGTTGAACACGTCGGGGCGCTCGGCGATGACCTTCGCGAGCGGCATCTCCTGTCCCTGGAAGTCGGGCGTGAGTACCTCGATCTGGCAGCCGGGCGCCTGGCGGCGGACCTGACGGATGACGCCGACGAACGCGGAGGCGCCCTTGTCGGGCAGGTCGTCGCGGTCGACGGAGGTGATGACGGCGTGGCGCAGCCCCATGCGCGCGATCGAGCGCGCGACGCGCGCGGGCTCGAGCGGGTCGTTCCAGGTGGGCTTGCCGGTCTTGACGTTGCAGAAGCCGCAGCGTCGCGTGCACGTGTCGCCGAGGATCATGAACGTGGCGGTGCCGCGCTCCCAGCACTCGCCGACGTTGGGGCAGGCGGCCTCCTGGCAGACGGTGTGCAGGTTCTCCGAGCGGATCAGCTCGGTCAGCTCGCGGTAGCGCTGCCCGCCGGGAGCGGGCACCTTGAACCAAGGTGGCTTGCGCTCGCGCAGCGGCCTCACGTCCGGGCCGAGCACGGTGAGAACGTCCATGCCCCCCGGGTTCGATCGGGATCGAGTCCCGCCGGCGTCGCTCATACGGGCACCGCTTCGGCGGGAGGGGATGCGATCGTTTTGATGGGGGCTCGCTCGGCCGCTCGCCTGGCGGCGTGCGCAGTGTCGATGCCGAGTCGCTGTGGCGAGACCAGGCGCTGGCGCCGGCCGTGCGCCTGGCAGAAGGCGTGGGCCATGCGCTTGCGAAAGCAGGCGAGCGTGCGCTCGGGGGCACACGGCTCGGAGGGCTGGGTCGTCGTGCGCGCGCCGGGCGACTCGAGCGCGATGGAGGTCATGCTCACGTCGGGCAGCCCGCAGGCAATGACCCACGAGAACGGCTCGAGGTCGTTCTCGACGTTGACGGCGAATCCGTGTGTGGTGACGCCTCGCGACACGTGCACGCCGATCGACGCGATCTTGCGCTCCTGCACCCACACGCCGGTGTAGTCGGGTCCGTCGGCTGGCCGCGTGCGCGCGTGGATGCCGATCTCGCCGAGCGCGGCGACGAGCGCGCGCTCCATCGTGCGCAGGTAGCGCCCGACGTCCTCGATGGCCATGATCGGATAGCCGACGAGCTGTCCGGGCCCGTGGTAGGTGATCCGCCCGCCGCGGTCGGTGGCGTGCAGCTCGATGCCTTTGGCGCGGTAGAAGTCCTCGCCGAACGGCAGGTCGGTGGCGGCCGCGCGCCGGCCGCGCGTGTACACGGGCGGGTGCTCGAGCGCCAGCAGCGTGTCGGGCAGCTCGCCGGCTTGGCGCTGGGTGCGAACGCGCTCCTGGATGGCGAGCGCGTCCAGGTACGGCACGACGCCCAGATGGCAGACCCACAGCTCCTGCGCAGATCGGTCGGCGAGCGTCATAGGTGCTCTCAGCGTAGCGCCGGGCCGAATGCGCGATGGCCGGCGCGGACTTGTGGGCGATCACGAAGGGCCTAACGACTGGCGAAAGACCTCAACGAAGGGGAGCGTCATGCCTTACGTACACGTCGGTGATGAGAACTCGGGGTCGATCGACCTCTACTACGAGGATCACGGCTCGGGGGCGCCGGTCGTGCTGATCCACGGCTACCCGCTCAGCGGCAGGGCGTGGGACAAGCAGCTGCCGGTGTTGCTGCAGGCCGGCCGTCGTGTGATCACCTACGACCGGCGCGGGTTCGGGAAGTCGAGTCAACCGACGAGCGGCTACGACTACGACACGTTCGCCGCGGATCTGCACGTGCTCGTTGAGGAGCTAGACCTTCGTGACGTGACGCTGGTGGGGCATTCGATGGGCACCGGCGAGGTGACCCGCTTCCTCGGCACGTACGGGTCCGACCGGGTCGAGCGGGGTGTGCTCGTCTCACCGATCCCGCCGTTCCTGCTGCAGGCTGACGACAACCCCGAGGGACTGCCGGGCAGCCTGTTCGACGGCTTCATGCGCGAAGCGGCGGCGGACAGCCCCGCGTGGATGAAGGGCTTCTTGGACAACTTCTACAACATCGACGTGTACGGCGGAAACCGGGTCAGCGAGCAGGCGTTTCAGGCGAGCTGGAACCTCGCGAGCACCGCGTCGGCGGTGGCTGCTGTGGCGTGCGTTCCCACGTGGGAGACCGACTTCCGCGAGGACCTGCCGAAGATCGACGTGCCGATCCTCGTGGTGCAGGGCGACGCCGACAGGGTCCTGCCGCTCGAGAAGACGGGCAAGCGCCTGCCGGGCATGATCAGGGAGGCGGAGCTCGTGGTCGTCGAGGGCGGCCCGCACGCGATCTCGTGGACCCACGCCGAGCAGGTCAACCAGGCCCTCGTGCAGTTCATCGGCGCGCGCGCGCCGGCGATGGCCCGCTGACCGCAGCTCCCAGAGGCTCTTACAGCGTCAGGGCGGCGGGAGCTTCCAGCAGCTCGCGCACTCGGGCCAGGAACTGGGCGGCTTCGGCGCCGTACAGGATGCGATGGTCGCACGCGAGCGTGAGCGTCATCGTGTTGCGCGCCGCCAGCTCGCCCTGGTGGACCACGGCGCGCGGCTCCAGCGCGCCCACCGACAGGATGCCCGCCTGCGGCGGGTTGATGATCGCCGTGAATCCGCGCACGCCGTACATCCCCAGGTTGGACACCGTGAACGTGGCGCCCCCGAGCTCCGGCGGGGTGATCGTCGCGGCGCGTACGCGCTCGGCGAACGCGTACGTCTCGCGGGCGATCTCGCCGAGCGACTTCTCGTCGGCGTCGAACACCGTCGGCACCGCCAGCTCGCCGGACGATGCCGCCGCCACCGCCACGCCGACGTTCACGCGCGAGTGCAGCTGCACGCGGCCATCGCGGTAGCTGCCGTTGGCGTTGGGGTGCTCGCGCAGCGCCAGCGCGCTCGCCTTCACCACCATGTCGTTGTACGTCGGCGCCAGCGCGGCCGCCGGAGCGTCCGGCTCGGCTGGCGGCGCCGGCTCGGCCGGTGCGGCGGGGTGCGCCAGCAGCTTCAGCTGGGCGCGCAGCTTCACGCACTCCTCCATGTCGACGTCCATCTGCAGCGAGAAGTCGGGGATCGTCGCCTTCGACTCGGCCATGCGCCGCGCCACCGTCTGCTGTGTGTGCGACAGCTGCACGGTCGTCGTCTGGCCCTTCGCGGTGGTGGCGCCGTCGTGATGCTCGTCCGCCCGGACCTCCGCCGCATCGCCAGCGTCTCGCATCAGTGCTCCACACTACCCCAGCGCGCCATGAACTCATCCGCCTGCAGCTGCGCCAGATCCGTGCGCAGCGCCCGCGCGAGCTTCGACGCGGCCTGTGGCGGGCGGTCCCAGAAGAGCACCACTTCGCCGCTGTCGATCTCCACCACCTCGATGTGGTCCACGCGCGTGGCGTCAGCCAGCAGCGCCGGCGCCAGCCCGCCGCGCGTGACGATCAGGCGGTAGGCGTGGCCGGCTGTCATCGCATGCGCTCCGCCGCGCGCTCCAGCGCGCGCTCACCCACGAACACGTCCTCCCCCACCGTCACCGCCGGCACCTCCGTGACCCCCATGCGGGCCGCCGCGGCGGTGTTCCGCTTGAGCTGCTCGCCGACCGAGCGCAGCTGCGCGCCGCGCACGACCGCCTTCGGGTGCATCTCGCAGGCCGCCGCCGCGATCAGCACGAAGTCGGGCTCCTCCAGCGAGTGCCCGCCGGCGAATGCTTGGCGGAAGGCCGCCTGCGCGAACGGCACCGCACGGCCGATCGACGCCGCGTACGTGGCCACGCGCATCGCCAGCGAGCTGTCGAACGGGAACGGCTCGGGCCAGCGGACTGGCTGCAGGCCGAGCTCGCGCGCGCGGTCGGCGAGCTCGCCGCGGAAGCCGTCCTGCGCCGCGGCGGCGCGACACTTCTCGAACGCGCCCCCGTCTGCCAGCTCACGCGCGAGCACCGGGCGCCACTCGACAGGAATGGAGCCCTCCCCACCAAGCACGTGCAGCACACGCTCGGCGGCGAGGTACGCCAGCGGGCTGGCGAGGTCGAAGTAGAAGACGGCCTCCGGCGAGTTGCTCACAGCCCTGAGCGTATCCCTGGCTCGTCCCGGGCATCAATCGGACGTCGGGCGTTACGCCGGCGCTCTCGCTGCCAGGGCGCTCCTCAGCCGTGGATCAGCCAGCCGTCGGCGGCGCGGCCGGCTTCCATGACGGCCTCAGACAGGGTGGGGTGGCCGTGGATGGTGCGCGCGAGCTCAGCGAAGCCGCCCTCGGCCGCGCGCACGTTGACTAGCTCCTGGATCAGCTCGGTCGAGCGCGAGCCGACGATGTGCCCGCCGAGCAGCTCGCCGTACTTGCTCTCGCCGACAACCTTCACCAATCCCGTGCGGTCGCCGTACACCGTTCCCCCGCCGACCGCCCCGTACGGGACCTTGCCGACGACCACGTCGTAGCCCTGCTCGCGTGCCTGCGCCTCGGTCAGCCCGAACGAGCCCACGTTCGGCGTGCAGAAGGTCGCGCGCGGGATGTCCACGTAGGAGATCGGGTGTGTCTGTCGCCCGGCGATGTCCTCGACGGCGATGATCCCCTCGTCGGAGGCCTTGTGCGCAAGCGCCGGGCCGTGCACGAGGTCGCCGATCGCGTACACGCCAGCGCGGCTGGTGCGCAGCGCGCCGTCGACCGCCACCAGGCCGCGCTCGCCCAGCTCGACGCCCGTCTCCACCAGGCCCAGCCCCTCGACGTCCGCGCCGCGCCCCGCCGCGATCACCAGCCAGTCGACCTCCGCCGCATCGGCGCCGTAGGAGAACTTCACGCTCGTCTCGCCCGCGCTCACGTCCGCCACAGGCGTGTTCGTGTGCACGCCGATCCCCTGGGCCTTGAGGCCGCGCTCGACCAGGCGCGAGATGTCCGCGTCCTCGCTCGGCAGCACGCGATCGAGCGCCTCCAGCAGCAGCACCTCGCTGCCCAGGCGTGCGAACGCGGAGGCGATCTCCGCGCCGGAGGCGCCCGCGCCGACGACCGCCAGGCGTGCGGGCAGCTCCTGTAGCGCCCACGCCTCCTCCGTGCCGATCACGCGCCCGCCGAACTGCACCCCGGGGATCGGCCGCGGCACCGAGCCGGTGGCGAGGATCACGCTGCCAGCGGCGATCGCGAGCGGCTCGGCATCGAACACGTCCGCCACCACGTCGCCGTCGGCGGTCAGCTTGGCGATGCCCTCGATCACGTCGATCTTGTTTTTCTTGAACAAGCCACCCACGCCGGAGGTGAGCGTGGAGACGACCTTCGCGCGGCGCGCCTGGATCGCGGCGTAGTCGATCTCCACGCCGCTCACGCGCAGGCCGAACTCTTCGCCCTCGCGGATCTCCGTCAGGATGTCAGCCGAGCGCAGCACCGCCTTGGCGGGGATGCACGCGTAGTTCAGGCAGCGCCCGCCGAGCTTGTCGCGCTCGATCACAGCCGTCTTCATGCCCAGCTGCGCGGCGCGGATGGCCGCCACATATCCGCCCGGCCCGGCGCCGATGACGATGCAGTCGTAGGAGCTCTCGGCCATCGGCGCGCACACTATCGAAGGTCACTGGCCGTCCTGGATCTCGGTCGCCTGGATGCGGCTCATAACCCGTATCAGCTTCCAGAACAGCCAGCCGCCGAGGCCGATCGCCACCAGGCACGCGCCGGCGGCGGCCAGCGTGGAAGCGACGACCAGCGCGAGTGACGCGACGATGATCTGGAAGGTGAGCAGCGCCTGGAAGCCGAGCACCGCCAGATAGCGGCGGCGATACATGCCCAGTGACAGCAGCGCCAGGATCGCCGCCAGCAAGATTGCGCCGGGGAGCGAGCCGCCGTGGTCGGACAGGTCGTGCACGGTCAGCCCGCCGACGAGCACGCCCGCCGCCAGCAGCGCGCTGAGCACCACCGCGACCAGCAGCGCCGGCGGGCGCTCGCCCGCGGCGAGCGGCTTCAGGGTGGCGCGCAGCTGCTCGTCGCTCTCGCCGCGGCCGCTCGTCCGCCGGCCTGCGCCCTGGCCGCCGTCGGCCATCTCGCCTCACGGCCCCGCGGGGCCGTGGTCGAGCCGCTCGCGCAGGGCTCGCGCCGCCAGCTCGGGATCCTTCGCGCCGGCGATCGCGCGCAGCACGCAAACGCGCGTCGCGCCCGCGTCGTGCGCCTCGCCGATGTTGCCCGCGTCCAGGCCGCCGATGGCGAAGAACGGCACGGGTGCGTGGGCGGCCGCGTAGCGGATCAGATCGATGCCAACCGCCGCTCGGCCCGGCTTGGTGGGCGTCTCGTGGATCGGGCCCACACCGATGTAGTCGACCACGCTTGCGTCGACCGCGTCGATCTGCGCCGGCGAATGCGTGGACAGGCCGATCAGCATCTCCGGTCCCACCAGCCCGCGCACCTCCGCCGCCGGGATGTCGTCCTGGCCGACGTGGATGCCGTCGGCGCGCGCCTCGCGCGCCACCCACGGGCGGTCGTTGACGATCAGCAGCGCACCCAGCTCCTCGCACAGCACACGCGCGGCGCTCGCGATCGACGCCAGCTCCTCGTCCGGCATGTGCTTCTCGCGCAACTGCACGATGCCCACGCCGCCGGCGATCGCCGCGCGCAGCAGCGTCGGCAGCTCGCGCTCGTCGGGGTTCGCGCCGCACACCAGGTACAGACGCGCGGCGGCCAGGCGGGCGCGGCGGTCTGTGTTCGCGCCGGCGGCGGCGGTGTCGTGAGTCGACATTGGTCCGGGAGTCTGGCAGGAGCGGCTGCGTTCGCACGGCGATGTCCCTCTGGCACAGGCGCGGACTAGCATCATCTGCATGTCCGACAACCAGCAGGTCGACTTGGTGATCGCCGGCGGTGGCGTCATCGGCATGGCGATCGCCTGGCGTGCGCGCCAGCGGGGGATGTCGGTGACGGTGCTCGAGCGCGACGTCACCGGGCAGGGCACCTCGCGCGTGGCCGCCGGCATGCTCGCGCCGGTGGTGGAGGTCGAGTTCGGCGACGCCGGGCGGCGCCTGCTGGAGCTGGGGTTGCGCTCGGCGCGCATGTGGCCGGCGTTCGCCGCCGAGCTGGAGACCTGCACGGGGGAGCACGTCGGCCTGATGGCAACCGGCACGCTGCTGCTGGCCCGCGACGAGGACGATGCGCGTGAGCTAGAGCGCCAGCTCGCCTTCCGACAGTCGCTCGGGCTGGCTGTCGCGCGCCTGCGCCCGAGCGAGGCACGCGAGCGCGAGCCGTCGCTGACCCCCACTGTGCGGCTCGCGCTGGAGGCGCCCGACGACCACTCCGTGGATCCGCGACTGGTCCTCCGCGCGCTGCGGCGGGCATGCGACGTGGCCGGCGTGCAAGTGCGCGAGCGCTCGCCAGTCGCGCGCGTCGAGCTCGGCGACGCGCGCGCGGACGGCGCCGGCCTGCGCCCGGAGGGCACCGGCCTGCACCGTGACGGCGACGGCGCGCGCGTGGGCGATGCCGGCGGGCGGGTCACCGGTGTGACGCTCGAGGACGGTGAGCGCCTGGCGGCCGCGGCGGTCGTGCTCGCCGCCGGCCCGTGGAGCGAGCAGATCGACGGGCTGCCCCCCGATGCGCGCGTGCCGGTGCGTCCGGTCAAGGGCCAGCTCCTGCGCCTGCGCGATCCCGCCGGACCGGGCCTGCTGCGGCGCGTGGTGCGCTTTCGCGACGGCTACCTGGTCCCGCGCGAAGACGGGCGTTACGTGCTCGGCGCGACCGTCGAGGAGCGTGGCTTCGAGCTGGCGCCGACCGCGGGAGGCGTGTACGAGCTGCTGCGCGACGCCCACGAGCTGGTGCCGGGCGTCAGCGAGCTGGAGATCGAGGAGCTGTCGGTGGGCCTGCGCCCGGGCACTCCCGACAACGGCCCAGCGATCGGCCGCGGCGCGGTGGACGGGCTGATCTGGGCGACCGGCCACTACCGCAACGGCATCCTGCTGGCCCCGCTCACGGCCGAGCTGGTCGTGAGTCTGCTGGCGGGAGGGCGGGAGGGCGAGGAGGCGGGCTCGAAAGGTGATCCGATCCTGGCGGCGTGCGCGCCCGAGCGCTTCGCGCCGGCGGAGGCGGTTGCGTGATCCTGCTGAACGGGGAGCGCTCGGACGTCCACGCCGGCGAGACGCTTGGCGCGGTCCTCATCCGTCTTGGCCTGGACGTCGACGCGCGCGGGGTTGCTGTGGCGGTCGACGGCGAGGTGGTGCCGCGCGCGCTGTGGCAGTCCTATGCCGTCGGCGAGGACGCGCGCGTGGAGGTGCTGACGGCGATGCAGGGAGGATGATGCGTGTATGCGGGACACCGTCAGCACGCCGGAGGGCGGCACGCGCGAGGGCTGCGAGCCGGTAGAGGACGCTGACACGCTCACGATCGCCGGCAGGAGCATGCGCTCGCGGCTGCTGCTCGGAACGGGCGGCTTCCCGTCGCTGGAGCTGCTGGCACAGGCGATCGCGGCGAGCGGCTGTGAGCTGGTGACGGTGGCGCTGCGGCGTGTGGACGTGAGTCCCGCTCGCGCGGGCGGGTCACTGATCGACGTGCTCGCGGACGCAGGCGTGCAGCTGCTGCCGAACACCGCCGGCTGTCGCACCGCGCGCGACGCGGTCATCACCGCGCGCCTCGCGCGCGAGGCGTTCGCCACCGACTGGATCAAGCTGGAGGTGATCGGCGACGAGGACACGCTGCTGCCGGACGCGCCGGAGCTGCTGCGCGCGGCGGAGGAGCTCGTCGACGACGGCTTCGTGGTGCTCCCGTACACGACCGACGACCCCGTGCTCGCGCGCCGCCTGGCCGACCTCGGCTGCGCGGCGGTGATGCCGCTGGGCTCGCCGATCGGCAGCGGCATGGGCATCCGCAATCCCTACAACATCGCGCTCGTCCGCGAGGCGGTGGATGTGCCGGTGGTGCTCGACGCGGGCATCGGCACCGCCTCCGACGCCGCCCTGGCGATGGAGCTGGGCTGCGACGGGGTGATGGCAGCGTCGGCGATCTCGCGCGCGCAGGACCCGGTGGCGATGGCGCGCGCGATGCGCGCCGCCGTGCAGGCCGGGCGCCTGGCGCGCGGCGCGGGACGGATCCCCCGCCGCCTTTACGCGACCCCGTCCACGCCCGAGCACGGCCTGCCCGACTTCGGCGACGGTGAGGCGGGGCTCAGCTGACCGCCAAGGCGGTCCGTCACGCGACCACTTCGATCGTGCCGTTCATGGTCGTCGGCTGCAGCGTGCACTCGTAGTGGATCACCCCGGGCTTCTCGACGGTGATCTCGAACGTGCCGCCTTCGCCGAAGTCCTTGGACGCGAACCTCTGCGGCCCGCCCTCGCTGGTGACGTTGTGTGGGGTCGAGTCGTAGTTGGTCCACCTGATGGTGCTGCCGACCTTCACCCTGACGGTGTCGGGGTCGATCGCGATGTTGCGATAGGCGATCTGCACGAGCCCGCTCTGCACGGGCGCGGACGGCGAGGGGGAGGCGAACTTGGGCGTCGTGTCGCTCCGCAGCTTCTCCCCGGGTGAGATGGAGGTGCTCGCCGCCTTCGCGCCGGTCGTCGCTGTGGCGGTCGAGCCGCTGGTGGGGCTGCTCGACGATCCGCAGCCGGCCGTGAGCGCCAGCGTGCAGCAGGCGATCGCGGCGGTGAGGCCTGTCTTCATCGGTCGCGTTCCTTTCTCGGGGCCGGGCGCAGATAGCGCCTACACTGGCCGATTCGATGATCCCACGTCATTTCCTCACCGGTATGGAGCTGAGCGCCGCCGAGCTGGACGCGCTGCTGGACCGCGCGCTGGAGCTCAAGCGCGCGCCGCTGTCCTCCCGCGCGCTGGCCGACCGCAGCGTGGCGCTGATCTTCGAGAAGCCGTCGACGCGCACGCGGGTGTCCTTCGAGGTGGGCATTCAGGAGCTCGGCGGCCACGCTGTGGTGCTGCGCTCGGATGAGCTTCAGCTCTCGCGTGGCGAGGCGCCGCGCGACACCGCGCTGGTGCTCTCACGGCACGTGGCCGCGGTAGGGCTGCGCACGGGGGCGGACGCGATCCTCGAGGAGCTGGCCGCCTACAGCACCGTGCCGATCGTGAACATGCTCAGCGCGCGCCATCACCCCTGCCAGGCGCTGGCGGACCTGCTGACGCTGCGTGAGAGCTGCGGCGCGCTCGAGGGTCTGCGTATCGCGTATGTGGGCGACGGCAACAACATCGCGCGCTCGCTCGCCGTGCTGGGGGCGCTCGCGGGAATGCACGTCGCGTTCGCGTCGCCGTCGGGCTATGCGCTCGAGGGCGACCTCGACCTCCCCGCCGAGGCCAGCGGGGTGGTGACGCACCACTCCGACCCGTACGAGGCGGTGCAGGGCGCGGCCGCGGTGTACACCGACGTGTGGGTGAGCATGGGCGATGAGGCGACCGCCGAGCAGCGCCGGCGCGACCTGGCCGGCTACCGCGTGGACGACGCGCTGCTGGACGCCGCCGCGCCGGGCGCGTTCGCCCTGCACGACCTGCCCGCGCACCCCGGCGAGGAGATCTCCGCGGAGGTCCTGTACGGCTCCCGCGAGCACATCTGGGACCAGGCCGAGAACCGCCGGCACGCGCAGAAGGCGCTGCTGGAGCTGCTGGTGGCGCCGTCGTGAACGTCGAGGCCCCGGCGCCGCCCGAGGGCTCGCCCCGTCCTCAGCGCGGCGACGAGCTGGAGCTGCAGATCGACTCGCTGGCGTTCGGTGGCGAGGGCGTGGCGCGACTTGGGAATGGTGGGTATGTGGTGTTCGTCGCGGGCGCGATCCCCGGGGATCGCGTGCGCGCGGTCGTGCACAAGCGCAAGCGCAGCTACGCCCACGCGCGCACCGTGGAGGTGCTGGAGCCGAGCCCGGAGCGCATCGCGCCGACGGCCGAGCACCCTGGCGTGCCGTGGCAGGTGATCCCGTATGAGCGCCAGCTGGAGATCAAGCGGGGCCAGGTCGACGAGGCGCTGAGGCGGATCGGGCACCTCGACGGCTTCGAGCTGCAGGAGATCGTGCCGGCGCTGGCGCGGTGGCGCTATCGCAACAAGCTCGAGTACTCCTTCGGCGAGGGCGGCGATCCCGCCCGCCCGGAGCTGGTGTGCGGCTTTCACGTGCCCGCGGGCGGCAATCGCGTGGCGCCGATCGAGGACTGTCTGCTGGCGTCCGAGCGTGGGAACCTCGCGCGCGTGGTTGCGCTGCGCTGGTGCCGCGAGCAGGGGCTGACCGCGTGGGAGCGCGGTCGCGCCGAGCGCGGGGACGGGGAGTCCGACAGCGAGCGTGGCGCTCGCCGCGCCGCGCGGGGCGAGCGGACGGGGCCGGCAGCCGACGGTCGCGCGCGCCTGCGCAACCTGGTCGTGCGCGAAGGCCGGCGCACGGGCAGGCTGCAGGTGCGGATCGTGACCACCGAGGGCGAGCTGGAGGCGGGATCGCTGGCGGCGGCGCTCAGCGGGGAGCTCGGCGAGAGCCTCAGCGGCGTGTTGTGGACGCGCACGCGCAGCCTCGCGGAGACGACCGCGGGCGGTGAGACGGAGCTCGTGTGGGGCGAGGCGGAGCTGCCCGAGCGGCTGGGGGAGCTCGACCTGCTGATCTCCTCGGAGGCGTTCTTCCAGACGAACACCGAGATGGCGGAGCTGCTGTACGGCGTGGTCGCGCAGTTCGCGGCGCTGGAGGGCTGGGAGCGCGTGTACGACCTGTACTCGGGGATCGGCACGATCGCGCTGACGCTCGCCCCACGGGCGGGCGAGCTGTGGGGGATCGAGCTGGTCGAGCAGGCGGTCGCCGACGCGATCGCGTGCGCGCGGCGCAACGAGATCGCGGGCGCGCACTTCTTCGCGGGCGACACGCGAACGGCGCTGCCGGAGCTGCTCGAGCGCGCCGGGCGCCCAGACGTGCTCGTCGTCGACCCTCCGCGCGCGGGCCTGTCGAAGAAGGTCGTGCACCGCATCATCGATGCCGCGCCCAAACGCATTGTGTACGTCTCCTGCAATCCCACCACGCTCGCCCCCAACGCCGCCGAACTGGTCGAGGCCGGATGGGTCCTGCGCAAGGTCCGCCCCGTGGACATGTTCCCCCAGACTCACCACATCGAGTGCGTGGCGCTCCTCGAGCGTTTGTAACGCACGTCGTAGCCGGCTGCGAAGATCCACAGATCCGACTCTGCGGGCTGCGCGAGCCGGGCTGACCCCAACAAGGGAGGACTGGGATGGCCAAGGAATTCAAGGCGTTCCTGCTCAGGGGGAACGTCGTCGATCTTGCCGTTGGCATCGTGATCGGGGCTGCGTTTGGAGCTGTGGTGACAGCTCTGGTGGGTGATCTGCTGACGCCGATCGTGGCGGCGATCATCGGCAAACCCGACTTCTCCGCGCTGGTCTTCACCATCAACCACAGCGCCTTTCGCTACGGCGCCTTCATCAACTCGCTGATCGCGTTCATATCGATCGCGGCGGCGGTGTTCTTCTTCGTGGTCAAGCCGGTCAACGCGCTGATGGCACGGCGCAGGACCGGGCGCGACGATGAGTCCGATACGCGGCCGTGCAGCGAGTGTCTCAGCGAGATCCCCCGGCAGGCGCGCAGGTGCGCATTCTGCACGTCGCCTCAGGCGCAGGCGAGCTGAGCGACCGCCGCGGTGTCGCGGCTGGACTGCAGATAGGCTGGGCCGATGCGCGCCGCAACGATTCGCGAGCAGGAGATCGTGATCGAGGAGCACGACGATCCGGTCCCGCAGGCCGGAGAGGCGCTGGTGCGGGTGCGCGCGGCAGGGCTGAACGGGGCGGACATGATGCAGCGGCGCGGTCTGTATCCGGCGCCGCCCGGCTCGCCGCAGGACATCCCCGGCATGGAGCTGGCCGGTGAGGTCGCCGCGCTCGGGTCTGGGGCGGAGCGCTTCGCGGTGGGCGCGCGCGTGATGGCGATCGTCGGCGGCGGCGCGCAGGCGGAGCTGGCGACGGTGCACGAGCGCCTGTTGATGCCCGTGCCGGATGCGCTGGACTGGACGGCGGCGGGCGCGCTGCCGGAGGTGTTCGTCACCGCGCACGACGCGCTGTTCGCTCAGGCGGAGCTGCGCTCGGGTGAGCGCCTGCTCGTCCATGGGGGGGCTGGCGGCGTGGGCACCGCGGCGATCCAGCTCGGCCGTGCGGTTGGCGCGCGGGTGACCGCGACCGTGCACCGCGACGAGCTGTCCGAGCGGGTGTCGGCGCTCGGCTGCGAGGCGATTTCCCCCGAGGGCTTCGCCGAGTGCGGTCCGTTCGATGTGATCCTGGAGCTGGTCGGCGCGCCGAACATGGCGGAGAACCTGAACGCGATCGACACCGGCGGACGGATCGTGGTCATCGGTGTCTCCGCCGGCGCCAAGAGCGAGCTGAACCTGCTGGCGTTGATGGGCAAGCGCGCACGCATCCTCGGCTCCACGCTGCGCGCGCGCTCGCTGGAGGAGAAAGCGCTCACCGCGCGCCGCCTCGAACACGAGGTGCTGCCGCTCTTTGCGGCCAGCCCACCCGCGTTGCGCGTCCCGATCGCCGAGACCTTCCCCTTGGAGCAGGCGGCGGCGGCCTACGAGCGCTTCGCCGCCGGCGGCAAGCTCGGCAAGATCGTGCTCACTATGTGACCGGATGGTGACCGGGAGGTCGTGGCGAGTTACTCGTCACGACTGCTGTATAGCGGCTGCGATACACCGTTCGCAATCGGAGTTGATCGGTATGGCTGCGGTGTCAGTACGGCTGTGTCGCCAGTACGGCGGCTGGCGTCGGTACGGCGGCTGGCGTCGGTACGGCGGCTGCGTCAGTACGGCGGCTGCGCCGCATACCAGTCGCCGAGCACGCGGAAGGCGGCCCAGAAGTCGCGCTTGGCGTCCTGCTCGTCGAGTGAGTCGTCGATGCTCGGCACGTACAGCGCGTCGATCATAGGGGTCAGCTGCTGGACCACACCCACCTCCCCGCGCAGCTCGCGCGCGAGCGGGATGTCCATCTCCGCGAGCGCGCCGAGCGCGTCGGCTCCCATCACCACGACGATCTTGGGCTGCACGATCGCGATCTCTTCGACCACACGCGAGACGCACGCGAAGTCGGCCAGCGAGGCGTCGCTGAGCGGGCACTTCACGCACAGCGTGCCGTAAACGGCGAGCGGATCGATCGACAGCCGCTTGAGCGACTTCATCAACGCTCCGCCGGCGCGCCCGTAGAAGGCGACGCCCTCCTCGATCTCAGACGGCAGCGCGGAGTACTTCAGAAGCATGATGTCCGCCTGCGGGTGTCCGGACCCGAGCACCGGCATGAGGTTCCCGCGCGGACAGTGCGGGCACGCCTGCAGATCGCGCGTGAGGGTGTTCAGCTCGCGGATGGCGCGCTCCAGATACTTCTCGCGGATCTCGTCATCGGTCACGGGCATCGACCCCGAGGGATTTGACGACGTGTCGTCTTGTCCTTGACGGTGCATCAGGACTTGCGCGCCGTGGAGGGGTCCTTACCGGTGCCCGCCGCCGCCGTGGGCGCGGTTCAGCCGCTTCAGGCGACGGGCCTTGCTCGCCCGTCGCGCCGACCGCGGCGTGGCGCGCGTCTGCAGGAACTTGAGCGCCTGCACGTACAGCAGCGAGGATGGACGCGTGATGATCTCGCCGTCGCGCAGCGACTGCAGGAACTCCGCCGGCCCGTCGAAGTCGCGCATCCGTATCCGCACCGAGCCGAGGCCCTGGGCGACGTGCGAGTCCGAGCCTGCGCCCGCGGGGATGCGGTACTTGGCGGCGAAGCGAGCCGCCTCTTCGTTGAACGCGCTGATCGCCACCCGCGGGTTGAACACCTCGATCGCGTCGACGTCGTCGAGGATCTTCAACAGGCTCTCGTAGTCGGGCACCGAGTGCATTCGGTCGAACGGGTGTGGCACATATACGAGGCCGCCCTGGCGCTTGATCTCGGCGACGGTCTCCTTCATGCTCAGCCCGCGGGGGATCTTCTCCTTTATGAACAGCCCGATCACCTCACCCTCGCTGGCCGTCATGACCTCCTCGCTGACGATCACCTTCAGATTCGACCCCGACCCGCCCTGGGGACCGAGCGCGGCGGCCTGCGCGTGCGCCTCCAGCGCGCCGGAGATCTCATTGTGGTCGGTCACCGCGATAGCCCCCAGCCCCTGCTCGCGCGCGCTCGCCAGCAGTACCTCGACGGGCGTTGCGCAGTCGGAGGAGTGGTCGGTGTGCATGTGCAGGTCGACCTCGATCAGCGGGCGCTCGGCCAGCAGCCGCTGCAGCGCCGGATCCCCGTCCGCCGAGTGTCGTCGCGAGGCGAGGCCGCGGTAGATCTCCTCGAGCTCGCTCGCGGCGCCCTCGCCGTCGTCCAGCAGGCGGTAGTCGCCGGGGAAGTAGCGCGCCATCAGCTCGGCTGTGGTGGGCAGGCTGGCGATGCGCGCGTCCAGGCGCCCGAAGAAGCTCTCGACGAAGCGGCGGGCGACGAGCGTCGAGAGCAGGCGCTCGGTGGAGGCGTGGAAGGAGCCGACGTTGAGCGCGCGCGAGTGGCGCAGGGCGGCGTTGGAGGTGCTCGGCGCGAACGGCTCGTGGACGTGCACGAAGTCGAGCGGGACGGTGCTCATGAGTTCCTCGATCGTGCGCGCGACGTCGATCGGCAGGGCCGACGGCCGGCGTGTATTGCCGCCCGGGCGGGTGGGCAGCTGAAAACGCAGGTCGAGCACCTCGCCCACGGCGATCACCCTGGGTGTCCCGCGATCGGTGCCCTCGAGCAGGGATGAGAGCCCGCCCGCCCCCTTCCCGGCGGCACGCAGCGCCTTGCGCGAGGCGCGCACCCGCTCCTGCGAGCGCGACGGAGCGAGCACCAGCACGCGGTGGCCGCGCCTGGAGAGCTCCGTGGCGACGCGCTCGACGTGGGCGTTGACCTCGTTGTCCTCGGCCTCCCACGGGTACGGCGTGACGTGGGCTATCGAGAACGTGCAGGCCATCCGGGCCATTATCTCGTGCGCTGCGTCACCTTCCGGGGCTTCGTGGGTGGGTGGGGGCCGACTCTCCCGGCGTACTTGGCGATGAAGGCCTCGGTGTCCCTGCGCGCCTGCTCGTCGGGTCGCTGCTCGTGGGGCGACTTCATGAGGTAGGAGGACGGCCCGTCGAGCTGCCCGCCGATGCCGTGGTTGAGCGCGAGCTTGCAGCAGCGCGCGGCGTCGATGACGATCCCGGCCGAGTTGGGCGAATCCCACACCTCGAGCTTCAGCTCCAGGTTCAGCGGCACGTCGCCGAACGCCTGGCCCTCGACGCGGATGTGCGCCCACTTGCGGTCGGTCAGCCACGGCACGTAGTCGGAGGGCCCGACGTGGATGTCGCTGGCGGGCAGCTGGTGATCCATGATCGAGGTGACGGCGTTGGTCTTGGAGATCTTCTTGGACTCCAGGCGCTCGCGCTCGAGCATGTTGTAGAAGTCCATGTTGCCGCCGACGTTCAGCTGCGAGGTGCGCTCGATCTCCACGCCGCGCTCGGCGAACAGGCGCGCGAGCGTGCGGTGCACGATCGTGGCGCCGACCTGCGACTTGATGTCGTCGCCGACGATCGGCAACCCGGCCTTTTTGAAGCGCTTGTCCCAGTAGTCCTCGCGGGCGATGAACACGGGGATGCAGTTGACGAAGCCACAGCCCGCCTCGAGCACCTGCTCGACGTACCACTTGGTCGCGTCCTCCGAGCCCACCGGCAGGTAGGAGACGACGACGTCGGTGTGCGTGTCCTTGAGGATCTTGACGATGTCGGCGGTCTCGCCGGGAGCCTTGGTGATCTTCTCCTTGAGGTACTTGCCGAGGCCGTCGTGGGTCATGCCGCGGTGCACGGGCACGCCCAGCTTGGCGGGAACGGCATGCTTGCCCTTGGCGAACTTGATGGTGTTGTTCTGGCCGGACCAGATCGCCTGGCCGAGGTCCTTGCCGACCTTGGCGACGTCGATGTCGAAGGCGGCCGTGAACTCGATGTCGCGCACGTGGTAGCCGCCGAGGTCTACGTGCATCAGGCCCGGAACCCGCTGATCGGGGTCGGCGTCGCGGTAGTAGTGGACGCCCTGCACGAACGCGGAGGCGCAGTTGCCGACGCCGACGATCGCGACGCGCACCTTCTCGGACTGGTAGCGCGCGGCGCCGTTCTTGGAGGCCGCGCCGTTACTCGTGGCGCGGCCGTTGGCTTTGCTGATTTGTGTGCTCACTTGGGGAGATTCCTTCCTAGAAGTTCGTGCTAACTACTCCACGGCTGGTGTCAGGTCACACCGACAGCTCGCGGCGAACGTGCCAGATGCGCTGGGCGACGGTGATCACGCTGAGCACCGCGAGCACGTACACGGCCGGCTGCAGCAGCTCGAAGTTGCCCAGCGAGGCGCCTCTGGCGAAGATCAGGCCGATCGCGAGGATCACCACGCGCACCGGCCGTGTGGCGATGCCCACCTTGCACTCCACGCCGAGCGCCTCGGCGCGGGCGCGCGTGTAGCTGACCATCAGCGACGCCAGCACCGCGACCACCACGGCGGCGGCCGCGACGCGGTTGTCGTGCAGCGCGAAGTAGCCGGCGACGGCCGTCAGCACGATCCCCTCCTCGATGCGATCGAGCGTCGAGTCCAGGAATGCCCCGAACGGTGTGCCCTTGCCCGACATGCGCGAGTAGCGCCCGTCGAGCGTGTCCATGATCGAGCCGACGATGAACGCGACGCCGCCGAGGAAGAACAGCCGCTCCCACACGAGCGCCGCGGCGAGCACGTTCAGCGCGAAGCCCGTGAGCGAGATCGCGTTGGGGGTCAGGCGCGACTCGATCAGCCGGTTGCGCACGAGCTCGCGGCGAACGCCCGATCCGATCGGCGCGCGCGCGCGCTGCGTGGATGAACGGCCGAGGGCTCGCCGGGTGCGGCGAGACGGGGCGTGCTGCCTGGGTGGTGCCATCCTCGCCTGGGTGCTCTATCCGCTCGCGCTCAGCTGGGGGCCGGAGACGGTCGTGAAGCGCCAAGCCTGCGGCCGCACGCGCGCGAGCCGTGCGGCGGCGTAGGCGGAGACGCCGGCGGTGAGCGCGCCGAGGACCGCGTCGAAGATGAAGTGGTTGGCGGTCACGACGATCACGAAGGCCATCAGGAAGGGGTACAGCAGCCACAGCACGCGCGCCACACGCCAGCGCACCAGGCGCGCGAGCGTCCAGCCGATCATCAGCGCGAACGCGACGTGCATCGACGGCACGGCGGCGTACAGGTTGGTCAGCGCGTTGAGCGAGGCGCTCGTGTGCGAGACGTGGATGCCGGTGAAGTCGGCGACGCTGTCGACGAAGCCCCATTCGGGCATGAAGCGCGGCGGCGCGGTCGGGAACACGACGTAGCCGACGAGCGCGATCGTCATCGCGACCATGAACATGTTGCGCACGAAGTAGAAGTTGCGGTTGTGGCGCACGTACAGGTACACGAGCGCCGCGATCGTGACGCTCGTCTGCGCGTTCACGTACAGCCAGCTGCACAGGACCATCAGGAAGTGGCTGCTCGACGCCCATGCCTGGACGGAGGGCTCGACGAACACATGCAGCGTGCGCTCCAGCGTGATCACATCGCGTGCGTGGGCGAAGGCCTCGTTGGCGTCTCCCTCGACCACTCCGCGCACCAGCCGGTAGGAGCCGTAGGCGGCGGCGAAGAGGGCAACCTGCCGCAGCACGTCAAGCCAACCGTGCGGCAGGAGGCGCTCCTGCAGGAGGCGAGCGCGGGCGACCATCGCGAGAAAGCCTAGACGATGCTCAACGGCAGCGAGGGGCTTCGCTGAGCACGCGCGCGAGCGAGAAGCGGATGACCACGTGGAAGCTGCCCTCGCGACGGGCCTGCACCTCGGTCCAGCCGGCGGGCGCGCGCGCCACGCACCCGCTCCCGCTGGCCAGCGCCCAGTAGGGGGTGAAGCGCACCCGTACCGTGTAGTAGCCGGCGCGCGGCGCGTACAGCGTCAGCGAGTCGCTGCTCGCGCTGCGCAGCACCGCCGGCGGGCTGGCCAGCGGCGTGGCGCCGCGCACGGCGAACAGGCGCCAGCGCGCCGAGTGCCAGATCTCTTGCAGGTAGGACGGGCGCGCCGCGGTCAACAGGCGCGCCTCCGACCGCGCGGAGTAGTCGAGTGGGGCGTCCGGCAGCGCGACGTAGGAGACGGCGTTCTGCGCGAGCCACGCGCGATAGCTCGCGGCGGTGAGCGGCTTGGATTCGTCGTAGAAGATGCCGTTGCGGTACACGTCCAGCTGGCGCTCCCAGCCGCGGGCGATCATCACGTGCGGGGCCACCCAACGCGCCTCCCAGTGGTCGGCGGTGGCGACCACCTCGATGCGCGCGGGACGCGCTCCGTAGCCGACGCCGAGCGCGCGTAGCTCGCCGAGCAGGGGGGCGTAGAAGGAGGCGCTCACCGACGGGTTGGAGAGTGTCGATTCGAAGTCCGCGACGGGCGCGTTCGCCTGCCAGTAGAAGAGGAGGGGCGCGAGCACGATCAGCGCGCGCCGGCGCCCGCGCGAGGCGCACGCGAGCGCGCACGCGGCGACCGGCCCTGCCACGAGCGCTCCGAGCCGGTCGGCGTTGCCGCCGACCGCGGTCGGCACGACGAAGGAGCCGATGAGCGCGACCGCGTACAGCAGCGTGCCGATCCGCAGCACGCGCTGCGCGGGCGTCGCCCGGTCCGTGGGGATCAGCGCGGCGATCACCAACACGCCCGCCAACTCCGGATAGAAGGCGGAGCCGACGAACGGCTGCGAGCCGCCTTCGGGGAACGCGAGCGTGAGCAGCCCGATGGGGGCGAGCGCCGCGATCGTGAGCGCCGCCGGCCGGACGCGCGCAGGGCCCACCAGCGCCCACGCCAGGAACGCCAGTGCCAGGAACGCGCCGGCCACGGGGCTGGACAGGGTGCACAGCAGCGCCAGCACGAGCGCGCAGCGCGGCCGGCCGCGCTGCGCGGCCAACGCCGAGCCGAGGCCGACCGCCAGCCCGAGGTCGAACGGCACGCGGCTGGACAGCAGCGCGATCGACGCGCCGATCGCGAACCACGCGGCGGCGATGCGCGTGGCGCGCGCGGGGAAGCGTTCGTTGAGCAGCAGCGCGAACAGCGCCGTCGCGACGATCATCGAGATCGCCGCCAGCGGCTGGGGCCCGATCCACGCCCCCAGCGCGGGCGCGAGCACCGAGTACGCGAGCAGGTGGTGGCCGCCGTACCACGAGTCGTCCCACAGCGTGAAGCCGACTCGCGAGAACAGGTTGCTGCGGTAGCTGGCCGCCGCCAGGTCGGGGCTGGCGGGCGCCACGATCAGGTAGACGACGCTCAGCACCGCGGTGATCGCCCAGGCCGGGACCCTGCGCGCGAGCCTGCTCACCTGGGGCACCGGGCGAGGATATAGGGGCGGCTGCCACGTCGAGGCGGGTGGCGAAGGCGCCCGGCGGGTACGGTGACGCGATGGGCGCGCTCGTCCGACAACGCTCCCGTCGCACCCCACCCGCCGACTGGAGCGCGCCCACGCGCGCTCGGGTGGTGAGGGTGCGAGAACGCCTGCGCGAGGTGTACGGCGTTCCGTTGATGCGCCCGCACGGAGACCCGATCGCCGAGCTCGTGCTGACGGTGCTCTCGCAGTCGACCAACGACCGCAACCGCGACGTCGCCTACCTGCGTCTGCGCGAGCGCTTTCCGACGTGGCAGCAGGTATGCGACGCGCCCGTGGAGGAGGTTGAGGAGGCGATCCGCCCGGGCGGTATCTCGAAGGTCAAGTCCGCGCGCATCCAGGCGATCCTGCGCGCGATCGAGGAAGACCCGCGCGATGCGGGCCACGAGCTGTCCCTCGACTGGCTGCCGCGTGTCCCGATCGACGAGGCGCGCGACTACCTCGTGGCTCTTCCCGGCGTGGGCCGCAAGACGGCCGCGTGCGTGCTGCTGTTCGCGTTCGGTCTGCGCGACGTGCCGGTGGACACGCACGTCTCACGGGTGGGCACGCGCCTCGGCTTGCTGCGCGCCGGGGCGCCGTTCGAGGAGCTCCACGACGAGATGCTCGCGCTGACGCCGCCCGGCCAGGAGCTCGAGTTGCATGTCAACCTGCTGCGTCACGGCCGGCGCACGTGCCACGCGCGCTCGCCGGCGTGCATGGAATGCGCACTCGCGCGAATGTGCCCGAGCCGGTCGGAGTTCATCTGAGGGCGGGTCCGGTCGCCTCAGCCGCGCGGCAGCACAGCGAACGCGATGACCGCGTACTGCAGCGCGGCGGCGACGAGCACGAGCGTGTGGAAGACCTCGTGGTAGCCGAACACCTTCGGCCACGGGTTCGGCCGCCCGCTGGCGTAGACGATCGCGCCGATCACGTACAGCAGGCCGCCGCCGGCCAGTCCGGCCGCGCCGAGCCAGCCGATCGCCGCGGGCAGCTCGCCGAAGATCGCCGCGGTGACCAGGCCGAGCGCGACGTACACCGCCGCGAACAGCCACTTGGGCGCGTCGATCCACAGCAGCTTGAACAGGACTCCGCCGAGCGCGCCCGCCCACATCACGATCAGGATGGTGCTCGCCAGCGATCCCTTCAGCGCGAGCAGCGCGACGGGTGTGTAGGTGCCGGCGATCAGCACGAAGATCATCGAGTGGTCAAGCCGCCGCATCCAGCGCCGTGCCCGCGGACGCCAGGTGACGCGGTGATACAGCGCGCTGGTGCCCAGCAGGCCGGATACGGCGACCGCGTAGATCGTGGCGGCCACGCGCGCCTTTCCGTCGGACGCCGCCAGGATCAGCGCCACGCCGCAGACCAGCGAGACGAAGAACCCGTACTCGTGCAGCACGCCGCGCAGCCGCGGCTTCAAAGGCCCCGATGGGACCATGTTCATGCGCACAACGGTAGCGCTCCGGCGTGCCGGTGGCGCTCTCAGCGCGGAGCGGAGGCGGTGTCGGCACGCACCGGGGCGGTGGCGCCCTGCAGCTTGGCGCGTGCGCGCTCGGGTGTGACCGTGACGACGTCCCACGCCAGCCCCACACGCGCGAGCGCGAGGATCAGCCAGCCGGAGGGGTCGAGCTCGTACCAGCGCAGGCCGTGGAACGCGGACTGCGGAAACGCGTGGTGGTTGTGGTGCCAGGCCTCGCCCAAGGAGGGCAGCGCGAGCCAGAAGACGTTCGTCGACTGGTCGTCGGTGTCGAAGCGGCGGCTGCCGAAGAAGTGGCAGATGGAGTTGATGCTCCAGGTGATGTGGTGCACGAGGAAGATCCGCACGAGGCCCGCCCACAGCAGCGCGGACAGGCCGCCGTCGATGAGCGAGCCGCCGCTGAGCGCGAGGCCGAGCAGGAACGGCAGCGCGAGGCTGGCGAGGGCGATCAGCGGGAAGCTCCTGTTGATGCGCCGCATGACCGGGTCCTCGACGAGGTCGCGGGCGAAGCGTTTGGAGGACGCCTGGCCGTGGGTCTCGAACAGCCAGCCGACGTGCGCGTGCCACAGGCCCGCGACCATGCCGCGCAGGCCGGCGCCGTGCCCTGCGTGGGGGCTGTGCGGATCGCCCTCTTCGTCGGTGAACGTGTGGTGCTTGCGGTGGTCGGCCACCCAGTCGATGACACCGCCCTGCAGCGACATCGAGCCGAGGATCGCCAGCGTGTAGCGCAGCCACGGGCGCGTCTGGAAGGCCCGGTGGGTGAGCAGGCGATGGAAGCCGACCGTGATCCCGAGCGCGCTCAACAGGTACATCACTGCGAAGATCGCCAGGTCGCGCGGCCCGAGGAAGTGGTTCCACAGCACCACAGCCGCCACGATCACGCCCAGAAACGGGACCACCACAGCGATGATGTTGGCGTTGCGCTCGAGGCGGGTCACTACGGCACTACTACCCGCGTCGCGCGCGTCGTTACGAGCGCGATGGTGTCAAACCCCCCTTGTGGGGGGTATCCAGACGTTGGCGCCGGTGCGGCGGCGAAGCGTCTCAACCGAACACTGTATAGCCATAGCGATACACCACGTCGAAGGAGCAAACCACAATCGCCACGGCCCATTCGCACTTGAGCCCACTCGCACTTGACGCCGTGCAGGAAATCTGCCACACTGTCACTCAGATTTATAAAGCGTATTAGAAGGAGCATTACGAATGGCTAAGACCATAGGCATCGACCTCGGCACGACGAACTCGTGCATGGCCGTGCTGGAGGGTGGCGAGCCGACCGTCATCGAGAACGCGGAGGGCGGGCGCACGACCCCGTCGGTGGTGGCGTTCACGGCGTCGGGCGAGCGCCTCGTCGGCACGGTGGCCAAGCGCCAGGCGGTCACGAACCCGCAGAACACGGTGTTCTCGATCAAGCGCTTCATGGGCCGCAAGGAGTCCGAAGTGAAGGAGGAGGAGTCGATCGTTCCGTACAAGGTCGTCTCCGGCCCGAACGGCGACGCGCGCGTGGAAGCGGGTGGCGAGCAGCACTCCCCGCCGGAGATCTCGGCGATGATCCTGCAGAAGCTGAAGACCGACGCGGAAGCGTATTTGGGCGAGGCTGTGGATGGCGCGGTGATCACGGTGCCGGCGTACTTCAACGACGACCAGCGCCAGGCGACGAAGGACGCGGGCAAGATCGCGGGGCTCGACGTCAAGCGCATCATCAACGAGCCGACGGCGGCGTCGCTGGCGTACGGCCTGGACAAGGAGTCAGACCAGACGATCCTGGTGTTCGACCTGGGCGGGGGCACGTTCGACGTGTCGGTGCTGGAGATCGGCGACGGCGTGTTCGAGGTGAAGTCGACGGCGGGTGACAACCACCTGGGCGGCGACAACTTCGACAAGGCGATCGTCGACTGGCTGGTGTCGGAGTTCAAGAAGAGCCAAGGCATCGATCTGAGTGCGGACCCGATGGCGCTGCAGCGGCTGTACGAGGCGGCGGAGAAGGCGAAGATCGAGCTGTCGACGACGCAGGAGACGCAGATCAACCTGCCGTTCATCACGGCGGACTCCTCGGGGCCGAAGCACCTCGACACGCGTCTCACCCGCGCGAAGCTGGCGGAGCTGACGTCCGACCTGCTCGACCGCGTGGTGGCGCCTGTGCGCCAGGCGATGGACGACGCGAAAAACAAGGGCGTGAAGGAGATCGACCACATCGTGCTGGTCGGCGGCATGACGCGCTCGCCGGCGGTGCAGGAGAAGGTCAAAGACCTGACCGGCAAAGAGCCGCACCGCGGGGTCAACCCCGATGAGGTGGTCGCGGTCGGCGCGGCGATCCAGGCTGGCGTGCTGGCGGGCGACGTGAAGGACGTGCTGCTGCTGGACGTCACCCCGTTGACCCTTGGCATCGAGACGAAGGGCGGCGTGATGACGAAGCTGATCGAGCGCAACACGACGATCCCGACACGCAAGGGCGAGGTCTTCTCGACGGCGGAGGACAACCAGCCGTCGGTTGAGATCCACGTGCTGCAGGGTGAGCGCGAGATGGCTCAGTACAACAAGTCGCTGGGCAAGTTCCAGCTGACCGGCATCCCGCCGGCGCCGCGAGGGATACCGCAGATCGAGGTCGCGTTCGACATCGACGCGAACGGCATCTTGAACGTGTCGGCGAAGGATCTGGGCACGGGCAAGGAGCAGAAGATCGAGATCAAGGCCGGCTCTGGCCTGTCGGACGAGGAGATCAAGAACATGGTCTCCGACGCGGAGTCCCACGCCGAGGAGGACCGCAGGGCGCGCGAGCTGGCGGAGGCGCGCAACAACGGCGAGAACGCCGCCTACCAGGCGGAGCGCCAGCTGGCGGATCTCGGTGACCAGGTCGACGCCGACTCCAAAGGTCGCATCGAGGAGGCCATCAAGGAGCTGCGCGAGGTGCTGGAGTCCGAGGATCCGGCGACGATCAACGCCAAGGCGGAGACGCTGCAGACGGCCTTCCACGCAGTCTCGGAGGCGATGTACCAGCGCGCCCAGGAGCAGGCGGCGGCGTCCGGCAACGGCGCGGCGGCCGACGGCGGGCCGGACGGGACGTCCTCGTCGGACGAGGAGGACGTCGTGGATGCCGAGGTCGTAGACGAGCCCCAGGCGTAGGCGTTCGATGACGGAGATCGACATCACAGTCGACGGATCGGAGTCCGAGCGCTCCACCCCCGGCGCGGGCGAGCAGGCGCCTGCGCCGGCGGCGGGGGGATCGCGCCCCGACGGGGCGGGAGCGACTGCGGCGGGCGCGAGAGCGCACGACGCAGACGCGCACGCCCAGACCACGACCGAAGCCGACGACGCCCGGGAGCTCGAGGGCGACCTGGACGAGCTGGTGAAGACGGCGAAGCAGCGCGACGAGTACCTGGCGCTGGCGCAGCGCACGCAGGCGGACTTCGAGAACTACCGCAAGCGTGTCGCGCGCGAGTCGGCGGCCGCGCGCGACCGTGGCGTGAGCTCGCTGGCGAAGGAGCTGCTGCCGGCGCTGGACAACCTCGACCGGGCGCTGGAGGCGGCGGCGGAGGACGACCCGCTGCTGCAGGGCGTGCGCCTGGTGCGCACGGAGCTGAAGGCGGCGCTGGCACGCGCGGGCATCGACTCCTTCTGTCCCCTGGGCGAGCCGTTCGATCCGTCGGTGCACGAGGCGGTGGCGACGGCGGAGCAGCCGCCCGGCGGCAGCGCGAGCGGGACGGTGGTGGAGGTCTACCAGGACGGCTACAGGCTGGGCGAGGGCGTGCTGCGTCCCGCGCGCGTGGTCGTGGCCGCTTAGGACGGAGCATGTGATGGCGAGCAGACCGGACTACTACAAGACGCTCGGGGTCGACAAGAAAGCGACCCCGGAGGAGATCAAGAAGGCCTACCGCAAGCTGGCGCGCCAGTACCACCCCGATCGCAACCCCGACGACAAGCAGGCGGAGGCGCGCTTCAAGGAGATCTCGCAGGCGCACGACGTGCTGGGCGACCCGGAGAAGCGCAAGCAGTACGACAGCGGCTCGGGGCCGTTCGCGACGGGCGCGGGCCCCGGGGGCGGCTTCGGGGGCTTCGGCAACTTCGACTTCGACGGCAACTCGATGGGCGACATCCTGTCGAACCTGTTCGGCGGCTCGACGAGCGGCAGGCGCGTGCGCACGAAACCGCGCGCGGAAAAGGGCACCGACCTGGAGGCGCAGGTGTCGATCTCCTTCGACCAGGCTGTGTCGGGGGCGCAGGTGCCGCTGCAGGTGCCGATGCACCAGAGCTGCCCGACGTGCCACGGCACGGGCGCGAAGCCGGGCACGGCGCCGTCGGTGTGCCCGCGCTGCGAGGGGCGCGGGATCGAGACGCAGGGTCAGGGGATGTTCTCGATCTCCCAGCCGTGCTCGCTGTGCGGCGGCACGGGCACGGTGATCGAGGATCCCTGCCCGACGTGCAAGGGCGCGGGCGCGGTGCGCACGGTCAAGCGCCTGCGCGTGAACATCCCGGCGGGCGTGCGCGACGGCAGCCGCATCCGCCTGGCGGGCAAGGGCGAGCCGGGCCGCAACGGCGGGCCGCCGGGCGACCTGTACCTGATCACGCACGTGGAGCCGTCGTCGCTGTTCACACGCAAGGGCGACAATCTCGAGGTGGAGGTGCCGCTGAGCATCCCGGAGGCGCTGCGCGGCGCGGAGGTGCAGGTGCCGACGCTGTCGGGCACGAAGACGCTGCGCGTGCGGCCGGGCACGGCCTCCGGAACGGTGCAGCGCCTGCGCGGCGAGGGGCCGCCGAAGCTCGGCAGGTCTGGAGAGAGAGGCGACATCCACTACCGCTTCGTGATCGACGTGCCGAAGAACCTGAGCAAGGAGCAGGAGAGCGCGATCGAGGAGCTGTCGAAGACGCTCGACGGCAACCCCCGCGCGGGCCTGTTCGACAACGGCTCCGCGGCAGCCGCCGCGCGCGCCGCCGCGGGCGCGGCGGGCGACACCGCGGCGAAGGGGGCGGGCGATGGCTCGTGAGGTGAAGCGACTTGCGGTGGCGAGCGACGGTGGCGTGAAGCGGATCACGATGGCGAGCGACCGCGGCGTGTTCATGATCTCGGTGGCGGCGGAGCTGGCGAACATGCACCCGCAGACGCTGCGCGTGTACGAGACGCGCGGCCTGATCGAGCCGCAGCGCTCGCCGAAGGGCACGCGGCTGTACTCGCAGGAGGACGTGGAGAAGCTGCGGCGCATCCAGGAGATGACGGCGGAGCTGGGCTTGAACCTGGCGGGCGTGGAGCGCGTGCTGCGCCTGGAGCAGGAGATCGAGAGCATGCGGGCGCGCATCGAGGAGATCGAGCTGGAAGCGCTGCAGGCGCAGGTGCGCCTGGCGAACGAGCTGGAGGAGGTGCGCCGCTCGTTCCGCGCGGAGCTGACGGTGCCCTACCGCGGCGGCGTGGAGCTGGTGCGCGCGGCGGACGCCCGCTCGCCGTTCCGTGCGCGTCCGAGGAAGGAGCAGCGATGACACCGCCAAATGGAGCGGCCCCCAGCGCGCAGAGCGCGTCGCAGGAGGAGCAGAGCCCGCTGGAGCGCTTCGGGCGCGACCTGACGGAGATGGCGGAGCAGGGCAAGCTCGACCCGGTGATCGGGCGCGACGAGGAGATCCGCCGCGTGGTGCAGGTGCTGAGCAGGCGCACGAAGAACAACCCGGTGCTGATCGGCGAGCCGGGCGTGGGCAAGACGGCGATCGTGGAGGGCCTGGCGCGCAGGATCGTGTCGGGCGACGTGCCGGAGTCGCTGCGCGAGCGGCGCGTGATCGCGCTGGACATGGGGGCGCTGGTGGCGGGCGCGGCCTACAGGGGGGAGTTCGAGGAGCGGCTGAAGGGTGTGCTGAAAGAGGTCTCGGACGCGCAGGGCACGATCATCCTGTTCCTGGACGAGCTGCACACGATCGTGGGCGCGGGCGCGGCGCAGGGGTCGGTGGACGCGTCGAACCTGCTGAAGCCGATGCTGGCGCGCGGGGAACTGCGCGCGGTGGGCGCGACGACGCTGGACGAGTACCGCAAGTACATCGAGAAGGACGCTGCGCTGGAGCGCCGCTTCCAGCCGGTGCTGGTGGGCGAGCCGACGGTGGCGGACACGATCGCGATCCTGCGCGGGCTGAAGGAGCGCTACGAGGTGCACCACAAAGTGCGCATCCAGGACAGCGCGCTGATCGCGGCGGCGACGCTGTCGCAGCGCTACATCGCCGACCGCTTCCTGCCGGACAAGGCTATCGACCTGATCGACGAGGCGGCGTCGAAGATCCGCATCGAGATCGACTCGCTGCCGACGGAGATCGACGAGGTGGACCGCCGCGTGATGCAGCTGGAGATCGAGCTGACGTCCTTGCGCAAGGAGAAGGACGCGGCGTCCAAGCAGCGGCGCGAGGCGATCGAGGGCGAGCTGTCGGAGCTGAAGGAGCGCTCGCAGACGATGAAGGCGCAGTGGCAGAAGGAGAAGGACGCGATCAAGGGCGTGTCCGACCTGAAGGAGCGCCTGGAGCAGGCGAACAGCGAGATGGAGCGGGCCGAACGCGAAGCCAACCTGCAGCGCGCGGCGGAGCTGCGCTACGGGGAGATCCCGGAGATGGAGAAAGAGTTGGCCGCCCTCGAGGGCGGCTCCGCGGGGCAGCGTGGTGAGGGCGACGCCGGCGGCGGCGGGCAGGGCGGCGACGGCGCCCAGCCTGCGGAAGAGGAGGCTCCGGTGTTCTTGAAAGAGGAGGTCGACGCGGACGACGTGGCGGAGGTGGTGGCGCGCTGGACGGGCATCCCTGTGAGCCGTCTGCTGGAGGGGGAAACGGAGAAGCTGATCCACATGGAGGAGCGCCTGCACGAACGCGTGGTGGGGCAGGACGAGGCGATCGAGGCGGTGGCGACGGCGCTGCGCCGCTCGCGCGCGGGCCTGCAGGACCCCGACCGGCCGATCGGCTCGTTCCTGTTCCTGGGCCCGACGGGCGTGGGCAAGACGGAGCTGGCGCGCGCGCTGGCGGAGTTCATGTTCGACTCACAGGACGCGATGATCCGCATCGACATGTCGGAGTACATGGAGAAACACTCCGTGTCGCGCCTGGTGGGCGCGCCCCCCGGCTACGTGGGCTACGAGGAGGGGGGGCAGCTGACGGAGGCGGTCCGCCGGCGCCCGTACTCGGTGGTGCTGCTGGACGAGATCGAGAAGGCGCACGCGGACGTGTTCAACACCTTGCTGCAGGTGATGGACGACGGCCGCCTGACCGACGGCCAGGGCCGCACGGTGGACTTCAAGAACACCGTCCTGATCATGACCTCCAACCTGCCCGTCGGCGGCGGGTCCGGCTCGGCGTCGTCGCGTGACGCGGAACTGCGCACGTCGCTGCTGGAGCACTTCAAGCCTGAGTTCATCAACCGCCTGGACGACATCGTGCGCTTCGACGCGCTCACGCGCGAGCAGATATCGGAGATCGTCGACCTGCAGGTGGCGCGCGTGATCGCGCGCGTGGCCGAGCGCGGCGTGCGGGTGACGCTCACCGACAGGGCGCGCGAGCTGATCGCGAACCTGGGCTATGACCCGACGTACGGTGCGCGCCCGCTGCGCCGCGTGATCCAGAAGCAGCTGACCGACCGCCTGGCGCTGGCGCTGCTGGCGGGTGAGATCCGCGAAGGCGACACGGTGAAGGTCGACACCCGCGAAGGCGAGCTGGCGATCGAGAAGGTCGGCGCCGACACCGTCACAGCCTGAGCTGCGGCGCGCTGGCCGATGCGGTACAAACGCGGTGCCCGCACCGCGGGCGCAGCGCCGCGACAGGCCCAATCACCCACGGGAGGAGCAGCCAGCCATGCCCACCTACGTCATGCTCACCACCCTCACACCCGAGGGTGTTCAGACGGTCAAGAACAACCCGCAGCGGATCAAGGAGGTCAACAAGGAGGTCGAACAGCTCGGCGCTACGGTCAAGGCGCAGTGGGCGACGCTCGGCCACGTCGACTTCATCTCCGTTGTGGAGGCGCCCGACGACGGCACGATGGCGCGCGTGTCGCTCGAGCTCGGCTCGCGCGGCACCGCTCGCTACGAGACGCTGTCGGCGATCCCGATCGACGACTTCATCGCGTCGCTGTAACGTGGCCGACATCGACGCCAAGCGGACAGATGGTCCCTCCGGCCAGGAGGGGAGGCCGACCGGTGCGCCGGGGATATCGCTGGTGCCCGAGCTGATGGAGGAGGCGGAGGTGCAGGCGCAGCTCGACGACATCGACGTGGACGCCCCGCGCGTGGGCATCGTGATGGGCTCCAAGAGCGACATGGAGACGATGGAGAAGGCCGCCCGCGAGCTCGAGGAGCGGGGCATCATGCACGAGGTGCGCGTGATGTCCGCCCACCGCGAGCCCGACGTCGTGGCCGAATACGCCAAGAACGCGCGCATGCGCGGCCTGCGCGTGATCATCGCCGGCGCCGGCATCTCCGCGGCGCTGCCCGGCGCGGTCGCCGCGCACACCGACCTGCCGGTGATCGGCGTGCCGCTGTCGGGCCGCCTGACGGCCGCCGGCGGCCTCGACGCGATCCTGTCGATCGTGCAGATGCCACCGGGCGTGCCTGTGGCGTGCGTCGGCCTGGACAACCCCCGCAACGCCGCCGTGCTGGCCGCGCAGATCCTCGGTGCGTGAGGGCGCGCCGCCAGCTGTGATCCATCGTCGCCGCTTGAGGGCGCGCTGGCCGGCCGGCGGCGATAATCAACCGACGTGATCGCCCGCTACACCCGCCCCGAGCTAGGCGCCCTGTGGACCGACGAGGCGCGCATGGACGCGTGGCGCCAGGTCGAGCTGGCGGCCTGTGAGGAGCTGCCAGTGCTGCTCGGCGATGCCGGCCCCAGCACGGCGGAGCTGCAGGCGATCCGTGGGGCGAGCTTCACGGTCGAAGAGGTCAACGAGCGCGAGCGCGTGACCGAGCACGACGTCGCCGCGTTCGTCGACGTGCTGGCGGCGTCTGTGGGCGAGGCCGGGCGCTGGATCCACTTCGGGCTGACGTCCTCCGACGTGCTCGACACCGCCCTGGCGCTGCAGCTGCGCGCGGCCGGCGAGGTGATCGTCGCGGGCGCGCGCGCGCTCACATCGGCGCTGGCCGCCCGCGCGCGCGAGCACACGGGCACGCTGTCGGTGGGCAGGACCCACGGCGTGCACGCCGAGCCGACGAGCTTCGGGATCAAGCTCGCGGGCTTCGCGTTCGAGGCCGACCGCAACGCCGCGCGCCTGCGGCGCGCGTTCGCCCAGGTCGCCGTCGGCGCCGTGTCGGGCGCCGTCGGCACGTATGCCGCCACCAGCCCCGAGTTCGAGGCGGGGGTGCTGCGGCGGTTGGGGCTGGCGCGTGAGGACGTCTCCACGCAGGTCGTCCCGCGCGACCGCCACGCCGAACTGCTGAGCGCGATCGCCCTCGCTGGCGCTGGCCTCGAGCGCTTCGCCACCGAGATCCGCCACCTGCAGCGCACGGAGGTGCGCGAGGTCCAGGAGCCGTTCCGCGCCGGCCAGAAGGGCTCCTCGGCGATGCCGCACAAGCGCAACCCGATCAAGAGCGAGCAGATCTCGGGGCTCGCGCGCGTGCTGCGCGCCAACGCGCAGGCCGGTCTGGAGAACGTCGCGCTGTGGCACGAGCGCGACATCTCCCACTCCTCCGTCGAGCGCGTGATCCTGCCGGACTCGACGATCCTGCTCGACTATCTCCAGCACCGCGCCATCGCGCTCGTGCAGGGCATGACCGTCGACGCCGAGCGCATGCGCGCCAACCTCGAGCTCACCCACGGCGCCCTCTTCTCCCAGCGCGTGCTGCTCGCACTTGTAGAGGCCGGCTCGTCCCGCGACGATGCCTACCGCGTGGTGCAGGAGCTCGCACAGCGCGCGTGGGACGAAGGCATCCCGCTGCGCGAGCTGCTCGCCGCCGACGAGCGCGCGCGTGGTCTCGACCTGGACGTGATCTTCGACTACACCCACTACCTCCGCCACGCCGACGAGATCCTCGCGCGCCTGGACGCGATCGCTTGAGTGTTGGGATAGCATCGCGCCGCGTGACTGCGACGCTCGACGAGCTGCCCCTCATCGCCAGCGGCAAGGTCCGCGAGATGTACGACATGGAGGGCGTCGACGGGATCAGCTTCCCGCCCGCCCCGCCGCCGCTGCTGATGGTCGCCAGCGACCGCATCTCCACCTACGACGCCGTCCACCCCACGCCGATCCCCGACAAGGGCAAGGTCCTCACCGGGCTGTCGGTGTTCTGGTTTGCCAAGACCGCCGGGATCGTCGCCAACCACCTCGTCTCCGCCACCGACGGCGTGCCCGAGGAGGCGCTCGGGCGGGCGCTCGTCGTGCGCCGGCTGGCGATGCTGCCGGTCGAGTGCGTCGTGCGCGGCTACATCACCGGCTCCGGCTGGAAGGACTACCAGGCCACCGGCTCGGTGTCCGGGATCGCGCTGCCCGCCGGTCTGCGCGAGTCCGAGCGCCTGCCCGAGCCGATCTTCACGCCCAGCACCAAGGCCGACGTCGGCCACGACGAGGCGATCGACTTCGAGGGCGCGGTCGCGCTGGTGGGCGATCGCGGGTTGATGGAGCGCGTGCGCGACGCGTCGATCGAGCTGTACTCGTTCGCCGCCGAGCACGCCCGCGCGAACGGCGTGATCCTCGCCGACACCAAGTTCGAGTTCGGCCTCGACGATGGCGACGCCGCCGGCGGCGGGCCGGCGCTGGTGCTCGGTGACGAGGTTCTCACGCCCGACTCCTCGCGCTACTGGCCCGCCGACGGCTACGAGGTCGGCCACGGCCAGCCGAGCTTCGACAAGCAGTACGTGCGCGACTGGGCCGCCGCCAGCGGCTGGGACAAGAAGCCGCCCGCGCCCGCGATCCCCGATGACGTCGTCGCGGGCACACGCGCGCGCTACGTCGAGGCCTACGAGCGCATCACCGGCGAGCCGTTCCAGGCGTGGCTCGACCGGACCGCCGCGTGAGGGCGCGCGTCCTGATCCGCCCCAAGGCGGGCATCCTCGACCCTCAGGGAGCCGCCGTCGAGCGTGCGTTGCCCGCGCTCGGCTTCGCCGGCGTCGGGAACGTCCACATCGGCCGCCTGATCGAGCTCGACGTCGAGGACCCCGCGCAGCTGCAGCCGATGTGCGAGAAGCTGCTCGCCAACCCTCTCGTCGAGGACTACGAGATCATCCTCGAGTGAAGTTCGGCGTCCTTCAGTTTCCCGGCTCCTGCGACGAGGTGGATGCGCTGGAAGCAGCCAGGCGCGTCGGCGACGCCGAGCTCATCTGGCACGGCCAGCGCGACCTCGCGGGCGCCGACGCGATCGTCGTGCCCGGTGGCTTCTCCTACGGCGACTACCTGCGTGCCGGCGCCATCGCGCGCTTCTCGCCGGCGATGGAGTCGGTGATCGACTTCGCGCGCGACGGCGGCCTCGTGCTGGGCATCTGCAACGGCTTCCAGGTGCTGTGCGAGGCGCGCCTGCTGCCGGGCGCGCTGCTGCCGAACGCCAACCTGCGTTTCACCTTCAGGCAGGTCGAGCTGGAGGTCCTGAGCAGCGGTGGGTCGTTCACGCGCGCGTGCGCGCTCGACGAGCGGCTGAGCATCCCCGCCAAGCACGCGTGGGGCCGCTACCACGCCGACCCTCAGACGCTCGCCACGATGGACCGCTCTGGCCAGATCGTGCTGCGCTACGCGCCCGGTCAGAACTTCAACGGCTCGCTGCACGACATCGCGGGCGTGTGCAACGAGGCGGGCAACGTGTTCGGGCTGATGCCCCACCCCGAGCACGCGGTCGACGAGCTCGTCGGCGGGTCCGCCGACGGCTTGAAGATCTTCGAGTCCATGCGCATGTCCGTCGAGGGTGTGCACGCGTGATCGGGGTCTCGGGTGGAGTTAGCTTTTCGGAGTGGTGTATCGCGATGGCTATACACCACTCTCGAGAGGACATCGACCTCCAGCCAGGTCACACGCGCGGCACGCACGGTCACATACCCGGCACACCAGGTCACATGCACGGGACGCAAGGTCACATGCACGGCACAAACCCGCGCCGTGTCTGAGCGCGCCGGGCTACCCGCCGTCGAGGACGCGCTCGCGCTCGGGCTCACGCGCTCCGAGTATGAGCTCGTGTGCGCCAAGCAGGGGTGTGTGCCGAACGTCCTCGAGCTCGCCATGTACTCGCTGCTGTGGAGCGAGCACTGCGCGTACAAGCACTCCAAGAAGCTGCTGCGCACGCTGCCCACCGAGGGCGAGCACGTGGTCATGGGGCCCGGCGAGAACGCCGGCGCCGTCGACGTCGGCGGCGGGCTCGTGTGCGCGTTCAAGGTCGAGTCGCACAACCACCCCTCGGCCGTCGAGCCGTTCCAGGGCGCAGCAACCGGCGTCGGCGGCATCCTGCGCGACATCTTCGCCATCGGCGCGCGCCCGATCGCCGTGCTCGACTCGCTGCGTTTCGGCGAGCCTGGCGACGCTCCCGCCGGCGCCGATGAGCGCGCGGCGGCGGGCGCCGCCGGCGCCTCCGGCCCGGCCGACGGGCTGCGCGCGGGCGGCGGCGAGCGGAGCGCGCGCGTGCGCTACCTGCTCGACGGCGCCGTCTCCGGCATCGGCCACTACGGCAACTCGATCGGCGTGCCCACCGTCGGCGGCGAGGTGTACTTCGAGGCGCCGTACGAGCACAACTGCCTGGTCAACGCCATGGCCCTCGGTCTCGCGCCGCGCGAGCGGCTGGTGCGCAGCGCCGCGGCCGGGCCCGGCAACGTCCTCGTCCTGTTCGGCGCCTCCACAGGGCGCGACGGCATCGGCGGCGCCTCCGTGCTCGCCTCCGCCGAGCTCGGGGCAGACGACGACGACAGCAAGCGGCCCACCGTCCAGGTCGGCGACCCGTTCGAGGAGAAGAAGCTGCTCGAGTGCTCGCTCGAGCTGCTCGACCGCGGGCTGATCGTCGCGCTGCAGGATCTCGGCGCCGCCGGCCTCACCTCCTCCGCCTCCGAGATGGCCTCCAAGGGCGGCGTCGGGATCGACCTCGACGTCGCCAACGTGCCGCTTCGCGAGCCCGACATGGAGCCCTTCGAGATCATGGTGTCCGAGTCCCAGGAGCGGATGCTGTGCGTCGTCGAGCCGGCCAACGTCGACGCCGTGCTCGCCATCTGCGCCAAGTGGGAGGTCAACGGCTCCGCGATCGGCGTCGTCACCGCATCGTCCCCGGAGGGGGACAGCGGGCGCATGCGCGTGCTGCGCCACGGCGAGCTCGTCGGGGACATGCCCGTGAGCGCGCTCGTCGACGACTGCCCGCTGTACGACCTGCAGCCGCGCAAGCCCACCGCGCCGATCTACGGCGCGCCGGCGGCCACGGCCGGGCTTACGCTGGAATCAGCGCCGCGGGACGTCCTGCTCGCCCTCCTCTCCTCTCCAAATCTGTCATCGCGCCGGCCGCTGTTCGAGCAATACGACTCGATCGTGCAGTCGCGCACCGTGCGCCGGCCCGAGCAGGCCGACGCCGCCGTGCTGGCGCTCCCCGACGGCAGCGCGCTCGCCGTCAGCATCGACGGCAACGGCAGGCGCGTCGCCGCCGACCCCTACACCGGCACCGTCGAGGCCGTGCTCGAGTGCGCCGCCAACCTCGCGTGCGTCGGCGCCGAGCCGCTCGGCACGACCAACAACCTCAACTTCGGCAACCCCGAGAAGCCGCACATCGCGTGGCAGCTCAGCGAATCCGTGCGCGGCCTCGGCGACGCCTGCCGCGCGCTGCGCGCGCCCATCGTCGGCGGCAACGTGTCGCTGTACAACGAGGGCGCCACCGGCCCCATCTACCCCACGCCCGTCATCGGCATGGTCGGGCGGCTGCCCGACGCGCGCCGCGCCGCGCCGCTCGGCTTCCAGCGCGCCGGCGAGCACATAGCGCTCGTCGGGCGGCCGCGCCCCTCGCGCGGCGCCAGCGAGCTCGCCAAGCTGTGCGGCGAGCCGCTCCCCGACGGGCTCCCCGAGATCGACATCGCCACCGTCACCGCCACGCACGAGCTCGTCCGCCGCGGCGCCCGCGACGGCCTGCTCTCCAGCGCCCACGACATCGCCGAGGGCGGGCTCGCGGTGGCGCTCGCCGAGTGCTGCCTCGCCGGGGGGCTCGGCGCGGAGGTCGAGCTGGGCGAGGACCTGTGGGAAGGGATCCCGCTGCTCGCGCCCGCCCCGCACGCGCCAGGGTCGCCGTCGCGCGTCCCCGCGCTGCTCAGCGCCGCGCTGTTCGGCGAGGGCCCCGGCGGCTTCCTCGTCAGCGCCAGCGCCGACGCCCTGCGCGAGCTGCGCCAGCGCGCCCACGCCGTGCCGGTCCTCGACATCGGCAGGGTCGGCGACGACGCGCTCACGATCGTCGCCGCCGGCGCCAGCGCCGGCAGGATGCTCACGCTCACGCTCGACGAGCTCGCGGGCGCCCACGCCGGCCTCGCCGCGTTGATGCAATAAATCCTGCGCTGGATGGGTGAATTGACGAGCTGACAGCGAAGCCATCAAGGCTTTGCCCTCGCGATCCGATGGGGGTTCGGATATGTCATATCCGCCGGCCTCCACGTCCTTGCGCACCACCGCGCCGCCGCGCTCGAGCGGGCGCTGGATCGACCGCTGGCTCGAAACCGTCAGCGACATCGAGTCCCTGCGCGCCTCCCACCCGATGATCGACGCCGTCATCGAGCAGATCGACGGGCGCATGATCCGCGTCGGCGATCACTGGCTCGCCGACTTCGCCTCCTGCAACTACCTCGGCTTCGATCTCGACCCCGAGATCATCGCCGCCGTGCCCGGCTTCCTGGAGGAATGGGGCACGCACCCCAGCTGGTCGCGGCTGCTCGGCAGCCCCGTGCTGTACGAGCACATCGAGACGCGGCTGACCGACCTGCTCGGCTGCCAGGACACGCTCGTGCTGCCCACCATCACGCACATCCACAACTCCGTCATCCCCGTGCTCGCCGCCTCCGGCACCATCTTCCTCGACGCGCGCGCACACAAGACCATCTACGACGGCTGCCAGGTCGCGCGCGCGCGCGGCGCCGCCGTGCGGCGCTTCCGCTTCGAGGACCCCGACCACCTCGACGAGCTGCTCGCCGCCGAGCGCGACCCCGCGCGGCTGGTGTGCATGGACGGCATCAACAGCATGACCGGCAACGCACCCGACCTGCGCGCGTTCGCAGAGGTCGCGCGCCGTCACGGCGCGCTGCTGTACGTCGACGACGCCCACGGCTTCGGCGTCATCGGCGAGCGCGGTCCCGGCGAGTCCTCGCCCTACGGCGTGCGCGGCAACTCGATCGTGCGCCACTTCGACGAGAGCTACGACGACATCGTGCTCGTCGGCGGCTTCTCCAAGGCGTACTCCTCGCTGCTCGCGTTCATCGCCTGCCCGACCGAGATCAAGAACCTGCTCAAGGTCGCCGCGCCGCCATACCTGTACTCCGGGCCCTCGCCCGTCGCCTCGCTCGCCACCGTGCTCGCCGGCTTCGACGTCAACGAGCGACGCGGCGACCAGCTGCGCGGCGTGCTGCACAAGCACAGCGCGCGCGTCGTGCACGCGCTCCAGGAGCTCGACGTGCACACGCCCAACCGCTCCGAGTTCCCCATCGTCGAGATCCCGCTGCGCGAGCACCAGCGCATCGACGACGTCGGCCGCATGCTGTTCGCGCGCGGCGTCTACGTCACGCTCGCCGCCTACCCGCTCGTGCCCAAGGCGGAGGTCGGCTTCCGCGTGCAGCTCACCGCCGCCAACACCGACGACGAGGTCGACCTGTTGATCGGCGCCATCGCCGAGCTCGCCGAGCGGGGCGAGCTGCAATCGGCATCCGCCAAGCGCACGCTGGAGGCCGCGTGATGAACGCGCGCGCGCTGATCCCCCGCCCGCCGCTGTGGACGGTGTACATCGCCTTCGGCGCCGTCGGCATGTGCCTGTACCTGCTGCCCACGCCGCTGAAAGGCAGCGAGGCGCTGTTCAACACGCTCGGCCTCACCAGCTGGGTCGCCGTCATCGTCGGCATCCGCCGCAACAAACCCCGCTACGCGCTGCCGTGGCGGCTGTTCGCGTTCGGGTTCCTCCTGTACTGGATGGGCGACTTCTACACCTACAGCTACCGCGCGTACATCCTGCACAGCGAAGTGCCGTTCCCGTCGATCGGCGACGCCATCTACCTGACCGTGTACCCCGCGCAGATGCTCGGCCTGCTGGCGCTCGTGCGCCGGCGCAACCCGCAGCGCAACCGCAACACGCTGATCGACGCCGCCATCCTCACGCTGGGGCTGTCGGTGCTGTCGTGGATCCTGCAGATCGCGCCCTACATCCACGAAAGCTCAATGGGCCTGCTGCCCAAGCTCGTGTCCGTCGCCTACCCGATGGGCGACATCATCCTGCTCGCCGCCGCCATCCGCCTGGTGCTCGACGGCGGCAGGCGCCAGCCGGCCTTCTACCTGATGGGCGCGAGCATCGTCTCGCTGCTGGCCACCGACTTCATCTACGGCGTGATGACGCTCAACGGCACCTTCCATCACCAGCTGCTGCTCGACCTCGGCTGGTTCTCCTACCAGCTGCTGTGGGGCGCCGCCGCGCTGCACCCGTCGATGGCCGCCATGGACGAGCCCGTCGCCGACCGCGAGGCCAGGGACCGCGAGGCCAAGCTCACGCCGCTGCGCCTCAGCCTGCTGACCGGCGCGTCGCTGATCGCGCCCGTGTGCATCTTCGTGAGAGAGCTGCGCCGCGGCGACCTCGACCTGATGGTCACCGTCTCCGCGTCGGTGGTGCTGTTCGGCCTGGTCGTCATGCGCATGGTCGACCTCGTGCGCCAGCAGGAGCGCTCCGCCGCCCGCGAGCGGCTGCTCGGGCGCTTCGGCGCCGCGCTCGTCGCGTGCGCCACGCGCGAGGAGATGCAGCGCTCAGCGCTCGATGTGATCGTGCCGCTGCTCGAGGGCCCCGGTGTGGGGGTGCTGTGCCTGCTCGAAGACGGCGCGCTCGTGGCGGTCGCGCGCAACGACGACCCGCACTGGCCCGCGCGCAGGCTGCCCGAGCGCCTGGACGCGAAACTGCTCGCGCTCGCCGACGAGGGCTCGACGCAGGGCGTCACCCTGGAGCCCGCGCTGCTCGCCAGCATGGAGCTGCCCGAGAGCTGGACGAGCGGGCTCGTGCTGGCGCTTCCCGTCCGCGGAGGGGTGCTCGGGCTGCTGGTGCTCGCGTGCCCCAAGGAAGCGTCGCGCCAGGTGCGCATGGCGCTCGAGGCGCTCGCCACCCAGCTCGCGCTCGCGCTCGAGGGCGCGCGGTTGACCGAGGAGATCCACGCGCAGCGCAGCGAGGCCCGCTTCGCGTCGCTCGTGCAGAACTCCAGCGACCTGATCACCGTCGTCGGCCCCGACGCGACCATCACCTACCAGAGCCCCTCCTCCGAGCACGTCCTCGGCTATCAGCCGCACGAGCTCGTCGGCACGCGCTTCGACCGCCTCGTCGCGCAGGAGGACGCCGGACGCCTGCTGCAGCTGCTCGCCGACGGATCCGCGTACGCGCGCCGCGACGGCCAGGTGATCGAGTGCTCGCTGCGCCACCGCGACGGTGAGGCGCGCCAGTTCGAGATCCTGCACACCAACCTGCTCGACGACGAGCACGTGCGCGGCATCGTGCTGAACGCGCGCGACATCTCAGAGCGCAAGGTCTTCGAGGAGCAGCTCGCCCACCAGGCGTTCCACGACCCCGTCACCAACCTCGCCAACCGCGCGCTGTTCGTCGAGCGCGTGCGCCACGCGATCGGCCGCGCGCGGCGCGACGACAGCGACCTCGGCGTCATGTTCCTCGACATCGACGACTTCAAGACCATCAACGACAGCCTCGGCCACGGCGCCGGCGACGCCGCGCTGATCGACGTCGCCAAGCGCCTGTCCAACAGCATCCGCTCCAGCGACACCGCCGCGCGCTTCGGCGGCGACGAGTTCGTCGTGCTGCTCGAGGACCTAGAGAGCACCGACACCGCCACCGAGGTCGCCGAACGGGTGCTCGAGGACCTGCGCCAGCCGCTGGTCGTCGCCGGCAAGGAGCTGGTCGTGCGCGGCTCCATCGGCATCTCGATCATGGCCGGCTCCTCGACCATCGGCGCCGACGAGCTGATCCGCGACGCCGACGCCGCCATGTACATCGCCAAGCGCGACGGCAAGGGCAGCTACCGGCTGTTCGAGCCGGAGATGCACGCCGGCGTGCTCGCCCGCCTGGAGCTGCGCGCCGACCTGCAACGCGCGCTCGAGAGCGGTCAGTTCGAGCTGCACTACCAGCCGATCGTGCGGCTGGCCGACAGCCGCGTCGCCGGCATGGAGGCGCTGCTGCGCTGGAACCACCCCGAGCGCGGCCTCGTGCTGCCCGGGGACTTCATCCCGTTCGCCGAGGAGACCGGGCTGATCGTCCCGATCGGCCGCTGGGTGCTGCGCCAGGCATGCCTGCAGGCGGTCGCCGTGCAGAAGCACTGGACCGACGAAGCGCCGTTGTACATGTGCGTCAACCTGTCCGTGCGCCAGCTGCAGCACTCGGACGTCATCGCCGACGTCCGCGACGCCCTGCAGGAGTCGGGCCTGGATCCCGAGCTGCTGATGCTCGAGATCACCGAGTCGATGCTCATCGAGGACCCCGAGGTCGCCGTCGTCAAGCTCCAGGATCTGCGCGCGCTCGGCGTGCGCGTCGCCATGGACGACTTCGGCACCGGCTACTCGTCGCTCAGCTACCTCAGCCGCTTCCCCGTCGACGTCATCAAGATGGACCGCTCCTTCCTGCGGCCAGAGGCCACGCAGGAGGCCCACGATCTGTCGAGCGCCGTCGTCGCGCTCGGCAGCTCGCTCGCACTCGACGTCGTCGCCGAGGGCATCGAATTCGACGAGCAGCTCAGCCGCCTGCGCGACCTCGGCTGCGAGCTCGGACAGGGCTTTCACTTCGCGCACCCGATGGAGTCCGCACATCTGATGGACTACCTCGCCGGGAGACCGGAGCGCGACGGGGAGGAGTCCGGCGAGCCGGTGCCTGCCCCGCACGATGGCGCCTAGCAGCGTCCTTGCCAACCGCGACTTCCGGCTGCTGTTCACCGGTCGCTGCGTGTCGCTGCTCGGGGACGGAGCGTTCCTGGTGGCGATGGCCTGGGAGGCGTACACGCTGTCGGGCGCCCCCACCGCGCTGTCGCTGCTCGGGATCGCCATGACCGTGCCGCTGATCGCGCTGCTGCTGTTCGGCGGGGTCGTCAGCGACAGCCACGGCCGCCGCAAGGTGATGCTGAGCGCCGATCTCGTGCGCGCGGCGCTGCTCGCGCTGCTCGCCGCGCTGGCCGCCAGCGGCACGCTGCGGCTGTGGCAGATGATGATCATCGTCGCCATCTACGGCGGCGCGCAGGCGTTCTTCGACCCCGCCAGCGACGCCATCCTGCCCGAGCTCGTGCCCGACGCCCAGCTGGGCGAGGCCAACGCGCTCGAGCAGGTCGTGCGCCCGCTCGCGCTGCGCCTCGCCGGGCCGGCGCTCGGCGGCGTGCTCGTCGGCGTGCTCGGCCTCGGGGCGGCGTTCCTGGCCGACTCCCTCACCTTCGTCGTCTCCGCCGCCACGCTGTGGTCGATGTCCACGCGCGCGTCCGCCGCGCCCGCGCCCGCGCCCGCGGCGCTTGCGCGGGCGGGCGGGGTCCGAGAAACCGAGCGCGCCACCGCGGCGGCGCGCGAGGGCTGGGCGTACGTGCGCGGCCACGTGTGGCTGTGGGGCACGTTCGCCAGCGCAGGCGTCGCCTACCTGCTGTTCATGGGCCCCGCCGAGGTGCTGCTGCCGTTCATGGTCAAGCACGTGCTGCGCGGCAGCGGCGTGCAGCTCGGCCTCGTGCTCGGCGCCGGCGGGCTCGGGTCGGTCGCCGCCGCGCTGGTGATGACGCGCAGCGGGCTGCCCTCGCGCAGCATGACCTTCATCTACCTCGTGTGGACGCTCGGCACGCTCGCCGTCGCCGGCTACGGGCTCGCCACCAGCATGTGGGAGCTGATGCTCGCCAGCGTCGCCTTCAACCTGCTGGAGACCGCCGGCACGATCGTGTGGGCGACCATGAAGCAGCGCCACGTGCCCGGCCAGATGCTCGGGCGCGTGTCGAGCCTCGACTGGCTGATCTCGATCGGGCTGCTGCCGATCTCCTTCGCTCTCACCGCGCCGCTCAGCGCCGCGTTCGGCGTGCGCGCGACGCTCATCGGCGCGGGCGTCGCGGGCGCGGCGGCCACGCTCGGCGGGCTGATGCTGCCGGGAATGCGCGGTGTCGATCGCCAGATGGCCTCGACCCCGCGCGGCGGCGTCTCGCCGCCCACGTCCGTGGCGCAGGCGTCGTGAGCCGCCCTGCTAGCTTGTGACTGTGATGCGTCCCTCAAGGTCGCCCGGATGGCGACCCTCGCCGTCAGAGGGGCCGGCTGGAGGCTGGCCCGAGGAGCATGTTCGCGACGAGTGCGGAGTGTTCGGGCTGTACGCGCCCGGTCACGAGGTGTCGCGTCTGTCGTACTTCGCGCTGTACGCCCTGCAGCACCGCGGCCAGGAGTCGGCGGGAATAGCCGCGGCCGACCGCGGCGGGCACATCATCACCCGTCGCGAGCTGGGGCTGGTCAACCAGGTGTTCACCGAGAACGACCTGCGCACGCTCGCCGGCGAGCTCGCGATCGGCCACGTGCGCTACTCCACCACCGGCTCCAACGCGTGGGAGAACTCGCAGCCGGTGCAGCGCTCGGAGGGGACCAACGGCTCGCGCCGGGAGGTCGCGCTCGCGCACAACGGCAACCTCATCAACGCGCTGGAGCTGCACGAGGAGCTGCTCGAGCGGGGCGTCACGTTCAGCTCCACCTCCGACTCGGAGATCATCGCCGCGATGATCGCCACGCACCCCGCAGAGGAGGTAGAGGACGCGATCGCCGACGTGCTGCCGCGCCTGCGTGGGGCGTTCTCGATCGTCGCCATGACCAAGGACCGCGTGGTCGCCTTCCGCGACCCCCACGGGCTGCGCCCGCTCGCGCTCGGCGTGTTGGAGGCCAGCCCCGACGACGCCGACGGAACCCCCCACGGCGGCGAGCCGGGCGCGGGCGGTGAGAGCAGGTACTGCGTCGCCAGCGAGTCGTGCGCGTTCGACATCATCGGCGCGAAACACATGCGCGACGTGGAGCCGGGTGAGCTGGTGACGCTCGGCGCCGACGGCCTGCGCAGCCGCATGGTCGTGCCGGGCGGCAGGCGCGCGTTCTGCGTGTTCGAGTACATCTACTTCGCGCGGCCGGACTCGCGCATGAACGACCAGGTGCTGCAGGTGGCGCGCGGGCGCATGGGCGAGATCCTCTGGCGCGAGGCGCCCGTGGACGCCGACCTGGTGATCGCCGTCCCCGACTCCGGCAACCCCGCCGCCCGCGGGCTGGCGCGCGCCGCCGGGCTGCCCCAGGACGACGGCTTCGTCAAGAACCGCTACGTCGCGCGCACGTTCATCCAGCCCGGGCAGGAGCTGCGCAAGCACGGGCTGCGCCTGAAGTTCAACCCCTTGCCGGAGGTGATCGCCGGCAAGCGCCTGGTGGTCGTCGACGACTCGATCGTGCGCGGCAACACCACCCGCCAGATCGTGCAGATGCTGCGCGACGCAGGCGCCGCCGAGATCCACATGCGCATCTCCGCGCCGCCCATCAAGCATCCCTGCCACTACGGCATCGACATGTCCACGCGCGAGGAGATGATCGCGCACGGGCGCAGCACCGAAGAGGTAGCCGCGGAGCTCGGCTGCGACTCGCTGCACTACCTCTCGCTGGAGGGCGTCTACGAGGCCGTCCGCGGCGAGCGCGCGACTCACTGCGACGCGTGCTTCACCGGCGAGTACCCGCTCGCGGGCAGCGACGGGGCGGGCGGGAAGTACTCCTTGGAGGAGGAGCAGCCCGCGCAGGCGGAGGGGCAGTCCGACGCCCCGCCCCTGCCGCTGGTGAGCGCCTAGCCGCGCTCAGCCGAGGTGGTCCTCGCGCGCCCCTGACGCGTCGTTGTGGCGATTGTTGTAGGGGCGGCGGAGGATCAGCCCGGCGCTGCGCTCAGAGCGCAGTCCGAGGGCCAGCGCTGCGACGAGGAGGAGGGTGACGACGATGGCTGTGAGCATGGGCCTGTCCTGTTGGTCGCGGTACATGGAGGCCCCTCCACCCTGACCTCGATTGTGGGCGATTGGGTGGGCGTGGTGTGTGAGGTTGCGCACAGCTATCGTCCGCCGCGCGTGAGCGATCGACTTCCCATCGCCGTGCTGGTGTCCGGCACGGGCACCAACCTGCAGGCGCTGCTGGACACGGTGCACGGCCGCGAGGCGGAGGTGGTGGCGGTGGCATCGAGCGTCGTCGAGGCGCCGGCGCTGGAGCGCGCGCAGGCGAGGGGGGTAGCGACGGCGGCGTTCGCGCGCGGCGACTACGCCGACCGTGGCGAGCGCGACCGGGCGCTCGCGGACTGGCTGGTGGAGCGCGGCGCGCGCCTGGTGGTGCTGGCCGGCTACATGGAGCTGCTGGGAGCCTCGTTCCTGGATCGCTTCCCCGCCGCCGTGATCAACGTCCATCCCTCGCTGCTGCCGGCGTTTCCGGGCCTGGGGGCGATCGAGCAGGCGCTTGCGTACGGGGTGAAGGTGTTCGGCGTGACGGTTCACTTCGTCGACGCCGGCGTGGACTCCGGCGCGATCATCCTGCAGCGTGCCGTAGAGCTGCCCGACGCACGCGATCCGGACGAGGTGCTGGCGGCGCTGCGCCCGCTCGAGCACTCGCTGCTGCCAGAGGCCGTCGCGCTGTTCGCCGCCGGCTCGCTGGGCGCCGACCCGGATAACCCCCGCCGGATCGCGATCCGCGCGGACGCGGCGATTCGCTCGGGCGAGGGGTAGGCTGCGTGTAATGACAGCGGAGGGCGATCTGATGACCGCATCTTCCCCGGAGGGGGGCCACACATCCGGAGTCGAGCGCGCGGCGCCGGGCGAGGTGCGTGTGCGCAGGGCGCTGCTATCCGTTTCAGACAAGCACGGGATCGTCGAGTTCGCGCAGGGCCTGGCGGACTTGGACGTGGAGCTCGTGTCCACCGGCGGTACCTCCCGCGCGCTCTCCGACGCGGGCGTCGCGGTGCGCGCGATCGAGGACTTCACGGGCTTCCCGGAGATCATGGACGGGCGCGTGAAGACGCTGCACCCGCGCCTGTACGCGGGCCTGCTGGCGCGTCGCGACGACGACGGGCACCTGCGGGCGGCGGCGGAGCAGGAGATCGAGCAGGTGGACCTGGTGTGCGTGAACCTGTACCCGTTCGAGCAGACGGTCGCCCGCGGCGACGCGTCAGAGCAGGAGGTGGTCGAGAACATCGACATAGGCGGCCCGACGATGATCAGGGCGGCGGCGAAGAACAGCGCGTTCGCGGCGGTGGTGGTCGACCCGGCCGACTACGAGGGCATCCTGGGCGAGCTGCGCGAGTCCGACGGCAGGCTGTCGCTGGAGACACGCAAAGCGCTCGCGGGCAAGGCGTTCGCGCTGACGGCGCGCTATGACGCGGCGATCTCGACGTGGTTCGCGTCGCGCGCGAGCGACGGCGAGCGCTTCCCGGCGAGCAGGCGCGAGTCCTACGAGAAGGTCAGCGACCTGCGCTACGGCGAGAACCCGCACCAGCGGGCGGCGTTCTACGCGCGCGCGGGCGCGCCCACGCACCTGCTGGCGGGCGTGGAGCAGCTGCACGGCAAGGAGCTGTCGTTCAACAACCTGCTGGACCTGAGCTCGGCGCGCGAGCTGGTGGAGGAGTTCGCGGAGCCGGCGTGCGCGATCGTCAAGCACAACAACCCGTGCGGCTGTGCGGTCGGCGACAGCGGCCGCGAGGCATACGTTCGCGCCTTCGCGTGCGACCCGCAGAGCGCGTACGGCGGCGTGATCGCGGTCAACCGCCCGGTCGACGGTGTGTTCGCGGAGGAGCTGGGCAAGCAGTTCATCGAGGTGCTGCTGGCGCCCGGCTACGACGCGGCCGCGCTGGAGGCGCTGCAGGTGAAGAAGAACGTGCGCCTGCTGGAGCTGAGCGACTGGCCGGCGCCGCTGCGCGAAGACGAATCCAAGCCGGTGATCGGCGGCGAGCTGGTGCAGACCCACGACGTGGTCTCGGAGACGCGCGAGCAGATGCGGGTCATCAGCGAACGCCAGCCCAGCGAGTCGGAGTGGCGCGACATGCTGTTCGCGTGGATCGTCTGCCGCCACGTGCGCTCCAACGCGATCGTGCTCGCCGCGGGCGGCGCCACCATCGGCATCGGCGCGGGCCAGATGAGCCGCGTGGACGCGGTGCGCATAGCGATCGAGAAGGCGCAGGCGTTCCGCCCTGAGCAGCTGGCCGGCTCCGCGCTGGCCTCGGACGCGTTCTTCCCCTTCGCCGACGGCCCCCAGCTGGCGCTCGACGCGGGCGTGGGCGCGATCATCCAGCCGGGCGGCTCGGTGCGCGACGAGGAGGTCGTTGCGGCGGTCGATGCGGCAGGCGCCGCGATGGTAGCGACGGGCGTGCGGCACTTCAGGCACTGATGTCTCTGCTGTGCAGCCGGCGCATGCGCCGGCTGTCGACGGGCGCATGCGCCCGTCGCGGGGCCGCACATGTGCGGCCCCGGACCAGGCCGCATGCGGCCTGGTCGTAAGGGCTGGATTACGGGTGTACGATCGAGGCATGTGTAGAAACATCCGCAACCTCCACAACTTCGAGCCGCCCGCCTCCGACGAGGAGATACGCGCGTCGGCGCTGCAGTACGTGCGCAAGATCAGCGGCTTCACCAAGCCGTCGCAGGCCAACACAGAGGCGTTCGAGCGCGCGGTGGACGCCGTGAGCGAGATCTCCGCGCGCCTGCTGGGCGAGCTCGTCACGAACGCGCCGGCGAAGGACCGCGAGGTCGAGGCCGCGAAGGCCCGCGCTCGCTCCGCGCAGCGCTACGCGGCGTAGCGCGCAGGCGAACGACGCGATCCGCGAGCCCGCCGGCGGCGGGAGGGCCTTGACGAACGTAGTGTTACGATATATCTTGTAACTACTTTGATAGCTCAAGATAGGATTTAGATATGTTCGAAGATGCTTATTCAACTGGAGCGAAGCCGCGCTCGTGTCATCACGGCGGCGGCCCGCGCGGCGCCCACCGGCACGGCCCGCGCGGCGATTTCGGCGCAGGCCCGTTCGGCGGAGGCTTTGGCCCGCGCGGCGGCCGCGGTGGGCGCGGCGGGCGCAGGGCGCGTCGCGGCGACATCCGCACGGCGGCGCTGCTGCTGCTGGCCGAGGAGCCGCGCAACGGCTACCAGATCATGCAGGAGGTCGAGCGGCGCAGCGGCGGCCTGTGGAGCCCGAGCCCCGGCTCGGCGTACCCGGCCCTGCAGCAGCTGGAGGACGAGGGCCTGATCCGCACGCAGGAGAGCGACGCGCGCAAGCTGTTCGCGATCACCGACGCCGGGCGTGCGCTGCTGGCCGAGCGTGGCGCCGAGCGGCCGGCCCCGTGGGAGCAGGCCGGCGACGGCGCCGGCGGCATGCACGAGCTGGGCAGGCTCATGCGCGAGGTCGCCTCCGCGTTCATGCAGGTGATGCGCACGGGCAGCGAGGGTCAGATCGCCAAGGCCGCCGGCGTGCTCGCCACGACCCGCCGCGACCTGTACCGCATCCTCGCCGACGGCGACGTCGCGGCCGGGAGCGGCGACTCAGGTACCGGCGGCGACACGGACCCAGGCGCCGATGCCGGTACGGTAGACACGGACAGGTGAGCGACACAGCGACGACAACAGCCAGCCCCGCGGCCGAGACGGAGTCCAGTCCCGCCGTCTCGGTCAACGGCCTCGTCAAGCGCTACGGCGACGTGGAAGCGGTGCGGGGGATCGACTTCGACGTCGCCGCCGGTGAGATCTTCGGCTTCCTGGGGCCCAACGGCGCCGGCAAGTCGACGACGATCAACATGCTGTGCACGCTCGTGCGCCCGAGCGGCGGCTCGGCGACGGTCGCCGGCTACGACGTGGTGCTAGAGCGCGACGAGGTCAGGCGCAACATCGGGCTGGTCTTCCAGGACACGACGCTCGACGGCTACCTGACGGCCGAGCAGAACCTGCGCCTGCACGCCGAGCTGTACGGCGTGCCGCGCGACGTGGTGGCGGAGCGCATGCGCCAGGTGACGGAGATGGTGGGGCTGTGGGAGCGCCGCGACAGCCTCGTGAACACGTTCTCCGGCGGCATGAAGCGGCGCCTGGAGATCGCGCGCGGCCTCCTGCACTCGCCGCGCGTGCTGTTCCTGGACGAGCCGACCGTCGGCCTGGACCCGCAGACGCGCAGCTCGATCTGGCGCTACATCCGCGAGCTGAAGGCACGCGAGGACATCACCATCTTCCTGACCACCCACTACATGGACGAGGCCGAGTACTGCGACCGCATCGCGATCATGGACCAGGGCCGCATCATCGTGCTCGACACCCCGCAGGCGCTGAAGGCGAAAGTCGGCAAGGACCGCGTGCAGATGGAGACAGACGACGACCAGGCGGCGATCGCGGCGCTGCGCGAGCGCTTCGACATCGAGGCGACCGTGGCCGAGGGCGCGGTCACGTTCGGCGTGCCCGACGGCGAGCAGTTCGTGCCGCGGCTGTTCGCCGAGCTCGGACTGCCGATCCGCTCGGTGAGCGTCGCGCGGCCGTCGCTGGACGACGTGTTCATGTCGCACACCGGCACCACGATCCGCGACGCGGAGTCCACGAGCACCGACAGGATGCGCAACGTCGCAAGGATGATGGGACGCTGATGGCGAGGGAGGCGAGTCGCTGATGGCAACGGAGACGACAGCCCCGCTCACGGGCGTTCCGGGGCCGGACGGGCGCCCGTCCGTCCAGGGGCCGCATACGCAGCACGAGATCGCGCGCGTGCGCGTGCCCACGCGCAGCCTGCGCAGCGAGCTGCGTGCGATCAAGGTCGTGTGGAAGCGCGAGATGATCCGCTTCAGCCGCGACCGGCTGCGCATCCTGACGTCGCTGATGCAGCCGTTCCTGTTCCTGTTCGTGCTCGGCACGGGGCTCTCGCGCCTGGCCTCCGCGGGCACGCACGGCGTCAACCTGCGCACGTTCGTGTACCCCGGCGTGCTGTGCATGGCGGTGATGTTCACCGCCATGTTCTCCGCAGCCTCGCTCGTGTGGGACCGCGAGTTCGGCTTCCTGCGCGAGATGATGGTCGCGCCCGTGCGGCGCAGCTCGCTCGTGCTGGGCAAGTGCTTCGGCGGCGCCACCGTCGCGGGCTTCCAGGGCGTGATCGTGCTGTGCCTCGCCGGCCTGGTGGGCGTGCCGTACAACGTCACGCTGATCGTCGAGGTGTTCGCGCTGCAGCTGCTGCTCGCGTTCGCGATCACCGCCTTCGGCGTGATGGTCGCCGCGCGCATCACGCAGATGCAGTCGTTCATGGCGCTGATGCAGATGGCGATCATGCCCATGTACTTCCTGTCGGGCGCGCTGTTTCCCGTGTCGGGCCTGCCGCGGTGGCTGGAGATCCTCAACCGCCTGGACCCGCTGACGTACGCCGTCGACCCCATGCGCCGCGCGGTGTTCGCGCACCTGAAGATCAGCGACGCCGCACGCCAGGCGCTCGACCCGGGCGTGACGTGGTGGAGCTGGCACGTGCCCGGCCTGGTGGAGGCGGCGGTCGTCGCGCTGCTCGGGCTGGCGATGCTGACGATCGCGATCGTGCAGTTCAGCCGCGCGGAGTAAGGCGGCCACACCCGGAGCAAGCACGCCCACGCGGCGGATCCACCCTGGTAGGGTCGGCGCGATGGCCGCGCTCGACCCATTCTCCCCGGCCGTGGAGCTCGCCGCGGCGCTGCGCGCTCGCGAGCTCTCCTCGGCCGAGCTGCTGGAGGCGTGCATCGCGGCGATCGACGCGCGCAATCCCCAGCTGAACGCGGTCATCTGGCGCAACGACGAGGACGCGCGCGTGTCCGCCGCGGAGGCCGACCGCCGGCTGGCGGCGGGCGAGGCGGCGCCGTTCCTGGGCGTGCCGCTGCCGATCAAGGATCTGACGCCGGTGGCTGGGTGGCCGGTGAGCTACGGCTCGCGCGGCGGTCCCCCGGGCGTGAGTGAGCAGAGCGAGCTGGTCGTCGACGCGCTCGCGCGCGCGGGCTTCGTGCTGTGCGGGCGCACGAACACGCCAGAGTTCGGGGTGATCACGGCGGCGGAGAACAGCCGCTACGGCATCAGCCGCAACCCATGGGACACGAGCCGCACTCCCGGCGGCTCCAGCGGCGGCGCGGCGGCGGCGGTGGCCGGCGGCATGTTCCCGATCGCGCACGCCAACGACGGCGGCGGCTCCATCCGCATCCCCGCCTCCTACTGCGGGCTGGTCGGCTTCAAGCCCAGCCGCGGCCGCGTGCCGCGCCTGGCGCAGAGCTGGCTGGGCGCGGTGGTGGAGGGCGTGGTGGCGCGCACGGTCGCGGACTCCGCGGCGGTGCTCGACGCGATCGCCGACTTCGACCCGCTGGCGTGGTACAACGCGCCGGCGCCCACGCGGCCGTTCGCGCGGGAGGTGGTCGGCGCACCGCCCGCGCCGCTGCGCATCGGGTTGATGGCGCAGGCGCCGCTGGGCATACCCACGGCTGAGTCGTGCAGCGCGGCCGCACGCGCGACGGCGGCGGCGCTGGAGGAGCTCGGCCACTCCGTCGAGGAGGTCGACGTGCCGACGATCTCCGAGGAGATGGTGCCGTCGTTCATAGCGCTCACCCAGGGCGGCCTGGCCGACTACGAGGGCGTCGACTGGTCGGCCGTGGAGCCGCACATCGCCCATCAGCGCCAGGCGAGCGGCGACCTGGGCGCCTACGACTACGTGCTGGCGGCGCGCACGCTCGAGCTGCTCAGCCGCCGCGAGCTCGCGCGCTGGGGGCGCGACTTCGACGTGCTGCTGACGCCCACCTCCGCGATCCTGCCGCCGCTGGCGGGCTCGATCCTCGAGGCTCAGCACGCGGCGCCCGACCAGCCGGTGTTCGATGTGGTCGCGAGCGTGTCGTTCACCGCCTTCGGCAACGTCACCGGCCTGCCCGCGGTGAGCCTGCCGCTGCACTGGAACGACGATGGGCTGCCGGTGGGGGTCCAGCTGACGGCCGGGCCGTGGCAGGACGGGCCGCTGTTCGCGCTCGCGGCGCAGCTCGAGCAGGCGCGCCCGTGGGCTGAGCGGCGACCACCGCTTGCGCTATAGAAACATCGGTGAGCTTTCTCGACATCACCACTGAGAAGCCGGCCGGGAACCTGGACGGCGGCGCTGACGTCGTGCTGTTGACGGTGTCCGGTGAGATCGACTACGGGGGATGCCCAGAGCTCAGGGCGTGCATCGCCGAGCAGATCGACGCCGGCAGGTGTCGCCTGATCGTCGATCTGTCCGAGGTCAGCTTCATCGACTCGATGGCGATCGGCGTGCTCGTGGCTGCCGTCGCGCGACTGCGCGCATCGGGCACCGGATCCCTGGTCGCGGTCTGCGCGCGGCAGAACGAGCGGGTGCTGCGGATCTTCGACATCGCTGGCGTCGCCGACGTGATCAGCCTGTACCGCTCGCGCGCGGAGGCGCTCGCCGCGCTCGCCGCCGTCTGGATGCTCGAAGCGCCCACGTGGCTGGAGCGCGGATCCGCGCGCACATCCCCGGGCCGGTCGTCCCCGCCGGGGGGTCCGTCGGGGCTGGGCGCGGCGCGCAGGTACGCCGAGGAGGCCGCCACCGCGCCCGACCGCCCGCCCGCCGGCTCCGCCGATGGCACGGGTGGTGGCGCGGTCGACGAGCTCGCTTGAGTCGAATATCCGTCCAGCGCCGTCCAGCGCGCTCTTGTGAGCTACAGGTGAGCTTCCGCGGAGTCGACAACCAAGAATCAGGGAATCTCGGCCGGCAGCATCGGAGGAACGATGAGCTATTTCCATATCGCCGACGACACGGCCCCCGCGGGTGTAGGCGACGGCGATGAGGTCGCGGTGCTGGTCGCGGCCGGCGAGGTCGACTTCGCGGCCGCCCCGCAGCTCAGGGAGCGGATCTCCGACCAGCTCGACGCCGGCAGGCGGCAACTGGTGCTCGACGTTTCGAGTGTCACGTTCATCGACTCGACGGCGATCGGCGTGCTCGTGGGCGTGATCACGCGCCTCCAAGACGCGGGCGACGGGTCGCTGGCGATCGTCTGCGGCGAAGAGAACCGGCCGGTCATGCGAATCTTCGACATCAGTGGGCTGACCGGCCTGGTCGCTGTGCATCGCACGCGCGAGGAGGCGTTCTCGGCGCTCGTGACAGCGGGCTGAGCATGCGCCTGGCGGCCGAGCATACGCACGCGCGCCACCACATCGGCGAGCTGCTGCTGGCGGCCCTGCCCTCGGAGCTGGGCGCGGCGAGGGCGTTCGCCGAGCGGGTCGGCGTGGCGTTCGGGCTCGATGGCGATGACTGCTACGACTTCACCTACGCCGTCAACGAGGCGGTGACCAACGCGATCAGGCACGGCGCGCCCGACCGGCACGGGCGCATCCACCTGAGCTTCCGCGCAAGCGCGAGCCGCCTGACGATCGCGGTGCGCGACTACGGCACGTTCGTCATGCCCGTCGCGAGGAGCGACGCGAGATCTGAGCACGGCAGGGGCTTCCCGCTGATGGCCCGCCTGACGGACGCGGTTCGCGTGCGGGTCGAGCCGGGTCGCACCACCGTGTACCTGTCGAAGGCTCGTGCCTAGTCCCGGGCCTGCGACCACGCGCGGACGCCGGTAGCCCAGGGTCCTGGACGTACGTCGTAAACACGGCGCATCGACGCTTACTCCGCAACCGGATGGGTATCGATGTTGCGCGACGGCGGCGACCCTGCGGCGCCGCCGGGTCGCCGCCATCAGGTGAGCGCCGGCGCGTCGAGTTGGCCAGCTGTTCTAGTCGCCATCGCCACGATTCAAGCTATCGGGAAAGTCGCACGAAAAGACATATAACAGACACTTATGTCTGTTCCTTGGACTAGGAGGATTTCAATGTCGCTGATATCGCCCCGGCTTTCGACGACGGCGCCATCGTGCACCCGACGCATGGTCGGCCCCATCGTTCTGTCCGCCCTCGTCGTGCTGGTGATGAGCCTGCACGCCGCTCCCGCACAGGCGAGCCCAGCAACTGCGACTCCCACGGTCACGCTCCCCGGCGAAGTCTCCGGGCTCCCGTCCGGCAAAGTGAAGGAAGTGCTCTCGGGCATTCCACTCGACGACTTGAGCGCGGCGCGCCTGGGCGAAGTGCTGGCGAAACTGCCGGGTCTCAGCGCCCTGCCAGCTGGCCTGTCACAGAAAGACCTAGCCACGGAACTCGCCAATGCGATCGAAGCCCTCGCGAGCGAAGGCGACACGCTGGGGCAGCTGAGCAACCCCGCCACGCTCGTCTCCGAGCTGAACCTGTCCAGCCTGGAAGGGCTGCTGTCCTCGGACGAACTGCTGGGCCTGGAGCTCGCGGGACACAGCCTGAGCTCTTTGCTGACAAGCGGACTCGGCTCGCCCGAACCCGATCAGCTCCTGGAGGGACTGCTGAGTTCGGCCTCCAAGCCCGAACAGCTCCTCGAACAGGTACTCGCGGATATCGACTCCGGCACGCTGGAGGCGCTGCTGGGCACGATCCCGACGGGCGAACCGGTCAGCAGGACGACTGCCGGCGAACTCGCGAGCCAGGTCGGAACCACCGACGAAGGTCTTGCGAGCTCGCTCGACACCACGACCACCGAACTGCCGTCTGCTGCGATGGCGCTGACGACCCCGCTGACCGACGGCAAGACCCTGGCGGTGCTGGACGGCGCCAAAGAACTCAACCTCGCCACGCTCGTCCCCTCGAATGGTGGCTCCGGCGGGTCGGGTGGCTCCAGTGGCTCGGGTGGATCGGGAGGCTCGGGCGGCCCGGGGGCAAGCTCAGGCGACGGCTCGGGTGGGACGCCAGGCGGCACGACCGTGATCGTCAACGACCTTCCCCAGGGCTCCGGCGCATCGGCCGCGGGGGCCAAGCCCGGCGTCGGCAAGGTCAAGATCATCAGCCGCAAGGTCCGCGGGAACGTCGTGACGATCGTCGTGCAGGTCCCGGGCGCGGGCAGGCTGACCGTGGCCGGGAACGGTGCGCGATCCGTCAGCAAGCAGACCTCGACGGCCGAGCGGGTCACGGTACGCACCACTCTCACCAAGGCCGGCGTCGCCTCGCGGCGCAGGCATCCCCGCGACTTCAAGGTCAAGCTGAAGGCGTCGTTCAAGCCGATCGACGGCGCCAGCTCCTCGGCGACGAGCAGCGTGACGTTCGGTTAGTCGGTGCATGCCCCGTGCGAGACTCGAACTCGCCCCACCGGATTAAAAGTCCGGCGCTCTACCAGATGAGCTAACGGGGCCCTGCGGCCGAACAGTTTGTCAGACCGGCTGCCGGACGGGGCACCGATACCGCACAGGCCCGTCCGGTGTCTCCTATGGCTCTTCGGCGGCGGCCGCCCGCAGAAGCTCATCGATGCGCGTGAGCTTCACCCGCGGGCGCCCTGCCGCCTCGCCCAAGGCGCGCTCGTGCCGGTCGATCGCCTCCCAGCCGGCGTAGGTGACGAGCTCGGGCTGGCGCGAGCGCAGCAGCTCCTCGACGGCGGCGGCGTCGGGCGTGTCGGGAAGGTGCGCGGCGCCCTGCTCGGGCGACGGAGCGTTGCCGTTGCCGCTGGCCGAGAGGTCCGCGAGCATCGCGTCGACTGTCTCCTGCGCGTCCTTCTTGTTCGTGCCGATGACGCCCGAGGGACCGCGCTTGATCCAGCCGACGACGTACTCGCCGGGAAGCGGCGCACCGCTGTCGGGGTCGACGATGCGTCCGCCGCGATTGGGGATGACGGCGGAGCGCTGATCGAACGGGACGCCCGGAAGCGGGATGCCGCGATAGCCGATCGCGCGGAAGGCGAGCCCTGCGGGGATCGTCTCGCGCTCGTCGGTGGGCTGGGCGCGCAGGCCTCCTCCGGGCGCGAGCACGAGCTCGTTGCGGATCAGCTCCACGGAGCCGAGGCGGCCGTGCTCGTCGGGCAGGAACGCGACCGGTGAGACGAGGAAGCGCAGGACGATGCGCTTGCGGTGTCCGGCGGGGACGCGGGCTGCGTAGGAGCGCAGGATCTCGACGTTGCGCCGGGAGGTGATGTCCTGCTCGGCCTGCGCATCGTGGACGGCGAGCGCCCGCTCGAGCTCGTCGGCATCGACGATCACGTCCGCGTCGGCGAGCTCGCCGAGCTCGAGCAGCTCGGGGTTCGTGAACGCCGCCTGCGCGGGTCCGCGCCGGCCGAGGATGACGACCTCGGACACGTGGCCGGCGGCGAGCGTCGCGAGCGCGTGGTCGGCGGTGTCGGTGGACGCCAGCTCCTCAGGCGCCAGCACGAGCATGCGCGCGACGTCCAGCGCGACGTTGCCGTTGCCGACGACCACCGCGCGCTCGGACGCGGCACCGCCGCCGGAGGCGGTGGTGAGGTCGAACTCGAGCTCGGTGTGGTCGGGATGGCCGTTGTACCAGCCGACGAACTCGGTCGCCGCGTGCGAGCCGGGGAGCTGTTCGCCGGGTACGCCCAGCGGGCGGTCCGACGGCGAGCCGGTGGCGTACACGATCGCGTGGTAGTGGGCGAGCAGGTCCTCGCGGGAGACGTGCTCGCCGAAGTTGACGTTGCCGAAGTAGCGAAAGCGCTCGTGCGCGGCGGTCTTCTCGTACACGCGCGTCACGGACTTGATCTTCGGGTGGTCGGGGGCGACGCCCGAGCGCACCAGGCCCCACGGCGTAGGCAGCCGCTCGAGCATGTCCACCTCGAAGCGTCCGCTGGCGTCCTTCAGGAGATGCCCGGCGGCATAGAAGCCGGCAGGGCCCGAGCCGATCACCGCGATGCGGATGGGGGACTCGTCTGTCATCGGTGGGGCTGGAGCTCGGTCATGGCTGCACGGTCAGAAGAGGATGGGCGCGGCCCGACTCGAACGGGCGACCCCCTCGGTGTAAGCGAGGTGCTCTAGCCAACTGAGCTACGCGCCCTCCTGGGGCTCATAAGGCTAGCGGGAGTCGGCGGGAGCTCCTGCCAAGCTAGTGCTCATGGGGAGACGCGGCAAGATCGGCGCCGGCGTGGCGGGCGGGACCGTCCTGGTGCTGGCGCTCGCCCAGCTGATCCTGCCGCGGATCGCCGCGAGCAGGATCTCATCGCGGGTGGGCCGCTACGGAACCGTGGACAGCGTGAGCGTGAGCGCGTGGCCGGCGCTGGAGCTGTTGTGGGGGCACGTGGGCTCGGTGCGTGTGAGAGTCAAGAGCATCACGGTGACCCCGGCGCAGGCGGCGGGCCTGCTGTGGGAAGCGCGAGGCGTGGCGAACATGGACGTGAGCGCCGAAAGCGTGCAGCTGGAATCGCTGCGGCTGAGCGACGCCAGCCTGAGCAAGCGCGGCAGCGCGATGACCGGGCGGGCGCTGACGAGCGAAGCGGACGTCAAGGCGGCTCTGCCGGTGGGCTTCGGCGTGCAGCTCGTGCGCAGCGAAGCCGGCGAGGTCGAAGTGCAGGCGACCGGCGGGCTGTTCGGAGTGGACGCGTCGGTGAACGCGGTGGCGGGCGCGAGCGACGGCAAGCTGGTGGCGCACCCGCGGGGGTTCCTGCTGAACGCGCTGCAGCTGACGTTGTTCTCCAACCCGCACGTGTACGTGGAGGGAGTGGGCGCGAGCGTGCACAGCGAACAGCCGCTGGAGTACATGCTGACGATGAGCGCGCGGCTGCAATAAGCAGCGCCGGTCGGCGGGGCGTGTTCAGGCTGCCGCGGAGAGGCTGGCCGCGGCGATCGCGTTCCTGGGTCTGACCACCGTCGGCAGCCCCTTCTTGGGGCTGATGGTGGGCATCTGGCGGATGCTCAGCCGGAAGCTGTCGGGCAGCGAGAGGGTGCAGCGGGAGAGGATCAAGGTTGCGATCGTGCGCACCTCCAGCTGGCCGAAGCGCATGCCTATGCACGTGCGCGAGCCGCCGCCGAAGGGGACGTACGCGCCCTTGGGCAAGGCCGCGCTGGCCTCGGGCGTGAAGCGCTCGGGACGGAACTCGTCGGGCTCGGCGAACACGTCGGGGAGATGATGGGAGGCCCACGAGCAGTAGTTGACGAACGCGCGAGCGGGGACGGTGTGGCCGTCGAACTCGAATGACTCGACCGAGCGTCGCGGCCCGATCCACGCCGGCGGGTACTTGCGCAGCGTCTCGTCGAGAACCATCTCGAGCTCGGTCAGCTCGCCGGACATGAGCTGAGAGGCCGTCGGCTGCCCGCCGGAGAGCTGCACGTCCTGCTCCGCGAGCAGGCGGGCGACGATGTGCGGGTGGCGGGCGAGCTCGTAGAACATGAACGACACGGTCGAAGTGGTGGTGTCGTGGCCGGCGAACAGCAGCGTCATGACCTCGTCGCGGATCTGCAGGTCGGTGAGCGTGTTGCCGTCCTCGTCGCGGGCGTCCAGGAGCAGGCTGAGGATGTCCTGGCCGCGCTCGCCGGTGGCGCGGCGGCGCGAGATCTCCGAGTAGATCAGCGTGTCGAGCTTGCGCGCGGCCTGCTGCAGACGCGCCCACGGCGTGTGGGGGCCGCGGAGGATGCGCAGGAAGTACTCGCTCGAGTAGAACGACAGGGCCTCCTCGAACAGCCCGGCGGCGTCGATCGAGCGCGCGCGCTCGCCGTCCGGGTCGACGCCGAACAGCGCGCGCATGGCCACGCGCACGGCCAGGCGCCGGGTCCACGCGTACAGGTCGACGGTCGCGCCGGGCGTGAGCTGATCGAGCGCGCCGGTCGTCTCCTGCACGATCGCGTCGACCGACGCGGCGATGTGCTCGCGGTGGAATGCCGGCAGCATGATCAGGCGCGAGCGGCGGTGGAACTCGCCGTCGATCGTCAGCAGGCCGTCGCCCATCAGGCCGATGAGGTCGCGGAAGTGCGATTCGCGCCAGCCGAAGTTCGACGCGTGCGAGACGGTGATGTAGTGGTTGGCGGCCGGCCCGAGCATGAACACCACGTTGCCGTGGAACACCCTCAGCGTGAAGATCGGGCCAAAGCGCTGGTACGCCTCCAGCAGCATCGGCAGCGGTTCGTTGGCGAAGCGGCGCGTGCGCGCCAGCGAGAAGCGCGTTTCCCCCGGCGGGAACGGAACGGTCGCCGAGCGCTCGTCGCGCAGATCGCTCAGGAGCACCGAAAGCGGCTTCGAGTTCAGCAGCGGGGCGGGGCCCACGAGCGCCATTCGCGAAGCCTAGTCGAAACCTGGCCGGGTGGCCAGTTTCTCTGGGAACGGGGTCGACGGCCCAGCCTTGGCATACTGAGCAGGCACGGAACGTCGCCCCGGCGCTCCGAGCATCGCGGGGGCGTAGCTCAGTAGGTTAGAGCGCTGCCCTGTCACGGCAGAGGTCGCGGGTTCGAGTCCCGTCGCTCCCGCCTTTGTCACCCCGCTTTCCGGGGTTGGCTTTCGGGTGTTTCGCCGTCGCGGCCTCGGTTGCGACGGCGAAAAGGGGTTCGGGGCAGTCGCGGGATGTGCTGTTGCCCTGCGCCGCGGTGGTTCTCGATCTTGTGGGTCGGCTGACTGACTGCGATGATCCCGGCCCGCGACGGAGTTGCGCTCTGTACGTTGACGAAAAGCTGCAAGTCAAAGCCGTGCGGCAAGTAGATCGCGGGCAGTATCAACACGATTACGCCGGTCTTTGCTCGCTGCCACTTGTGGACTCTCCTGCGCTGGCTCATTGGGATCTCCTCGCCGGTTGACTGCCTGCGAGGTTGGACGATCTCCCGGAGGCTGGGTATCAGCCGAACGACTGATCTGGGGGCGGAAGCTGCATCCCTCAGTCGGACTAGTCTGGGTTGCTAGCACCAGATAGTCGAAAACATAGGTAGCGTCGATCTGCCAGCTTCAATGACAATGGCGCCACGTCGGCAGCCCCGCCTAACAGCACGACTACTGTCCTCGACAAGCATCGGCGGGTGCGCGTCCTGGTCGGCGACGACCATCCGCTTTTCCTTGAGGCGATGGCGCGTGCGATTAAGGGGTGGCCGGAGTTCGAGCTCGTGGGTGCCGTCGATGCGAACGGCATCTGGCAGGCGATGCGTGATCACCGCCCAGATGTCGCGGTGCTCGATCCGACTCCACTAGACAGAGAAGTGCAGGATGAAATCTTTGCCTGTGCTCGTGAAGGGATACGGGTGGTCTTCATCTCCAATGAAGGCGGGCCGGCAACCTATGAAGCGATCGAGCAGGGGGCGCTTGGCTGCCTCACAAGGGCGTCCCCGTCTCGTGAGCTGTGCCATGCGGTCGCGGCTGTCGCGCGCGGTGATGCCTACCTCGCACCCGCTGCCACACCCGCGATTGCCGCTGAGCTTCGCCTTCGCAACCGCCTCGACGGTCCCTATCTCAGCAAGCGACAGCGCCAGGTCTTGACGCTCGTTGCGCAGGGGCTCACCAACAAGCAGGTCGCCGAGGCGCTCGTGATCTCAGAAGCCACAGTCAAGAGCCACCTTCGCACCATTTACAAGACGCTCGGAGCAAAGAGCCGCCCTCATGCCATTGCGGAGGCGCTGCGCCACAAGCTAATTGACTGAGCGGCTCGGGCGTAGCTCGCTTGGATGCCACTTGTCGCTGCGTCTATGCGGTGCGTGGAGGCGAAGATGATGGACGGTCACTGGGCTATCCGTGTATATACTGGCGCTATGAAGGTCGTGAAGATCCGTCGCGTCGGCAATAGCAACGTAATCTCGATCCCTCGTGAGTTCGAGGCTCATGGCTACGCTCCGGGCTCCTCCGTATTGGTGGAGGAGCTTCCCGGCGGCGAGCTGCGGATCATGTCGACCGAGAAGGTTCGCGAGCGCATCCGCGACATCGGTGAGCGCGTGGTCGCCGACCACGCCGAGGCGTTGCAGATTCTCGCTGATCATGACCCCGACACCCCTCAGCAGTAGACCGGCATGGCTGAGGAGCAGCCGGCCGGGATCGAGCCGGTCTATCTGACGCTGGACGACGTCCTGGAGTTGTACGGTCTGATCATCGGCGCTACCGTCGCGGAGGCCCGCGACCAGCTGCGGAACAACGACGGGCTCGAGAGCGCCCTCGCGCGTCCAGAGACTTACGCCCACTATCAGGATGCAGACGTTGCACTCCAAGCGGCTGTGCTGGCTCATGGCATCGCCGAGGGCCAGCAGTTCATCGATGGCAACAAGCGCACCGCGCTGGTAGTGGTGCTCACCTTCCTAGAGATCAACGGCTGGCGCGTCGAAGCCTCGGACCCTGAGTTGGCCGACTGGATCCTCAGCTTCAGCGCCGGTGCGACTCCTGAGACGGTTGCAATGCTCCTGCGCGCGGCAATGCGCCGCAGCGATTAGCCGATCGTCATCGGGTGGGGCTAGAACCGAATCTCGATCGCGGGGTGACAAACGCGGGTTTGACCCCCGTCGCTCCCGCCTTTGTTGCCTCATCGTCCGCGTCGGCTTTTGGGCGTGTCGCTCGCGCCTCCGACGCGGCGGTGAAGTAGCTGGCGAAGGCGTGGTTGGGTTTGACGGCTACGATCTGGCCGTCCTTCTGCCAGACCTGCTCGAACAGGGAGAGCACGAGCTTGCGGCGCTCGGCTGGGTCGGGCTCGGCGTCCCAGAAGCGCGTGAAGTCTTCGACACGGATACCCAACCGCTCGCGCAGCAGTTGCTTGTAGCGGCGTGCCTCGACCTGGTTTCGCGCGAAGCGAGAGGTGTGGTAAACGAGCACCATGTCGAACTTGCCATCGGCGGCGTCAGCCATCAGGCGCTGGAACGCGGGGCGTCCCTCGGACTTGCGCCAGCCGGAGTGAAAGTCGCAGTACTCGCCGATCAGCTCCAGTGTGTTCTCGGTGGCGAACGAGGCGATCGCCTGGCGCTGCGCGTCGGGGGAGAAGCCTTGGCCTTGCTCCTCGGCTGACTCGCGGACGTAGGCGGCGGCGCGTGTCGGGCTATCGGTCATGCTGGGCGGGGTCAGTGAGGTCGCGTCCTCGGCGCAGCCACCAGTCCGCGAACCAGCGCGCGAACGCTTGGAGATCGAGAACTAGGTATGGCCCTCGCCACGAAGGCGTGAGAGCATGGCGGGTTAGCTGGCGAGTGCTGATGCCAAGTCGGCTGCCGGCACGCGACTGGCGATCGTCAGCCTGATCTCGCCTTGGCGGGCAAGCAGCCATTTGGCGTTGACGATCGTGATGGCGATGACCGCGCCTGTCTCGTCGCAGCGGACGTTGTGACCCTCCGGCGTGCCGAACGACTCAGCGGGCATCCGTGGCTCGCCGACGCTCAGATAGAGCGCATCCGCATCTGCGTCGTACTCGACGTTGTCGAACGAGAGGTTCCGATCGTGATCGTCATCGCGGCAGGTTCCACAGGATGGCGGGCATGGCCAGCCTACCCGCCATCCCTGTGTCAGCGCTGCGTCAGGAGACTGTCAGCAGACAGTCGCTCACGCCGAAGTGGCCAGAGCCTCGGCGCAGCACACGTCTGGGACAGGAGCAATGGCCTCGTCGGCGAGCCTCGCAAGAAGCTCCGGGCACGCGACCGTCGCGTCGCTCAGGTGCGTGACGGCCTCGTCGACCAGCTCGTCGGATTCGTTGTTCAGCGAGGCCACGGCCGACCAGTAGACGCGCTCGATGACCGGCCGAAGCTCCCGAGCCGGCATCGTCAGCTCGAACTCCTTGGCGTTGGGCTCTTGCTCCCAGCCGAGGTCATCGAGTAGCCGCAGCTCCGCCGCGAAGCGACGGTGTAGCCGCCTGGCGTGGCTGGGTTCGTCGTTGTGCAGGTGGCTGAAGATGTCGCCGATCGCGGTGAAGTCCGTCATCAGCCCGTCATACAGCGCGTCTCGATACCTGCGGTTGATTGTGATGTCCATGTGTTGGCGCTCCTTTCGGTCGAAGCACCGCGGGGGCGCGCGCTACGGTACGCACAGCAAGACCAGCCGTAGAGCTACGGTTGGGCGTGGCATCGAAGGGACGCTCCTCCGGCGCTAAGGCCGGGGCGGGTGCTCGTAACACCCGTCTCGGCCGCTTGGGTTTTGCGTCGCTCGCGATCAGAGCAGAGCGTCCGGCGGAAACGCCGGAATCGGCGGTGAGGGCGATTCGAGCCGAGGGTGATCTCGCGCAGACGCGCCGGGCGGGAAGCCGCGCAGCGCACCCGGCGTGTGGCTATCGGTCCGCGCCGCCGAGCGAGCGTTCCTGCTGGGGCATCCGGTAGGCTAATTCAAATTATGGGGCAAGTGAGCACAAAGGGAACTCCATGACCGCGGAGATCGCTGTGATGAACCAGTCGGCGGTGGCACTCGCTGCCGACAGCGCCGCCACGCGTAGTGGCGCAAAGATTTTCTCCGCAAACAAGATTTTCGCGCTGTCAAAGTACGAGCCCGTCGCGGTCATGGTCTATGGAAACGCAGCTTGCATGCGTGTTCCTTGGGAAACCATAATCAAGGAGTATCGAGCAGAGCTCTCGACTACATCCTATTCGCACGTTAAGGATTACGGTCAGTCTTTCCTCGACTTCATGGGAAAAGACCGCGCGCTCTTTCCTGAGTCGGAGCAGGAGCGATTCGCCTATGAATCATCCCAGTCTCACTTTGTAGGACTGCGCCAGGAAATCATAAAGGCCGTACAGGCTCAGGTCGAGACTGGGACCCCAATTGCACTCAAAGATGTCCGCGCGATTGTGTCAAAGCTAATAAGTGAGACTCTTGAAAGGTGGGAAGCCGTACCGATACGAGTCGGTATCAAAAAGAGTCTGCCGACGCGGCTTCGCCAGCGATACAAAGGGCAAATCGACCAGGCTATCAAGGATGTATTTGAGAATCTTCCGCTAACCAAGAAGCATGCTGATCAGCTCTGTAAAATCGCTGTCAACTCATGGTGCAGCGGATTGCAAACCGGGCTCTCGGGGATTGTATTCGCCGGATTCGGACGGAATCAAGTCTTTCCAGCTCTCAAGAATTATGAGTTGGATGGAGTCTTGTTGAATGAGCCTGTCTACTGGCACCACGAAGGCGGCGAGATGACTCATGCGACTTCGGCGTGGATCGTACCTTTCGCACAGCAGGATATGATCCGGTTGTTCGTCGAAGGCGTGACGCCACGTTACGGCGAGTTTATCGAAGCCTATTTCCGTCGGACCCTCGCCGGCCTTGACAAGGTTGTAGGAGATGCCCTCCCGAAAAGCCGGCTGACACCTGCCGTTGAAAAAAGGCTGGCGGCTGAGCGCGAGAAGCTGACGGACTCGCTACAAACGGATTTGCGGAATCAGCGGCAAGAATTGTACGTCAACCCGCTCCTTAGCATTGTTGGCAGTCTCCCGATGGATGAGTTGGCCTCGCTTGCTGAGTCGCTGGTGAACCTCACGTCGCTCAGGCGCCGTGTCTCTCTGGATGACGAGACGGTCGGAGGACCGATTGACGTAGCCGTGATCTCTCGTGGCGACGGTCTCGTGTGGATCAAGCGCAAACACTACTTCCCTGCTGACCTGAACCATCAGTTCTTCACGAACTATAATAGGAGCGACCATGACTAGGCCGGGATCGGAGACGATGAGCAAAGAGGGCGTTTTTCGGAGCGTTAAGGAGTTCGAGGCCGCAATGTTTCCCCACGCGATCCAGGCGCGTGACGCCGAGTGCGAGCGAGAGCATCCAAGCGTTGCGGGTGCGCGGTTGGCCGAAGAAGCACTTGCCAGCCTGCGTCCTGGCAGTAGGCCGAACGCCTAACGGGACGCGCTCCTGCCCCCGCATGTCCCGGCGGCGAAGCCTTGAGGCGGGATTGCGGCGCGAGGGGTGGGCACTGTGCGCTGGCCTAAGAATGCTCCGGCGAGATTCTCCGCTCGGAGTTCCCCGGCGATCGATGAGTCTTGGCGCTGGTTGTCGCCGTCAACCGCAACGACAAGCATCACCACGAATCCCCGGAGGCGCGATCCGACTGTCTCGGCTCGTGTCGGGCAGCGCGCAGTTGGCTCCTCCCTCACGTCCGTCCGATCGTGAGCCAACAGGCCGCCAGGCCACGCCGAAGGTGCTGACGCCCCACACGCCGTGATCTCACGCCGCCGAGCGCGCCTACAGTCGAATCTCGATCCCCGAGGCGACAAACGCGCGTTGGAGTCCCGTCGCTCCCGCTTTCGGCACCACCCTGTACCGGTTGGTGTTGAAGGAACTGCTGTGTGGCTTGGAAGTAGGGCAGGAAGTCGTCGTGTGGTTGCACGGCGACGATCTGGAGTGGACGCGCTTCTGCGAACAGTTTTTCGGCTTTAGTCGCTGGACGCGGAGGTCGTCACGCTCTGCGTCGCCCAGGCGATCATGGGCATCCCGTCTGACCGGCGGTTCCTCGCTGTCGCTTCCAAGCATTTGCGCCACCTGTTCCCGAGCATCCCCGCCCAGCCCGGCTACTTCAAGCGCCGGCGTCGTCTCGCAGACACGCTGGAGTGGCTGATGAGCGTGTTCGCGTCCCAGAGCCCGGGGTTCTACGACGATCTGCTGCTCGTGGACTCCACGCCGGTGGAGTGCGCCCGCAGCCGAGAGACGGTCAAGCGCACCCAGCCGGGTGACGCCGCCGACTATGGCTATTGCGCGAGCCACAGCCGGTTGTCGATCCTGCGGCCCCGCCGCAAAGACGAGCCCGGGAAAGGCCCACACCTCGCGCCGATCCGCCAACGCATCGAGTCGATCTTCTGGACCTGCAAGAGCACCCTCACCCTCGAGCACCACGGCGCCCGGACCTCGACGCACTTCGCTCCCGAAGGTGGTAGAAAGTCCGGGCCCGACCCCCGTGCGAGGACCCGAACGTTCCGTCTAATGGATCCGTCCCTGAGCTGGCGCGCCCCGTGATCGAGCGTGATGCGCGAGCGCGGTGTAACGCTTTGGCGCTCAGCGGCCAAGTACAGATGTGACGAAGAACACCAGCGACGGGCGCCTTGACCGCGACACGTTCACGCGGCTCTATCAGGAGAACGTCGAGGGGATCCAGAGGTACCTGGCGCGCCGCGTCGGCGATCCGTTCTTGGCTGCCGACCTCACGGCCGAGGTCTTCCTGGCCGCGATCGAGAGCGGCGCGCGCTTTGACGCGAAGCGCGGAACGCCGCGAGCATGGCTGTTCGGGATCGCGAAGACCGTGGTGGCTGCCGAAGCCCGCCGAAACCGACGCGACCAGGACGTCGTGCGTCGCATCTCGGGCAGGGCACTCGTCAACGACTGCGACCTCGCTCGTATGCACGAGCGAATTGACGCGGCGCGCCTCTCCGGCGCATTGGAGCGAGCACTTGGCCGGCTCGCTCCAGCCGAACGCGAGATCTTCGAGCTTGTGGCTTTCGATGAGCTTTCGGTAGCCGAAGCCGCCCGTGTGGCAAAGATCCGACCAACTGCGGCACGAGTGCGCCTGCATCGGGCCCGCAGTCGACTCAAGGGCGAACTCACCAACACACCGCAGATAGAGACCACGCTGGGGGAATTGTCATGACAACCAACTCGCCGCGCGCCGATTTTGAAGACCGCCTGCTCGCCGAGCTCCTGACGGCGGTTGACGAGCACAACGCGTCGGAGCACCTGACAGATCGACACCGGACCGGGAGTCGCCGCCTCACGCCACGCCGCGTCGCATTCATTGTGGCCGTGGCGGTGACCTGTGGCGCCGCCGCGGTGGGTAGCACCGAGCTGTCACCCACCAGTGGGCCGGCGATCGCGTCCGCGGCCGTGATCTCCCGCGCCGCGGCCGCGCTCGATCCGGCGAACGTCATCATGTACGACCGGGTGTCGGTTTACGGATGGAACCTCTGCCTCGGCGAGGAGCTACCGACCCGATGCTTCGATAGCCCTGCACCACCGGCCGGCGGTCTCAGCCGGGATCCAAGCGCCGACGCGCTGTCCTATAGCTACCAAGACTGGGCATCTGGCGAGTCGAACCACGTGATCTACAACACGGGCGACGAGACGGCGACGAACGCTCAGACGGAACAATCCTACGATCCGATCGACAATACGCTGACAACAGTCGCGCTGCCATCGTCGGGCGGCCGGGCATCGGGCGCCGTTGCATTTCCTGACACCGGCGCCCTCACCCCCACAGACATCCGGAACCTCTACGCAGAAGCCCAGAGGGGTAGCGTCCAGGTGCGACTCGGGGCACAGTCCACACTGAACGGCGCACATGTGTATGAGCTCGAATTTGCCGGCCGTGTGTCGGAGCAGCTGTACGTGGACGCGCAAACGTTCCTCCCGGTCGAGGCAGTCGTGAATCAGCGAACATCGGCGGGCACCGCTGTCAGCGAGGTGGAGACGATCACGGCCGAAGCGCTGCCTGCCACGCAGGCAAATCAGGCGCTTCTGACGATTGGATCCCACGCCGACGCCGCGCAGGTCAGCCTGACGCAAAGCCAACTCGAATCGCGACGCGGCACAGGCCCCGTGTCGGTCGCCAATGGATCCGTGGCACAAGCATCCGCCGCACGCGCAGCTATTCGCCCAGCGATGCGGCATAAAGCGCCGCAAAGTCTGGGCGGTCTCAACTGGTCCTCGCAACACGTTGATCGTGGAGGTGTTGATGGGCCGGCCAGCTGGGTGGATGACGGAGTTGACGGGCAGGGCGCCGATGAAGTCTCCGGGGAAGCCGTCGTTGCGGCGGGACGTGGAGC
>DATHPE010000024.1:0-64920 GCA_035484215.1 Solirubrobacteraceae bacterium | reverse complement strand
CACCTTGCGCCTCGATCGCCTTACGTGCGTCAGCGACGATTTTCCCCCGCGCGGACTCCTCCGCTTGAGGGTCGAGCAACAACACGAGGTCATATGTGGGCGCGGGCAAAGTCATAGCTCAGGCGCAAAGACTAGCGGGTCGCCGGCCCCCAGCCCGCCTCCCGTCCTCGCCCAACCCGTCGCTCAGGAGGTGCCCTTGGCGCGGATGTCCGCCAGCTGCTCGTCGATCCAGTCGCCTGGGTCGCGCGAGGTGACGATCTCCACGAGCCCCTCGGCCCGGCGGCGCCGCTCGGACTGATCCATCGTCAGCGCGGCGTAGATCGAGTTGGCGAGCTCCTGGATGTCGAACGGGTTGACCGACAGGGCGAACTTCCCGAGCTCCTCGTGGGCGCCGGTGTTCTCGGAGAGGATCGAGACGCCCTCGCGCTCGTTGACGATCGGGCCCTCCTTGGCGACGAGGTTCATGCCGTCGAACATCGCGTTGACGAGCAGCACGTCGTAGTGCTTGTACGCGGCCATCGCCTCCTCGAGGTCGTCGCGCAGCTTCAGCTGGATCGGCATCCAGTCGGGTGTGCCGTGACGGTGGTTGACGACCGCCACCAGCGCCTCGATCCGCTCCAGGTACTCCGCGTACTGCGGCACGTCGGTACGCGAGGGCATCAGCTGCGCCATGAACGTCACCCGCTCGGTGAACTCGGGGTGCTCCTCGAGGAACAGGTCGAACGCGGAGAAGCCGCGCAGCACGTTCTTGCTCAGGTCCGCCCGATCGACGCGCAGGATCAGGAAGTCCCGCCGGCGGCGCAGCAGCTCCTCCTCGAACTCCCGCACGCGCGTGCTCTGCGCGATCTGCCGGGTCGCCTGGTGGTCGATCGGCAGCGGATAGGCCCGCACCCACACCTCCCGCTCGCCGACCCGCACGAGCCCGCGCTCGAAGTCCACCTCCAGGTCCATCAGATCGCGGCAGCACTGCAGGAAGTTGTGCCTGTAGGAGCGGGTGTGGAAGCCGATGATGTCGTTCGCCAGCAGGCCCGCGTAGATCTCCTCGCGGATCCTGTTCGGCAGCACCCGCCAGGCGTCCGGCTGTGTCCACGGGATGTGGATGAAGTGGTGCAGAAAGACGTCCGGACGCGCGCGGCGCACGAGGTCCGGGAGCGTGTACAGGTGGTAGTCGTGAACCATCACGACCGGTTCCTCGCTGCCCTCCATCTGCTCCACGACAGCGCGGGCGAGATCCTCGTTGACGACGTTGTAGCCGAACTCGAACGCTTCGATCTCCTCGCGGCGGATGTCCGGCGCGTTCGACAGGTCCCACAGGTAGTGCTGGATGAACCACAGCATGGGGTTGGCGAACACGTTGTAGAAGCGGTCGTAGGCGTCAGGGTCGCTGACCACCAGGCGCACCTGGTACTCGCCCCCGGCTGGCGAGCGCACCGGGAACGCGCGCCCCCCGTGCTCGCGCGAGACCTCGACGTCGTGCTCGCTCATCGCCGATGCGACCCAGATCGCTTCGCGGTGCGAGGCCAGGCCGCTGAGCGCCGTCACCAGCCCGCCGGAGCCGCGCTGAACCTCGCCGTGCGCGTGGAACGTCACCGGCCCGCGGTTGCTCACCAGCACAAGCGGAGTCCGCTGTGCCGGCTCGCCGGTCACGCCTGGCTCAGCTCGTTGAAGATGCGTAGGTAGTCGCGCAGGTAGCGCGGCGTGAGGAAGTGCTCGCGGACATGCTCCTTGCCGCGCCTGCCCAGCGTGCGGCCGAGCTCGGGGTCGTGCAGGAACTGCAGGGCGCGTTCGGCGCACTGCTCGGGGCTTGAGACGAGGAAGCCGGTGACGCCGTCCTCGATCTGCAGGGGTATGCCGCCGACGTTGCCGCCGATGAACGGACGCGCCTTCCAGATCGCCTCCGAGACGGTCAATCCGAAGCCCTCGCGGGTGGACTTCTGGATCAGCACGTCGGCGTGCGACTGGAAGGCGTTGACCTCGATCGCGCCGACGTTGTTGAAGTTGTTGAGGATGTGTATGTCCGCGTCGCCGTCGGCGTGGGCGACGGTCGCGTTGAAGTAGTCCCACCCCTCCGGGTCGTCGCTGGCCATCGAGCCGACCAGCGCCAGCTGGACCTCCGGGATCGACTCCTTCAGCAGGCGGTAGGCGTCGATCACCCCCAGCGGATCCTTCCAGGGGTCGAAGCGCGAGACCTGGCAGATCAGCGGGCGGTCGATGTCGATCCCGAACTGCCCGCACACGAACGCGCCGTCTTCCGGCGAGAGCGCCATGTTCTTCGGTGTCAGCGGGTCGATCGCCGGCGGCACGACGTTGACGTGGCCCGTCATCCCGGCGGGAACGTACTCGCGCATGTGGAACAGTGACTGCGGATACTCCTGGATGTACGGGAGCAGCTGGGCGATGGTGTCCGGGTTGGGGGTCGACAGGTCGATGTGACAGCGCCACACCCAGCCCTTGGCCTTCTCGGGCACCAGCTGGCACAGCGCCGCCGGCTGCGGGTCGTGGACCAGGCACACGTCCCAGCCCCCGGTGAGCTCGCCGGCGTTCATCTCGTTGTATTTGCGCCAGGTCGCCCACTGCTCCTCGTCGAGGTCCTGGGGGGCGCCCTGGAGCGCGTTGTGCATCAGCTTGGTCGCGTTGAAGAACTCTTCGCGTCCGTAGATCACCTGCCACTCGCAGTCCAGCCCGACGTCGCGCATCAGCGGCACCAGCGTGTACAGGATCTCCGACACGCCACCGCCGAACGCCGTGGCCGATATGTGCACCACGCGCTGCCCCTTCAATGGCTCCGCCAGCTCGCGGATTTCGGCGATCAGGTCGCGCCCGCAGATATGCGTGTAGTCGGCGAGCGTCTTGTTGGCGACGGCGACAGGCTGGAGCACGCGCCGGCACGATACCTAACCGGACGCACGGACCGGGACGGGCGGCGCCGGCAGGCCTCCTGGGATGTCCCTGGCGGTGAGGCGCGCGGGGAGCCGACTCGCGGACTATGGTCTAGGCGCATGCTCAACGGGCGCCTGTACCGAGCGGCCTTCGTGCCCTTCCTGTTCGCGCTTGCGATCGCCGCGTTCTCGCTCGGCTCCCGTCCGCAGCCCTTCACCTCGACGCTCGCCCCCGACGCGTTCGAAGGCGCTCCCGCGTTCGCCGAACTGAAGGAACTGGCCGCCGAGTTCCCGCAACGGCGGCCGGGAAGCCCTGGCGACGACAGGCTGGCCTCCTACGTGGCGCGCAAGCTCGAAGGGCTCGGCGGCACCGCCGGTGGCGGCTTCTCCGTGCACACCTACCGCTTCAACGCACAGACGATCGACGGCGAACGCTCGCTGACGACGGTCGTCGCCCAGCGGCCCGGCTCGACCAGCGCCTCTCCGATCCTGATCGTGGCGCACCGCGACGCCGCCGCGCGCGGGTCGCAGGCGGAGCTGTCGGGGACCGCGGCGCTGCTGGAGCTGGCCCGCGTGTTCGCCACGCGCGAGACCAAGCGGACGATCGTCCTGGCGTCGACCAGCGGCGGCAGCGGCGGCGACGCGGGCGTGGAACAGCTCGTCTCCAACCGATCGGAGCTCGGGGGCAGCGTCGCCGCGGGTGGCGCCCAGGGCCCGTTCGACGCGGCGATCGTGCTCGGCGACCTCGCGGGGGCGTATGAGCGCCGGCCGTTCGTGGTGCCCTTCTCCGACGGCCTCGGCTCAGCTCCGTTGCAGCTCCAGAGCACGGTCGCCGAAGCGATCGCGGGCCAGGTGGGCACGCGCGCGGGTGCGACGGGCACGCTCGGGCAGCTCGCGCACCTCGCGTTCCCGCTGAGCGTCGGCGAACAGGGAGCGCTGAACGCCGCGGGCATTCCCGCGGTGCTCGTGCAGGTCTCCGGCGAACGCGGCCCGGGCACGCTGCCAGCACCCGATGCGGTGAGGATGGAACGCCTGGAAGGCTTCGGGCGTGCGGTGCTCAGCGCCGTGGACGCGCTCGATACGGCGCCGGATGTTCCTCAATCGATGCAGACCGGCCTGCTGCTGGCGCGTAAGACGATCCCCCCGTGGGTTCTGCCACTGCTGGTGCTCACTCTGCTTCTGCCGCCGCTGATCGCCGCTCTGGACGGCCTCGCCCGCGGACGCCGCCGGCGCCTGGCGGTGGGGCGCTGGGTGTGCTGGACGCTCAGCTGTGCGCTGCCGTTCTTCAGCTGCGCGGTGTTCGTGTACCTGCTCGGTTGGCTGGGCATCCTTGGCGCCGCGCCGTCGGCGCCGGTGCTGCCGAGCGCGCTGCCGTTCGCCGGGCGTGCCGTCACGGCCGTGGCGGCGCTCGCGCTTACGTTCGCCCTGGCGTGGCTGTTGTGGGGCGTGCTCGTGCGGCGTCTCGGCTGGGGCGTGCGCCCCGACCCCGAGGTGGCCGGCCTGTCGCTGCTGCTGATCGCGCTGGCGATCGGCGTGGTCGCGTGGCTGGGCAATCCGTACACCGCGCTGCTGGCGCTGCCGGCGCTGCATCTGTGGCTGGTGCTCGCCTCACCGGAGAGCGTGGGGATCGACGAGCGCCTGCGCCGCCCGATCTCGCTGGGGCTGGTCGCGGTGGGAGTGCTTCCGCTGGCGCTGGTGATCATCTACTACGCCAATCAGCTCGGGCTGGGAGTGGGCGATGTGGCATGGATGGGCGTGCTGCTGCTCGCGGGAGGGCACGTCGGCTTCGCGGCGGCGATCCTGTGGAGTCTCGCGTTCGGCTGCGCCGCCGCCGCCGCGATGCTCGCCATGGCGACCCTGCGCCCACCCGCGCTGGCAGCGGGTGTCGAGGCGGCCGAGGTCACGATCCGTGGGCCGATGACCTACGCCGGTCCCGGATCGCTTGGCGGTACCGAGTCGGCTCTGCGACGATAGGCGTGCGGTGTCCGAGTCGTTGACCACCACAGCGCCCGGCGGGAAGCTGTCCTCGGGGAGGGATCGGGGCACGCGCTCCGGGCGCGTCGTGCACGCGTTGGCGGTGCTGCTGATCGTCGCCGGCGGGCTGGCGCTGATCGACGCGGTCGTCACGCTGCTGTGGCAGGAGCCGATCACGGCCCTGTACGCGATGCTCGAGCAGAACCACCTGAGCGGAGAGCTGCGCACGGTCGAACGCGCCGCGCCGACGCCCCTGGAGCGACGTACGCTGGCGAGCCTGTCGGACGAGCGCTCCAGGATCTCGTTCCTCGCGGGCGAGCTCGAACGCCACGCCGGCAACGGCGCCGCTGTCGGACGCATCGTGATCCCGCGGGTGGGCGCGAGCTACGTGGTCGTCAAGGGCACGGACACCGAAGACCTCATCAAGGGACCGGGCATCTACTCGGAAACGCGCTTCCCGGGGATCTCTGGGACGACCGCGATCGCCGGGCACCGGACGACCTATCTGGCCCCGTTTCGCGAAATCAACTTCCTGAAACCCGGCAACCACATCCTGCTGTACATGCCCTACGCCCACTTCACCTACACGGTCACCGGCCAGCGCGTGGTGTGGCCCTCGGACGTCGCCGCCGCGGTCACGCAGGTCGGCTACAGCCGCCTGGTGCTGTCGGCGTGCACGCCGGTGTTCACGGCCGAAAAGCGCCTGCTGGTCTACGCGCGCCTGACTCGCACAGTGCCGGTGGGCGCCGCGCGCGTGCTCCCCGGCGGCGCCCTGCCACAGCCGATCGAAGCGCAGCCGCGCCCGGCGCGCCGCCGTGCGCTACCAGCGATGCTCGTGTCCCTCGATCCGAACAGCGTCTCCCCGCTCGTCTGACAGCGTGACTCCGGACGGCCCCTCGAGCACCTCGCCGATCCAGCTGACCTGCACCTCGCCGAGCTCGCTAACGGCGTCCTGCACGCGATCGCGGTCGGCTGCGGCGGCGCAGAAGCACAGCTCGTAGTCTTCGCCGCCGGCTGCCGCCAGCTGCCAGGGCGCGACCCCAAGCTCGCCCGCGACCTCGGTCACGCCCTCGTGTATGGGCAGCGCGGAGAGGGACACGCGCAGGTGCACGCCGCTGGCGCGTGCGATGTGTCCGGCGTCGCTCGCCACGCCATCGGACAGGTCGATCATCGCGTGTACCCCCGCGTGGGCCAGCGCGCGGCCCTCGCGCAGTCGCGGCGTCGGAGCGCGCGCACGGGCCAGTGCCGCCGCGGTCGTTGGCGTGCGTGCGGCCCGTCCTTCCATCACCGCCAGCGCCGCGCCCGCCGCCCCCAGCCGGCCGGTGACCCCGACGAGATCGCCGCCGCGCGCGCCGTCGCGGCCGACCAGCGCATCGGCGCTCTCCGACCAGCCCACGGCGGTGACCGCCACGGTCAGCACGGGCGCGAGAACGACGTCTCCGCCGGCGATCGTGGTGCCCGTCCGGTCAGCCAGCGCGATGGCGGCGTGCACCAGCTCGAGCGCGCGCTCCTCGCCGAAGCCCGGCGGCAGGCCCAGCACCAGATAGGCCTCGCCCGGGTCGGCGCCCATCGCGGCGACGTCCGACAGCGCGCCCGCCAGCGCGCGGTGCCCGACCTCGCCCGGCGTCGCCCAGCCATCACGCAGGCGGAAGTGGACACCGTCGAGCATCGCGTCGACCGACGTGACGCACACCGGCCGCGCGCGCACGACCGCCGCGTCGTCTCCCATCCCCCGCACCACCCTCGCCGCCGGTCGCGAGCCCGCGAGCTCGGCTGCGATGGATTCGATCAGGGAGCGCTCGGCGATGCCAGTGTCAGCGGTGCCGGTAGACGATCCGCGCGCGGTCCAGATCGTAGGGAGAGAGCTCGCAGCGAACGCGATCGCCGGGGAGGATGCGGATTCGAAACCGCCGCATCTTGCCGGCGACGTGGCCGAGCACGACGTGGTCGTTGTCGAGCTTCACGCGGAACATCGCGTTCGGCAGGGCCTCGATCACCTCGCCCTCGAATTCAACCTTGTCCTCCTTCGGCACGCTGCGCTCCGTATCCTCGTCCGCGCTCACGCGAACGTCGTTTGCCGTTGCAACCAGAATCAAACTACCAGCGTGGAGCCGCGGAAGATGCTTGGGTCGCTGTGCACGCGGCGGCTACCCTGGGCCGGCGCCCCCGGTTTTGTTGATCGTCGGACCGCCGCCGGAGGGCGTTTCAGCGGGTGGTGTTGGCGTGGGTGGCACCTGGGCAGGGGTTTCAGGAGCTTCTTGCGGCGCGGGTTCGGACTGGCCGGGCGGCTTCGTGGCAGCGTGCTTGTGAGGCTTGATGGCGTTGTGTTCGCTGGCCTGTGCTTCTGAGGCCGCCATGGCCTCGCCGGTGGTCGCGAAATGGCCATAGAACGGCCGGTAGGAGATCGCTTCCTTGGACGGCGGGAATTCGACGCACGACTTGCCTTCGGTGACCGCGGCCATGTAGGCGTGCCAGATTTCCGCCGGCAGGTAGCCGCCCTGCTGGGGCTCGCCGTGGACGTCGGTCATCGGCACGTCTTTGTTGGGGTAACCCATCCACACGGCCGTCGCGTAGTCGGGGGTGTAGCCGTCGAGCCAGGCGTCGACGAGGTTTTCTGTCGTGCCCGTCTTGGCGGCCGTCGGGCAGGCGATCGCCGAACGCGTTGCGGTTCCCCCCTCGACGTTTTCGTGGAGGATGCTCGTCTCGACGGCGGTGACGGCTTCGCTGAGCACCTTCACCCGGTGCGGCTTGCCCCAGTTTTCATCGACCGTGCCGTCGGGGAAGACGACCTTGGTGATCGCGATCGGCGTGTTGCGCCAGCCGCCGTCGGCGAGCGTCGCATAGACGTCTGCCATTTCCAGCGGTGTCACGCCCACTTCAAGCCCGCCGAGCGCCTGGGCGGGGTTGCCGAGCAGATGCTCTTTGACCCCCATCTCATACGCGGTATGTGTGATCGTTTCCTCACCGAGGTCGGCGGCGAGCTGCGCGTAAACGGTGTTGTCGGATTTGAGCGTCGCCGTGACGAGGTTCATCGACTTGTTTTCCGATACCCCCTCGAAGGTCTGCACTTTGTAGTTAGGTTCCGCCGCCAACCAGCCAGGCTGGAGCGTGTGGGAGAAGTAGTAGGTCGTGTACGGATCGATGCCTCGCGTGAGCGCGTCGGCGAGGTCGATCGCCTTGAACGTCGACCCTGGCTGGCGGTGCCCGTCGGCGGCGAGGTTGTACTGGGACTGCTCGTAGCTCTCGGACTCGGCCATCGCCTCGATGTCGCCGTTGTGCGGGTCGATAGTCACGATCGCCGACGCGGGGTCGCCGGGCTCGTCGAGCACTTCGGCGATCGCGTTGTGCGCGAGGCGCTGCATGTCGAGGTCGAGCGTCGTGTACACCTTCAGCCCGCCGTGTTCGACCGTTTCGTGGCCATAGCGTTCGATCAGCTGCTGGCGGACGTATTCGAAGAAGAACTCTTCTATGCGTTCGGAGTAGTAGTAGCCGCGGTGCGTCTGCAGTGGCGCACGCTCTGTGGCCGCGGCCAGCGTCTTGCTGATGTAGTGCAGTTCGGCCATCTTGGCGAGCACCTCGTTGCGTCGTTCCCTGGCGGCCGCGGGATCGAGGAGCGGGTTGTACTGCGAAGGCGCCTGCGGCAGGCCGGCGAGCAGCGCTGACTGCTCGAGGTCCAGCTTCGAGACCGGCTTGTCGAAGAAGATGCGCGAGGCGGCCTGAACGCCGATCATCGTCTGTCCCCCGACAGTCCCGTAGGGGACATCGTTGAGATAGCTGTTCAGGATTTCGTGCTTGCTGTGACGTTCGTTGTATTCGAGCGCGAGCTTGGCCTCGGCGATCTTCTGCTTGAACGTGTGCTCGTCGCCGCCGAGATACAGGTTGCGCACGAGTTGCATGGTGATCGTCGAGGCGCCCTGCAGCGCTCTGCCGTGCATCAGGTCGCTGACCGCGGCGCGGAAGATCCCCGTGAGGTCGATGCCGTTGTCTTTGTAGAAGCGCTGGTCCTCGATCGACACGGTCGCGTCCTTGAGATCTGCCGGGATTTCGTTCCAGCCGACGGGCGTGCGCAGTTCGTCGGACTGGATGGCGCCCAGGCGCGCGCCGTTCGCCGCATATACCTCCGAGGTGCCTCCGCCGATGGTCGCGTGGCGCGCGGTCAGGCTGCGCGTGCCGTTGGCGACGTGCAGGACGTAGCCGACCGCCGCGAGCACGCCGATGACGAGCGTCGCCGCGAGCACGCCACCGAGGACGACGAGTATCCGCGTGCTTGCGCCGCGGCTGTGCCGGCGCTTTCGTGCTTGTCGCGACATCGCAGGGATTCGAGATTACCGTGCATGGTTGTGATTTCCTGCCGCTTGCGATCGCGGCGATCTCTACGCTGCGGTGCCAAGCGCTATGAGCTCAGACATTGCCGACCCAGCGGGCACGCAGCGCGTAGCGCTGGGCCAACCGTTCGCACGCCTGCGTGCGGACCCGGCGCGGATGGTGGCCGTGCGCGAGAGCTGGCGCGCGCTCTGGGGCTCGCGCCTGCTCGTGTGGGCGGCCGGCGTGGGCACGGTCCTGGTGTTCGGCTTCGGGCCCGTGCGCAAAGCCTTCAACCCCCCTGGGGTGACCGGGGGGTTCGGCTGGCTGGGCAACCTGCTCGCCGCTCCTGCGGCCCGCTGGGATTCCGCGTGGTACCTCGTTATCGCCCACTACGGCTACCGGCCCGATCTCGGCATCTACGCGCGCACTGCGTTCTTCCCGCTGTACCCGCTCGGCCTGCGGGCGATCTCGTGGCTCGGCGTCCCGCCGGTGCTCGCCGGCGTGCTGCTGTCGGTGGCGGCGCTCGCGCTCGCCCTGTACGGGATCCATCGCCTGACCACGCTCGAGCTGGCACGCGCCGGGCGCGCGCCGCTGACGGGTGAGCGCCTCGCCGACGCGGCGCGCCTGGCGGTGATGCTGACGGCGTTCGCGCCGATGGCGTTCTTCCTCTCGGCGGTGTACTCGGAGTCGCTGTACCTGGCCCTGTCGGTGGGGCTCTTCTGGAGCGCCCGCAATGGGCGCTGGATGTGGGTGGGCGTGCTCGGGGCGCTGGCGGGCGCCACACGCAGCACCGGCCTGGTGCTTCTCCTGCCGGCGCTGATGATCTACCTGTACGGGCCGCGCGAGGACCGACCGCCCGATCGCCTGGCGGAGCTCGGCTCGCGCCTGCGCCAAGGCCTGCGCCCGCGCTACCGGCTGCGACGCGACGCGCTGTGGCTGGGCCTGCTGCCGGTGGGCGTGATCCTGTACGGGGCCTACCTGGCGCTCGCGGGTGGCAATGCGCTGGCGCCGCTGCACGCCCAGGAAGCTTGGGGCAGGCACTTCGCGGGCCCCTACCTGGGCGTGTGGGACGCCGTGAAGGCGGCCTTCGAGGGCGCCCGCCAGCTGCTGTCCTTCCAGCGCCATCACGTGTACTTCCCTGCCGCCGGAGGCAGCCCGTTCGTGAGTGCCGGGCACAACCTGGTGCTGCTCGTCTTCCTGGCGGCGGCCGTCCCGGCGGTCGTGGGCGTCGTGCGTCGGCTGCCGCTCGCATACGGCGCATACGTGATCGCCGCGCTGGCGCTACCCCTGTCCGATCCGGTCGCGGCACAGCCGCTGATGTCGCTGCCGCGCTTCCTGCTGGTGCTGTTCCCGCTCGGCATCTGGTTGGCGGCATGGCTGGCCGAACGCCCGCGCCTGCAGCGTCCGGCGCTGGTGCTGTCCGGCGCGCTGATGGCGGTGTTCCTCGCGCAGTTCGCCACCTGGCACTGGGTGGCGTAGCGATGGAGCAGCCCCTGGAGCTAGAGCAGCCGGAGCGGTCCGGGTCCCCGACAACCAACTGGCGGCCGTGGACGGCGGCGATCGCGCTGATCGGCGGGATCGCGCTGGCGCTCGTGGGCGGGCTCGTGGTGGACCTCCCCGCGCTGGCGTTGGGAGCGAAGATCTCGAGCGCGCACACGCCGCCGGGGGTGACGATCGCGGACACGGTGGTGCAGGACGTCGGATTCGTGCTGGCGGCCGTCTACTGTGCGCACCTGGGCGGGCGGGCGGTGCGTTCGTGGCAGTTCGGCCTGCGCCGCCCGACGCGCGGCTGGCGCTCGGCGAGCGGCATGATCGTGCTGCTGATCGTCGGGTTCATCGTGCTGAGCGCGATCTGGTCGGCGATCGCCCACCCGAGCGAAGAGAAGCTGCTCGAAACGCTCGGCACCAACGAGGGCACGTCACTGCTGCTGGCGAGCGCCGCGCTGACGTGCGTGGTGGCGCCCATCTGCGAGGAGTTCCTGTTCCGTGGCTACATGTTCACGGCGCTGCGCAACTGGCGGGGAACGCTGCCGGCGGCGCTGATCACGGGCCTGGTGTTCGGCGCGGTGCACGCCGGCTCGGCGCCGGCGCTCGACCTCGTGCCGCTGGCGGCGCTCGGCTTCGGGCTGTGCCTGCTCTACCGCTACAGCGGCTCGCTGTACCCATGCATGATCGCCCACTCCCTGAACAACTCGCTCGCGTTCTCCAGCCTGGAGAGCTGGGGCTGGCAGACGCCGGTGCTGATCGTGTGCGCGCTGCTGGGGATCGCCGCGCTGGTGGCGGTGTTCAAGCGGGTCGGCCTGATCGCCCCCGAGCCGGCCCCTTTCGCCCGCCAGGGCGCATAGGATCCTGCCGATGAGCCGAACCTCTCGCCTGGGCGCAGCCGGCGCGGTGCTCGCGTGCCTACTCGCCGCCCCCGCGCTGGCCGCCGCCGAAACGCCAGTCGCGCCCGCTCCCGCGACGGTCACCGGCCCGGCGCCCGCGACGGTCAGGCTCGCGCTGCGCAAGGTCGGCGGCAGCCCGCCGTTCGCGCTGGTCGGCGGGCGCATCGCGGTGCGCGGCACCGTCACGCCGTACGTCGCCGGACAGACGGTGGCGGTCAGCTTCTCACTTGACGGCCGCACGATGGCCACGAAGGTCGTGAGCGTGCTCGCGGCGGGCGCTGGCACGGGACAGTTCCAGGCCGGCTTCTCGAGCCGTTACGCGGGGCTCGTGCAGGCGCGCGTGGTGCACTACGCCACGGCCCAGCAGGGCGCCTTCGCCGCGCGCGCGCCGGGCGTTCGCTTCGTGCATCCCGACCTCGGCCCGGGCGCGCGCGGGCAGTCGGTGCGTGTGCTGCAGTCTGAGCTCGACGTGCTGCACTACGCGGTGCCGTTGACGGGCGTGTTCGACGAAGGGACCGGGCAGGCGCTGATCGCGTACCGCAAGATGACCGGCCTGGAACGGATCGCGTACGCGGGCAGGCAGGTGTTCGAGCTGCTGGCGCGCCGCGCGGGCAGCTTCCACGTGCGCTACCCCCGCGACGGCCGCCACGTCGAGGCCAACCTCACCAAGCAGGTGCTGGCGGAGATCGAACCGAGCGGACGCGTGCGCAAGATCTACATGATGAGCTCGGGCAAGCCCTCCACGCCGACGGTCCTCGGGCGCTACCAGGTGTACCTGAAGACGCCGGGGGAAAACAGCGAGGGCATGGTCGACTCCAACTACTTCATCCGTGGCTACGCCATCCACGGCTACGCTGAAGTGCCGACGTACGCCGCCAGCCACGGCTGCCTGCGCGTGCCGATTCCCGACGCGCCCGCAATCTACGCGTGGGTGCGGGTGGGCACGCCGGTGGACGTGTACGACGAATAGTCGGCGCTCACACCCTGACGCGGAGCACGCGTGACAGGTAGCCGAGGCCGAAGCCGTAGACGGCGAGCGCGAGCAGCAGCTTCACGCCGCGGATGAGCCATTCGCTGCTGGAGCCGGAGACGACGCCGGCGAAGGGCGAGGTGAGCTGTTCGGAGACTTCGTCGATGACCTTGTGTGCGCCGCTCTCGCGGGAGGTCGAGCTCCCGGTGCTCGTCGTGACGGCCGGCCCGTTGCTGACCTCCGCCGCCTGGTGCTTGGACGCCGTTTTGGTCTGATCGAGCGCGAACAGCGCGAACGACGCGATCACGATCACGCAGATCACAATCGAAGCCAACCGCAGCAATCGCACGATCGAGAAGATCACACCGCTAGATTAGGTGGCTGCGTGGACGTGACCGACGGATATTCGAGCGATCTCGCCGCCGCACGCACGCGCCTGGTGGCGGAGCTGCGCGAGCACGCCCTCGTGATCGGCGAGGTGACTCTCACCAGCGGCGCGCGTGCCCAGTACTACGTGGACGCCAAGCGCGCGATCCTGCGCCCGGAGGGATTCGCGGCGCTCGGGGCGCTGCTCGCGGCGCAGGTGTCGCAGTGGGAGGGCACGGCGGTCGGGGGCATGACGATGGGAGCGGACGCGGTCGCGTGCGCGGCGCTCGCCGGTGGGGCGCGGGCGAAGGGGTTCTTCGTGCGCAAGGACGCCAAGGCGCACGGGCTGCAGCGGCGCATCGAGGGCCCGCCGCTGGACGCCGAGGATCGCTGCGTGGTCGTCGAGGACGTGGTGACGACCGGCGGCTCCACGCTGGCGGCGATCGCGGCGCTGCAGGAGGCCGGGCATGAGATCTGCGGCGTGGTGAGCGTGCTCGACCGGCTGGCCGGCGGCGCGGCGGCGATCGAGCGTGCGGCGGGCGCGCCGTATCTCACGCTGAGCACGATCGACGACGTCTACCCGGAGCGCCCCGACCGACAGGCCGGCTGACGGGCGTGGCGGGCGAGGACCGCGACGAGCTCTCAGCGCCGACCGTCGTCCGCGCGGCGCGCTCGCAGGATGTGCCGGTGCTGCTGCAGATGTTCTTGGAGCTGGCCGAGTACGAGCGCCTCGCGCACGAGATGCGCGCCACCGAGGAACGACTGCGCGTGGCCCTGTTCGCGGAGCGTCCGGCGGCCGAGGCGCTGCTCGCCGAACGGGGCGAGCAGGTCGCGGGCTACGCGCTGTTCTACCCCACGTTCTCCACCTTCCTTGCGGTCCAGGGGGTGTGGCTGGAGGACCTGTTCGTGCGCCCCCAGCACCGCGGCGCAGGAGTCGGGCGAGCGCTGCTGGCGGCCGTGGCCGCGCGCGTGCGTGAGCGCGGCGGCGAGCGCCTGGAATGGGCCGCGCTCGACTGGAACGAGCTGGCGCTCGGCTTCTACCGGCGCATCGGCGCCACGGCGATGCGCGAATGGATCACCCACCGGCTGGTGGGCGAGGAGCTCCAGCGCTTGGCCGGCGAGGCGGCGGACGATGTGCGCGGCGAGCGCCGGTAGCCTTCCGGGTGACCCGCCGCGTGCGCGATGGGCAGCGCCCTCGTAGTCCAATGGATAAGACGACCGCCTCCTAAGCGGTAGATCCAGGTTCGACTCCTGGCGGGGGCATGGGGCAAAGCGCCTCAACGCTCAAGGACCTGCAGACTGGCGGGTCCATCGCCGGATACGGCACCGAGAGTCTCGGATTGGCTAGCAACCGCTCCGGCGTGCAACTCTTGGGAACGTATCCAGTACGCGCTACGGCATGCGCATTTGAGACGGAGGACGAGCTGAACAGTGACGAGACACGACGCCTGCCTCGATGATCGCGCCGGTTAGGGGTAGCCGAGCTTTGAAAGGTACGTGAGGCGCGCATCTAGAGCCGCACAGAAGTGCTGCCAGTCCAGTCGCTTGGATGGTTCTCGTGGTCCAGGATCGTCAGCGGACGACACGAGATAGCAGACTGCGTCGTAGACCCGCTCGTCCAACAGCCGCTCGCCGGTCACGCTGAAGCGGTCCTGGTAAGAACGGCCCTTCCAGATGCCGTCGAACTCAAACGATTTGCCGTTAGGTTTGCGACATGGGCGCCGCGACTTTGGGTGGTCCTGCATCATGAAGAAGTAGCCCAACCAGGGAACCTCAGGGCCGGTAAGCGACGCAAGGTGAGCGCGGGAGAGGTCGCTCGCATTGCCGAGCGCCTCCTCGACTCGGTTGTTGTAGTTGTTACCGAACGAGGGACCACCAAGGGCCTTCAGCTCGATGGCAGCAACCAATACGCCGCGATGCACGACCACGAGATCCCAGGCCTTTGCGGGTCGGTAATAGGCAGGCAGGTTTGTGCGTGCTCCCGTCGCGCCGATCGAAGACTCCGGGTAGCCAGCATCGAGAAAGAACCGTGAGATGAGGTTGACTACCGGGTTAAAGTGTTTTCCACCGCGGATGGCCTTCGAGGTTCCCTCGGCAGTGGAGCGGATTGCTTCCGCGGCGGCTAGCTGCTCGCCCTTCGTCTTCCAGTACGCTGCGACTGCGAGTTCGAGATCCGATCGCGTGGGCGACATGATCTACGAGGGGAGGCCACGGAGGCCGTAGAGGCTGAGCGCGACGTCCGTCGCCGCCTCTCGGTCACGGGCATCGAAAGCGGCTGCGAGCCCTTGGGCGCTCGTTGCGTCGACGTCTTGGAGTCGCGGGAGGCGAATGCGACGCAGGTACTGCGCCTGAAAACGCAGATAGCCGCCCCGCATCCTGACCGAGTATGCCTCGATGAACAGGTTCGCGATGTCGCTGAGCAGGAGCCCGCCGAGGACCCGGATGTCCCATCCGTCGGACGTGACCCAGTAGAGATTGTGGTGCGGATATGTCCCGCCCGCGTCGAGGACGGGGAAGATCGCCTCCTTGAAGTCGGGCAGGTACAACTTGCGCCGGTCGGCGAGGCCCTCGATTACGCGGTCGATTGTCTTGTGCCACTGTCCGCGCTGTGCCGTGTGGCGCTTCGCGAGCAGCGCCTCGTGCGCGCCGAGATGCGCTGCCATGCGCGGCCAGTCGTCAAGATTCACAAGCCCACTGTTGTCCCACGGGTTCACGAGGTAGTTGCCCGACCACTCGACGTCGCCAGTCACGATGTCGCGGGGCAGCGCAAGCGGCAGGAGCCGCTCGGGCTCGGCAGCGGCTTGGTCCTTAACCACGTAGATCTTGTCTGCGCCGGTCGCGACACCGATCCCGACTCGTGTGCTGGTAGTGGGATCTTCAAGCGTGGGAAGCCGCGACTCTAGGTCAGCGATCAGAGCGAGCCGATCCGGTGATCCGTGAGGCCAACCCGATCGACCTTGAAACCATCCGGGAAGACGTGCGGCGCGGTAGTGCGTGCCGTGGGCGTGCTTGACCTCGCTCCGATCGGCCATCCCAGCAATGTCGGTGGCCTCGCGGGGCCCAAAGCCCGGAGCCGCCTCGATCATGAGCGGTCCATGGTCCTGCCGCCGACGCCGGAGCACTGTGATCGCGGGGTAGGCATCGACCTCCTGCTCGAAGGCGTCGACACCGGTCATCGAGACGACGGCCTCGACAGACCACGCGGTGCCCACCATCGCGCGGAGGGTCGCGCCGTAGGCGTTGCGCATCCAGCGGTCCGCACAGATGAACGCGAGAGTCCCCTCGTTGCGCAGCGCCTGCAGACCGTGCTCGTAGAAGCCGACGTAAACGTCAGCGCGACCGCCCATCGTGGAGCACGCCCGACGGTACGCGGCGGAGCGCTCGGACGACACCGCCTCCAGCCGAATGTACGGCGGATTGCCGATGACGAAGTCCACCGATCCCGGCGCGGGCGGGTCGAGCAGGAAGTCGCCGCGACGAACCCATCGCTCGGCGTGCGCATCCGCGTTGGCGTCACCCATGCCAGCCGCGACGAGCGTCGCAGTGACCGCGCGACGGCTGGCGGCGACGCTCGCTGCGAGCAGATCGGTCGCAGCGATCGCATCGGCGAGTTGCTCCAGCGGTCGGCCGTGCGTCTGCGCTGACTGGATCAATCGCTCGGTCATTGGCAACAAGAACGCGCCAGCGCCACAAGACGGCTCAATCGCGGTCAGCGCGCCCAGATCCTTGTCAGCCGTGTACCCAGCCAGGTCGAGGATGAGATCCACCACCCATCGCCGCGTAAAGATCGCTCCGTGCTCGCCGTCCCGTTCCTCGTCGGGCGGTGGGAGAGGCAGCGTCGGTTCAGCGATCATGGTCAGTTGCATAGCAGGGCCCGCGTGAGCCTACGACCTCCGGCGGTCGCCGGCCGCGAGGGCAACCCTGGGGCGCGCAGCCCTGGATCGAGTTCCTAGCGCTATGCCCGTGCGGGCCGCCCGACTGGCTCGTCGCGCAACTCCAGGACGCCACCGGGCTCCTGCCGGGATGCTCTCGACCGGCTGGCCAAGCGCCGCCGCGTAGGCTGATCAGACCGAACCCGCTCAAACCTCGCCCGGCACCGTCTCCGCAAGCACGCCGCTCGTGGCCGGCGCGGCCCGCGCATTGTCATCCCGGAGCTTGATCGCCACCGCCGCCAGCACGATCAGCCCACCCACGATTGTCGCCGCGTCCGGCCGTTCGGAGGTGCCAAGCCAACCCCACGCCGAGCCGAGCACGGACTCGGCCATGAGGATCACGCCCATTGCCGAAGCGGGGATCAGGCGGGCGCCCATCGTGAACAGCACCAGCCCGAACCCCTGCTGGCCGAGGCCGAGCAGCGCCAGCCAGCCGATGTCGCCGGCGTGCAACTGGCTCGCGTGGATGAAGGGCAGCCCGAACACCACCAGCATCACCTGCGCCAGCGCGGTGGCGGGGGCCATCGAGACGTGCCGGTGGCGGCGTGCGATGACGATCACGACGGCGAACGCGAGCGGCGAGATGACCGCCATCAGCTCGCCCAGCGCGCTGCCGCCGCTCGGGATGCCGACCATCACGCCGATGCCGAGGACCGCCAGCGCCATCGCCCCCCAGGTGCGCGGGGAGAGCGGCTCGCGCAGGGCTCGGTAGGCGAACAGCCCCGCGAGGATCGGCGTGATCGCCTGGATCAGCAGCACGTGCGCGATGCTCGTGTGGTTCAACGCGACGATGAAGCTGGCCGATGCGACCGCGATGCCGGCCGCCACCGTCACGCCGGCCAGGTTGGCGATGGACCTGAAGGCCGCGCGCAGGCTCACCCTTTCCCCCACCGCGACGAACGCGAGCACCGCCGCGAGAGCGAAGACCGCGCGGCCGACGATCTGATCGGCCGCGCCGGTGGACACCTGGCGCTGCAGGATGCCGCCCGTCGACCATGCCAGCGCGGCGCCCAGCGCGTACGCCTGACCGCGTCGGTGACCATAGGATGTCGCCCGCCCCACATTCGGGTCTGCCATGGCATCCAAGTTATCCGTTGCGCGCAATCCGCTCGGCCGGCGTCTGTGCCATGTGCCGCTGCTCGGCGTGCTCGCGTTCGCGTCCGTGCTGAACACGCACGCGCTGCGCCAGAACGGCTACGCGAACACGTTCTACTCGGCCGGCGTCTCCTCGATGCTCGGCTCGCTGCACAATTTCTTCTTCCTGTCGTTCGATCCGGGTGGGTTGGTGACGGTCGACAAGCCGCCGCTGGGCCTGTGGCTGCAGGTGGCGAGCGCGAAGCTGTTCGGCTTCCAGCCGCTGAGCCTGCTGCTACCCGAGGCGATCGCGGGCGTGCTGTCGGTCGCCGCGCTCTATCTGATCGTGCAACGGCGTCTCGGCTGGCTCGCCGGCCTGATCAGCGCGGCAACGCTCGCCGTGTTCCCGTCGTTCGTGGCCGTCTCGCGCGACAACAACGTCGACGCGCTGCTGATCCTGCTCCTGATCCTCGCCTGCGGTTGCGCGCTGCGGGCGATCGAGGACGGCCGGCTGCGAACGCTCATGTGCGCCGCCGCGCTGGTCGGGCTGGCCTTCAACACGAAGACGCTCGCGGCCTATCTCGTCGTGCCCGGGATCGCGCTCGCCTACCTCGTCTGCGCACCCGGCTCGCCGCGCAGGCGCGCGTTGAACCTGCTGGTCGCGGGGCTCGTGCTGGGCGTCGTCTCGCTGGCGTGGATGGCGGTCGTCGAACTGACGCCCGCCTCCGAGCGGCCGTTCGTGGGCGGCTCGACCGACAACTCCGAGCTCGGCCTCGCGTTCGTCTACAACGGCTTCGGGCGAGTTGGCGGCGAGTTCGGTGGTCCCGGATCGATACCGCAGCACTTCGTCGCGCCGAGCGCCGCGGCGACGGGCGCCGGAGCGGGTGCGACACGCGCCGCGCACGTGGGCCTGCCACGGCCGGCCCCGGATGTCGAGCCGGCGCGCCCCGCCGCGACCACGCGTTCCCCGCTCGCCTACGGCAAGTCGCCGGGGCCGCTGCGGCTGTTCAAGAAGGGCATGAACGATCAGGGCGCGTGGCTGCTGCCGTTCGCGCTGATCGCGCTGATCGCGCTCGTGCTCGCGCGGCCGCGACGGCGCGATCCGCGACTGGCCGTGCTGCTCGTGTTCGGCGGCTTCCTGCTCGTGGAGGCGCTCGTGCTGAGCTTCTCGCGCGGCATCGTGCACCCCTACTACGTGTCAGCGCTGGCACCCGGGGTGGCGGTGATGTGTGGCGCCGGAGCGGCCGCGCTGGCCGGGCTGCGCGGCCGCTCTCGCGCGATCCTGGCGGTGGCGGCGATCGCGAGCACCGTCGCCGTGCAGGCGCACCTGCTGCACCATGCTCACTATCTGAGCCCCTGGATACCGGCGCTGATCATCCTGGAGGCGCTCGCGCTCGTGCTGTTCCTGGCGCGCCGCCGCGGGGCCGTCGCGACGCTCGCGTGTGCGCTTGCGGTGCTGCTCGTCGCGCCGACCGCCTACTCCACCACCACCTGGCGCGAGCCAGTCAACAACACGTTCCCGGCCGCCGGTCCGCGCGCCGCGGAAGGCAACGGCGGCGCGGGCGTGGACGCGAGCGAACTCGCCGCCAGCCGCGCGCTCGTCGACTACGTGATCGCGCACGAACCGGGCACGCGCTTTCAGCTGCTCACGCAGGCCTCGCTGACGGCGGCCGTCCCGATCCTGCTCGGGGTGAAAGCGGCCGCGATGGGCGGCTACGGCGGTGTCGACCCGGCGCTCGACGGCCCCGGCCTCGGCCGGCTGGTCGCTCGCGGCGAAGCGCGCTACGTGCTCATCGGCGGCGCGTACGCCTACCTTGGGGGCAACAGGGCCAGCCAGGCGGCGGAGCGGGTCTGCCGCGAGGTTCCCGCGGCCTTGTGGCAGGGCTCATACTCCGCCGTCGATAAGGGCCTGTACCTGCTCGACTGCCGTGGGCTGGCCGCGCAGCTCGAGCGCCAGCCGGCGTGAGTCCGCGGCGGCGCCCTCCTACTCGTCCTCCTCGTCGTCCTCCTCGCCCGCGTACAGCGACTCGCTCGCGAGCTCCCGTGCCTTGCCGTCGAACAGCTTGATCTCCAGCAGATCCTGGCGGTAGTCGTCCGGGGCGATCAGCGTGAAGCGCTCCTCGACCAGCTCGCACTGGTCGACCGCCAGGTCTGCCAGCTCGGCGGTCGCGATGCGCCCACCGGAGATCAGCGGGCGGCCCCACACGAGCGTCATCACCGCCACCGCTCCCGACTCACCGCGCCAGGAGCCGATGATCTCGTCGCACAGGTCGAGCTTCCAGTCGGGGTTGCGCTCGGCGGTCTCCTCGGTGAAGTCGACGTGCGCGGTGAGCTCGCTCGGCTCCCCGTCGTCGATCCCGGGCAGGAAGCGCACGTAGCCGAACAGCTCGTATCCAGCGGACGTGAGCGTCGTCGCCGGCACGTAGCTGTGCCCGTGCCACGTGCGGTCCGGGTACCACACGATCGCGCCCGGCTCGCCGAGATCCTCGCCGTCGGCGTCCACGCGCAGCGCCGCGCCGAGGAACTCCTGGCGCAGGCGCTCCTCCCAGCGTCCGTACGGCAGCTCCTCCTGTGGCGGCTCGGCGGCGAAGCGGGGCACAAGACGTTGCTCGGGAGCCATGGCTCAGGCCAGCCTAACCGTCCTGCGCTCGCGGCGGCTCACGCCTCGCGCAGCACGCTCGCGGCGTGCTCGGGCGCGACGATGTTCAGGTTGACGTCGGTCGACAGCTCCAGGCCCGCCAGGTGGGTCAGGCGGGGCAGCACGTCGATCCGCCAGCAGAAGTCCTCGGCTCCGCGCGGCGCGGTTCGCACCCACAGGTTCAGCGGCGGGCTCGACCCAAGGTGGCGCGCCAGCCGGCACAGGCCGTCGTGCAGCAGCGCCGCGCCCGAGGCCCCGGCGTCCTCGAAGCGCGCCCGCGGCGCGCGCGGCGCGAGCATCAGCTGGAACGGCAGGCGCGACGCGTACGGCGCCATCAGCACCGCCTCCTCGTCGATCGCCACGATCCGCTCGCGCCGGCGCACCTCCTCGGCGACGAGATCGCCGAGGAGGCTCTGGCCCATCGTGCGCGTCGTGTATGCGCTCGCGCGCTCACGCTCGCGCGCCACCTCCGCGGGGACGAAGTCCAGCGCGTAGAGCTGCGCGTGCGTGTGCGGCAGCGACGCGCCGGCCTCGCGCCGCTCGTTGACGATCAGCTGCACGCATGCGCTGGCGGCGTGTGTGCGCATCCGCTCGCGCCACGTCTCGACCGCGGCCACGACCTGCTCGACCGGCAGCTCCGCCAGCGACAGCACCGGCTGTGGCCCGTTGACGATCACCTCGTGCGCGCCGGAGGCCGGCAGCGACACGAACAGCTCCGGCTGGCCGCGCACGTCGAGCGCTGGCGCTCGATCTCCGTCCGCCTCGGCAGGCGTCAGCGCCGGATACAGATTGGGCACGACCCGCACGCTCCAGCCCGGCGAGTCGGCGGGCCCGCCGCCCGGGCGCACGGCGTAGAGCTCGGGCGGGGTGCGCTGCTCGTGACCCTCCGCGAACGGATCCTGCTCGGGGTCGATCCGCTCTGGCGGCTCGCATCGCGGCTCACCGCCGGGGCGCCGGGAGCGCTCGCCGGCGACGATCGTCCTGTGCCCGCTCAGCGGGTCGATGCGCAGCTCCGGCAACGCTCAACCGTCCAGCGCGTAGCGCCTGATGTCCGCTTCGAGCTTGGCCACGCTCGGGTACGGCCCCTGGTGGATGTACTCGCTGCCGCCGCGGTCATAGATGACGGTCACGGGCGTGTTCGACGAGTCTGTGATCGCCAGGCCCGCCTGGCCGCTGTGGTCGTAGTAGCTGGGGTAGCTGACCGGGAACGAGCGCAGGAACGTGAGCGCATCGGCGCGACTGTACTCGCCCGAGTCGATGCCGATGAAAGCCACCTCGCGACCGAGCGAGACAGAGACACGCTGGAAGACGCCGAACTCGGCACGGCAGGGTTCGCACCAGGACGCCCACTTGTTGACCACCATCGGAGTCCCGCGCAGCGCGGCCAGGCGCGAGCGCAGCGCCGGCAGCCCGCCTCCGAGCAGCTCGCTCGCCTGCGCGTGCAGCGCGGCCAGCGCTGGCGGCGAGCCGGACAGGCGCTCGCGCATCTGCGCGAGCGTGAGCGTCGAGGGCAGGTTCGTCTGCGGTGAGCTGCCGAGCTGGACCAGGCCGACGATCAGCAGCACGAGAACGGCCGCCGTGGCGGCCGCGATCGACAGGCGCTTCGGGGTCATCGCGCTAAGGGTGTCAGATCGCGCTCACTTCAATCGCGCCTCCGCGTGCTATATCCTGGAGCTACGTCAGAGCCGGGTCGCTTCGAGCACCCGGCGAAGGGCGCCGCGGGGCGCCAGCCTTTTGAACCGCGTCGAAGCTAGCTTGGGCGCGGGTTCTGTCTCGAAGTCCACAGCCTCAATGGCCGAGTCCACCTCAGTGGCCCTCGCGGCCGCGACCATTCCAAGTTCCGCCGACATAACGCGTGCGGAGAAGTTCGTGCGCGAGCGCTTCGTCCACGAGGGCGAGGATCCGCTGGTCGCGCTGGCGCCGGGAACGCCGCGCAGGCGCGCGCTCGACCAGGCGCTCGCGGAGCTGAACGAGGATCCCAAGATCAAGAACCCGTCCACGGCATGGCGGCGCGAGTTCTCGCTGCTGCTCGGCCTGGAGCGACTGCTCTCCGAGGAGGAGCCGACGCTCGTGGACGGAACCGTTCTCTCCGCACACCAGGTCGACGCGTTGTCGGGCACGCTCACCGCCCTGCTGGCAGAGGCCCAGCGCGCCGCCCCCGGCGGCAACGGCCGCGCGTCGGCGTCCGCCTCGCCCGAGCTGCTGGCCTCCGCCGACATCCTTGGTCCCGATGGCGCCTCCTCCCCCACCGGGGACGATGCCGCCAACGGTCGCGAGGACCGGGCTGGCGGGGTGGCCGAGCGAGATCGAGATCGTGAGGCGTCCGAGGACGACGACGAGGAGGACGATCTCGAGGAGGAGGACGACGAGGACGACGACGAGGATCTCGGGCCGGTTCAGCGGGCGGCCCCCGATGAGGACGACGAGGAGGAGGACGATCTCGAGGAGGAGGACGACGAGGTCGACGAGGAGGAGGTCGAGGAGGAGCTCCAAGGCGACGCCGACGAGGAGCCCCGCGACTGGGTCGACGAGGAGGACGAGGAGGAGTCGCTCGCCGAGCAGCCCGAGGACCCGAACGCGGCCAAGCGCTTCTGGTTCGAGCACGCGACCGGCGCAGGCAAGACCGTTGCCGCGCTCGGCTTTGTGGAGGCCTCGCACACGGGCGGCGTGCTGATCCTCACCCACCGGCGCAACCTCGTCGACCAGTTTCTCGGCGAGCTGCGCGACCGCGGCTACTCCAAGCGCATCAGCCGGCCGCTGCTGAAGGGCGAGGACTCGGTCAAGGGCCCGGTGACGGTCGAGACCTACCAGTGGTTCGTGCGCAACGCCGGCAAGATCTCGAGCGCGTACACGATCGTCATCTGCGACGAGGCCCACACCGCGTTGGGCGAGAAGACAAGCGCGGCGATCCGCGAGTGGACGGGGCCGATCTTCATCGGCATGACCGCCACGGGCGCGCTGATCGCACGCCACGTCACCGATCTGTTCCCGACCCAGACCTCGCGCTTCGACCTCGCGCAGGCGGCCCGGCGCGGCGTGATCGCGCCGCTGCGCTGCGTGCGCATCTCGCCCGGGGTGGGCGTGCGCACCATCGCCAAGGTGCCGCTGCGCCGCGGCGAGGTGGACACCGAGTTCGACCAGGACGAGCTCGCGAAACTGCTCGACCAGCAGCCGTTCAACGTGGCGGTCGCGAACCTCTACAAAACGCGCTTCAACGGCGTTCCCGGCGTCGTGTACGCGGCCGGCGTGCGCCACGCGTACAACCTCGCAGAAGCGTTCCGCGCGGAGGGGATCAAGGCGGAAGGCGTCTCCGGCGAGACGCCCAAGCGCGAGCTCGTCGAGATCCTCGCGCGCTACGAGCGCGGCGACATCGACGTGCTGATCAACGCGCAGCTGCTCGCCGAGGGTTGGAACAGCCCGCGCGCGACCGTCTGCGTGCATCTCGCCCCCACCGCGTCCAAGCGCATCTACCAGCAGCGCGTCGGGCGCGTGACCCGCCGCCACCCCGGCAAGGAGGCGGGGCTGGTCGTCGACTTCGTCCATCCCGCCACCAAGCACGACGACCCGGTCGTGACGCTGCACTCGCTGCTCGACCGCGACGTCTACCGTGGCGGCGCGATCGTCGTCGGCCCGGTGCGCCGCGGTCGCGGCCGGCGCATGCGCGTCGAGCGCCGCGTGCTGCCGGTGTGCGCGGAGGAGGAGCGGCGCTTCCAGGTCTTCGAGCGCGAGCTGTGGCGGATCGCCGTCGAGCACCTCGACTACGGCGAGCAGCACCTGTGGGCGGCGCTCGCCGGTGCGCGTGTCGCCCCCAACGGCTGGCGCAGGGCACGCGCGATGCTGCACTTCGACCGCACGGGCGAGCTCAAGAGCCGCTTCCTGATCACGGCCGTCAAGCGCAACAACAACGCGCAGCTGCGCCTGCGCGCGCTGACGGACATCGCCGCGCTGCGCGATCCGGACGCGTTCGACGAGGCGATCGACATCATCGGCGGCTGGCCGCGCGAAGAGCGCAAGGAGGCCACCAAGATCATGCTGCGAGCGCTCGTCGAGCGGCGCATCGGCCGCCGCGACCAGGCCAACGCGTGGATCTGGCGCCTGGCGGAGTACACGCGCGACGTGCACGAGGAGTACGCGGTGCAGCGCTGGCCGGAGACCAAGCGCCTGCTCGGCCTGCTCGTCAACTCGGCCGGAGGCGCACACGCACGCAATGCGCGCCGCCTGATCCACGCGGCGCGCAAGCAGGACCGCCGCCTGGCCGCGGCGCTGCTCGCGGCGGCGCTCGCTCACACCCCCGAGGCCGAGGAGGCCCTGCGCGGCGCCCGCACGCGGATGGCTCGCAAGCCCCCCGCGCTGGCCCGGGAGCTACTGCGCAATTTCCCCAAACGCCGCGCTCGCAACGCCCGGCGCAGGCGCAAGGGCGTCAAGGGCGCCGGCAACGCAGCCAACGGAGCGCGCCCCGAGGCGCCGGTCGCGGCGACGGCGACGAACGAGCACGAGCGCGAGCTGCGCCGCGACGTGCGCGACGCGCTCGACCAGCATCCGGCGTAGCTCCCCGGCGCGGCCCCGGTCAGGAGATCTGGCGCAGATGGACCTCGCCGGCGCTGAGCGCCGTGCGCCCGCCGTCCGCGAGCACGACCATCAACCGTCCGGTCCCGTCGATGCCGTCGGCGCGTCCACGTCCCTCCGCCCATTCGATCTCGCGCCCGCGCAGCGCGTCGCGGGCGCGCCACTCGCGCAGCGTCGCCTCGGCCGGCTCGGCCAGGCGGCGCTCGAGCGCGTCGATCGACCGCGTGAGCGTCGCCTCGACATCCGCGGGCGCCAGCCCCAGCGTCGCCGCCGGCAGTCCGCTGCTGGAAGCTGTGCGCTCTGAGGAGCCTGAGCGCAGCTCGGCTGGCAGATCCTCGATGCGCACGGCGACGTTCAGCCCGATGCCGAGCACGGCCCAGCCCTCCTGGGGCCGACCCTCGACGAGGATGCCCGCGAGCTTGGCCAGCCCCGCGCCGGTAACCGTCACGTTGTCGAGCACCACGTCGTTCGGCCACTTGATCCGAGCCTGCTCCCCGGCCGGCGACGATGCGTCGGCGACGTCGCAGAGGGCCACCGCGGCGATCAGCGGCAGCAGCGGCGGCGGGGAGCGCAGCAGCAGCGACATCAGTACCGAGCTCCCCGCGGGCGCCGACCAGCGCCGGCCCTGACGTCCGCGTCCGGCCGTCTGCTCGGAGGCGGTCACGAGCGTGCCGTTGGGCGCCCCCGCGAAGGCCAGCTCTCGCGCGCGCTCGTTGGTCGAACCCGTGCGCCGCAGGTGCACCCGCGGGTGGCCGATGCTCGTCGAGGTCGGTGTGCCGGCGGGAGGCTGCGCGCCGCTCACGCGGGGCGGACCGTCAGCTCATCGTCCGCGCCCGCCCCCAGCAGCTCGGCGGCTGAGCCGCGGTTGACGGCAAGCGCGACCATGCGCGTGGCGTCCTCGTAGATCAGCAGCTCCCCGGGGGTCACCTCGGCGAACGTGGCGACGTAGCGCGCCGCGCGGACCGCGCCCGCGTGGCTCACCGTCATGGTGTCTCCCGGCATGGCGCCCAGCGCGGCCAGCTGCTCGTCGGTGGCGTCGAGGATCAGGTTGCCGAACGTGTCGTTGCGCAGCACGTGGACGGTGAGCACGCCGTCGCCCAGCTGTGCCACCGGCAGCCCGAAGCGGCGCAGTTGCGCCACCGGCAGCGGCTCGCCCACCGAGCTGAGCGGCTCCCCCGCGGCCAGGGCGGCGGCGACAGGCGCGAAGATGTCCCTGCCGTGGAACGTCCGCGACACGGGCACCAGGCGCTCTGGCGACTCGCCGATGTCCACCGCTTCCGCCACCCCCGCCAGGCGCTCGGCCGCGGGCATCAGCAGGCCGTTGTCGGGACCCACCAGCAGGTGATCCTGCTCGACCGTGCGCATGGCCACTGCGCGGCGCGCGTGCCTGCCGACCGCGCTCACCCCTGGATCGACCACCGCCAGATGGACGCCGGCGGGCAGGAACGGCAGCGCCGAGCGCAGCACGATCGCGCCCGCGCGCACGTCATGGCGAGGGATCGAATGGGTCAGGTCGATCACCCGTGCGCTCGGGCAGCGGCGCGCCATCACGCCGTGGCACACGCCGACGAACTCGTCGAGCTGGCCGTAGTCGGAAAGGAACGTGATGACGGGTGGGGTCGCTCTATCAGCCATTGCTTACCGCGGCGCGGCGTCGGCGAGAAGGGCGTCGAGGATACCCTCGATATCGGACCGATCGGCCTCGATGTGCGGCTCCAAACCATGTTCGCGCAGGGCCTGGCTGGTCACCGGACCGATCGAGACGACGCGCGTGCTCGCCGCCAGCTGCGCCTGGCCGGCGCTCGCCTGCACGAAGAAGCGCACCGCGGAGCCCGAGGCGAAGGTGACGTAGTCGGCCTGCGCCACCGCGTGGAGCGTCCGCTGCGAGAGCGGCTCGGCGACTGTCTCATACAGCTCCAGCACGTCCACCTGCGCGCCGCGCGCGCGCAGGGCCTCTGGCAGCGCCTCCCGCGCCTCCCGCGCCCGCGCGATCAGCGCGCGCTTCACCGGCACATCCGCGAGCGCCTCGACCAGCGACTCGGCGACGAAGCGCTCGGGCACGACATCCGCCACGACGCCGTGCTCGGCCAGCGCGCGCGCCGTCCCCGGGCCGATCGCCGCCACCGTCGCCGCGGCGAGCGAGCGGGCGTCCCCGGGTGGGTGGGCTCCGTCGTCCAGACGCTCGAACAGCGCGGACACGGCGTTGGGGCTGGCCAGGCAGATGAGGTCGTACGGCGAGGGGTCAAGCGGCGGGCCGGGCAGTGGCTGGACGCGGATGACCGGCGCCTGCACGACGCTCGCCCCCAGCGCTTCCAGGCGCCGCGCGAGGCCGCTCGCCTGCGCGCGCGCGCGCGTCACCGCCACGGTCACGCCGCCGAGCGGCCGCTGTCCGAGCCAGGAGATCTCCCCGGCGAGCGCGGCCACAGGTCCCACGACGGTGATCGACGGCGGACGGATGCCCTCCCTGCGGACGGTCTCCGCGATCGTCTGCAGCGTGCCGGTGACGGTGCGCTGCGCGGGCAGCGTGCCGGCTTCCACCACGGCCGCCGGCTGCGATCCGGGGCGCCCGGCGGCGATCAGCGATGCCGTGATCTCGGGCAGGCGGCGCACGCCCATGTAGAACACGAGCGTTCCTGGGAACGCCGCCAACGCGGGCCAGTCGATCGCGGCCTCCTCCTCGTCGGGCGAGTCGCTCGCCGTGTCTTCGCGCGCGTGGCCGGTCACGAGCGCCACGGCGCTCGCCAGGCCGCGGTGGGTGACGGGGATCCCCGCGTAGGCGCTCGCGGCCACGCCGGCCGTCACGCCGGGCACGACCTCGAAGGCGATGCCGGCGGCACGCAGCGCGAGCGCCTCCTCGCCGCCGCGGCCGAACACGAACGGATCGCCGCCCTTCAGGCGCACCACCGTGCTTCCCGCCCGCGCGCGCTCGATCATCAGCTCCTGCGTCTGCTCCTGCGGCACCGACGGCCCGCCGCCCTCCTTGCCCACGAACAGCAGCTCGGCGTCCGCGCGCGCGCCGTCGAGCGCCGCCGCCGGGATCAGGCGGTCGTACAAGATCACGTCGGCGGTCGCGATCAGCTCCAGCGCGCGCGCGGTCAGCAGGCCGGGGTCGCCGGGGCCCGCGCCGACGAGGTAGACGATGGCGCTCACGGTCCGACCGGCCAGTGTTCGACCTCGAGCTCAGGCATCGGGAAATCCTTGGGATTCCCTGTCGCCAGGCGCGCGCGTACGCCGACGGCAGCCGCTGCGATCAGGCAGTCGGCCTGCGACAGCGTGATTCCCTTGGCTGCGAATTCTCTGCGCCAGTCTCCGGCGCGAGCTCCCTCTGCCCGCGCCAAGGGAGCAAGATGCATGCCGCGCAGCAGGCGCACGGTGATGTCCCGCTCGTGGTCGCGTATGCCGCGCATCACCTCCTCGACGTTCACCGCGCAGATCCAGGGGATCTCTTTGGTCTCTTGCAAGCCGCGCAGTCGCTCTGCGGCATCCCGTCCACGCAGTGCGTCCACAAGGACGGTGGTGTCGAGCAGTAGCGGCAACGATTGCTTATCCGCACAAACCGTCGCTCGCGGGACGGCTAACCGACACGGGCTGGGTCGCTGCGCCGCTGCGCCCTGACCCAGCCGGCCGGGTCGGCGTCCCACTCATGCCCGTCGTCGGAGAGCGCGCCGAGGCCGGCCTCGATGTCTTCCCACCGCCGCTCGTCCTCGAGCGCGCGGCGTAGGGTCTCGCCGATGAATGTGCTGCGTCGCCGCCTGCCGACGCGCCTGTCGAGCTGCTCCACAAGGTCATCATCGAGGCTTATGTGCAGTCGCATGGCCACAACTTAGCACACGGCATTTTTCCCCCGACCCGGCTCGTCACGCGCCTTGATCCGCCATCTCCTCGGCCTGCCGCAGCATCTCCCCAGCACCGACCGCCTCCAGCCGCTCGGCCACGCGCCGCCCCAGCGCCTCGGGGTCGTAGAAGCCGCCGAGCAGCTCGTCGCTCAGCCACGCGGAGCCGTCGGGCAGGCCGACCCAGGCGCGCAGGTGCAGGCAGCCGCATCCGGCGGGCACGGCATATGCCCCGAGCGGCGTGTGGCAATTGGCGTCCAACGCGCCCGCCAGCGCTCGCTCCGCCAGCAGGCACGCAAACGTGTTCTCGTCGGTGATCGCCTGCACCGCGGCACGCACGCGCTCGTCGTCAGCACGTCCCTCCAGCGCGAGAGCTCCCTGCCCGGGCGCCGGCACGAAGCGCTCGACCTCCAGTGCCCCGCCGGCTTCGGACTCTCGCCCGAGCCGCTGCAGCCCGGCGCGTGCGAGCACGATCGCGTCGAGGCCTTCGTCAGGATCATCCAGCTTGCGCAGGCGCGTTTCGACATTGCCGCGGACCGACACCACATCGAGGTCCTCGCGGGCGGCTCGAAGCTGCGCCATACGGCGGAGGCTGCTGGTGCCGACACGCGCCCCGTGGGGCAGATCCTCGAGCCCGCTGGTCCCGCAGAGGACGTCCTCGGCCGCCGCGCGCGCCGGGGCGCCGAGCAGCGCCAACCCGCCGGCGAGCTCTCCGGGGACGTCCTTGGCGGAGTGCACCGCCAGGTCGATCTCGCCCGCGGTGAGGGCGTCCTCGAGCTCCACCACCCAGCGCGCCTTGTCCATCGCCGCGGCTGCCGCTCCGCCGCGGTCGCCGCTGGTGATCATGGGGACGATCTCGCAGTCCCCGAGCAGCCCCGCGATCAGATCGGCCTGTGCCAGCGCGAGCGCGCTGCCCCGCGTCCCGATCCGCATCAGCGGGGCAGACGGGGTGGGTGGGCCATCAAAAAGGCCGGCGTTGGCGCACCCTGAAGGGCACAGGCAGGTCGTGGACCTCCGCCAGCTCATCAGAGACCCCGCCCGCCCGCTCAGTCGAGAGCTCGCCCGCCCGCGCGTCCTCGCGCAGCCCGAACAGCTCCCGCACCAGCTCCAGGCTCGCGTGGCCGCGGTCTTCCCCGAGGCCGCGCAGGCGGATGGTCGGCTCGTGCAGCAGGCGGCTCATCACCGCGCGCGCGATCGCCTCCACGCGTGCGAGGTCGCGCTCGGAGGCCGACTCCCAGCGTCCGGAGTTCTCCGCCAGCACCTGCTCCGCGATGTCCTCGCCGTGGGCGCGCAGGGCTCTGATCGTGGGCAGCGCGTCGAGCTGGCCGAGCCAGCGGGCGAAGCGCTGGATCTCCTGCTCGACGATCTCCAGCGCCTGCGGGGTCTCCTCCGCGCGCGTGCTGAGGTTGCGCGCGATCACCGCCTGCAGGTCGTCGATGTCGTACAGGCTGACACCCTCCAGCTCACCGCACGCGGGGTCGACGTCACGAGGCACGGCGATGTCAATGATGAGCAGAGCGCGCCCGTCGCGCTCTGCCATCACCAGCTCGAGCTCCTCGCGCCCGACGATCGGGTGCGGCGAGGAGGTCGAGGACAGGACGATGTCGGCGTGCTGTAGCTGGTCGGGCAGTTTGTCGAGCCCGACGACCGAGCCGCCGAAGCGCTGGGCGAGGCTGAGCGCGCGGTCGGCGTGGCGGTTGGCGACGAAGATCGTGCCGGCGCCCTGCTCGGCGAGCGCGCGCGCCGTCAACTCGCTGGTCTCGCCCGCGCCAAGGATGACCACGTGGCGGTTCTCAAGCTCGCCGAGCACGCTCAGCGCGAGGTCGACGGCCACCGACGGAACGCTCACGCGGCTGGAGCCGATGCCGGTCTCCGAGCGCACACGCTTACCCGTCGTCAGCGCCGCCGCGAACAGGCGGTTGGACAGCGGGCCGGTGGCGCCGGCGCGCATCGCAGTCTCGTGCGCGCGCCTGACCTGTCCCTGGATCTCGGCCTCGCCAAGGATCATCGACTCCAGGCCCGCGGTCACGCGAAAGAGCTGGCGCGCGGCATCGCAGTTGCGCGGCGAGTAGATCGCCTCCGCCAGCTCCGTCGGGCGGATCTCCGCGCGCCGCGCGAGCAGGCTCAGGACGTCTGACTCCGCCTGAACCAGATCCCCGCCCACCACCAGGTAGACCTCTGTGCGGTTGCACGTCGAGATGACGACCGCCTCACGCACCTCCTCCGTCGCGGTCGCCTGGCGGACGAACTCCTCCGCCTCGCGCTCGCTGAACGCCAGGCGCTCGCGCAGCGCCACCGGCGCCGTCTTGTGCGAGATGCCCAGCGCCAGCACCTCGCTCATGCGGGCGTCGACTCCGCGTGCGAGTCCTGCGCGGGCTCGGCCATGTCCGCCGTCGGCTCCGGCGCTTGCTCCCCCTCCGGGGAGGATGCGGACATGCTCAGCAGCTCGCCGAGGTCGCGCTCGAGGCGACTGAGGCGGATCGCCATGATCGCCACGTAGATCAGGACCAGCGCGAACAGCACGATGTAGGCGCCGGCGACGTACTTGCCGGCGGTGTGCAGAGGCAGGGCCGGCACCTCACCGAGAGCTGTGGCGATCATCACAGTCCCGGCCTTCCCGCCGCGCGCATGGACACCGCCGTGGCGTGCTGCACGGCGGGCGCCGCGCTGCGCGCTCGCCTGGGCGCGTCCAGCTCCTCTCCCGCCAGCCGCCGGCGCAGCGCGCGCACCTGCGAGCGGGTGTGCTTGGCGGTCAGCTCGTACTTGCACAGCGTCGCGAACAGCAGCGCGATCGCCACGATCGAGACCAGCAGCGTGAACGACATCGAGGCGGGGAGGTTCGAGGCGCTGCTGAACACGCGCGGATGCACATAGGCGGTGGACTCGTTCACGGCCACGTAGTTCAGCGGCACGAACGCCCCGGCGGTGATCGCGAACACCGACGCGTAGCGCGCCTGGCGCTCAGGGTCTTCGATCGCGAAGCGCAGCGGCTGGTAGGTGGCGTACAGCAGGAAGATGATCAGGAACGACACGAGCGTCGGCTCGCTCCATACCCACCAGTGCCCCCACGAGCCCTTCGCCCAGATCGAGCCGGTGATGAGCGTGCCGAGCGCGAAGATCAGGCTCATGTGGATGACCACGTAGGAGCGCATGTCCCAACGCGGATCGCGCGTGCGCAGGTACTGGATCGCGAGCAGGCCGCCGAGCACGAAGCCGCACAGCGCGACGGTCGCCAGCGGCACGTGCACGTAGAAGATCTTCTGCAGGAAGCCCTGTTCGGCTTCCAGCGGGACGTAGAAGAACACCAGCGCGAGCGCGACGGTCATCGCGACGACCGTGGAGATGCTGAGCGTGCGCAGGCCGCTGCCGTATCGCAACGGTCGTGAAGCAGCGCGACTAGAGGTTTCCACGTGTCAATCCTCCAGGAGGAAGTCGAAGAGGGCGTAGGCGATCAGCCCGAAGACCAAATCATAGAGGCCAAGCGTAAGCAGCCAGCGCGCAGCCGGCGCCGCTCGGTGCGCCTGCACGAGCAGCGGCGAGCTCGCACGCGCGCCGCCGATCACGATCGGCACGAGCAGCGGCAGCGCGAGCAGCGGCCCCAGCAGATCGCGCGCACGCGTCTGCACCGCCATGGCGGCGACCAGCGTGCCGATCACCGCCACGCCGAGGTCTCCCAGCGCGAGGGTCTCCAGCAGGCCTGGGAGCGCGGGCCCGAGCGGCGGTCCGAGCAGCAGCACGGCGAACGCCGGCACGGCCACCAGCTCGAGCACGAGAAGGAAGCCGAGCAGCGTCAGCGCCTTGGCGACGAGCATCGCGGTGCGGTTGACCGGCGCCAGCAGGAAGGCGTCGAAGCCGCCCTGATCGGCGTCCGCGACGAACAGCCGGTTGATGCCGAGGATCGCGGCGAACAGCAGCGTCACCCACAGGATCCCCGCGCCGAGGTCGCCTTCGACGCTGCCGCGGTTCAGCGCGAAGTGGAACACCACGAACGTGCTCAGGGCGAACAGCGACATGCCGGGGACGGACTCCAGCGTGCGCAGCTCGACCAGCAGCTCCTTGCGCAACAGCGCGCCGACGGTTCGCCACAGCCCGACCGGCTGCGCGGGGCCCACGGTCTCGCGTTCTTGCTGCGGGGCCTGCACTCCGCTCACCTGTACAGCTCCGCGATCTCCTCGGCATCGACCTCGGCCGCCGCGCGCAGCAGCGCGGGCCGTCCTGCGCGCAGGCCGAGTACGAGATCGGCCTGCGCCAGCCCGCCCGTCGGATCGTGGCTGCAGATCACCCGCGTGCGCTGCGACGCGGCGCCGATCAGCGGCGCCACCAGCTCGACCGCGGCGGGGTCGAGGTTGGAGTTGGGCTCGTCGAGCAGCAGCAGCTCGGGCTCGTGCAGCACCGCACGGGCGATCGCCACGCGCTGGACCATGCCGCGCGAGAGCGTCCGCAGCGGCTCGTTCGCGCGGGCGTGCATCGCCACCGACTCCAGCAGCTCGCTCACGCGCTCGTCGCCGATGCCGTGCAGGCGTGCGTGGAAGCGCAGGTTCTCGCGCGCGGTCAGCTCGCGGTAGAGCAGTGGCTCGTGGCCGAGCAGGCCGACCCGGCCGCGTACCGCCCACGCGTCCCTGGGCAGGCTGGAGCCGAGCACGCGCACGCTGCCCGCGTGCGGGCGCAGCAGGCTGGCAAGCACGCGCAGCAGCGTGGTCTTGCCCGCGCCGTTCGGGCCGAACACGACGAGCGTGTGGCCGTCGGCGAGCGACAGCGAGACGTCGCGCAGCACCGTGCGCTCGCCGAAGTGGCGAGCCAACCCCTCCACCTGGAGCGCGGCCACGCTCCTGCTCTCTACACCTGCAACGCGTGCGCGCCCTGCGCCCGCTCGATCAGCTCGCGCACCGCCTGCGCTCCGCTCTCGCCGTCGCGCAGCAGCGCGATCGGGTCCGGCTCTCCGTTGACGATCCCCTCGAAGAACTCCTTGCGCTCCTGATAGGTCGCGAGCGTGCCCTTGGCCCAGCCGCGCACCTCGTTGAGCAGCACCGCCAGCTGCGCGTAGGGCTGGCCGAACTGCGCTTCGATCTCGCGCTTCATGCGCTTGGCCAGAGCAGGCGAGGCGCCCGCGGTGGAGATCGCGATCGCGAGCGGGCTCATGCGCACGATCGCCGGCAGGATGAAGTTGCACAGAGGCGGCACGTCGACGACGTTCACGAGCATCGCCCGCCGCTCGGCGTCCTCGTACACGGCGATGTTCACATCCGTGTCGTCGGTCGCCGCGATCGCCATGAACGCGCCGTCCAGATCGGGTGGGCCTGCATATACGCGCCGCTCCCAGCGGATCGAGCCCTCGCGCGCGTACTCCTGCAGCGCGGGCTCGGCGTCAGGGGCGATCAGCGTGACCTCGCCGTCGCACGCGAGCAAACCCTCGACCTTCTCCAGCCCGATCTCCCCGCCGCCGATCACCAGGCAGCGGCGGCCGGAGAGCTTCAGGCAGGCGATGTAGAAGGGGGTGTCGAGCATCCCCTGCACGCAGCTCTGATCGCAGATCCCTCTGCGCAGCTGGCACACGCACTCCTTGCCGGCGTAGGCCTGGGCGGGCATGAGATCAAGAGTAGTGCAGGCGCGGTGGTCGTTCCCGCCAGGTAGATACGAGAGCTATACACAACTCCGACGGAGAGGACAACGGCCGCCGACCTAGACCTGCTCGCTTGCCCCTATCTGGGCAGTCCCCGCCCGAACGCGCGCGCCCCCACACGCGCGAGCGCCAGCGCGCCGTTGCGCCAGGCTCGGTCGCGGTCGGACTCCCGCCCGGAGCGCAGCTTGGCAACGGCGCGCATGGCTGTGATGCTGCTGGCGTCATACGGGCCCCACCACAGGCCGCGCATGGCGGGCGGATCCCAGGTGATGAGCTTCTCCTGCGCGCAGGCTCGCAGCCCCGCTTGGCCGAGCGTACGGCCGAGGCCGCCGCCGGCGGCGGCCCCCCACGGCCCCCGCGAGACTGTTGGGCCGGGGAGGTGGTCGTTGAGCCACACCATGCCCGCGTGCAGCTCGCGGGCGATCCGCATCCCCTGGTAGCGGTCGGCCGTCCACACGGACGCGCCGAGCCCGTAGTCCCCGCAGTTGGCGAGCTGGATCGCCTCGTCGATCGAGTCGACGGGCACGAGCGCGAGCACCGGTCCGTCCACCGGCTCGCGCATCAGGCGCATGTCGGCGCTGACATCGGTGATCACGGCAGGCGCGTAGAAGGAGCCGCCCTCGCAGCCGGCTGGGCGCAGCGGTCCGCCGCAGTGCTGGCGCGCCCCCTGGGCGAGCGCCTCGTCGACGAGCGCGCTGATGTGCTCGGCCCGGCGGGCTGACGCCAGCGGCCCGACCTGCACGCGAGGGTCGGCGGGGTCCCCGACGGTGAGCGCTCGCGCGCCGCTGACAAGCCCCGCCAGGAAGCGCTCGTAGACCTCGCGCGCCACGTACACGCGCTCGATCGACCCCCGCGCCTGTCCGGCGCCGGCGCATCCCGCCCACAGCGCGGCGGCGATCGCGCGCTGCAGGCGCGCATCGGCGAGCACGAGCATCGCGTCCTTGCCGCCGAGCTCGACGGTGACCTCCTTCTCGCGCGAGACGCACGCTCGCGCCACCACACGCCCGACGGGCGGGGAGCCCGTGAACAGAACCTTGCCGACGGGCGCCTGCGCGAGCGCGACACCGACGTCCGCCTCCCCGTGCACGATCCGCACGAGCCCCTCGGGCAGGCCCGCGCGGGCCAGGACGCGGCCGATGCGCTCGCCCGCCAGACAGGCCCTGCCGGCGGGCTTGAAGACGACGCCGTTGCCCGCCAGCAGCGCCCCTGAGATCTGCCCGAGCGGCTGCGCGAACGGTGCGCTGCCGGCGCCGATCACGCCGACGACGCCGTACGGCTCGAACGCGATGCGCGCGCGCTTGGCGATCGCCATCGAGCGGCTGATCCCCACCCGCCTGCCGCCGAGCACCTGCGCTCCGTCCTCGGCGATCCACTTCAACGCGTCGATCGCCGCGAGCAGCTCGAGCGCGGCGACCTCAGCGCGTGGCCTGCCCTGCTCACGCGCGAGGCCCTCCTGGAGCTCGTCGAAGTCGTCGATCACGGCCTGGGCCATCCTGCCCATGTAGCGCGCGCGGTCCTGCACCCGCAGCAGCGCCCACAGCGGCTGCACCTTGGCCACCGCCTCGACCACCTCGTCGATGCGCTCCGGCGGCGTGACGGCGACGCTGCCGAGCGCGGCGCCGGTCGCTGGGTCGCGCGCCATGAGCTGCACCTGTGTGGCGGTCTCGCTCGGGGGCGCGCTCATCGCACGGCCGATTATCGCGTCTCCGGGTCGCGCGCACGGCGAATCCGCCGCAGGCGCTCAGCCAGCTCGGCCTCGGCCTCGTCGGGCTCGTAGAAGCGCTCGCCGACGACGCTCTCTGGCGCCAGCTCCTGCGGGGACACATGGCCCGGGTGCCTATGGGGGTTGTCGTAGCCGCCGCGATCCTGTCCCGGCCTTGGTCCTGAGCGAAGCCAGCCGGGCGCGGGCGCGGCGCCGTGCTCGCGCACGTGGCTCTGGGCCGCCGACAGGGAGCGCCCGGCGGCGTCGGACTTGGGCGCGAGCGAGAGGTATATGGCCGCCTGCGCGAGCGCGTAGCGCGCTTCCGGCAGGCCAACGAGCTCGACCGCCTGTGCGGCCGCGGTCGCGACCGTCAGCGCACCCGGGTCGGCGTTGCCGACGTCCTCGGAGGCGAAGATGACCATCCGCCGCACGATGAAGCGGGGGTCCTCGCCACCCTCGAGCATCACCGCCAGGTAGTACAGCGAGGCGTCCGGATCGGAGCCGCGCGTGGCCTTGATCCACGCGGAGATGTAGTCGTAGTGGCGGTCGCCCTTTTTGTCGTACAGGACGGCCCGGCGCTGCAGGGCGTCCTCGACGCGGGCGAGCGTCACGCGCTCCTCTCCCAGCTCCCCCGCGGTGGCGGCGGCGAGCTCGAGCGCGTTGAGCGCGGTGCGCGCGTCGCCTTCGCTGCGCGCGGCGAGGAAGGCGAGCGCGTCATCGTCGGCGCCGATCGCGCCGAGCGCGATCGCGTCGGCGGCCGCGCGGCGCAGCACCGTCCTGATCTCCTTGGGAGCGAGCGCCGTGAGCGCGTACACACGCAGGCGTGAGAGCAGCGCGCCGTTGACCTCGAACGCGGGGTTCTCGGTGGTGGCGCCGATCAGCGTGACGAGGCCGTCCTCGACAGCCGGCAGCAGCGCGTCCTGCTGGGCCTTGTTGAAGCGGTGGATCTCGTCGAGGAACAGCACCGTCTGCCCGGCGCCCGTGTCGCGGCGGTGAGCGGCGCGCTCGATCACCGCGCGCACCTCAGCGCGCCCGGCCGCGACGGCGCTGAGCTCCTCGAAGGCGGCGCCCGAGTGCTCGGCGACGATCCGCGCGAGCGTCGTCTTGCCCGACCCGGGCGGGCCGTAGAGCACCATCGAGTGCGCCCGTCCCTGCTCGATCGCGGTGCGCAGCGCCGAGCCGGACCCGAGCAGGTGCGACTGGCCGACGAACTGCTCGAGGCTGCGCGGACGCGCGCGCACCGCCAGCGGGCGACCGTCGTCGTCGCGCTCGCCGGCGTCCCGGCGCGGGGCACCGCCAACGGCCTGATCTGCAGCCGGATCGCCGCTCGGATCCTCGTCGAACAGGGTATCCACGCAGCTGAGTATCGCGGGTGGTGGAAAACGCGCATTTTGTGCCGCCGAGAGGTTGTCCGCGAGGGGTGTCGAAGGTGTAGATTCGGTGTCGACGTTCACCAGTCCCAATACCCGCCGTTCGAGGAAACGCCGAGATGAGTGCCGGCGCCGCTGAGCTGCTGCCTTCGGGGGGAGGCGCGCTCGAATTCCTGGACTTCGGCGGGGATGTCGTCGCGCGCTCGCCGCTGCAGCTGTTCTGGCGTCGCTTCCGCCAGGATCGCGTCGCGCTGGCGTCGCTCGCGTTCATCGTGTTCCTGGTTCTCCTCGCGATCGCGGCCCCGCTGGTCGTCAGCCTGCTCGGCCTGCCGGGGCCCGATGTGCAGAACCTCAACCTCACTGACTCGTTCGGCTCTCCGCTCGGGCCGAGCCTGGCGCACCCGTTCGGCGTCGACCAGCTCGGCGAGGATGTGATGTCCCGGGTGATCTACGGCACGAGGGTGTCCCTGGAGGTGGGAGTCATCGGCACCGGCATCTCAACCCTGATCGGGGTGGCGGTGGGCATGCTCGCCGGCTTCTATCGCGGTTGGGTGGACATGCTGCTCTCGCGCTTCGTCGACGTCGTGCTGTCGATCCCGATCCTGCTGCTCGGCCTTGGGCTCAGCGCCGCCTGCGCGGTGCGCGGTTGTGTGAAAGGCCTCGTCCAGCCGGGGCTGGGGTCGATCATCTTCATCATCTCGCTCGCGACGTGGCCGTACATGGCCCGCATCGTGCGCGGCCTGGTGCTGTCGATGCGCGAGCGCGAGTTCGTCGAGGCCGCACGCGCGCTCGGCGCCTCCGACACGCGCATCATGTTCAAGGAGATCCTGCCCAACCTGACGGCGCCGATCGTCGTCTACTCGAGCCTGCTGATCCCCACGAACATCCTGTTCGAGGCTGCCCTCTCGTATCTGGGTGTGGGCATCCGCCCGCCGACCGCGAGCTGGGGTCAGATGATCGCGTCGGCTACGCCGATCTTCAACACCGCGTGGTGGTACATGGTCTTCCCAGGCCTGGCGCTGTTGCTCACCGTGCTGGCCTTCAACCTGCTCGGCGACGGGCTGCAGGACGCATTGAACCCAAGGAACGCTCGATGACGGCGACCGGCTCACAAAACAGGAGGCATCTCGATGAAGTCGATTAGAACTGCTGGCGGCGCTGGGCTATTGGCGGCGCTCGCGCTGGCGCTGGCCGCCTGTGGCTCGAGCTCCAGCGGTTCGAGCACCGGGGCGAGCGCCAGCGGCGTGATCAGCACCGGCGGCTTTCAGACCCCGACGAAGCAGTCGCTGACGGGGGGCAAACGCGGCGGCACGCTGGAGGTGCTGGACGAAAGCGAATTCGAACACCTCGATCCAGGCATCGCCTACTACTCCCTCGACTACGAGGTCGTGTTCGCCACCCAGCGGCCGCTGTACTCGCAGAAGCCGAACTCGACCGAACCGAGCCCCGACATGGCCTCCGGTCCGCCGGAAATCACGAACGGCGCGAAGACGGTGACGGTGCACATGAAGGAAGGCATCCGCTTCAGCCCGCCGGTTAACCGCGAAGTCACCTCCGAAGACGTCGCCTACGCGATCGAGCGCGGGGCCAACCCGAACGTCGCGAATCCGTACTTCACCTCTTATTTCAAGTCGATCGAAGGGGCTGCCACGGCGAAAGGTGGGCCGATCAAGGGGATCGAAACGCCGAACAAGCACACGATCGTCTTCCATTTGGATGAACCCAAGGGACAGCTCGTGGCGGACGCGCTGGTGCTGCCGCTGTCGGCGGCCGTGCCGAAGGAATACACCGAAAAATTCGACAAGAGCAGGCCGTCCGACTACGCCAACTACCAGGTGGCGACCGGTCCGTACATGCTCGAGAACAACGCTGAAGGAAAGGTGCTGGGCATCGGCTACGTCCCGGGCAAGTCCGCGACGCTCGTGCGCAACCCCAACTGGAACCCCAAGACCGACTTCCGCCCGGCCTACCTGAACGAAATCGACATCAAGGTCGGCGGCACCAAGACGGTCATCGGCCGGCAGGTGCTGGAAGGCGCGAACGTCGTCGAGAACGAAGAGCCCGTGCAGTCGATCGTCAAGCTGGCGGCCGAACACTACAAGAGCCAGCTCGAGATCTCACCGGGCGCTGGAAGTCACTACATAGCGGTCGACAACAAGGTCGGCCCGTTCTCGAACATCAACCTGCGCAAGGCGTTCTGGGCGGCGCTCGACCGCACAGCCTTGGACAAGGCGCGCGGCGGTGAACTCGTCACCAACGTCGCCACTCACTTCATCTACCCGACGATCAACGGCTTCGAACAGGCCGGCGGCCCGGCCGGCCTGAAGGTGGACTACAACGAACATCCCGAAGGCGACGTGGCGGTCGCCGAAAAGTACATGAAGCTCGCGGGCTATCCGAGCGGCAAGTACACCGGCGGGAAGACGCTCCAGGTCGTGGGCTCGAGCAACGCGCCTGAAAAGGAAGACGCCGAAATCGTCAACCAGACGCTGGAAAAGCTCGGCTTCACAACTAAGCTCACACTCGTCGAACAGTCGACGATGTATGACAAGTACTGCGGTGTGCCCAAAGAAGAGATCGACGTGTGCCCGAGCGTCGCGTGGATCGCCGACTTCTCCGATCCGCAGACGGTCCTGGACATCACGTTCAACGGCAACGACATCGTTCCCATCGACAACGACAACTGGAGTCAGACGAACGTTGCGAAACTGAACAAGGCGATGGCGGCCGCCGAACTGGCCACCGGCAAAGAAGCCCAGGCCAACGCCTGGGCGAAGATCGACGACGAACTGGTCGAAGACGCGGCGGCCATCCCGTTCGACTGGGACAAGCAGGCGAACATCGAGGGCAAGGACGTCGATGGCGTGGGTGACCTGTGGGACAGCGGCGAGTGGGACTACAGCTACACCTCCTTGAAGTAGGCCAACGATGATCCGCTACGTCATCCGCAGGCTGCTGTGGGGGGTGGCGCTGCTGATCATCGTCGCTGCGCTGACGTTCGTCCTGTTCCGCGTCCTGCCCACCGGCAACCCCGCCGTCCTGCGCGCGGGCAAGGACCCGCAGCCGAGGCTGATCAAAGAGATAGAAGCCGTACTCGGCCTCAACAAGCCGCTGATCGTGCAGTTCTGGGATTACCTGAAGGAAGTCTTCCTGCACTTCAACCTCGGCTATAGCTACTACAGCTCGGAGTCCGTCAGGAGCCTGATCGCGGAACGCCTGCCGGAGACCCTGTCACTGACGATCGGCGCGGCGGTGCTGTGGCTCGTGGGCGGGTTGAGCGTGGGCATCGTCTCGGCCCTGAGGAGGCACTCCTTTCTCGACCGCGCGACGATGGGCACTTCGCTCGTGCTCATCTCGGCGCCCGAATTCTGGCTCGGGCTGATCTTCCTGTACCTCTTCTCCTCGGACATCGGCCGCTTCAAGATCTTTCCCGGGGCGGGCAGCTACGTCGGCATCACCAGCGATCCGTGGAAGTGGTTCACGTCGCTGATCATGCCGTGGGTCGTGCTCGCGGCCGGCTCCGCAGCCGTCTACGCCCGGCTGATGCGCGGCAGTCTTTCAGAGACGATGCGCGAGGATTACATCAGGACAGCCCGTGCCAAGGGTCTGCCGGAGAGACAGGTCGTGCGCCAGGGAGTGCGCGCGGCGATCAACCCGCTGTTCACGCTGTTCGGTTTGGAAGTCGGCGTGCTGCTGGGCGGCACGGTGCTGGTCGAAACGGTCTTCAACATCCCCGGCATCGGACGGCTGGCCTACAGCGCGATCACATCCTCGGACTTCCCCATCATCCAGGGGACGGTGCTGCTCGCGGCGCTGTTCATCATCCTCGCCAACATCGTCGTGGACGTCGTCTACGCATACCTCGACCCAAGGGTCAGATACTCGTGACCGAGCCATTGCTGCGCGTGGAGGACCTGCGCGTGGAGTTCGCGGGCGAGGACGGGGTGGTGTACGCCGTGGACGGCGTCAGTTACGAGGTACACGGCGGGCGCACGCTTGGGATCGTGGGGGAGTCGGGGTCGGGCAAGACGGTGTCCTCGCTGACGACGCTCGGCCTCACACGCCGCCAGGGCGCGCGCATCTCGGGGCGCATCATGTTCGAGGGTAAAGACCTCGTCGCGCTCTCCGAAGACGAGCTGCGCAGGATCAGGGGCAACGACATCGCGATGGTCTTCCAGGACCCGCTGTCATCGCTGCACCCGTTGTACAAGGTCGGCCGCCAGCTGACCGAGGCGGTGCGCGCCCACCGCGAGGTCTCCAAGGCGAAGGCGCGCGAGCGCGCGGTTGAGCTGCTGGATCTGGTGGGGATCCCCGATCCGGCCAGGCGCGTGGATGAGTACCCACACGAATTCTCCGGCGGCATGCGCCAGCGCGTGATGATCGCGATGGCGCTCGCCAACGAGCCGAGGCTGCTGATCGCGGACGAGCCGACGACGGCGCTGGACGTGACCGTGCAGGCGCAGATCCTGGCGCTGATGGAACGCCTGCAACGCGAGCTGGGGATGGCGATCGTGATCATCACGCACGACCTCGGCGTGATCGCGGAGATGGCCGACGACATCGCGGTCATGTACGCCGGGAGGATCGTCGAGACGGCGTCCGCGGCGCGCGTGTTCGCGGCGCCCGAGCACCCTTACACGTGGGGCCTGTTGAAGTCGATCCCCCGGCTCGACGGGCCGCGCGAGGCGGATCTGGTGCCGATCCCGGGTACCCCGCCGAGCCTCGTGCACCCTCCCTCGGGGTGCCACTTCCACCCCCGTTGCCCGTACGTGCAGCCCGAGCACACGCGCATCGACCCGGCGCTCGAGCCGGTCGCCGACGACCCCGGCCACCACGTCGCGTGCCTGCTCGAGTCGGACGTGCGCCGGCGCCTGTGGCAGCAGCTCGGCGCAGGCAGGACCCCCGCGCAGGCGCTCGCCGCGGTCTCGCCAGGAGCGCCCGCGTGAGCTCCGCCGAACCGCTTGTGCGGGTGCGCGATCTGACCAAGCACTTCCCGATCACCCGCGGGATCGTCATCCAGCGCAAGATCGGCGCGGTCAGGGCGGTCGACGGCGTGAGCTTCGAGATCGAGCGCGGCGAGACGCTCGGGATCGTGGGCGAGACGGGCTGCGGCAAGAGCACCACGGCCAAGCTGATGACGCGCCTGCTCGACGCCACCGCCGGCGAGATCGACTTCGAGGGCAACGACATAACGCGCCTGAAGGGCGCGGCGCTGAAGGCGGTCAGGCGCGAGGTGCAGATGATCTTCCAGGACCCCTACTCGTCGCTGAACCCGCGCAGGACGATCGGCTCGATCATCGCGGAGCCGTTCGCGATCCACGGCCTGATGCGCGAGAAGGGCGAGCGCAAAGCCGAGGTGCAGCGCCTGATGGAGACGGTCGGGCTGAACCCCGAGCACTACAACCGCTATCCGCACGAGTTCTCCGGCGGGCAGCGCCAGCGCATCGGCGTGGCGCGCGCACTCGCGCTGAACCCGAAGCTGCTGATCGCCGACGAGCCCGTGTCGTCCCTTGACGTGTCGATCCAGGCACAGGTGCTCAACCTGCTGCGCGACCTGCAGCGCCGTCTGGGCCTGACGCTCGTGTTCATCGCACACGACCTGTCGGTCGTGCGGCACATGTGCGACCGCGTCGCGGTCATGTACCTGGGCAAGATCGTCGAGATCGGCCCCAACGAGCAGCTCTACGCGTTCCCCCGCCACCCATACACCGGGGCGCTGCTGGCGGCGGTGCCGGTGGCCGACCCGGCCCTGCATGGCGGCGCGCGGCGACTGCTCGGCGGCGACGTACCGAGCCCGGCGAACCCGCCGAGCGGCTGCCGCTTCCACACCCGCTGCCCGAAGGCGCAGGCGCTGTGCTCGACGCAGGAGCCGCAGCTACAGGACAAGGGCTCGGGGACGCTCACCGCCTGCCACTACCCACTCAGTCGTGAGGAGGTGGGCGAGATCGGCGTACGATCTGCGCGATGAGCGCGAACGGATCGGAGGGCGGTCAAGCGGGAGCGGAGGCGCAGGAGCTGCTCGCGAGCCTGATCCGCTTCAACACCGTCAACCCGCCCGGCAACGAGCTCGCGGCGCAGGAGTACCTGGCCAATCACCTCGCCGCGGCGGGTTTCGAGTGCGAGCTGCTCGGCGCGGAGCCCGAGCGCCCCAACCTGGTCGCAAGGCTGCGAGCGGCGACCGGCGCCACCGAGGCGGGACCGACGCTGTGCTACCTCGGCCACGTCGACACGGTGCTCGCCAACGCCGAGGAGTGGACGCACGACCCGTGGTCGGGCGATCTCGCGGACGGCTTCCTGTGGGGCAGGGGCGCGCTGGACATGAAGTCGCAGGTCGCCGCCGAGATCGCCGCGGCGGCATCGCTGGCTCGCTCCGGCTGGCGCCCCGCGCGCGGCGAGCTGCTGATCGTGGCGGTCGTCGACGAGGAGACCGGCGGCTCGCTGGGGGCCGAATGGATCACCCGCAACCACCCCGAGAAAGTGCGCTGCGACATGCTCGTCAACGAGGGTGGCGGCGCGGTGTTCGAGTACAACGGCAAACGCTGCTACGGCGTGTGCTGTGCGGAGAAGGGCGTGTTCCGCTTCAAGGTCCTCACCGACGGGGTCGCCGGCCACGCTTCGATGCCGGGCATGGGCGAGAACGCGCTGCTGAAGATGGGGCCGGTGCTGGAGCGCTTCGCGGCGCGCCAGCCGTCCTACGTGCCGACGGAGGAGGCGCTGGCGTTCCTGCGCGGCATCGGCGAGGACGCCGAGCACCCCGAGGAGTCGGTGGCGCGGCTGCGCGCGGCGGACCCGCGCCTGGCGATCATGTTCGAGCCGATGCTCGGCGCCACGTTCACGCCGACGCGGATCAGCGCGTCGGAGAAGATCAACGTGATCCCCAGTCGCGCGGAGTTGAAGGTCGACTGCCGGGTGCCGCCGGGGCTGGGTGAGGAGGAGGTGCGCGCGGGCATCGCGGAGGTGCTCGGCGATGGTGGCGACTCCCAAGCGCCCGGCTGGCGGATCGAGTTCACCGAGCGGGTGGTCGGCAACCGCTCGCCGGTTGCGTCAACGCTGATGGACACGATCTCGGCGTGGATCGCCGAGCACGATCCGGGCGCGGAGGTGGTGCCGGTGGCGCTGCCGGGCTTCACCGACTCGCGTCACTTCCGCATGGCCTTCCCCGAGTGCGTCGCCTACGGGTTCTTCCCCCAGCGCCATCAGTCGCTGATGCAGACCGCGCCGCTGATCCATGGCGCCGACGAGCGCATCGACGTGCGCGACCTGGCGTTCGCGACGGAGCTGTTCAGGGACCTCGCGCTGCGCGTTCTAGGCTGAAGCTTGCAGGCCTCGACAGGAGCGTAGAAAACCCGCATAATGGGGGACGATGCCAAGGATGGTGGATTTGCTGGAGAGGATGCGGGGATGAGCGGGCCGACGACGGCTGTGCGCGGCGCGAAGGCGCCGTCCGCGCACGCGGCGGTCGCGAAGGGCGCCGCGCACGTGGCGTCGAAGCACGCGGCGGCGCACACGGCGGTCGTGCACACGGTGATCCCGGCGCCCGGCGTGTCGTTCGCGCAGGAAGTGCAGAACTGGGCGCTCAACTGGGAGCCGGTGATCGCGATCCTGTTCTTCAGCGCGCTGATTTTCATGATGTGGCGGATGCTGAAGGTGATGCCGCGGATCAAGCCGCAGCGCATCAAGCCCTCGTCCGGCCAGTCGGTCACGTTCGCGGACATCGCCGGTGTCGACGAGGCCAAGGCGGAGTTGCAGGAGATCGTCGAGTTCCTGCGCGAACCCAAGTCCTTCCACGCGCTCGGGGCGAAGGTCCCCAAGGGCATACTGCTGCACGGCCCGCCGGGCACGGGCAAGACGCTGCTGGCGAAGGCGGTGGCGAACGAGTCTGGCGCTCAGTTCTTCGCCCAGTCGGCGGCGTCGTTCGTGGAGATGTTCGCGGGGTTGGGGGCCGCGCGCATCCGCCGCCTGTTCGCGATCGCGCGCAAGCACGAACCGGCGATCATCTTCATCGACGAGCTCGACGCGGTGGGCGGCCGGCGCGGGATGGACATCTCGGGCGAGAAGGACCAGACGCTCAACCAGCTGCTGGTCGAGATGGACGGCTTCGCGGGCAGCGGCCGGGTGGTGGTGATCGCGGCGTCGAACCTGCTGGAGAAGCTCGACCCGGCGCTGCTGCGCCCAGGGCGCTTCGATCGCCAGGTGTTCGTCGTGCCGCCTGACATCAAGGGCCGCGTGGGAGTGCTGGAGGTGCACACGCGCGACAAGCCGTTGGACAACGTCGACCTCGAGCTGGTGGCGCAGCAGACGAGCGGGCTGACGGGCGCGGATCTGGCGAACATCTGCAACGAGGCGGCGATCTTCGCGACCAGGCGCGGCGCCAAGGCGATCTCGATCGTCGACTTCGACTCGGCGCTGGAGCGCGTGATCGCGGGCGTGCAGTCCAAGCGCGTGCTCAACGACCACGAGAAGCGGGTGGTGGCCTATCACGAGGCGGGGCACGCGCTGTGCGGCGAGCTTCTGCCGTCGGTCGACCGCGTGCACAAGATCTCGATCGTCCCGCGCGGTCGCGCGCTCGGCTACACGCTGAACCTGCCCGCGGAGGACCGCTACCTGAAGACGCGCGAGGAGCTGCTCGACTACATGACGGTGCTGCTCGGCGGGCGCGTGGCCGAGCGGGTGGTGTTCGGCGCGATCACCACCGGCGCCTCGGACGATCTCAAACGCGTGGCGGACATCTCGCACTCGATGGTCCACGACTTCGCGATGGGCACCGCCGGCGTTGGCCGCTCGCCGGAAGGGGACGTGCGGCTGTCCGAGACGACGCTGCGGATCCGCGATGAGGAGCGCCAGGATCTGATCGAGGAGGCCAGGCGCGCGGCGCAGAAGATGATCGTCTCGCACAGGCGTCAGCTGGAGGCCTTGGCGCAGGAACTGCTCGCGCGCGAGGTCCTGGATCGCAAGGCGATCGATCGGATCATGGAGGGGGTGCCGCGCCTGGAGCGCGCGCCGGGAGTCGGCCTGCGGGTGGTGGCGGCGGCGGAGGCGCACGCGCCCCCGACCACGCCGGCGCCGATCCGCCTGCCGGACGCTCCCGGTGAGGGCGAGACCGCGCCGGCGCCGATCGGCCTGCCAAACCGCCGGGCAGACGACGAGCCGGGACGCCTATAGACTGCGGCTGGTGTTCAGCCGCATCGACCATATAGGCGTGGCCGTCGAGCAGATCGAGCCGGCACTGGAGCTGTATCGCGACAGCTTCGAGCTGGAGGTCGCGCACCGCGAGGTGGTCGAGGAGCAGGGCGTGGAGGCGGTGCTGCTGGACGTGGGCGAGAACCACGTCGAGCTGCTCGCGCCGCTCGGCCCGGACACCCCCGTGGGCAGGTTCCTGGCGACGCACGGGCCGGGCATGCACCACGTGGCCTACCAGGTGGACGACATCGACGCTACGCTCCAGGCGCTCATGCAGGCGGGTCTGCAGCTGATCGACCAGCAGCCGCGAACCGGCATCCGCGGCTCGCGCGTGGCGTTCGTGCACCCACGGACGACCGCCGGCGTGCTGACAGAGATCGTGGAGCCGGCCGCCGGCGTGGGGAGCCACTGATGGCGGGCTCGGGAGCACGGCGCGTGACGCTCGGCTTCCAGGGCGGCCAGGTGCTGGCGCTGCGCGTCAGCGACAAGCAGCTCGACGACCTCAACAAGTCGCTCGGCGGCACCGGCTGGCACGAGCTGGAGAGCGAGGACGGCCCGGTCCGAGTGGATCTCGGGCAGGTGGTCTACGTCAGCGCGGACAGCGACGAGCCCCGCGTAGGTTTTGGCTAGAGCGAGTTGAGCCTCGACGAGCGGCTGCTGCGGGTGGCGCGCACGCGCGGGCACACGCCGCGGGCCGAGCGGGCGGTGGCGCGCTTCTCGAAATTGGGCGAGCACGCCGGCGTCTGGCTGGCGATCGGGATCGTTGGTGGCGCGCTCGACGAGGAGCGCAGGGGGGAGTGGCGGCGGGCGACGGCGACGGTGGCGGGCGTGTATGCGCTGAACACCGCGATCAAGCGGGTCGTGGGTCGTCGCCGGCCTGGGCTTGCGGGCCTGCCGGCGCTGACGAGCACGCCGACGGCGCTGAGCTTCCCGAGCGCGCACGCTTCCACGTCGTTCGCCGGTGCGCGCCTGTACGCGCAGCTGGGGCTGCCGATCGTTCCGCTGTACGCGCTGGCCACGGGGCTAGCTCTATCGCGTCTGTACCTCGGTGTGCACTACCCGTCCGACGTGCTCGCGGGTGCGACGCTCGGCTCTCTGGTGCCTCCCTGGAAAGACGGGTCGCAATCAGCATCCGCGCTGGCGCCCGCCGCGTAGCACGATTTGTGGTACAGTTGATCTGTGTCTCGCGCTCTCCATGTACGGCTCGACGCCGATTCTGAAGCGGCGCTTGCGGTGCTGCGCGCCGAGGGGATGAGTGACTCCCAGGCCGTAAGAAGCGCGTTGACCGAGGCGCGTGCGCGCCGACGCCGGCGTGTCGCGCTGCGGGAGGAGGCACGCCGGCTGGCGGCCGACCCGATCGATCGTGCCGAGATGGCGGCGCTTCGTGAGGAGCTTGACGAGCTGACTCCGCCATGGCCTGCTGACTGATGGTTCGCGGAGAGGTCGTGCGGCTGGGCACGCCGCGTCGTGCGCGCGGGCATGAGCAACAGGGAGCTCGTCCGGGGGTCGTCGTGCAGGCGGACGAGCTGCTCGACCTCAGCACCGTGCTGATCGCTCCGACATCGCGCTCCGCGCCAGCCGCTACGTTTCGTCCCATGATTGACCTGGCTGGTACGCCCACCCGCGTACTCACGGATCAGTTGCGCGTCGTCGACGCGCAGGCGGTCAGGGGCAGCATCGGTCACCTCAGCCACGGCGAGATGGCAGCCGTGGATGACGCCTTGGCGCTCGTGCTCGGTCTCCCGGGCTGAGGGTGAACGGTTGAGCACGCGCATCGGGATCGTCGGCATGCCCAACGCGGGCAAGTCATCGCTGTTCAACGCGCTCACGAAAGCGGGCGCGGAGGCGGCGAACTACCCGTTCACGACGATCGAGCCCAACGTGGCGGTGGTGCCGGTGCGCGACGAGCGCATGGAAGCGGTGGCCAAGACGGTTGGCGCGTCGGAGATCGTGTGGGACACGGTCGACTTCCACGACATCGCGGGCCTGGTGGCCGGCGCGCATCAGGGGGAGGGGCTGGGCAACAAATTCCTGGCGAACATCCGCGAGACACACGCGATCGTGCACGTGGTGCGCGCGCATGGCGACGAAAACGTGATCCACCCGGAGGGCCGGGTAGACCCGCTGGCGGATATAGAGACCATTGAGACGGAGCTCGTGATGGCGGACCTCGACGCGGCTGAACGTCGGGTGGAGAAAGTCGCCAAACAATCGCGCGGGGGCGATCGCGTCGCTGTCGCGGAGGAGGCGTGGCTGCGCGAGGTGGTCGCGGCGCTGCAGGCCGGTCGTCCGGCGCGCACGGTGCCGGTGCCCGACGAGGCCCCGAACGCGGCGCGCGACCTGGGCTCGCTGACGAGCAAGCCGGTGCTGTTCGTGGCCAACGTCGACGAGGGCTCCGAGGAGGTCCCCGCGGCGGTGGCCGAGCACGCGGCAGCGCACGGAGCGCGCGCGGTGGCCGTGTCCTCGCGCATCGAGTCCGAGCTGGCGGAGCTCGACGACGAGGACGCCGCGGCGATGCGCCTTGAATTGTTTCCCCGCCCACCCGGCGAGTCGGGCCTCCAGCGCGTCGTGCGCGAGGCGTTTGCGCTACTCGACCTGATCGCGTTCTTCACCGCGGGCGAGGCCACGATCGCGCAGTCGTGGCACCTGCGTCACGGCCTCACGGCCTGGCACGCCGCCGGCCAGATCCACACGGACATCCAGAAGGGCTTCGTGCGCGCCGAGGTGATCGGCTGGCGCGAGCTCGTCGACGCCGGCGGCTACGCCGGCGCGCGCGAACGCGGCACGCTGCGCCTGGAGGGTCGCGACTACGTGATGAGCGATGGGGACGTCATAACAGTGAAGTTCACTCCGTAGCCAGCCCCCGAAGTCGCTCAGCCAGCCTGCGCATCCCCAGCTCACCCGCCATTTGTGCGCCACCCGCGAAGTCCGTTATGCGCTCGACGGGCGGATCCACGTCGACCCGCTGCAGCGTGGCGATCTGCCTGAACTTGCGCAGCATCTCCGCGTTCTCACGCAGCGCGGCGGCGACACGCGGGCGCATGATTGTGCTTGCCCGGACCGCGGCTGCGGCGGAGTCCTCCGCGTTCGCGTCTGCGCCCGCGGCGCTCAGAAGCGCCTCGAGCGAGCCATGCTCGCGCAGCAGCTCGGCGGCGGTCTTCGCGCCGATGCCCGGGGCGCCGGGGAGGCCGTCAGAGGGGTCGCCGCGCAGGGCGATGAAGTCGGGGACCTGCTCGGGCTCCACGCCGTAGCGCTCACGCACCTGCGCGCGGCCGATCTCACCGTGCCTGCCGCCCTTCAGCAGCTCCGCCACCGCCACGCGCTCGCTGACGGCTCCGTAGAGGTCGCGGTCGCCCGTCAGCAGCAGCGCCCGCCCGCCGCGCTCCTCCTCCGCGCGGGCGTGGGAGAACATCACGTCGTCAGCCTCCAGCTCGTCGCTCGTCGCGTACGTCCAGCCAAGGCTCTGAAGCAGCGCCGGCGCCTGCTTCCACTGCGCCGCGAGCTCCGGCGGCATCGGGGGGCGGTGGGCGTGGTAGGGCGGGTACAGCCGCACGCGGTAGTCCGCCTGCTCTGCCCCCATGCACGCCACCACGCCGGCCAGAGCACGCGCCGGCAGGCGCGCATCATAAAAGGTCAGGATCGCGTTGACCGTGCCCAGCAGCGCGTTCACCGGCTGCCCGTCCGCGCCGACGATCGATTTGGGCAGCGCGAAGTACGACCGGTACAGCAGCCACGGAACGTCCGCGATCAGCAGCGGCGGGGGCACCCGCGCAGCGTACGCGTAGGGCGCCCGCGACGGGCGCCCGCCAGGCGGACTACCCGGCCTGGACGCCGCCCGTGGCGCTCGTCGACGCCGCTGTCGCGGCGGGCGTCGCCGGCGCCGGGGCGCCGCCCTGCGGCGAGGTCGTGGGCGTCGCCGGCACGGGCGGCGGGCTTTCCGGCGCCGCGAGCGTGAACGGGGCCTGTCCGCTGACGTCGGGCTCGCGCCTGACGCTCGTCCCGTTCTTCACGCTGAAGTACGCCCACGCGCTGTCCAGCCCCAGCCGCGCCTCCAGTTCCGGGCCGCTCACGTCGGTCGCGCCGCGCGAGCCGAGCACCTCAGCGGTCACGATCCTTGGCGACACGCCGCGCTTGAGCACCTCTATCCCGCGGAAGGAGCCCCTGACCAGACCGCTCAGGCGCGCCGCCGCGGAGGCGAAGCTCATGCTCAGCTTCCAGTCGGACGCCTTCGTTTCGTAGGCGTCCGGCACCGCCTTCAGCCACGGCTCGGGCTCGGCGCCCATAAACGAGTTTTCGATGTTCTCCGTCATCCCGCCGGAGCTCGCGAAGTAGTACGTGACCGCCGGCCGGCCGTCGTACTCGACGATCTGCCCGGAGGTCGCCGCCACCGCCGCGTTCGTCGCCGCCGTTTCCGCGGCCACGCCTACGTACATCTGCGAGCGCGTGTCCGCGTACACGTCGAACCTCGTCCCGCCCGCGTCGTCGGTCAGCGCGTACGTGCGGCTGGCGATCGCCTGCGCCTCCAGCGCCGCCAGCGGCCAGCTGGAGGGCATCTCCGCTGAGACCACACCGCGCACATAGCGTTCCAGCGGCACCTTCTCGACCTTCGAGCCCACCAGCACCTTCACCACGAAGCTCGCCGGCGCCTGGCCCAAGGTCGTGCCCGTGTAGTAGTGGGCCAGGATCTGCGCGTCGTTCCAGCCGTGCTCCGCGTATCCCAGCGCGCCGTCCTGGCTCATGCCCACCCCGTGTCCGTCGCCCGCGCCTTCGATCACCAGCGTCGACGCGCCCGCCGCGGGCGCCAGCAGCGCGAGCGTCGCCAACGCCGCCAGCGTCGCACGGACGCGGTGATAGGTTGAAGCCATGTGCCGCATCCGTGCCCACAGCAACACGGGCAGCAGGCCAGGGTCGCGCTCAGGGGGGAGGAATCCCATGGGTCCTCGTTCGGGCGCGCCCGCCCGCCGCATGAGGACTGCACGATGACTGGCGAGCGCGAGCGGGCGGTGCTCGAGCGGGTTCCCACCGACCTGTACATCGGCGGGCGCTGGCGCGCCGCCGCCGCCGGCGGAACGCTCGCCGTCGAGGATCCCGCCACCGCCGAGCCGCTCGTGCACGTCGCCGACGCGCAGGCGCAGGACGCGCTCGACGCGCTCGACGCCGCCGCCGGCGCGCAGGCGGCGTGGGCGGCGCACCCGCCGCGCGAGCGCGGGGAGATCCTGCGCCGCGCGTACGAGGCGATCGTCTCCCAGACCGAGGATCTGGCGCTGCTGATGACGCTCGAGATGGGCAAGGCCGTCGCCGAGTCGCGCGCGGAGATCGGCTACGCCGCCGAGTTCTTCCGCTGGTTCTCAGAGGAGGCCGTGCGCATCCACGGGCGCTACATGGTCAACACCACCGGCAAGGGCCGCATCCTCACCATGCGCCAGCCCGTCGGGCCGTGCGTGTTCGTCACGCCGTGGAACTTCCCCACCGCCATGGGGACCAGGAAGATCGCCCCCGCGATCGCCGCCGGCTGCACGATGGTCGTCAAGCCCGCCAAGCAGACGCCGCTGTCGATGCTCGCGCTCACCCGGATCCTCGAGCAGGCGGGCCTGCCCGCGGGCGTGCTCAACGTCATCACCGCCAGCAGCGCCGGCGCCGTCATCGAGCCCTTGCTGAAGGACCCGCGCACACGCAAGCTGTCCTTCACCGGCTCCACCGAGGTCGGACGCACGCTCATCGAACAGTCCGCGCAGCAGGTCCTGCGCGTGTCCATGGAGCTGGGCGGCAACGCCCCGTTCCTGGTGTTCGAGGACGCTGACCTCGACGCCGCCGTCGAGGGCGCGCTGCTGGCCAAGATGCGCAACGTCGGCGAGGCGTGCACCGCCGCCAACCGCTTCCACGTGCACGAGTCGCTCGCCGATGAGTTCTCTCGGCGCCTGGCCGAGCGCATGGGCGCGCTGAAGGTCGGGCGCGGCACCGAGCCCGACGTCGACGTCGGACCGCTGATCGACGAAGACCAGCGCGCCAAGGTCACAGAGCTCGTCGGCGACGCCGTCACGCGCGGCGCGCGCGTGCTCGTCGGCGGCGGGCCAGGATTGGGGCCGGCCCACCCGTCCTCCCCCGGCTACTTCTTCGAGCCCACCGTGCTCGCCGACGTGCCCGACGACGCGCGACTGCTGCGCGAGGAGATCTTCGGCCCCGTCGCGCCCGTCGCCACGTTCACCACCGACGAGCAGGCGCTCGCCGCCGCCAACCGCACCGAGTACGGGCTCGTCGCCTACGTGTACACGCGCGATCTCGATCGAGCGCTGCGCGTGTGCGAGGGGATCGAATCGGGGATGATCGGGCTCAACCAGGGCGTCGTGTCAAACCCCGCCGCGCCGTTCGGCGGGGTCAAGCAGTCCGGGTTCGGGCGCGAGGGCGGGTTCGAGGGGATCGGCGAGTACCTGGAGACCAAGTACGTCGCGGTGGGGGTTTGAGCGACGAAAGCGGCGCTACTCGACGCCCTGCGAGCTCGCCCGCACCACCGGCAGGGTCGCGCCGAAAACAGTCTCGATGGCGTTCGCCGGGACGGCTTTGCCCATCAGCGCTCCCTGCGCCATCGTGCAGCCCATGCCCTGCAGCGCGCTCATCTGTTCGTAGCTCTCGATTCCCTTGGCGATGACGGTCAGCGACAGGTCGCGCCCGACGATCAGGATCGCCTCCAGCAGCCACGTGCGGTAGTCCTCGTCCTCTGACTCCGCGAGCGAGCTGCGGTCGACCTTCAGGAAGTCCAGCGGCATCCGGCGCAGGTCCGAGTGGTAGGCGTAGCCGCTGCCGCCGAAGTCGTCGATCGCGATCAGAACGCCCAACTGCTTGATCTCCTCGAGCCGCTCGACCGCCGCGGTGACGTCGCTCATGACCGTCGTCTCGGCGATCTCGAGCGTCAGCAGCGAGGGCTCGATCCCCGACTGCTGCAGCGCGCGGCGCACGTCCGTGACGAAGCCGTCGCGGTTGAGCTGGTTGGCGGACACCTCCACCGAGATGCCGACCCGATGACCCGCCACGTGCCATGTGGCGCCGCGGGCGCACGCCTCTTCGAGCGCCCAGCGCCCGATCGGCACCGTCAGCCCTGTTTCCTCGGCCAGCCCCATGAAGTCCTCGGGTGTCAGCACGCCCTGCTTGGGGTGCAGCCAGCGCACGAGCGCCTCCAGGCCGGCGACCTTGCCGGTGCTCAGATCGTAGATCGGCTCGTACAGCAGGAAGAACTGCTTTTCCGCCAGCGCCGTGTTGAGCTCGACCTCCAGCACGCCGCGACCCTCGATCACCGAGCGCATGTTGGCGTTGAACAGCGTGTAGCGATCCTTGCCCGCCGACTTGGCCGCGTGCAGCGCCAGCTGCGCGTCGCGCAGCAGGTCGTCGGGCTTCTCGTAGCGGCCGAAGGCCACGCCGATGCTCGCCGTCAGGAAGAAGTTGGGTCCGAAGCCGTCGAGCTCGAACGGCTTGTGCAGCGCCTCCACCACGCGCCGGGCGAGGGAGTCCAGGCGCGCTCCGCGGGCGGCCGATTCGACCAGGATCACGAACTCGTCGCCGCCGAGACGACCGACCGTGTCACCCGCGCGCACCACCCCCTCGAGTCGTTGCGCCACGATCTTCAGGATCTGATCGCCGGCGCCCTCTCCCAGCCGCTCGTTGACGTCCTTGAACCAGTCGATGTCGATGAACAGCGCGCCCACCAGCAGGGCCTGCTGACGTCCCGCGCGGGCGAGCATGCACTCGGCGCGGTCGAGCATCAGCGCGCGGTTGGGCAGCCCCGTGAGGCCGTCGTGCAGGTCTTCGCCGGGGGCGCTCTCGGCCGGCGCCTTGCGCGGCTGCGCCACCCGCACCACCACCGGCCCGCGGCCGCCGCCGAGCACGAACACCAGCAGTCCGAGCAGCGCGCTCAGCACGCAGCCGACGATCAGCAGCGCGAGCGCGCTCCCGTCGCTAAGCACGCTCGTGCCGCGCACCGCCGCGAAGCTCTTCGCGGTCCAACCGTTGTGAAGGTCGATCGTGGCGCTCTGCGCGCCCGGCTGCGGCGTGCCGCTGGCGAAGCGCAGGTTCGCCGATCGCGTCCGGTAGCTGAGGCTCGCGGCGGAGCCCGAGTGGCCGGCCAGCGCTTCGCGCAGCACGACCTCAGGTGACAGCACCTCCGTCAGCCAGCCCACGAACGCTCCCATGCGGGCCCCCAGGGTGGACGGCGGCTGCTCTCCCCTGTACACGGGCGTGTCGATCTCCAGCGCCCTCGTCTGCCCGACCAGGACCGTTGAGGATCGGCTCAGCGCCTGGTCGCGCGACGCCAGCAGCCCGGGCGTCACCGCGCAGTAGTCCAGGCCCGCCGGCGGCCTCTTGGCGGGGCTCCTGACGAGATTGGCGACAGCCAGGCAGTAGAACGGGCGGCTGCCTGTGGGAACCACCCGCAGACCTCCGTCTGCGGGTGCCGCCGGCTGCGATGCAGTCGCCTTCGCCGCTTCAGTCGCCTTGGTCGTCTGTCCGGTGACCCGCGCGTGGAACGCGGCGAGTTCCTGTCCGTGGACGAGTGTCACCAGCCCGAGTCCCTCGAGCTCCGGGAAGCGGCGCAGCGTACGCGCCCATTTCACCCAAGTGTCGAATTCCGCGCGCGAGGTCTTGGAGTTGCCCGCGAAGTACGTGCTTGCGCCGATCGCCAGATCTTCCTCGTGGCGGATGGCCGCCTTCACTGACGCGGCGATCCCCGCCGCAGTCTGCCGCGAGGTCTGCCGCGACGTGCTCGCACCGCTGCGTGCCACCGCGTGCGCTCCGCTCAGCGAGCCGACGACACCGGCGGCGGTGCACAGGATCGCCACCAATGCCCACACGAGCTTGCGGCTGCGCACGAACCGTCCGACACCCTCTTGAGATGGGGAAGTGGGAATTTGCGCGTCCGGCTGTGGCGTCGCAACCGGGCCGTTAGCGCCCGGTTGAGGTGTCGCAACCGGGCTGTGCGCGCCCTGCTGGGGCGGGCCGCCCACGGGCGTGCCCGCGGAGAAGCCCTCAGCGTGGTCGCGTGCGGGATTGTCTTGGGGGGTCTCGCTATCTGACACGGCAACCTCGTCTGCTCCCAGCGTGCGGCCATGCGCTGCTCTGACCTGATCGAGCCTGAATGGTGTGCTTCATCTGCATCGTGCCTCCATCTCGACGAAAAGCCGATGAAGGTTTACCGGTGCAGATTCGCTTGCCGGCCGCGCCGGCGCCCGCCTCGCGCGACGCGGGCGTCTAGGGTATGCAGGCGACCATGGCAACCACCGGCCAGCCCCACACGCCGCCACGCGCTCCGCGGCGTTCCCCGTCCTGGCTGCTGCCCGCACGAGACGTGCGCGCGCTGTACCACAAGCACTTCAAAGACAGGCGCAAGGAGCGCCAGATGCTCTCCTCGGCTTCGTTCTTCGTGACGTTCGCCACCGTGCGGGGAATCACTCACGCGATCAGAGCCGAACGTGGCCCGTTCAGGAACATAACCCCCGGCGGGCGCCACATCCATCACATGACCTTCGGGATCGTGGGCCTGCTGACGGTCGGCTACCTGTGGCTGCTGGAGATCGGCACCAACGAGCAGCGACACGCCTCGGCGCTCACCTCGCTGGCGTACGGCAGCGGCGCGGCGCTGACGCTCGACGAGTTCGCCCTGTGGCTGAACCTCGCGGACGACTACTGGAACAAGCAGGGACGGGAGAGCATCGACGCGGTCGTGCTGTTCGGCTCACTGCTGAGCATGAGCGTTCTCGGCAAGGGCTTCTTCCGGGAGCTGCTGTTTCACGATCGCGCACGACCGGTGCTCTCGCCGTAGGGCGATGCGCCCCCTGCTCCCTGCTCGAGCGGCCTGCGCGCTTGCGCTCACGCTCACCGGCTGTGCCAGCTCGCTGTCCGCGGACAACGGCGTGGCGTCGAAGGCACCCGCGCAGATAGTCGCCTCCGCCAGAGCGGCGGCGGCCGGCGCCGCGACGGTCCACGTTGCAGGCTCAATTGTCAGAGAAGGTGAGCCGATATCTCTTGATATGGAGTTCGTTGCGGACAAGGGCGGGGAGGGGCGGATCACGCTGGGAGGACTCAGCTTCCAGCTGATCGGGTTCGATCGACTCCTTTACATCAAGGGCGGCAGCGCGTTCGACAGCCACGTCGCCGGCCCCGCCGCCGCGCGGCTGCTGCGGGGGAGATGGCTGAGAGGTCCAGCCGCGAGCGGGGCGCTGGCGTCGCTCGCGTGGCTGACGGGCATGCGCAGGCTGATCGACGCGGCGCTTGCCAGCCACGGGACGCTGGCGCGCGGCGCCACGACCACCGTCGACGGACAGAAGGCGGTGGGCGTGACAGACCCCGCCGACGGGGGAACGCTGTACGTCGCGAGCACCGGCGCTCCGTATCCGCTCGAGATCGTCACGAGCGCCACCGATGGCGAGAAGATCACTTTCAACAAATGGAACCAGCCCGTTACGCTCGAAGCGCCGGCGAAGGTCGTCGACATCCACCAGCTGCAGAGCGCCCGCTAGCGGGTACTTGGGTCATATGTCTAACAGCATCGATATCGGGTCAAGCCTGCTGGAAGGGCCGTCGAACGTGGAACAGGCGAACAACAACGCATATGCGGGATCGGGCAACAACGCGAGAGCTCTCAGTGAACGGCGCAATCCAAGCCAGCTTCCTTCGGCGACCGGCGGAGCCCCGGGGCGACTCGGGGGATCCCGTGGCGGGATCCCCCGATGCCAGGGTCGGTGCTCTCATGCGTAGGTGGGCCGGTGGGTACAACGAGCCCGGCCGCCGCCCTCCCCGTCGGCAGCCCAAGCATCGCCGTCCGGTTCTCGCGATCCTGCCGTGGGCGCTGCTCGTCGCCGCGGCCGTCGCTGGCGCGCTTGCGGCGGGGGCATCGCTGCTCGTAGCCGGCTGCCTGGTCGTGCTCGCGTGCGCTGCGATAGCGCTCGGGTGGCGCTTCGGCGAGAACGGCAGGGTGGCGCTCGAAGACGAGATCGAGCACCGCACGAGCGACCTCAAACGCGCTCTTTCGGAGCTCGAGATCGCCCAGGCGGAGACCGTTCAACGGCTGTCGATGGCGGTCGAGTTCAGAGACGAGGACACCGGCGCGCACATCGAGCGGATCGGGCGCTTCTCGGTGCTGCTGGCCGAACACATCGGCATGGACGCGGAGTTCTGCGAGCGCCTGCGCCACGCGGCGCCGCTGCACGACGTGGGCAAGGTGGCGATCCCGGATGCGATCCTGCTCAAGCCCGGCCCGCTGACGCCGGAGGAGCGCGCGATCGTGGAGACCCACGCCGAGGAGGGTCACCGGCTGGTGCGCGGCTCGTCCTCGTCGATCCTGGACATGGCGGCGACGATCGCGTTGAGCCACCAGGAGAAGTGGGACGGGACGGGATACCCGCGTGGCCTGAAGGGCGAGGCGATCCCGATCGAGGGTCGGATCGTGGCGGTCGCGGACGTGTTCGACGCGCTGACCAGCGACCGTGTCTACCGCAAGGCCTTCTCCGTTGAGGACGCGGTGCAGATGATGCGCGAACAGCGCGGGCGCCACTTCGACCCGGTGCTGCTGGACGCGTTCATGGAAGTGCTCGGACGCTCCGGCCCGGACGCCCGCGAACAGCTTCGCTCAGACCCGGTGGCGCTCGTGGAGAGCACGCTGGAGACGTTCGCCACGGCGCTCGAACGCGGCGACGCGGAGATGGCCGAGGGCGCGATCGCGACCGCGATCGAGGACGGCATGACGCCCACGACGCTGCACGCGGAGGTCATCGGCCCGGCGCTGCGCCGTATCAACGTGCTCGCCGAAGCCGGCCAGATCGACGCCGACCGCGAGCATCGCGCGACGACGATCACCCGGCGCGTGCTGGCGACGCTCTACCGCTACATGACCGGCAGCACCGAGCCCACGCGCGAGCGCGTGCTGCTGGCGGGCGTGGAGGGCGACGAGCACACGCTTGGCCTGCAGATGGTCCACGACCAGCTCGCCGCCGCCGGTTTCCACACGATCTTCGACACCGACCTGTCGGCGCAGCGCCTGGTGGAGATGGTCGACAGCCAGTGCCCCGACCTGGTCGTCGTCGGCGCGACGGTGGCCAGCGGCTCGGAAGCGGTCGAGTTGGCGCTGCGCGATCTGCGCTCCAACCGCCCCGACCTGCCGATCGTGCTCGGCGGGCCGGCGGTCGGCGGCAGCCTGCCGCGCGAGCGTCGCGGCATGCGCGTGCTCGAGCGCATCGACGAGTCGGTGGAAGCGGTCGAAGACCTGCTCGCCACGGCCGCGTCGGCCGCGTCCGTATAGATTCCGCGGATGACCCCCCGCGCGATCGTGACCGGCGGCGCCGGCTTCATCGGCTCGCACGTCGTCGACGCGCTGCTCGCCGACGGCTACGCGGTGACCGTCATCGACGACCTCTCCACGGGTGACGCCGCGAGGGTGGCCGACGCGGCCGAGCTGGTGCAGCTGGACATCGTCGACGCGCCCGCGCTCGACGCGCTGCTCGCCGACGTGAAGCCGCGAGCGGTCTTCCACCTGGCGGCGCAGGCGAGCGTGGTCGCCTCCGTCGAGGACCCCGGCCGCGACTGCGAGGTCAACGTCAGGGGAACGCTCAACGTGGTGCAGGCGGCTGGAGCGTGCGGGGCGCCGGTCGTGTTCACGTCCACCGGCGGTGCGCTGTACGGCGACGAGGCGCCGATGCCCACCGGCGAGGACCGCATCCCCGCACCGCTGTCGCCGTACGGCGCGTCCAAGTGGGCGGCGGAGGCGTACGTGAACACGTGGTCGCTGTCGTCGGGCCTCCCTCACGCGGTGTGCCGGCTGGGCAACGTGTACGGACCCCGCCAGAGCCCGCACGGCGAGGCCGGCGTGGTGGCGATCTTCTCCGACCACCTGCACACCGGCAAGACGCCCAAGCTGTTTGGACACGGGACGCCGACGCGCGACTACGTGTACGTGGGCGACGTCGTCGGCGCGCTGCTGTCCGCGTCGGGGCGCTCGGGCACGTACAACATCGCCACCGGCGTGGAGACGGACGTGGCGAGCGTGTGGAAGGAGCTGAGCAGCGCGGCGGGCAAGCAGATCGAGCCGCAGCTGGCCGACCTGCGCCCGGGCGAGCTCACGCACAGCTGCCTGGACATCAGCCGCGCGGAGCGCGAGCTGGGATGGCGCCCGGAGGTGTCCATCTCCGAGGGGCTGCGGTTGACCTACCAGGCCTTGGTGGAGGAATTCGAGGCCGGCTAGGACAGTAGGGCGTGCTGAGAACGCTGGGCGCGGCGGGCCTCATGCCGAGGCTGGCTTGGGCGGGCAAGCCCGGTTGCCACGGCTGGAACGGGGAGCCGGTAGCATCGGGGCGGGTGAAGAGTGGCCTGCGGCGAGATAGCTCAGTTGGTAGAGCACACGACTGAAAATCGTGGTGTCCCGGGTTCGAATCCCGGTCTCGCCATGCTGCGATCTCGCTGCAAACCGGTGCTTTTTGAGCGTTCGCGGCGGGATCGTTTGGCGGCCGTTTTGGACGGCCGTTCGCCGTCGTGGCCCAATCGTGGCCCAATGGCCGCGATCTGGGCCTGTGGAGCGAGGTCGGCGACTTGCTCGCGTGCGGCGCGGATCAGCCGGTCGAAGCTCGTGCCGTGGCTGCGATCGACGCGCTGCTCTAGCTGCGCGTAGACGTCGAGCGTCATCTTGGAGTCGGCGTGCCCGACCTGTCCCATGACCCACTTCACGTCGAAGTTGTTTGCGAGCAGCGCGATCGAGATGTAGGTCCGTCTGAGGCTGTGCGGTGTGATTCGTGGCAGCGGCGGCAGCCCGTTCGCTGCTAGTTCCTCGCTTGCTTGTCGGGCTGCTTCGCCGACGATCTGCGCGGCGCGCTGGCGGCTCATCTGCCCGCCCTTGAGGTTCTGCACGAGATAGTCGTTCGGCCCGGTCGGCCGTCCCGCTCGGCGTAGCTGGTCGATGTGTTCGATGATGGCCTCTGCGAGGTCGGGGCTTATCTGGACCTCGCGGATACCTGTTTCGGTCTTTGCGTCGGGGATGCGGAAGCGTGCGCCTTCGGGGTCGTGTAGGCGTACGTGGCCGATGCGGATGTCGCATAGCTCGCCGACGCGCGGGCCTGAGCGCCCCAGGATCTCGCAGACCGCGCGGCGCCCGACGTAGCCGCGCCCGACGGTCGCGCCGAGCTGGCGCAGGTGGTGGGTCACGGTCGACTTGGCGATCCCGAGCGTCTTCGCGATCTGCGCCGGCCGCTTGCCTTGCGCGAGCAGGTGCGCGACGAGCGCCGGGTCGGCCCGATCTTGTGGGGTGTGACGGCCGGGTCGAGCGTGCGGTCCTGTTTCGCGGCGGCGTCGAGCACGCACGCCAGCTCGTCCATCTCAAGGAACGTGCGGTTTGGCTTGGGGACGTGGACTCGCATCCGCTTGCCTCGCGCGGGATGGTGGTCGATGTGCTCGTCCTCGATCGCGTCGTCGAGGATCGACGCGAGGCCGCTGGTGAGCTTGCGCATCGACGCTGGCCCGAGCGGGACGATCCCGCGCCCGCGCTGATCGCGGAGATCGGCGCCCGCGAGGATCGCCTTGCGCTGCTCGTCGGCCTCGCGGAGCTTGCGGGTCTTGAACTCCAGGCAGAGCGCGCGGTCGATCTCGTCCAGCCGGTAGCGCCCGAAGAACGGCAGCAGGTGGACGTTCAGCCGCCAGCGATAGTCGCGGATCGTGTTCTCGCTGATCGGCTTCTCGCCGAGCACGCCGTCGATCTTCGCTTGCAGCCACCATTCGGCGTACTCGCCGAACGTCGGCACCTCGCGCGCAAGGCGGTTGTCCGCGACGGCGCCTACGCCTTCCTCGCCGAGCAGGCCGGCGCGGACCGCGTCGCGGTGCTCGACCACTACCTCTGGGCGACCGACGCCGAACACTATCGCCAGATCTACCACGAGCACATCGACGCACGCAAGACACCGCCGGCACCGCACGAGAGCGAAGCGTGGCACCCCGATACGACGCCCACCCGCTGGCGGTTCGACACCGCTAAGCAAGCGCTCCAGAGCCGGGTGCGGGCGATACCTCTGGACTTCGCCGATTGCGACCTTGTCGCGGTCGGGGCGTGGGATGTAGTGCTCTACCTCGGCGTCCTCTACCACATGCCCGACCCAGTCGGAGCCCTGCGACGCGTAGCCGCCGTCACCCGACAGCAGGCGATCATCGAGACCGAGGCGATGTTCGTGCGCGGCCACCCCGAGGCGCTATGGCGCTTCTTCCCGGCCGGAGAGCTAAACAACGACCGCTCGAACTGGTGGGTGCCCAACATCAACGCCCTCATGGGCCTCATCGGCGCCGCAGGATTCGGGAACGCCGAAATCCTCGCCGGTGAGCCCGTCGATGACGAGCGGCCCGGCGACGGCCCGCACCACTATCGCGCGATCGTGCGCGCGATCAAGTAAGTACCGAGCCTCTCGACCCAAGCCCCGCACGGCCCGCGCGGGCCGTGCGGGGCCGTCCCCGTGTACGCTGCCACGAGCGTGACTCCGCGTGCGTCGATCGCGTGACTGCCCCCGGGCGCGAGACAATGCATATTCCGTTGCGTGGCCCGTCATCACATAGCTGCGTCGTGAAGGCATCGCTTAGGAACTCTTGGGGCAGCGAGAGCGCATCGACTTCACGCTGAGTGGATGTGCGTTCCGCTAGCCGAGGGCGGCGGCGATGTCGTGGCTGTAGACGTAGATCGTGAAGCCTCCTTCCAGCGCCTCCTCGGCGATGGGGCGCCCAAAGCTCGCCGAGGGCGATCCGACCGTCAATTCGATGGCACGGGTGTCCGCGAGCAGGAATGTCCGCGTGTTGGCACGCGGCACGTACCAGGTGTTGATCTGGTTGTTGATGAACGGGCAGAGGCCAGCTGGCGTGGGGCATCCCACGATTGGATAGAGCTTGATCCGCAGGTGCGTCTCCCACGTCACGGGCGCTGCGTCCCAGTACCCCGCGTATCCGATGCTCGCGCCGTGTGCGGTTGCAAAGCGCTCGATCTCACCAGCCACACGCTGGTCGGGCCCGACTCCGAGCGGCGTGACCCCCGAGGCGATCTCGGACCTCGCGTTGAGCGCGCAGAACGCGACGACGCCGACAAGCAGCGCGGCGCGTGCGATGCGTCCGGTGGCGAGGATGCCGAGCAAAGCCGCGGCAGCGGCCCACGCACCTACGAGATAGCGGCCGCCAGCGCTGTTCGCGGAGACCGACGTCAGCAGGAACACGGCGATCGCGAGCACCATCGCCGATCCCCAGAAGGCGACGAACAGCTCGCGCGACACCGGGCGCGCAGTCAACTGCTCGGAGGAATCCGCAGTCGCGACTCTCCATCGCCACAAGGCGCGCAGTATCTCCGCGAACGCAACCAGCGTGAGCACCCCGGCGCCGAATGTGAACAGGTTGCCGCCACTCGCGGGCAGGCCAAAGAACGAGCCGCCACCGAGCCACGCCAGCGTCGCCAGCAGGTTCTGCGCCCCTGCGAGCATCGCTTCCGATCCGACAAAGCTGACGGGAAAGGGAGCGTGAACCACGCCGCGATCCTGCATCACATGCGTGACCAGCAGCGCCAGCATCAGCGACACGATGCCCGTCACCACCGCGAATGCGCTGACGGTCATCCAGGTCCGCGATCTGAAGCGAAGCCAGCACACCAGCGGCGCCAGGACAAACGGGCCCAGCCCGCTGACGATCAGCAGTTGGTCGGTCAAGCCCGCGGCGGTGAACAGCGTTAGCGGCACGCCTACCAGCAACAGCGTGCGCAGCGGCAGCCGCCCGCGATGCGCTCGTCGCTGCACGAACAGCAGGGCGGCGCACAGCACCGCCACGTGTATGACAATCAGCCCGTGGCTCTCGGGCACGTACAGGACGCTGCGCTGCGCCGCGCTGGCGGATAGCAGCACCGCGCCACAGACGAGCCCAGCGAGGCGACCGAGCGCCCACCAGGCGCACGCGGCCACGGCCGCGCTCCCGAGCAGCCCCAGGACAATCGGTGCCGCCTCCCACAGAGCGCGGTAGCCAGGCAAGGACGCAGTCGCCCGCATGAACCACCACGGCTCATACCAGGGATGATTCCCTATGTTGACCACCGATCCTGGCGGGGCGTGGCCGGCGAGCGCCGGCAGCACCAACGCAGACGCATTGTCCGCGTTCAGGTAGAGACTGTGGACCAGCGCGCGCGCCTGAGCGAGCAGCACCACGAAGTTGACGACGCCGACGAGCCCGAGAAGCCCGGGAAGCGCCCACGCGCCCGCGAACTGGCGGGCCGCGTCGAAGGAGCGGGGATGAATTGCCCCGCGAGGAGCCGCCTCCACGCTCCCTACCCTCGCGAACCCAGAGACGACCCGTGCCGCACTGGTGCGACTCTATCAACAGATACGGATCAGCGGTCAAGTACGCATCCCGGGACTGTTCGCTAATACAGGCGCACGGCATTTAGGCGAGCCTGGCCTATGGTCCCTCGGCGGCAGGCATGAGCGCGAGTGTCGGACGGCCAACCAGCCGCTAGAAAAACCTGGGACGCAACGGTCTATGACACGAACCAACGGTGCGCCGCACCGTGCCCGACGCTGCCGCCTACGCGCTGCTGGCCAGCTCGTGCGCTTCGATGGCTGAGGCTAGATCGCTGATGGTTAGTTCGAGTGCTGCCGCCACGGCGCGGAGTGTGCTGAAGGGTGGGTCGGTCTTCCCGAGCTCGAGGCGGGCAAGCGTGCCGGTTCCGAGGCCGGCGTTGACGGCGAGGACTTCGCGCGAGAGGCCGCGGGCTTCGCGTAGCTCGCGCACGGTCGCGCCCACGGCAAGGCTTATCGAACGTGCCATTGCAGGCAGGGTCGCATACGGCATGCCGGAAAGTCCATGCGTGAGGCGACATGCCGAAAGTAGCATGCGGAAGCAGGTATGCTCTACGGGGACATAGTGCCCCCGCGCCGCTTCTGACGGCCGGGGGCGTGGCACCGGAAGCGCGAACTCCCGGCACACAGGCACCCTAACCAAGACGAGCTTGGGTGCCTCTTTGCCAGAAGCCCGTCTCCCGGGGCCTCCAACGCGAAATGGAGGAACCGACATGGCTACAACACTCACCGTCCCGCCGCAAGTCACCGCGCATGTGCGCGAAGGCGCACAGCTACAGCTCGCGCAGGCGGCCTAC
>DATHPE010000023.1:0-15560 GCA_035484215.1 Solirubrobacteraceae bacterium | reverse complement strand
GTAGGCCGCCTGCGCGAGCTGTAGCTGTGCGCCTTCGCGCACATGCGCGGTGACTTGCGGCGGGACGGTGAGTGTTGTAGCCATGTCGGTTCCTCCATTTCGCGTTGGAGGCCCCGGGAGACGGGCTTCTGGCAAAGAGGCGCCCAGCTCGTCTTGGTTAGGGTGCCTGTGTGCCGGGCGAGGTTGAAGCATTAACTTTTATCCAGCCGTAGTTACCTTCGGCACCGATGTAATATCCCACTTCATTGCCGATGGAATCCCAGGTGGATTTGTTGGTTTCCGACAAGTTGGTAAATGCCGATAGCCAGCTAGTTAGACAGGCGTTTCGGATCGCACGGTCGCCAGGAAACAGGGCGTCGGCGTGATCTACGATTCTGAGGTCGCGCAGACGGTAGTTGTTTGCCGCGCGATCGGCCATGATTGCTGCGTCGAGGTCGGAGACGCTGAACAGCACGCCGAACCCATACTCGTGCGCGAAGGAGTTCAGCAGGGCGCCGGCTTCTAGTGTCCGGCTTGTGCCGAGGGCGTCGGGTAGATCATCGACTACGAGCAGCTTGGGGCGCACGGTGATCGCGCGTGCGAGGCCGACGAGCACCCGCTTCCGGCTCGATAGGGCCTGCGGGCGCCTGTGCGCGACGCAGGCGACGTCGACGCGCTCAAGTCCCAGCACTGGCCGACCACGGCGACGGTCCGCTTGACGCCTACGTCGAGCGACACGTCCTCCAAGATAGGTCCGGCACGCCCGCTGTGCCGATACCCCGCACTACATAAGACCAAATGCCGCGATCAATTCAATCGTACTATGACAAGAGTCAGAGACGCATCTCGCGTTCGCATCCGAGACTCGCTAGTTTTGCGCGGCGTAACGATTCCGAATGGAGGTACATCGCTGTGAAGATCACGCGAACAAGAATCAGCATTGCGCTCGGGCTAGCGTTGTGTGCGGTTGGCGTGGCATCGCTTGGCGATGCGTCTGCGACCCCGTCGTCAACCACTACCGAAGCCGCCACGATCGCTAAAGAAGTCCGCAACCTAGGACCCGCCAGCAGCACCGAACTAACGAACGCCTACGCGAAGGCGACCGGCGTGGCCACGCAGGCCGGCGAACCATCGCCGAGCCATATGGAAACAACCGTGACGACAATGGGTCGGGCACTGACGCTTGGAGGAGCCGTCACCACCTCTAGCGCCGTGATTGATCCGCGCACGAACGAACCGTGGATGGAAAGCGCCGTCGATGTGGTCACCATGCAAGGCCATTTTACGCTTGTCAACGTACCCCTGAAAGAGGGCGCGCCGGCGCCTAGTGGTACGTCGCTGATGGTGACGATCGACCGACAGACCGAACGAGTCATAGGTGTTCAGCTCAGCAACCAGGACTACGACCTGAGCACGCTAGGCACAGCGGTCGTGAAATGGGGCGAATCGTGACGTACTCATCTGACATCAGCCGACAAATACAAGGCGGGAGGCTAAAGCCGATGCGATCCAGACTCATACCGGCCGCGCTTATCGCGCTTACGGCCCTGCTGCTCGTCATACCATCAACAGCCTCGGCAGCCTGGGGTGGTGAAAAACAGTGCTACCAGGGAGCAAATGGCCATTGCTACGCGGTCGATTCCTGGCGTATGACGGGTAGTGAAAAAGTCGAAGGCAGCGAACTCTGGGATGACACCGAACTTATGGATGTCCCTGAATTTGGCTCGGGCGCCTTCGTCGATAATGAGATCTGGCAGGGCTTCGAACCGAAATACTGGTGGGCCGAGGTGGGGCAAACTGCCGGCGGCAACGGATTCTATCTCGAACCGGAAAATGAACGCTACGAACGCAACTGCTGTTCGCTTCATTCCTTCTGGGGCTTTGAAGGGCCTCACGGCTTCCTCGACTACTCCGCACCGTGGACGGTGAACACAAATGTGAATAACGTGTATCAGGTAAACGGCACGGGGCATAACGGCGAGTGGTGCGTCTACTTCGACCAGCTGCAAGCGTGGTGCGAGACCGGCTTCCCCGAATGGTCGAATGACCTAGAAGTAGGAGGAGAGTATTACTCGAATACAAGGCCACAAAACCAGGCACGCGATGGCGTGAATGGATGGTGGGGTGGGGCGTCGCATAACTGGCTAAAGGGCGTGATCACAACAAGCACCACCCAGCTCTGGGCGAAACCAAACGACCTCGGCGACCAGCTAGGCAATATGGAATGGGGCACCTAAAAACGGTTTAGGTCGGAACGTGTGGGGCGCCCTGACGGGTGCCCACACCCGTACCGATGGCTGCGTCTGGTATGATTCCAAGAGTTGGAGCTTTGGTGTAGCTAACGAACGAGGGAGGCAATCATGTCGTCGCTTGCGCTGCTTTTCGCTACGGTCGTAGCATGGCATGGCGAGCCCACAAAGACGTACCCGTTGACGATGCGCGCAGCCAAGGCGGCGATCGTCGCCGCTCATGCTTCGGACGTGACCAGCTGCCACCGTTTGAGCGGCCGCACGGTGTCTTGCAGCGTGATTCGCAATCGCACACACCTGACGGCGCGCGCCACCTTGATCACGACGCGGCCGACGCATGTGCGAGTGGTGTTTACGGGCGGCCACCCAACGCCAGCACTAACACCACGCGGCGGCGAGTAACCTCGCCGGGCCTGTCGGAGCGTCTGTCCCGCGGCCCCGCGTGACAAGGCAGCAGTTGACAGTCACCGGCAGGCACGGCACCATCAATCAAGTAGTCCAAGCGCGTTAGCGGGGTCCGGGCGGCCATCCGAGGATTGTGGTCAATGCAGCAACGCGAAGCGTGGTCGGCACCGGGGAAGGAAGTGTGAAGCTATCGCCGATCTTGAGATGGTCTTCGTGGCGAGAGTCGCCGCCAGCAGGGTACGCGCGACCGTCGCCCCGATTTGGATTTTGATTGATTCCAGCGAACTAGCGCCGATGCTTTCACCGATCGGTTGCGGCAGCGCGATCGCACGGATATGCGCGAGCTGCGCCGTGCTCAAGTGTCGGACGATCAGGCCTCCCGCCGTGATGAACTTCGGAGTCGTGCCGAGAAGAAGGACGGCCTGCGACCCCTTTCGGCCGATCACCGTAGCGGACTGTTCAAGCAGGGGAACGGCACCCTGCACGCCTAGACCGGCTTCCCGACCTGAGCGACGCTCTGCGCCGCGCCGCCCCCGATGTGCAGAGGCAGGTCTTCGACGCGTTCGCGCTGCGCGTCGACTACGACCGCGTGGGGGGCAGGGCGCGAATCTCCGCAGCTGTGGACGACGCTGTCGCCGAGGCGCTGATCGGCGCACGGAAGCTGCCGCCCGTCATTTGCACGGGCGGGCATGGCGGGGGAAGGATTCGAACCTTCGAAGGCAGAGCCAACGCGTTTACAGCGCGTCCCCTTTGACCGCTCGGGAACCCCGCCGGGGGGTCCGTCAGTTTAGGGAAGATGGTGCGCGGCGAGGTGCGCGGCGTGGCTGATGCCTGGCTCGTCGTCTGGTGTATAGCCATGGCTATACACCAGACGCAAGAGCGATGTCGCGCCAGCGCGGCTGCTCAGGACGCCTCGCGCAGCTGCTGTGCTTCGGGCAGCGTCTGCAGCTTTTTGAGCGTGCGGTTCTCGATCTGGCGGACGCGCTCGCGGGTGATGTTGAAGGCGCGGCCGACCTCCTCTAGCGTGCGCGAGCGCCCGCCGACGATGCCGTAGCGCATCTCGATGACCTCGCGCTCGCGCCGCGGCAGCGAGGCGAGCACGCGCGAGACGTTCTCGCGGCGCAGCGCCTCGGATGCGATCTCGAACGGCGATTCGGCCGATACGTCCTCGATGAAGTCGGCGAGCGCGGAGTCGTCCTCCTCGCCGACGGGCTTCTCCAGCGAGATCGGCTGCTGGGTGATGCGCATGATGTCGCGGACGTCGGGCACCGAGCAGTCGAGTTCGGCGGCTAGCTCCGCGGGGGTGGGCTCGCGCCCCAGCTGCTGGATCAGCCGCCGTTCTGCGTGGATGAGCTTGTTCAGCCGCTCGACCATGTGCACGGGGATGCGGATCGTGCGGCCCTTGTCGGCGAGCGAGCGCGTGACCGCCTGGCGGATCCACCAGGTGGCGTACGTGGAGAACTTGTAGCCGCGGCGGTAGTCGAACTTCTCGACCGCGCGGATCAGCCCGAGCGAGCCCTCCTGGATCAGGTCCAGCAGCGTCAGCCCGCGCCCGACGTAGCCCTTGGCGATGGATACCACCAGACGCAGGTTGGCCTCGACCATATGCTGCTTGGCGGCGCAGTCGCCGCGCTCGATGCGCTTGGCCAGCGCGACCTCCTCCTCGGCGCTCAGCAGCGGCACGCGCCCGATCGAACGAAGGTACAGCCGCAGCGAGTCGAGGCTGGGCTCTACGGTCAGGTCGACGTCCGGTCGCCTGAGCTCCTCCAGGCGCGCGTGCAGCTCGCGCACGTGCTCGCCCCCGTGCTCATGCTCGGCGACGTCCACGCCGGCGCTCGCGAGCGCGTTCTCCGGCGTGCGCTCGGCCAGGGGATCGTCCCCGGCGTCCGCGCTGGGCCCGTGCAGATGCAGCTCGGGTCCGCGCTCGCCGGCGACGAGCACCTCGATCCCGTGCTCGTCGAGGTAGCTCAGCAGGTCATGCGTCTGCTGGCCGGATAGCTCCGCCTCCTCCAGCGCGGCGGCGAGCGCATCCGCGCCCACGAAACCTCTCTCCTGGGACTCGGCGATGAGCCCCTGCAAGTCCTCCAACTCGACCACGGCTGTGTCCGTGGCAGTCAACAGCCCCTCAAGCTTGTGACTCAACTGGCCTCCCAACGACCAATCCGGCTCCCCATCGCAACGGTCGCCCGCTACGACCTCTCCCCAGCGGCCCTACGCTTAGCCTCCTGTGCGTTGCGTTCCAGCGATTGATACCAGAATCGCCGCCCGAGCGGCGCGGTTCCCCGCTGCTCGCCCCGATTACCTGCCCCGGTGCACGCCGGCGGGTGACGCGGCTCGCGCTAGGCTTGCCCGTGGTGGCGAGCACACGGCCGATCTCCACGCTGTCTCCAACCAGAGGCTCGGGCGACGACGTGCAGTCGCGCTCGCCGGGCGTCGCGGTGGGACTCTCGCGCGTGGGCGTGACGGGCGTGGAGAAGGTGGTGCGCATCCGCGACGAGCTGTATCTGGCGCGGCTGGACTGCTTCGTGGATCTCGGCCGCGACCAGAAGGGCGCGCACATGTCTCGCTTCGACGAGGTCGTCAACGAGGCGATCGGCGAGGTGGTGCTGAGCGAGTCCCCATTCCGGGCGGAGACGCTCGCGCGCCACATCGCGGAGCTGGTGCGCGAGCGCCAGGGCGCCGAGCGCGCGGAGGTGACGATCGCGGCGCGCTACCCCGAGCACAAGCCGGCGCCGGTGTCGGGCATCCAGACGCAGGAGATCTACACGCTGCACGGTCGCGCGGTGGCGTTCGAGCGCGGCACGCGCGGCACGGTCGGCGTGTCGGCGACGGGCATGACGGCGTGTCCGTGCGCGCAGGAGCTGGTGGCTTCGCGGGCGCGCGAGCGGCTGCTCGCGCAGGGCTTCTCGGGCGAGCAGATCGATCAGGTCCTCGACAGCGTCCCCGTGGCCACCCACAACCAGCGCGGGCTGGCGACGCTGCAGATCGGCTGCACGGAGGAGTGCACGGCGGAGATCGACGCGACCGCGCTGCTGGAGATCGCGGAGTCGAGCATGTCGTCGGAGATCTACGAGCTGATGAAGCGCTCGGACGAGGTTGAGGTGGTGGAAAAGGCTCACCGCCGGCCGCGCTTCGTGGAGGACTGCGTGCGCGAGATGATCGCTGGCGTGGTGCGCGTGTTCGCAGACCTGGACGGCGCGAGCTTCGTGTCGGCGCGCCAGGAGAACCTCGAGACGATCCACCAGCACAACGTCGTCGCCGAGCGCCACGGTCTGCTTTCGGAGCTGCGCGCGGAGATCGGCTCCGGCGCGCGCAGCGCCCACCAGACGAGCCTCGAGGAGTGGCTGAACGCGGGCGCCGGCGCGTAGGCGCGCGTCAGCGCTCGACGGGCGTCGGTGGCCGACAGGGCGCTCGTCAGCGGTCGAGGGGCGTGTCGGCGGCGGATGGAGGCCGGACCTGCTGCATGCGCCGGCGCAGGCCGAAGAAGTAGTCCAAGCCCGAGGCGACGGTGACGACGACTGTCAGGTACAGCAGCGCGGTGACCCACGCGGGCTGGCCGTGCACGGCGATGACGGCGAGGATCGCGAGGATCTGCAGGCACGTCTTGACCTTGCCGAACATGCTCGCGGCCATCACGAGGCCCGCCTGCGTGGCGGCGAGGCGCAGCACGGTGACGGCGAGCTCGCGCGTGATGATCACCATCGCCACCCACGCGGCCAGGCGGTGCAGGGAGACGAGCGAGATCAGCGCGGCGACGATCAGCAGCTTGTCGGCGAGCGGGTCCATGAGCTTGCCGAACGTGGTGATCTCCGCGCGCGCACGGGCAAGATAACCGTCCACGAAATCGGTGAGGGAGGCGAGCGCGAACACGACCGCGGCGATCACGTCGCCGTCGGGCGTGTTGCCGAGCAGCGCCACCACCAGCGCGGGCACGAGCATGATCCGGAGCACCGTCAGCAGGTTGGGGAGGTTCAGAGGGAACACGACGGTTGCCATTATGGAGCTATCCATTGCCTGCAAGCTGACAGGAGCTGAATCATGAACACGCGCACGCTCGGACCGAACGGCCCGGAGGTTTCGGCGATAGGGCTCGGCTGCATGGGCATGTCGGCCTTCTACGGCGCGGCGGACGAAGGCGAGGCGCTGGCGACGATCCGGCGCGCGCTAGATCTCGGCTGCAACTTCCTGGACACCTCCGACATGTACGGCCCGCACACCAACGAGCGGCTGGTGGGCCGCGCGATCGAAGGCCGCCGCGGCGAGGTGTTCCTGGCGACGAAGTTCGGCATCAGGGTCGAGCCGGGCGAGGAGGGGGGACCGCCGAGGCGCTCGGTCGACGGCAGCCCGGGGTACGTGCGCTCGGCGTGCGACGCGTCGCTGCAGCGGCTGGGCGTGGACCAGATCGACCTGTACTACCAGCACCGGGTGGACCCGAACACGCCGATCGAGGACACCGTCGGGGCGATGGCGGAGCTGGTGGCCGCGGGCAAGGTGCGCTACCTGGGACTGTCGGAGGCGAGCGCCGCGACCATCCGCCGCGCGCACGCGGTGCACCCGATCACGGCGGTGCAGACGGAGTACTCGCTGTGGACGCGCGACGTCGAGGACGAGATCCTGCCGACGCTCGAGGAGCTGGGGATCGCGCTGGTGGCGTACTCGCCGCTGGGCCGCGGCTTCCTGTCGGGGCGCTTCAGCTCGCCGGAGGAGCTCGACGAGGGCGACTTCCGCCGCTACGGCCCGCGCTTCACCGGCGAGAACCTGCTGGCGAACCGCAAGCTGGCCGAGCGCGTGCGCGAGCTGGCGTCAGAGAAAGGGCTCACGCCAGGGCAGCTGGCGCTGGCGTGGGTGCTGCACCGCGGCGAGCACATCGTGCCGATCCCCGGCACCAAGCGCGTGTCCTATCTGGAAGAGAACCTCGTCGCCGCGGACGTGCAGCTGAGCGACGAGGAGGTCGAGCGCATCGCCGAGGCGGTGCCGACGGCCAGCGGCGAGCGCTACGACCCGCAGGGGATGCGGTCGGTCAACCTCTGATGATGAACGGTGTATCGCGATGGCTATACACCACGTCGAAGAGCACTTCCACAACCCGACCGCTCGGGAGCCCGACGCTCCGGTCACAAGGGCGCGCGGGCGCCGAGCGCTAGGGTGGGGCCATGCCACTGATCCCGATGGTCATCGAGCGCACGGCGCGCGGCGAGCGCGAGTTCGACATCTACTCGCGGCTGCTGAACGAGCGGATCATCTTCCTGGGCACGCCGATCGACGATCAGGTGGCGAACCTGGTGGTGGCGCAGCTGCTGCACCTGGAGAGCGAGGATCCGGACAAGGACATCTCGATCTACATCAACTCGCCGGGCGGGAGCATCTACTCGGGCCTGGCGATCTACGACACGATGAACTTCGTGAAGCCGGACATCGCGACGATGTGCGTGGGCGTGGCGATGTCGATGGGCTCGCTGCTGCTGGCGGGCGGCACGAAGGGCAAGCGGGCGGCGCTGCCGAACTCGCGGATCCTGATCCACCAGCCGTCGGCGGGCTTCGAAGGCCAGTCGACGGACATCGAGATCCACGCGCGCGAGATCCTGAAGGTGCGCGAGCGGATCGACGAGATCTACGCGCTGCACACGGGCAAACCGACGGAGGAAGTGCGCTCGGACATGGAGCGCGACCGCTTCTTCACGGCCGAGCAGGCGCAGGAGTACGGCCTGATCGACAAGGTCCTGGACAGCCACTGAGCGCCGCGCGAGCCGCCGCGCGCTCGTTTTGATGGGGGCCGGCTGGGCCGGCCCGCTCGGGTGGCGCGGTGAGGATATGGGGCTGGTCAGGCGATCGAATGCTCGATCGCGCCGAGCAGGCCGATCTCGATGCGCACGACGTCGTCGGACTGCAGGAAGCGCGGCGGGTCCTGGCCGACGCCGACGCCGGCTGGGGTGCCGGTGAGGATGACGTCGCCGGCGTGCAGCGTGCACGTCTCGGAGATGAACTCGATCATCTGGGGGATCGAGAAGATCAGGTTGGACGTGTTGGAGTCCTGGCGCAGCTCGCCGTTGACCCATGTGCGCACCGCCAGCTGGTGCGGGTCGGGGACCTCGTCGGCGGTGGTGATCCACGGGCCGAACGGGCAGAAGCCGTCGGCGCCCTTGGCGCGCGTCCACTGCGGCTCGCGCCCCTGCAGGTCGCGCGCGGTGACGTCGTCGGCGACGGCGTAGCCGGCGACGGAGCGCCCGGGTCCCATGACGACGGCTAGCTCGCCCTCGTAGTCCAGGCGCCTGACGACGGCGGGGCAGTGCACGGGCGCGTTGGGCGGGGCGGCGCTGGAGGGCAGCTTGAGGAACACCAGCGGCTGCTCGGGCGTCTCGCCGCCGGTCTCGCGCACGTGGTCGGCGTAGTTCAGCCCGATTCCGAAGATCGCCCTGGGCGTGGGTATGGGCGCCAGCAGCGTGACCTCGTCGAGCGCCCACGAGGGCCCCTCGACGGGCACGGCCTCGGGGTCGGCGAGGCGGTCGAGCACGGTCAGCTCCTCGAGCGCGTGCGCGTACACGCGATCGACGCCGTGCTCGGCGCGCACCTCGCCCGCGCGGGGATCCTCGGAGCCGGGTGCAAGGAAGGTGGCAAGGCGCATCTGTGCTGAAGGATATTGTCGCGAGCGCTCCATGGCCGGCACCACTCCCCTCGAGCGCTCAGTCCTGCTGGCGATCGCCGTGCTCACAGCGCTCGCGGGCGTGGCCAACTACCAGCAGTGGGCGGCGGTTCCCCGCTTCGCGGTGGCGACGGTCGCGCTGGCGGGCCTTGCGTGGGTGGTGGCGTTCGCGACGGAGCAGCTGGGCGAGCGCTTCGGGCCGGGCATCACGGGGATGATGCAGTCGACGCTCGGCAACCTGCCGGAGCTGTTCGTGGTGATCTTCGCGTTGCAGAAGGGCGAGCTGGTGGTCGCGCAGACGGCGATCATCGGCTCGGTGCTGGCCAATGCGCTGCTGGTGCTCGGCCTGGTGATCATCGTCGGCGCTCGCCGCGCGCCCGACGGGTTGATGCGCTTCTCCAAGCGCCTGCCCAGGGACACCGCCACGCTGCTGCAGGTGACGGTGTTCATCATCGTGCTTCTCGGCCTGTCGTTCGCCTCGCACGACCCCGCCAGCCACCACGTGGATGCGATCTCGATCGTGGGAGCGATCTGCCTGCTGGTCGTGTACACGACGTGGGTCGTGCCCTACCTGCGCGCCGACCGACTTCCCGGGGCCATCGCCGTGGACCCGGCCGAGGATGCATCCGCCGATGCCCAGCCGGCCGCAGATGCCCTGGCGCGCGCCGATGCCCAGCCGGCCGCCGAGCTGGAGCGGCGCGGACCGCGGCTGTCGCTGGGACTGACGCTGGCGCTGCTGATCGTCGCCGGCACCGCGTCGGCGTTCGTGTCGGACTGGTTCGTCAACGGCCTGGAGCCGGCGATCGTGATCCTGCACATCTCGCAGGCGTTCGCGGGCCTTGTGATCGTGGCGATCGCGGGCAACGCCGTGGAGAACACCGCCGGCCTGGTGCTCGCGTGGAAGGGCCGCTCGGACCTCGCCATCTCGGTGGTCAAAAACTCCGTCGCGCAGATCGCGGCGTTCCTGTTCCCGCTGCTCGTGCTGGTGTCGTTCGCGCTGTCGACGACGCTCACGTTCGCGCTCGCGCCGGTGTACATCGGCGCGCTCGCGCTGACCGCGCTGGCCTTGTGGCAGGTGACCGGCGACGGCGAGGCCGCCGAATTCGAGGGCTGGGCGCTGGTCGCGCTTTACGTGGTCCTCGCCACGCTCACTTTGTACGAGTAGCGCGCGACACGCACGCGCACGAGTAGCCGGCGCCAGCGCACGCACGCGCCACCGGGCATCACCAGATGTGTCACGCGCGGCACGCCGGCCCGAGCGGGCCCCGGTAGGGGCCCCATAGAAATCCTCGCGCGTGCGTCAGCCGCGCGTCAGTCCCCCGATCAGCGCGCCCGCGAGGCCGCCGGCGGTCGCCGCCTGGGCGTTGCCGCTGGCCTGTTCGCCCTCCATCGGCGCGATGAACATCGTCTGGATGGCCAAGCGCCCGGGGCCGGTGAAGCGGTTCCACGTGAGCTTGCCGCCGCCGCCCATGATGCCCGTCTTCAGGCCCATGGTGACCGCCTCCAGCTTGACCGTCGGGTCCTTGTACAGCCACGCGCCCGCCTCCACGTCCAGCTGCTCGCCGTCGCCGAGGGTGACCAGAAACACGTTGCCGTGCCCGTGCAGCCACACCAGCGCGTCGCCGTTCGTCGCGCGGAACTTGTCCATGAAGATGCCCGAGCCGCCCAGCAGCATGTTCTGCACGCCCTGGATGCGCTCGAAGCTGTAGTCGAGGTTGTCCGTCGCCGCGATGAACTGATGCTCGCGCACGTCCAGCCCTTCGCCCTGGCTCAGATGCATCGGCACGCACTGGCCGGGCGAGTCGCGCGAGAACGCCACGCGACCGGAGCCAGACGTGCGCGTCACGAAGAACTCCAGGCCCGCGATCTTGCGCTTGATCGCGCCAGGCAGCTTCTTCAGCTCCACGTTCAGCTGCGTCTCCTTCCACAGCAGCACGTGGTGCTCGAACATCACCGCCTGCCCCGCTATGTCGATCTGCAGCTCCGGCACCAGTTCGCCGCGGATGTGGTACGTCACGCCCGCGAACGACTCGTCGTGGGCGCTCACCGGGATCGGCTCGGGCAGGGGCATCGTGTGTCTCCTTCTTTTTTGTGGGGAGGATGGCTCGCTCGCCGCGGGCCGGAGCGACGCCGCGAGCTTCGCGGTTTGCGCCGCCGCCGTCAAGGGTCGCGTGGATGCGCACTGGTCGTGGCGGCGCAAGCGCGCTAGACTGCTTGCACCTCGCGCCTGGGCGGGGTTTTTCTTCGCCCGGAGCCGCTGCAAACAACGACGCAGGGATTTTCGACCATGGCCCGCGGAGATGTCCGAATTGCTGTCACCCTCGCCTGCGAGGAGTGCAAGCATCGCAACTACCAGACAAACAAGAGCAAGCGCAACAACCCCGATCGCATCTCCCTGCGCAAGTACTGCCGCTGGTGTCGTAAGCACACCAGCCACAGGGAGACCCGTTAGCGCGGGAGCGCTGCCGTGGCCCGTGACCGCAAACGTGCAAAGCAGCGCCGCGAACGCGGCGGTGGCGCGGCTGTTCGCCGCCCCCCCGGCGCTGGCGCCGCGTCCTCCCCGGAGGAGGGCGGACTGGCTCCCGGCGCCATCGAGCGCGCCGACCTGCCCGGCGCGCTCGACCACGCGGGCGCCGAGGTCGACGAGTTCGACGCCGCGCTCATACGCGGCGCCGGCGGCGTGCCCGCTCCCGTGGAGCTCGACGAAAGCGCCTTCGGCGTCGACAGCGACGACGCGCTGCAGGAGCCTGCCGGTCCAGGCGGGACCGGCGGAGCCGGCGGTGGCGGCGGTGGCGCAGGTGGCGGCGGTGCCGATGGCGGCGGCGAGGTCGCGCGCCCGTCCGGCGCTCCCCTGCGCGGCGGCAACCGCGCGATCGGCTTCCTACGTGCCAGCTGGGCCGAGCTCCAGCGCGTACAGTGGCCCGACCGGCGTCAGGTCACGCAGGCGACCGCCGTCGTCATCGGCTTCGTCGTCATCGCCGGTGTCTATCTCCTCCTGGCTGACACAGTCGCCAAGGAAATCGTCGAATTCGTCCTGTAAGGAAACGCTGAGCTGAATGTTTCGCTGGTACGTCGTCAACACATACTCCGGGCACGAGAACAAGGTCAAGCACAACCTCGAGCACCGCGTCGTCTCGCTCGGACAGCAGCGCGCCGTGCGCTCCGTCGTCGTGCCCACCGAAGCCGTGTCCGAGATGAAGGACAACCAGAAGGTCACCGTCGAGAAGCGCACCATGCCCGGCTACGTGCTCGTCAACATGGAGCTCAACGAGGACTCCTGGGGGGTCGTCAAGGGCACCCCCGGCGTCACCGGCTTCGTCGGCGCCTCGCAGGAGCCCGTGCCGCTCACCCAGGGCGAGGTCGACCGCCTGCTGCACAAGGAGGTCGCCACCGCCACGCGCACGCGCGCCCAGTTCACCATCGGCGAGTCCGTCAAGGTCGTCTCCGGCCCGCTGTCCGACTTCTCCGGCGAGATCTCCGAGATCAACGAGGACGCCGCCCGGCTCAAGGTGCTGGTATCAATCTTCGGGCGCGAGACCCCCGTAGAGGTCCAATTCGATCAGGTGAAGAAGCTCTGAGCGGCCCGATGACCGGCGCGAGACGGCGTCCTCGATCGCTCGTGTGCAAAGCACACGTCGCTCACTGCGTCCTTGTCTCGCTTGGTCCTCGAACCGCTCAGCCGCGCAACTCCCAATAAGCTCAAGAACCAACTAGGAACAGAAGACTCGATATGGCCAAGAAGGTCCTAACCACGATCAAGCTGCAGGCGAACGCCGGGCAGGCGAGCCCCGCTCCGCCGGTCGGCCCCGCGCTGGGCCAGCACGGGATCAACATCATGGAGTTCTGCAAGGCGTTCAACGCGCAGACGCAGAGCGAAACCGGCACCGTGATCCCCGTCGTCATCACCGTCTACGAGGACCGCTCGTTCACGTTCGTCACCAAGACGCCGCCCGCCGCCGTGCTCATCCGCCAGGCGCTCAAGATCAACAAGGGCTCCGGCGAGCCCAACCGCGTGAAGGTCGGCACCATCACCCAGAGCCAGCTGCGCGAGATCGCCGAGCGCAAGCTGGACGACCTCAACGCCCACGACGTCGACCAGGCCGCCAAGATCATCGCCGGCACCGCAAGGTCCATGGGAGTGGAGGTCGCGTCATGAGCTCGCACGGCAAGCGCTACGGAGAGCTGCTCGCGAAGGTCGACCGCGAGCGCGAGTACCAGCCCGCGGAAGCGATCGCCCTGGTGCGCGGCCTCGGCGGCGCCAAGTTCGACGAGACCGTCGAGGTGCACGTGCGCACCGGCCTCAACGTGCGCCACGCCGACGAGCAGCTGCGCGGCACCATCGCCCTGCCCAACGGCCTCGGCAAGGACGTCAAGGTCGCCGTGTTCGCGCAGGGCGACAAGGCCAAGGAGGCCGAACAGGCCGGCGCCGACGTCGTCGGCGCCCAGGATCTCGCCAAACGCATCCAGGAGGGCTTCGACGACTTCGACGTCGCCATCGCCACGCCCGACATGATGTCCGTCGTCGGCCAGCTCGGGCGCATACTCGGGCCCTCCGGCAAGATGCCCAACCCCAAAGTCGGCACCGTCACCATGGACGTCGGCAAAGCCGTCGAAGAGTCCAAGTCCGGCAAGGTCGAGTACCGCACCGACCGCAGCGCCATCGTCCACCTCGTCATCGGCAAGGTCAGCTTCGACGAGCGCAAGCTGCTCGAGAACTACGCCGCCGTCGTCGAAGAGCTCATCCGCGCCAAGCCGTCCGCCGCCAAAGGCCGCTACCTGCGCTCGATCACGCTCGCGTCCACCATGGGCCCCGGCGTCAAGGTCGACCCTTCCAAGACACGTGAAATAATCGAGGAGGCGCCCGCGGCGAGCATCGCCGCCTAGCGTCCTCCCACCGCAGGCCACCAGAGACCCCCGGCAGCCGCCCGCCGATCGCACATCGGAGCCGCGGCAGAAGACCGGGACAGGAGCCCCAATGAACCGAGACCAGAAGGCCGTGGCGATCGCCGAGATCGCCACCCACATAGACGAGTCCGACGCCATCTTCGCCGTCGACTACCGCGGCATCACCGTCGCGCAGGTCGCCGAGCTGCGCGCCAAGCTGCGCCAGTCCGACGCCACCTTCAAGGTCGTCAAGAACTCGCTCACCGAGCGCGCCGCCGACCAGGTCGGCGCCGAGACGCTCAAGGACTTCCTGTCCGGGCCCACCGCGCTCACGTTCGTGCGCGGCGACGTCGCCACCGCCGCCAAGACCGTCGCCGACTATGGGCGGGCGACCCAATTGCTGCCGTTCAAGGGTGGGCTCATGGAAGGCGCGCCGCTCGACGTCGATCAGATCCGCTCGCTCTCGCGCCTGCCCTCGCGCGAAGTCCTCTACGGCCAGCTCGTCGGCGTCGTCGCCTCGCCCATCGGCGGCCTCGTGCGCACCCTCAACGCGCTCATCAGCGGCGTCGCCGTCGCGCTCGGCCAGGTGCACGCCAAGAAGGAGTCCGGCGAGCTCCCCGCCGGCGACGCGCCCGTGGCCGTGGCCGAGGCCGCGCCCGCGGCCGAGGAGGCCATTCCCGACGAGGTGGCCAAGGCCAAGGAGACGGCCGTAGAGGCGCCAGCGGAGAACCAGACTGAGCCGGCGCAGCAAGAGCCGGCGCAAGCAGACGACAACCAGGCGGACGTCTCGGCTGAGGATCAGCCCGAGGACGCCGAGACGAATCCCACCAAGGAGGACTGACTCACATGGCAACCAGTACACAGGATTGGATCGAGGAGCTGAAGGGCATCTCCGTGCTAGAGCTCGCCGAGCGCATCAAAGCGCTCGAGGAGGAGTTCGGCGTGTCGGCCGCCGCCGTCGCGGCGCCGGCTGCCGCCCCCGCGGGTGGTGGCGGCGACGCTGCCGCCGAGGAGGAAGCCAGCAGCACCGTCGACGTCATCCTCTCCGGAGCCGGCGACAAGAAGATCCAGGTCATCAAGGTCGTGCGCGCCGCCACCGGCCTTGGCCTCAAAGAGGCCAAGGCGCTCGTCGACGAGGCCCCCAAGCCCGTCAAGGAGGGCATCGACCGCGAGGAGGCCGACAAGCTCAAGCAGGAATTGGAGGAGGCCGGGGCTACGGTCGAGCTTAAATAAGCGCGACGCTAACGCCGTCAGCCTTTGCCGGCCGCGACTTCGCGGCGACCGCCTGGTCGGACGGCTTCGCTTGGCGGGGCGGCGCGTGCGTTGTCACCGCGGCCTGGTCGGGTTGGGCCGGGTCGGTTGGGCCGGGTCGGTTGGGCCGGGTCGGTTGGGCCGGGTCGGTT